>NZ_JABEZU010000001.1 GCF_013149785.1 Isoptericola halotolerans
TCAAGGCGTTCTGGAACATCGCCAACTGGCGCGACGTCGCCGCCCGCCTCGAGCGCGCCCGCACCCAGACCGCCGGACTCATCGTCCCGGCCTGAGGCCTCTCGTGCGGCCGGGCGGGCTCACGCCTGCCCGGCCGCCGAGCGCCGGGCGATGATCGAGCACACCACGAGCTGGAGCTGGTGGTAGATCACGATCGGCACCGCGACGAGGCCGATGGTCGCTGCGGGGAGCAGCGCGGCGACGATCGGCAGCCCGGTGGCCAGCGACTTCATGGAGCCGCACAGCAGCAGCGTGATCCTGCGCTCGCGGTCCAGGCCGAGGGCGCGACCGCCCCACCAGGTCACCGCCAGCACGGCTGCCAGCAGCACGGCGCAGGCCCCGACCAGGGCCACCACCGACCACACCCCGAGTCCGCTCCACACCCCCTGGGCCGTGGCACCGCTCACCGCGGTGAGCACGATGAGCAGGATGGTCCCGCGGTCCACGAGCTGGGTGAGCCACCGCGTGCGCCGCACCCGCTCGCCCACCCACGGCTGGAGCAGCTGCCCGACGGCGAACGGCAGCAGCAGCCGCAGCAGCACCGTCTGCACGCCGCCCACGCCCGCGCCGTCGAGCCCGATGCCCGCCGATCCGGACATCAGCCCCAGCACCAGCAGCGGCGTGAGCACCAGCCCGACGACGTTCGAGACCGTCGCCCCGCTGATCGCACCGGCGACGTCACCGCGCGCCACCGAGGTGAACGCGATGGACGAGTTCACGGTCGACGGCAGCAGCGACAGGCACAGCAGCCCGGCGGCGATCCCCGGGCCGACCAGCGGGGTGGCGAGGAACGCCACCACCACGCCGAGCAGGGGGTAGACGACGAAGGTCGCGGCGAGCAGCCCGCCCTGGAGGCGCCAGTCCCGCAACGACCGGCCGACCTCACGGGTGGGCAGGCGTGCGCCGTAGAGCAGGAACAGCAGGCTGACGGCGAGGCTGGAGGCGGTGCCGAGCACGGCCTGCACCCCGTCCGGTATCGGGACGAGCACGCCGACGAGCAGCATCGCGAGGATGGCGAGGACGAACGGGTCGACCCATCCGCGCAGGCGGCGGGGCAGCCACGAGCGGCTGCCGGGGCGGCGGGTCACGAGGGCAGGTCCATCGACAGCGCCCTCGCGGCACGCACCAGGTCCAGGTCGCTGCCGGCCGCACCGATGAGCGACACGCCCACCGACCGTCGTCGGCGGCCGTCGCCCAGCGCCAGGGCGGGCACGGACAGGGCGGGCAGACCGCCGGCCCCGGCGAGCGTCGTGAGGCGCAGGGTGGCGCTCCGGGCGGCGTCGAGCGCGCCCGGGTCGGCGGTGCGGTCCGGGGGAGGGCCGGCGGTGGTCGGCAGGACCAGCAGGTCGCCGTCGAGCAGGTCCCGCAGCCGGCGCCGGGCGTCCTCGACGACCCCGCGTGCGGCGCGCTCCTCGTCGGCGGTGACGGCGGCGGCGGCGCGGAACCGGGCGGCCACGTCCGGGCCGAGGGTGTCGCCGTGCTCGCCGACGAATGTCCCGTGCGCCCGCCAGGCCTCGGCCGCCTGGACCACCCGGAACGCCTCCTGCAGCACCGCGAGGTCACCGACGTCGACGGCGGCGGTCGCCCACCCGGGACGCGCCGCGGCCGCCCCGGTCCAGCGCTCGAAGGCCTCGCGCACCGGGGTGTCGAGCCCGGCGACGACGGCGGAGGGGACCAGGAGCCGGGGTGCTCGGTCGCGGGGCCGGCCGTGCTGTCCGGTGAGCGCCGCCGTCGTCCAGGCGACGACGCGCTCGAGCGTGGTGCCGTCACGGGTCAGCCAGCCGACGGTGTCGAAGGTCGGCGCCAGCGGGAGGACCCCGTCGCGAGGAACGAGCCCGTGGGTGGTGCGCAGCCCCCACAGCCCCTGGTAGGACGCAGGGACCCGGACCGAGCCGGCCGTGTCCGTGGCCAGTCCGACGTCGGCCTGGCCGAGAGCGACCGCCGCCCCCACGCCGGACGAGGAGCCTCCCGGTATCGCCAGCGGGTCGTGGACGTTGGGCGGCGTGCCGTGGTGCGGGTTGACGCCGCTGATCGAGTAGGCCAGCTCGTCCGACGTGGCGATCCCCTGCACGACGGCGCCTCCTGCCCGCAGGCGGGCCACGGCCCAGGCGTCCTCCGTCTCGACAGGGACGGAAGCGAGCCGTGCCGGGTTGCCGGCGCCGACGCGGTGGCCCGCGACGGCGAAGACGTCCTTGACCGCGACGCGGAGCCCGGCCAGGGGGCCGGAGCCGGCCGACCCGCCGTCGTCGGAGGGCCCGACCAGGGGGTCGCCGACGACGCGCCACACGCTGCGGTCGACGGCTCGTGGGCGAGGGCTGACGTGGGCGACGGCGATCCGCCACCGCGCCCCGGCGGACGGCCGGGCCCAGAGCTGGGTCTGCAGGCCACGACCACCGTCGCGGAACGCGGAGACGGCGGTGACGAGCCAGGCGTCGTCGGTGACGCGCCGGTGCTCGACGTGCTCCAGGACCCTGGCGGGCGCTCCTCCCCGGCCGCGCCGGAACCGGGCGATCTCGTCGCTGCCGACGAGGAGCCCGGCGTCGTCCCCGCGCAGGGTGCCGGCGTCGTCGAGGAAGAAGTCGGCGAGCGCCCCGAGGTCGTCCGCAGCCAGCGCGGCCTCGTACGCCTCGACGGCCGCGGTGAGGTCGGCGGGCGGCGCGGCTGGTCCGGGCAGGGTCATGCGGTGGGCTCCTCGAAGTCGGCGAGACGGATCCGGGCATGGACTCCCTTGACCTGGTCCACGACCTGGGATATGTCGAAGTCCGTCGCGGCCGAGAGGTAGGCGTACGCGAGATGCTCGTCCATGCCCCATCGTGCCTGCAGCAGGTTCAGCGCGGCGCGGACGCAGTGCTGCACCGCGACGTCGAGGTCGGGGTCCATCCCCGTCGGGACGAGGTGCTCGGCGGTGCGGACCACGGGCCCGGAGATCTCGCCGAGCAGGGCGAGCGCCTCGTCGTGGGGCACGAGGTCGAGCCGCACCGTGGACCGCAGCGAGGCCTCCATCGCGGTGAGGGCCACCTCCCCGTTCCCCTGGGCGAAGTGCGGGTCGCCGGCGTAGAAGAGTGCTCCCGGCACGGCCACCGGCAGGTAGACGGTGCTTCCGGCCGTCGTCAGGGTGATGTCGATGTTGCCCCCGTGCCGGCCCGGCGGCACCGAGTGCGGGCGCTGCCCGCCGGGGGTCGCGACGCCCAGCACGCCGAGGAACTCGGCGAGGGGGAACCGGGTGCGACGCCGGTCGGCCGGGTCCGTGGTGAGCGGCAGGACGCCCCGGGCGTGCTCGCCGTCGTCCTCCACGGGGGCGAAGACGCTGACGGCCTCTCCCTCGCGCGGGAGCTCGGCGGGCAGGGCGCCGCGGCCGTGCCGGTTGGAGATCACGCCGTAGGGGACCCGGCGCCGGTGCTCCAGGAGCCGGACGGCGAGGACGTCGCCGGGCTGTGCGCCGACGACCTCGATCGGTCCGGTCACGACGTGCGGGCCGTCGTCGTCCCCCCGAGGGGTGGCGGCGGCGATCTCCACGACGTCGGTCAGGACGTCCTGGGGGGCGACACCGTGCCGGCCGAACCAGCGCACCGGGTCGCTGCCCTGGTCGGGGAGCATGCCCTCGTGGCTGACGGTGTCGATGGTGACGGTGGTCCCGGGGCGGACGGACAGGACCGGTGCGTCGGTCCCCGCGGGCAGCCGGCCCCACCGGACCGTACCCGGGGTCGAGGGCAGGTACTCCTCGCCGGGGACCGGGCCGGTCCCCGGTTGGAGGACGCGCGGCTGGAGGACGCGCGGTGCCCGGACTCCTGGCGGGGTCGTCATGCTGCGTCCTCCTGCTCGGGCAGCGGGCTGTGGACGTGGTCGCCGATCTGCTGCGCGAGGCCCTGGAAGTCCGGCGCGGCGGTGTCCCGCCGGTCGCCGAGGTCCACCGGGACGACGGCGCTGACCTGTCCGGGCACGCCGTGCGACGCGCCGCCCGCCATGACCACCACCCGGTCGGCCAGGTAGACCGCCTCCTCGATCGAGTGGGTGACCAGCACGAGGGTCGTCCCGACCCGTCGGCGGATAGCCACGAGCTCGTCCTGCATCTGACGACGGGTCAGGGCGTCGAGGGCACCCAGGGGCTCGTCCATGAGCAGCACCGACGGGTGCAGGGCAAGGACCCGGGCGATGCCGACCCGCTGCTGCATCCCGCCGGACAGGGTGTGCGGGTAGGCGTCGACGAACCGGCCGAGGCCCACCAGCTCGGCGTGCTCGGTGGCCTGCCGCAGCGCCTCCCGGCGGTGGACCCCGCGCTCCCGCAGCCCGTAGGCGATGTTCTCGCGCACCGAGAGCCAGGGGAACAGCCCGTAGTCCTGGAACACCACGCCCCGGTCGGGGCCGGGTCCGGTCACGGGGCGGCCGTCCAGCAGGACCCGCCCCTCGGTCGGCGTCTCGAAACCGGCGACGAGACGCAGCAGGGTCGACTTCCCGCACCCGCTGGCCCCGACGACGGCGATCGCCTCGCCGGGCGAGACCTCCAGCGTGACGTCCCGCATGGCGAACGTGTCGCCTCCGTAGTGCTTGCCGAGGCCGTCGATCGCGAGGTGTCCCGTTCCGGTGGTCATCCGTCCTCCTTGAGCAGCGGTCGCCCGTGGGCGATGACACGGACCAGCAGGACGAGCAGCCGGTCGGTGGCGAAGCCGAGCAGCCCGATCACGACCATGCCGGCCACGATGAGATCGGTCTGGGCGATGACCTTGGCCTCGGTGATCATGGCGCCGAGGCCCAGGTTGATCCCCGTCATCTCCCCGACGACGAGCAGCGCCCAGGCCAGGCCGAGCGAGACCCGCAGCCCGGAGACGATGCCGGGCACGGCGGCCGGCACCACCACGGTCCACAACCGCCGCCAGCGCGAGGTGCCGAGCATGGCGGCGGCCTCGAGCAGCCGCGGCGGCACCTGCTGCACCGCCACGACCGTGTTGACCAGCACCGGGAAGAACGCGGCGAGGAAGACCAGGAAGATCGCCTGGCTGTCGCCGATGCCGATCATGATCAGGGCCAGGGGGGCCCAGGCGGTCACCGGGATGGGCCGGACCAGGTTGAGGGTCGGTTCGAGGAGCCGCCTCAGGTGGGCCGACCGACCCATGAGGACGCCGAGCGGGATGGCGAGGGCGGCGGCCAGCACGAAGCCGGAGACGGCGCGCACCAGGCTCGCCCAGACGTGGCGCCAGAGCTGCGCGCTGAAGGAGTCGTCGACCAGGCCGCCCACCGTGAGGTCGACCAGCCGGACGAGCACGGCTCCCGGCGTCGGCAGGGCGGCCATGCGGATCCCGCCGGGGACGTCCCAGCCCTGCGCGACGCCGGTGTGCCACAGCAGCAGGACGAGGACCGGGACGGGTAGTGCCCACAGCACCGCGCTCGCCCGGCGCCCGGCGGGACCCTGACGGCGTCGGGCCTGACCGCCTGTGCGGGGCGCGGTCGGCGAGGAAGCGGGCGGTGACGTGGTGGCGGACGGCGCGGCCTCCGTGGGCCGGGCCGAGGCGACGCCGGTCACGGCGTCTCGGGGGCGAAGCCGTCGGCCACGACGTCGTCGACGTCCGGTGCCGCGTCGATGACGGCGAGCTTCTGCATCTCGCCGGCCAGGGCGTCCACCTGGTCGAGGTAGGTGGGGGAGAGGTCGGACCGCAGCCAGATGTTGTCCGCCGCCAGACCGAGCACCTCGGGGTCGAAGGAGAACCGGTCGGCCACGCCGGACATCCAGGTGGCGGGGTCCTCGGCCAGCGCCTCGGTGGCCGCGGCGTGGATGTCGACGACCTGCTGGACCAGCTCGGGGTCCTGCTCGGCACGGGTGGCGGTGGTGGCGAGCCCGATGTTGACCGGGCCGATCGCCGTCTCGTAGATGGAGGCGACCTCGTGCGCGCCCTCGAGCTGCGCCAGGGAGACGTTGACCTCCGCACCGGCGAACGCGTCGATGTCCCCGCGCCCGAGCGCGTCCGCCATGTCGGCGTAGCCCAGGCTCACCAGCTCGGTGTCCACGTCCGGGTCGAGACCGGCGGCCTCGAGGGTCAGCCGCAGCGCCATCTCCTGCGACGAACCGGGCACGATCCCGATCCGCGCGCCGGAGAGGTCCTCGACGGAGGTGACGGACGTCGACCCGACGAGGCCCGAGCCGCCGTCGGCCCCGGAGGCCACGAGCTGCACGTCCTTGCCCTGCGCCACGCCCGAGATGACCGTCGGCACCCCGAGGAGCGCGAAGTCCACGTCGCCGGTGAGCAGGGCGTTGAGCTCGTCGGTCGAGTTCGCCATGGGGACGACCTCGATGGTGACGCCGTCGGGGGCGTGGTCGGCGTAGACGTACGGCGCGTACAGGTGCGGCTGCCGTTGGGTGGCGATGCGGACGACCTCGCCGTCCTCGCCCGACGCGGAGGCCTCGCCGGTGCAGGCGGCCAGGGTCGCGGTCAGGGCGACGAGAGCGACGGGCAGCAGGGTCCGGGAGGGGGTCACGGAGCGATCCTTCCGATGGATGCGGAGGGCGAACCAAATGGTCCGACCAAGTGACCGTCACGCTATGACGGGCTCCACGGCGAAAGATAGCCGTTCAATGACCTGGTAACGCGCATTTTACGGCCCTGGAACATGCAGATCCAATTCTTATTGGTCTGATTGGTATACCTTGAGGATGTCTGTCGGCCGAGACCCGCCCGCCCCCAGGAGGAGCCGCATGTCCACTGTCGAGAGCTCCGCGACGACCGCGAGCAGGCAACCCATCGCGGTGGCGCTCGCCGCCGAGCTCGAACGGATGATCGCCACGGGAGAGCTCGGACCCGGGGCGCGGCTCCCGGCCGAGCGCGAGCTGGCACGTCAGCGCGGCGTCTCCCGCACCACGCTGCGCGAGGCGATGAACGCGCTCGAGGAGAAAGGGCTCGTCGAGCGGCGTCAGGGCCGGGGGACCCGGGTGGTCGACCGCCCGGACGAGGCGCGTCAGATCCTGGGGCTCCACCCGCCGGACGCCACCGAGAGCGTCACCGAGCTGCGCACCCTGGTCGAACCCTCGGTGGCGGCGCTCGCGGCGACGCGCGCCACACGGGCCAACCAGCTCCAGCTCGCCGACGTGCTGGCGCGCACCACCGCGGACCTCACGGCGCAGCAGTCGCTGGAGCGTGACACCGAGTTCCACCTGCTGCTCGCGCACGCCACCCTCAACCCGCTGGTGACCGCCCTGCACGGCCTGATGACGGAGTGGACGCTGCCTCAGCGCCGTCTGTCGCACGCCTCTCCCGCGGGGCGGGCGCTGTCGCTGCGCGGTCATCAGGAGATCCTCGCCGCCGTCGAGGCGCACGACGCCGACGGCGCCCACGACGCGATGCGGCGCCACCTCACCGACGTCGGCGCCTCGTGGGACGCCGAGGCGCTCGGTGATCCCTGACGGCGTGTGCACGCCGACCGGATGAGCGCTGACGAGGTGCCGGTCCTGGGCCGGGGTGCGATACGGCTCGCCTGGTCGCCACCAGCGTGTCCCGGTCGCGGTTCGCACCGGTCGTGCCGTGGGCGACGTGCATGCAGTGCGCCCAGGCGTTGACGTGCCCGCGTAGCGGACATAGTCTCCGCTAAGAACGATACGGAGACACTCTCCGCTAGATCGGCAGAGAGACGTGATGATGCAGAGAACGACGACGGACGGAGCTCGGGCCCCCCGGGCCGATGCCCAGCGCAACAGGGACCGCATCCTCGGTGCGGCAGAGCAGTACTTCTCCGAGCACGGAGTCACCGGCTCGCTCGACGCGATCGCCAAGCGGGCCGGGGTCGGGGCGGGCACCCTCTACCGGCACTTCCCGAACCGGGAGTCGTTGCTTGCCGCCCTGCTCGCCGCTCGCGACGACGCGCTGGTGGCTCGGCGCGACGACCTCCGCAGCGGATCGGTGAACGCGGCCGATGCGCTCGACGGGTGGCTCGACGCGATCACCGCGTGGGCGGGTGCGTTCGACGGGCTGCCCGAGCCGCTGCGGGCCGCGACGGCGACCAGCTCGTCCCCGCTGGCTATGACCTGCCAGGGGTTCATCACGACCACCGAGGAGTTCCTGCGAGCCGCGCAGGACGACGGGGGCGCGCGCCGCGACGTCCGGGCCCGGGACCTCTTCCTGGCCGCTCTGGCCAGGAGCTGGGTGCGCGGTGCGGCTCTGGCCGACGACGCGTCTGCTGCCGCTCTGGCCGAACTGACCAGGAACGGGTGGGCGACGACGAGCGCCGCACGAGCCGGCGACGGCCGGTAGCGCCGACGACCTCACCCGACCGACACGACATCGACCACCACACGAACATCAGGAGAGACCATGAACCGCATCGGCATCATCGGTAGCGGAGCCATCGGCAGCGCGATCGCCCGCCTGGCCGTCGCGGCCGACCACGAAGTCCTCGTCGCGAACTCACGAGGACCGGAGTCCCTGACCGGCCTGATCGATGAGCTCGGCCCCCTCGCACGGGCCGGTGACCCTCGAGCGGCTGCGGAGTTCGGCGACATCCCGGTACTGGCCGTGCCTCTGGGCGCCTACCCGGACCTGCCCGCCGATGCCCTGGCCGGGAAGACGATCCTCTCGACGGGCAACTACTACCCCCACCGTGACGGCCGCATCGAGGCGCTCGACACCCTCGAGTACACGACGGCCGAGTACGAGCAGGCACTCCTGCCCGACTCCGTCGTCGTCAAGGCCTTCAACAACATCGTCTCCCACCACATACCCCACCTCGCCCATTCCGACCCGCGGACCGCGCTGCTGGTCGCCGGTGACGACAGCGAGGCGAAGGCACGTGTCTCCCAGATCGTGAACACCCTCGGTTTCGACGCCGTCGACGCCGGGACGCTCGCCGAGTCGTCGCTCTTCGAGCCCGAGTCCGGGGCCTACACCCCGATCTACGCCGCCGATCTCGACGGCTTCGCGAAGAGCTACCTCGACGACCCGGGTGCACCCGTCCCCGCAGCCCGCCTCCGCGAGCTGCTCGCGTCGTCGCACCGCCCGGACGTCGCCGCCCGTCGATTCTGATCACGATCATGGGGGCCGAGGAGGCCCCCCGCGAGCTCCCGGTCTCCGAGGTCGACGCACCCGGCATCCCCTGACCGCGAGCGTCTCTGTCCGTCAGGAATCAGCCGCTGATTCCTGACGGACAGAGACGCTCGCGTGGGTGGGAGTCCGTCAGTGGCCGGCCTCGGCGACCCCCTGCTGCCACTCGATGAGGTCGTCGACCTTGTCCGCCAGCACCTGACCCGCGTCGTCGTCGCGCACCAGCGCGGCGGCGAGCTTCGCCGTCGGGCGCAGGATCCGGACGGCGCCCGCCTGGTCACCGGCGTCGGCAGCGGCCTGGGCCTGCCCGAGGCGGGTCTCCAGCTGCCGGACGGCGACCTTGTCACGCGCCGTGTCCTGCGGAAGCTCCTCGACGAGGGCGTCGACCTCGTTCCAGGTCACGCAGTCCCCGCCGCCGCTGACGGTGCCCGCGGTCCACTGGATGCCGCGCAGCACGCTGGTCAGGAAGACCGGGTCGGCCCAGGACTCCTCGACGTGACCGGCGCCCTGGTGCCAGGAGCGGCCGCCCTCGAAGTTCTGGCACCAGGCGATCGGGTGGTCGTCGCCCATCGTGCCGCCCTGGTAGGTGGACTCGTCCAGGGTCTGCAGCACGTGGACGGCGCCGCGCGGGTTGAGCGTGTAGTTGTACCACTCGTCCCAGCGCTCCCACGCCAGCGGGACGCCCTCCATCGAGGGGTGTGCGGAGTTCTCGACGCGCATGGTGGCGGTCTGCTGCTGCGGGTGGTTGGCAAACCGTGCCCCGCCGCCGATGAGCTGGGTGAACCAGCCCGAGGTGTGCATGGTGTCCGTGGCCGCGTGGATCCCGACGACGCCGCCGCCGTCGTGCACGTAGCCCTGCAGCGCGGCCAGCTCGGCGTCGTCGAGCAGGCGCGGCTGCGCGGGGTTGAGGTTGTTCGTGTTGTCGACGGGGGAGACGAAGACGATCGAGTCGTACTGCGCCAGGTCGTCCGCGGAGGTGAACGGGGTGGTGTCCATCGTGAGGTCGGGCTGCCCCGGGGAGCCGGGGCCCCACCAGCCGCCCGAGCTGTTCGGCGGGTCCCACACGTCGACGTCGAAGCCGTGCTCGGCGCCGAGGTCGACGAGTGCGTGGGTCGTCTCGTCGATGTGGGAGTGGCGGAACCCCAGGGTCTTGCCGACGACGAGGATGTCCTCGAGACCGTCGTCGGAGGCGGCCGTCGCCGGTGCGGCGGCGGCGACCAGGCCGAGAGTGGCGGCCGTGGCGGTGACCAGGCCGAGTGCACAACGGGTGCTGGACGTTCGGTTGCTCATGACGCTCCTTCGCGCATGGGTCCATTCGTTGACCCGTTCAACTTAACCCTGCGGGCGCCGTTCTGGCTAGGAATCGACAGAAGTCGTCCATTGAGCAGCAGAAGCGGGTTCAGCTGATCCTGCGGCGATAGGCCGCGAGCGCCGCGACGTAGCCGACCACCAGGATGCCGACCAGCCAGGCCAGGGCGATCCAGATGTCCTGGCCGACCGGCTGCTGGTCGAACAGGGCCCGCAGGGTGTTGACGACGGACGTGACCGGCTGGTTCTCGGCGAACCAGGCGACGGGCCCGGGCATGGTGTCGGTCGGCACGAACGCCGAGCTGATGAACGGCAGGAAGATCAGCGGGTAGCTGAAGGCGCTCGCACCGTCGACGGTCTTCGCCGAGAGCCCGGCGATGACGGCGAGCCAGGTCAGCGCCAGGGTGAACAGCGCCAGGATCCCGGCCACCGCGAACCAGGCGCCGACGGAGGCACCCGTGCGGAACCCCATGGCCAGGGCGACCCCGATGACGATCGCCACCGAGGTGAGGTTCGCGACGAGGGAGGTGAGCACATGGCCCCAGAGCACGCTCGACCTGCCGATCGGCATGGACTGGAAGCGCTCGAAGATCCCTCCCTGCAGGTCGAGGAACAGCCGGTAGGCGGTGTACGCGATGCCCGAGGCGATCGTGATGAGCAGGATGCCGGGCAGCAGGTAGTCGACGTAGCTCTCGGAACCGGTGTCGATGGCTCCGCCGAACACGTAGACGAACAGCAGCATGAGCGCGATCGGGGTGACCGCGGTGGTGATGATCGTGTCGGGGCTGCGGGAGATGTGACGCAGGGAGCGGCCGGTCAGGGCTCGGGTGTCGGCCAGGGCGTGGGTGGTCATCAGGACTCCTTGCGGGCAGAGGTGCCGACGAGGGACAGGAAGACGTCCTCGAGGGTGGGCTGCTTCTCGACGTACTCGACCTGGGCCGGCGGCAGGAGGGCCTCGAGCTCGGCGAGGGTCCCGTCCTGGATGATCGTGCCCTCGTGCAGGATGGCGATGCGGTCGGCGAGCTGTTCGGCCTCGTCGAGGTACTGGGTGGTCAGCAGCACGGTCGTGCCGCTCTCGGCCAGCTTCTTGACGCCCTTCCAGACGTCGATCCGGGCCTGCGGGTCCAGGCCGTTGGTGGGTTCGTCGAGGAAGACGATCGGCGGGTCGCCGACGAGGCTCATCGCGATGTCGAGGCGGCGTCGCATGCCGCCCGAGTACGTGGCGGCCCTGCGGCCGCCGGCCTCGGTGAGCGAGAACCGGGCGAGCAGCTCGTCGGCGACGGCGCCGGGATCCTTCAGGTGGCGCAGCCGGGCGACGAGGACCAGGTTCTCCCGGCCGGTGAGGATCTCGTCGACGGCCGCGAACTGGCCCGTCAGACTGATGGACTCGCGGACGGCGCCCGGTCTGGCGGCGACGTCGTGGCCGTGGACCGTCGCGGTACCCGCGTCGGCCTTCAGCAGCGTGGACAGGATCCGCACCAGCGTGGTCTTGCCGGCGCCGTTCGAGCCGAGCAGGGCGACGATGCTCCCTGCTTCGACGTCGAGGTCGACGCCGCGCAGCACCTGCAGGTCCTGGAAGGACTTCTGGATGCCCTGCACGCGGAGGGCGGGCTGGGCGGGCTGGTCGTGGGTCATCGTCGCTCTCCTTCTTGGGTCGGTGGTCTCACGGCCGGCGCACGACGATGTCGCCGAAGCCGGTGCGGGCGTGGATCTCGGCCGTCGACTCGTCGTCGACCGGGCCCTCGGTGGGCGTGAGCTGGTTGCGGACGGAGCCGTGCTCCGAGGTGACGTCGAGGTAGGCGGCGGTGCCCTCGGGCACGCCCACCTCGATCGAGCCGTAGGACGTGGCGAGCGTGACGTCCCCGGACTCGAGGGTGCCGACACGGACGTTCCCGTGGGCGCCCTTGGCCGTGAGGCTGCCGCGCACGCGGCGCACCTCGATGTCACCGTGCGCGCCGTGCACCTCCAGGCTGCCCGTCAGCACCCCGACGGCCGTGGTGCCGTTGCTCGCGCGCAGCACCCCGGTGCCGGCGACCTGGTCGACGCGTACCGACCCGGAGCCCACCTTGACGTTCAGCGCGTCGAGGACCGTTGCCGCGGAGACCGAACCCGCGGAGACCTTCAGGTCGAGCCGCGAGACGTCGTCCAGGCGGGCGTTGCCGGCGGAGAGAGTCATGTCGACGGTGTCGAGGGTGCCCTCGGCGTAGAGCGATCCGGTCTTGCCGCGGACGGTGGAGCCGGTGGGCAGCTCGATCGTGACGTCGGCGGTCCCTGCGGCGAAGGGCAGCACGAACTGCTTCCAGGAGCCCGGGTAGGTGAGGGTGATCGCATCACCCTGGCGTTCGACGCGCACCTCCTCCGCGGCACGCACGCTGCCGGACTTCGAGGGGTCGGTGGGCAGGACGGTGACGACGACGTCGTCACGATCGGAGGCGACGGCGTGCACCTGGGCGAAGGGCACCTCCACGACGACGGTGGCGGGGTGGGGGGCGGGGAAAGTGGGCATGACGGAGCTCCCAGGGTGGTGTCAGTCTGGTGTCAGGGCGATGCTGGCGGACAGGGGTGTGGTGGGAAGCGGGTCAGCGGACCCATCCGGTGGCGCGGCTGCCGCCGCGAGACGGCCGGCCCGCCGCGGGGCGGCCGGTGGACTGCTCCAGGGCAGCGGCGACCGCTCGCACGAGCCAGGTGTTGACCGACACGCCCTCCTGGGCGGCGGCGGTCTCGGCCTGCGTCTTGAGGTGGTCCGGGAGCCGCAGGGTGGTGCGCGTCGTGGCGCCGGCGTCGGCGTCGACGACCGGCGGGGCCGTCGGTGCTGGTGCCGGTGACGTGCCGTCGGATGCCACGGGGACGTCGACGACGAACTCGGGCGACCCGGCCCGCAGCCGGATGTCCACCGAGCCCGGGGCGATCTCCGCGGAGATCTCGCCGGCCGCGTCGGAGAGCGCCTCGAGCAGCACGAGGCGTGCTGCTGAGTCGAGCGGTGCGGTGAGCCGGTCGGCGAGTTCGCGGGCCTCGTCGCTGCCGGCGGAGGCGGCGGTGCGGAGCTGCTGCTGCAGCGAGTCCACGTAACGGGTCAAGTCCATGACTTCACTATGACACCACAATGGTGTCATTGCAAGAGGTGTGACACCACCCTCTTGTGCCGGCCGCGATCAGGCCGAGTCGCGCCAGACGACGTCGGTGGGCAGCGTGACGCTCTCGGGGGTGCGGCCCTCGAGCTGTTCGAGCACGAGCCGCGCGGCGGCGCGGCCCATCTCGGCGGCAGGCTGGTGGACCGTGGACAGCGGGGGGTTGCACCGCAGTGCCCAGGCGCTGTCGTCGAAGCCGACGACGCCGACGTCGTCGGGGACCGTGCGGCCGGCGGACCGCAGCGCCTCGATCGCTCCGGCGGCCACGGCGTCGGAGGCGGCGAACACCCCGTCGACGTCCGGCGCGCGCCGCAGCAGCTCGGTCATGGTGCTGACCCCGGCGTGGTACGAGTACAGCGGGTCGGCGACGACGAGGTGCTCGTCGAACCGGGGCCCGAGGGCGTCGCGGAACCCGGCGAGCCGGTCGGCGCCGGAGTCGCGGTCGAGGGCGCTGGCCAGCATGCCGATGCGCCGGCGGCCGGTGTCGCGCAGTCGGGTGGTGAGCGTGCGGGCTGCGGCGCGGTTGTCGATGCCGACGTAGGGGATCGCGGGGCGGCCCTCGGGGTGCCCGACGAACGCGGCGGGCAGGCGGATCTCCTCGACGGCGTCGGCGACCTGGTCGTGCGAGCGGGCCGAGACGAGGACGGCGCCGTCGACGAACCCTCCGCGCAGGTAGCTCGAGACGCGGGCGGCGTCGTCGTCGGAGTCGACGACGAGCACCACGAGCTGGTGGTCGGCCTCGGCGACGACGGCGTTGGTGCCGAGGAGGATCCCGCCGATGTTGGGGTCCTCGAGGAACAGCTGGTGCGGTTCGTGGACGACGAACCCGATGGCCCACGTCTTGCGCATGACGAGGTTGCGGGCGGCGTTGTTGCGCACGTACCCGACCTCGGCGATGGCGGCCTCGATGCGGGCGCGGGCCTCGGCGGAGACGTAGCCGGTGCCGTTGAGCGCGCGGGACACGGTGCCGCGGGACACGCCGGCGTGGGCCGCGACGTCGTGCACCGTCGCTCGGACGCGCCCTGGTGAGGTCATGGGCACAGCGTATCCATCAGGACACGATTGTGTGCACGTGTACACACCGGGCGCCACATGGGGTACTCTCCCAATGTGTGCACGTGCACACACCCCTTCAAGGATGAGGATCGGTCGTCGACGTGGACCCCAGAACGAGCCGAGGGCGGCTCCCGCTCCCGCAGCGCGGCATCGCGTTCGGCGGTGACTACAACCCCGAGCAGTGGCCCCGCGAGACGTGGGCGGAGGACGTCCGCCTCATGCGCGAGGCCGGGGTCGACCTGGTCGCCGTCAACGTCTTCGGATGGGCCGAGATCGAGCGAGCCCCCGGCGAGTACCGCTTCGAGGACCTCGACCACGTCATGGACCTGCTGCACGAGCACGGCATCGCCGTGAACCTCGGCACCGGCACCTCGACCCCGCCCCCCTGGCTCACCACCCGGCACCCCGAGATCCTGCCCGTCACCCGTGACGGCGGCACCGTCAGCCCGGGCGGACGGCAGGCCTGGTGCCCCAGCTCGCCCGTGCTGCGCGACCACGCCGAACGCCTCGTGCGCACGGTCGCGGAGCGCTACGGCGAGCACCCCGCGCTCGCGCTGTGGCACGTGTCCAACGAGCTCGGCTGCCACAACGCGCTGTGCTACTGCGACGAGTCGGCCGCGGCGTTCCGCCGCTGGCTCGCCCAGCGGTACGGCACCGTCGACGCGCTCAACGCGGCCTGGGGGACCAGCTTCTGGAGCCAGCGGTACGGGTCCTTCGAGGAGGTCCTGCCACCGCGGGCGACCGCCTCGCCGGAGAACCCCACCCAGGTCCTCGACTTCCGCCGCTTCAGCTCCGACGCCCTGCTCGACTGGTACCACGCCGAGGCGGCGATCCTGCGCGCGACCACCACCACGCCGGTGACCACCAACTTCATGGTCACCGCGCACATCGCCACCCAGGACTACCGGGCCTGGGCCCCGCACATGGACGTCGTCGCGAACGATCACTACCTCGACCACCGGCTGCCCGACCCCTGGGCCGAGCTCGCCTTCGCCGCCGACGCCACCCGCGGCCTGGCCGACGGTGCCCCGTGGATGCTCATGGAGGCCTCGCACGGAGCGGTGAACTGGCAGCCGCGCAACATCGCCAAGCGTCCGGGCGAGCTCGAGCGCATGGTCCTGACCCACGTCGCCCGCGGCGCCGACGCCGTGTGCTTCTTCCAGTGGCGGGCCTCGCGCGCCGGCGCCGAGCAGTTCCACTCCGCGCTGCTGCCGCACGCCGGCACCGAGTCCACCCAGTGGCGGGCGACCCTGCGCCTCGGCGCCCTGCTGGACTCCCTCGACGACGTCGCGGGCAGCACCGTCACCAGCGACGTCGCGCTGCTGTTCGACTGGCAGGCCTGGTGGGCCACCGACGCGCCCGGCCACCCCACCCAGGACGTGCGCTACCTCGACGAGGTGCACGCGATGCACGCCGCGCTCCGCCGGAGCGGAGCTGGAGTCGACGTCGTGGCGCCGGGCGCCGACCTGTCCGGCTACCGGCTCGTCGTCGTGCCCACGCTCTTCCTCGTCGCCGACGAGGCGGCCGCGGCGCTCGAGCGGTACGTGGACGCCGGCGGGCACCTGCTGGTCACCTACTTCTCCGGGATCGTCGACGAGCACGACCACGTCCGTACCGGCGGCTACCCCGGTGCGTTCCGGGACGTGCTCGGGCTGCGCACCGACGAGTTCTTCCCGCTCGACGCCGGTCAGCGGGTCGCGCTGGACGACGGCGGCACCGGGCAGGTGTGGACCGAGCGCGTCGAGACCCGCGGCGCGACGGTCGAGAGCCGCTTCACGGACGGCCCCGTCGCCGGGCTGCCGGCCGTGACGCGGCACGAGCACGGCGCGGGCGTCGCCCGGTACGTCGCGACCCGCCTGGACACGCCGGACCGGGACGGCCTGGCGGCCCGGGCGCTCGCCGACGCAGGCGTCGAGCCGGTCCTGGCCGGCGCACCGGCGACGGTCGACGCCGTCCGGCGTCGAGACGAGGCGTCGTCCTACCTGTTCGTCGTCAACCACGGGAGCGAACCGTTCGTCGCGCACGCGCCGGGCGTGGAGCTCCTGTCGGGCCGGACGGCGGACACGCACGAGGTGCCGGGCGGCGGCGTCGCCGTCGTCCGCGAGCAGTCGACGACGGACCGACGGTCCGGGCAGGAGGCGACAGCATGAGCACGGTCACCGCAGGCAGGCGCGCACCCCGCAGGTCGGGGTCACCACCGCGCGGACGGACGCACCACGCCGGGGCGCTGGCGATCCTCGTCGTGCCGTTCTTCGTCCTGTTCACGATGTTCTACCTGGTGCCCATCGGCTACGCGGTGTTCCGGTCGTTCCGCACCGTGGAGCGCGAGGGGACCTTCGGGCCCGCCACGGAGGTGTTCGGCGGCCTGACCCAGTACGAGCAGGTCTTCGCCTCCGACGCCTTCTGGGCCTCCCTCGGCCGGGTGCTGCTCTTCGGCGCGGTGCAGGTGCCCGTCATGCTCGGCCTCGCGCTGGTGCTGGCCCTGCTCATCGACTCCCCGCTCGTGCGGGGCAAGAAGTTCTACCGGCTGGCGTTCTTCGCGCCGTACGCCGTGCCCGGCGTCATCGCCGCCATCATGTGGGGCTTCCTGTACTCGCCGAGCCTGTCGCCGTTCAGCGCCGTGACCAGCAGCGTGCCCCTCCTCGGCGGCGGGCTGGTGCTGTGGGCGATCGCGAACGTCGTCACGTGGGTCTACGCGGGCTACAACATGCTCATCATCTACTCCGCGCTGCAGGCCATCCCCGGGGAGATCTACGAGGCGGCGCGCATCGACGGCGCCGGACAGCTCCGCATCGCCTGGTCGGTGAAGATCCCGCTCGTGGTGCCCGCGCTCGTGCTGACCGGGGTGTTCTCGATCATCGGCACGCTGCAGCTGCTCACCGAGCCGCAGGTGTTCCGCACGTTCACCACCTCGGTCAGCTCCACCTTCACCCCGAACCTCGTGGTGTACACGACCTCCACGGTGCCGAACTTCAACCTGGCCGCCGCGTTCTCCGTGGTGCTGGCGCTGCTGACGTTCGTGCTGTCGTTCGTGTTCCTGCGCCTGACGCAGAGGAAGGCCTTCCAGTGAGCATCCTGACGAGGACCGACGGCTACGGCCCGACGACGGCCCGCGACGGGGGCAAGGTCCGCGAGCGCCCCATGTCCCGCCTCGTGGCGTTCGTCATCATGGGTGCCTTCACCCTGTACTTCCTGGTGCCCATCTGGTGGCTGGCGGTGGCCTCCACCAAGTCGCGCGGGCAGTTCTCCTCCACGGCCGGGCTGTGGTTCGCGGACTTCCACCTGTGGGACAACCTCACGTACCTGTTCACCTACGACGGCGGCGTCTACCTGCGCTGGCTCGGCAACGCCGTGCTCTACGCCGGGGTGGGCGCGGTGCTGGGCACGCTGCTCGCGTCGATGTGCGGGTACGCCCTGGCGAAGTACGCGTTCCGTGGCCGCGACCTGCTGTTCAACATCATCCTCGGCGGGGTGCTGGTCCCGGTCACGGCGCTCGCGCTGCCGCTGTTCCTCATCTTCAGCGCCGTGGACATGACCAACACGTACTGGTCGGTGTTCCTGCCCAGCCTCGTCAGTCCGTTCGGGGTGTACCTCGCGCGGATCTACGCCGCGGCCAGCGTGCCCGACGAGCTGCTCGAGGCGGCCCGCCTGGACGGCTCGGGCGAGGTGCGCACCTTCTTCACCGTCTCGGTGCGGCTCATGGCACCGGCCCTGGTGACGATCTTCCTGTTCCAGTTCGTCACCATCTGGAACAACTTCTTCCTGCCCCTGGTGATGCTCTCGGACGACAAGCTCTACCCCGTGACGCTCGGGCTGTACGCGTGGAACTCCCAGACGAACGCCGTCCCGGAGCTGCGCACCGCCGTCATCGTCGGCGCCTTCGTCGCGATCGTCCCCCTGATCCTCGCCTTCCTGGGGCTGCAGCGCTTCTGGCGCGGCGGCCTCGCCGCCGGCGGTGTCAAGGCATGACACCCGCCCTCCCGACCTGCTCGACCCCGCCCCGTTCAAGGAGGAACACCATGCATCGCCACACTCTCGCCCGTTCGGGCGCCGCCGTCGTCGCCGGCGCCGTCCTGCTCGCCGGTTGCTCCGGCTCGTCCGACGACGGCGCCACCGAGGGCGCCGACGCCCCGGCGTGTGCGCCGTCCGAGGGGCCCGTGGAGCTGACGTACACCGGCTGGGTCCCCGGGATGGAGGACGCCGTCGCCCTGTGGAACGAGGCCAACCCCGACATCCAGGTCACCTACAACACGGGTCCGTCCGGCAACGCCGGGACCTACCAGGACTTCTTCAACCAGCTCGAGGCCGGGCAGGCGCCGGACCTGGGCCAGATCGAGTTCGACACGCTGCCGAACTTCCGGGTGCAGGATGGTCTGGTGAACATCGCCGACTGCGAGGGCGTGCTCGAGGCCGGGGACCAGTTCGTCGACTGGACCTGGCAGCAGGTGACGTTCGGCGAGGAGGGTTCCGTCTTCGCGATCCCGCAGGACACCGGCCCGATGGCGATGTTCTACCGGGCGGACCTCTTCGAGGAGGCCGGCATCGACGTGCCCACCACCTGGGACGAGTACGCCGACGCCGCGGCCGCCATCCGCGACGAGGGCGCCTACATCACGCACTTCCCGCGCACGGACGTCAACTGGTTCGCCGGGCTCGTGTGGCAGGCGGAGGGTCGGTGGTTCGAGAACGACGGCGAGCAGTGGACGGTGGACCTCACCGGTCCGCAGTCGACCGAGGTGGCCGACTACTGGCAGGGCCTGATCGACGAGGGCCTGGTCAAGGACACCGCCGGGTTCTCCGACGAGTGGAACAACGAGCTCAACACCGGTGAGCTGTGGACCTGGGTCAGCGCCGTGTGGGGCAGCAACTCCATCTCCTCGGGCGCCCCGGACACCGCGGGTGACTGGGCCGTCGCGCCGATGCCGCAGTGGGAGCCGGGTGCCGACGCGGCCGGCAACTGGGGCGGTTCGAGCGTCGCCGTGCTGAAGGGCACCGATCACCCGTACGAGGCGGCGCAGTTCGCCCTCTGGCTCAACACCTCCGAGGAGTCGCTGACGGCGCTCAACGAGGGTGGCGGCCTGTACCCCGCGACCACCGCGGGCCTGGAGCTCCCCGCGCTGAAGGAAGGACTGGAGTTCTACGGCGACCAGCCGATCTTCGACGTCTTCGCCGAGGCCGCTGCCGCGACGGACCCCAGCTTCACCTGGGGCCCGACGATGGCGCAGACCTACAACGACGTCGCGGACGGGTTCGGCGCGGCGCTGAGCGGTTCGGGCACCCTGCTCGAGGCCCTGCAGGCCGGTCAGGACGCCACGATCCGCACCCTGGAGTCGCAGTCCATCCCGGTGGCCGAGTGACGTCGTCGTCGGTGAACCACCTCCGTGCCGCGGGCTCGAGCCTCGTGCTCGACGCCCGCGGCACGGGCGTGCCCGTGATCGTCCACTGGGGTGCCGACCTGGGGGCGCTCGGTCCGGCCGCGCTCGGGGCGCTCGCGGACAGCCAGGTCCCTGCCGTCACGGCCAGCTCCCCGGACGTGCCGGTGCGCGCCACGGTGCTGCCCCTCGCGGCGGACGGTTGGTCCGGTCGCTCCGGCCTCGCCGGCTGGCGCCCCACCCGGCCCGACGACGGCGCGGCGCGCCGCCCGGCGCCCCGACCGGTCCGCACGACGGCGGACGGCGACTCCCTGCAGGTCCTGCTGGTCGACCCGGCCGCCGGCCTGGAGGTCGTCGTGCGCCTGACGCTGCACGCGCAGGGCGTCCTCGAGAGCCGCACGGACGTCGCCAACACCGGCACCACGCCCTACGCCCTGGACCGCGTGACGTCCACGCTGCCGGTGCCCGCCCGCGCGACCGAGCTGCTCGACCTGTCGGGACGCTGGGCGGGGGAGCGGCGACCGCAGCGCGCGCCCCTGCGCGACGGGCTGTGGGAGCGCGAGACCCGGCACGGGCGACCCGGGCACGACGCCCCCTTCGCCACCGTGGTCGGCACCCCAGGTTTCGCGTTCCGTACCGGGGAGGTCTGGGCCGTCCACCACGCCTGGAGCGGCGACACCTCCGTGCGGGTCGAGCGACTGGCCTCCGGGCACGTCGTCGTCGGCGCGGGAGAGCTGTGGGGGTCGGGTGACGTCGTCCTCGCCCCCGGCGAGACCTACTCCTCGCCGCGCACTCTCGCCGGCTGGTCCGACGACGGCCTCGACGGCCTCTCTGAGCGCTTCCACGCCTGGGTGCGCGACCGTCCCGGGCGTGCCGCGCGCCCGCGCCCCGTCACGCTCAACACCTGGGAGGCGGTCTACTTCGAGCACGACCTGGACCGGCTGCGGGCGCTCGCCGACGCCGCCGCCCGCGTCGGCGTCGAGCGGTTCGTGCTCGACGACGGCTGGTTCCGCGGGCGGCGCGACGACCGCCGCGGGCTGGGCGACTGGACCGTGGACGACGGCGTCTGGCCCGACGGCCTGCACCCGCTCGTGCAGCACGTGACCGGCCTGGGCATGGAGTTCGGCCTGTGGGTGGAGCCGGAGATGGTCAACGCGGACTCCGACGTCGCGCGCCGCCACCCGGACTGGGTGCTGCGGGCGACCCCGGGCCGCGACCCGCTGCCGTGGCGCCACCAGCAGGTCCTGGACCTCGCGAACCCGGACGCGTACGCCCACGTGCGCGACGCCGTCGTCGCCCTGCTGGAGGAGTACCCGATCGGCTACCTCAAGTGGGACCAGAACCGCGACGTGCTCGACGCGCCGTCCCGCCCGCAGGTCCTCGCCACCCGGCGGCTCATGGACGAGCTGCGGGCCCGGTTCCCCGGGCTGGAGATCGAGTCGTGCTCCTCCGGCGGGGGCAAGGTCGACCTCGACGTCCTCGACCGGACGGACCGGGTGTGGGCCTCGGACACCAACGACGCCCTGGAACGGCAGGCCGTGCAGCGCTGGACGGGGCTGCTCGTGCCGCCCGAGCTGGTCGGCTCCCACGTCGGCGACGCGCGATCGCACACCACGGGTCGCACCCACGACCTGTCGCTGCGGCTCGTCACCGCGGTGTTCGGGCACAGCGGCATCGAGGCGGACCTCACTCGCATGACGGGCGGCGACCTCGAGGCCGTCACCCGGTGGGTGCGGTTCGTCCAGGAGGTCCGCCCGCTCGTCGCCACCGGCACCACCGTGCGCGCCGACACCGACGACGACTGCTGGGTCCACGGGCTCGTCGCCCCCGACGCCCGCGAGGCGATCTTCGCCGTCGTCACCCGGGCTGCCTCCGCCGCCGCGGTCCCGGCCCCCTTGCTGTTGCCGGGCCTCGACCCGGGGACCACCTACCGGGTGGAACGCGTCGACCTGGCCGGGGCTCCGCTCGTGGTCGGCGACGCCCCGCCGTCCTGGTGGGAGGCGGGGTCCGTCGAGCTGCCCGGCGCGGTGCTCGCCGAGGTGGGGCTGCCGCTGCCGCCGCTCGCCCCCGAGCAGGGGGTGCTGCTGCGGGCCACGCGGGTGTGAAGGTCAGGGAGTGGACAAGGGCATGTCGACGACGTCCATGTCCAGCGTCACCGCAGCGTTGGACAGCCGCTTGTCCAGCGTCAGCACGGCGGCTCGCGTGTGGTGGGCCAGGGCCAGGACGCACGCGTCCGGCATCTTGACGTGCTCGGCGTACCTCGCCAGGGACAACACTTCCTCGTGGCGATCCTCGACAGGCCTGGCGACGATGCCGACCTGCGGGCTCTCGACCAGCTCCAGCACCCGTTGCCGAGATGCGGCGGTGTACCCGCGCAGCACCTCGGCCATGTTCAGCGGATGCACGTACGCGATCACCGGACGCTGCGTGTGCGTCGTGGGGTCGATCGAGGTCACCGGGATGACGTGGTCCAGAGCCTGCTGCACCGCCTCGTGGTGGACGTGCGTGGGGTCCAGGAGGGCGATCAGGATGTTGGCGTCCGCGACGACCGGGCCGGGGATCGCCGTCACTCGGCCCAGTCCTGTTCCCGCACGGCGTCCAGGTAGCCCGGCCCCTGCGGCCACGGGTGCTCCTGGTGAAGCTCGGACAGCGCGCGGCGGCGCAGCTCCGCGCGAATCCTTGGGTTCTCCAGCAGTCGGTGCTGCCCCTCCACGACCAGGCGTGTCAGGAGCTTGGACGGGGACGTCTCGTTCGGCCAGGCGGCGCGCGCGATCTCCAGTGCCTCGTGCACCGTCTCGGTCTCCGTCACCTGGTGGCGAGGGTGGGTCGTGGGCATGCTCCTAGTGTTGCACCGTCGTCAAGAAGGTGCATCACCACGGTCCAGCGGCGAGGTCAGCACGACTGGTGCCAGGTCAGGGCCCCGCTGTGCCGTCAGCTGACCAGCCCGGACTCGTACGCGGCGATGACGAGCTGCACCCGGCCACGGCACGACAGCTTGCGCAGCACCTCGGACACGTGCGACTTGACCGTCTGCTCGCCGATGAACAGCGCCTCGGCGATCTCGGCGTTGGACAGCCCGCGGGCGACGGCGCGCAGGACGTCGGTCTCGCGCGGCGTCAGCGCAGCGAGCGCCGGGGAGCTCGGTGCCGCGGGCCGGCGCCGGTGACTTCCTTGAGCAGGAACCCGCTCGCACCGGCGTGCAGCGCGTCGTAGACGTACCCGTCGAGGTCGAACGTTGTGACCGCTACACCCTCAGCTGCGTTGAGCCCTTGGACCTCACCGAGACGCCGCGCTCCGAGCCTGACGCGCCATCCCCGGCCGCGACCGTCGAGGAACGCACCCACCGTTCCAGTTCTGCTTGGGCACCATCACGCAGAATCAGTGCTGGAGCAGGTTGATTCGTCATGCCCCTTGATCTCGGACATCAATCAGAAGTTATCCATCACACGCGCCACCCGTTGCCGTCGAGGGAGTTCTCGACGTGTCTTCCGGACACCCCCTCGACGGCAGAGCATCCTCCTTCGAGGCCGGAGTAGCAGATTCGGCAATCGGCGTTGAACCGGTAGCCAAGCTGTCGACCGAAGTCCAGCTGCCGAATCGATCGAAGTGCTCAGCGACGTCAGGTCGAGCGATGCTGTTCGCGTCGAAAACGTGCTCCGACCGATTCGATCCGTTCGAGAACCGGGGTCTCGTCGCTGCCGATTCGCAGGGCGACCCAAGAAAAGTAGCGCTTGGCTTCGTGGAGGACTCCTGGGATGAACTCTTCGGGATCGACGGTCACCGATTTTTCGTGCACGCGAAAGACCGCCGATCGCCCGTGAGACTTTAGTTCGATGCCGACGGGCTGGTCGGGGAACAGGTCGCTCCCTGTTCCGGTGGCCAAGAAATCGTCAATGATCTCAACCAGCGAGTGCCAGATGCCGTACACCTCGTCCCAGAGCTCCGGCGCCATCAGTTCTTGGCCGTGATACCTCAGGTCGAGGAAACCTTCACTGCCGTATGGATTGTCCCTGAGTCTTTCGTGCCACAAGGAAACGGCGCGTTCGGGCTCGGCATCGATACTGACGAGATAGCGCTCGTGGTGCGCTGAGAAGTCCTCGAGGTCGGTGACGGTATGCGGAACCAGAATGAATGATTCGGCTGTGACGGCACGTGGCGTGTTTCCCATGCTATCCCTCTTCAACGCGGGTAGAATTGGACGACTCGGCCCTTGTCAATTACCATCTTGTACTTGACGCCGTCGTAGGTTCCGCTGAGCGAAATGCGCTGATTTGTTCCGCGGCTCTTGAGCGTGGCCGGCCACTGCTTCATCGCGCCGTGCACGAGACTTCGAACCTGAGTGACCGACATGTTCGGGTTGAAGAACGTCTGCGTGGCCTTCGATCCCCCGGTCCAGTACTTCGGGTGGTGGCGTGTGAGAATATGCTTCATTCCGCTCTTGTCGAGCTTGAACGTGTGCGCACCAGTCTTGAAGGAGAGCGTCTTGTAGGACGAAAGTGCATTGGCGGCCCTTGAGGCGGGGGCCTTAGCGTACTTGACAGTCTTGGAACCCACCTTGATGGTCACGCTGGCGACGCGGAGAGCGACGACGATGGCGGGGATCCAGAACGGATCGGCAACCACGGGGTAGGCTGTGTCGACACCATGATCGACAACCTGGACCAACGACCCCCCGTCCAGTTCGTACCAGGTATCAATAGGCGTCCCGCTCGCGTCGATCGCCCACGGGGTCTCGAAGCGCCCGACCAGAACCTGTGCAGGTTCATCAGCGAAGACCTCGAACACGTCAACGCCACCGTCATCCGCTATCTCGGCGTGCGTACCCTCGCTGAAGGTGATGTCGTATGCAATTTCGCGCGGCGCTGCCGGGCCCCGGATAATGGTCTCGGCGCGGAATGAGCCGTCCTCGAATGCCGCCAGCGCATGGTCAATGTCGTCACCTTCGTAGAGGATAGTGCCGTCCTCGAGGATGCCGCTCATTTGGTCCAGAGAATGGTCCACGGCTTCAAGCGTCACTACGTCGCCGCTGACGACCGCCGTCTCATCGAGAACGTGAGCGCTACCCACGCCTGTCGCTACTTTCGTGCCAGCTTGAGCTGGCGCTGTACCGGTTGACCGGAACTGACTATCGTTAAATTCTTTAATCGCCTGTCGTGCTCGGTCGAGAACAACCTCGGCTTCGTCGGCTGATCGCTCAGTAGCGGTCGTCGAGGCAGAGGCCGTGCCGCCGATGCTCACGATGAGAGCTGTGATCACAGTGGCCGCGATCGCGGACACCGGCCGATGCAGACTTCGTGCCGATGAGGTCGGATTCATACAGAGCTCCCTGTGTAGTTGACCACTGCGGGGGCCGTAGTGATCAGCCTGATCTTGATGTCTCGTCGCGACCTCCGCGGGATGCCACGCCGACCGACGTCCGAAGTCTGCTGTCGCGTGTCCGAGTTCGTGGGAAACCGGGTCATCACACACGGGATGCTGGGTTGGCAGCCGGACGGTCGGCCCGCCACGGCGTCGAACGCCGTCTCGCTCGACCACCCACGACGACGAGCTCACGTCACCGCCACGACGTCGTCATGCTCAGCCTGCATCACCTGGACCCACCTGGAGGAGTCAGGCCCTTGGTGTGCCGGGCTGCCTCGATCACCTCGAGGATCGCGGTCCAGTTGTCCCCTGCTGTGACCGGCGGAGATCGCCCGCTCGTCGGGGGGATCGCGCGGGGGAGCACGGTGTCGACACCCATTTCCTCGCTCGCCCCGAGGAGGTGCGCGGTGGTCGCGCGCATCGTCGTGGCCGTGCTGAGGACGGGGCCAGGCCGCGCTCGTCGAGCGCGGGACCGGGTCGTGGTGCGTCATGACGGTGATCATGTCGGTCCGCCACCGCCGCCCACCACCCCCACGGGAGGGAGCCGTCCTCCCTCCCGCGGTCTCCTCGTGCGAGCCCACGGGCTCCTGGGCACGATGACGGCGCGCCGGACCTGGCGCACCGGAACGAGGGGAGCACCTGTGGACCTGGGTATCGAAGGCCGCGTCGCGGTCGTCACCGGGGCGGACTCGGGCATCGGCCTGGCGTCCGCGCTCGAGCTGTTGCGCGAGGGCGCGCGCGTCGTCCTCACCGACACCGACGAGGCGGCGGTCCGCGCGGCGGCCGAGTCGCTGGGCGCACCGGCCGGGAGCTGGGCCGCCGTCGGCGCGGACCTCACGCGGCCCGACGACGTCGCCCACCTGGTGCGTGCCACCGAGGAGGCGTTCGGTCCGGCGGGCATCCTCGTGCACGCGGCCGGGATCCACGGGGCGCAGGGCCTGTTCCACGAGATCGACGACGACGGCTGGCTCGAGACGCTGCAGGTGGACCTGCTCGCCGCGGTGCGCACGGTGCGCGCCCTGCTGCCGGGGATGCGGGCCGCCGGGTGGGGCCGCATCGTGCTGATCTCCTCGGAGAACGGCCTGCAGCCCTACGTCGACGAGCTGCCGTACAACGCGTCGAAGGCCGCGCTGCTCAACCTGACCAAGGGCCTGTCGAAGACGTACGGCAGCGAGGGTGTCCTGGTGAACGCCGTCTCGCCCGCCTTCGTCGAGACGCCCATGACCGACGAGATGATGGACGCCCGCGCCGCGGAGCTCGGCGTCGACCGTGACGAGGCGGTCCGCAGCTTCCTCGCCGAGGAGCGGCCGTTCATCGAGACGGACCGCCGTGGCAGGCCCGAGGAGGTCGCCGCGGTGGTCGCCCTGCTCTGCTCCGCCCGCGCGAGCTACGTCATCGGCTCGAACTACCGGGTCGACGGCGGCTCGGTCGCCACGATCTGAGGAGGCCTCCATGGTGAACGACCACTACGACTACCTGCTGCTCGGCGCCGGGATGGCGTCCGACGCCGCCGCGCGCGGCATCCGCGAGGTCGACCCCACCGGCAGCATCGGGATCGTCGGCCGCGAGCAGACCGAGCCCGTGACACGCCCGGCGCTGTCCAAGAAGCTGTGGACGGACCCGGACTTCACGTTCGACCAGGTGTGGACGGGGACGGCCGAGGACACCGGGGCGGACCTGCTGCTCGGCGAGACCGTCGTCGCGCTCGACACGGACCGCCGCACGGTGAGCACGGCGTCGGGCCGGGAGATCGGCTACGGCAAAGCCCTGGTGGCCACCAGCGGCACACCCGGCTCGGCCGACGTCGACGACTCGCACGGCACGGGCCGCGTCATCCCGTTCCGCAGCGTGCGCGACTACGAGCGGCTGCGCGGGCTCACCTCGCACGGCAGTCCGCACGTCGTGGTGGTGGGCGGCAGCTACATCGCCACCGAGCTGGCGGCCGGGCTCACCGAGACCGACGCGCAGGTGACCCTCGTGTTCACGCAGGACACTCTCCTGGACCAGATGCTGCCCGCCGACCTCGCCGGGCGTGTGGAGCTGCCGTTCCGCACCCACGGGGTGGAGCTCGTGCGCGGTACCGGGGCGACGGGAGGCGAGGTGCGGGGTCCCGACGGGCCGGTCCACCTGGCGCTCTCGTCGGGCGAGCAGGTCGAGGCCGACGTCGTCGTGCTGGGGCTGGGGATCTCGCTCGAGACCGGGTTCGCCGCCGAGGCCGGGCTGGAGACGGTCGACGACGGCGGCATCGTCGTGGACGAGCACCTGCGGTCGAGCGACCCCGCGGTATGGGCCGCCGGGGACGTGGCGCACTACCCGGACCGGGTGCTCGGTGCGCGGCGGGTCGAGCACGTGGACCACGCGACGTCGTCGGGCCGGGCGGCCGGGCGGGACATGGCAGGCGCCGACGAGCCGTACGCGCACACGCCCTTCTACTACTCGGTGCTGTTCGGCGTGCGCTACGAGGCGGTGGGCACTCTCGACGCCTCCCTCGAGATCGTCGAGGACCGCCAGGGCCCCGCCGACGACCCGCTCGCGCAGGTCGTGGCCTACTACGTCGAACCGGCCGACGACGGCACGGACGCGGTCCGGGTGCACGGCGTGCTGCTCTGGGGCGTCGACGAGGGCACCGAGGCGCCGGACGCGGCCCGCGAGGTGCTGGCGGCCGGTCCGACGGACCCGGCGTCGCTGCGCGGTCGGATCGTGCTGGGCGAGCTCGGCGAGGCCTGACAGCGCGTCGGCCGACCGGTCGCGTCCGTCCTACGCTCGTGCCATGAGCAACGAGTGGCGGCAGGTGGTGGCCGCGCTGGCGGACGAGGACAGGCTGCGGCTGTTCGCGCGGATCGTCGAGGGCGGCCCGGGGCGCGGTGATGCCGGTGCCCCGACGGCCGAGGTGCTGATTGTCGACGCCCTGACCGCGGACGACCGCCGCCGGCTGAGCACCCTGTGCGACGCGGGGCTCGTGTCCGTGCAGGACGGGACCCCGCGAGCGGCGCCCGGGCGGTTCCGGGAGCTCCTCACCGCCGCCGCGTCGGCCGAGCCGGCGCCACCCTCCGGCCCGGAACGTCTCCTCACCGACGGACGGCTCCAGGGGATGCCGCGGCGCCAGCGGGACCGGCAGGAGGTCGTGCGCTACCTCGCCACGCAGGTGCTGGCGCTGCACGAGCCCGTCAGCGAGCGCACGCTGACCGACCGGCTGCGCCGGCGCACGGCCGACCCGGTCGGGCTGCGCCGCGCCCTGGTCGACGCCGGGCTCGTCACCCGCACGCGCGACGGCGCGGAGTACTGGCGCACGACGGTCACCGAGTTCGACAGCGAGTCGGACGGGGCCTCGCCGCCCTGACGCGCACGGTCACCGGCCGCACCGTCAGAACGGCACACCGCAGCGCAGCACCACGTTCGCGTAAGACGTCGCCTCGCCGGTGCGCACCACGAGCGCCGCGGAGGTGAGCAGCTCCTTGAGCTCGTCGTGGGGCACGAGCTCCGGGGCGAGGCCGCGCTCGTCGAGCCAGGTGCTCACCAACGTGCCGCTGCTCTCGGTCGCGGCCACGCTGCCCTCGACGACGATCTCCTCGAGGACGGCGTCGAGCACCTGGGTGAAGCGGGGCACCCCGTGCACGACGGCGAGGTCGACCACGGGCGCCGACGGCGGCAGGGGCAGCCCGCAGTCGGCCACGACGACGAGGTGCCCGTGGCCGAGGCGGGCGAGCCCTTCGGCCAGGGCGGGGTTGAGCACTCCGGTGCGCCTCACGCGGTGACCTCGGGCAGCTCGTCCCCGAGGCCGGGGTAGGACGACTGCGCGCCGACCGACCGCACGGCGTACGCGCCCACGCGCGCCGCGAGGCGGGCGGCGGTCACGAGGTCGTCGCCGCCGGCGAGACCGTGCGCGAGCGCCCCGACGAACGCGTCGCCCGCCCCGGTCGTGTCCACGGCGTCGACGCGTGGCGTCGGCACCTGCTCCAGGAGGTCCCCGGCGCCGACGAGCGCGCCCCGCGCGCCGAGCGTCATGACGACCGACGGCACCCCGCGGGCGAGCAGTGCGGTCACGACGGCCTCGTCCGAGCCGTCCTCGGCCGCCGGAGCCGCCGCACCGTTCCCGGAGCCGTCCGCTGCGCCGAGCGCGTGCGCGACGAGCGCGGCCTCGTGCTCGTTGACCACGAGCGGGTCCGCCGCGAGGAGCACCTCGGTGTCGACGTCGATGACGGGCGCGAGGTTCACGACGAGCCGGCCGCGGGCCGCACGCGCCGCCTCCTCGATCCCTGCGCGCGGGATCTCGCCCTGCAGCACCACGACCGCGGCACGGCCGATGACGTCGTGGTGCGCCCGGACGGCGTCGGCGTCCACCGTGGCGTTGACCCCGGGGATGACGACGATCGAGTTCTCCCCGTCGGCCGAGACGGACACGAGCGCGACGCCCGTGCGGCCCGTCCGCACGGCGAGCGCCGACAGGTCCACCCCCGCCTCCCGCAGACCCGCCAGGGCAGGCTCGGCGAACGCGTCGTCCCCGACGGCCCCGACCAGGGCGGTCGGGGAACCGAGCCGCGCGGCGGCGACGGCCTGGTTGGCCCCCTTGCCGCCGGGCAGGACGTCCAGCCTCTCACCGAGGATCGTCTCGCCCGGGGCGGGGTGCGCGGCCACACGGGCGAGGAGGTCGGCGTTCGTCGAGCCGACGACGACGACGCGGGCGTGCGGGCCGTCGTGCGGCAGGGAGGAGGGGGTGGGTGCGGTCACTGCAGGAAGTCTCCGACGTTCTCGGTGGTCACGGTCTGGACGGGCACGGGGATCTCGGCGTCGACGGCCTCGCCGGCGAGCACGCGGGACATGACCTCGACGGCCTGGCGGCCGAGCTCGGTGGGCTGCTGGGCGATGGTCGCGACCAGGGTCCCGGCCTCCACCGCGGCGAGACCGTCGTCGGTGCCGTCGAAGCCGACGACCATGACGTCGTCACCGGCGCGGTCGCCGAGGGCCTGGAGCGCACCGAGCGCCATCTCGTCGTTCTCGGCGAAGATCCCCACGGTGTCCGGGTGCGACTGCAGCAGGTTGGTGGCGACGTCGAGCGCCTGCGCGCGGTCGAAGTTCGCGGTCTGGGTGGCGACGACCTCGATGTCGCCGAACTCGGCGATGCCGTCGGCGAAGCCCTGGCCGCGGTCGCGGCTCGCGGAGGTCCCGGCGACGCCCTGCAGGACGATCACCGTGCCCTCCTCGCCGATCGCGGCGGCGAGCGCCTCGGCCGCCTGGCGGCCGCCGGCGACGTTGTCGCTCGAGACCAGGGAGGTGATGTCGGCGCCCTCGACGGCCCGGTCGACGCCGACGACGGGCAGGTCGGTGGCGAGCGCCGGTTGCACGGCGGCACCCGCGGCGTCGGAGTCGACGGGGTTGATGACGACGCCGTCGGCGCCACCGGTGACGGCGTTGGCGATCTGGTTGGCCTGGGTGGTGCTGTCGTTCTGCGCGTCGACGACCTCCAGGTCGACGCCGAGCTCGTCGGCAGCCGCCTGGGCACCGTCGCGCACGTCGACGAAGAACGGGTTGTTCAGCGTCGACAGCGACAGGGTCACGCTCTGTCCGGCGGCGTCGCCGCCCTGGGGGTCGTCGCCGTCGCGTCCGCACGCGGCGGTGGTGGCGACCAGCGCGAGGCTGATCGTGACGGCGGTGGTGAGTCGTCCTCGGGTGGAGAACTTCATCGTTCGCTCCTTCGTCGTGGGCACGGTGCCCGGGGTGCCTGGGGGTCAGGCGGGGATGGTCAGTGGCGGGTGTTCTTGCGGCGCAGCACGTCGATGCCGACGGCGACGGCGATGACGAGCCCGATGACGACCTGCTGCCAGAACGAGCTGACGTTGAGCAGGTTGAGCCCGTTGCGGATGACGGCGAGGATCAGCGCGCCGACCAGCGTGCCGGACACGCGGCCGACGCCGCCGGCGAGCGACGCGCCGCCGATGACGACGGCGGCGATGGCGTCGAGCTCGTAGCCCGCCGCGGCCTGGGGCTGGGCCGAGTTGAGCCGTCCGGCCAGCAGCATCCCGGCGAGCGCGGCGTACACCCCGGCGAGGGCGAAGACGGTCACCAGCACCCGCTTGACCGGGATGCCGGAGAGGCGGGCCGCCTCGGCGTTGCCGCCGACGGCGTACATGGAGCGGCCGACGACGGTGCGGTTGAGGATGAACGCGGCGACCAGCCCGGCGACGGCGAGCACGAGGATCGGCACCGGGATGCCGAACAGGGTGCCGCCCAGGAACGACACGGCGGGCGAGGTGGCGATCGGGCGGCCGTCGGACAGCACGAGGGTGAGTCCGCGGGCGACGCTGAGCATCGCCAGGGTGGCGATGAACGACGGCAGGCGACCGAAGGCGATGGCGATGCCGCTGATCGCGCCGAGCGCGGCGCCGGTGGCGAGCCCGGCCAGCAGGGACAACCCGCCGGGCAGGCCGGCCGCCGAGTACACCCAGGCGGAGGCCATCGCGCTGAGCGCCGCGACGGAGCCGACCGACAGGTCGATCCCGCCGGCGACGATCACGAACGTCATGCCGAAGGCGAGCACCGCGATCGTGGACGCCTGGATGCCGATGTTGAGCAGGTTCGGCCCGGTGAGAAAGTTCGGGGTGGCGATGAACAGTGCCAGGCACAGGGCGACGAGCCCCACGAGGGCGCCGTTGTTCGCCAGGAACGTGCCCGCCCCGGTCCGCAGCCGCGACGCCGGCGTGGGCGAGGGGGTCGATGTGGTCGGTGTGCTCATGCGCTCGTTCCTTCGCTGTGGTCTTCGGCGTCGCGGTCGACGTCGCGCACGGCCAGGGCCATGACGCGGTCCTCGGTGGCGTCCTCGCCCTCGAGCTCCCCGGCGACGTGCCCCCCGCTCATCACGAGGATGCGGTCGCTCATGCCGAGGACCTCGGGCAGGTCGCTGGAGACCATGACGACCGCTCCGCCGTCGGCGGTGATGGCGTTGATGAACTCGTAGATCTCGACGCGGGCCCCGACGTCGACGCCGCGGGTGGGCTCGTCGAGGAGGAGGACCTGGGACCCGGCGAGCACCCAGCGGGCGAAGACGATCTTCTGCTGGTTGCCGCCGGACAGGTCGCGTGCGGTCTGGTCGATGTCGCGCATCCGGATGCGCAACCGGTCGGCGACGTCCTGGGCGCGACGGCGCTGGCCCGGGCGGTCGACGAGCCCCAGGCGGGCCGTGGACCGCAGCGTCGCGTAGCCGATGTTCTCGTTGACCGACGCCCCGAGCACGAGGCCCTGCGACTTGCGGTCCTCGGGGACGTGCCCGACGCCGGCGGCGATCGCGCTGCCGACGTCCTTCGCGGGCAGCGCGCCCCCGCGCACGGTGACGGTGCCGGCGTCATAGGGGTCGGCGCCCGCGACCGCCCGCAGCAGCTCGGTGCGCCCGGCCCCGACGAGCCCGGCGATGCCGAGGACCTCGCCGGCGCGCACCTGGAAGCTGATGTCGTCGACCACCCCGTGCCGCGACAGGTGCTGCACGTCGAGGAGCACCTCGTCAGGGCCGGTGTACTCGCGCCGGCGCGGGTGGTGGTCGGCGATGTCGCGTCCCACCATGTGCCGCACGAGCTCGTCCTCGTCGGTCGAGGCGGGCACCTCCGCCACGAGGGAGCCGTCGCGCAGCACGCTGACGTCGTCGCCGATCCGGGCGATCTCCTCCAGGTGGTGACTGATGAAGACCATGCCCACGCCGTCGGCCCGCAGGTCCTCGACGACGCCGAACAGGGCGTCGATCTCCCCGTGGGTGAGCGCCGCCGTCGGCTCGTCGAGGATCAGCATGCGGGCGTCCAGGCTGAGGGCCTTGGCGATCTCCACGAGCTGCTGGCGGGCCACACCCAGCTCGCCCACGGGCTGGTCGACGTCGACGTCGAGACCGATGCGGTCGAGGGCCCGGCGGGCCGTGGTGCGCATCGCGCGCTTGTCGAGCAGGCCGGCACGCGACGGCAGCCGACCCATGAGCACGTTCTCCGCGACCGACATGGTCGGCACGAGGTTGAGCTCCTGGTGGATCGTCGCGATGCCGTGGGACTCCGCGGCGCGCACGCCGTCGAGGACGACGGGCCCGCCGTCGACCAGGATGCGTCCGCCGTCGGGCTGGTAGATGCCCGACATCATCTTGATGAGCGTGGACTTGCCGGCGCCGTTCTCGCCGAGGAGCACCTGGACGTGCCCGCGCCGGACGTGCACCGTGACGTCGTCGATGACCCGTACGGGGCCGAACGACTTCGAGACGTTCTCCAGGGTGAGCAGCGGCGCGTCGGCCGAGGGGGTGCTCATGAGGTCCTCCGCGGGTCGGGGGAGCCGGTCGAGCCGCGCACGACGAGGGTCGTCGGGAGGACGGCCGGGGTGACGGGCTCGTCGGCGAGCACGTCGCGGATCATCTCCACCGCCAGCGAGCCCATCCGGGCGGCGTCGTGGGCGATGACGGTGAGGGCCGGGCTGACCAGGCGGAAGGCGTCGATGTCGTCGTAGCCGACGAGCGACAGCTCGGAGCCGATCTGCACCCCGCGGTCCTGGCAGACCTGCAGGACGCCGAACGTCATGAGGCTGTCCGCCGCGAGGATCGCCGTCGGCGGTTCGTCCAGGCCGAGGAGGAGCTCGGCACCCTCGACGCCGCTGGCCACCTGGAAGTCTCCCTGGTGGACGAGTCGCGGGTCGGGATCGAACCCGTGGGTGGCGACGGCGTCACGGTAGGCCTCCAGGCGCTCGCGACCGGTGGACGTCTCCTGGGGGCCGGCGACGTATCCGACCCGCCGGTGGCCCAGCTCGGCGAGGTGCCGGGCGGCGTCGGCGATGCCGGTGCGGTTGTCCGAGGTGACGCTCGGGACGTCCACGCCGTCGATGGTGCGGTCGACGAACACGACCGGCATGCCCAGGGTGAGGACCTCGCGCAGGCTGCCGCTGCCGTCGCCCTGCGGGGCGACGATCATGCCGTCGACGCGCTGGGAGACGAGCAGGTCCAGGCAGAGGTCCTGCTGGTCGGTGCTCTCGTTGGCGTTGCACAGCAGGGTGGCCATGCCGGTGGCCAGGGCGCTCTGCTCGACGGTGTGCGCGATCTCCGCGAAGAACGGGTTGCGCACGTCGGAGACGAGCACCCCGATCGTGTTGGTGCGGGTCTTGCGCAGCGAGCGGGCCTGCGCGTTGGGGCGGAAGCCGAGCTCGCGGGCGGCGTCGTCGACGCGGCGCCGGGAGTCCGCCGAGGTGGCGGGGTGGCCGGACAGCACGCGGGACGCCGTCGCCACCGACACCCCGGCTCGCGCCGCGACGTCGCGGATGGTCACCGACTGCATCGCAGCCTCCTCGCTGGGTCGAACGTCGTTGGTCTGTGTCGTGTAACCGATTCCATGGAACCGATTACACGGAGAGTACGTCGCGAGGCAGCGGCGCGCAAGGATGCGTGACGAGGGCATCTACCCACCCTGGCGAGCTCGGGTCCAGGGATCCGGTGACGCCGGGCTACGGCTCCCGCGGCCAGGCCTCGACCGCCGGGACGGCAGCCGAGCACTCGGCGACCACGGCGCCGTCGTCGCCGAGAAGGGTGGCCGTGGCCGTCCAGCCCGAGACGTCCTCCGGCGTCTCGACGCTCGCCCAGGCGAGCAGCTCCGGCACCGTCCACCACAGGTCGTCGTCGGCATCGAGGTCTGGCGCGTCGTCCCACGCGCCGTGCGCGTCGTCGTGCGACGTCGCGGTCTGCGAGGAGTAGCGCCGCCCGTCGGGCGAGCGCACGGTCAGCGTGGCGTCCGCGGCATCGAGCGGACGGTTGCCGCCGTCGTCGGCCGCGAGCCCGGTCGACCAGGCGGCGACCACCTGCCACGACTCCGTGGCCAACCGGTGGATCCCGAGCCGGGACTCCCACGAGGCCGACGCGGCGCTGTCGATCATCGCCGTCGCCACGAAGTCACCGGTGCTGGTGCAGGAGGTCCCGTCGGACGACGAGTGCCAGGCGCCGCCGCTGCTCTGCGTCAGGCTCGTCGCCGCCGCGGCAGCGCACACGACGAGCGCGACGGCGCTCGTGACGATCGGTGGCCAGCGCAGGCGTGGTGCGCGGTCGTCGCGCTGACGGCGCAGCCACGCCACCCACGGGTGCGGGGCGGGCCGGGTGCTGAGCACGGCGACGGTGCCGAGCAACGAGTCCGCGAAGGTGCGGCCCTGCGGGTGCCAGGCGGCGCGCAGGTAGCCGATCATCAGGACGGCGTCGAGCAGGTGCGCGAACCATCGCAGCACGGTCCCCGCGAACCCGATCGGTCGACCGGTCCGGTCGTCGACCACGGACACGCCCGTCACGCGCTTGCCCGGCGTCATCCCCGTGTAGGCCTGCAGCACCGCGAGCGAGACGAGGGAGCCTGCGGTCCAGACGAAGGTCGCGGAGGCTAGGGGAGGGTCCTCGCCGCCGTCCAGCAGCGGCAGCGTCGCGAACGACGGGGCCTCGCCGGTGGCGAGCCACGCGACCGAGGCCACGAGCGCCGAGTCCAGGAGCACCGCCAGTGCACGGTGGAGCCAGCCGGCCTTCGCGTGGCCTCCGACGAGCGGGTGCGGTCCGCTCGGCAGGTCGTCGGACGGCGGCGGGGTGGGGGGTGCGTGCGCCGGGACCGTCGTCGTCATGGGGGGATGGTTCCACGGACGGCAGCGCAGGTCATGCTCTCGGCTCGGCCCGCGAGAGTCCTGATCGTCACGCCCGTCCGGCCGGCGCCGCGCCTCCCAGGCCGGTCACGACGGCGTGGACCGTGGCGGCGACGAGGTCACGGTCCAGCGGCGCGTCGTCGAAGGACCGGTGCATGGGCCAGCCCTCGACGAGGGCGTCGAGGGCGCGGCAGACGTGCTCCGGGAAGTGCAGGCCCAGGCTCTCGCGGCTGCGCAGGAGCCAGGTGTGCATGGTGGAGCGCACCTCGGGGTGGTGGTTGGCGTAGGCGTACATCTCGAAGATGAGCGTCAGCTCGCGATGTGTCGCGTAGGCCTGGCCGCAGATCAGGTCGACGACGGCGGTCTCCGCCTCCGCGGTGTCGGCCGCGTCCTCCAACATCCGGCGGTACTGGAGGGACATGGTGTCGGCGAGGCGCGCGAACGCCTGGGCCAGCAGGTCGCTCATCCCGTCGAAGTAGTAGGTCATCGAGCCCAGCGGTACCTCGGCGGCCGCGGCGATCCGGCGGTGGGTGGTGCCGTGCACGCCGTCCCGCGCCACGACCTCCAGGGTCGCGTCGAGGATCCGGTCCTTGCGCCCCGGGTCGTTGGGCGCCTGACGACGTGTGCCGCTCACGGCAGCCAATCTGCCAGGGTTCCGCCGTCCAACCAAGTGTGTACGCTTGTACAACCTTCGTCCTGAACGGGAGCCCCCTTGTGACCGCCAGCCTCCGCGCGCGCCGGAACGCCCTGTTCGCGCTGTTCTTCCTGCCCGGGATCACCATCGCGTCCTGGGTGACGCGCACCCCGGACATCCGTGACCTCGTCGGCGCCTCGACCGCGCAGATGGGGCTCATCCTCTTCGGTCTCTCCGCGGGCTCGATGATCGGCATCCTGTCCTCCGGGCCGCTGGTGGCACGGTGGGGCGCACGCCCGGTGATGGCGGCCGGCACGGTCTCGGTGGCGGTGGGAGCGGCCGTCATCGGCGTCGGCGCGGCACTCGGCAACGGTGCCGTCGTCGCCCTGGGCCTGGGCCTGTTCGGCTGCGGGATGGGTGGCGGCGAGGTCGCCCTCAACGTCGAGGGCGCCGAGGTCGAGCGGCTGCTGGGGCGCTCCACACTGCCCGCCCTGCACGGGTTCTTCAGTCTCGGCACCGTGGTCGGAGCCGTCGCGGGCATGGTCCTCACGGCCGTCCGGTTCCCGGTCCTCGCTCATCTCCTGGTCGTCGCCGGGGTGGTGCTGGTGACGCTCTCCGTCGCGATCCGCGACGTGCCCGCCGCCGTGGGAAGGAGCGTCGCCGAAGCTCAGGAGCACACGGGTCCGCGCCCTGCGGTGTGGAAGGACTCCCGGCTGCTGCTCGTCGGGATCATCATCCTGGCGCTCGCGATGGCGGAGGGGACGGCGAACGACTGGCTCCCGCTCATCATGGTCGACGGCCACGGGTTCGACGCCGCCCTCGGCTCGGCCGTGTACGCGGTCTTCGCCGCGGCGATGACGGTCGGCCGGTTCCTCGGCGGAGGTCTCGTGGACCGGTTCGGCCGCGCCGCCGTGCTGGGTGCCAGCGCCGTCATCGGCGCCGTCGGTCTCGCGATGGTGAGCCTGGTCGACCACCAGTGGGTCGCGGCGGCGGCGGCGATCCTGTGGGGTCTCGGCACGTCGCTCGGGTTCCCTGTCGCTCTGTCGGCCGCCGGGGCCTCGGGTCCGAACCCGGCGGCGCGAGTCTCCCTCGCGGCGACCATCGGCTACGTGGCGTTCCTCGTCGGGCCACCGGTGCTGGGGTTCCTCGGCGAGGCCCATGGCCTGCGGTCCGCCCTGCTGGTGGTGGTCGTCCTGCTCGTCGGGGCGGCGTTCGTGACCCCTGCTGCTCGCCCGCGCGAGGTCCGGCCGGCGGTGGCCGAGCGCGTGTGACGCGCTCGGCCATGCCGACCGGTGCGGGCGCTACGTCCGGTCCGCGTGCCGAGGTTCCGGCGCGTCGGCGGGCGTGCCGGCACCCCGCAGCGCTCGCGCCTCGGCGACGGCGTCGGCCCGCTTGGCGGCCTTCTTGTCGCTGGCACGGGTGTCGCGCGGCGGGAGCTGGATCGCCTCCTCGGCGGCGATGCCGCCCTGCAGCTCGCGGCTGCGCTCCAGCTCGGCGTCGAGCTCCGCCCCGAACAGCAGCGCGAGGTTCGTGATCCACAGCCACAGCAGGAACACGATGACACCGCCGAGGGTGCCGTACGTCGACCCGTAGCTGCCGAACTGGGTGACGTAGAACCCGAACGCGGCGGAAGCCACCACCCACACGAGGATCGCCACGGCCGCCCCGATGCTGATCCACCGGAACTTCGGCTGCTTGACGTTGGGCGTGAGGTGGTAGAGCAGCGCGACGACGACCACCACGAGGAGCAGCGCGACCGGCCACTTGGCGATCTGCCAGACGGTGAGCGCGGTGCCGCCGAGCCCGACGGCGCTGCCCACGGCCTCGGCGACCGGTCCGGACAGCACCAGGTTGGCGACCACCAGGGCCGCGAGGACCACTGTGATGACGGTGACCACCAGCATGATCGGGCGCAGCTTCCAGAACGGGCGTCCCTCCTCGACCTCGTAGATGCGGTTCATCGCTCGGCTGAACGCGGTGACGTACCCGGAGGCCGACCACAGGGCGACCACCAGACCGAGGACGAGGGCCAGGCCCGCACCGGTCGAGCTCGCGGCGTTCTCGACGAGCGGTTCGATGATCGCCAGGGTCTCGGCGGGCAGGAAGTCCGAGACGGTGTCCGTCACCGAGTCGACCGCGGCCTCGGCGTCGGCGACGAGACCGAGGACGGAGATCAGAGCCAGCAGCGCCGGCGCGGACGCGAGCACGGCGAAGAACGTGAGCGCGGCGGCGAGGTCGATGCACTGGTCGTCGCCGAACTCGCGGAAGGCTCCCTTGATCGCCCGCTTCCAGTGCGGCCCGTGCAGGTCGGGCGGCGAGTCGGGCGTGGAGTCACGGTGCGTCTCGCGCGTGCGCGGCTCGTCGGTGTCAGCCATCGGCCCTCCAGGTGTCGTCGAGACCATCACCAGGCTCTGCGTGGAAGGCGATGCCCGCAACGCGAGCCGGGGCCGTCCAGAAATCCCGTGCGTCCGAGGCAAGGTGGCCGCTAGCCTCGGACGCATGGGAACACTGGTCTGAGCGCACGGGACGCCGCGTCGAGCACGCTCCGCGGCGGGTCCTTCGCACGCGTGCCGCCACGGCCCGCGTGAGACGACCATCCCTCATGCCCACCTCGGCCTGCGTCCGCACGGACGCGCCCGAGGAGATCGGAGTTCCCTGTGCGCACCTCCGCCTGTCCCGTCCAGTACCGGCTCGACGGCGTCGTCCGTCGTTTCGCCGACCGTCTCGTCCTCGACGAGGTCGACCTCACCCTGCGACCCGGCGAACGCGCCGGCGTCGTCGGTGACAACGGCTCCGGCAAGACCACCCTGCTGCGCGTCCTCGCGGGCGACCTCACCGTCGACGCGGGGGAGCGCGTCGTCGTCGCGCCCGGCGGCGTCGCCGTCGCCCACCAGCATCTCGGCCTGCCGCCGACGGCGTCGGTCGCGACGACGATCGACCACGTCCTGGCCCCGGTGCGGGCGATCGAGCGACGGCTGGGAGAGCTCGAGGCCGCGATCGGCACCGCGGGCGCCCACCGCCGGGCCGGGCTCCTCGCGGAGTACGCCGACGTGACGGCCGAGCTCGACGCCGTGGACGGCCGCACCGTCGACGTCCGCGTGGCCACCGGCCTCGCTGTCCTCGGCCTCGGCGGGCTCGACCGGTCGCGCCCGATCGGCACCCTCTCCGGCGGGGAGCGGCACCGCCTCGCCCTGGCGGCGGCCCTGGCCACGCCGTGCGACCTGCTGCTCCTGGACGAACCCACGAACGACCTCGACGACGGCGCGATCGCCTGGCTGGAGGACCGCCTCGACGCACACCGCGGCACCGTCGTCGCCGTCTCGCACGACCGCGCGTTCCTCGACCGGCTCACCTCGGTGATCCTCGAGGTCGACGACGGCCGCGTGCGGCGGTACGGCGGCGGGTACGCCGGCTACCTCGCGGCGAGGTCGGCCGAGCGGCAGCGCCGCGCGGCCGAGCACGAGCACTGGCGTGCCGAGCTGGCCCGGCAACGGCGGCTGATCGGCACGCACGCGGCACGGGTCGAGGCGGTCCCACGCAAGCTGGAGCTGGACGGGTTCGGGCACGGCGCCTTCCGGGCCCGGGCTCGTGGCCACGGCTCGATGAGCCGCGTCCGGGCGGCGAAGGAGCAGGTCGCGCGCCTGGAGGCGGCGCCGGCACCGGCACCCGCCGTGCCGCTGGCGTTCCGGCCCCGCCTCGCGGTGCCCGACGACGGCGCACCTGCCGGGGCGGGCCGCCCGCCGCGCGACGAGGTCTCGTCGCACGTGGTGAGCGTCGAGGGCCTGCGGGTCGCCGGTCGCCTCAGCCTGGAGGGCTTTCGGGTGGCGCCGGGCGAGCGGGTGCTCGTCACCGGGCCGAACGGTGCGGGCAAGAGCACCCTGCTCGGTGTGGTCGCCGGCGAGGTGACGCCCGACGCCGGGACCGTGGCGGTGCACGGGCGGGTCGCCCACCTGCGGCAGGAGGACCGCGCGGGGTCGGCGGGCGTGCCGTTGCTGCTCGCCTACGCCGAGGGCCGCGACGCGTCCCTCGACGAGCTGGCCGAGGAGCTCCTGGCGACCGGCCTGTTCCGCCCGGACGACCTGGCACGCCCGACGGGGGAGCTCTCCCAGGGTCAGCGTCGCCGGCTGGAGCTCGCCCGCGCCGTCGCGCAGCCCGCCGACCTGCTGCTCCTCGACGAGCCCACCAACCATCTGGTGCCGGAGCTGGTCGAGCAGCTGGAGGAGGCCCTCGTCGACTACCCGGGCGCCGTCGTCCTCGTCACGCACGACCGGCTGCTGCGGGCGCGCTTCCCGGGGCGCCACGTTCCGCTGGGCGGGTGACGGGCTCCCGACCCGGCGACGTGCTCCTCGCGTCGAGCCCGGCCAGCAGCTTGCGCAGGATCGTGTCGAAGGCCTGGGCCTCGCCCTCGGTGAGCAGGTCGAGGAGCCGGGTCTCGTTGCGGGCGTGGTCGGTGACGGCGGCGTCGACGACGGCGAGCCCGTCGGGGGTGAGGCCGACCAGCAGGCTCCGCCGGTCGTCGGGTGCGGAGCGTCGGGTGACGAGCCCGCGCCGCTCGAGGCGGTCGATGCGCTTGGTCATGCCGGCACGGGTGATGAGCAGGATGTCGGCGAGGTGGGACGGGCTGAGCTCGTAGGGGGCGCCCGTGCGCCGTAGCCCGGCGAGGACGTCGAACTCGCCACGGTCCAGGCCGTGGGCGGCGAACACCGCGTCCACGGCCCGGCCGCCCACGAGGTGCAGCCGGGCGAAGCGGGCCAGCGTGCCCATCGCGCGCAGGTCGAGGTCCGGACGTTCGCGCTGCCAGTGGGCGACGGCGATGTCGGCGAAGTCGGGTGTGCCGTCGGAGTGCTCGACCATGCCATCACGATACTCCACCGGTATATAGTCAACCAGGAAACCACTTGGGAGGCTGCTCTGATGAAACCTGTCCGCGTCCACACCTCGATCGACGTGGGCGTGCCTGCGGCCGTCGCGTGGGAGTACCTCAGCGTCTACGCGAACGACCTCGCCTGGCGCGCGGGCCTGGAGCAGATGACCCAGGAGCCGGCGGGACCGGTGCACGACGGCGCCCGGGTCACCGAGACCCTGCGCGTGCTCGGCCGGACCGTCGAGAGCGCGGTCGAGGTCTCCGACGTGCGCCCGGGCCGTTCGTTCCGCTGGCGGGTCGCCGACGGCACGGCCGAGGGCAGCCGGACGGTGACGCCGACAGCGGCGGGATCGTGCCGGGTCGACGTCGTCAAGGTGGTCACCCTCTCCGGGAGCGACCGTCTCCTGCGTCCGCTGGTGAGCGTCGTGATCACGCGCACCGAGCGTCAGGACCTCCGGCGGTTGCGCCGGACGCTGGAGCGTCTCGAGGTCATCGGGGCTGCTTGAGACCGATGACGACGCCGTGGGGATCCTTGACGTACCCGACCCGCCCTTCACCGGGCAGGTCGAGGATCTCGCCTGCCGAGGCTCCGCCGGCCGTCTCGACGGACGCGACCGCGGCGTCGATGTCGGGTACCTCGATCCAGACGATGGTGCTCTGCGACTGGTACCGGCTGCTCATGACGGCGGCGTCGACGCCGCTGCCGTCCCCGGTGCGGGCGACGAGGTAGTCCGGGACGTGGGGAGAGGCGGTGGACTCCCAGCCGAAGGCACGGGCGTAGAAGTCCGCGGTCTTCTCGGGGGAGGTGCTGGTCAGCTCGACGTGGATGATTGTTCCCATGCCCCCACGCTAGGGACGCCGGGGGTGCCGGGCTTGAAGGAATCGGTCAGCCTGCGGACCGTGCCATGAGACGGGCGATGCCGTCGTAGGTGTCGCGGAACGTCGTCGCCGTCATCCCTGTGAAGCGGGTGAAGTCGCGCGAGGCGTGCGACTGGTCGGCGTACCCGGCCAGCGCCGCGAGCAGGGCCGTCGGCAGGCCACCCGCCTCCGCGAGCAGCGCGTCGGTGAAGGCTCGGTGCCGCATGACCTGGAGGTACTGCTTCGGGGACAGCCCGATCCCGCGACGGAACGCCCGGTAGAGGGTCGAGGGGGCGACGGCGAGCTCGGCGGACAGCGAACCGACGTCGACGGCGGACGGCGCGGCGTCGATCCGAGCCGTCGCCTGCGCGAGGAGCTCGTGCGAGGCGGTCCGCCGCCCGGGAAGGAACCCGTCGAGCCAGCGGTCGAGCTCAGGGGCAGGATCCTCGGCGAGGGATCCCTTGCCGGGCAACGGTCCGATCGCGTCGACCACCTGCGCCGGCTGGTCCGGAGCCCGGGGGAACAGTGCGCGGCCTCCCCAGGGCGTGAACTGGATGCCGACGTAGTGGGAGGGCCCCTCCTGCGCGATGACCATCGGCGCGGTGCCGGTCGGGAGGTAGACGTCCGCGTTCTCCCGGTCGGGCCCGTCCGCGGAGAAGCGGCGCCCCGGACGGCCCAGGCAGAACTGGACGGTGCCGCGCCCGTTCGGCACGAGCACGGCACGCAGCGGCTCTGGAGGTGCGGGGGAGACCACCGACCAGTAGTGCTCGACGAGTCCCGTGAAGCGCGACGCCGGGGCGTGGCGACGGTAGTCCAACGCGGGCTCCTGTCCGGGCCGGGCCTGCGACAGCGCGGCCGCCGGAGACCGTGCACCGGCTGCCCTTTCCAAGGTATAGCGCACGGGGGGTCTTGCGGCAAGACCCCCTGCGAGGCGCAGAATCTCGAGTCTCCGCCCCTGCCGCCCCGGGGCCTCGCGACCGGAGCTGATGCCCGTGACCTCCCGTTCCTCGAGCGCCTTCGCCCTGCCCGTCTCCCGTGCCGCCAAGTCCGACGACGCCCTGATCGCCGCCGACGAGCGGCACTTCGCCGCGATCGCCGCCAGCATCGCGGCGTCGACGGCGGACCTCACCGCACGTCTCGACGTCGCCCGTCGTGCCCCGGCCGGTTCCGGCCAGGCGGCCCTCGACCGCGACCAGGAGGTCCACCGGCTCACCGCGCGCCTGCGCACCCTGCGACGCTTCGGCCTGGACCTCTGCCTCGGCCGCATGGTCCCGGCCGACGGCGGTGAGCCCGTCTACGTGGGCAGGCTCGGCCTGACCGACGGCGACGGCGCGCGCCTGCTCGTCGACTGGCGCTCGCCCGCCGCCGAGCCGTTCTTCGGGGCGACGCACGCCGACCCCATGGGCCTGGCGAGCCGCCGCCGCTTCCACTGGTCCGACGGGCGGGTGAGCGACTACTGGGACGAGGTCTTCGTCACCGACGCGCTGCGGGGCGCCCACGGGACCGACGGGCTGGACCAGCACCCGGCCCTCGACGACCAGTCCGCCTTCGTCGCGAGCCTCGGCGCCGAGCGCTCGGACCGGGTGCGAGACGTCCTCGGCACCATCCAGGCCGACCAGGACGCCATCATCCGCGCCGGGTCGCAGGGCACCCTGGTGGTCGACGGCGGTCCGGGCACCGGCAAGACGGTCGTCGCCCTGCACCGCACGGCGTACCTGCTGTACTCCGACCCGCGCCTGGGCCACCGCCGTGGGGGCGTGCTGTTCGTCGGTCCGCACCGGCCGTACCTGGCCTATGTCTCCGACGTCCTGCCGAGCCTCGGGGAGGAGGGTGTGCAGACCTGCGTCCTGGCGGACCTCGTCCCGGAGGGCGCGACCGCGGCTCCCGAGCCGGACCCGCAGGTGGCGCACCTGAAGGCCGATGCCCGCCTGGTCGGTGCGATCGAGCCCGCCGTGCGGATCTCCGAGCAGCCGCCGACCGAGGGGCTGCTCGTCGAGACGCCCTCGGCGGACGTGTGGATCGGCGCCGACGACTGGGCCGAGGCGTTCGGCGCGGCCGAGCCCGGCACCCCGCACAACGACGCGCGGGACCAGGTGTGGGAGGCGCTGCTGCGGATCGGCGTCGACAAGCTGCGCGACGAGCTCGAGGCGCCCGGTGAGCTCGACGGGCCGGACGCGCTGGACGGGGCCGACGAGCACGGCGGAGCCTGGGACGAGGACGGTCGCGAGGACGAGTTCGACGCCTACGGGCGCGCCGCCGTCGACCCGGACGCCGCCTCGCGCGAGGCGCTCGCGGGGAGCCGCGAGCTGCGGCGGGCGTTCGACCGGGCCTGGCCGCTGCTGGAGCCGGCGGACGTGGTCGCCGACCTGTGGGAGGTCCCCGCCTACCTGCGCCTGTGCGCGCCGTGGTTGGCCCCCGGGGAGGTGGCGGCGCTGCAGCGCACCGACCCGCGGGCCTGGACCGAGGCCGACCTGCCGCTGCTGGACACCGCGTACCGCCGCGTCGGGGACCCGGACGCGGCCCGCCGTCGTCGGCGGCAGGCGGCCGCCGCCGCGACCGAGCGGGCGCGGATGGCCGACGTGGTCGACGACCTGATCGCCACCGACGACTCCGACCTGGGCGTGATGTCCATGCTGCGCGGCCAGGACCTGCGGGCGGCGCTCGTGGACACCTCGGCGGTGCCGGCCGCCGAGCCGGACGCCCTGGCCGGGCCGTTCGCGCACGTGGTGGTCGACGAGGCGCAGGAGCTGACCGACGCGCAGTGGCAGATGCTGCTGGCCCGCTGTCCGTCGCGGAGCCTGACGGTGGTGGGGGACCGGGCGCAGGCCCGGCACGGCTTCACCGAGTCGTGGACGCACCGCCTGGGACGGGTCGGCCTGAACCGTGTCGACGTCGCCTCGCTGACGATCAACTACCGCACGCCCCGCGAGGTGATGGCCGAGGCCGAGCCGGTGATCCGGGCCGCGATCCCCGACGCGAACGTGCCGACCTCGGTGCGCTCCGCAGGACCGGTGCGGCACGGGACGACGGCGGAGCTCGACCGAGTGCTGGACGGCTGGCTCGCCGAGCACCTCGGCACGGCCTGCGTGGTCGGCGCGCCGGACGTCGCCCCGCGGGACCGGGTGCGGGTGCTGGACCCCGAGCTGGTCAAGGGCCTCGAGTTCGACCTGGTGGTGCTCGTGGAGCCGCAGCGGTTCGGCGACGGGATCGAAGGGGCCGTGGACCGCTACGTCGCGATGACCCGCGCGACGCAGCGGCTCGTGGTGCTCACGGGCTGAGGCCGCCGACTGCCAGGGCCTCGGTGAGCACGCGCCCCTGGCAGCCGGCCGGCGGGTCGATGCCGAGCAGCGCGGCGATGGTCGGCGCGACGTCGACGTGCCGGGGGCCCGACGGCGGACGGCCCGGAGCGACGCCGGCACCCGCCAGGAGGAAGGCGACCTCGAGCTCGGTGGACGCTCCGTGCCGACCGGCCGGGCGGCGGGGTGCCCGGCCGAAGGACCAGCCGGGCTCGGGCTCGGCGACGAGCTCGCCGAGCAGCGGGCTCATGTGCCTCGCGGCCTGCTCCTCCTTGCCGTGGACGACGCGGACCTGGGGAAGGGCCTCGATCGCCCGCCGGACCGCCCCGAGGGCCCGGGGGTCGCCGGCCGCCCGTCCCACCAGGTGCAGGCTCGCCACTCCTCCGACGACCACCACCACGTCGGTGCGCCGGCCGGGCGAATCGCCCGGACGCAGCATCTCTGCCCGGTAGCCGGCGCGGGCGATCGCCCGACGGACGGCGCGGCCGCAGCCGCGGTCGAAGGTCGTCATGCCGTGGTCGCCGAGCAGGACGAAGGCGGTGCGGTCGGTGATCCCGGCCCCCGCGACCGCGTCGACGAGGCGGCCCACCTGGGTGTCGATCTCCTGCAGGGCGGCGGGGATGCCGGGGTGCCGGTCGCCCCCGGCGTGCCCGAGCGCGTCGAGGGTGTCGCAGTACACGGCGAGCAGTCGGGGCAGGCGGCTGGTCGCGACGGGGCGGCCAGCGCTGACCACGGGCTCGCCGCGCAGCACGGCGACCGCGTCGTCCACCCGTCGTGAGCAGTCGCCACCTGGTTGGGTGTACAGGCCGTCGGGGTCCCCGAAGGAGACCCCGTGGTCCTGCAGCACCGACCACTGGGCCGAGAAGACGATGCCGCCCTGCTGCCGGACGGCCTCGGCGAGGGTGGGCACGGCGATCTCGCGCCGCTGGCCCTGCGCGGTGCGGGTCGACGGGTCGTACCAGAACGCCGTGTTGCGGTGCTGCGCGGGCCAGGCGCCGGTGGCGATCGAGGTCCACGAGGGGTTGGTGATGCTCGGCAGCACCCCGGTGCCCGTGGTCAGGCTGCCGCGGCGCGCGAGAGCGTCCAGGTGCGGGGTCGGCAGGTCCTCGAGCAGGCGGAGGTAGCCGGCGTCGAACCCGTCGAGCGCCACGAGGACGACGTGGTCGGCCGGGGGTGCGGCGTCGGGCGGCATGCTGTCCATGGTCGCCGCAGCGGCGCTCGCCGGCACGGCGGCTCAGGCGGTGAGCAGCCCGATGCCGCAGGCGGCCAGCCCGGCGACCAGGAACGCCGCCCCGCCCCAGAGCAGCACGACGAACCGGTTGGGTCGGGTGCGGCCGGCGCCGACGGCGGACAGGAAGAATCCGGCCGGCATGAGGATCGCCGCGACCAGCACCCCGGACCGGGAGAGCCACTGCCAGCCGCCGGTCAGCGAGGACGCCTCGGTGAGCAGCAGGCAGACCAGGCCGAGGATGATCAGCACCCCGGCGTGGGCGTGGCCGGCACGGAAGAACGCCTGCTGGAACGGAGTGACGGGGACGGTGCCGCTGGCGACCTTGGTGAGGAACAAGCCGCCGCTGGCGACGGCGATGGTGGCGAGCAGGACGATGCCTGCGGTGAGACGGGCGGGATCGGACAGTTCGAGCACGGGTGCCTCCGGTGGCGGGAAGGTCGTCTGCGGTTGTTTTCTAACACTGTTATCTAACAGTGTGAGGAAACTGCGCGCAAGGCCTTACGATGCCGACATGCCCCGACCGAGAGTTCACGACGAGGCCGTTCGCCGACGTCTGCTGGAGGCTGCGTCCGCCGCCGTGGCCGAGCGCGGCGCCGCCGGGCTGTCGCTGCGTTCCGTCGCGACGGCGGCGGGCACCACCACGGCCGCCGTCTACGCGCTGTTCGGCGGTCGGGACGAGCTCGTCCAGGCGGTGGTCGACGAGGGCTTCCGCCGGTTCGCCGCCCATCTGGCCGCCGTCCGCCGCACCGACGACCCGGCGGCCGACCTCCTCACCCTGGGGCAGGCCTACCGGGCCAACGCCCGGGAGAACCCGCACTACTACCGGGTGATGTTCGGCGCGCGTCCCGAGGGCGCACGGCCGGCCGAACCCACCTTCCAGGTCCTCGTGGCGGGCGTCGCGCGCGCCACGGGGTCGGCCCCCGAGGAGGCCGAGGTCCGGGCGGGGCGGCTCTGGGCCTACGTGCACGGCCTCGTCATGCTGGAGCTGGGCGGCTTCCTGCCCGGCGCCGCCGGCGACGACGCCTTCACGGCCGCGCTGCGGGCGAGCCGCTCGATCATCGAGGGCTGAGGCCGCCCTCCGGGGCGGCTCGGGGGGTCAGCGGCTCAGGCAGCCGTGCGCCGGCTGCGCTAGGTTCACGCACGTGACGGACGACGGGGTCGAGGTGAGGTGGCGGTTCCGACGCCGGACGGCGCGGATCGCGGGCGTGGGTGCCGGCGTGGTCGTGCTCGTCGGGGTGTGGTGGGCGGTCTCCTCGCAGGGCGTCGTGGAGACGGGGTCGTCCAGCTGGTCGCCCGGGTATCGCGATGAATGTGCGTACCCCGACGAGGACGTCTGGGCCCTGTACGCGGCCGACGAGGACGTCGTCGCCGTGCAGACCGTCCGGAACTCGTCGCCGTGGCCCGTCGAGGTCGTCAGCGACCGACCCGACGTGTTCCGGTTCGGAGCGATCTATGACGAGCTGGCGATGTTCCCGTCCGTCGACGGCGTGGTGCCCCCGCCCGACGGGACGACCGACCGGGCCGTCGTGCCGGCGGGGGAGGAGATCGTGATGTGGATCGTGGAACCGTTCCCCGAGGACGGGCCGATGCCCCACGGGTCGGAAGTGCTCTCCGGTCGCCAGGGCATCGGCGGTGCCGACGTCCGGATCTGGTCGCTCGGGCTCCCTCACGACGCCCACGTCGCGTTCCATGGCTCCCTCTGGCAGAGCGGGCTCACCTCCGACTCCGCCGCCTTCCAGCGCGAGCTCGGCGAGATGTGCCTCGTCGACGAGTGACGCGGGTCCAGGTGGGTCCGACCCCGCCGCCCACGACGCGGTGCGCGACCTACGGCGTCGGGGCCGGGCCGCAGCAGCCGTCGCGGCACCCGTCCGCATCGTCAACAGGGTCGGCGCCGGCCTCGGCACCGCCGTCGCCGCCCCGCAAGGCGTGCACCGGCGAGCAGCACGTGTCGCCGCGCCATGCCTCGAGGCCCTCTCGCACGGCGACGGCGGCGATGACGAGGGCGGCGAGCGGGTCGGCCCAGGTCCAGCCGAGGGTCGAGTTGAGGACGAGGCCGACGAGCAGCACGGCGGAGAGATAGGTGCACAGCAGGGTCTGCTTCGAGTCGGCGACGGCCGTCGCCGACCCCAGCTCACGGCCCGTTCGCCGCTCGAACCACGACAGGATGGGCATGGTCGCCAGGCTGACCGCCGCGAGGACGATCCCCACGGTGGAGTGGTGTGGCTCCGAGGCGCCGGCGAGGGTGCGCAGGGCGTCGACGGTGACGAACAGGGCCAGCCCGAAGAACGACACGGCGATGAGGCGGACGGCGGTGCGCTCCCGATCGCGCGGGTCGGGTGCGGCGAACTGCCAGGCCACCGCCGCGGCGGACAGCACCTCGACGAGCGAGTCGAGGCCGAAGCCGACCAGCGCCGCCGAGGAGGCGATGCGTCCCGCGGTGAGGGCGACGGCCGCCTCGACGAGGTTGTAGCTGATCGTGGCGGCGACGATCCAGCGCACCCGACGTTCCAGGACGCCGCGCCGGGCGAGGCTCAGCGGGCGGGGTCCGAGGGAGGCGGTCGTCATGAGCAGGTGCACCCCGTGGCGGAGCAGCAGGTGGGGTCCACGTCGACGACCAGCCGCAGCAGGTCGTCGAGCGCGGGGGCGAGGTGCGGGTCGGCGAGCCGGTACCAGGTACGCCGCCCCTCCGGGACGGCCGTGACCAGGCCGCAGCCGCGCAGGCATGACAGCTGGTTCGACATCACCTGCCGGGAGACGCCGAGGGCGTCGGCGAGGTCCGAGGGGAACGCGGGCGCTTCGCGGAGGGTCAGCAGGATGCGTGTCCGGGTCTCGTCGGACAGCGCGTAGCCGAGCCGTGCGAGGGCCGCGGTGTGCGACAGGGTGACGGTCTCCATGCGACGGACGATACACGAATCGCTGTACTGTCGACCGGGTTCGCGCAACGGCCGGGCCGCGGCGTGGCAGGATGAGAATCCTTCTCATTCCGGCCCCGCGCGGGTGCTACCCGACCACGAAGGGACCTGATGCGCAGCGACCCCCGCAAGGTGCCCGTCGTCGTCCTCGCCGGACACCTGGGCGCCGGCAAGACCACCCTGCTCAACCACCTGCTGACACGGCCCGGCGCGCGCGTCGGGGTGGTCGTCAACGACTTCGGGGACATCGACGTCGACGCCGGGCTGGTCACCGGTCAGATCGACGAGCCGGCGGCGATCTCCGGCGGCTGCCTGTGCTGCCTGCCGGACGCCGGCGGCCTCGACGACGCGCTGGAGGTCCTCACCGCGCCGCGGCGCGGGCTCGACGTCGTCCTCGTCGAGGCGAGCGGGATCGCCGACCCGGTGACCCTCGCCCGGCTCGTCCGCTTCAGCGGCGTCGAGCGCGTGCGCCCCGGGGGAGTGGTCGACGTGATCGACGCCGGCGAGCACTTCGAGACCGTCGACACCGGTGCGGACCCGCCGGTCCGGCACGCGGCGGCGTCCCTCGTGGTGGTCAACAAGCTCGACCTGCTGGCACCGGACGAACGGGAGGCCACGTTCGCCCGCATCGGCGAGCGGGTGCGCGGGCGCAACCCCCGGGCGCACGTGGTGGCGACGGACCACGGCCGGATCGACCCCGACCTGGTCTACGACGCCGCCCTGGACGAGGACCCGCCCGACCAGCTGCCGCTCGCTGCCCTGCTGCGCGAGGAGCGCACGCAGCACCATGTGCACGCCGACGCCGTCAGCGTCCCGGCACAGGGCCCGGTCAGCCCGAGCCGGCTCGTCGACCTGCTGGAGGATCCGCCCCCGGGGGTCTACCGGATGAAGGGGCACGTCGCGGTGCGCACGACCCGCGGCGTGCGCACCTACCTGGTGAACGTCGTCGGGCGGTCGGTGCACGTCGCGAGCGCGGCGGCGCCGCCCGCCGGGGAGGGTGTCGTCGCGATCGGCATGCACCTGGACACCACCGCCGTCCGGGAGCAGGTCGCGGATGCGCTGGCGACACGTGACGTCCCTGACGCCCGCGGCTTCTCCCGCCTGCAGCGTCACCGACGGCTGAGCCGCTGACCGACCCCTGAACCTCACGATGCTGCACCTGCTGCGCGCGTCGGGCAAGATATGACAGGTCGTGAAGCAGCCGCGACCGCTCGAGCAGGCAGCGAAGGTGATCGTGAACGACCAACTGACTCATGGCGGCGTGCGTATCGACCCGTCCCGCGCCCACTGGGCGATGTGGGGCGAGGTGGACGGCGCCGTGCAGAAGCGGGTGCAGGCCGACCTGGCCGAGCACCTCCGTCGGACGGGCGAGGAGCCCCTCACGGTGGACCTCGCCGAGGTGACCTTCATCGACTCGGGGGGCCTGCGGCTTCTCTACACCGCGGCGGAGACGAAGCCGACCCCGCCGCGCCTCGTCGACGCGCCGGGCAAGGTCCTCGACCTGCTGAGGATCAGCGGGGTCGATACGATGTTCGTCCTCGACAACTGAGGAGGACGAACTTGGTGGATCAGACGCTTCCCCAGGCGCGAGCTCCCCGAGGTTTCCGCGAGGTGCGTTCCTGGCCTCTGCTGGAGGTCGACGAGCTGGCCGTGCTCCGTGACGACCTCGGCTCCGTGATGCCGGGGCGCCCGGGCGCGAGGCTCGAGGACGTCCCGGAGTCCGTGATCCTGGTCGCCAGCGAGCTGGCGACCAACGCCCTGAGCTACGCCGGCGGACCGGCGATCGTCCGGCTGTCGGCGCGCGACGGCGAGTACCTGCTCGAGGTGGTCGACCGCGCCCCCGACCGCGTGCCCGAGCGGGTCGCCGACCGTCCCACGGGCCAGGGTGGCTTCGGCCTCCTGCTCGCGGCACGGCTCGCCGACGAGGTCGGGTGGTGCCGCACCGAGAACGCGAAGCACGTGTGGGCCCGGTTCACCGTGAGCTCCGGCGTGCACACCCGGGACCAGGCCGGCCTGGCCGTCTGACCGGCCGGGCCGTCAGTCGCGACGCAGCACCAGCAGGGTCGCGTCGTCGTCCGAGCCCGGGTCCCGCACCAGCTCCAGGAGGCGGGCGGCCCGGGTGGTCTGCCCGGTGGTGGCGCGCAGCCGCTCCAGCGAGTCGACGATCGACTCGTCGCGGCGCTCGACCAGCCCGTCGCTGTAGAGCACCAGGGCACCGCCGCGCTCGACGGTCGCCGACCCGGAGCGGTCGTCCCGGGTGCCGACCCCCAGCGGCGGCGCACCCAGCACCGGCACCGTCGAGGCGCCGTCGGGCCCGACGACGACGGGCGGCGGGTGGCCCGCTGTGACGTACTCGACCGCGCCCGACGCCGTGTCGACGACGGCGACGACCACCGTGGCGACCTGCCCCGGCAGGGTGGCGCGCACCAGCTGGTCGACCTGGCCGACGGCACGCACGGCGGGGCTGCCGGTGAGCATCAGGGCCCGCAGCGCGTTGCGGAGCTGGCCCATCGTGGCGGCTGCCGTCAGGCCGTGGCCGGAGACGTCGCCGACGACGAGCGCCAGCCGGTCGCCGTCCAGGGGCAGCGCGTCGTACCAGTCGCCGCCGGCCAGGCCGCCGCCGGTCGGCTCGTACAGCGCCTCCAGCGTCCAGCCGTCGATCTGCGGCAGCTCCGTCGGCAGCAGGCTCCGCTGCAGCGTGGCGGCTGCCCGGATGTCGCGACGACCGCGCAGCAGCAACCCCTCGGCGAGGTAGGAGCGCAGCGAGGTGGCGACGTCGACCTGGTCGTCCGTCCACGGTTCGCTCGTGCCGCGCACGACCTCCCGCCACCGTGCGAACGACTTGCGGGGGGAGAGCCGGACGGAGTCGCCCTCCCGGTGCGCGATCGCCTTGTTGTGGGGGTCTCCACCCCAGTCCACGCTCCGCACGACCTCGTCGCGCAGCCAGACCGTCACGCTGCCACCGGGCACGACGAGCGCCAGGAGTCCCGCCGAGGCCGGCACGAGGCCCGCCACGTCGGGGACGTCCCGGGCGAGCCGGTGGGAGACCAGGACCTCGTCGACCTGCGCGGCGAGCGCGCGAGCGATGCGTTCGCACGTCTCGTCGTCGGGGGCGGACCCCTCACGGCCCACGCGTCCTTCCGCGACGACGAACGCGCCGTCGGCCGGGACCAGGTCGAGCAGCCCGGGCTCACCGGTCAGGGCGTCGGCGAGCGGGACGTCGTCGTCACGCGTCAGCGCGACGAGGCGGGCGAGGACGCCGTCCGACCGGCGCGACGCCGAGGCGCGGTCGTCCTCGGCCTGCGTCACGAGCCGCCCGGACAGCGTCGATCCGAGGAACTCCGCCGCGGCGCGGGCGGCGTACGACGGCGCGTGCGGGCCGGCGTAGTGGTGGCAGGCGACGAGGCCCCACAGCCGCCCGTCACGCAGCAGGGAGATGGACATCGACGCGCGCACACCCATGTTCTGCAGGTACTCGACATGGATCGGCGAGACGCTGCGCAGCGTGCCGTAGGTGAGGTCGAGGGGCTGCGCGGTGACCGGGTCGTCGGTGGGCACGATCGGGGCGGGCACGTAGTCCACGTCCGAGATGAGCCGTATCCAGTTCTTCTCGTACAGGGCGCGCGCTTGTGGCGGGATGTCCGACGCCGGGTAGTGCAGCCCGAGGAACGGGTTGAGGTCGTCGCGGCGCGCCTCGGAGACCACCTCGCCGTTGTCCTCGGCGTCGAAGCGGTAGAGCATCACGCGGTCGAACCCGGTCAGACGGCGCACCTGTCGGACCGCGACGTCGTACAGCTCCGCGAGCGACGCGGTGCGGTCGAGCTCGGTCAGGGCGTCCCGGACCGGCTCGAAGGTGCTGGAATAGGTCAGTCGGGGGTGGCTGGAGAACGGTTCGAGCTCGACGACCAGCACCGGGGGGCGCGCGTCGGCGGCTGTGGCCGGGACGTGGTGCAGCACCGCCTCGAAGCGTTCCACGGCGCCACGCACGGTGACCTCGAGGTCGAGGGGGTTGCGCAGCCGGGGGTCGTCGACCTGTGTCACGTGGGTGAGCACCGCCGTGGCGGCGCCGTCGCCGAGCACCTCCGCGAGGGTGGAGCCGAGGACGGCCTGCGGCTCTCGGCCGAGGACCGCGAGAGTGCTCTCGGAGCACTGGGTGACGACGCCGTCGTCCGTGCGCAGCGCCAGCAGGGCCCCCCGCGGCTGGACACTGCCCGGGACGTGGATGGGCTCGCGGGCGCAGTTGTCCAGGTCGATGGCTTCCCCGGGGGCGAGGAAAGCGCTGTCGGCCATAGCGTCTCCCGGTCTGGTGTGCACGATAGGGGCAGGATACGGGCGTGATGGTGACCGAGTCGCCGTCCTCGTCGTCGTGCTCGCTGTCGGGGCCCGGCCTCGGGCTACCTGCTCTCGACGAGGCCGATCGGTGCGGCGCTCGCGTTGAAGGCCCCGCGAGCAGCGGGCCAGCTGTTCCCCTCGACGTGCAGCGCGGTGCGGAGGTACGCGGTGCTCAGCCGCTGGACGACGGCCACCCGCTCGGGGTCCTCGTCGGTGGTCTCGGCGACCTCGTACCCGACGATCCCGCCGAGCGCGTGCTCGGCACCGTGGAGGGTCAGGAGGTCGGTCGCCCCGGGGCTGAACCGGTAGGCGTCCGTGAACCAGTCGGGTCCGCGGCTCGACATCATGGACTGGTCCTGGTCGCCCGCGACCACGAGCGTCGGCGTGGTCAGCTCCTGGAACGAGGGGTGCATGAAGGGGAAGTTCTCCTGCGCGAACGGGTGCAGGTCGTCGCCGGCCACGCCGGTGGCGGCGAACAGGATGCCCGCGCCGACGCGACCGTCGGACAGGTCCTCGCCGACGCGACCCGCCTCGTCGAGGATCCGCGCGCCGAGGAGCGCCTGGGCGGTCTGCCCGCCCCAGGAGTGACCGGTGGCGGCGACGCGGCTGCGGTCGACACGGCCGGCGAGCCCCGGCACGGCGGCCTCGACGGTGTCGAGCTGGTCGAGGGTGCGTGTCAGGTCCGCGATCCGTTCGGTCCAGATCGTCGGGAACACCGGGTGGTCGAACCCGAAGCCGTTCCGGCGTGAGTCCAGGTGCGTGGGCTGGATGACGACGAACCCGCGGGAGGCCCAGAACGCCGTGAGCGGTGCGTACCCGTCGAGGTTCCACCCGTTGCCGTGGGAGAACAGCACGACGGGGAGGTTCGTGCCGGTCACCGGGGCCGAGACGCGCACCTCCAGCGGGACCGGTCGGCCGGGGGCGGTCAGCCCGACGGGAGCGACGGAGACGACCGGGGTGCCGGCCCCGACGACGTCGTCCAGCGTGCCGACGATCGATGAGCTCATGACGTTCCTTCCTGGGAGGGGTGGCGCTCTGCGATACTCGTTATCGGAGCGCTGTTCCGGTACATTACGGAACGCTGCTCCGTAATGCAAGCACGTGCCGAGGAGCTCGAGGAGAAGCGCATGGCTGAAGCCCAGGGGCAGCGCCCGCCCGGGCCGCGGTCCCCGCAGGTGGGCCGTCCACGCCGGAGTCGGCAGGCCCTGCTCGACGCCGCGGCGGAGGTCTTCGTCTCGTCCGGGGTGGACGCCCCGGTGCGGGAGATCGCGGCGCGGGCCGGCGTCGGCGTGGGGACGATCTACCGGCACTTCCCGACGCGTCCGGAGCTGGTGGTCGCGGTCTACCGTCACCAGGTCGAGGCCTGCGCGGAGGCCGGGCCGCGGCTGCTCGCGCAGTGCGCGACGCCCGAGGAGGCTCTGCGGGCCTGGGTGGAGCTGTTCGTGGAGTTCCTGGTCACCAAGCACGGGCTGGCCGACGTGCTGCGCGGAGACAGCGCCGGGTCCGACGCCCTGCACGCCTTCTTCGTCGACCGCCTGGTCCCCGTGTGCGGCTCGCTCCTCGACGCCGCGTTCGCGGAGGCGGGCACGGCTCCGCCGATCGACGCCTACAACGTGCTCAAGGGCATCGGCAACCTCTGCATCGGCGCGGAGGCCGACACCCGCTACGAGGCCGTGGGCCTCGTGCAGCTCCTCGTCACGGGCGTGCTCACCGGCAGGTCGTGACGCCCCGCTCGTCCGTGCGGCTGCGTGCTCGGGCGACCCGTCCTAGCGTCGAAGGATGAGCCAGAAGAACGACCGTGACCGTCGCGAGGCGGCGGGCAGCACCAGCGCGAAGATCCTCTACCGGCCCTTCGGCCTGGTGAGCTCGATCGTGGGCGGCGTCGTGGCGGGCCAGGTGTTCCGCCAGGTCTACAAGAGGGTCGCACCGGGCCACCCGGACGACCCGCCCAAGCCGCTCGAGTCCGAGTACGGCCTGAAGGAGATCCTGCTCGCCTCGCTGCTGCAGGGAGCGATCTTCTCCCTGGTCAAGGCGTTGATCGATCGTGGAGGCGCCCGGATGTTCCAGCGCTGGACGGGGGAGTGGCCGGGCGACTGAGCCGCATCCCGCCCCGGCCGTGGCGGCACCGGGATATGTTGCCCAGGATGCGCCGCCCCGTCCCCTCGTCCTCCGCCCCGATCACCCAGGTCCCGGGGATGTGGTCCCTGCTGACCCTGTCCGCCCTCGGGTTCGCGGGCTATGCGCTGCTGCTGCCCGTCGCGCCGCTGTGGGCGGTGCAGGGTGGTGCCGGGTCCGGCGGAGCCGGCCTGATCAACGCCGTGCTCATGCTCGCGACCGTCGTCACCCAGACCAGCATGCCGACGGTGCTGCGACGCATCGGCTGGCGGCCCACGATGGTCGCCGGGGTGCTGCTCCTGGGGCTGCCGTCGGCGCTGTTCGTGCTGACGGACGCGCTGCCCTGGCTGCTCGTGCTCTCCGCCGTCCGCGGCATGGGGTTCGCCGTGCTGACGGTGTGCGGGTCGAGCGCGGTGGCGGCGCTGGTCGACGGCCCGCGGCACGGGCGCGCGATCGGCGTGTACGGGCTCTCGATCGCCGTCCCCCAGCTCCTGCTGGTGCCGAGCGCCGCCTGGATCGCCGAGACCCTCGACTTCCGGGTGGTGTTCGCCCTGGGGGCGCTGCCGGCGCTCGCGGTGCCGTTCGCGGCCGTGCTCGGCCGCCGGCTCGACGGCATCGCGTCCGAGGACGCCCGGACCGCCCCTGACCCCACGGAGGACCGCCCGGCGCGCGGCCGGCTGCTGCTCGCGCTCGTGATGCCGTCGCTGGTGCTCCTCGTGGTCACGACGCCGGGTGGGGCGCTGCTGACGTTCACACCGCAGTTCGCCGGCAGCGCGACGCTCGCGATGGTCGCGCTGCTCGGTTTCACCGCGGCGACGGCCCTCTCGCGCTGGGCGGTGGGCGGCCCGGCCGACCGGTACGGCGCCCGGGTGTTCATGGCCCCGCTGCTGGTGCTGTGCGCCGGCGGGCTGGCGCTGAGCGCGTGGGCGATCGCCGACGGCGGCACGTGGGCGGTCGGGCTCGTGGTGGGCATGACGATCGTCGGGATCTCGTACGGCAGCCTGCAGAACCTCACGCTCGTCGAGGCGTTCGCCGCCGTGCCCCGCCGCTCGCACCCGACGGCCAGCACCGTGTGGAACATCGGGTTCGACGCCGGCACCGGGCTGGGCTCGCTGGTGGTCGGGTTCATCGCAGCGGGGGCGAGCTTCGCCGCCGGCCTGGCCACCACCGCCGTCGTCTGCGTCGTGGCGGCGGCCGCCCTGCTGGTGACGGGCCGGTTCTCGGCCGCCGGTGGCGCGGCCTCGGACCGGTAGACGGTCAGGGACAGGCCCTCAGCGGTGGGCCTCGACGAGGTGTCTCGTCGAGTGCGCGACGAAGGGTTCGCCCGCCCGCAGGCGCGCGTCGAGGTCTCGCAGGCTGCTCTCGTACCGGGCCACCGAGAAGTCGGGGACCCACCACACGCACTTGCGCAGGACCCAGACCACCGCCCCGACGTCGAAGAGCTCCACCCGGCACCGGGTCGTCCGCACCCGATCGACGGTCAGGCCGGCTGCTTCCGCGGCGGCGGCCTCCCGCCGGGGGTCGCGCTCGCTGCGCTCCGCCGTCAGGGGCCCGACGAAGTGCTCGATGAGCTCGAACGCCGACGCCGGGCCGACGTGCTGGGCGAGGTACCGACCGCCCGGCGCGAGCACCCGGCGGATCTCCTCCCAGTCCGGCCGGACCGGGTGCCGTGACGTCACCAGCTCGAACGACCCCTCCGCGAAGGGCAGTGCGCTGCTGTCCGCCTGGACCACCCGGACGCCTCGCGGGCCGAGCACCTCGCGGGCACGTCGGACGTTCGGCGGCCAGCTCTCGGTCACCACCATGCCGGCCGGGAGGACGGGCGCCTCGGCGACGACCTCGCCGCCGCCGGTGTCGACGTCGAGCGCGGAGCCCACCTGCCCCAGACGGTCGGCCAGCAGCCGCGCGTAGCCCCAGGGCGGCCGCTCCTCGGTGGCCCGTCCGTCGAGCCATCCGAAACCCCAGCCGCTGACGTCGGCGACCTCGGCCTCGCTCACCAGCTCCTCGAACGGTCTCATGAGGGCGACGCTACGCAGGGAACCGGCGGGAGTCCTCCTCATACCGGTCCCTGCGGCCACCTCACAGGGCGCGCGCGCCGAGCCAGGGCTCGAGGACGTCCTCGCTGCCGAGCCAGCGCAGGCCGCCGTCGCCGACCTCCTCTCCGGTGGCGAGCGCCTCGCCGAACGCGTCGAGGATCCGGTCGCGGATCATCCGGGACTCGTCCGGGTCGCCAGCGCCGACGACGAGGATGCGCGTGACGGGTGGCCGGTTGCCGGCGACCTCCTGCCAGGTGCCGAGGTCGGCGACGCACAGGGCGCCGCCGGCGCCGTCCCACAGGCAGACGGAGTCCGGGCGGTCGGGGACGTGGAACACGCCGCGGCTGCGGACGGGGCCGGTGCCCAGGTGCTCGATCTGCTCCAGGAGGCGCTCGGGGTGGAAGGGGCGGCGGGACTTCAGCAGCAGGCTCCAGCTGCGGTCCTGCGGGTCCTTCGCCGCCTGGCGTCCGCCGCGGGCACCGAGCGGGTGGGCCCGGCCCTCGGCGGCGACGGTGTCGTGGCTGCGGGCGGCGAGCTGGGCGACGTCGAGCTCGTGCAGGCCGTCGATGCGCTGGCTGTCGCCGGCGCGCAGGCGGTCGACCAGCCCGGCGCCGGTGGGGTCGTCGCCCGTGGTGACGACCACGTCGACCTGCTCGAGCTGGGCGGCGAGCGCCTCCCCGAGCGGGCGCTCGTCGTCGTCGGTCAGGGCGAGGCCGCGCTCGTCGACGAGGTCGTTGCCGAGGAGGTCGGACTCCACCCGGTCGAGGTCGACGACGGCGGTCGTGGCGGTGAAGCGCACCGACTCCAGGACCTCGCCGTGGGCGGTGTACGTGGCCAGCGCGCGCGCGACGGGCAGCGGTTCGGCCGTGACCGGCAGGGCGAGGACCAGGTCCGTCCAGCGACCGGTCTCGGCGAGCCGGGCGAGGGTGGGCACGGCGTCCTCGCGGACGCTGCAGGACACGCAGGCGTGCTCCAGCTCCACGGTCACGTCCTCGACCACGCCGGTCGAGTCGACGACCACGCGACGCAGCGCGCCGTCGTCGGGCAGCAGGTCGTGACGGACGACGACGGCGCCCGGCGACGTGAGCGTGAGGCTCGCGGCGGTGGTGTCGCGCAGGACGGGGTCGGTGCTGACGAGCACGCTGAGCGCGGGCAGGTGGGCGTTCGCGGGCTGGTCCGGTCGGGAATGCACAGCGCCTCCTCGTGTTGAGAATGATAATCGTCTCTGGCACACTCTAGCCCCTAGATGAGAAGTGTTCTCAAAGCGCCGCCCTGTCGCAGGACGTCGCGCCGGAAAGGAAGCCATGTCCGCCCGCTGTCAGGTGCTCGGCACCGTCCCGGGGTTCGGCCACTCGATCTCGCACTCGCACGTGCGGACCAAGCGGCGGTTCAACCCCAACATCCAGAAGAAGCGCTACTGGGTCCCGTCCCTCGGTCGCACCGTCACCCTGCGCGTGAGCGCCAAGGGCATCAAGACGATCGACCGTGACGGCATCGACGTCGTCGTCGCTCGGATCCTGGCACGAGGGGAGAAGGTCTGATGGCATCCAAGGCTGACCTGCGTCCGATCATCAAGCTGCGCTCCACCGCGGGCACCGGCTTCACCTACGTGACGCGCAAGAACCGCCGCAACAGCCCCGACCGGCTGACGCTGCGCAAGTACGACCCGGTCGTGCGCAAGCACGTCGAGTTCAAGGAGACCCGCTGATGGCCAAGAAGTCGAAGATCGCCGCGAACGAGCGCCGCCGTGAGGTCGTCGCCCGGTACGCCGAGCGTCGGGCCGAGCTGAAGCGGGTCATCGCGTCGCCGTCGTCCACCCACGAGGAGCGCGCCGGCGCCGTCCTGGAGCTGCAGCGCCAGCCCCGCGACGCCAGCGCCACCCGGGTGCGCAACCGCGACGCCGCCGACGGCCGCCCCCGCGGCTACGTCGGCAAGTTCGGGCTCTCCCGCATCCGGATGCGCCAGATGGCGCACCGCGGCGAGCTGCCCGGCGTGACGAAGTCGAGCTGGTGAGGAGATCATGAAGAAGGACATCCACCCGACCTACGGGCCGGTCGTGTTCCGTGACAACAGTGCCGGGTTCGCGTTCCTGACGCGTTCCACGTTGGCCGGCGAGACCCACTCCGGGCCCGGCCGCCCCACGCGCACCGTCGAGTGGGAGGACGGCAACACCTACCCGGTGATCGACGTCGACATCTCGAGCGCGAGCCACCCCTTCTGGACCGGCGCCGCGCGCGTCGTGGACACCGCGGGTCGCGTCGAGAAGTTCCGCCGCCGCTACGGGGCCGGTTCTGCCGCCGGTGCCGGTGCCGGTGCCGGTGCCGCTGCGAGCGGGGGAGCGCGATGAAGGTTCGTGCCTCCCTGCGGTCGCTGAAGGACAAGCCGGGCGCCAAGGTCGTCCGGCGTCGCGGCAAGACCTACGTCATCAACAAGCAGAACCCGCGCTGGAAGGCGCGCCAAGGCTGAGGAGCAACCATGGCAGTCCCCAAGCGGAAGATGTCCCGCTCGCGCACCCGCAGCCGGCGCGCGCAGTGGAAGGCCGTCGAGCCGGCCCTCGTGCCGGTCACGGTCGGCGGCGAGACCGTCCAGGTCCCGCCGCGGCTGGCCCGCGCGGTGCGCGAGGGTCGCATCGACGTCCGCTGACGACCGGCATCCCGACGGCCCCCTGACACCGGTCAGGGGGCCGTCGTCGTGTCGTCGCCGTCGACCCGGCCGCCGCCTACGCCCTCTTCGTCAGAGAACTCGGCACGTGGTGGCCGCTCGAGAGATTCAGCTGCTTCGGGGCCGGAGGCTCGGTCCGGCACGACGGCGACCGCCTCCTCGAGACCGGCCCCGACGGGCAGGCCGCCGTCTGGGGAACGATCGTCCAGCGCGACGAGCCACGCTCGCTCGCCTTCACCTGGCACCCGGGGCGCGCCCCCGAAGACGCCACCCGGGTTACCGTGACGTTCGAGCCGGCCGAGGACGACGCCGCCACCCTGGTCCCGCTCGAGCACTCCGGGTGGGAGGCGTACCCCGATCCCACGGCTGCTCGCGCCGACGACGCCGACGGCTGGGCCGACGTGCTCGGCAGGTACGCGCGGGCCACCGACGGCGAGGGCTGAGCACGTCGCACGTCGCACCGCGTACGTCGCCCGGCGCATGTGCCGCCGCCGACGGCTCCGTGCTCAGGTCTCGCCCTCGAAGAGGCCGCCGTCCAGCAACCAGTGGTAGCGCAGGCGCAGGGCGCGCTCGGTGCTGGCCAGGAGGGCGGCCATGAAGAGCCCGACGTTGAGCCACGCGGGGAGCTGGATCGGTGAGGTGAACGTGCCCACGTGCTCGGCGACCGGAGGGATCCGCGTGATCTCCTCCGCGATCTGCGGGAGGCCGAGGACGAGGGCGACGAGGAGGACGGCGAGGGATACGGCGCCGAGGGCCTGGTCTGCGGCAGGGTGGTCCCGCTCCAGGCGCGCGCGACGGCCCTCCGCGGAGGCCGGGTCCGGCACGAGCTGCCGTTCCGTCCCGTCGTCGGCGACGTAGTGGCAGCGTCGCAGACCGTATCCGCTCGCCGCCACCTCCACGGTGCCGCCGGGCACGGGGAACGCCGCCGGCAGCTTGGACGACGCGTGGTGGTGGCCGTCCCGGTAGAGGTGCGCGAGGACCTCACCGTTCGAGTCCCCCCAGAGCTTGACGTCGACCGACCAGGTGTGCAACTGACCGCCCTCGCCGTCGAGATGAAGGTGCAGCAGGGCGCGGGAGAACGGCTGCCACCACCGGAAGCGTGGGAGCGGATGCCCGGCCCCGGGCTTGACCTTGCGTGCGGCACGCCGCCGCCGTCCGTCCGAGAACACACAGGCCACCGTAGCGACCCGCGACCCGTCGTGCGCGGCACTCGATCAGGCCTTCGGGCTGCTGCAGTTCACCAGCTACAGGCTGCTGAAGATCCAGGTGGACGGCGCGTCGTATCCCGTGAGCCCACCCGGCTGGTTGCACGCCCCCAGGTCGAGCGACGCGAACGTGACCACCTGCGTGAGCGTCGAGCCCGCAAGCGCCCCGCTGGTGATCGGCCCAGTGACGGTCAGCACGTAGGTGCCGTTGACCGTCGTCGAGGTCGAGAACCACGACCAGGCGCTCGTGACGGTCGAGCCTCCGTTCCAGAAGATGGTCTGTGTCCCGCTTCCTCCGCCGAACAGCGTGGTGCGCGACTTCGTGACCTCGCCGCTGTAGTCCGCGGTGAACGACGTGAGCGTCGGGTGGGTCAGGCTCACGCAGGACGCTTGGTCGTGGCCCGTGACCTCCAGGGTCTGGACGACGTTCGTGACTCCGGGGTCGTACGTGCCGACCGAGTCGCCGACGCAGTTGACCACGGTCAGACTCGCTGCGGCTGGTGGCGCCGCGAGCAGGCCGGCGGCGGCCAGGAGTGCCGTGCTGGCGATGGCGTAGAGGTACCTCTTCATGGCTCACTCCCCAGGTGGCGAGCCGGCCCCGGTCGACACCGAGATGATGGCCCCGACTCGCCCATCCTCGGAGCGTCAGCCCGATCGCGCAGCCATGCAGTTCCCAGCATCAGGGGTCGCCGGTGCGTGCCTGCCTAGCCCGAGAAGACCGCCGCCAGCGCGCTGCCGTCCAGGTCGGCGAGGAGCTCGGCGACATCGGTGTAGGTCTCGACGGCACCGGCCTCGGTGAGCTCGTGCGCACCGACCCCGCCGCTGAGGACGCCGACGCACGGCACGCCGGCCCGCTCGGCGGCGACGGCGTCCCACACCGAGTCCCCCAGGAAGACGGCCTGCGAGGCCTCGACACCTGCGGCCTCGAGCGCCACCTGCACGAGCTCGGGTTCCGGCTTGGACTCCTCGACGTCCTGCGCCGACGTCACGGCGTGCAGCAGGTCGTCCACGTCGAGCACCTCGCGCAGGCGTTCGAGCATCTCGGGGGACGCCGACGTCGCGAGCACCGGTCGCGCACCTCGTTCGCTGATGGTGCGCACGAGCTCTCGTGCGCCGTCGAACGCTCGCAGCAGGTGGGCGGACTCCGCCGCGTGCCGGGAGTGGTGCTCCTTGACCTGCTCCGCCGTCTCGTCCGACAGCTCCGCGCCGCTGAGCTCCGCCACGCGGGTCACCAGCTGTGGCCCGGCCATGCCGAGGGTCCGGTGCACGCGCCAGGCGTCGATCTCGATCCCGACGTCGCGAAAGGCGTGGACCCACGCGTCGACCTGCATGTAGTTCGAGTCGACCAGCGTCCCGTCGACGTCCAGCAGCACCGCGCCCGTCATGCGGGCCGCCGGTGCGGGGACACGGTCTGTGCGTCAGGAGTCATCTGTCGATCCTGCGGGCAGAGCCGCTATCCCGCCACCTCGGCGCTCAGGCGGGAGCGGCCGGGCCCAGGTGGTGCTCCAGCACCTCGAGAGGACCCTCGTCCGGCGTCGGAGGCTCGAAGGCGTCGAGGTAGCGCAGCGCGGTCTCGCGGGTGACCAGCACGTCGTCGGGCCCGGAGCCGGTACGGCGGGCGAGGCGCTCGAGGACGACCTCGCGCGGCGCAGGCAGGTAGATCGTCACCGGGACCACTCCGAGGGGGCGCAGCAGGTCCCGGTACTCGTCGCGCATGGCGCGCGACCAGAACGACAGGTCGACGACGATGTCGCATCCTGCTCTCACGAGGTCCACGCACTCGCGCTGCAGCTCCGCCTTCAGCCGGTCGGTGACGTCGTCGGGCAGGGGGTGATCCCGGAAGCCCTCGCGCCAGGCGGCGACGTCGAGGGACAGGCGTGCCCAGCCCTGGGCCTCCAGTGCGCGGGCGCGCGTGGACTTGCCGAACCCGGCGGGACCGCACAGCAGGAACACCCGGCTCATGCGCCGAGGCTAGCGCGCCGGGCGCGGGCTGCCGCGATCATGCGGCTTCTCGGTGCTCTCGGTGTCCTGCACGGGCTGGCTCCCGGAGATCGTCGAACGCGTCGCCGCGGGTCCCGTCGGTGTCGCCGATCGGGTTGCCGTGCCGGTCGCGGAACTCCCAGCAACCCTCTCGCCAGCGCATCGTGACGCCCTGTCCGTCGACCCGGTCGTGGTGGTGCCAGCACAGCAGCGCCCCGTTGTCGACGCTGGTGCTTCCGCCGTCGGCCCAGTGCGTGACGGCGTGGTGGACCTCGCACCGGCTCGGTGGTTCCTGGCATCCGGGCCAGGTGCAGTACCGGTCTCGCGCGATCACGGCCCGACGCAGCTGTCCGGTGACGGTCCGGCGACTTCGACCGACGTCCAGGACCTGACTGTCCGGTCCGAAGACGATCCGGGACATCTCGCTGTCACAGGCGAGCCGGCGCAGGAGCGACGACGGCAGCGGGCCGCGTCCGTCCGCGAAGACCGGGAGGTCGTTGCCGGCGAGATGGTCGTCGTCTGTCCCGTCGCGCCTCCCGTCCTCTGTGCCATCACCGGCGTGGGCGTCAAGGACCCGGTGCGGACCGACGCCGGAGGTTCCCGCCGCCGTGCGGGCGGCGTCGGCGGCTGTCGTCGTGGAGGCGTGGTCCGTGGAGGCGAGCGCCCTGCGCAGCTCGCCGAGGCCGACGGTGACGTTCAGGTGGGGGCGGACCGACGCACCGGTGCCCACGGAGGCGTTGTCGAGGGCGATCCGGGCGAGGTCGGCGATGCCCTGGGCCCTGCGCTGCGTGGAGGTCCGGGTGTCCGCAGCAGCGGGCGCCCCGACGACGCTGTCGAGCGCGGCGCGCAGTACCTGCCCGTGCTCCTCGGTGAGGAACCCCGCCACGTGGTAGCCGTCCCAGGTGGGCGAGATCTCGAAGAACTCCTTCTCGCGGGAGCGGGCGTACCCGCGCTCGTCGGACTCGGGGTCGGCGACGTGCGCGAACCGTCGCAGCATGCGACGGAAGGGGCCGACCGGGTAGCGCGTCGCGAGACCGATCAGGAACTCCTCACCGGTCGGTGGTACCTGGTCATCGGACGTCGCAGCCGCTCCTGGCTCGTTCGCACCGGGCGCCTCCACCGGAGCCGCCAGGGCCTCACGGCGGGCCCGAGACGTCGGGGCGACGTCCACCATCGCCCGCACGTGGTCCGCGCCGACGGTCCCTCGAGCGGCCGCGAGGGCCGTGGCGGGCAGCACGTCGCGAAGGGTCTTCGCCGTTCGCACCTCGCGGCGCGCGGTGGCCAGTGTGACGTCCTGCGTCCGGGACAGCCAGTGCGCGAACGACCGGGACCCGTCGAGAGCCCACGCCCCGGCGTCGTCGAGCTCCGCGAGCCACCGCAGACGGACGGCGTCGAGTCGCTCCTCGATCGTCCGGAGCCTCGCGGTCAGCCCGGCCAGGGCGCCGACGTCGTCGCCCTGCGTTGCGGCGGCCAGGCCGTCGGCGGCCAGGCCGTCGGCTGCCAGGGCGTCGACGGCGGAGTCGAGCGCGGCGAGCGCGTCCTGCGGCGTCGTCATCGTCCCCCCTGGTCGTCGCGGCGGGCACTTCGGCTCCGCCTGCACGCCGATCTTATCGAACAGACGTTCGAACTACCAGGTCAGCAGGGGTATTCTTCGAATCTGTGGACGGCATGACGGTCCACAGGCGCGGCCGTGGCCTCCAGGCCTTGCAACGGCTGACGGGTGACCGGCGTGGGCGGGCCGCGGCGTCCGCTCGAGCGCACCCGGCGCACGCTGGAGCGCATCCGGCGGGACGACCAGGTCAGCGCCGCGTCAGCCGCACCACGGGGATCTGGCGGTCCGTCTTGCGTTCGTAGCCCGCGAACTGCTTCGCCTCGGCCTTGATCCGCTCCCACGCGACGGTGCGGCCCTCGCCCTGCAGCTCGGTGGCGGAGACGGGGATCGTCTCGCCGGCGAGCTCGATGGTGACCGCGTCGGGGTGGGCGGCCAGGTTGCGGTACCAGCCGGGGTTCGCCGCGTCGCCGCCGGAGGACGCCACGACCAGCCAGGCGTCGCCGTCGGGGAACCACGCCAGCGGGGTGGAGCGCGGCTGCCCGCTCGTGCGGCCCGTCGTGGTCAGCACCAGCAGCCTGACGCCCAGCGTGCTGCCCCGCGCGCGGCGGGCACGCCAGGACGCGATCCTGTTGGCCCACTTCATGAGCGGGCCACCGGGTATGCCGGCGCCGTACGTGCCCTGCGGGTGACTGAAGGGCATGGATGGGTTCTCCCTGGTCGGCGGTGACGTGCTGCTCCGACGAGGCTACGCGGCCGGGGCAGAGCCACCGTCACTGCAGCCCGAAGCCACCGTCCGTCGTCAGCCGCTGACCCACCATCCACGACCCGGCCGGGCTCACGAGCCAGCCGATGAGCCGGGCGGGGTCGGTCGGCTCGCCCCAGCGGCCGAACGGCGTCGCCGCGCGCAGCTCCTCGAGCTCTGCCAGGGGCCGGTCGGTGGTGCCAGGGTCGAGGTAGCCGGTGTTCACCGGTCCCGGGTTCACGGTGTTGAGGACGATGCCCAGCTCGAGCAGCTCGGCCGCCACGGTCGCGGTCACCCCGGCCAGTGCCGCCTTGGAGGTCGCGTAGGCGACCTCGCCGCGCATCGGCCCGGCCTCCTGTCCCGAGGTCATCCACACCACCTTCGGCGCGGTCGCCGGGTCCGACGGCGCAGCAGGGTCCGACGGCGCGGCGCGGCCCAGGCGTTCGCCGGGACGCGACGTCGTGCCCGGCTCGTCCCGGCGAGACTGCTGGGCGAAGCGGCGGGTCAGGAGCAGCGTGGAGCGGGTGTTCGTCGCCCAGAACGCGTCCAGGGCGGCCGCGGACATGTCGAGGATCGACCCGTCACCGCCGCTGCGGGCGTGGTTGCACACCAGGATCTCGACCGTTCCGGTGAGCGCTCGCGCATCGTCGAAGAGCTCGTCGACCTGGGCGGGGTCGCGCAGGTCCCCGCCCTGCGCACCGCAGACGGCGTCGCCCCGCAGCGCCTCGCGGACACCATGCTCGACCGCGTCGAGGTCGTCGGCGCCCCACGGCTGGTCGGCGTCGTGCGGGGCGTAGTGGTGGGTGAACACGTTCGCGCCGAGCCCTGCGAGCTCGCGGGCCACGGCGTAGCCGATGCCCTGGCGTCGCGAGACACCCGTGACGAGCGCGGTGCGGCCGGCGAGGGGAAGGTCGTGGTGGGTCATGCCGGTGACCGTAGCGACGAGGCCGCCGCGCGGCCGAGCGGATATCCGACCCGGGTGGCGCGCCGTTCGCCGCACCTCGGCCCCGCCGAGCACCTCACCCCCCGACGAGCGCCTCGCCCAGCGGGGTGCGCACGTGCACCACGCGCGCACCCTCGCGGTGGGAGTCGACGAGCCGGGCGGCGCGCAGCCGGGACAGGTGGTGGGACGCGGTGGAGATCGCGAGCCCTTCGGCGGCGGCGACCTCGCTGGTGGACAGTGGCGCTCGCAGCGCGAGGAGCACGCCGGCCCGGCCGGCGCCCAGGACGCCGGCCAGCGCGTCCGGCGTGCCGGTCGGTTCGTCCGCCCATCGTTCGGAGATCCCGAGCGCCGGGTAGAAGAGTGTCGGCTGGGCCGGAGGTTCGGTCACGACGGCGCAGCGCGGGGCCATGACCGACGGCGCCAGGACGAGGCCGCTGCCCGCGCAGTCCAGCACCTCGCCGTGCAGCCGCAGCCGCACGTGCACCGCGTCCGTCCCCCAGGTGACGGCCTCGTGCAACGTGTCGACCATCGCGCCCAGGCCGTGCGTCGTCGTGCGGCGCGAGCGCGTACCGACGTCGGCGCGCAGGAGGCGCTCGAGCTGCAGCCAGTACGGGGCCAGGACGGCGTCCCACACCTGCTGCCAGGCGTCGGCGACGGCGGCCCGTGTCCCGACCAGGTCGTCCGCCAGGGCCTGTAGGAGCCGTTGCTCGGCGCCGCTGGTGCGGGCGACGCGCTTGAGCAGGTCCACCCGCATCGGCTCCAGGGCGGTCTCACGGAGCCGTTCGACCTCCTCGTCGGGGTCGAGGTCCCAGCCGGGCGTGGAGGTGAGGAAGTCCGGGACGTACCCGTCGGGGCCGACCAGGAGCCGCAGGAGCCCGAGGGCGCGCGACGGGACGTCGTGGCGCGACCGTCGCACCCAGCCCCAGTGCAGCGGGTGGTACTCCGGGCGGCCGAGCACCCGGACCGCGTGCGCGAGCTCGTGACCGGGGGAGATCCCGAACCGGATGGCGGAGAGGTCGCCCGGCGTGAGCCGGAACTCGACGTTTCGATGCACATCGAAACTCTAGGCACCGGGCGGGGCGCTCGCCAGGCTTGTCCCACCCCGGCCGCACGGACCGGGAGCAGCAGCACCTGGAGGAGCCATGACCTCGGTCGTCACCGCGGACGCGATCCGCATCCCGGGCTCGCGCACCCTGCGCTTCGAGGGGCGTGACCACGGGTCGGAGGTCTCGTTCTTCCTCGTCACGAACGAGCCGGGGCAGGGACCAGGGCCGCACCGTCACCCCTATACCGAGACGTGGTCCGTGCTCGAGGGCGAGGCCACGATCACCGTCGGCGACGAGACCGTCGTCGCCCGGGCCGGGGACACCGCCGTCGTGCAGCCCGGCGTCTGGCACGGCTTCACCAGCACCGGGGCCGGCACCCTGCGCATGATCTGCATCCACGCGTCCGCCACCATGATCCAGGAGAACCGCTGATGTCCTTCCAGGCCTACCTCGACGCCGTCGAGACCAAGACCGGGCTCACCCCGCGCCAGCTCGTCGACGCCGCCACCGAGCAGGGGTTCGGCACCGGCAGCAAGGCGACCCCCGTGGCGACGTGGCTCAAGGAGACGTACGGGATCGGCCACGGCCACGCGATGGCCATGACCCACGTGATCACCAAGGGTGACCGGATCAGCAGCAAGCACGTCGGCTCCGACGGCGCGCACCGCGACGCGAGCGACCGGCTGTGGCTCGACGGGAAGGACTCGCGGCCCGACGACTGGTGAGGGACCGGTCAGGCGTCGGCCCCGAGCCGGTCCTCCACCTCGAGCCCCGCGCTGTGCGGCAGTCACGGGTCGGGGAACGACCCGCTCCCGAACAGGATCCGGCGCGCGGCGGCCCGCCCGGGCGGCGTCCGCAGCAGCGCGATCCCCGCCGCCGCGGCCGCCGGCGTGCGCACCATCGACAGCCCCCGCCGCATCGTCAGCCGGCCGCGGAAGCGTGCCCGCAGCGCGGCGCCGTCGTAGCGACGCAGCACGTCCCGGCGTCCCGTGCGCAGGGCGTCGTCGAGGACGTCGACGGCGTGCTCGGACAGCCGCAGGCACGGGTCCAGCCCGCCGGCGGTCAGCGGCGAGACGGCCCCCGCCGCGTCCCCGACGAGCAGCCCGTGCGGGCTCGCGATCCGGCGCAGCAGCCCGCCGACGGGGATCGGTCCGCCCCGGCGCTCCAGCTGCGCCCCCGGCCCGACGGCGGCAGGCCCGGTACCGTCACCTGCCGTCGCGGCGTGGCCCGGACGCGGCACGCCGTCGAGACCCGGTGCCGTGGCCGCGAACTCCCGCAGCGCCCGCCTCATCCCGCGGGGGTAGCGCTCGGCGTAGCCGGCGACGCCCACGTGGACCTGGTGGCCGTCGTCGAGCACCCAGGCGAGGTAGCCCGGCGCGAGGCGGGGGTCGACGACGCAGTGGAACGCGGGCACGACGTCTCGGCGGGGCGCGGCGTAGACCTCTTCGGCCCCGACGAGCATCTCGGTGTTGCGGCCCAGGCCGAGCTCACGGGCGACCGCCGACCGTGCGCCGTCGGCCCCCACGACGAACCGTGCGTGCACCCCCGCCGGGCCGTCCGGGCCGTGCAGCACGTGGCGCCCGTCGCGGCGTCCGGCGTACCGGGTGCCGAGCAGGATGCGCACGCCGGCCGCCGCTGCCGCGCGCGCCTGGGTGACGTAGAGCGGTGCCATGTCACCCACGCGGTACTCGTCGTGGGCGCTGTCGAGGACGACGGGGCGACGGTGCGACGGCGGGTAGAGCACCATGCGGCGGATCGGCGGGCCGAGATGCTCGGGCGGCAGGTCGAAGTCCTCCAGGGTGCGGCGCACGAAGATCCCCGTCGTCCGCACGGTGCCGTCGAGGCGGGTGCGGCGCTCGGCGAGCACGACGTCGTGGCCGCGCCGGGCGAGCGCGGTGGCGGTGTGCAGCCCGGCCAGGCCGGCACCGACGACGAGCACGTCAGTCCGCATCCTCGACCCACTCGAGCAGGTCACCGGGCTGGCAGTCGAGCACGCGGCACATGGCCTCGAGCGTGGAGAAGCGCACGGCCTTCGCGCGGCCGTTCTTCAGCACGGCCACGTTCGCGGGGGTGAGGCCGACGCGTTCGGCGAACTCGCCGACGCTCATCTTGCGGCGGGCGAGCTCGACGTCGAGGCGGACGACGATCGGCATCAGATCACCCCGTCCAGGTCGGTGCGCAGCGCGGTCGCCTGCACGAGCAGGGCGCGCAGCACCACCATGAGCAGCCCGACGGCGGCGCCCACGAGCAGCGCCACCAGGAGCAGGGCGGCGGTGCCGGACAGGCCTTCGGCGGCGGCGACCAGCGCGCACGCGACGAGGACCAGCACCCAGGCCAGACCGACCGCCGCGAGGATGGCGTCGACCCAACGTCGCGAGCGTTCGGAGAAGATCTCGTCGTCGCGGACCATCGTCAGCAACCGCCAGGTGCACACGAGCACCACCTGCACGCAGGCGAGGACGACGACGGCGAGGGCCAGCAGGGGCCACCGGTACGGGGCGAGGTCGGGGTTCTGCTCGGCCGTGCGACCGAGGATCGCCGGGAGCGCGGCGACCTGCGTCGTGACCAGGGTGGCGAGCACGGCGGCGAGCAGGACGCGGAGCGGGACCACGAGGCGGGATGTGCGGGACATAGAGGGAGACTTGCGGGCTCGACTATCGAAAGTCAATAGGTAGTGACCGTTTCTCGATATCTTCACGAGGGTGACACCGGACCCGTCGCTCCCGATCAGCTCTGCGAAGAGACGCAGAGGGAGCAGAATCGAGAGGAGTGCGTTCAGCAGAGGCGAAGGAGCCGTCGATGGAGGACTGGCGCAAGGTCAAGCGGCTGGTGTTTGCGCGCCACAGCAACCCGTGGAGCATGTGGACGAGGTGGGCGAGCACCCCGCTGATGCTCGTCCCGGTGTGGCGACGCAGCCCGCGCGACGCCGCGCTGGTCGGCCTGTGGATGGCGGTCAACCCGGTGGTGTTCCGCGAACCCGCGCACGACCGGGCATGGGCGACCCGGGCGGCGCTCGGCGAGGAGCAGTGGATCGCCGAGCGCCCGATGGACACCGCGATGGCGGTCGACGTCGCCGCGACCGCCGCCTTGCTGGCCGCGATGGTCGCCGCCCATCGACGCCGCGCGGTGCCGGCCGCGGCCGCGACAGCACTGGGGATGGGGCTGCTGATGGCGTACTGGGAGCTGATGGCCCGCTACTACGACCGTCTGCTCGATGAGAAGGCCGCCGGCATGGAGGAGCACCTGGACCCGGCCACCTGACGACGACCCCGCTGTGCTTCTCCGGCGAGGGCCACCCGGGGACCGTGGCTGGGTAGCATGGCGCCCCGCACGAGATCGACAGGACCGGGACGATGACCGACGAACCAGAGCACCTCGTGCGGGACATCCGGGAGGCGTTGGAGGGCCTGCCTTCCCAGCTCGCCGCCGCGCTCTTCGACGTCGCCAACGACCTGAGACGGCTCGACGTGCGCCCCGACGTGGTGGAAGCCTTCTACCTGGCCGCCATCCACCACGGGGAGAACGACTCGTACCTCAATCTCGGCAACCTCTACGCGGAGAACGACGACCACGCGAAGGCGCTGGAGGCGTATCGGGCGTCGTGGCGGCACGGCGACGCCAAGGGCGCCTTCATGGCGGCGCAGGCGCTGGAGTCGGAGGGCTCGCTCGAGGAAGCGCGAGATGCCTACACCTTCGCGGCAGTTCAGTTTCCCGAGGCGAGCTACCGGCTGGCGCGGGTTCTCGACGCGATGGGTGAGCACGAGCGGGCGGCCGAGGTGCTCGAAGGCTCCGCGGAGAGCAGCTGGGAGTCGGCGGTGGACCTGGCCCTGGGCGCCTCGAAGCCGGTCGAGGAGGCGATCGCCCTGCTGGAACGGCACCGTGACCGGGGTGAGTCGGAGGTCGCCGTCACGCTCGGGCTGCTGTACGAGCGCGCCGGTCGCGACGCCGACGCCAGGGAGACGTGGCGCCGCGCCGCCGAGACAGGAGATGCTTTCGCGGCGACCAACCTGGGACTGGCTCTCGACGACGACGGTGACCGTACCGAGGCGGTCACCTGGTGGAGGTTCGCGGCGCAGCGCGGGGACGAGAAGGCCGCTGAGCTCTTGGAGGACCTCGCCACGACCGACTGATGCTGTCTCCGCCGCCGCCGGGCCCGACCCCGGTGGCACCCGGGCTACTCTGCGCGGATGGAGCGCAGATTCCGGCAGGTGGACGTCTTCGGCCAGGCCCCGTGCACGGGCAACCCCGTCGCGGTGGTGCTCGACGCCGACGGCCTCGACGACGAGGCGCTGCGACGGTTCTCGGTGTGGACGAACCTCTCGGAGTGCACGTTCGTGCTGCCACCGACGGTGCCCGGTGCCGACTACCGGGTGCGGATCTTCAGCCTGCGCACCGAGCTGCCGTTCGCCGGGCACCCCACCCTGGGCACCGCGCGGGCCTGGCTGGACGCCGGCGGCACCCCGGCGGCACCCCGGCGGCACCCGGCGTGGTGGTCCAGGAGTGCGGTGCGGGACTGGTGCCGGTGCGTCTCGACGGCGACCGGCTGGCCTTCGCCGCGCCACCGCGGCTGCACTCCGGCTCGGTCGACCCCGAGCTGCTCGACACGCTGGTGCAGATCCTCGGGATCGGGCGTGAGCAGGTGTTGGACGCCGAACGGCTCGACAACGGGCCCGGCTGGGTGGGCCTGCTGCTCGACGGCGCGAGCACCGTCCTCGACCTGCACCCGGACGCCTCCGCGCACCCGGGAAGGTGGGACATCGGGGTGATCGGTGCGCACGACCCGGGCTCTGAGTCGGCGTTCGAGCTGCGGGCGTTCTTCACCGAGGGGGACGAACCCCTGCGTGAGGACCCCGTGACGGGCAGCCTGAACGCGGCAGCGGCACAGTGGCTCCTCGCGACCGGGCGTGCGAGGGCGCCCTACGTCGCCGCCCAGGGCACCGCGATGGGACGCCGGGGCCGCGTCCACGTCGACACCGAGGACGGGCGGATCTGGGTCGGCGGCCGCGCCGAGGTGGTCCTGTCCGGCACGGCCGCGCTGCCGGCCTGAGCCTGCCGCTGGTTGCCGAATCCAGCGCGAGCACCCGATGCACGATGCTGTCGGAACTGACTGCTGCCAACAGCTGTCCGCGGTCGACGGGCAGGCCGACGCGTGCGTAGCTGATCTGCATCGAGGGGGCGGCCCCGGTGGAAGCGGGAGACGTGGAGCGCCCGGCTGCTCGGTCCAGCAGATCGCTGCCTCCATCAGCTCCGGCGAGCGATCCGACCACAGCTTCAGAAACGATCGTTTCTGGCGCGGTGCCGGGATCTGGCTGGAGTTGTCAGCGATCCCCGACATCCGCCCTGTGGCACCGGGCAGGTCGCCCTGCCCGGTAGCCGCGTCAGTAAGCGACGGCGAAGCGCTGCATCCGGTGCCGGGGCGTCTCGATCTCGTCGACGATCGCCAAGGCGTAGTCCTCGACCGAGATGGTGCTCTCGCCCTCGTCGTCGACGAGGAGGTCGTCGAGGGAGGTGCGGTAGGCGCCCGTGCGCTCACCGGGAGCGATGCTCGCGGCCGGGCTGACGTTGACCCAGTCCAGGTCGGTCACGGAGCGGTAGTGCTCCAGAGCGGCGCCGTGGGCGTGCATGATCTTCAGGAGGTCCTCCGGCAGCCCGGGGTTGTCCTGGACGAGCGCGCCGTCCGGGGTGCGCAGGGTGCCGGCGCCGCCCACGGCGATGAGCCGCGGTGCCTGGCCCCCGAGCGCCCGCAGGCCTTCGGTGAGAGCCTTGGCGGAGGGCTCGATCGTCGCGAGGTGGCCCTGGCCGTCGCGGCCGCCGACCGCGCTGACGAGCACGTCCTGGCCGGTTGCGGCCGAGCTGACCGACTGCGGATCCAGGACGTCACCGGGGGTGACGCTCAGGCGGGGGTGCTGGACGGTGACCTTCGCGGGATCGCGGACGACGGCGGTGACAGTGTGGCCCCGCTCGAGGGCCTCGCGGACGATGGCGGAGCCGAGGGTGCCGTTGGCGCCGAAGACGGTGATGTCTGACAAGGTGTAACTCCTTGGAGTGGTGGGGTCAGTGGTGGGTGTGAGGTGGGTCAGGCGGCGCGGTCGAGGTGCCGATCGAGCGCCTCGGTGAGCGCGGCGGCGCTGGAGACGGGACCGCCGAGACGGTGGGTGCCCGTCTCCGTGTGCAGCAGCAGGGTCGGGTAACCCTCGACGCCGAGGCGGCGGAGCTCGCGGAATTCCTCTTCAGCCTCGGCACGGGCGTCCGTCGAGCGGAACGCCTCGACGGCCGCGTCGGCATCCAGCCCGTGCTCCTCGGCGATGTCGCGGACGACCTCGACGTCGGAGAGGCTACGGCCGTCGATGTACCAGGCACGCTGCAGCGCGCTGGCGAGCACGAGAGCATTCTCCGGGGCCTGGCGGCGCAGTGCGACGAGCGCGGTGGCGGCGTCGGCCGAGTCCATGTGGGTCGTGCCCCCCTCCAGCATGCGCTGGTAGTCCTCGCCGAAGGTCACGCCGGTGAGATCGGCGATGCGCTGGTTGGCCCCCGGGATGTGGGGGTAGGCGCTGATCGGGCCCGCCTTGGCACCGGTGAACAGCCCGCCGGAGCGGACCTCGAGCGTGATGCGGTTGATGTTGTCGGCGGCGAACTGCCGCACGGCGGGGCCGAAGCCGTAGCACCAGCCGCAGTAGGCGTCGAACGCGTAGGTGAGCTTGGTGGTCATCGCTTCTCTTCTGGTCGAAGTCGGTCACGGTGGGTGTCGCCGGGTGTGGAAGAACTGTTGGCCCGTTCCTCACTGGCTGCTCCGTGATGACAACTACTCTGTGCCGGTCCGCGATGCTGGGAAAGGTGAGCTACGGTCCGGTTATGGTGAAAAACGGTCATGAGGCGGTGGTGCCGGTCCGTTATGCGCCACCGGGGACCGAGGCAGCCGGGGTCGAAGTGCTCTCGCTCGGCGTGCTGCACGACCGCCTGCGCAATCTTCACCGCGACAGCGGGACCGCGGGCCCCGGGCGAGGGGGACGCGTCGAGCGCCTGGAGTTCCACCTCCTACTCGCGCTCGACACGGGACTGCTGTGGCACATGGTCGACTTCTCCGACTTCGCCCTCGCCCCGGGGACCTGGCTCTGGGTTAGGCCGGGGCAGGTGCAGCAGTTCAGCGACTTGAGCGAGGCGCAGGGCACGGCCGTACTGTTCCAGGCCGACCTCCTCGACCGCATCGTCGCCGCGCAGGTACGGCTCGACGACCCCTTCGCGCCGACCGTGTGGCCGGTGGCAGGAGCCTCCGGAGCCGCGGTGACCCGCATCCTGAACGAGCTGGGACGCGCCCACCGCGACGTCGGTCTGACCGCGTCGACCCGGTCGGCGATCCTCCGGCACTTGCTGAGCGCGCTCCTCCTCCGCCTCACCGATCGCAACGTGCCGGTGGGCACGGTCGCCCCGGAGCACACCGAGACCTTCCAGCGCTTCCGTGCCGCCGTCGAGAAGGACTTCGCGCGGGCCCGCGACGTCGGCCACTACGCCCATCACCTGGGGTACGCGCCGCGCACCCTGACCCGGGCGTCCCAGGCGGCCGCGGGGGTGGGGGCGAAGGCGTTCATCGACCGCCGGGTCATCCTGGAGGCGAGGCGCCTCCTCGCACATGGGGAGGATCCCGTCGTCGTCATCGCGTATCGACTGGGATTCCCGGACGCGAGCAGCTTCGGGAAGTTCTTCACCCAGCGCACGGGCAGCACGCCCGCCGCCTTCCGCCACCGGTTCCGTACCGGCCGCCGCCCTCGGCCACGGCGCGGAGGGGGCACCGAGACGGCCGGCGAATAGGCGCGATGTTCTCGGAAGCCCGGAGCGACGCCCGTGACTCGTCACGGTGTGAGCCCGGCACCCCCACCGCGGTCGTGGTCATAGAAGCTAGGAGTGCGAGCCAGGGTGCGAGCGCTTCGCCCGTGGCAAGAGGGTTCCTCCTGCGAAGCATGCCGGCAGGTGTTCTCGGGGACTTCCGCCATGTGGCGGAGCACCCCCGCTCCGCCCGAGAAGCGTGAGTGCCCGATGGACGCCCAGCGGAAAGGCGTGAGGGGAACAGGCCCACCATCGCCGTCCGTGCCATTCGTCACGAACAAGACCCGCACACCTCGAAGTTACCTCGCTCACCGATCCCCATTCGGACGCGGCGACAGCCCTATGCAGAGGACTTCGACCACCCGTGCAGCCGACTTCGGACCTTGACAGGGGTGGCCGCGTGCGGGCCGGCCATCCACGGCACGGTGCGCTGCCCGCGCCCGTAGGAGGTCGAGGACGACAGCCGGTCGTAGTCCCCGATCAGCTTGGACAGAGACTAGAGGAACGCCACTTCGGAGACGCCGCCGCCGTAGACCTTGACGTTCGACGCGCTCCACAGCTTCTTCATCCCGGACTCGCCCCAGACCTCGACGCCCTGGGACCAGGACTGCAGGATCGTCATCGGCACGATCCCGCGCGAGCCGTAGTGCGAGTACAGGTTCGGCAGCTCGCGCCACCGGCAGACGTTGGCGGCCTCGTCGAGCACCCCGAGCAGCGGGGTGGCCAGGCGCCCGCCGGCAGACCGGGCGGCGAGCTCCTCAGCGGCCTCGACCACGGCGGGTCACACCGCTGGCGCGCCCCACCGGTTCACAGCACCGTCGCGAGCTGTTCCAGCGCGGCGAGCGGGTCGGGGCCGGCGGGCATCAGCACGTTCGACGTGACCCCCGCCGCCGTCAGCTCGTCGATCCGTGCACGGACCTGGGCGGGCGTCCCGGCGAGCGCGAGCTGCTGCACCCACTCCGCGGGCAGTCGCTCGGTGAACTCCTGTCGCGTGGCGCAGTCGGCGCGCAAGGCCGCGAACTCCGCCGCGAACGGCAGCGGGGCCAGGTGCGGTGCCCAGTCCGGTTCCCCGATCCACTCGAGACCCGGCCGCGCCGTGGTGACGGCGGCGTTCGGGTCCTGGTCGACGGCAGCCAGGTTGTAGGCGACGACCCGGTGCGCGCCCGGGGCCGCGATCTGCTCGCGCGCCGCGACCACGTACTCGGGGGTGACCGGCTCGGCCAGCACCGTCCCGTCCGCCACCCGCCCCGAGACTGCGAGGGACCGCGGCCCCCGGACGCCGAGCAGGAGCGGCGGCGAGGTCTCGGGCAGCGACGACGGTTCCAGCCGCAGGTCCTCGAGGCTCGCCCCCGCGACCGTGCCGGTCAGGGTGTCTCCCGCAAGGAGCGCGCGCACCCCTTGGGTGTACTCGTTCAGGAACGTCAGCGGCCGTTCCGGCCAGCACCCTGCCTGCCGCATCCAGCCCGGCATGCCGTGCCCGATCCCGACGACGACCCTCCCGGGGAAGAGCTGGCCGAGCGTCGCGATCTCCATCGCCGCGAAGGCGACGTTGCGCGACGCCGCGGGCAGGATCCCGATACCGACACCGATGCGCTCGGTGCTGGCCAGCACCGCCGCGGCCTGCGCGAAGCCACCACGGAAACCGAGGTCCTCGACGACCCACAGCTCGTCGAACCCGGTGCGCTCGGCCGTCCGGGCGTAGTCCAGCACCTGGTGCGCGGGCAGGTCACGCGGCAGCATCACACTGATGCTCGGGGTAGCAGTCATGGATAACTTCTATCAGAGTGCTGGTGGACGAGCCGCCCAGGTCTCAGAACTCCTCGTAGACCGCCGGGTCCTGGTCGTTGTTGCGCCCGTCGGGCCGGGCGAGCGCGGCGATGGCGTCGACGTCGTCGTCGGTGAGCTCCAGGTCGATCGCGGCGAGGTTCTGCCGCTGGCGTTCCGGGGCGGTGGCCTTGGGCAGCGGCACGACGTCGAGGTGGGCGTGCCACGCGAGGATCACCTCGGGGACGCTCAGGCCCCGGGCGTCGGCGATCCGCGCCAGCACCGGGTCCTGCAGCATCTCGTTCGCCCGTCCGATCGGGCTCCAGGCCTCGGTGACGATGCCGCGCTTGGCGTCGTAGGACCGTTGCTCCGCCTGCGGGAAGTACGGGTGCAGCTCGACCTGGTTGACCGCGGGCACGACGCCGGTCTCCTCCAGGAGCCGGTCGATGTGCTCCGGCAGGAAGTTCGACACGCCGATTGCGCGGACCAGGCCGCGCTCGCGCGCCTCGACGAGGGCCTGCCACGCCTCGACGTACCGGCGCTGGGCCGGGTTGGGCCAGTGGATCAGGTACAGGTCGAGGTGGTCCAGGCCCGTGCGGTAGACGCTCTCCTCGATCGCGGTGACCGCCGCGTCGTAGGTGTGGTGCCGGCCGGGCAGCTTCGAGGTGACGATCACCTCGTCGCGCGGCACGCCGCTCGCGCGGACCGCGGCGCCGACCGTGCCCTCGTTCTCATAGTTGAACGCCGAGTCGATCAGCCGGTAGCCCGCCCGCAGCGCGTTCTCGATGACCTCCGCACCGTGCCGTCCCTTGAGACTGGCGGTGCCGAACCCGATGCGGGGCAGGGTCAGGGCGCGGGTGGACGTGTACTCGGACATCGGTCCTCCTCGTGCGTGGGCGGTACGGCTCCGACAGCGACCGTACGCGCGGTCGACTCCCGTCGCTCGCCTCAGCTCAGCCGCCGCACCACCAGGGACTGCGCCAGCCGGCCGAACGACCCGGCCTCGTCGTGCAGGACGGCGGAGGTCACCCCGGCCCCGTCGGGACCGAACGTGACGGTGGTGTCCAGCCCCAGCCAGCCGCCGGCGGGCCGGCGGAACAGGTGCGCGGTGAGGTCGACGTTCGGGAAGGCCACCTCGCGCGGGTCGCTCCGCACGGTCATCCCGTTGGCCAGGTCCAGGAGACCGACGGTCCGGGCCAGCGTGCCGACGTCCTCGCCGTCGAGCAGCGGGACCCCGGTGCGTGCCCACACCCGCCCCCGGCCGGGGTTCTCCAGGGCGCGGCGGACCTCGATCGAGGCGACGAACCCGCCCGGCCAGTCCGCCGTGGGGTCCCACGCCGGGGTGTCCTGCGGGCCGGGCACGGCGGCCGGTGCGCCCGCCTCCAGCGTCGACGAGTCTCCCGTGGCCGTGAGCCAGGCCCGCAGCGTCACCACGCGGCGAGCACCGCAGTGCACCTCGGCCTCGACGAGCTCGACGCCGCGTCCCGGCCGCAGCACGCGCACCGCGGTGTCCATGACCTCCAGCGGGTAGGGGCCCCAGACGTCGAACGACAGGCGCGTCACGGCCAGGTCGTCGCGCCCCCGCGCGATCCGGTCGGTCTCGACGAGGTGGGCCAGGAGGCCGAACGTCGGCGCGACGTGCTGCTCGGCGGTGTTCCAGGCGCCGCCGACGGCGGAGGTCGGGTCGAACGTCGTGGCGCCGGTGCGTCGGAAGTAGCTCATGGCCGCCATCCTGGCAGGACGGATCCCGTGCTCGCGCGCACCCTCGCCCCGTCGTGGGAGGCTCGAGGAGCGACCGGCCCGCGACGATCGAGGAGCCTGATGACCCTGCGCCCTGCCGCTGCCCGGGTGGCGACCGCCTCCCTGGCACTGTTCCTGATGACCGGCTGCGCCGCGGACCCCGGTCCTGGACCCGCGTCCCCCGAGCCTGCCTCTCCGGCGGCAGCCGACCCGACGGGCACCCCCACCCCGGTCGCGACCGGCCTGGACGCACCCTGGTCGGTCGTCCTGCTCGACGGCACCGCCCTCGTCAGCGAGCGGGACAGCGCCCGGATCGTGGAGCTGGCCGACGACGGTTCGCACCGTGAGGTCGGCGTCGTCGCCGACGTCGAGCCCGCCGGGGAGGGAGGTCTGCTCGGCCTCGCCGTCGACGACGACCGCCGCCTCTACGTCTACTCGACCGGTCCGGGGGGCAACCGCATCGAGCGCTACGAGCTGACCGGCGAGCCGGGCGCGCTGGGCCTCGGGGCGCCCACCACCCTCCTCGACGGGCTGCCGTCGGCCCGCGTCCACGACGGTGGACGCCTCGCCGTCGGCCCGGACGGGATGCTGTACGCCGCGGTCGGCGACGCGGGAGAGCCGGGCCTCGCCCAGGACCTCGACTCCCTCGGCGGCAAGATCCTGCGGATGACGCTCGACGGCGAGGTGCCCGCCGACAACCCCTTCGAGGGGTCCCTGGTCCACAGCTACGGCCACCGCAACGTGCAGGGCATGGCGTGGGCCGACGACGGCACGATGTTCGCCACGGAGTTCGGCCAGAACACCTGGGACGAGCTCAACGTCATCACCGCGGGCGCCAACTACGGCTGGCCGGAGGTCGAGGGGATCGCCGAGCAGGAGGGGTTCGTCGACCCGGTCCAGCAGTGGGAGCCGTCGCAGGCGAGCCCGAGCGGCATGGCGCACGTCGACGGCACGCTGTTCGTCGCGAACCTGCGCGGCCAGGTCCTGCGGGCGGTCCCCGTCGACGAGCCCGGCACCTCGACCGATCTCTTCGAGGGGGAGCACGGGCGGCTGCGGGACGTCCTGCCCGGGCCGGACGGCGGGCTCTGGTTCGTCACGAACAACACCGACGGGCGGGGAGACCCGGGCGCGGACGACGACCAGGTCCTCACCGTCGACCTCCCGTGAGACGTCACCGCAGGCCCCGGCCGGCGGCGTAGGTCGCGGCGGCCGCGCGCGAGCGCAGGCCGAGGGTCAGGTAGATGTTGGCGACGTGCCGGTGGACCGTGTGCTCGCTCAGCTGCAGTGCCACGGCGATCTCGGCGTTGGTGAGCCCGCGCGCGAGCAGGCGGAGCACCTCGGACTGCCGGGGCGTGAGCGGGTCGGAGCGTGCGCCGAGGATCGCCCGTGCTCTGTCGAGCGCGGGGCCGGACTGCAGCGTCTCCAGCGTCGTCAGGGCAGCGGCGGCGTGACGGCGCGCGGCGGACGTGTCGCCGAGCGCGAGCAGGGTCTCCGCGAGGTCGAGGCGGCACTCGGCCTCGTCGAGGGGGAGCCGGGCGTCGTGGAGGTGGCGCACCGCGGCCTGCTGGTGGGGCAGCGCCTCGACGGGCTCGCAGAGCCGGGCCTCCGCCGCGGCGGAGGTGCCTCGCAGGAAGTCCGTGCCGACCGTCGCGGCGAGCGCACGGAGCCGGGCGGCGGCCTCGCGTGCCTCGTCGTGGTGGCCGGCGGCGATGCCCGCGGCCACGGCCACGGCCAGGACGTCGACCTTCTCCCACGGGTGCCCGGGCGCACGGAGCAGCTCGCTGATGATCGACCAGGCTCCGTCGGCGTCGCCGGCCGCGAGCCGGACCTGCGCGAGGCCGGTCATGGCGCCGGGGTAGGAGGACGCCTGCTGCAGCAGCATCTCGGCCTCGGCGAGCCGGCCCTGACGGCGGCGGAGCTCACCCAGCAGCCGGACCGCCTCGTCCCGGGTCTCCCGACGGGAGTGCTCGAGCCGGTCGAGCACTCGCGTCAGGCTCGCCTCGGCCTCGGAGATCTCTCCCTGGGCCAGCAGGACGGAGGCGTAGCGGGTGCGGCAGACGAGGAAGAGGGGCTCGAGGTCGCGCCGTTCGCAGATCTCCGCGACCCGGACGCACCACTCGCGGGCGCGGTCCAGGTCGTGGGCCTCCTGGCAGGCGGTGATGAGCCAGCAGCACACCTTGCCCATCCACATCAGGTCCTCGACGTCCCCCGCGGTGGCGGCCGCCGACGCCGCGTCGAGCAGCTCCATCCCGGCCGTCACCTCCCCGCGTCCGACGCGAGCGAGCCCGGCCAGCGCCTGCGCGACGACGACCAGGTCGCCGTCCGCCGTGCGCGTGCCGATCTGCTGCGCCGTCGTCGCGGCGTCGAGCGCCGCATCGGGGTCGTGGTCGAGCGCGAGCGCCAGCTCGGCCCGGCGGACCGCCAGCCAGCCGGCCTCGGGGACGTCCGTGCGGCCGCCGAGCAGGTCGGTGGCTCGCGCCAGCCATCCGCGCCCGACGGCGACGCCCGCGCCGAAGAGGACCGAGTCGTGCGCCAGGGCGGCGGCGGCGCGGGCCGCGCCCCGGACGTCGCCCGAGGTGCGGTAGCTGCGGTAGGCGGCCTCGCGCGCGCTGAGCGCGAGCTCGGCGTCGTCCAGCCACCAGGCGGCCTGCGCGAGCCCTTCGTGATCCTCGGCGGTGGCGTCCCCCGCCGTCAGCGCGGCGAAGCCGGTCGCTGCCTCGCGCCAGCGACCGGCCCTCAGCGCTGATCTGGCGCCGACGGGGTCCATCTCGTCAGCCTGTGCCCCGTCGGCGGGCTTGGCAACCCTCAGGCGTCGGCCCGGGCGCCGCGGGCGAGGGCGTGCACGTCCGCGGTCGTGAGCGGGTTGCCCGCGATGCCCCAGTCACCGCTGGTCACCTCGTGGACGACGCACCACGTGACCGGGCGCATCGCCTCGCCCTCGACGCTCACCATCGCGTCGGTGAGGCGGCTGATGATCTCCTGCTTCTGACGGGGGGTGAAGACGTCCTTGATGACGTCGACCTGGACGAGAGGCATGGTTCGTTCCTTTCTCGGGTGCCGCTCCCGGGGTGGGATCGACTGGGTCCAGGTTCTGTCGCGAGACCCTGCGGGCGCTTCGACCGGACGGGCCAACTTCGCAGGACGGTCGCGGTGGCCCGATCGGGCCACCGACGAGATCGGCACCGCCCGGACCACGTACGGTCGGTGCGTGCCACATGCAGACCACATCGACGTCGCCCTTGCCTGGATCGGACGAGCAGGCCGCCCCTGGTTCCCTGTCACGGGAGAGGTCCACTACGCCCGGCTCCCGCGCGAGCGCTGGTCCGAGGTGCTGGGCCACGCCCGCGCCGGCGGGCTGACCTCGGTGGCCACCTACGTGTTCTGGCAGGCTCACGAGCCCACGCCGGGCGAGCTCCGCTGGGACGGGAACCTGGACCTGCGCGCCTTCGTCGAGCTGGCGGGCCGGCACGGGCTCGAGGTCGTGGTCCGGCTGGGGCCGTGGGCGCACGGGGAGGCCCGCTACGGCGGGTTCCCGGACTGGCTCGTCGAGAGCGACCTCGCGCTGCGCACGGACGACCCGGGCTACCTCGCGCTGGTGCGGCGGTTCTACGGTGCGACGATCGACCAGCTCGCCGGCCTGACGCACGCGGACGGCGGCCCGGTGGTCGGTGCGCAGATCGAGAACGAGCTGTACGACCAGCCCGAGCACCTGGCCACGCTGCGCAAGATCGCCGAGGAGGCCGGCCTGCACCTGCCGCTGTGGACGGCGACAGGGTGGGGTGGCGCACTTGTACCAGAGGGCCTGCTGCCGGTGTACAGCGCGTACGCCGACGGGTTCTGGGCCGAGGCCGACGAGGAGTGGCCGTCCTGGTCGCAGGTGCACTTCCGCTACTCCCCGGTGCGCGACGACCTGGGCACCGGCGCGGACGTGCGCGAGGCCCTCGACGGAGTCGTGACGGACGGCGGCGTCACGGTGGACGACGGCGGGGCAGCGGGCGAGGTGCAGGACCCGGGCACCCCGTTCATCACCTGCGAGCTCGGCGGGGGCATGCACGTCGCCTACCACCGCCGCCCGCTCGTGCAGCCCGCGGACGTGGCCGCGCTCGCCCTGGCGAAGATCGGCAGCGGGTCCGTCTGGCAGGGCTACTACGTGTACGCCGGCGGCACGCAGCGGGTCGGGGCGCACGGCACGGAGCAGGAGTCGCAGGCCACCGGGTACCCGAACGACGTCCCGACGCTCTCCTACGACTTCGGGGCTCCCGTGGGGGAGCACGGGCAGGTGCGCCCCCACCACCACCTCCTGCGCCGCCAGCACCTGTGGCTGGCCTGCGACGGCGAGGCGCTCGCCGCGATGCCCGCCACCGTGGGCGGTGGCAGCGACGACCCGGCGGAGCTGCGGTGGGCAGTGCGGTCGGACGGACGGCGCGGCTACCTGTTCGTCACCACCTACCAACCCGCTCGTGCGCCCCTGCCGGCGCAACCTGGTGTGCAGCTCACGGTCGACCTGGACGACGGCCCGGTCATCGTCCCGACCGCGCCGGTGGACCTCCCCGCCGGGGTCTCGGTCGCCTGGCCGTTGCGCTACCCGCTCGCCGACGGGGTGGTGCTGCGCAGCGCGACGGCCCAGCTCGTCACCCGGCTCGACGACGTCGTCGTCCTCGCCGCGACCGAGGGGGTGCCGGTCGAGCTGGTCCTCGACGGCGAGGTCGCCGTCGGCGGTCCCGTCACCACGCGGGCCGCCGACGGCGCCACCGTCGTCACGCTCGACGTGCCGCCCGGCCCGGGGACGGTCGTCGAGCTGCCGGGCGTGCGGGTCATGGTGCTCGACGACGTGACCGCCGACCGGCTCTACCGGCTGGAGCTTGCCGGCCGCGAGCGCCTGGCGCTCGCCGATGCCCCGGTCTACGCGCTGGACGGAGAGCTGGTGGTGCACGGTGACCGGCCGCAGGCCGAGGTGTCACTCTTGCCCGGTACCGACGTCGCCGTGGCAGGGGCCCGCGGCGCCGCACGCGGCGGCGGCTGGGTCACCTGGGAGGTGCACCTGCCCGGGGCCGGCACGCACGAGCTGGAGGTCGACCCTCGCCCGGTGGCGCCCGCCCCGCCGGAACCGACCCGCGGCGGGCCGATGGACCGGCTGAGCGCACCCACCGACTTCTCGGGGGCGGCCCGCGTGCACCTGGAGGTCCCGGCCGAGGCGCTGGCCGGCGTCGACCGGGCGCTGCTGCGCCTGGACTGGACCGGCGACGTCGGACGTGCCCTGGTCGGCGACGAGGTGGTCGGCGACCACTTCTGGCACGGCCCGGACTGGGACGTCGACCTGACTCCCTGGCGCGAGGAGGTCGCCCGCGACGGGCTGACCCTCGAGCTGCTGCCCTGGCGGCGGGACACCGGCGTGTGGGTCGACCTGTCGGTGCGGGACGTGCCCGACGGGATCGCGGTCCGCTCGGCGAGCGTCGTGAGGGTGGCTCGGGCAGTGGTGGAGGTCGCAGCGGTCAGTCGAGCGGGGCGACAGGCCCGGTCGACTCGCGCCACATGATGCGCTGCAAGGGGGACTCGGACGCCGGCGGGTCCTCGTCGCGCAGCGTGGCGAGCAGGAGCCGCATGGCCCGGCGGCCTCCCTCGCGGAAGTCCACGTCGATCGTCGTGAGCGACGGCATCGTGTACTCCCCGAAGTCGGCGTTGTCCCAGCCCGTCAGCACCAGGTCGCCGGGCACCGTCCAGCCCCTCTCGGCCGCCCCGCGCAGCACGCCGACGGCGAGGTGGTCGTTCGCGGCGATCACCGCCAGCGGCGGCGCGTCGTCCGGCAGCGCCAGCACGGCTTGACGGCCGGTCTCCGCGGGCCACTCGCCACCGACGACGCCGAGCGACTCGACCCCGAGACGCTCGACCGCCGCGAGGTACGTCTCGCGCCGTGCGCGTGCGGAGGCGTAGTGGTCCGGCCCCGCGACGTGCAGGAACCGACGGTGCCCCGCTTCGGCCAGCGTCGACACGAAGACGTCGAGCAGGCTGGCGTCGGCGAGCTCGCCGGTGCTGTGCATGTTCTCGTCGAAGGCGGTCGCGGCGAGCACCGGCGTCGTGCTCCGGTCGCTCGAGAGGGCAGAGGGCAGCACCGGGACGAACGTGAGGATGCCCTCGTACTGGCCGCCGACCGCCAGCTCGAGCGTGCGGTCGGTGCGCTCGGCGACGGTCTCGTCGATGCTGTGGGTCTCCGTGACGTACCCGGCGGCGTGGGCGACCTCGCTCGCACCCTGCACCATCGCGAGCTGGTTGTCGAACGTCATGCCGGTGATCACCGCGAGCCGTCCGGAACGGCGCGTGCGCATGGACCGGGCGGCGAGGTTCGGCCGGTACCCGATGGACTCGGCGACCTCCATCACGCGCTGGCGGGTGCTGGCCGAGACCGCTCCCTTGCCGGTGAGGGCGTAGGACACGGTCGTCTGCGAGACGCCGGCGATGCGCGCGACGTCGCGACTGGTCGGCGGGGTCGAGCCACCCATCGTCGGCCTCCCTCTCTTGACAGTCGATGAGTCTTTCATAGACGCTGATACGTATCACTGATACGTATCAACAGTGGGGGAACCATGCTCAGGATCGGCATCATCGGCACCGGCGGGATCGCCGGTGCGCACCTCGACGGCTATCGGCGTTTCGCCGACGAGTGCGAGGTCGTCGCCCTGTGCGACGCCGTGCCCGGCAGGGCCGCCGCGGTGCGCGACGACAACGGACTCACGTCCGCCCGGGCGTACGAGCGGGTCGAGGACCTCCTCGACGCCGAGGACCTCGACCTCGTCAGCATCACCACGCCACCGTCCACGCACGCCGAGCTGACCGTCGCCGCCCTGCGGGCCGGCGTCGACGTGCTCGTGGAGAAGCCGATGGCGCCGTCGCTCGAGGAGTGCGACGCCATGCTCGCCGCGGCCGCCGAGAACGACAGGCTCCTGTCCGTCGTGGCCCAGAACCGGTTCCGTGACGACATGGCGACCCTGAAGGAGGTGCTCGAGTCGGGCCTCGTCGGCCCCGTCGCGCACGCGCAGGTCAGCTCGGCCTGGTGGCGCGGGACCGAGTACTACGACCTGTGGTGGAGGGGGACGTGGGAGTCCGAGGGTGGTGGGTGCACCCTCAACCACGCCATCCACCACCTGGACCTCACGCTGTGGATGCTCGGCGCACCTCGCGCGGTGACCTCGGTGCTGACCAACGCCCAGCACGAGAACTCCGAGGTCGAGGACCTGTCGGTGGCCGTCCTGCAGTACGAACGAGCCGTCGCCGAGGTGACCAGCTCGGTGGTGCACCACGGGGAGGAGCAGGCGATCGTCGTCCACGGGCGGCACGCCCGGGTCTCCCAGCCGTGGAAGGTCGCGGCGGACGTCGCGGGCCCCAACGGCTTCCCTCTCCCTGGCGGTGACGTCGCGCGGGTCGCCGAGATCGAGGAGCTCGCGGCGTCGCACCGCCCGTTGGATCACGTGGGGCACGCCGGACAGGTCGGAGACATGCTCGGCGCGGTGCGCGACCGCCGTCGGCCGGCCGTGGACGGCACCGACGGACGCCGCGCCGTCGAGCTGGTGACCGCGATCTACCGGGCGGGGATCGAGCGGCGCACCGTGGACCTCCCCCTCGGTCCCGACGACCCGTACTACCGCGCGGGCACGCTCGTCGAGCGCGCCCCGCACTTCTTCGAGAAGACGGCGTCGGTGGCCGACCTGCCCGGCGGGATCACCGTCGGCGCCACCGCCACCGCCACCGACGACCGACGCGACACCACGGACGAGAGGAACGGATGACGATGATCAGCGGAGCGGCCTACGCGCCGGAACCGAGACCAGCACCGGTCGTGGGACCAGGGGACTTCGTCTTCGGTGCGGCGCGACTCGACCACGGGCACATCTACGGGATGTGCGAAGGGCTTGCCGCCGCCGGCGGGACGCTGAGATGGGTGTACGACCCGGACCCGGCGAAGGTCGAGGCGTTCCGGGCACGGTTCCCCGACGTGCGTGTCGCCCGCAGCGAGGACGAGGTGCTGGACGATGACGAGGTCCGTCTCGTCGCAGGTGCGGCGGTCACCTCGGAGCGGTGCGCGCTCGGCCTGCGGGTCATCGAGGCAGGCAAGGACTACTTCACCGACAAGGCGCCGCTGACCACCCTCGAGCAGCTCGAGGCGGCTCGTGAGGCGACCGCGAGGACGGGGCTCAAGTACGCCGTCTACTACTCCGAGCGGATCCACGTCGAGGCCGCCGTCCTGGCCGGGCAGCTCATCGACGCCGGCGCGATCGGCCGCGTGCTGCAGGTCATGGGACTCGGTCCGCACCGCCTGGGTACCGGCCGCCCGGACTGGTTCTTCGAGAAGGAGAAGTACGGCGGCATCCTGTGCGACATCGGCAGCCACAACTTCGAGCAGATGCTGCACTACGCCGGCGCCCAGGACGCCGAGGTCACGCACGCGGCCGTCGCCAACTACAACAACCCCGAGCACCCTGGTCTGGACGACTTCGGCGAGGCCGGCATCGTGATGGACAACGGCGCGACCGGGTACTGCCGGGTCGACTGGTTCACCCCCGACGGCCTGAGCACCTGGGGTGACGGACGCACGTTCGTCCTGGGTACGGAGGGCTATCTGGAGATGCGCAAGTACGTCGACGTCGGCACCGGCAGGGGTGGAGGCCATGTCTTCCTCGTCGACGGCGAGGGTGAGCACCATCTCGTCACGCAGGGGGACGTGGGCTATCCGTACTTCGGCCGGCTCATCGTCGACTGCCTCGAACGCACGGAGACGGCGATGACGCAGGAGCATGCGTTCAAGGCCGCCGAGCTGAGCGTCCGGGCGCAGCAGACGGCGAGGATCCTCACGCCGTAGTCACCGGGGCAGGCCACGGTGCGGACCTCAGCCTGCGGTGAGCGCCTCGTCGATCGCGCGGCCGAAGGCGTCGAGGTCGCCCGGGTTGCGAGAGGTGATGAGCCGCCACCCCTCGGCGTCGTCGACGACGACGGCCTCGTCGCGCCAGTCCGCCGCGCCGGCGTTGCGCAGGTCGGTGCGCAGGGACGGGTACGAGGTGAGGGTCTTGCCGGCCACCACCCCGGCCTCGACCAGCGCCCACGGACCGTGGCAGATCGCCGCGACCGGGCGTCCGGAGCCGGTGAAGGACCGCACGATGCGCGAGGAGGCGTCCTGCAGCCGCAGCGTGTCGGCGTTGAGGGTGCCGCCGGGGACCAGCAGCAGGTCGAACCCGGCGGGGTCGACGTCGTCGAGCGCGACGTCCACGGGGACGGAGCGGCCAGGATCCTTGTCACCCACGAGGGTGGCGACGTCGTCGGTGGTGGTCGCGGCGATCGTCACGACGGCCCCGCGGTCACGCAGGTGCTCGACCGGGACGACGAGCTCGTCCTGCTCGACGCCGTAGTTCGTCACGATGACCAGGACGGTGCGTCCGGCGAGGTCGGTGTCAGCCATGGTCGTTCCTTTCCGTCGGGGTCTTCCGTCGGGCCGCCCACGGTAGGCACGCCCCGGGCCCGACGCACGCCGGGCCCGGGGCGGGGCATCGCTCAGGTCCGGCGCCGGTGCCGTGCCGCACCCCACGCCCCGACGCCCCCGGCGACCGCCGACACCGCGACCAGCACCGCGGCCAGCGGACCCAGCGGGACCGACGGCGGCGCCACGGGAGCAGGCGAGGCGGCGAGCACCGTCGCCGTGGCCACCAGGGTCGGCGCGGGGTAGGCCCCCGACGGGTCGGTGTCGGCCCAGGCGTACCCGTCGCCCGAGGTGCACTCCTGGACCGCCGGGAACACGAAGGACTGGCCGGGGGTGCCCACCATCTCGACGTCCACGGTGAGCTCGGTGACCTCCCCGTCCGGGATCGGTTCGCCCTCCCAACGGACCTGGTCCGACGTGACCTCGGCGGACCAGCCGTCGGGCGCACCGGCGGCGAGGGCCTCGACGCCGTCCGGCAGGGTGATCCGGACGGCGTCCGTCGGCGAGCCGTCGCAGCCGTGGTCGAAGGTGAACGTGACCGCCGCCGTACCGTCGCCGTGAGGCTCGGCCCGGTCGACGATGACGTGCGCCGCGGCCGGGCCGGCGGGTGCCAGCATCACGGCCGCCACCACGGCGGCCCACGAGGCGCGGCGCAGGACCGGGCGGGCGGTGGCGCTCGTGACGCTCATGACGTCACCTCCACGGGGATCTCGACGATCGGGTTGGAGAACTTCGAGGTCCGCACGCTCAGCTCGAGGACCCACTCGCCCTCGAGCGGCAGGTCGACCGTGGCCTCGTACGTCCCGGGGCCGGCGCCGACCAGGGTCTGCTCCAGCGGCCCCACGGACGGCTGGGTGAGCCTGGCGGACAGCTCCGGGTCGGTGTCCAGCGCCCACGGTGCCCCGTCGGCGTCGAGGAGCTCCAGCTGCACGGAGTTGACGCCCACCCGACCCGGGGTCACCTGGGCGCGGAGAGTGCCGTCCTCGAGGTCCCGGGTGACCTCGGTGGGCGAAGCGGGCGCCGTCGAGTCCGCAGCGCCTGGCGGGGCGGCGGACGAGGGCTCGGGGGACAGGGACACCAGGAGAGCCGTCACGCCCAGGACGAGCCCGAGGAGCGCGGCCTCCGCCGTGACCATCCGGCGCAGCTGGCGTCTGACGGCGTCGTCCCCGCCGTGGCCCGCGCGGTCCCGGACGATGCCCGGGACGAGCCGGTAGTGGTTCCAGGTGGCGATCATGACGACGTACAGCACGATCACCGTCTTGGTCAGCAGCGCGACGCCGTACGACGTCGTCCACAGGGCGTCGAGCGTGCCGAGGACGCGCCAGGCGAGGAGGATGCCGGTCAGGGCGACGGCGACCAGGAGGGTGGCGCCCAGGGCCGAGAAGCGGGCGACCGTCCGCGCGGCACGGCGCGGGTCCACCTGGCTGGAGGGCATCAGGACGAGGGCCAGCCCCACGACGCCACCCAGCCACACCGCCCCGGCGAGCACGTGCAGCACGTCCGCGGAGACCACGAGCCACAGCGGCGTCGCGGTCCGCGTGTGCCCGACCAGTGCCAGGGCTCCCAGTGCCAGGGTCGCTCCGCCGAGCGAGACGCCGGCGGGCCAGAGAGCCCGCCGGTCACGCCCTGCCCGGGCGGCGAAGGCCGTCGCGAGGACCAGACCTGCGACGCCGATCAGGCCCGCGACCGCCGTGTCCGACGTCGCGGAGGCGGTCCACGTGCCGGCCGTGGCCAGGGCGTCCGTCCCCGCCCCGGCCTGCCACCCCTCGGTGGCCGGGGCGAGCACCACGGCCCCGACGACGGCGGCACCCAGCGCGACGTACCGCGTGCGTTGCAGGCGACGACGCAGCACGGGGGCCGCTCCCGGCGAGACGTGCAGCACGAGCAGCTCGAAGGCGACCAGCCCCGCGACGAGGAACGTCCCGGCGTAGACCGTCACCTGGGCGGCCGTGCGGACGCCGGCCAGGTCGAGCGCGGAGGCCCGCTCGCCCGGCGCGGGCCCGACCGGTTCGGCCGTCGCGCTGGGCTCGCCGACCGAGAAGGAGAACGCGCCGGCCACCGGGTGGGTGTCCAGCGAGATGACGCGCCAGCTCACGACGTACGTGCCGTCCTCGAGCTCGGCGCCGGGGGTGACGACGAGCGTGCTGTCGGTGGCCGCGACCTCCACGTCCACGGGCAGCCCGTCCGGGGACAGCAGCGTGGTGGCCTCGGGAACCGCCTGGACGGGCTCGTTGAAGTCGAGCGTCAGGCGTTCGGGCGGGGCGTCGAGCACGGCGCCGTCCCGAGGGTCGGTCTCCTCGAGGACGGCGTGCGCCGCGGCCGGGCCGCTCGCGAGGAACGCGAGCAGGATCCCGGCCGCGGCGCCCAGCACGACCGACCGCACCCGTCGTGACGAAGGGTGCATGATCGGCTCAGGCCTGGCGGGACCGGGTGCGCAGCAGCGCGACGAGCCCGAGCACGGCGCCGACCGCGCCGAGGCCGAGCGCGGTCCACGTCACCGCCGAGGTGCCGGACGAGTCGGTCGACGACGCCGACGCCGACGAATCCGTGGAGCTCGCCGTGTCGGCCCCGGTCGTCGAGGTGTCCGCTGTGTCCTCTGCCGTCTCGTCCCCGGCCTCGTCGTGCGCGTGGTCGGGCCCGTCCCCGGCTGTCACCTCGAAGGACGGCGCCGGCAGGTCGAGGTCGTGCGGGTCCTGACCGTCCTGAGCGACCTGGACCCAGGCGCTCTCGCCCTCGGTGCACGTCTGGACCGCGGGGAAGATCAGCTCGCCGGGCTCGTCCGGGAGCTTGACCGACAGCTCGAAGGCGTCGCGCAGGTCGGCGGGCAGCGGCGAGCCCGTCGTGTAGACGACCTCGGCGACCCGCTCGGTGCGCTGGCCGCCGTGACCGTCGTCCTGCGGCTCGTCGAGGTCCTCCATGACCTTCTCGACCTCCCAGCCCGCCTGGACCGACGGGGTCACCGTGGCGATCTCCTCGGGGATCTGGATGGCGACCTCGGTGGTGGGGGAGGTGCCGCAGCCGTGCGGGACGCCGAACGTCAGCAGGGCGTACGACCCGGCCGACGTCGTGTCGGGGGTGACGGAGACGTGGGCGGACGCAGCGCCCGCACCGGCCAGGACGAGGCCGGAGGCCAGGGTGAGTGCGCCGACGGCGCGGAGGTTCTTTCGCATGTCATGCCTTTCGCCAAGAGGGGTGCGCGCCGTACGAGGGCACGACGACGTGCCGCGGGCGCGCGGGAGCGGGACGCCGGGCCGGGCGTCCGAGGGATCTCAGGCGATGACAGGCGGGGCGCGCCCCTGGGCGGGGCTGTGGCGCCGGGAGCATGCCGGGACGGGCAGGTCCCGGACGGCACGCCGGGCCGCGCCGACCACCCCGAGGACGCGGTCGGTGGTGGGGATGCGGTGGGACCACCACCGCCACCACCGCCACAGCAGCGACTCGCCGTAGCGGAGCCCGAGCGCGATCACGACGTCGGCGAGGACGTGGGCAGCGAGCATCACCAGGGGCGCCGCGGGGTCGTCGTGCACATGCCCGTGGTGGTGTGCGGGGTGCGCGGTGAGGGCGGCGCCCTGCTCGAAGCCGACGTGCAGCAGGACCTGGCCGACGCCCAGCCCGGCGAGCATCCACGGCAGGCGGACCTCACGCCGGCAGAGGGGGCGGACGATCACGGCCGTCAGGGCGAGGGCCACCAGGAGAGGGACAGCCCCCGGGATGGAGCCTCCCGCCAGCACGTGGGCGCCGAGGGAGGGCAGCACGATCGCGGCGGCGAGGAGAAGTGCCCGCACCTCGCGCAGCAGTCCCGTGCCAGGCGATCTCACGGAGGCGATCCTAGCGGCGGCGCGTCGGCCGCGGCAGAGCCGTCGTGCCGGTCCACCGGTGCTGTGGACCGCGGTGCCCGAGCACGGCAGGATGGAGAGGCACCCGACGAGCGGAGAACTTGATGGGAACACCGAAGAAGACCCGCACGAAGCGCGGGGGCCCGCCCTCGCTGTTCAAGATGGTGATGTTCGCCCTCGTCGTGGCGGCCGTCACCAAGGAGCTGCAGAAGGACCCGGAGGACCGGGAGTGGCACGGCACCGTCGCCGGGTTCGTGCCGTACGAGTTCCGCGTCCCGACCCTCCAGCGCATCAAGGAGCGCGTGTGGGACCCCGCGGGGGAGCACTTCCTGAGCCCTCACGTGTTCGGGGTCGGCTGGACGGTCAACGTCGGTCGCATCGTCGCCGTCGTGCGGGAGAAGGTGACCGACTGACGCTCGGCCCGCTGACGCCCGGCCGCCGGGCGGAGCGGCCGTGCTGACGTTCCTCGCCGCGCTGCCGATCGCCGTGATCCTCGTGCTCATGGTGGCAGCGCGGTGGTCCGCCGCGGCCGCGGGCGCGACGGCTGCCGTCGGCACGCTGGCGCTGGCGCTGACGGTGTTCGGCTACGGCGGTCAGGAGTTCCCGTTCGGGCCGGTCGAGGGTGTCGTCGGGGTGCTGGTCCGGGCCGCCTGGGTGGCCCTGACGGTCATGCTGATCATCGGCCCGGCCCTCGGCATCCATCACCTGCAGCAGCGCACCGGTGCCACCTCGGCCCTGGAGGCCGGGCTCGCGCGCATCACCCCGGACCCGCGGGTCGCCGCGCTGCTCATCGTGTGGTTCTTCTGCCTGCTCATCGAGGGCGCGGCCGGGTTCGGCACGCCCGTGGCGCTCGCGGCACCCTTCCTGGTGGCGGCGGGCTTCCGGCCGGTGACCGCCGTCGTCGGCGCGATGGTCGGGCACGCCTCGGCCGTGCCGTTCGCCGCCGTCGGGACGCCCACGCTCGCGCAGCTCGCGATCGTGGACTACCCGGCGCGCGAGCTGGCCTGGGCCGTCGCGCCGTACACGGCGGTGGCGGGGCTCGTGCTGGCGTTCGTCGTCGCGCGGCTGGTCGGGACACTGGTGCCCACGGCAGGGCCGCCGTACGGGTGGATGGCCGTCGCGTACGTCGCGTTCTTCGCACCGAACCTGCTCATCGCCCGGTTCGTCGGTCCCGAGCTGCCGTCGCTGGTCGGGGCGATCGTCGGCGCGGGGGCCTTCGTGCTCGCGGTGAGGGCCGTCGTCCGACGCCGGTCGCCCGCACCCGCGGAGACCACCGCGCCCCCCGTCGAGGTGCCCGTGCGCGCGGCACCGACGATGAGCTTCCTCGCGGCGACCGCGCCCTACCTCGTGCTCGTGGTGCTGGTGCTGCTCACCCGCCTGGTGGTGCCGGTGCGCGAGGCGGCCCGGTCCGTGGTGTGGGAGTGGGAGGTCTTCGGCCACTTCTCCGAGAGCATCGAGCCCCTCTACCACCCGGGCCTGCTGCTGGCGCTGGCCTTCGTCGCCGGGGCCCTGTGGCAGCGCGCGGCCGTCGCCGACATGGGGCTGGCCTTCCGGCGCGCGACGCTCCAGGTGGTGCCCGTCTTCGTCGCCCTGCTGGCGATGGTGACCGTGGCGTTCACGATGTCCGAGGCGGGGATGACCACCCAGCTCGCGGTCGCGGCGGCCGGCGCCGGTGCGCTGTGGCCCGTGCTCTCGCCCTTCGTCGGCGCGCTCGGCACGTTCATGACCGGCTCGGCCACGGCGTCGAACATCCTGTTCACCGAGTTCCAGGACCAGACGGCGCTCGCGGCGGACCTGGACCCCGTGCCGCTGCTCGGCGCGCAGGGCGCGGGAGCCGCGATCGGCAACATCATCTGCCCGCACAACGTGGTCGCGGCCGCAGCGACCGTGGGGCTCGGCGGGCGCGAGGGTCAGGTGCTGCAGAAGGCGCTGCCCGTCGCGGCGGTCTGCCTCGTGCTCATCGGCGCGATGGCCTGGCTGATCGTCTGAGGCCGGTCGAGCCCGCGCGGCGAGACCCTACTCGTCGATCGCGAGAGGGGCGGAGGTCAGCGTCGGGCCGTCGGTGACGGTGAGCTCAGCGGTCACCACGGTGCCGGCGGACAGGTCCGGGGGCAGGGCGACCTGCATGTCGAGGACGCCGGACTCGGACGTGAGGACGGTGCCGTCGGCGATGGCCGGGGGCGGCCCGGCGGGCTCGCCGTCGGCGAGCAGGGCGAGCCCGGTCACGTCGAGCGGCTCCATCGTCTCGCCCTGGCCGTCGTCGCAGCCGGACAGCAGGTTCTCCCCGTGCAGGGTGACGAGGTCACCGGCCGAGGCCGAGTCGACGGCCCAGCGCAGCTCGGGCGCCGCGCAGGCGGCCGAGCCTCCGGCGTCCTCGGCCGCGCACCCCGTCAGGGGCATCGCGAGGAGGGCGGCCAGGGCGAGGAAGGCTCTGCGGCGTGTCATGTCTCGAGCGTAGGAGGTCGACGCCTCGGAATGGCAAACGTTTGCTGGTTCAGCAGTGCATGGCTCCTTGACCGTTGTGCAGCAGCCATGACAACGTTTGCCATCGACGACGGAGCGACACGGAGGACGACGATGGAGCACACCTGGCGCTGGTTCGGACCCCAGGACCCGATCACGCTGGCGGACGTCCGACAGACCGGCGCGACCGGCGTCGTCACCGCCCTGCACCACGTCCCCAACGGCGAGGTGTGGACCGTCGAGGAGATCACCGAGCGCCGCGAGATGATCGAGGCGGCGGGCCTGCGCTGGTCGGTGGTGGAGAGCATCCCCGTGCACGACGACGTCAAGCGCCGTGCGCCCGGGTACGAGCGGTGGCTCGAGACCTACGCGCAGAGCGTGCGCAACGTCGCCGCGTGCGGCATCGACGTCATCTGCTACAACTTCATGCCGGTGCTGGACTGGGTGCGCACCGACCTCGCCTACCCGCTGCCGGACGGGGCGCTGGCGCTGCGGTTCGACCAGGACGCCTTCGCCGCCTTCGACCTCTTCCTGCTGGAGCGCCCCGGCGCCGAGGGCGACTACTCCGACGCGGAGATCGAGCGGGCCCGCCGCCACCTGGACGCGATGACGCCGCCCGAGGTCGACCGGCTCGTCGCCACCGTCTCCGCGGGCCTGCCCGGGTCGGAGGAGACCTGGACCCTCGACGGGCTGCGCGCCGAGCTCGCGGCCTACGCCGAGGTGGACGACGCCGCGCTGCGGTCCGCGCTGGTCGAGTTCCTCGAGGCGATCGTCCCCGTGGCCGAGGAGTGCGGCGTGCGGCTCGGCATCCACCCGGACGACCCGCCGCGCCCCGTGCTCGGGCTGCCGCGGATCATGTCCACCGCGGCCGACGCGCGCTGGCTGCTCGACGCCGTGCCCAGCCCCACCAGCGGGCTGACCTTCTGCACCGGCTCCTTCGGCGTGCTGCCGGAGAACGACCTCGTCGCGATGGTCGACGAGCTCGCGCCGCGCATCCACTTCGCGCACCTGCGCTCCACCCGTCGCGAGTCCGACCCGCGCACCTTCCACGAGGCTGCGCACCTGGGCGGCGACGTCGACATGGTGGGCGTGATCGACGCCCTCGTGCGCGAGGAGCTGCGTCGCGAGGAGCACGGCGGGGCGCGGATCCCGATGCGCCCGGACCACGGGCACCTGCTGCTCGCCGAGCAGACCTCCGAGCGGGCCTCCGCCGTCCCTGGCTACTCGCTGGTCGGGCGGCTCAAGGGGCTGGCCGAGCTGCGCGGCGTCGAGCTGGCGGTGCGGCAGCGACGCTGACCGGCGCCGTCAGCCGGACCGTCGGGGCGCGCGGACCAGCGGCTCGACGCTCGCGTAGCCGTCGTCCAGGTCGGTGGGACCGCCGGCGTCCCAGGCCCGCGTGGCGCCCGGGTCGTCGGTCCAAGCCGTCCACCCCGGGTCGAGCGTCGTGACGAACCTCGACGCCGCACCGTGCACGTCGTCCGCCAGGCGCTGCGGCGGGTCGTCCCCGGCGAGCCGACGCACCCCGGGCGCGTCGAGGACGTCGAAGAAGAACGGCACGTCGAGGCAGTGCAGCGCGATGCCGTGCGTCGGCGAGGGCCAGGTGAACCGGTACGCCCAGGTCCGGGCGGGCCCCTGCGCAGCGTCACGAGCGCTGGCGACCTCCACCACCGTGCGCCGGAAGACCATGTCGGTGACGTACCTGCCCAGCAACCGGGCGGTGCCCTGCGCGCGGAGCCCGGCGTTCGCCGCGAGGTAGGCGCGGCGACGGGAGCGCGGCACCCTGAGCGCCGCCAGCGCGAGGGTCGGCGGCACCCACCGGAGTGCTCGAGCGGCACCGTCGAGCACCATCGAGAACTCGTCGTCGGCCGTGCCGAGCACGAGCGGCTTGTCCGCGCCCGCCCCGGCGCGGAGCGACGCGACCGTCGGGCGGAGCAGCAGCTCGCCGTCGACGACGGGCCCGAGCGTCGCGCCGTGCGTCAGCTGGTCGACGGCGGCGGTGAGGCGCCCGCGTCCTGGAGGCCTGGTCGCGTCCTGCTGCAGCGCGAGCAGGCGTCCCTCGGGCACGCGTCGGAACCCGTCGACCGTGGCGTCGACGCCGGCAGCGCTCGCCAGGCGTCGCGCCACCTGGCGGGCACGGATCTCGGGAACGTCCCCGAGCGCGCCGGACAGGCACCACACGGCACGGAACAGGTGATGGGCGGCGGGCATCCCCAGCAGGGTGAGCACCGCCCCGCCGCCGGCCGACTGCCCGGCGATCGTCACCCGGTCCGGGTCGCCGCCGAACGCCGTGATGTTCTCCTGGACCCACTCCAGCGCGAGGAGCCAGTCCCGCACGCCCCGGTTCGACGGTGCGCCGTCGACCCACCCGAAGCCGTCGAAGCCCAGCCGGTACGACAGGGTGACGGTGACGACGCCGTCGCGCGCGAACGCCGCGCCGTCGTACCAGGGGCTCGCGGGCGACCCGGAGGTGTAGCCACCGCCGTGGACGTAGACGAGGACGGGAAGCCGGGCGGTGCTGACAGGTGCGGGAGTGAAGACGTTGACGTTCAGCGTCGCGTCGCCCGGGACGGACGGCTCCGGGATGAGGGTGATGCCGGCGTCGCCCCGCTGCGGCGTCGGGCCGAAGGTACCGGTGTCGCGGACGCCGTCCCACCGTGCGTGCGGCACGGGTGCGGCGAAGCGGCGATCGCCCGTGGGGGGTTCGGCATAGGGGATACCGAGGAACACCGCCGCCGACGGCGACGCGGCCGACGCCTCGCTCCAGGTGCCTCGCGCCCGGCCGGCACGAGTGCGGACCTCGGGGCGGTTGCCCTGCATCTCCGCCCACCTCCTCGGCCCGGTAGGGCAAGGGTGCACCGCGCCCTGGAGGGTCGCAACGGCGCCTGGTGCTGACCGGCGGGCACGGTTGCGCGAGGATGGCTGGCGATGAGCACCGAGATCACGCCGGGTGGCCCGGACCGGACGGCCCGCCGAGCGCGGGCCGCCGTCGCCGCGCTCTTCCTGACGAACGGCGCTCTCTTCGCCAACCTGCTGCCCCGCTACCCGGAGATCAAGGCCTCCCTCGAGCTCAGCAACACGGTCTACGGTCTCGCGGTCGTCGCCTTCCCCGCGGGCGCGATGATCTCGGGGTTCGCCACCGGTGCCGCCGTCCGCCGGTTCGGGTCGGCGCGGATCGCCGCCGTCGGCACGGTCCTGACCTCTGTGGGGGTGCTGTGCGCGGGCGCCGCCCCGGTGCTGTGGGTCTTCGTCGCCGCGCTGCTGTTCGCCGGAGCGTCGGACGCCTTCACCGACGTCGGGCAGAACGCCCACGGGCTGCGGGTCCAGCGCCGCTACGGGCGATCGATCTTCAACTCCTTCCACGCCCTGTGGTCCGTCGGCAGCGTCGTGGGCGGGGCGATGTCTGCCGGTGCGATCGCCCTCGAGGTCCCGCTCGGGGTGCACCTGGCCGTCTCGGGCACGCTGTTCTCCGCGGTGGCGCTCGTCGCGCTGCGCTTCTGTCTGCCCGGCTCCGACGGCGAGGAGCGCGCCGCGGCCCACGCTGCGGCGCCACCGGCCGGTGTCGCGTCGTCGACGGTCGGGGGTCGCCGACCGAGCGGCCGGACGGTGTTCCTGCTGGTGGCGTTCGTCGTGGTCGCGATCTCCGGGACCGTGGTGGAGGAGGCCACGAACTCCTGGGCGGCCGTCTACCTGTCCGGGTCGCTGGACACCTCGGGCGCCGTGGCCGCCACCGCGTTCATCGCGTTCATGGCCGCCGAGTTCGTCGGACGGGCCACCGGTGACCGGTTCGTCGACCGGTTCGGCCAGCGGGCCGTCGCCCGTGCCGGTGGGCTGCTGGTGGCGGCGGCGATGGGCCTGGCGCTCGCCTTCCCGTCCGTGCCGGGCACCGTCGCCGGGTTCGCCGTCGCCGGCTTCGGGGTCGCGACGGTGATCCCCGCCGCGATGCACGCGGCCGACGAGCTGCCGGGCCTGCGCCCCGGCACCGGGTTGATGGTCGTCACGTGGCTGATGCGCCTCGGGTTCCTCCTGACGCCGCCGGTCGTCGGGCTGGTCTCCGACGGGAGCAGCCTGCGCGTCGGCCTGCTGGTCGTTCCCCTGGCCGGGGTGGCGATCGTCCTGGCCGGAGTGCTCCTGCAAGGCCGCCGCACGACCCCGAGGATCGACCTATGACCCACCTGCCGTTCGCCGAGCTGCACCTGCACCTCGAGGGGACGCTGGAGCCGGAGCTCGTGATGGAGCTCGCCCGGCGCAACGACGTGACCCTCCCGTACCGCGACGTCGAGGAGCTGCGGGCGGCCTACGCGTTCCGTGACCTGCAGTCGTTCCTGGACCTCTACTACGCGAACATGGCCGTGCTGCGGACCCGGCAGGACTTCGCCGACATGACCGCCGCCTACCTCGCCCGCGCGGCGACGGCAGGGGTGCGGCACGCGGAGATCATGTTCGACCCCCAGGCGCACCTGGTCCGCGGCGTCCCGCTGGAGGTGGTCGTCGAGGGGATCGCCTCGGTGCTCGCCACCAGCGAGGACGACCACGGGGTCTCCACGCTGCTCATCGCGGCGTTCCTGCGGGACCGACCGGAGGACGAGGCGCTCGACGTGCTCGACCGGTTGCTGGCCCGGGGGGCCCCGATCGCCGGGATCGGGCTGGACTCCGCGGAGGTGGGCAACCCGCCGGCGAGGTTCGCCCGCCTCTTCGCCCGCGCGCGGGAGGCCGGGCTGCACCTCGTGGCGCACGCGGGGGAGGAGGGACCGGCGTCGTACGTCACGGACGCGCTCGACGTGCTGGGGGTGGAACGCATCGACCACGGCATCCGCTCGCTGGACGACGACGCGCTCGTGGCCCGGCTGGTCGCCGAGCAGGTGCCGATGACGGTGTGCCCGCTGTCGAACGTCGCCCTGCGGGCGGTCGACACGCTCGCCGACCACCCGGTCGTGGAGATGCTGGAGCGTGGGCTGAACGTCTCGGTGCACTCCGACGACCCCGCGTACTTCGGCGGCTACCTCGACGACAACCTCGACGCGCTCGGCTCCTCGCTCGGGCTCACGCGCGAGCAGCGGATCCGGCTCGCGGAGAACTCCGTGCGGTCGTCGTTCCTGCCCGCCGACCGGCGTGAGGAGCTGCTCGCGCAGATCGCCGCGGCGTCGGCCTGACCGCCGTCCGGCTCAGCGCCCGAACAGCCGGGCGAGGAACCCTCCGCTCGGTGCGTCGTCGTGCCCGCTGCACCACTGCGCGGCGGGGACGTGGCGGCGCACCTCCTCGACGTGCTGCCCGCAGCCGCTCCAGGTCGTCTTGCTGCAGGTCCGGCAGGTGGTGGGGTGACACATGGTGCTGCTCCTTCGTCAGGCGAGGGTGAGGAAGAGCTTCTCGAGCTCGGCGGCCGTCAGGCCGTCCTCGGTGGTCTGGTCGGGGTCGGACAGGCAGTCCTGCATCGCGGTGGAGATGACGGCGTAGCCGGCGCGGTCGAGGGCGCTGGAGACGGCCGAGAGCTGGGTGACGACGTCGCGGCAGGGCTTGCCGTCCTCGACGGCGGTGATGAGGGCGTCGAGCTGGCCGCGGGCACGCTTCAGCCGGTTGGCGATCTTGCGCTGGGCCGCGGGGTCCGGGGTGGCCATGGGGGGTCCTTCCTGAGGGTTCAGCCGGCGAGCGCCGGGTCGTGGGTCGTGAGCAGCTCGTCGGCGACGGGGCCGAGCCCGGCGCGCAGGGTGAGCATCCCGCCGGAGAGGGACGCGGAGTCGAAGCCCGCCTGGGCCAGGACGCGGTGTGCGATGTGCGACCGGACGCCCGAGCCGCACAGGGCGCGGACCGGTCGACCGGCGGCGGCCCCCCGGACCTCGGCGAGTCGCCCGCGCAGCTCGGTGTGCGGGACGTTCACGGACCCGGGGACGTGGCCGGTGGCGAACTCGGCTCGGCTACGGACGTCCAGCACGAGGGCCTGGGCCCGCAGGCTGTCGAGCTCCTCGGCGTGCCAGATCCGCAGCGTGCCGTCGAGCACGTTGCTCGCGGCCATCCCGGCGAGGTTGACCGGGTCCTTGGCGGCCCCGTACGGCGGGGCGTAGGCGAGGTCCAGGTCGATGAGGTCGCCCACCTCCATCCCGGCACGGATCGCGGTCGCGAGCACGTCGATGCGCTTGTCGACCCCGGCGCGGCCGACGGCCTGCGCGCCGAGGAGGAGGCCGTCGTCGGCCCGGAAGTGGATCACGAGGTGGATCTGCTCGGCACCGGGGAACCAGCCCGCGTGGTGGCTCGGGTGCAGGTGCAGGGTGTGGAAGGCGATGCCCCCGGCGCGCAGCGCGGCACGGTTCGCGCCCGTGGTCGCGGCGGTGAGCTCACCGACGCGCACGACGGCGGTACCGACGGTCGCCGGGACGGGACGCGCCGAGCCGGGGCGCAGGATGTCGTCGGCGACGAGGCGGCCGGCGCGGTTGGCAGGCCCGGCCAGCGCGACCGGCCGGCGTGCGCCGGTGACGGCGTCGGTGCTGATGGTCGCGTCCCCGACCGCCCAGACACCGTCGGCGCTCGTGCGCCCGTGCGCGTCGACGACGATCGCGCCGCGCTCGGTCTCGATCCCGGCCGCGGCGAAGACCTCGGTGTCAGGGCGCACCCCGACGGACAGCACCACGAGGTCGGCGGGCAGCCGGGACCCGTCGGCGAGGACCACGACGTCGTCCGTGTCCCCTGCCTCGACCGCGGTGGCGGCGACGCCCGTGCGCACGGTGACACCGAGCCGTTCGAGCTCGGCGGTGACCAGGGCCGCCACCTCGCGCTCCAGCGGGGGGAGCACGTGGTCGGCGAGCTCCACGACGGTCACCGCCAAGCCTTGCCGGGCCAGCGCCTCGGCGGCCTCCAGCCCGATGAACCCGGCGCCGAGCACGACGGCGTGACCGGCGCCGTCGTCGACCCGCTGCCGCAGCGCCGTCGCGTCGGCGACCGTGCGCAGGGTGCGCGCGCGGGGAGAGTCGAGGCCGGGGATCGGCGGCCGGACGGCCCGGGCACCGGGGGAGAGGACGAGGGCGTCGTAGCCGACGGTCTCGGTGGCCGCCGCCGACCGGACGGTGAGGGTCTGCGCGGCGGTGTCGAGGCCGATGACCTCGTGCCCGGTCCGCACGTCGAGGTCCAGGGCGGCGCGCAGGGACTCGGGAGTCTGGACGAGGAGGTCGTCGGCTTCTTCGATCTCCCCGCCGAGGTGGTACGGCAGCCCGCACCCGGCGAACGACACGTGCTCACCCCGGTCGAGGACGATGATCTCGGCGCTCTCGTCGAGCCGCCGTGCCCGGGCGGCGGCGCTCATGCCGCCGCCGACCCCACCCACGATGACGATTCTCATGCGGCCGACGCTAATACCCCCGGGGGTATTTGTCGAACCGCGTGGTCAGGCCCCGGTGCGCACCACCATCTTGCCGACGTTGCCGCCCCGCATCATGTCCAGGAAGGCCTGCGGGGTGTTCTCGATGCCGTCGACGACGGTCTCGTCGTAGGCGATCTCGCCCGCGGCGAACCAGCCGGTCATCAGCTCGCGGAACCGCTCGGCGTGGTCCATGTAGCTCGGCAGCGTGAAGCCCTTGAGCATCAGGCCGCGGGTCACCGCGTTGGCGAGGTTGTCCGGCCCGGGCGTGCGCTCGGTGTCGTTGTACTGGGAGATCGCCCCGCACAGGGCGATGCGCCCGCCGGTGTTCATGCGGTCCAGCGCGGCCTCCAGGTGGTCGCCACCCACGTTGTCGAAGAACACGTCGACGCCGTCGGGGGTGACCTCGCGGAGCTGGCGGCGCACGGGAGCGTCCTTGTAGTTGAACGCGGCGTCGTACCCGTACCGGTCGGTGAGCAGCGCGACCTTCTCGGCCGACCCGGCGGACCCGACGACGCGCCCCGCCCCGAGCAGGCGGGCGATCTGTCCGGTGGCGGTACCGACGGCACCGGCCGCGCCGGAGACGAACACCGTGTCGCCCTCGTGGAGGTCGGCGACGGCGGTCAGCCCGACGTAGGCGGTCAGGCCGGTCAGCCCGAAGATGCCGAGGTAGAGGGACAGGGGAGCCCCGGGGATCTCCGGCACGACCTGGAAGCCACGGGCGTCCTCCTGGGCGACGTCGCGCCAGCCGTGCTGGTGCAGGACCGCCGCGCCCACCGGGACGTCGTCGGACGCGGACTCGACGACGCGGCCGACGGCGCCGCCGGTCATGGTCTCGCCGAGCGCGAAGGGCGGCACATAGCTCTTGACGTCGTTCATGCGGCCGCGCATGTACGGGTCGACCGAGACGAACTCGTTGACGACGCGGACCTGACCGGGTGCGAGGTCGCCGTAGGTGACCTCGACGGTGCGGAACGTGTCCTCGGTGGGCCAGCCGGTGGGGCGTTCGGCGAGCTGGACCTGGGTGGAGACGACGTCGGACATGAAGGGACCTGCCTTGGTTCGGTGCGGGATCTGGATCGGTGGAGCGAGGTTCAGACGAAGAGCCCGACGACGAGGACGACGACGGCGAGCAGCGGCACGACGCCCTGCTTCAGCGCCGCGCCGCGCTTGTCGGGCGACGAGGCGAACAGCACGAGGGCGGCGGCGACCATCGAGCCGGTACCGGCGAGGGCGAGGGCGGTGCCCGCTGCGGCGAGCGCCGAGCCGGCGGTGCCGGCTGCGGTCAGGACGATGCCGATGGCCGCGACGATCGCGAGAAAGAGGTTGTAGAAGCCCTGGTTGAACGCCATCTCGCGCGTCGACTCGGCCTCCTGCTCGGTGGTGCCGAAGACGGCGCGGGCGCGCGTGGTCCAGACGACCGACTCCAGCCAGAAGATGTAGACGTGGAGCGCGGCGGCCAGGCCGGCGAGGACGAGTCCGGTGGCGATCACGGGGGCTCCAAGTGGTGGTGCGGCGTATTGCAACGGTCGTTGCACAACCTATACTGGAACGACCGTTGCAACAACTGGGGGCAGGCATGGGCAGGACGCGGACCTTCGAGGCCGACCGTGTGGTGCGGGCGGCACTCGGCGTGTTTTGGCGCTCCGGCTACGAGGGTGCCTCCGTGCCCGCCCTGGAGGCGGCGACCGGGCTGAACCGGTCGAGCATCTATCACTCGTTCGGGTCCAAGCGGGGGCTCTTCGACGCCGCCGTCCAGACCTACCTCGACGACGTCGTCCGGCCCCGGCTCCGCCCGCTGCTCGCCGAACCGGTCTCGCCCGACGCCGTCGTCGACTACCTCGCCGGGCTGCGCGACGCGCTCGCGCGCACCGGCGAGATCCAGGCCGACAGCGGGTGCCTGCTCGTCAACACTTCGGTGGCGCCGATCGCCCGGGACGAGGCCGTGCGCCAGACGGTTGCGGACTACCGGGCCGAGCTGCGCGCGGCGCTCGGCCGCGGCGTCGACGCCCGGTTCTCCGGTCGTGCGCAGGCGGAGCGGGACCAGTTGGCGGACCTGTGCACGTCGCTGGTGGTCAGCGCCTTCGCGCTGGTGCGCGTCGACCCGCCCAGTGCCGTGGGATCGCTCGACAGCGCACTGGTGCTGCTCAAGGGCTGAGTGAGAGCCGCCAGCGACTCTGTTCATCAGGAATGCGCGCCTGGATCCTGACGAACAGAGACGCTCGCATCTGTTGTCTCGTTGCGCTATCGATGCGGATCGAACTAGGGGGCGACGAGATCTGCCCGAATCCGGGCAGATTCTGGACACTCGTGCTCCTGGAGCGCATGATGAGTCGGTGACCGATGCCGACCTCGTCTCCCGCGTGGCCCTGACGACGGGCCTGAGCCCGTCCGAGGCCGCGCGCGTGGTCGACGACGTCCTCGCCTGGTACTCCGAGCCGGTGGAGGCCTACGTCCGACGCCGGCACGCCGCCCTGCAGACGGCGGGCCACCGGAACGAGGAGATCTACGGGCGCATCGTCGCCGAGCTGCGCGACCGTGTCGTCGCGGCCCCGGACCTCACCGAGCGCCAGGTCCGCCGGATCGTCTACGGCTAGAGCGCGAGCAGTCCAGTCGCGCCCCCAGCACCCTTCACCACCCTCACCCTCCAGGAGCAAGAGCCCATGTGCGGAATCGTCGGCTACGTCGGCCCCCAGCAGGCAGCACCCGTCCTCGTCGAGGGCCTGACGCGCCTGGAGTACCGCGGCTACGACTCGGCGGGCATCGCCGTGCTGAACCCGCGCTCGAAGGCCAACCCGTCGCGCGTGGTCCGCGCCCAGGGCCGTGTCCGTGAGCTCGAGGCCGCCCTCCCGGCGCGCCTCGCGGGCACCACGGGCATCGGCCACACCCGTTGGGCGACCCACGGCGAGCCGAGCGAGCGCAACGCCCACCCGCACACCTCGGGCGACGGCCGCGTGCACGTGGTGCACAACGGGATCATCGACAACTTCGCGACGCTGCGCAGCCGGCTCTCCGAGGAGGGCGTCGAGCTCACCTCCGACACCGACACCGAGGTCGTCGCGCACCTCGTCGCACGCGAGCTCGAGACCGGGTCGAGCCTGGAGGACGCGGTCCTCGCCGCCGTCGGGCAGATCGTCGGCACCTACGCCCTGGCCGTGCTCGACGTCCAGGCCCCCGGGCGCGTGGTCGTGGCGCGCAACGGTTCCCCGCTGCTGCTCGGCGTCGGCGACGGCGAGATGTTCGTCGCGTCCGACCCGGCGGCGATCGTGCGGCACACCAGCCAGGTCGTGCTGCTCGACGACGGCGACTTCGCCTCCGTCACGGCCGACGGCTTCCACAGCTTCACCGCCGGCGAGAAGAAGACGGCGCGGGCCGCGGTCACGCTCGACCTGACGGTCGAGGAGCTGGAGCTCGGCGGCCACGACCACTTCATGCACAAGGAGATCCACGAGCAGCCGGAGTCCGTGGAGCGGATGCTCACCGGGCGCCTCGACGACCGGTTCGGCACGGCCAAGCTGGCCGGGCTCAACCTCGAGCCGCGCGACCTGCGCCGCTTCGAGCGGGTCAAGGTGCTCGGGTGCGGGTCGGCCTACTACGTCGGCCAGCTCGGCGCGTCGATGATCGAGGACCTCGCGCGCATCCCCGCCGACGCCGAGCCCGCCAGCGAGTTCCGGTACCGCAACCCCATCATCGAGCCGAGCACGCTCTACGTGGTGGTCAGCCAGTCCGGGGAGACCGCGGACACGCTCTTCGCGGTCCGTGAGGTCCAGCGCAAGGGCGGCACCGTCGTCGGGCTCGTCAACGCGGTCGGGTCGTCCATCGCCCGCGAGGTCGACGGCGGCATTTACCTGCACGCCGGGCCCGAGGTGGCCGTGGCCTCCACCAAGGCGCTGACGCACATGTCGATCGGCTTCGCGCTGCTGGCGCTGGCACTCGGCCGCGTCCACGACCTGTCCTTCGCCGACGGCCAGCGCATCATCGCGGGCTTGCGGGCGCTCCCGGCGCAGATCGCCGAGATCCTCGCGGGCGAGGAGGCGCTCGCCGCCGCGGCAGAGGAGCTCGCGACCGCGCCGAGCCTGTTCTTCGTCGGCCGTGTCCGGGGCTACCCGGTCGCCCGCGAGGGCGCGCAGAAGTTCAAGGAGATCACCTACCGGCACGCTGAGGCATACCCGACCAGCGAGCTCAAGCACGGGCCGCTCGCGCTGATCAGCCCGGAGCTGCCGTCGGTGGCGATCATCCCCGAGGACGACCTGGTCGAGCGGAACATCACCGCCGCCCAGGAGATCCGTGCCCGCGGTGGTGCCGTCGTCGCGATCACGCACCCGGGCGTCGAGCTGGGGGACGCGGCGACGTCGCGCATCGAGGTGCCGCGCAACGAGGTCGAGCTCGACCCGATCCTGCTGACCATCCCCACCCAGCTCCTCGGCTACCACGCGGCCGTCGCGCTGGGCGAGGACGTCGACCGGCCGCGCAACCTCGCGAAGTCCGTCACCGTGGAGTGAGCGGGCCGGGGCGCCCTGACCTGCGGGCCAGGGCGCCCCGACCCTGGTCTTCGGGGCACTCCGCAGCTATGGTTTCGGTATGCCGAAACCTTGGACACGGATCGCCGGATCGATGCTGGCCGGCGCGCTCCTCCTCGCCGGGTGCGCGCCGTCGGCGGGTAACGAGGCCACGGACGACCGCCCCGTCGTCCTGACCACCTTCACCGTGCTGGCCGACGTCGCCGAGAACGTCGCGGGCGACCACCTGCGCGTGGAGTCGATCACCAAGGTCGGCTCGGAGATCCACGGCTACGAACCGACTCCCGGCGACGTCCGGCGTGCCGCCGACGCGGACCTCGTCCTCGACAACGGCCTGGGGCTCGAGGCGTGGTTCTCCCGGTTCGTCCAGGACTCCGGGGCCGAGCACGTGGTCGTCTCCGACGGCGTCGAGGTCATCGACATCGCCGAGGACGCGTACGCCGGGACACCGAACCCGCACGCCTGGATGAGCCCGCTGAACGTGCAGGTCTACGTGGACAACATGGTCGAGGCGTTCTCCGCGCTCGACCCCGAGCACGCCGACGACTTCGCGGCCAACGGGGAGGCCTACGCGGCCGAGCTGCAGGCCGTGCAGGACGACCTCGTCGCCGAGCTCGAGACCCTGCCCGCCGAGCAGCGAGCCCTGGTCACCTGCGAGGGGGCGTTCTCCTACCTCGCCCGCGACGCCGGACTCACCGAGCAGTACCTCTGGGCCGTCAACGCCGAGCAGCAGGCCACCCCGCAGCAGGTCGCCGGGGTGATCGCGTTCGTCGAGGAGAACACCGTGCCGGCCGTGTTCTGCGAGTCCACGGTGTCCGACGCCGCGATGCAGCAGGTCGTGGACGCCACCGGCGCGCAGTTCGGCGGCACGCTGTACGTGGACTCGCTCTCGGAGCCCGACGGCCCGGTGCCCACCTACCTGGACCTCGTCCGGCACGACGCCGACCTGATCGTCGCGGGGCTCACGGGCCGCTCGCCCGAGGTCGGGGCCGGGGCCGACCCGTGAGCGCCGACGCCTTCCGAGGCCCGGCGGTGGACCCCGCGATCGAGGCCGACGGCCTCACCGTGCGGTACGGCGAGGTGCTCGCCCTGGACGGGGTCTCCCTGAGCATCGGCGCCGGAACCGTCTGCGGGCTGGTCGGCATGAACGGCTCCGGCAAGTCCACCCTGTTCAAGGCGCTCCTCGGCCTGGTCGACGTGACCCACGGCAGCGTGCGGGTCGACGGCGGCACCCCGGCCCGCGCCCGGCGCCGCGGCACGGTGGGGTACGTCCCGCAGACCGAGACCGTCGACTGGGGCTTCCCCGTGTCGGTGCGCGACGTGGTGACGATGGGACGCTACGGCCACCTGGGCACCACCCGCCGACTGCGCCCCGCGGACCGGGACGCCGTCGACGCCGCGCTGGAGCGCGTCGGGCTCACCGACCTGGCCGACCGCCAGATCGGCAGGCTCTCCGGCGGGCAGCGCAAGCGGGCCTTCGTCGCCCGCGGGATCGCGCAGGACGCCCGCACCCTGCTGCTCGACGAGCCGTTCGCCGGGGTCGACAAGCGCTCCGAGGCCACCCTGGTCCGGCTGCTGCGTGAGCTCGCCGCCGACGGCCGCACCGTCCTGGTCTCCACCCACGACCTGCATGCGTTGCCGCAGCTCGCCGACGAGGCCGTCCTGCTGCTGCACCGCGTGCTCTTCCACGGGCCGGTCGCCGAGGCGCTGACGCCGGACAACCTGGCACGCACCTTCGGCCTGGACGTGTCCGGCGGCGATGCCGCGTGAACCTCCTCGACCTGATCCTCGAACCGTTGTCCTACGACTTCATGGTGCGCGCCTTCGTCACGACGACGATCGCCGCCGTGGTGGCCGCGCTGCTGTCCTGCTGGCTGGTGCTCATCGGCTGGTCGCTCCTGGGCGACGCCGTCTCGCACGCGGTGCTGCCCGGTGTCGTGCTCGCCTACGTGGTCGGGGCGCCGTTCGCCCTGGGCGCCCTGGTGTTCGGCGGGCTGGCCGTGGTGCTCATCGGGGCGGTGCGCGAGTCCGGGCGCGTCAAGGAGGATGCGGCGATCGGCATCGTCTTCACCACGCTCTTCGCGCTCGGGCTCGTGCTCGTCTCGGTGACCCCGAGCCAGACCGACCTCAGCCACATCATCTTCGGCAACGTCCTGGGCGTGTCGCGGGCCGAGATGGTGCAGGTGGCCGTGCTCGCCGTCGTCGGCTCCACGGTGCTGCTGGTCAAGCGTCGCGACCTCGTGCTCTTCGCCTTCGACCCCACCCACGCCCACGCCATCGGGCTGTCGACCCGACGGCTGAGCGCGCTGCTGCTGGGCGTGCTCGCGCTCACCGCTGTGGTGACGTTGCAGGTCGTCGGGGTGATCCTCGTGGTGGCGATGCTCATCATCCCGGGGGCGACGGCGTCGCTGCTGACCGACCGGTTCGGCAGGATGCTCGTGCTGGCGCCGGTGATCTCCGCCGTGTGCTCCGTCGTCGGGATCTACCTGTCGTACTGGCTCGACGCCGCGCCGGGCGGGCTGGTCGTGCTGGTGCAGGGCACCGTGTTCGCCGTCGTGCTGCTGACGAGCCCGCGGTACGGGCCGCTGCGGCGCGTCGTGCGGGCCGGCCGGTATTCCTAGTCCAGGCAGGCGCGGACGGCACGCTCGACGACGGGGCGGACCGGTGCCTCGGGGTCGACGGTGAGACGGTGGAAGACCAGCCCGTTGCCGCAGGCGAGCAGCGTGCGGGCCGCCTCGGCGGGATGGCGTGCCCCGACCTGTGCGAGGAGCGCCGTCGTCCAGGTGACGAAGGCCGCGCGCTGCTCGTGCAGGGGCGCGAGGAGCTCGTCGTCGTGCGCGGCGTCGAGGAACAGGGTGAGGCGCACGCGGGTCCGGCGGGCGTGCTCCCCGGTGAGGGCCTCGATCGTGGCGGTGAGGGTGTCGACGAGGGCGTCGGGGCTGGTGATCTGCTCGGCGGCCCGGGTCGGGGCGGTGGTGCGCTCGCTCGCGGCGATGTGCTCGACGAGCCCGGCGAGGAGGGCTGAGCGGGTACGGAACCAGTTGGACGTCGACCCGGGGGGAAGGCCGGCGCGGCGGTCCACGCGGGTGTGGGTCAGGGCGCGGATGCCGTGGTCGGCGACCTCGTCGACGGCAGCGTGCAGTGCTCGTTCCCGGGTGCTGGCCACGCGCGCACCCTAGCCGGAAACAGTCTACTACGAAAGTAGTGACACGGCACTACGTCAGTAGTACGGTGGGAGACATGGCATTCGTCGTGCTCGGTGTCTGGCTCGTGCAGACGGCGGCCGGTGCAGCGCTCGTCCTGCGGGCCCGGCGCGCGTCCCCCGGCGCGTCCGCACCGCTCACGCACGTCGCGTGCGCCGTCGTCGGCCTCGCGCTCTGGACCGGGTTCCTCGCCACCGGGGCGGTGCTCTGGGCCTGGGCGGCACTGGTGGCTCTGACCGTCGGGAACGTCCTCGGCGACCGGATGCTGATCCAGCGGCACCGGCGGATGAGCGGCACCGCTGGCCTCTGGCGGGACTACGGCGGTGCGATCGGCGATACCGTGCACGGCCGGGTGCCTCCGATCGTCGCCTTCCACGCGTGGTTCGCCGGCGTCGTCTACTTCCTGTGCCTCGGTGTCGCGCTCGCCGCGACACTCTCCGGGTAGCGGCGCGGTCGTCTCGAAGGTTCCGGGTGCGCCACCCGACGCCTGCTGCAAAGATCGCCGGGACGGCGACATCGGCGCTGGTGGAGGCGCGACATGGCGGATCAGGTCGGCTCGACGAGCCCGTCCAGAGCGCCCAAGGTCAACGTCCTGACGTTGACCGCCATGGTGGTCGGCTCGATGGTCGGCGCCGGGGTGTTCTCGCTCCCTCGGCGCTTCGCGCAAGAGACCGGCGTGGCCGGTGCGCTGGTCGCCTGGCTGATCGCGGGGAGCGGGATGCTCATGCTCGCTCTCGTCTTCCAGCGGCTGGCGGTCCGCAAGCCCGAGCTCGACGCCGGGGTGTACGCGTACGCCAAGGCCGGGTTCGGCGAGTACACGGGGTTCTTCTCGGCCGCGGGCTACTGGGCCAGCGCCTGCGTCGGGAACGTCACCTACTGGGTGCTCATCACGTCGACGCTCGGGGCCTGGGTCCCGGCTCTCGGCGAGGGGGACACGCTCGTCGCCGTCGTCGTGTCCTCGGTCGGGCTGTGGCTGTTCTTCCTGCTCGTGCGGAGAGGGATCAAGGAGGCGACGGCGATCAACCGGGTCGTCACGATCGCCAAGCTCATCCCCATCATCGTCTTCGTGCTGCTGGCACTGTTCGCGCTCGATCCCGAGGTCTTCGCCGCCAACTGGGGTGGCGAGAGCTACGGCTCGCTCTTCGACCAGGTGCGGGCCACCATGCTCATCACCGTCTTCGTGTTCCTCGGCGTCGAGGGTGCCAGCGTGTACTCCCGGCACGCCCGACGGCGGGAGGACGTCGGGCGGGCGACGGTGCTGGGGTTCCTCAGCGTCCTGGCGGTCTTCGCGTCGGTGACGATCGTGTCGTATGGCATCGTGCCTGCCGAGGACCTGGCGGACCTCCGCCAGCCGTCCATGGCGGGGGTGCTCGAGGCGGCGGTCGGCACATGGGGCTCGGCGTTCGTCAGCCTCGGGCTGATCGTCTCCGTGCTCGGCGCCTACCTCGCCTGGACGCTCATGGCGGCCGAGGTCCTGTTCGTGGCGGCCAAGGACCGGGACCTGCCGCGCTTCCTGGCCAGGTCGACGTCCGACGACGTGCCCGTGAACGCGCTGCTGCTCACCACGATGCTGTCGCAGGTCGTGCTGGTCGTGACACTGTTCTCGGCCGACGCGTTCGACTTCGCGCTCGACCTCACGGCGGCGATGTCGGTGATCCCGTTCCTGCTGGCCGCCGCCTACGCCCTCAAGCTCCGGGCGACGGGCGAGACGTACGCCGGGGCGCGGGCCGCCACGCTGCGCGGCGACCTGGCGATCACGGTCCTGGCGACGATCTACACGCTCTTCCTGGTCTTCGCGGCAGGACTGGAGTTCCTGCTCGTCTCACTCATCTTCTACGCCCCCGCCACGATCCTGTTCGCCATGACCCGTCGGGAGCAGGGCCGTCGCGTGTTCGATCCCGGCGAGCTCGTGCTGTTCGCCGCGGTCGCCGCCGGTGCGGTGGTCGGCGTCGTCGGGCTCGCCACCGGTTGGATCACCCTGTGAGAAGAGGAGAGACATGGTTGCCGACGTGACAGGGAACCCCCATGGCGTCCACTCGGAGGTGGGCCGTCTGCGCAAGGTGCTGGTGTGCTCACCCGGTCTGGCGCACGAGCGCCTCACCCCCACCAACTCGGGCGACCTGCTGTTCGACGACGTGATGTGGGTGGAGGCGGCGCAGCGCGACCATCTCGACTTCGTCAACAAGCTCGTGAACCGTGGGGTGGAGGTCGTCGAGCTGCACGACCTCCTGGCGGAGACGTTGGCGATCCCCGAGGCTCGGGACTGGCTGCTGGACCGCAAGCTCGTGCCGAACCGGGTGGGGCTGGGCCTGGTCGACGGGACACGGGCCTACCTGGACACCCTGACGCCGCGCGAGCTGGCCCGTTTCCTCGTCGGGGGACTGTCCACCGTGGACCTGCCGGGCGAGTACCGCACGGGATACCTCGCCCTGGCGCGCGAGGCGAGGGGGCAGGTCGAGTACCTGCTGCCGCCGCTGCCCAACACCCTGTACACGCGCGACACCACGTGCTGGGTCTACGGAGGGCTCACGCTCAACCCGCTGTACTGGCCGGCACGCAAGGACGAGACCCTGCTGATGAAGGCGATCTACGGGCACCACCCGGACTACGCAGGATCGACGGTGTGGTGGGGCGATCCCGAGCAGGAGTGGGGTCAGGCCAGCATCGAGGGCGGTGACGTCATGCCCGTGGGGCGCGGCGTCGTCCTGATCGGGATGAGCGAGCGCACCTCACGGCAGGGCATCACCCAGCTCGCCCGGGCCTTGTTCGACGCCGGAGCGGCTGAGCACGTCGTCGTCGGCGTGATGCCGCGCCTGCGGGCGGCGATGCACCTCGACACGGTGTTCACCTTCGCGGACCGGGACCTCGTCACCGTGCACCCGGGGATCGTGGACGGCATGCGTGCGGTGTCGCTGCGGCCGTCGGACAAGGCGCCCGGCATCGAGGTCACGGACGAGGGAGATACCCCCTTCGTGGACGTGGTCGCGCGCGCGATGGGGCTGGACCGGCTGCGCGTGGTGGAGACCGCTGGCGACGTCTACGCCTCGGAACGTCAGCAGTGGGACTCGGGCAACAACGCCGTCGCGCTGGAGCCGGGCGTCGTGTTCACCTACGACCGGAACACCCAGACGAACGCCGCGCTGCGCCGCGAGGGCGTGGAGGTCATCACCATCGTCGGCGCCGAGCTCGGCCGCGGGCGCGGGGGAGGGCACTGCATGACGTGCCCGATCGCCCGGGACCCGCTCGACTGATCGGTCCGGGCGCGCCTCACTGCTGGAAGGCCGCCGCGAACTCCGCCGAGGGCTCGATCGGCTGGATGACGTCGACGAGGACGCCGTCGGGGGCCTCGACGATGAAGTGCCGCTGCCCGAAGTCCTCGTCGCGCAGCGACAGCACGGGCTCCAGCCCGTGCTCCTCGACGAGTCGTCGGTGCTCGGCGTCGGCGTCGTCGACCTCGAGGTTGAGCAGCAGGCCCTGGACCGGTCGGCCGAACCCGGCCGGGACCGTCGGGTGCGAGGGGTCGAGCAGGGCGAGCTCGAAGGTGCCTCGGCGCAGGCTCACGTACCAGTCCGCCTCGAACGTGGTCTCGAAGCCGAGAGCCCGGCGGTAGAAGTCGGCGGCAACGCCGACGTCGGTGGACATCAGGACGGGGTAGAAGCTGGTGGCGGTCATGGTTCCTCCGTGGGCTGGTTGGCCGGCTGGGCGATACATACACTGCGTATGCCAACCACTATACATACGCTGTGTATGTCAGGAGGAGCCATGCCCCGCGCCACCGCCGAGGCCGCCGCCGAGACCGCCCGCCGCCTCGTGGAGATCGCCGCCGACCTCTTCGCCGAGCGGGGGTACGCCGCCGTCGCGCTCGACGACGTCGCCACCGCGGGCGGGGTCACCCGCGGCGCCGTCTACCACCACTACGGCAGCAAGAAGGGGCTGTTCCGGGCCGTGACCGCGCACCTGCAGCAGCAGGTCGCAGCCACCCTCGTCGCGGCCGCGGGGGCCGCAGACGGGCCGCACGACAGGCTGCGTGCCGGGAGCCATGCGTTCCTCGACGCCGTCACCTCGCCACGCACCGTGCGCATCCTGCTCGTCGACGCCCCCGCCGTCATCGGCTGGCAGGAGTGGCGTGCCCTGGACGCCGACTCCTCGGCGGTGCACCTGCGCGAGGCGCTCGCCGAGGCCGGCGTCGCCCCGGAGCTGCTCGACGCGCTGACCGCCCAGCTCTCCGGAGCCATGAACGAGGCAGCCCTGTGGATCGTCGACCGTGACGGCGAGCCCGGCGCGCGCGAGGCTGCGCACCGGGCGCTGGACGTGCTGCTGGAGGCGGTGACGGGCTAGACGTCGGTAGGCATGCTAGCGCTCAGCATCTTCGCGTGGCTCGAGATCAACGTTGCGGCGGAGACGACGAGCGTGAATGTTGCGCAGCCCAGTTCGCACTGTTGCATTGACGGTGGGCTCCACTTTCGCCCCCCAGGGTTCTTGGAGCCTCGTGCCTGCTGTGGGAGATTGGGATCAGCAAACAGCCGCGACTTCGAAGGTGTGTCGGCGCAGATGAACCTTGCAGCGAACGAAGCGGGTCTAGCCGGACTCCGCCTTCTCCTCGACTCCCAGACTTGGCGGCTGCGCAGAGTGGACAGCGTCCGGCTTGATACCGGCAACCTGGCGCGCTGGAAGGCATCGATCGACTGCCGACCGCCGTCCGATTCGGTCATCTCGTATGGCCGCGACCAAGTCGTGCTGCCGCTGACGACGATCGCCAAACAACCGATGCGCGACCTTGACGTTACGAATGCAGCCGGTGAATCGCTGGTGATCTTGACCGCGCGCGAGGACTCCGAACTTGCGACTGCGATCCTGCGTCAGGTGTTCCGCATCGAGAACGTTCCGGACGACACCGTTGGATCCCTCCGCGAGACGCTTGAGTACCTCGTGAGCGGACCTACAAAGGCGAGTGACGTCAAGCTGGGGAAGGGCGCTGCTGTGGTTGCAGAAGAGTTGCTACGCCGCCCGACGGGCCCACTTGCGGGCCTGAGCGACGCCGCGGCCGCCGTCGTCAACTTGTTTGCTCAGAATTTCATATTGGGCGTTGTAGTGCCGCGGGCGCAACTTGGGACCCGTCAGATTTTCAAACTCGGTTGGTACAGTGAGTCCTTGGTTCCGCACAACAATGTGCGCCGCGGGTGGCGCGCGGCGATTCGCGCGACTTGGCGGGGAGTGGTCTTCGAGCTTCCAGTTCCACAGGTTGGCGATGCAGGATCGTTCCACCTCGAAGCTCACCCGCCCGCGGGAATCGTCAGCAAGGGCCTGGCACTCCCGCTCGATCCGAACGATCCGAACGACAACGTTTCCCGGGTCGACCTCACGACGACGCACGTGGCCCATGCGCATGGGCGCTACCCACTGCTACCGGAAGGTAACGACGCACTGCCAGTTGCACGCCTTCGTCTTCTGCTCCCTTGGGGGCTTCAACACACGATCACGCTGATGCTCAGCGTGTACACCCTTGCGTTCCTCTCCCTCGGACTGGTCCTGCCAGGGGCCATGGGCGTGCTGCGTGGCAGCGGTGATGACGGGCCTGACCCAAGCACGCTGTTGCTCACTCTTCCCGGTGTAGTGATCGGGTTCTTGATCACCGCTCAGGAGCATGCCCTCGTCGCGAGACTCTTGTTGCCGGTGCGGTACGCGGCGGGAGCGTGTGGGGCCATGCTCCTAATTACGGCCGCCTCCCTAGCGTTCGAACTGCACACGATCCCGTTGATGGTCCTATGGGTGAGTTCCCTGGCCATCTCTCTGTTTGTAGCTGCCGCGCTGCTCATCGGCAGGCTCGTCAGGCCCGTCTAGTAGGAAGAGGGCTATCGTGGAGTCAACGCGCAAGGAGGGACGACATGACCACGGACAAGCGCTTGGTGCGCCTCCTCGAGCTTCCCGCCTACAGGCGCACCACCACGTTGCAGGGGCCCCGCCCGACCATCGTGCATCGCGAGGCGTTCGCCAAGAGCCTTGAGGCGCTGCGCGAGGGCGCGCGCAAGGCGTCCACGCCTGAGCCGCCTCCAGCACGCGCGAAGCGCTGACCAGCCCGCCAGCGGTCAAGGCGCCACGCGCCCACCAGTCTCGGCGGGACCGCACCTAACGGCCATCTCCGTGCTCGCGCGCCAGTTTGCGGGCGTGGCGGCGGGCTTTCGCGCCGCTGCCGGTGTCGTCGCGGCGGGTGTCGCGCCACCGTGTGGCTCTGATGATGAGGCAGGGAGCGCGTTGGCCTCGGCGCCGTTCCTCGAGCGTGTTTCCCGATGACTTGGTGCCGCTGCCCTCACCGAGTCCAGGTGCCACATGAGCGCGGCGACCGTGGGCGGCACGAACCGGAACGTGCCCGTGTAGGGCGTCGAGCCTCTACTGACAGCGACTTCGCGCAGGGCGGCGAACAGCCCGGGGGCCGAGAGGGTTGTGGTCAGCGTCAGCAGCACCTGTAGGGCTGGCCGTCAAGGGCAGCGCAGCGCGCCGAGCACGCCGCCCCGTCGTCTCCCCGATAGAGCAGAAGGTCCCCAACATTTGCTTGACAGCAAACAAAAGTCGCGTAGTGTGCGCGATATGGTCAATGATGACACTGCCCGTGGACCACGGCGTACCGGCATCTGGTTCATCGGCGCCCGGGGCTCGGTCGCCACCACCGCCACGATCGGCGCGCTCGCCCTGGCACGGGGCGCCGCACCCGTGACCGGTCTGGTCACCGAGCTCGACGAGATCGCCCAGGCGGACCTGCCGCCGATCGACGGCTTCGTCATCGGCGGGCACGACCTCGCCGGGAGCATGGTCGAGCGGGCCCAGGAGCTCGCGGGCTCCGGGGTGGTCCCCGCCGCGACCGTCGCCGCCGTGCTCGACGACCTCGCCGTGGTCGACTCCCGGGTCCGCCCTGGCGCCGACACCACCGACGGTCTCGCCGACCGCTCCACCACGGACCGTCTGGAGCGGGACCTGCGCGCCTTCCGCGTGGAGAACGATCTCGACCGCGTCGTCGTCGTCGACGTCTCCAGCACCGAGCCGCCGTCCCCCGAGGCCGCGCGCCTCGGCACCCTCGACGAGCTCGACCGCGCGCTCGACGCCGGGACCGCGCCGCTCCCGCCGTCGTCCCTCTACGCCTACGCCGCGTTCCGCGCGGAGTGCCCGTTCGTCGAGTTCACCCCGTCGACCGGGCCCGTCGTCCCCGCGCTGGAGGAGCTCGCCAAGTCGCAGCACCTGCCGTGGGCCGGGCGCGACGGCAAGACCGGCGAGACCCTGCTGAAGACGGCCCTCGCCCCGATGTTCGCCACGCGGGCGCTCGCGGTCCGCTCCTGGTCGGCGTTCAACATCCTCGGCGGCGGCGACGGGCGCACCCTGGCGGACCCGGCGGCAGCCGCCAGCAAGACGGCCACCAAGGCGATGGCGCTCGAGGCGATCCTCGGCTACCCGGTCGAGGGTCCGGTGCGCATCGATCACGTCGCCGACATGGGCGACTGGAAGACCGCCTGGGACCACGTGTCCTTCGAGGGGTTCCTCGGCACCCGCATGCGCATGCAGGTCACCTGGGAGGGCTGCGACTCGGCGCTCGCCGCGCCGCTGGTCCTCGACCTCGCCCGGCTCGTCGCCCGGGCGCACGAGGTCGGCCACAGCGGCCCCGTCGCTGAGCTCGGGTTCTTCTTCAAGGAGCCCCTCGGCGGCACCACCCACGCGCTGGGTGACCAGTGGCAGGCGCTGGTGCGCTGGTGCGCGACGCTGGGCGAGACCCCCGGCAGCGCCGCATGAGATGGCGTGACCTCGCCGAGCTCGTCCGGCTCCCGGCCGCCCTCACCGTGCCCGGGGACACGCTGGTCGGGGCGGCCGCCGCCGGGTGGCCGAGCGGTCGGCGCACCGCCGCGCTGCCGTTCGCCTCGGCGGCCCTGTACTGGGCGGGCATGGCCCTCAACGACTGGTCCGACCGAGAGCTGGACGCCGTGGAACGCCCGGAGCGACCCATCCCGTCGGGCCGCGTGCAGCCCGACGAGGCGCTGGCCGTCGCCGCGGGCCTCACCGGTGCCGGCCTCGCCTGCGCCGCCGTCGCCGGGCGCCGACCGCTCGCCGTCGCCACCGCGCTGGCGGCTGCCGTGTGGACGTACGACGTCGTGGCCAAGTCGACGCCGGCCGGGCCGGTCGTCATGGCCTCGACCCGGTTCCTCGACGTCATGATGGGCGCGGGCGGACGGCGTGAGGCCCTCGGACCGGCCGCGGCCCTCGGCGCTCACACCCTCGCGGTCACCGCCGTCTCCCGTGGCGAGGTGAACGGCTCGACCACCGGAACGGCCCGGGCCGCCGCAGCCACCACCGGCGCCGTCACGCTCGCCGTCGCGGCCGACGCTCTCCTGGGGGCACCGCGCCGTGCGGCACCCACCGGAGCCTGCGCCTGGCCGCAGCAGGTCGCCGGCCCGGTGCTCGCGGCGTCGTACGCGGCGGCGGTGCTGCCCGCCCAGCTCGACGTCGTCCGTGAGCCCGACGCCGGCAACGCCCGCCGTGCGACCGGCGTCGGCATCCGGGGGATGGTCCCGCTGCAGGCTGCGCTGCTCGCCGGGCGGGGCGCCGTCGTCGGCGCGCTCGGGGTGCTGGCGATCGGCCCGCTCGCCAAGCTCGGCGCCCGGGTGGTGAGCCCCACGTGATCACCCTGGCCTACGGCACCAACGGGCTCGCCGACCACCGGCTCGAGGACGCCCTCGCCCTGCTGGCCGACCACGGCTACGGCGGTGTGGCGCTGACACTCGACCACATGCACCTGGACCCGCTGGCCCCCGGGCTGGCGGCCCGCACGGCGCGGGTGCGCGGGATGCTCGAACGCCACGACCTGCAGGTGGTCGTCGAGACCGGGGCCCGCTACGTGCTCGACCCACGTCGCAAGCACGAACCCACCCTGCTGTCCGACGACGGGCACGAACGCCGCCTCGACCTGCTGCGCACCGCCGTCGACGCCGCCGTGGACCTGGGCGGGTCGGTCGTCCACCTGTGGTCCGGGGTGCTCCCTGCCGGGACGACGCCCGAGGTCGGGCGGGAACGGTTGCGGTCCGGGCTGGAGAAACTGCTCCCCGTCGCCGAGGCCGCGGGCGTGGTGCTGGCCTTCGAGCCGGAGCCCGGCATGCTCGTCGAGCGTGTCGACGACCTGGTGGACCTGCGCTGTGGGCTCGGGGACCCGGCGGCGCTGCGGCTCACCGTCGACGTGGGGCACCTGACCTGCGTGGAGGACGAGCCCGGGCCCGAGGTGATCCGACGCGTGGGTGACCTGATCGCCCACGTCCAGGTGGACGACATGGTCCGCGGCGTGCACGAGCACCTCGAGCTCGGCACCGGGACCGTCGACCTGCCCGGCGTCCTCGCTGCCCTGCACGAGACGGGCTTCGACGGTCTTGCGGCCGTGGAGCTGCCGCGCCACTCGCACGCCGGCGCGCGGCTCGTCGCCTCGAGCGCGGCGGCGATCCGTGCCGCCGCCCGCACCGCCGACATCCCCCTCGCGCCGTCGACCAGGAGGTTGGTCCCGCAATGATCGCTGATATCGACGCCAAGCTCCTGCTCGGCACCGACCAGGAGGAACGGCTCGCCCCGCTGCTGACCGAGGTCCGCCGCGACCCCGCCACGCTGACCCGGCACGTCGCCCGGGCCGCCCGCGTCGTCGGCCGCGGCCCAGGCCCGTACGGTCACCGCGTCGAGGACGTCGCCCGCGCCCGGTTGCTGCTCGCCGCCTGCGAGACGCTCGGCCCGCAGGCGGCCGCCGACGTCGTCGCGGAGCAGTACGGCAGCGGGGACGCCGACGAACGGCGTGCCGTGCTGATCGCCCTGCCCGCCCTGGACGCCGGACCCGAGGGCATCGGGGACGCCGCCGTCCCCGTCGTCCTCGACGCGCTGCGCACCAACGACACCCGTCTGGTCGCCGCGGCCATGGGGCCGTACGCCGCCGAGCACCTGCCCGACGACGCCTGGCGTCACGGGGTGCTCAAGTGCCTGTTCACCGGTGTGCCGCTGGCGGCCGTCGCCCACCTCGAGGCCCGCCGCGACGCCGAGCTCGACCGCATGGTCCGCGCCCTCGCCGACGAACGACGGGCGGCAGGTCGCGACGTCCCCGACGACGCCACCCGGCTCCTCGCCCGCTGACCCGCACCGGCTGCGCCCGACCTCGCCCGACTGAAAACCCCTCCGCACCGCCGCGGACCGACCCCGAGGAGAGCCCCGTGCGCATCTTCGACCCGCACATCCACATGACCTCCCGGACCACCGACGACTACGAGGCGATGTACGCCGCCGGGGTGCGCGCCGTCGTCGAGCCCGCGTTCTGGCTCGGCCAGCCCCGCACCTCCGTCGGGTCCTTCGTCGACTACTTCGACGGCCTGCTCGGCTGGGAGAGGTTCCGCGCGAGCCAGTTCGGCATCGCGCACCACGCCACCATCGCCCTCAACCCCAAGGAGGCGAACGACCCGCGGTGCCTCGGGGTGCTCGACGTCCTGCCGCGATACCTGGAGAAGGACGGCGTCGTGGCCGTCGGCGAGATCGGGTTCGACTCGATGACCGACGCCGAGGAGACCGTCATGGTGCGCCAGCTCGAGCTCGCCGGGGAGCACGACCTGCCGGTCATGGTGCACACCCCGCACCGCGACAAGGTGGCCGGTACGCGCCGCACCCTCGAGATCGTGCAGCAGGTCGGCCTGCCCCCCGAGCGGGTGCTCGTGGACCACCTCAACGAGAAGACCGTCGACCTGGTCGACGACGCCGGGTGCTGGGCCGGGTTCTCGGTGTACCCCGACACGAAGATGGACGAGGACCGCATGGTCGCGATCCTGGAGCGTCGCGGCCTGGACCGGGTGCTCGTCAACTCCGCCGCCGACTGGGGCCGCTCCGACCCGCTGAAGACCTACCGCACCGGGCAGGCGATGCTCGCCGGCGGGTACACCGACGACGACGTCGATCGCGTGCTGTGGCGCAACCCGGTCGCCTTCTACGGACAGAGCGGCCGGTTGCTGCTCGACGACGGCTCCCTCGATGCCACCGTCGGTGCCTCCGCCGCGGACTTCGAGGGCAACACGCTGCAGCGCGGCGAACCGGTGGGGCTGGCCTGATGCGGTTCCGTCACCCCGACGGCACCGTCCTGCACGTCTCCTACGGCACCAACGTCCACCCGGCGCAGGATGTGGACGGCCTGGTCGACCAGCTCCGCCGGTTCGCCGGCCCCGTGCGGCGGCGCCTCGGCGCGGACCGGCTCGGCCTGGGGCTGTGGCTGCCCGCCGAGGCCACGCACCGGCTCGCCGCCGACCCCTCCGCCGTCGGTCTGCTGCGCAAGGCGCTCGAGCACGAGGGCCTGGAGGTCGTCACCGTCAACGCCTTCCCCTACGGCAACTTCCACGCGCCGGTAGTGAAGAAGGCCGTCTACCGGCCGGACTGGACGCAGGACGCCCGCCTGGACTACACGCTCGACTGCGCACAGGTGCTCACCGAGCTGCTGCCCGACGACGTCGCGCGCGGCAGCATCAGCACGTTGCCGCTGGGGTGGCGCGAGCCTTGGGATGCCACCCGGTCCGCTGCCGCCCGCGACCGGCTCGACCGCCTCGCGGACGGGCTCGGGGTGCTCGAGGACCGGACCGGCCGGACGGTGCGCGTCGCGTTCGAGCCCGAGCCGGGCTGCCTCGCCGAGACGGCCACCGGCCTCGCGGACCACCTGCGCGGCGTCGACACCGACCGCCTGGGCGCCTGCGTCGACCTGTGCCACCTCGCCACGGAGTTCGAGGAGCCGACGGCGGCGCTCGCGGCGCTCCGCGGGGCCGGCCTGCCCGTGGTCAAGACGCAGGTCTCGGCCGCGCTGCACTGCGAGGACCCGCGTGACCCGGCGGCGCTGGAGGCCCTGGAGGAGTTCGCCGAGGCGCGGTTCCTGCACCAGGTGCGCGAGCGGCACGTGACCGGATCGGCCGGCACCGGTGGTACCGCCGTCGAGCGTCGCGACGACCTGCCGGACGCGCTGGGCCGGGTGGACGGCACACCCGGCCTGCCCGGAGACGGCCCCTGGCGGGTGCACGTGCACGTCCCGCTGCACGCCACCCCGCGCCCGCCGCTGCGGAGCACCCGGGACGTGCTGACCGACGCGTTGGACCTGCTCGTCGGCGGCCCGCACCCCGTGGTGGACCACCTGGAGACCGAGACGTACACCTGGTCGGTGCTGCCCGCCCACCTGCGCCCGCGGGACGACGACGGCCTCGTGGCCGGTATCGCCGCCGAGCTGGCGTGGACCCGCGGACAGCTCGTCGACCGAGGGATGGGGGCGCTGTGAACCGGATGCTGGTGCTCGACGTGGTCGGGCTGACCCCGCGCCTGCTGGCGCACATGCCGCGCCTGCGGGCGTTCGCCGACGGCGGGAGCCGGGCCGAGCTCGGCACCGTGCTGCCCGCCGTGACGTGCACGGTGCAGTCGACGTTCCTCACCGGCCTGCCGCCGTCGGAGCACGGCATCGTGGCGAACGGCTGGTTCTTCCGCGACCTGGGGGAGCCGCTGCTGTGGCGCCAGCACCACCGGCTGGTCGGCGGGGAGAAGGTGTGGGAGACGATCCGTCGCGAGCGCCCGGGGTACCGCGTGGCGAACGTGTGCTGGTGGTACGCGATGGGTTCGACGGCGGACACGACGATCACCCCGCGGCCCGTCTACCACGCCGACGGGCGCAAGGACCCGGACTGCTGGACGTGGCCCCCGGAGCTGCACGACGAGCTGGAGGCCGAGATCGGGCCGTTCCCGCTGTTCACCTACTGGGGCCCGACGGCGGGCATCGCCTCCTCGCGGTGGATCGTCGCCGCGGCACGCAGGCTCCTGCCCGAGCACGACATGACGCTCGTGTACGTGCCGCACCTGGACTACGACCTGCAGCGGTTCGGACCGGACGGCCCGGAGGCGGTGGCAGCGGCACGCGCGGTGGACGAGGTGCTGGCGCCGCTGCTGGACGACGCCGAGCGGTCGGGGACCACCGTCGTCGCGCTGAGCGAGTACGGCATCACGGCCGCGCGCCGACCGGTGGACGTGAACCGCGCACTGCGCCGGGCGGGCCTGCTGCACGTGCACACCAACGCCACGGGCGAGCTGCTGGACCCGTGGACGTCGCGGGCCTTCGCGGTGGCGGACCACCAGGTGGCGCACGTCTACGTGCACGACCCGGCCGACGTGCCCGCGGTGGCGGAGCTCCTCGGCGGTCTGCCCGGCGTCGCCGAGGTGCTGGACTCCGTAGGGAAGGCGGCCCACGACCTGGACCACGAGCGGTCCGGGGACCTGGTGCTGGTCGCGGAGCCGGACGCCTGGTTCACGTACTACTACTGGCTCGACGACGAGCGCGCACCGGACTTCGCGCGGTCGGTGGAGATCCACAAGAAGCCGGGGTTCGACCCGGCGGAGCTGTTCTGGGACCCGCAGGACCGTTGGGTGAAGGGCCGGGCGCTGCTGCACGTGCTGCGCAAGAAGACGGGGCTGCGCTCGACGATGCGGGTGGTGCCGCTGGACCCGTCCCCGGTGGGCGGGACGCACGGGCGGCTGCCGGCCGACCCGGCGGACGGTCCGGTGCTGCTGTGCTCGGAGCCGGACGCGCTGCCGGGCGAGAGCCGGGTGGAGGCGACCGAGGTGCGCGACCTGCTGCTCAGGCTGTCGCGGCAGCCGAGCCCGGTGCGGTGAGGGAGCCCGGTGCGGTGGCCTCCCTGACCAGCAGGGACGGTTCGGCGAACGCGTGCTCGACGGCGGCGTGGGCACCCCCGAGCACGCCCGCCCGTGCTCCGGCGAGGCTGGTGACGACCCGCAGGTGCTGGGTCGCCAGCGGCAGCGAGCGGGAGTAGACGACCTCGCGGATCCCGGCGATCAGGTGCTCGCCGGCCCGGGACATGGATCCGCCGATGACGATGGCGGACGGGTTGAGCAGGCTGACGCAGCCGGCCAGGACGGCGCCGATCGAGCGGCCGGCGTCGCGGACGGCTGCGGCGGCGCGCAGGTCGCCGTGGCGGACCAGCTCGACGACGTCGCTGGTGGTCCGGGCGGGGACGCCTCGCTCGGTGAGCCGGGCCGCGACGGCCGCGCCGCCGGCGATCGCCTCGAGACAGCCGGTGTTGCCGCAGGTGCACCGCACGGGCTCGGCACCGGGGACGGCGATGTGGCCGAGGTCCCCGGCGCTGCCCTGGGCGCCTCGGTGGATGCGGCCCTCGGCGACGATCCCCGAGCCGATGCCGGTCGCCACCTTGACGAACAGCAGGTGGCCGACGTCGGGCAGGGCGGTGGCGTGCTCGCCCAGGGCCATGAGGTTGACGTCGTTGTCGACCAGGACGGCGACGTCGCCGAGGCGGTGTCGGAGCGCTCCCACGACGTCGCTGCCGTCCCAGCCGGGCATGATCGGCGGTTTCGTCGGCCGCCCGGTGGCGTGGTCGACGGGGCCGGGGAGCCCGACGCCGACGCCGACGACGTCGCTCAGGGGGCGGCCGAGGTCGCCGGCGAGCCGGCTCACGAGGGCGGCGACACGGTCGAGGACGACGTCCGGCCCGTCGGCGATGCTCAGCGACTCCAGGTGTCCGGCGAGCTCTCGGCCGGCGAGGTCGGTGAGCGCGACCCGCGCGTGGGTGGCGCCGAGGTCGACACCCGCGACCAGGCGGGCGCCGGGGGAGAGCGCGAACATCGCGGCGGGGCGGCCGCCGGTGGACTCGGCGCCTCCGACGGGGGCCACCAGGCCGAGTCGCAGCAGCTCGTCGATGCGCGTCGCGATGGTGGACCGGGAGAGCCCCGCGGTCCGGGCGAGCTCCGCGCGGGTGCGATACCGCCCGTCACGCAGCAGGTGCAGGACGGCACCGAGCTCGGGTGCCGGAACGGTGGCCATCCTCCGAGTCAACCACAGTTCAGGTAGGCGCTGCAGGAAGTTGTGGCTCTGATCGCCATCTTTTGCTTGACGGATGGCAGAAGTGGGCTAGGGTCGTGCCATGGTCAGGGAGGACCCCGCAGCACTGTCGCTGCCGAACAGACATCGCGAGCCCGGATGGCCGGGTGTCGCGACTCATCGCGGGTGGACGGGCACCGTCCGCGACGCGTCGAGCCCCACGGAGCGCAGGGCGCACCCCGGTGACGGGTGTCAGGGCTCGATGCCCGTCACCACCTCCCGCAGCACGGGACGGCAGTCCGTCCGCTGCGGGTCCCGGACGTGAGGAACCCCGCCAGGACCCGGTTCCGTCGTGCCAGCGACGGGGGTGCACGGCGGGGCACTCACGCACCTCATCCACAGAAGGGAAGTGCGATGGTCAAGTCTAGACGTCCACGGTTCACCGTGGCGCTGGCGGCGGTGTTCGCGCTGGCACTGCCAGCGGTGGCCGCGGCCCACGACGGCGTCGATCACGGCGCGGAGGAGGGCGCCGACGCGGCGCTCGACTGGTCGAACTACGAGAAGATCCTGCTCACCAAGGACGTGGGCGAGCCCATCGGGCTCTCGGTCATGCCGGACGGCAGCGTGCTCCACAGCGCGCGCACCGGCGAGATCCGGCACACCGACCCGTCGACCGGCGTCACGCGCGTGACGAACACGATCGACGTGTACGCCAACTCCGAGGACGGCATGCAGGGCCTCGCCCTGGCTCCGGACTTCGAGGAGACCGGCTGGGTCTACCTCTTCTACGCACCGCGGGTGATGGAGGGCGACGCCTACCCGACCACGACGCCCACCGGCTCCGCACCCAACCAGCTGCCGGCCGGTGAGGACGAGTCCTACTGGGACCGGTGGCTCGGCTACAACCAGCTCACCCGCGCGCAGTGGGACGCCGACGCCGGTGCGCTCGACCTGAGCACCGAGCAGAAGATCCTCGAGGTCGAGGTGCAGCGCGGGCAGTGCTGCCACGTCGGCGGAGACATCGACTTCGACGCCGACGGCAACGTGTACCTCGCCACCGGGGACAACACCCCGGCAGGTACACCGGGTGCCAACGGGTACGCGCCGAACAACAACGCACCGCGCATGAACCCCGGCTTCGACGCCCGGCGCGGCGCCGGCAGCACCAACGACCTGCGCGGCGCGATCCTGCGGATCAGCGTCGAGGAGGACGGCAGCTACACCATCCCCGAGGGCAACCTCTTCGAGCCGGGGACGGAGGCGACGCGGCCCGAGATCTTCGCGATGGGCCTGCGCAACCCCTTCCGCATGAACGTCGACGAGGTCACCGGCGCGGTGAGCTGGGGCGAGTACGGCCCGGACGCGGGGACCGCCGACCCGGACCGCGGACCGATGGGCTACGTGGAGTGGCAGAGCACCACGGTGCCGCTCAACGGCGGCTGGCCGTTCTGCCACGGACCGAACACCAACTACAACGACTGGGACTTCGCGACCTCCACTCCCGGTGACTGGTTCGACTGCGACGCCGGTGCCGTGAACACCTCGACGTGGAACACCGGTCTCGAGGTCCTGCCGCCCGCGACCGCACCGCAGGTCTACTACGGCGACAACCCGGGGGACCAGCCGTTCGACGAGTTCGTGGAGTTCGAGGCGCGGGGTGGCCAGGGTCCGATGGGCGGGCCGGCCTTCCACTTCGACCCGGACGGCCCCGACTCCCAGTGGCCCGAGTACTGGGACGGCAAGACGTTCTTCTACGAGTTCTCCCAGGACTACCTCGCCGCGCTGACCGTCCCGGACCCGGACGGCCCCGTCACGCACGTCGAGCACGTGCTGCCGAACGCCGCGCTGACCGCCAACATCCAGGAGGTGACCTCCGGTCCGATCGACATGGAGTTCGGCCCGGACGGATCGATGTACCTGCTCGACTACGGCAAGGGCTTCTTCCGGCAGAACCCGGAGGCGGGTCTGTACCGCATCGACTACGCCGAGGGGAACAAGACCCCGACCGCCCGGATCGCGGTCGACCAGGACTCCTCCTCCGAGGCGCCCCTGACCGTGACGCTGGACGGCTCCGGCTCGACCGACCCCGAGGGTGAGGCGCTCACCTACGAGTGGGACCTCAACGGTGACGGCACGTTCGACGAGACCGGCGTCGAGGTCACCACCACCTACACCGAGCTCGGCCAGTACACGGTCCGGTTGCGGGTCACCGACCCTGGTGGGCGGTTCGGCCTCACGTCGCGGGCGATCACCGTCGGCAACATGGCGCCGACGCTCACCGCGGAGGCTCCGGCCGACGGCGGGTTCTTCGCGTGGGGCGACGCCGTGCCGTACACGTTCAGCACCACCGACCCCGAGGACGGGGACGAGACGGTGTGCTCGAACCTGTCGTGGACGTTCGGGCTCGGGCACGACGACCACGCCCACCCCGAGGTGCTCGGCAGCGGGTGCTCCGGTGCCTGGGCCACGCCGGTGGACGCCCCGGAGCACGGCGAGACCGAGAAGCTGTTCGGCGTCGTCGTCGCGACCTACACCGACCAGGGCAACGGCGACATCCCGCCGGCACAGGCCGAGGTCTCCCTCGTCCTCAACACGTTCGTCCAGGAGGCGCAGCACGCCGACACCCTGCAGGGCGTCGAGGTCGTCCAGGACGCGACGGCGGGTGGCCTGTCCAAGGTCACGTCGTTCGACCCCGGTGACCACCTCGCCTGGGACCCGGTGAACTTCACCGGGATCGACGGTCTCGAGGTCCGCGGCGCGGGCACCGGCACCATCGAGCTGCGCTGGGGCGCGGCCGACGCCGAGCCGTTCGCCACGGCGGACCTGGACTCCACGGACTGGTCCACGGTGACCGCGGACGTGACCGCGTTCCCCGAGGGCACCGGCGAGCTGTTCGTCACCTCCACCGGCGGCGTCGAGCTCGACACGCTGGTCTTCGACGGCCCGGGCGTCACCGACGTCACCCCGCCGGAGGTCACGGCCACGCTCGACCCGGCCGAGCCGACGGGTGAGAACGGCTGGTACACCGGCCCGGTCACGCTGCGGCTCGCGGCGACGGACGACGGCCAGGTCGGCGACGGCGAGGTCTCGTACGACGACGGCGAGACCTGGCAGAGCGTGCGGCACCCGTGGACGGGGGCGCTCCAGCCGGTCACCCTCTCGGAGGACGGCGTGCACGAGGTGCTCTACCGCGCGACCGACACCGGGGGCAACGTCTCCGAGGTCGGGACGGTGACCGTGCCGATCGACGCCACGGCGCCCGAGGTGGCGGTGAGCGGCGTCGAGGACGGCGACGAGCCGGGCTCGTCGCAGACCCTCGAGATCGACCTCGAGGCGACCGACGCGACGTCGGGCGTGGCGTCGTCGGGCCTCACGCTCGACGGTGAGCCGGTCGCGGCCGGCGCGCTCGACCTGTGGTCGATCGATCTCGGCGAGCACGAGCTCGTCGCGACCGCCACGGACGAGGCCGGGCACACGACTGAGGTGACCGTGACGTTCACGGTGACCACCTCGTTCGCCGACCTCGGCGTCCACGTCCAGCGGCTCGCCGACGAAGGTTCCCTCAGCCGGCCGGAGGTGGCACGGCTCGATGCCGCGCTCACCCAGGCCGAGCGGCACGCCGACGCGGGTCGCGTCGCCCAGGCGCTCCGCGCGCTCGAGCGGTTCTCCGCCGCCACCGACGAGGAGGTGCTGATCCGCGACGCCGAGGCGCTCGCGACCCAGCTCGGCTGATCCACCTGGTGGGGCGCGTCCCGCGCCCCACCAGGACGCCACGTGTGGCGTCCGTCAGACCCTGCGACACAGAGGTCGCAGTCGACCCAGGAGGTTCCTGTGAAGCGCACGACCATTCTCCGCCGTCTGGCCGCTGGTGCGGCCACCGCCGCGCTGCTGGCCGGCGGTGCCGCGACCGCCACGTCGGCGACCGCCGCGCCGAGCGACAAGGCGAGCGACAAGGCGAGCTCCGCCGCGCAGTGCGCGGGGCGGGGCGTCCCGGCCAGCAAGATCTCGATCCAGCTCTTCTCCTACTGGGGGTGGCAGAACCAGATCGGCGTCGAGGGGCTGCTCGAGGAGCTCGCCGACATCGGCTACAAGAACGTCGAGCCGTTCGGTGCCTCCTACGGCAGCTACTCGCCCTCGGAGTACCGCGACCTGCTGAAGTCGTACAAGCTGAAGAGCCCCACGGCCCACGGCAGCACCGACGAGGCGACCTTCGACCAGACCCTGGCCGACGCCAAGGACCGCGGACAGAAGTACGTCGGTTCGGGCGGCTTCGCCTCGCCGGGCATCGGCAGCTACGAGAACGTGCTGGCCACCGCCGAGACGATGAACCGTCTCGGCGAGCGCTCGGTGAAGAACGGCACGGGCAAGTTCTTCGGCCACAACCACCAGTCGGAGTTCACGACCACCTACACCGACCCCGCCACGGGCGAGACGAAGAGCGCGTGGGAGATCCTCGTCGAGAACACCGACCCGCGGTACGTCACGTTCCAGCTCGACGTGTTCTGGGCCGCCGACGCCGGCGTGGACGTCGTCGACCTGATCAAGAAGCACAAGAAGCGCATCGAGCTGCTCCACATCAAGGACGGCGACCTGAACGGCGACGCCCGGGGCATCCCCGGCAACGTCGGCCAGGGTGACATCGAGTGGGAGCCGATCCTGCAGGCGGCCCACGGCAGCGTGAAGTACTACGTGGTCGAGCGGGACGGCGCGCCGGCGAACGCCGACTTCGCCCAGGAGAGCTTCGACTACCTCACCTGCGTCACGTACTGACCACGTCCGCCGACCCAACGGTCCGGAGGTAGCGAGCAGCAGGATCAGGAGGCCCTGACGGTCCCGCAGGACCGTCAGGGCCTCCTGTCGTCCGTGCGGGTGGAATACGTCCTCCGGTGACCGGGTTGCCAACGGACGAGCACCAGCCCCGATCGAAGGACAGCGCACATCCACCCCACCCGGTCCCGCACCACCCTGCCCGCCGTCCGCGAGGAGATGCCCATGCCCCGCCCCGGACTCGACGCCCTCGCGGCCCTGCCCGTCGCCCAGCTCCTCACGAACGACGCCGGTCCCGCCACCCCGGCCTGGGTCGTGTCCGTGGGCCGTGAGCTCTACGTGCGGCCCGGCCCCGGCGGGGAGGCGCTCGGGCTCGGCGGCGGACGGGCGCGTGTACGGACCGCGGACGGCGTGCACCACGTGACGCTCGCCGAGGTGGCGCCGGAGGTCCATGCGGTCCTCGACGACGCCTACCGGGCCAAGTACGGACGTTGCGGCCCGGAGAAGGTCTCGGCCCTGGTCTCCGACGTCGCGGCGGCGGCGACCTTCCGGCTCGGATCCCGGCGCCCCTCGCTGTGGGAGCGCACGGTGCCGCTGCTGGACAGGGCGGCGACCTGGTGGGAGCGGGTGCGCGCGCCGCGCGGTGCCCGGGCCACCCGGGTGCCCTGCCCGAGCTGCTGAGACGTCGGCAGCGCCGACCGGCCGGTCAGCCCGCGAGGCGCCGGACGTCGCCACGCGGCAGCCTGTCCCACCAGTGGCGGTATCGCCCGTAGACGACCGGCTCCCGCTCGGCCAGGAACGCCCGCAACGCCGCGGCCTCCGTCTCCAGCGCGGACCACGCACCCGGGGCGATCGGCTCGAACGCCGCCGCCTCGACGCCGTCGGCCGTGGCGCGCCAGACACCGACCACCCGTCCGTCCACGAGCACGGTGGGCAGCGTGTCCCCGTTGCGCCGGATGACGTGCGACCGGTGCTCGTCGGCGATGACGCGGCGCCGGTCCCGGTGCGCGAGCACGATGCTCTCCCACATGCCGAGGAGCCGCGGAGGGACCGGCGTGCCGGGGTCCGGGCGAGGGGCATCGGGCAGGTCGAGCAGCTCGGCGCCCCCCGGCCCCTCCACGACCACGAGCTCGTCGCGCAGGGCCGCGACGGCGGGGCCGGTGAACCTCCGACGCAGCATCGTGAACTGCGCGAAGTCCGCCTCCGACGCCGGCCCGAACGCGGCGAGGTAGCGCCGCAGCAGGTGCACGGTGGCGGGGTCGTCGCCCGGTGGGGCGCTGTCGGGCGCGGTCGGGGCTCCGGCCCGGTAACGGCGGGCCCGTGGCGAGTAGGACCACGGGGGCCCGGTCGGCACGTGGTGCAGGGGTGCCAGGGTGCGCAGCGCGAACCAGGCCGCCGGTGCGCGCTCGCCGTCGAGGACCCGGGCGAGCTCCGCGAGGATCTCGTCCTGCGTCCGCGGCTCGGCGGCGAACGCCAGCAGCGTGTCACGGACCTCGTCGGCCTCCGCCGTCGTGAGCCGTGCCGGGGCGAACCGCCGGTCGCCCAGCCGCGAGCGTCGCAACGGGTCGGTGACGGCGCGGTGGAACGGTGCCCAGTCCTCGCGGTGGACGGCGTGCAGGGTGATGCGCATCAGCGTGGCGCGCACGACATCGCCGTCGGCGAAGGCTCGGTCGAGCTCGGCCGGGTCGAACCCCGCCACCCGGTTCCAGAGCGCGAGGTACGGCGACGCCGGCTCCTGCGCCTGGAGCGCCCCGACCCGCCGCACCGCGTCCGGCACCGCCACCTCCTCGCGGGCGAGCAGGAGCTGGCGGGCGAGGGTCGCGCGACCGAGCGCGGCGTCGGTCAGGCGCACACCCCGAGCATGGCGCCCGCCCGCCGGGCCGGCAAGACCTGGGACGACGGTGCCACGCGGGTCCCGCCGTCAGGGCCGCTCGGCGGCCGGGCCGTCGGTGCCCAGGGCCTCCAGCGCGGCGATGAGCGTCGCGGCGTCGTGGGGTCCGAGGTGCCGGGTGCCGTCCAGGAAGAACGTCGGTGTCCCGCGGGCGCCGCTGGCCGCGGCACTGACGGCATGGTCCCGGACACGGGCGTGCAGCGCCTCGTCGCCGAGGTCGGCGTCGAACTGGTCCAGGTCGAGCCCGACCGCGGCGGCGTGCCGGCGCAGGTCCTCGGCCTCGAGCTCGGACTGGTGGGCGAACAACCGGTCGTGCATCTCCCAGAACCTGCCCTGACGGTCCGCGGCCTCGGCCGCGACGGCGGCCAGGTGCGCGTGCGGGTGGACGTCGTCCAGCGGCAGGTGCCGGACCACGTACCGGATCCGGTCGCCGAGATGGTCGCGCAGGTCGCGCCACATCCCGGTCGTCCGCGCGCAGAACGGGCACTCGAAGTCGAAGTACTCCACGACGGTGTGCGGGGCGTCGAGGTTGCCTCGTACGTGGTCGTGACGCGGGTCGACCGGCGGGTCGAGCGCCAGGGGCAGGTCCGCGCTCTCCTCGCCCCAGCGCACCCGCGCCGTGGCGAAGAGCCCCCAGGACACCACCGAGGCGACGATCAGGGCGAGCAGCACGCCGACGGTGGCGGCCTGGGCGTGCGCGGCGTCGTCGAAGGCCAGGTCGACGACGAGCAGCGAGACGGTGAACCCGATGCCCGACAGGGCCGCGCCACCCAGCACGCTGCCGGGCCCCACGCCGTCGGGCAGGGTGCCCAGCCGTAGCCGGAGCGCCACCCAGGTGCCGACACCGACCCCGACCAGCTTGCCGAGGACCAGCCCGGCGACCACGCCCCACGTGACCGACGAGCCGAGCGCCTCGGCCAGGGCGCCGCCGCGCAGGTCGATGCCGGCGTTGGCGAGGGCGAAGAGCGGCACGACGACGAGGGTCACGGGGGACCCCAGCGCCTGGTGCAGGCGGTGGTTCACCGAGATGGAGCGCGAGAGCCCGTGCTGCACGTCGCGGGCCACGCCGGCGCTGGGGGACTGCCAGTAGGCCCGGTAGAGGGACTTGGTGCGCACGACGTCGTCACGCCGGGTGAGCGCGGCCGGCACCAGGAGGCCGGCCAGCATCCCGGCGATCGAGGGGTGGATGCCGGCCTGCACGGTCGCACCCCAGAGCGCGACGACGATCAGCACGTACGGCGTGCTGCGCCACTCGCGCAGGCGCCCCAGCGCCCACAGCGCACCCAGACAGGTGAGGGCGACGAGCAGCGGCCCGACGCGTACCTCGTCGGAGTAGACGACGCCGATGATCGTCACCGCGAGGAAGTCGTCCACCACGGACAGGGTGAGGAGGAAGACGCGCAGCTGGTTCGACATCGCCGGGCCGACCAGGGCGAGCACGCCCAGCAGGAACGCGGTGTCGGTGCCGACGACGACGCCCCACCCCTCGGGCGCCTCCCGGCCGGCGACCGCCAGGTAGACCAGGGCGGGGACCGCGACGCCGGCGGTGCCGGCGACGAGCGGGACCAGGCGTTGGCTGCGGCGGCGCAGCGAGCCGATCGAGAGCTCTTGGCGCACCTCGAGGCCGACGACGAAGAAGAACAGCACCATCAGCCCGTCGTTGACCCAGTGGTGCAGGTCCATGTCGAACCTCAGGTCGCCGATGTCGACGGCCACGGGCGTCTCCCACAGGTCCACGTAGAGGCTCGACAGCGGGGAGTTGGCCCAGACCAGTGCGAGCGCGGTGACGCCCAGGAGCAGCACGGCGGCGCCCGGTTCGGTGCGCAGCCGTTCGACGAGCGAGGCGCGGGACATGTCCAGGACCTCCGGTGGTGGGCAGGGCACCACTGTCCGCGTTCGAGGGCGCGGCGTCTACCCGGCGTCGTCGAACCACGGCGCGTTGACCCAGGCCTCGCCGCCGGCGGGTACCGCGCTCGCGTCGCCGGACGCCAGCCGGCGGCAGCGGGCCATCAGGTCGTCGAAGGTTCTCTCGTCCCCGGACGCGCCACCGCCCCCGGGGTGCCAGTACGCGAACGAGCCGAGGCCCCGGAGCATCACGTACGGTCCGCGGAGCAGCTCCGTCAGGGTGTCGTCGAGGGCGGTGAGGAGCTCCTCGGACCCGAGGTCGCAGGCGTCGCAGCCACAGTCGGGCAGGAGCGCGACCTCCAGCTCCGGGCGCAGCAGGCTGACCTGCAGGACTGGTACCAGGCCGCGCTCCCCGAAACGCCCGCCGTCCCCTTCGAGCAGGAGCACGGGCAGCGTGCCGGGGCGGTCGCAGGTGAGCCGCACCCCTCGGTCGAAGCGCCCGACCAGTCCAGGTCCGACGAGGTCCGCGTCCCAGAGCCGTTCCACCGTGATGCCGGGCAGCTCGCCCAGCACGTCGGCCCATGCGAGACCCCGGCTGTGGACGATGCCGTAGCGGTCGGGGTCGCTCACCCGCGAGTACTCCTCCTCACGGGCCTCCTCGCCGTCCGGGCGCGGCGAGGGCCATGAGGGGAGCCCGAGCGGGTCGTAGCGCTCGGTCACGCGCCGCACCAGATCGTCCATGCCGTGAGGATAGGGCGGTCGCCTCGCCGTGCGCCGAGCCGGGTCCGGGCCTACATTCGTCGGGACATCAGCACGATAAGGGACGACGAGGGAGAAATGTCATGACCATCAGCGGCATCATCACCGCGATCGTCATCGGAGCGATCATCGGCGCCCTGGGGCGGCTGGTCCTCAAGGGCAAGCAGAACATCTCGATCATCGCCACGATCCTGGTCGGTATCGTGGCGGCGCTCATCGGCACCTGGTTGGCGAGCCTGCTCGGCGTCGCGGACACCGGCGGGATCGACTGGATCGAGCTGGCTCTGCAGATCGGGCTCGCCGCGGTCGGGGTCTCGATCGTGGCCGGGAGCTCGCGCCGTCGCTGACCCGCCCGCTGCTCTCGCGCAGCGTCGTGCGGAGCGCTAGCGTCAACGCCACACGGCGCGTACGGCGAGCTCGCAAGGGGGCGGACCGGAAGGACTGGTGGCGCTCGTGCTCGGCCTCGCCCGCTCAGGCGTCGAGCATCGCGGCGAGCACCTGGACGACGCCGTGCTCGGCGTTGCTCGGGGCGGTGTACCGGGCGCGCGCGAGCACATCGGGGTGCGCCCCGGCCATGGCGTAGGACCAGTCCGCGGCGTCGAGCATCTCGACGTCGTTGAGGTAGTCGCCGAACACCATCGTCTGCGCGGGGGTGATGCTGAGCTCGGCCTGGAGCCGGCGCAGCCCGCGCCCCTTGTCGACGCCCAGGGGCATCACGTCGATCCAGTGCGGGCTGGACACCACGACCTGGTGGGCGGGGCGCAGGTGCACGAGCGCCGGCAGGGTGCCGGTGGCGGAGTCGAGGTCGTCGTAGACGGCGACCTTGAGCACCTCGTCGTCGACGGCGAGCAGGTCGCCCACGACCTCGAGGCGCCGGTAGTAGGTGCGGATGTGGTCGACGAAGTCCTGGTCGCCGCGCTCGACGTACGCGCCGCGCTTGCCGGCCAGCACGGCACCACCGTTGCGGCGGCTGCCCAGCCCGCGCACGGCGTGCACGGCGGAGGCGACGGCGTCGTCCGGGAGCGTCTCGGAGGAGATCTCGACGCCGCCACGGGTGACGAGGGTGCCGTTCTCGGCGATGATCACGAGCTCGTCGTGCCCTGGGGTCGTGTCGGACGGGAAGGACGCCGCGATGGTGGCGTGCTGGCGTCCCGAGGCCGGGACGAACGCGATGCCGGCGTCGTGCATCCGTGCGAGCAGGGGCCACAGGCCGTCGGGCACCTCGCCGGCGGGGTCCAGCAGGGTGCCGTCCATGTCGGTCACGACGAGTCGGATCTCGCTCGGGCGGGGGAGGGGGAGGTCACGCATGCGTCCCATGATCGTTCCGCCACCGGGACGCGTGCACGACCGTCCGTGTGTGATCGCTAACATCGGAGGGCCCGGGATCCCGACCTCCGGGCAGAGGAGCCCTCATGACCGCCGTCCTGCGGACCCCCGAGCTCGCCGACGTCCGGCTCGACGACCCGCGTCTGGTCGCCGCCACCGATCGTGGTCGCGGCTACCTGCTCAGCCTGAGCGCCGAGCGGTTCCTGCACGAGTTCTACCGCGTCGCCGGCCTCGAACCGACCACGCCCGAGGGCTACGGCGGCTGGGAGCGCAGCGACGCGGTGAACTTCCGCGGGCACACCCTGGGGCACTACCTGTCGGCGCTCGCGGCCTCCTGGGCGTCGTGCACCGACGAGACCTCGGCCGCGGCGCTGCGGGCCGAGGTCCGGGCCGGGGTGGTCGGCCTCGAGCGCTGCCAGGAGGCCTACGCCGCCGAGCACCCCCGCTCGGCGGGCTACGTCTCGGCCTTCCGTGAGTCGGTCCTGGACCAGGTCCAGGGCACCGGGGACTCCGACGAGAACGTCCTGGTGCCCTGGTACGACCTGCACAAGGTGCTCGCCGGGCTGCTGGACGTCCACGCGTACCTCGGGGGGCGGCTCGGGACCCGCGCGCTCGGCGTCGCGGTCCGCTTCGGCCGGGCCGTGCACCGTCGGGTCGCGGCACTGGCCAGCACCGAGGTGCTCCTCCGCACCGAGTACGGCGGCATGAACGAGGCGCTCTACCGGCTCCTCGCCGTGACGGGGGACCCCCGGTTCCGCGAGGCTGCCGAGGCCTTCGACGAGGTGGAGCTCTTCCGGGAGCTGGCGGCCGGCCGCGACGTGCTGCCGGGCCGGCACGCCAACACCACCATCCCCAAGCTGCTCGGGGCTCTCGCCCGCTACCGGGTGCTCACCGAGCGACCTGAGACGCAGGTGGGCCTGACCGCCGAGCAGCGGGCCGACCTCGGCACGTACCGGCGGGCCGCCGAGCAGTTCTTCGACATCGTCCTGCGCGACCACACGTACGTGACCGGGGCGAACAGCCAGGCCGAGCACTTCCACGCACCGGGCACGCTGTCCGAGCGGGCGGCCCGTCAGGGCGTGCGGGGCAACGCGGAGACTGCCGAGACCTGCAACACGTACAACATGCGACGTCTCGCCCGCGGGCTGTACGAGCTGAGCGGAGACTACCGCTACGCCGACTACGACGAGCTCGCCCTGCGCAGCCACGTGCTCGCCTCTCAGCACCCCGAGCGGGGGACCACCACCTACTTCAACGCGATGGCGCCGGGTTACCACAAGGTGGTCCACACCCCCGACACAGAGTTCTGGTGCTGCACGGGCACCGGCATGGAGAGCTTCGCGAGCCTCGGCCGCACCCTGTACGCGGTCCACGACGGCGCCCCCGTCGTGACCGTCGACGGGTTCCACGCCTCGGCGCTCACCCACGACGGGCTCCGCATCGTCCAGGAGGGCGACGTGCCGGCGTCGGACACGGTGACGCTGCGGGGCGAGGCGGTCGACCCTGCCGCGCCGCCGGAGCCGGTCACGCTGCGGCTGCGCCTGCCCGGGTGGGCCGGCGAGCCGTCCCTCGAGGTGGACGGCCGGCCGGTGGCGATCGAGCGCGACGGCGGGCACGCCGTCGTCCCCGGGTTCACGGAGGGTTCCATCCTGCGCTACCGCCTGCCCGCCCGGGTGACGGCGCACCCGACGCCGGACGACCCGGGCTTCGTCGCCTTCCGCCACGGCCCCGAGGCGCTCTCGGCCGGTCTGGGGCCGGCCGACACGGACGCCGGCGAACCGACCGGCATCCTGGTGCGCATCTCCGACCACGACCCGGCCGCCCAGGGGGTCGTGACGACGCCGGCCGGCACCCCGGTCGACGAGTTCCTGGCGACAGACCCCTGGGAACGGCTGCCCGACGCCGACGACGGCTCGGCCCGCTTCGCGCTGCGGGGCACGCTCGACGCCGACCACCTGGAGTGGGCGCCGCACCGCCTGCGGTGGGACGAGCGGTACGCGATCTACGTGCACGTCGAGGAGGCCGGTTCGCCGCAGGCCCTCGCCCGTGCCGAGCGGGCCGAGGCCGAGCAGGCCCGCGCGGCCGCCACCGTGGACGAGCTGACGACGTTCGACGGCAACAACTTCGAGAACGCGAAGAACGTGCGCACGGAGCGCTCGGACGTGCGCACCCACGCCGGTCGCACCGGACGGGGAGCGGCGCAGGGTGGCTGGTTCTCGGTGGACCTGGCCGTCGAGCCGGCCGGCACCGACCTGGTGGTCACCCACCACCGGGACGACGCCGGTCGTCGGGCCGAGGTGTCGGTGACGGGCGCCGGTCAGGACCTGGTCACCGTGCTGGAGGTCGCCGGCGACGGCGCGGACGTCGACGGGTTCGTCGAGAGAATCGTGCCGCTCCCCGCGGGCGAGGGCACGGTCACCGTGCGCTTCGCCGCGCCGGACGGCCCGCTCCCGGTCGTCTACGGGGTGCGGACCGTCCGGCGCGGCTGACGGCCTCAGTACACGTACGGCCAGCCGTCACCGTCGTAGCCGAGCAGGTTGATGCCCAGCAGCGAGGCACCCGAGCCCGTGTAGTAGTGGTACATCAGCACGTCGGCGTCGGTGTCGCTGAAGACGGTCTGGTGTCCCGGCCCGTGGATCGAGCCGTGGCTGCCCAGGATCTGGGTGCCGCCGCCGTCCATGAGAGGCACCCCGGCCCGGTCGACGTACGGTCCGGTGACCGACGTCGAGCGTCCCACCATGATCCGGTAGGTGCTGTCGGCCCCCTGGCAGCAGGAGTCGAACGACGTGTACAGGTAGTAGTACCCGTTGGCCCGGTGGATCGTCGGCGCCTCGATCGCCCCGCCGCCGCGACTGGCCAGGGAGTGGAAGGCGGTGCCCGACCGCAGTCCGGTGCTCGGGTCGAGGCGGATCATCTTGATGCCCGACCAGAAGGAACCGAAGCTCATCCACCAGGCGCCGTTCTCGTCGACCACGAGGGCCGGGTCGATGGCGTTGAAGTCGTTCGTCGGGAAGGACTCGACGACCAGGCCGCGGTGGGTCCAGGAGCCGGAGGCGCCGGTGGGGCTGGTCGCCAGGAAGATGGCCGACCGGTTCGAGCCGAACGTCGAGGCCGAGTACCAGAGGTAGTACTGGCCGTTCGCGTGGTGGATCTCCGGGGCCCACAGGTGGGTGCTGCCGTCCGTGTACGGGTCGGCCCACGGGGTGCCGCCGGGGAACGCCGAGCCGGCGTCGGTCCAGTGGGTGCGGTCGGCGGACGTCTTGAGGGGCACGCCCGGACCGGTGCTGGCGACGAGGTATCCGCCGCCTGGTCGTTGGACGACCTCGGGGTCGTGCAGGCCGGTGTTCCCGGTGACGGGACCCGGTCCCGGGTAGCTCGCGGGGGTCCCTGCCTCGACGGGGGTGAGCCGCCACTGCTGGTTCGCCCCGCCGGTGTCGCTGAACTGCGAGACGCGGGCGCCGTCGGCGGTCGACCACTCCCACACCTCCAGCGCCTTGCCGCTGTGGCGGTTGATCAGCCGGACCGCCCCGCCCGGGGAGTCGGCGAGGCGGAACTGCTGGTTCGCGGCCCCGGTGTCGCGCCACTGCACGCCGTCGGCGCCGTCGGCGGTGGAGCGTCCGGAGACGTCCACGACCTTGCCGCTGTGCCGGGACTGGAGCCGGTACCAGCCGTCCCCGGAGTCGAGGAAGCGCCACTGCTGCCAGGCGCCGTCGTTGCGGGACCACTGGCCGATCCGGGCGCCGTCGGCGGTCGAGGTCTCGTAGACGTCCATGGCCTTGCCGCTGTGCACGTTGGTCAGGACGTACCAGGTGCCGGTGTCGACGGTGGCGGCGCGCGCCGGCGCCGCGAGCGACTGGGCGAGGACGAGCGCTGCGGCGACCAGGAGGGTCAGCAGGGCGCGGGGGCGGATGTCGGGGATGGTGCTCGATCGTGCTGTCACGGGACTCCTCCACGTTGAGGGTGCGTTGTGAGCGCTCACATGAGCTCGACCGAGTATTCCATCGTTGTAGATGGGGTGGCAAGTACCCCGGGGCAACATCCCAGAACGCCGAACATCCAGGTCAGGCCCGACATGGGGTGCCATGCCGGGCCGGACCTGGATGTTCGGCCGACGCGGAGGGTCAGGCGTCGAGCACCAGGGCGATGACGACCGGCTCGCGACGCGAGGTGCGGGCCAGGGACCGCCCGACGGCGCCCGCGAGCCGCTTCTCCAGCTCCTCGCCCTCGGTGATGCCGCGCTCGGCAGCATCCACGAGCGCCTTCTTCAGCGCGTTGGTCGCCGCCTCGAGGCTCTCGGGGCTCTGCACGAACCCGCGGTGCAGGTACTCCGGCGGCTCGGCGAGCTCGGTAGTGCCCGGCTTGAGCAGGACGAGGACCGTCAGCACCCCGCCCGCGCTGAGCTGGCGGCGCTCGGCCAGGGTCTCCTCGGTGGCGTGGCCCACGGTCTGGCCGTCGACGTAGACGAGGTCCGCCTGCACCTGCCCGACGATCTTGGCCGTGCCGTCCTTGAGGTCGACGACGGCGCCGTCGCGCGTGATGAGGACCTGGTCCGGGTTCACGCCGGTCTTCTCGGCGAGGGCACCGTTGGCGTGCAGGTGCTTGGGCTCGCCGTGCACCGGCATGACGTTGCGGGGCTTGAGGATGTTGTAGCAGTAGACGAGCTCGCCGGCGCTGGCGTGGCCCGAGACGTGCACCCGGGCGTTGCCCTTGTGCACCACGTTGGCCCCCAGGTCGGTGAGCTTGTTGATGATCCCGTAGATCGCGTTCTCGTTGCCCGGGATGAGCGAGCTGGCGAGCAGCACCGTGTCACCCTCGCTGACGCGGACCTCGTGGGACTCGTTGGCCATCCGGGACAGGGCGGCCATCGGCTCGCCCTGCGACCCCGTGCAGATCAGGGTGACCGTCTCGGGGGCCATGCCACGGGTCTTCTTGTAGTCGATCACCAGGCCGCGCGGCACGGTGAGGTACCCCAGGTCCCGGGCGATCCGCATGTTGCGGATCATCGACCGGCCCACGAAGGCCACCTTGCGTCCCCGGGCGTGCGAGGCGTCCAGCACCTGCTGGATGCGGTGCACGTGGCTGGCGAAGCTGGAGACGATGACGCGTCCCGGCGTGGTGGCGAAGACCTGCTCGATCGCGGGGACCAGGTCGCTCTCGGAGATCGTGAAGCCGGGGACCTCGGCGTTGGTCGAGTCGACCAGCAGCAGGTCCAGGCCCTCGTCACCGAGGCGCCCGAAGGCCCGCAGGTCGGTGAGCCGACCGTCGAGCGGGAACTGGTCCATCCGGAAGTCGCCCGTGTGGAGCAGGGTTCCCGCCTTGGTGCGGACCACCACGGCCAGCCCGTCCGGGATGGAGTGGTTGACCGCGATGAACTCGAGGTCGAACGGGCCGGCGCTGTACTTCTCGGTCGCCTCGACGCGGCGCAGCACCGGCTTGATGCCGTGCTCCTTGAGCTTGGCGTCGATGAACGCCAGTGTCAGCTCGGACCCGACGACGGGGATGTCCGGGCGGTGCTTGAGCAGGTAGGGCACGCCGCCGATGTGGTCCTCGTGGCCGTGCGTCAGCACGATCGCCTCGATGTCGTCCATCCGGTCGGCGATGCTCGTGAAGTCCGGCAGGATGACGTCCACGCCGGGCTGGTGGTCCTCGGGGAACAGCACGCCGCAGTCGATGACGAGGAGGCGGCCGTCCTGCTCGAAGACCGTCATGTTGCGGCCGATCTCCCCGATGCCGCCCAGTGGCGTGATGCGCAGGGCACCTCGCGCGAGTCGAGGGGGGCGGCCGAGGTCGCGGGGCGCAGTGTGCATGTCGTCCTTCCGCACGGTGGTCCGTGTCGATGGTCCGGTCCGCCGCGTCGCGGCGTGCGCGCCGCGACGGACCGGTGTGGTGCGGACCCTCGTGAGAGGTGTCCTGAGATCAGTGTCCCCCGCCGAGCCGTCCGGCGAGCAGGTCGAGCCGCGCCATGGTGTCCGCGTTGGCTCCGACGATCGTGACCGACTTGCCCCTGGCCTCGTACTTGGTGCGAACGGCGTCGAGGCTGGCGACCGTCGATGCGTCCCACACGTGGGCCTTGGTCATGTCGATGACGATGTTGCGCGGGTCGCCCGAGTAGTCGAACTGGTAGACCAGGTCGTTCGAGGAGGCGAAGAACAGCTCGCCCTCCACAGCGTAGACCCGCTGGTCGTCCTCGTCGGAGGCATCGAGACGGGTCACGGTGGTGAAGTGTGCCACGCGGTTGGCGAAGAGCACCATCGCGACGAGCACGCCGACGCCGACGCCGTACGCCAGGTTGTGGGTCCAGACGGTGACGATCACCGTCGAGAGCATCACCGCGGTCTCCGACTTGGGCATGCGGCGCAGGGTGTCGAGCCGCACGGAGTGCCAGTCGAAGGTGCCGACGGACACCATGATCATGACGGCGACGAGGGCGGCCATGGGGATGACGGCGACGACGTCCCCGAGCCCGACCACCAGGATCAGCAGGAAGACGCCGGCGAGGAACGTCGAGATCCGGGTACGGGCCCCGGAGGCCTTGACGTTGATCATCGTCTGGCCGATCATCGCGCAGCCGCCCATGCCGCCGAAGAACCCGGTGATGACGTTGGCGGCGCCCTGGCCCCAGGCCTCGCGCGTCTTGTTCGAGTGGGTATCGGTGACGTCGTCGACCAGCTTGGCGGTCAGCAGCGACTCCAGGATGCCCACCAGCGCCATGGCGAGGGCGAACGGGGCGATGATCTGGAACGTCTCGAGGGTGAACGGGACGTCCGGGACGAACAGCGACGGCAGCGACTCGGGCAGGTCGCCCTCGTCACCGACGGTGGGGACGTTCAGCGCCGCGACCACCGTGGCGGTGGTCAGCAGCACGATCGCGACCAGGGGCGCCGGGACGATCTTGGTCCAGCGCGGCAGGAGCACCATGATGACCAGGCCGATGATCACCAGTGCGTAGATCCACCACCGGTTGCCGGCGTTCACCTTGTCGCCGAACAGGTGCGGGAGCTGGGAGGTGAAGATGAGGATCGCCAGGGCGTTGACGAAGCCGACCATCACCGAGCGCGGGATGAAGCGCATGAGCTTGGCCACGCCGAGCACGCCGAGCACCACCTGGAACACCCCCGCGAGGATGACGGTGGCGATGAAGTAGTCGACGCCGTAGTCACGGGCGACCGGGGCGATGACGAGGGCGATGGCCCCGGTGGCCGCGGAGATCATGGCGGGACGCCCGCCGAGGAACGCGATGGAGACCGCCATGGTGAACGAGGCGAAGAGGCCGATCCGGGGGTCCACGCCCGCGATGATCGAGAAGGCGATCGCCTCGGGGATGAGCGCCAGGGCGACGACGAGGCCGGCGAGGACCTCCGTCTTGAGGATGCGGGGCGACTTCAGGGCTGCCATGACGGAGTAGGTCTGGCTCGCCTCCGGCGCGCCGGAGACCGGCTGGGGCGTCGGCGCGGGATCGGGCAGGGGCATGCGGGAGTCGTTCGACACGCAGCTTCCTTCGGTTCGGCGGGCGCGTGCGCCCGGGACCAGGTCACGGGACTCGGTCGGTGTGGACAGGACTGAGGCACGCGACGCTGCGTACGAGCAAGAGGTGGGTGGCGTCGGCCCTCCGTGGGCGTGGGCACACCGGAGGGCCGAGCCGTGCAGAACTCTACCCTAACGTCAAGGCAGGTTTGTCTCGTCCCGAGTGCTGGACGGCGGGGTGGCCGGTGGTGGGTCGAGGAGGTCGGGGTCGGGCTCCGGAGCGAGGGCCGCCCAGACCGCCATGGCGACCGGGACGATCGCGCTGGCCAGCAGCACCGGGGCGTAGGTGCCGACCTGGTCGAAGACCGCGGCGAAGAGCAGCGGGCCGCACGCGGTGCCTCCCACGCTGATGGAGGCGACGAGCCCGCGGATCGAGCCGATGTGGCGTGTGCCGAAGTAGCGCGGCAGGGTCGCGGCCTCCACCGTGCGGATCGTGTTGGCGGCGATGCCGAGCAGCGCCCCGAAGACGATCGCCCCCCAGCCCGGTGTCACCTGGGTGCCCCACGCCAGGGCGGCGGCCAGCGAGAGCATCGAGGCGACGGTCATCCAGCGCGGTGGGAACCGGTCGATGAGGTACCCGGTGGCCAGGGTGGCCAGCAGGCCGGCGACCGTCTGCGGGACGAAGTTCGCCGCTGCCTCGGCCGCGGTGAGGCCGCGGGCGGTGAGCAGGCTGATCTGGTGGAACGCGACGGCCGTGGTGAGCAGGCCGGAGACGGCGACCGCCCCGGCGATCAGCCAGAACGCCGGATGGCGGACGACCTGTGACCGGGTCAGGCCCCCGGGGCGCGGGGGAGCGCTCCCGTCGGCGGGCGGGGCGGCGCCGTCGGGGCGCTGGCCCAGTCGCTCGGGGCGGTCGCGCAGCGCGAACAGGGCCAGGGGCAGCACGACGGCCCACACGGCGAGCCCTTCGATCAGCCAGGCCGTGCGCCAGCCGTGCTGCGCGATCAGTCCCTCGAGAAGCAGCGGGGTCAGGGAGATGCCGACGGCGCCGACGGCGGAGACCATGCCCGTCGCCAGGCCGCGCCGACGGTCGAACCACAGGGCCACCACGGTCGTCGCGGTGAGGCCGAGCGCTCCCTGGCCGGCCATCCGGACACCGACGAACCCGGCGGTGAGGCCGACGATCGAGCTGACGACGGACAGGGCGACGAGGACGCCACCGAACACGAGGCCCACCACCGCCATGGTGCGCCGGACGCCGAAGCGGTCGACGGCCCGGCCGATCCACGGCAGGGCCACCGCTCCGGCGAGCGTGCCGATCAGGTAGGCGGTCGAGACCGCCGAGCGGGACATCCCGAGCTCGGCGATCAGCGGGTCGATGAACAGCGAGATACCGACGGTCTGCCCGGGGCCGGTCATGGCCAGGGCGAGCGCGGCGTACGCGGCGACGTGCCAGCCGTAGAACCCGCCCGGGGACAGCGGGCCCGGGCGGGTGGGACGTGATCTCAGGAGGGCTCCGGGCGGGTCAGGCGTCGCCGCCGCCGACGAGCGGCACGAGGGCGACGTCCGGGTGGGAACGCTCGAAGGCGCGGGCGTGCCACACGTCGCGCAGCAGGGCGAGGCGTTCCCCGTCGCGACGACGGGCGACCTCCGCGCCCGTGTAGCTCGCCACGGCCGGGGCGTCGTCGGGCTCGATGTGGCGCGCGACCGACAGGGGGAGCGTCTCGAGGGTCATCGGGGCGGAGAACTCGTGCTCCATGCGGAAGCTCGCCACCTCGAACTGCAGCGGACCGACGGCGGCCAGCACCGGGCTGGCGTCTCCGCGCAGGTCGGAGACCAGCACCTGGACCACGCCCTCCTGCTCCAGCTGGGCCATGCCCTTGCGGAACTGCTTGGACTTTCCGGGGTCGGTGGCGCGGGCCACGGCGAAGTGCTCGGGCTCGAACGCCGGCATCGGGGGGAACCGCACGGCGGGCCCCTCGGGCTCGTACACCGTGTCGCCGACGGCGAGGGCGCCGGCGTTCACCAGCCCGACGACGTCGCCCGGGTAGGCGTCCTCGACCGTCGAGCGCTCCCGGCCGAAGACCGACAGCGCGTACTTGGTGGCGAACGGACGCTTCGTGCGCTCGTGGACCACCGTCATGCCGCGCTCGAACCGGCCGGAGCACACTCGCAGGTAGGCGACGTGGTCACGGTGCTTCGGGTCCATGCCGGCCTGCATCTTGAAGACGAACCCGCTGAAGGGGGCGTCGACCGGGCGTGCGCCGCCGTCGACGGTGGGCCGGGCGCCGGGGGCCGGCGCCAGGTCGACGACGGCGTCCAGGAGGCGTCGGACGCCGATGTTGGCCAGGGCCGCGCCGAAGAGCAGCGGGGTGCTCTCGCCGCTGGCGAACGTCTCGGGGTCGACGGCGTCGAGCAGCCCGGCGCCCTCGACCGCCTCGGTGTAGTCGGCCTCGAGCTCGGCGGCCGCCTGCTCCGCGTCGAGGGTGCGCTCCTCGGCGATCGTCGCGCCGCCGGGGGCGCGACGGTAGGTCGTCACGTGGTCGTCCTCGCGGTCCAGCAGGCCCACGAACCGGCCGGCCTCGCCCACGGGCCAGTTCACGGGGGTGGGCCGCAGGTCGATCCGTTCGACCAGCTCGTCGCAGAGGTCCAGGACCTCGCGCCCGGGGCGGTCCCACTTGTTGACGAACGTGATGACGGGCACGCCGCGGCGCCGGCAGACCTCGAAGAGCTTGAGGGTCTGGGGCTCGAGGCCCTTGGCGGCGTCGAGCAGCATCACGGCGGCGTCGACGGCGGTGAGCACCCGGTAGGTGTCCTCCGAGAAGTCCGCGTGCCCGGGGGTGTCGAGCAGGTTGATCACCACGTCGCGGTACACGAACTGCAGCGCCGCGGAGGTGATCGAGATGCCGCGCTTCTGCTCCATCTCGAGCCAGTCGGAGACGACGCCGGCCCGGTTGCCCTTGCCGTGCACCGCCCCGGCCTGGTCGATGGCGTGGGCGTGCAGGGCCAGGGCCTCGGTGAGGGTCGACTTGCCGGCGTCGGGGTGGGAGATCACGGCGATGCTGCGACGGCGGGCGGCCTGCGTGGTGACCGAGGTGCTCTCGGAGGTCAGCGCGGTCATCGGGGCGTCACCGCCCGGCGCTGGCTGCGGATCTCACGACGCAGGTCGGAGGCGAACTCCTCGGCGCTCTCCAGCCGCTCGCGCAGGCTCCGGCAGCGTTCCTCGGCGGCGGCCTCGAACATCGCGAGCCGTCCGAGGATCTCCTCGCGGCGGTCGGGCTCGAGGCCGTCCTGCTCGAGATCGTCGAGACCGGCGAGCAGCTCGCGCATCTCGTCGAGGGAGAAGTCCAGCGGCTTCATGCGCTTGACGAGCATGAGCCGGGCGATGTCCGACTCGGTGTAGAGACGGAAACCGCCGTGCGAGCGCGCGGACGGGATGACGAGGCCGACCTCCTCGTAGTAGCGGATCGTGCGCAGCGAGAGACCGGTGCGCTCCGCCACCTCACCGATCTGCTTGTGGTTCAGGCCCATGACTCTCCGTTCGACCGGTCTACCCTACCGCCGCGGGAGGGTGTGGAGGTCCGCCGGCAGCGCCCCTGTCGGTCCGCCGCCTAAGGTGTGGGCGTGCCCCCGCGCCTGAGACAGCCCTCCCGCCCCGTCGTGGACCCCGTCGTCCTGGACGACCTGAGACCGGGGGCGGCGTCGGACCTCGTCCCGGGCGCCGACCTCGACGGCGTCGAGCTCACCGACGTCCGGCTCGACCGGGTGGAGCTGCGCGGCGCCCGGGCCGACGGCTCACGCCTCGACGGGTTGCGTGCCCCCGAGGCCGACCTGCGCCACCTCGCCCTCACCGAGGTGGTGCTGTCGCGGGTGGACGTCCCCGTCGTGCAGGGCGTGCGGACCCGGTGGCGCGACGTCGAGGTGCACGACGCCCGCATCGGCTCGGCGGAGCTGTACGAGTCGGCGTGGCAGTCCGTCCGGTTCGTCGGCTGCAAGCTGGGCTTCGTGAACCTGCGCGGCGCCACCCTGCGGGACGTCGTGCTCACCGACTGCGTCGTCGACGAGCTGGACCTCGTGCAGGCGCAGGCCACCCGGGTCTCCTTCGAGGGCACCCGGGTGCGCCGCCTCGACGTGCAGGCCTCCAGCCTGCAGGACGTGGACCTGCGGGGCGCGGAGCTCACCGAGCTGGTCGGGACGGACGCCCTGCGCGGCAGCACGATCACCCCGGCGCAGCTCGGGCAGCTCGCCCCGGCCCTCGCCGCCAACCTGGGGATCGACGTTGTCGACTGAGCCGAAGGCGCAGCGGAGGGTGGGGGCCGAGGAACGAGGCGCACGCCCGGAGCGGAGACGCAGGTTCAGGCGACAGGGCTCGACCGACCGCCGGCGCCCCGCCCTGCGCACCGTGGCCGTCCGGGTCGTCGCGGTGGCCGCGCTCCTGGTGGTGGCGTGGGCCGCCCTGACCGCGTGGGGCGCCGTCGTGCAGGGGAACCCGGCGTACGCGGTGCTGCTCGGCGGGACCGCCCTGGTGAGCCTCGCCGTCCTGTGGCGGTCGCGGCGGCCGGCCGCGCCGCGCCGGGGGTGGCGAGGCGCCGGCGGGATCGTCCTGGTCGTCGCGGCCGCCGTCTGGATCGGTGTCCTCGGGTGGCTGCGACCCTTCACGGCGGTGGAGCCGGCGCTGGCGGCGATGCGTTCCGACGACGCGGTCACGGTGACCGAGACGGCCACGCGGGTCGTCCTCGCCCCGGCCGGGGAGGCGTCCGGCACCGCGGTGTTCTTCCAGCCCGGCGCGCGGGTCGACCCGCGCGCCTACGCCGCGGTCCTGCGCCCCCTGGCCGAGGCCGGCCACCCCGTCGTCGTCGCCAAGCAGCCGCTCGGGATCGGCTTCCTCGCGCTCGGGGCGTTCGACGCGGCCCGGGGCGCGCACCCCGAGGTCGAGCAGTGGGTCGTGGGCGGGCACTCCCTCGGCGGCACGGTCGCCGCTATCCAGGCGGACGACGCCGACGACGCCGCGACCGCCCCCGCCGTCGGGCTGCTGCTCTACGCCTCGTACCCCGCGGACGACGTCAGCCGCTCGCTCACCGCCACGGTGGCGTCCGTCTCCGGCACCCGGGACAGGCTGGCGACGCCGGCCGACATCGAGGCCTCCCGGGCAGACCTGCCGCCCGGCACCGACTTCACGGTCGTGGAGGGCGCCTCGCACGCCCAGTTCGGCGACTACGGTCCGCAGCCGGGAGACGGCGTCGCCACGATCTCGGACGACGACGCCCGCGCGCAGATCACCGCGGCCAGCCTGCGGTTCCTGGCCGGGCTCACGCCCTGATCTCACCCGCTGCGGGGCCGGTCCGGAACGCGGTCCTGTCTATCGGTCGGGCGTCGGCTCGGCTACCGTCGGACCGTGCAGCTGCTGGTCGTGGAGGACAACGAGCACGTCGCCGGTGCGCTCGTCTCCGTGCTGAGCAAGCACGGGTACGAGGTGATCCGGGCGGGTGACGGTGCGAGCGCGCTCGACGCCCTGAGCCCGCGCACCGACCTCGTGCTGCTCGACCTCGCCCTGCCGGACATGGACGGGTTCGAGGTCTGCCAGCGGATCCGCAAGGTCTCGGACACCCCGATCATCATGGTCACGGCCCGCACGCAGCTCGAGTCGCGGGTGCGCGGGCTGGAGCTCGGCGCCGACGACTACGTCACCAAGCCCTACGACATCCGCGAGGTGCTGGCCCGGATCGACGCGGTGCTGCGCCGGGGCAGGTCGCGCGAGTGGGACGGCAGGGCCGACGTCGCGCGCATCGACGTGGGGGAGGTCCAGGTGGACCTCGCGGCCCGGGTGGTCCGGCGCACCGGGGGGTCCGTCGTCTCCCTGACCCGCAAGGAGTACGACCTCCTGGCCCTGCTGGTGCGGCACCGGGGTACCGTCCTGGCGCGCGAGCGCATCCTGCGGGAGGTGTGGGGCTCGAGCTGGAAGGGGCTCGGCCGCACCCTCGAGGTCCACGTCGCCTCCCTGCGTCGCAAGCTCGGTGAGCCGCCCGTCGTCGAGACGGTCCGTGGCGTCGGGTACCGCGTCGGGCAGCAGTGAGATGCGCGGGCGCCTCGCTGCCATCGTGTACGTCCCGCTCGTCCTGGTGATCGTGGTCCTCGGCGCGGTCTCGGCGGGAAGCATCACGCGGGCGCACCAGCAGGAGGTCCTCCTGGAGCGGCTGCGTGACGTGACCTATCTGGTGCTCCCCGCCCGGCAGGCCGTCCTCGCGGACGACCCGTCGCTGGTGGCCGGCGACCTGCAGCGCTACCGGGAGGTCTACGGGATCGGCGCGGCGGTCGTGGACCAGGCGGGCTCCACGCTCGTGGCCGAGGGACTCGACGTGGAGGACTACGACGAGCGGCACGCGGCGCTCGCCGGGCGGCGCGCCGAGATGCGCGAGGCGTTCTGGCCCTGGGACGCTCAGAGGATCGTGGTCGCCGAGCCGCTGTTCGACGGGGGAGACGTGGTGGGGGCGCTCGTGACGTCCTCGGACGCCGCGGGCGTGCAGCGGGCGATCTGGACCAGCTGGGCGCTGCTCGGCACGGGCGGTGTGGTGATCGCGCTGCTGGCCCTGGTGCTGGCCGACCGGACGGCGGGCTGGTTGCTGCGGCCGGTCCGTGCCGTCGACCAGGCGATGGAGAAGATGGGCGGGGGGCGCCTGGACGAACGCATCCCGCCGTCGACGGGCCCGCCGGAGCTGCGGCAGGTGGTGAGCCGCTTCAACGAGATGGCCGAGCAGGTGGAGCACCTGATGCGCCGCCAGCAGGAGTTCGTGGCGAACGCCTCCCACGAGCTGCGCAACCCGCTCAACGCGCTGATGCTGCGCATCGAGTCGCTCGCCCTCACCGTCCCGCCCGAGGAGGCCGAGGAGGTGGCCCACGTGCGGGCCGAGGCCGAGCGCATGGCGCAGATCCTCGACGCGCTGCTCCTGCTCGCGGACGGCGGCACCATGGGCGCCGCCCAGCCGGTCGACGTGGCCGAGGTGGTCGCACGGAGGGTGGAGGGGCGGCGGCTGCTCGACCCCGACCGGGAGATCCGGCTCACGGTGCCCGGCGGCGAGGTGCTCGGGCACGTCACGCCGACCGCGTTGGAGAGCGCGTTCGACACGGTCGTCGACAACGCGCTGAAGTTCGCCCCGGCCTCCGAGCCGGTGGACGTGGCGGTGGTCCGTGACGCCGGGATCGTGGAGGTGGTGGTGCGCGACCGGGGGCCCGGCGTCCCGGCCGACCAGCTCGAGCGTCTCACCGAACGCTTCTGGCGCAGCCCGGGGCACAGCTCGGTACGGGGTTCGGGTCTCGGGCTCGCCATCGCGTCCGAGCTGCTCTCCGCGGCCGGGGGCGGCTTGCGGGCGGACCTGCCCGACGGCGGGGGCCTGCGCGTGTTCCTGGGCGTCCCGGCCGGGCAGGACCAGCCATGAGCCGGGTGGGTGCAGCGGCCGTGTCGCTCCTGGTCGCGGTCGCGCTGCTCGCGGGGTGTGTCGGCAACCAGCCCTGGGAGCCGGACCCCTGGCAGGGCGAACGTCCGGACCGGCTGACGATCGCCACCGGCGGCACCAGCGGGATCTACCACGGCTATGGCCAGGAGCTCGCCGAGGTGCTGACCGAGCGGTACGGCATCGAGACGGAGGTTCTCGCCACCGGCGGCTCGGTGGACAACCTGCAGCTGCTCGCCGCTGGCGAGGCGGACGTGGCGTTCAGCGCGGCGGACGCGGTGGCGGACGCCGTCGACGGCGAGGGTGACTTCGACGTACCGGTCGAGGTGCACGCGCTCGCTCGGGTCTACGACGACTTCGCCCACCTGGTGGTACCCGCCGACTCCGACGTGGAGGAGCTGGCGGACCTGCGCGGCCTGCGGGTGTCGGTCGGGGCGCCGCGCTCGGGCACGTCGCTCATCGCGGGACGGGTGCTGAAGGCCGCGGGCGTCCCGATGAGCGACCTGCGGGTCGCGGAGCTCGGCATCACCGAGTCGGTCGACGCGCTGCGCGGGGGAAGCCTCGACGCGGTGTTCTGGTCGGGCGGCCTGAAGACCCCGGGCCTCGTCGAGCTGTCCGCCGAGGTGCCGCTGCGACTGGTTCCCCTCGACGTCGTCGTCGACCAGCTCCGTCGGGAGCACGGGCCCGGCTACCGCCACGGGGTCGTGCCCCAGGGCGTCTACGGGGTCACCGCGGACGTGGGGACGCTGGCCGTCCCCAACATCCTCGTGGCGGGCCCGGGTCTGCCGGATGCCGTCGCGCAGGGTCTGGTGGCGACGTTGTTCGACGCGCGCACGGAGATCGCGGCCCAGGTGCCCTCGGCGGCGTTGCTGGACCGGTCGCGGGCCATCTACACCGACCCGGCAGAGCTGCAGCCCGGTGCCCTGCGGTACTACCGGGCGGTCAAGCCGTGACGGGTGGCGGGCATCAGCGGGGAGACCGCGGCGGACAGGGGCGGCACCAGCCGTAGCCGGTGCCCGACGCCGCCGCGCCACGGGGTCTCCGGGGTGAGGGTCGAGGGGTAGCCGCGCGGGTGCTGCTCCTGCCAGCGCCAGTGGTCGCGGCAGATCTCCGCGAGGTCGCGCGTGGCCGTCCAGCCCAGGGAGGCCGTGGTGCGCTCGGTGTCGGCGACCGCCCCCGCCGTCGTCCCCGGGGGTGCGGGCCGCCGGCGGTGCGGCACGCAGTGGCCGGTGACCTCCTGGAACGTCGACAGCACGTCGAGGACGCTGGTGGCCTGCCCGGTGCCGAGGTTCCAGGCCTGCACCGCCCGACCTGACGGCTCGTCGAGGGACGCCAGGGCGGCGACGTGCCCGGCAGCCACGTCCGTGACGTGCACGTAGTCCCGGACGGCGGTGCCGTCCGGGGTGCCGAGCCCGTCGAAGACCTCCAGGTGCTCACGGCGCCCGAGGGCCACGTCGCCGATCCGTGTCAGCAGGCTGGGCGGAGCCCCGGTGCGGTCCTCCCCGAGCCGTCCGGAGGAGTGCGCGCCGACGGTGGTGAAGCAGCGCACGACGGCGGCACGCAGGGCGGCGCCGGCGCCGGCCACGTCCTGCAGGACGTGCTCGCCGGTCGCCAGGGTGCGGCCGAGGGGAGAGGCGGGGGCGAGGGCGCGGTCCTCGGTCAGCCGGGTGCCGGCGTCGTCGACGGTGCCGTAGACGGCGGCGGTGGAGGACAGCACGAGGCGGCCGACGCCGTACCAGGTCATGCAGCGCAGCAGCGTGAACAGGGTGGTCAGGTTGGTCTCGTAGGCGTCGAGGGGCCGGTGGACGCTCTCGGTGGCCGAGCGCAGCCCGGCCAGGTGGACGACCGCGTCGACGTCCGAGCAGGCGAAGACCCGCTCCATCGCGTCGATGTCGGCCACGTCGGCGGTGTGCGTGCCCACCCGCCGGCCGGAGGTGATCTCGGCGCGGGCGAGGGAGGCAGGCGTGCCGCGCGAGAAGTCGTCGACGACGTCGACCTCGTGGCCCGACTCGAGCAGGGCCAGCACGACGTGGGAACCGAGGTAGCCGGCACCACCGGTGACCAGGACCCGCATGTTGCCCACCCCGCACGACGTCGTTGACGACGCCCATGATCGTGCTGCCGGGGGTCGGGGGCCAGGTCAGTTGAGGTAGTCAAGAGGAATCCCGCGCGCGCCGGTGTGACCTGTGCCACGCTGCTGCCATGCTGAGACTGCTGGCTCGGACCGCCGTCCTCCTGCTCGCCGTGGCCGTGGGGCTGCTGCTGACCGACTGGGCGTTCGCGGCCCTCGGCTGGGAGACCTTCGAGATCGTCTGGAGCAACCCGCTCGCGTTCGTGGTCGCCGTCGTCGTGTTCGCGGTCGCCCAGGCGGTGCTCACGCCGTTCTTCGCCAAGGTGGCCCGCAACAACGCGCCGGCGATGCTGAGCGCGGTGGGCCTGGTCACCACGTACGTGGCGCTGCTCATCGCGGTGCTCGTCGCTCCCGACGGCCTGGAGATCTCGGGCTGGCCGGGCTGGTTGGTCGGACCGATCATCGTGTGGATCGTGACCCTGCTGGCGAACTTCCTCCTGCCGGCGCTGCTGCTGAAGAACGCGGTCGAGAAGCGTCGCGAGGGCGCCGACGGCTGACGCGGCGCGGTCGACGTCAGCGCGCCGGCGCCGCCGTGCTCGCCCGCTCGACCAGGCGGGTCGGGACGAGGGTGCGCCCGCGCGGCAAGGTGTGGTCCGCCATCTGGCGCAGCACACCGGCGACGCACAGCCGTCCCACCTCGGCGAAGTCCTGGTGCACGGTGGTCAGCGGCGGCATGTAGGCGACGGCGTCGGGCAGGTCGTCGAACCCGACGACGCTGACGTCCCCGGGGACCGGCCGTCCCGCCTCGTCGAGGGCGCGGAGCAGGCCCAGGGCCATCTGGTCGTTCGCGGCGAACACGGCGGTCGCGTCGCTGCGGGCGATCCTGCGTCCGGCCTCGTAGCCGGAGGCGGCCGACCAGTCGCCCCGGTGCACCTCGGGCACCTCGCGCCCGGCGTCGAGCAGCGTGCGTCGCCAGGCGTCCTCGCGGCGCTGGGCGGAGAACGACTCGGACGGGCCGGCGAGGTGCACCACGGTGCGGTGCCCGAGGCCGAGGAGGTGCTCGACGGCGGCACGCGAGCCCGCAGCCTGGTCGGTGTCCACCACGGGGTAGCGGTCGCCGGCGTCGGAGTCGGCGACGACGACGGGCACGTCGGTGGGCAGGGAGATGCTGGCGGCGTCCAGCAGGTGGACCTCCATGAGCAGGATCACGGCGTCCACGGCGAGCTCGCCCATCCGGGTGAAGGCGCCGTTGACGCCGTCCTGCGTGGGCGCAGCGACGGGGATGACGGTGATGGCGTACCCCTCGGCCGCGGCCGACGTCGCGATCGCGTCCAGGGTGCGGACGTTCCCGGTGGTGGACAGCGAGAAGAGGATGACCCCGATGGTGCGGAACCGGCCCGAGCGCAGGGCGCGGGCCGCGCTGTTGGGCCGGTAGCCGAGCTCGCGCATGGCGGCCAGCACCTGGTCCCGCGTGGAGTCGACGACGCCGGGGTGGCCGTTCGACACCCGCGAGACGGTCTGGGACGAGACGCCGGCGAGCCGTGCGACGTCGGCCATCGAGACGCGCTGGGGTCGCCCCGCCGGGCTGCGGTCGGCCACGGGTCCTCCGATCAGGTCACGGTTCGGTCTCGGCAGCTGTCGGGGTTGACGTATGCGAGCGGCCGATGCACGATCACCCTAGTCCATGTTTACGTAAACATCGGTGGTCGCGGCCATCCATGTTGACGTGAACATCCCCGTGAGCCCAAGGAAGAAGCATGACGACGACGTCTCCTCCGGTGGCGACGACCCCACCGTCGACCGCCGCCCGGCGCCCCAGCCGGCGGCGATGGACGGGCTGGATGTTCGTGGGCCCCTTCATGCTCGTGTTCGCGCTGGTGTTCCTCGCCCCGATCGCCTACTCGCTGTACCTGTCGGTGTTCCGCACCCAGATGGTCGGCGGCACCACGTTCGTGGGCCTGGACAACTACGCCCGTGCGATGCAGGACCCCCAGTTCTGGGAAGGGCTGTGGCGGGTCAGCCTCTTCCTCGTGGTGCAGGTGCCGATCATGCTCGGCATCGCCCTGCTCGTGGCCCTGGCCATCGACTCCGGGCGTCTCTACGGCAAGAGCTTCTTCCGGATCTCGATCTTCATGCCCTACGCGGTGCCCGCCGTCGTCGCCTCGCTGATGTGGGGCTTCATGTACGGCACGCGGTTCGGCCTGGTGGGCAACCTCAACGACGCGCTCGGCATCTCGCTGCCCGACCCGCTCTCGCCCGACCTCGTGCTGGCGTCGATCGCCAACATCGTCACCTGGGAGTTCGTCGGCTACAACATGCTCATCTTCTACGCGGCGCTGCGCGTCGTGCCGCACACGCTGTACGAGGCCGCCGAGATCGACGGCGCCTCCCAGTGGCAGGTGGTCCGGGCGATCAAGCTCCCCGCGATCCGCGGCGCACTGGTCATCGCCACGATCTTCTCGATCATCGGCAGCTTCCAGCTCTTCAACGAGCCCAGCATCCTGCAGTCCCTGGCACCGAACGCCATCACGACGTCGTTCACCCCGAACCTGTACGCCTACTCGCTGTCCTTCTCCGGCCAGCAGTACAACTACTCCGCGACCGTCGCCATCATCATGGGCCTGATCACCATGGTGATCGCCTACGTGGTGCAGCTGCGCGGCATGCGCAAGGAGGCGTGACCACCGTGAGCACCGCGACCTCCGTCCGGGGCCCCCGCCTGCGGACGCGGACCGTCAACAAGCACAGCGTCGACCGGCCCCGCCGCAGCCCGCTGCTGACGGCGCTCACCGCCGTCGTCCTGCTGTACTCCCTCGTCCCGCTCGTCTGGCTCGTCGTCAACTCCACCAAGACCCAGGCCGACCTGTTCACCTCGTTCGGGCTGTGGTTCGGCGGCTCGTTCGCCCTCTGGGACAACGTCGTCGCGACCCTCACCTACGACGGCGGGGTGTTCGTCCGCTGGCTCGGCAACACCGTGCTGTACGTCGTCCTGGGTGCCGGCGGCGCCACGTTCCTGGCGATCCTCGGGGGCTACGCCCTGGCCAAGTTCGACTTCCCCGGCAAGCGCGGAGTGTTCGCCGTCGTCATCGGCGCCGTGGCGGTGCCCGGCACCGCGCTCGCCGTGCCGACCTTCTTGCTGTTCAGCCAGATGGGTCTGACGAACACGCCCTGGGCCGTGATCATCCCGTCGCTGATCTCCCCGTTCGGGCTCTATCTCATGTGGACGTTCGCGGCCGAGGCCATCCCCACCGAGCTGCTCGAGGCCGCGCGGATCGACGGCGCGGGCGAGTTCCGCACGTTCTTCCGCGTCAGCCTGCCGCTGCTCGCCCCGGGGATCGTCACCGTGCTGCTGTTCACGATGGTGGCCACCTGGAACAACTACTTCCTGCCGCTGATCATGCTGCGGGACTCGTCGTGGTACCCGCTCACGCTCGGGCTCAACGCCTGGAACGCGCAGGCGGCCACCGCCGGCGGCGAGGCCATCTTCCACCTCGTCATCACCGGCTCCCTGCTCACCATCCTGCCCCTCGTCGCGGCCTTCCTGCTGCTGCAGCGGTACTGGCAGTCCGGGCTCGCCGCCGGGAGCGTCAAGGAATGACCCGCTCCACAGCCCCGACGACATCGATCGACCGTTCCGACAACGAAGTGAGGACTGACATGACCGCACGACCCGACCTTTCACGCCGCGTGCTGCGCGGCACCGCCGCCGCCGGCGTCCTGGCCCTGGCCCTGACCGCCTGCGGGGGCGGCGAGACCGAGTCCGGCGAGGCCGCCCAGGACGCCGACGCCGCGCTGGCAGAAGGCGGCGAGATCACCGTCTGGGCCTGGGACCCCACGCTCGCGTCGGTGGCCGCCGACTTCGAGGCGGAGAACCCGGGCGTCACCGTCACGCTGGAGAACGTCGGCACCGGCAACGACCAGTACACGGCGCTGCAGAACGCCATCGCCGCCGGCGACGGCGTGCCCGACGTCGCGCAGGTCGAGTTCTACGCCCTGCCGCAGTTCGCGCTGTCCGAGGCGATGACGGACCTGACCGCCTACGGTGCCGACCAGCTCGACGGCACCTTCACCCCCGGCCCGTGGGGCGCCGTGCAGCAGGAGGGTGGCGTCTACGCCCTGCCCACCGACTCCGGCCCGATGGCCCTGTTCTACAACCAGCGTGTCTTCGACGAGCACGGCATCGACGTCCCCACCACCTGGGAGGAGTACGTCGAGGCCGCCCGCACCCTCCACGAGGCCGACCCGGACGCCTACCTCACCAACGACGTCGGCGACGCCGGGTTCACGACCTCGCTGATCTGGCAGGCCGGTGGCCGGCCCTACCAGGTGGACGGCACCGAGGTGACCGTCGACTTCTCCGACGCCGGCACCCAGCAGTTCACCTCCACCTGGCAGACGATGCTCGACGAGGACCTCGTGGCCCCCGTCGGTTCCTGGAGCGACGAGTGGTACCAGGGCCTGTCCGACGGGTCGATCGCCTCGCTGGTCATCGGCGCCTGGATGCGTGGCAACCTCGAGTCCTCCGTGCCCGGCGCGGCAGGTGACTGGGCCGTCGCCCCGATGCCGCAGTGGGAGAGCGGTGCGGAGGTCACCGCGGAGAACGGCGGCAGCTCCCTCGCCATCCCCGCGGCGAGCGAGAACGCCGACCTCGCCTGGGCGTTCCTCGAGTACGCGACCGTCGGTGACGGCATCGCCACCCGCGTCGCCGAGGGTGCCTTCCCCGCCACCGTCGCCGAGCTGGAGGACCCCACGTTCCGCGAGGAGGAGTTCGACTACTTCGGCGGCCAGGCCGTGAACGAGGTGCTGGCCGACTCGGCGTCCCAGGTCGCCGAGGGGTGGCAGTACCTGCCCTTCCAGGTGTACGCCAACTCGATCTTCAACGACACGGTCGGTCAGGCGTACGTCACCGACACCACCCTGACCGACGGTCTGGCGACCTGGCAGGACCAGACCATCGCCTACGGCGAGGACCAGGGCTTCACCGTCGACCCGTGACGCCCGCTCCCTGAGCACCGGTGGGGACGGCCGCCCGCCGTCCCCACCGGCGCTCGGGCCCGCAGCACGGCATCCGCAGCACCACGTACACATCCCCGTTCGTCCAGGAGCACCCATGACCGACGTCTCCCGCCTGCTCGCAGGTCCCGAGTCGACCCGTCCTGCCCGCCTCGGGTACGGCGCCGACTACAACCCGGACCAGTGGCCCCGTGAGGTGTGGGCCGACGACGCCCGGCTCATGCAGGCCGCCGGCGTCAACGTCGTCTCCGTCGCGATCTTCTCCTGGGCCCGGCTCCAGCCCGCACCCGACCGGTGGGACTTCGACTGGCTCGACGAGGTCATGGACCTCATGCACGCCCACGGCATCTCCGTGGACCTCGCCACCGCCACCGCGTCCCCGCCGCCGTGGTTGACCACCCTGCACCCCGAGATCCTGCCCGTCACGCGCACCGGGGAGACGCTGTGGCCCGGCGGACGTCAGCAGTGGCGCCCCACCTCACCGGTGTTCCGCCGCTACGCCCTCGCTCTCGTCGAGGCCATGGCCGAGCGCTACGCGCAGCACCCGGCGCTCGCTGCCTGGCACGTCAGCAACGAGCTCGGCTGCCACAACGTCGAGGACTACTCCGACGACGCCGCCCGCGCGTTCCGCACCTGGCTCACCGCGCGGTACGGCACGCTCGACCGGCTCAACGAGGCCTGGGGCACCGCCTTCTGGTCGCAGCGGTACACCGACTGGGACCAGATCCTGCCGCCGCGGCTGGCGGCCTCGTACCCCAACCCCACCCAACAGCTCGACTTCAAGCGGTTCTCCTCCGACGCCCTGGTCGACCACCTGCGCGCCGAGCGCGACGTGCTGCGCCGGATCACGCCGGACGTCCCCGTCACCACGAACTTCATGGTGATGGGTGAGACGAAGGGCATGGACTACGCCTCCTGGGCGCCCGAGATCGACTTCGTCTCCAACGACCACTACCTGCAGCCCGGCCCGCAGGGCCGCGAGGAGATGTCCTTCTCCGCGAACCTCACCAGCGGCGTGGCGGGCGGGCGCCCCTGGTTCCTCATGGAGCACTCCACCAGCGCCGTCAACTGGCAGCCGGTCAACGTCCCCAAGCGGCCGGGCGAGCTCGCCCGCGACTCCCTGACGCACGTCGCCCACGGCGCCGACGCCGTCTGCTTCTTCCAGTGGCGCCAGTCCGCTGCCGGTGCCGAGAAGTACCACTCGGCGATGGTCCCGCACGCCGGGGAGGACTCCGCGCTGTTCCGCGACGTCGTCGCCCTCGGCCGGACGCTCGCCGACCTCGCCCCCGTCGTCGGGGCGGAGCGTGCACCCGCCCGCGCCGCGATCCTCTTCGACTGGGACTCCTGGTGGACGTCCGAGCTGGACTCGCACCCCACCGAACAGCTCCGCTATCGCGCCGAGGCGCTGGACTGGTACCAGGCGTTCCTGGACGCCGGCGTGCGCGCCGATGTCGTGCCCGTGGCCGGCCTGGACGACGGCCGCACGGACCTCGCCGACTACGACGTCGTCGTCGCGCCGGTGCTGCACGTCGTCCCGGCGGCGCTCGCGGACCGGCTGACCCGTTGGGTGGAGGCCGGCGGCCACCTCGTCACCACGTACTTCTCCGGCATCGTCGACGCCGACGACCACGTGTGGCTCGGCGGCTACCCCGGGGCGCTGCGCGACCTGCTGGGCCTGCGCATCGAGGAGCTCAACCCCCTGCGCGACGGCGAGAGCGTACGCCTCGACGACGGGTCCACCGGCACGCTGTGGACCGACCGCATCGACGTGCTCCCGGGCACGCAGGTGCTGGCGCGCTACCTCGACGGTCAGCAGGCGGGACGGGCCGCCGTGACCCGCCGGGCCGTCGGGCAGGGATCGGCCGCCTACGTCTCGACCCGGCTCGGGGCCGCGGGCCTGCGCCCGCTGCTCGAGAAGCTCCTCGGTGCCGCCGGCGTGCGCAGCGAGCTGCCCGCACCGTTGCGGGGCCGCGTCGAGCTCACCGTGCGCCGCGCCGCCCACGAGGAGTTCTGGTTCCTCGTGAACCGCACCGACGAGACCCTCGGGCTCTCCGGCCTCGACGGGAAGGTGCTCGTGGCCACGACGCCCGACGACGGTGCGCACCCGACGCCCGCCGACCGGCCGGGCTCCTTCGACGAGTTCGCCCCCCGCGGTGTCGTCGTCCTGCGACGCCCCCGCCCCTGACCACCCTCGTCGCCGAACAGGAAGCTGGTCCCGTTTTCACCTCGGAAAGCGGGACCAACTTCCTGTTCGGCGTCGGTACGCTCGCCGTGTGAGCTCCACCGGGGCGGCCGAGACCGTCGGGATCGTCGGCGGCGGCATCGTGGGCCTGGCCGTGGCCCGCGAGGTGCTGCGCCGCCGTCCCGGCACGCGGGTGCTCGTCCTGGAGGCCGAGGACCGCCTGGGCGCGCACCAGACGGGCCACAACTCCGGCGTCGTGCACGCCGGGATCTACTACCGGCCCGGCAGCCTCAAGGCGCGGCTGTGCACCCGCGGCCGGCACCTGCTGCGGGACTACTGCGCCGAGCACGACCTGCCGTACGAGGAGGTCGGCAAGCTGGTCGTCGCCGTGTCCCCGTCCGAGCAGGGCCGGTTCGACGCCCTGGAGCGGACCGCACGCGAGAACGGGGTGCCCGGGCTCCGGCGGCTGGGCGCCGGCGAGATCCGCGACGTCGAGCCGCACGCCGTCGGGCTCGCCGCCCTGCACTCCCCGCGGACGGCCGTCACCGACTTCGTCGCCGTGTGCGCCCGGCTCGGCCGCGACGTCGAGGCGGGCGGCGGCCGGGTGCTGCTCGGTGCGCGGGTGACCGGCGTCGAGCGTTCCGGCGGCCGGGTGGTCGTCAGCTGCGGAGACGCCCGGCACCCGGGGGACCGGCACCCGGGGGACCGACACGCCGTGGACCGCCTCGTGGTGTGCGGCGGTCTGCAGTCCGACCGGCTCGCGGCGCTCGTCGGCGGGGACCCCGGCCCGGCGATCGTCCCGTTCCGCGGCGAGTACCTGACGGTCCGCCCGGCGAAGCAGGACCTGGTGCGCGGCATGGTCTACCCCGTGCCCGACCCGCGGTACCCGTTCCTGGGCGTGCACTTCACGCGCACCGTGGCCGGCGGTCTCGAGGTGGGCCCGAACGCCGTCCTCGCCCTGGACCGGAGTAGCTACCGTCGCCTCGCGATGAGCCCGCGGGACACCGCGGCGGTGCTCGGCTGGCCGGGGTTCTGGCGGATGGCCGCCCGGCACTGGCGCACGGGGCTGCGCGAGGTCTACGGCTCGGCCGTGACGGCGGCGTACCTGGCCACCGCGCGACGCTACGTCCCCGCGATCGGCAGCGCCGACGTCGTACGCGGGCGTACGGGGCTGCGTGCACAGGCCGTCGCGCGCGACGGTTCTCTCGTGGACGACTTCGTCGTCGAGACGTCCGACGGCGTCACCTGCGTGCGCAACGCGCCCTCGCCCGCCGCGACGTCGAGCCTCGCGATCGCCGAGCACGTCGTCGACACCGTCTACGGGTGAGGGCACGCGGCTGTCGAGGTGCACCGGTCGTCACGGGTCGGCAAGGTGGGCCCTATGAGTCCTGCCCGGCGTCGCCTCCTGATCGCGGCGCTCGTCGCGCTCGCTCCCCTCGTGCTCCTCGGCGCCCTCGCCCCGGAGCTCGCGATGCCGTACTACCTCGGCATGCTGCCCGCCACGATCGCGGCCGTCGCCTCGTGGCGGCGCGCCTGGGTGGTGGCGCTGCTCACCGGGTCTCTCGCGCTGGTGGCGCCGCTCGCCGGGGCGCAGGCCTGGTCGGCGACGCTGCTGATGTCGGCCGTGGCGTGCGGGCTCGGCCTCGCGGCGCACCGGGGGTGGTCGTCCGGCGGGGCGCCGGCCGCCGCCACCCTGGCCGCGCTCACGATCGCGCCTCCTGCTCTGACGGCTGCCGACCCGCGCACCCTGGCCGGGTCGTGGCCGGTCGCCGCGGTCGTCCTGCTCGGCGGTCTGTGTGCGGCCGCCACGGCGACGCTCTTCACCCGGGACGTGCGGCGGCGCCCGCACGAGCCGCTCGTCGGGACGGAGTCGACCTTCTACACCACGGCGCTCGTGGTCTTCACGGCTGTCGGGACCTGGTGGGCGGCGGTCTACTTCCCGGACACCCACTCCTGGTGGCTGCTGCTGACCTTCTACATGGTGATGGTGCCGCGGACCGGTGACATCACCGCGCGGGCGCTCGAGCGGGCGGGGGGCACGGTGCTCGGTGGGCTGGTGATCGTGCTCCTGGTCGCGCTGGACGTGCCCCACGCCGTCCTGACCGCGGTCCTCGTCGCCGGGGCCGTGGGCTGCGCGGTGACGTATCTCGCTGCGCCCTACTGGGTGTACGCGGCCTTCCTGACGCTGACCGTGATCGGGCTCTCGGCGGGGGACGCTCCCGTGGCGGGGGCCCTGGAGCGGGTCGCGCTCACGCTGCTCGGGGCCGGGGCGGCCGCGGGGATCCTGCTGCTCGCCCGTGCCGTCGCCTCGCGCGGCGCGCGCTCCCACGACTGTGCCGACGCCTGAGCGGCGCTGCTAGCCTCCCGGTGTGATGAACCATGCGTGAGTCGTCGGTGACGATCCATGACGTCGCGCGCCACGCAGGGGTGTCGGCCGCGACGGTGTCGAACTTCTTCAACTGGCCGGACAAGCTGTCCGAGCGCATGAGGTCCCGGGTCGAGACCTCGGTGACGGAGCTGGGCTTCGTGCCGAACATGCCGGCCCGGCAGCTGCGCCGTCAGCGCAGCGGGATCGTGGGCCTGAGCGTGGTCAACGCCTCGAACCCGTTCTTCGCCGGTATCGCGACGGCGGTGGAGCAGGTCGCCGAGGACGCCGGGCTGTCGGTGGTGGTGGGCTCCTCGCACGAGTCGGCCGACCGGCAGGAGAAGTTCCTGACGCTGTTCGAGCAGCTCCGGTTCGACGGCGTCGTGGTGGCACCGTCGGACGACGAGCTGGAACCGCTGCGCCAGCGCCGCGACCGCGGCACGCCGGTGGTGCTCGTGGACCACGAGGACCCGGACGGTCGCCTGTCCTCGGTGTCCCTGGACCACCGGGAGGGGGGCCGGATCGCCGCGGAGCACCTCGTCACCGCCGGGCGGACCCGGCTGCTCTTCGCGGGCGGCCCCGAGGGGGTGCGTCAGGTGGCCCGACGCCTGGAGGGTTGCCGGGAGGTCGTCTCCGGCATCGCCGGCACGCGCCTCGAGGTCGCCCGGTCGGCGGACCTGGACCTCACCGACGGCGAGGAGATGGGCCGGTGGATCGCGGGCCTCGACCAGGACGAGCGCCCGGACGCCGTGTTCGCGGGCAACGACCTCCATGCCATCGGGCTCGTGAACGCGCTGGTCGCGCAGGGCGTGCAGGTTCCCGACGAGGTCGCCGTGGTGGGCTACGACGACATCCCGTTCGCGGCGCGGGCCGCCGTCCCGCTGACGACGGTGCGCCAGCCGATCGCCGAGATGGGCCGGGCGGCTGCCCGGCTCCTCCTCGACGAGATCTCCGAGCCCGGTCGCGAGCCGCGCGACGTCGTGTTCCCGCCGGAGCTCGTGGTGCGGGCCTCGGCGCCCTGACGGCTGCGGCGGGCCGACGCCCTATCTCGGTGCGTGCCGGAGGTGGCGTCCCAGGTCTCGACGGGCGCGGTGCAGACGCGACTTGACGGTCCCGACCGGCACCCGCAGGCGGAGCGCGACCTCGGCCGCGGGCAGGTCGTCGACCAACGCCAGGTGTGCGACCTGCCGCTCGACCGGGCCCAGCGTGGCCAGCGCCGCGGCGATCGCGAGCCGGTCGGCGACGGCGGGGGCGTGGTCGGGGTCGACGGTCGCACCGGGGCCGGCGGCCGTCGTGACACGGTGCAGCAGGCGGTCCTGACGCAGGCAGCGTCGTCGTTCGTTGGCGCACAGGCGGGTCGCGACGGAGCGGAGCCACGGCCAGGCGGTGGTCTCGACGCGTGCGGTGCGTCGCCGTCGCCAGACGGTGTGGAAGACGTCGCCGGCGACGGCGGACGGGTCGGCGCGGGCGACGCCGCGCAGCTGCCCGGTCACGCAGTGCAGGACACGGTGGTGGTAGCGGGTGAAGAGCGCGGCGAAGGCCTGCTCGTCGTCGGTGCGGACCCGCGCCCACAGCTCGGGGTCCGTCGTCCGTGAGCCCATGGTGGACCTCCTGCCGGCGACTCGCTCGCGATCGTCTGCAGCCCCAGCCTGCCGGGTGCGGGCGACGTTGGCAAGAGTTTCACTGACCTACTGGTAGGTCAGTTTACGCCGGCGGCGGGCGAAGGTCGTCGAGGAGGAGCGTCCAGTGCTGGTCGACACGTTCGACCGGGTCCGGCGGACCGGGGGCCCGCCGTGCCAGCTCCTGGGTCCCCAGGAAGGCGGCGGCCAGGTGCCAGGCGAGCTCGTCGACGTCCGTCCCGGCGCGCAGCTCGCCCGCGCCGACCGCGCGGTCGAGGCAGCGTCGGACGACGTCGATCCAGCCGGCGAACGGGTCCGGCAGGCCGTCGGTGGGGCCGTCGCCGGTGAGCCGTGCGGCGGCGCGCAGGGTGACGTCGTCGCGAAAGCGCCGGGCAGCCTCGGCAGAGAGGCGGCGCAGCGCATCCAGACCGGTGACGCCCTCGCCGTCCATCTCGCGCAGGACAGGTTCCCAGACGACCGAACCGGCGCGCACGACCTCGGCGGCGAGCTCGGCCTTCGACGGGAAATGGAAGTAGACGGAGCCTTTGGTGAGTCCGAGGCGATCGGCGATCTGCGCGACAGAGGTCGCGGAATATCCTCGTGCGTCGAACTCCTCGGCGGCTGTCCTCAGGATCGCCGCCCGGGTCGCCGCCTTCTGTTGTTGTCGCGAAGTTTCGGCCACCGATGATTCCTTTGCTGCCGGCCGGTGCCGGAACGCCCGACATCGCGGCGTTCCTCACTGGACGGTAGCGCGATACCCGAGGAGCGCTCTCCTGGGCACGCGGGCCGCGCCGGATCGTTCCGCAAAGGGTGGCAGGAATGACGAGCGCGAATGAGGCGCCTGGGAAACTTCATTGACTGTACAGAAGGTCAGTCAATTCTCGAGATGCACTTCGCCCTGAGCGACGACCAGCCTGTTCTGCAGCACGGAGACCTCGACCGCTCGGTGCGTCGCGGTCGCGTAGACCTCCGGCCGTGGCGTGTACTCCACGAACCGGTCGATCGCCATCGACACGGCGATCACCGTGCGCCGCGCGCGCAGCAGCGTCGCGGCGTGCAGCGCCGCCGCGACGAGCGCGTGCCCCGAGAGCCGGTCGAGCGTCGGGTCGACCTGGCGGGGGTCGTCGCAGTCCCAGCCCATGCGGCCGAGCAGCCGGTCGCCGTGCTGCTGCAGGACGCTGAGCGGCTCGCTGTCGTGCCGGACCGGCGCCGGACGCGGCGCGCCACCGCGGACCAGCCGGTACGTGGCGGGGTCGATGCACTGCACGGTCCCGCTGCCGTGCGCGATCTCCCGCGAGCCCGCGCGGACCGTCACGGACGCCTCGAAGGCCGCGACCGACCCACGGCGCTCGCGACGGGCGTGCACCTGGACGAACGCCGTCGCGCCGAGAGTCCCCGACTCGGGGAGGAGCGGAGCGCGTCCCGTCCACCGGAACGCCACGCGGCGCATGCTCAGGTGGTGGTCCGCGCCGACGCCCAGGCACTGCCTCGCCACCACCACCCCCACCCGGCGCACGACCTCCAGGCCGACCAGGACGGGTACCGGGGCTGCCGTCGTCAGCCCCGGCTGGGAGGAGATCCGCACGGCGAGGTGCCAGGCGTCCGTCCCTGCCGCTGCCGCGTCCCCCACGTGGACGCCGTCCGAACCGCTCCCTGCACCGTCCGACATGCTCAAGATCCCCATGCCCTGGGATGTCCGGCCGGGCCGGATCGGTTCGCGCCGGGGGCGGGTCCCGTCACCCGCCGGCTGCGTCGAGGAGGGTCTCGGCGGCCGCGCGCGCGTGCCGGGCCGTGCTGGTGTCACCCGAGATGGCGGCCGTGGTCTGGGCGCCCTCGGCCAGGATCGCGATCTGCGGAGCGAGCCGTGCGGGGGCGCCGGCCTCGGCCACGAGCCGGGCCACGTGGTCGCGGAAGGCTTGCTTCTGCTCGCGGACGACGTCCGCTGCCGGGGCGGACGCGGGACCGACCTCGCCGAAGGTGTTGATGAAGGCGCAGCCCCGGAACGTGGGTTCGTGGAACCAGTCGTCGAGGAAGTCGAAGATCGCGAGGATCTGCTCCCGGGGCGTGGTCGCCCGGTCGCCGGCGGCGGCGAGGCCGGCGTCCCAGGTCTCTCGTCTCTGCTGGAGCACCGTCACGAGCAGGTCTTCCTTGGACCCGAACATCGCGTAGATGCGCTTGAGCGGGACTCCCGCCGCCTCGCGCACGGCGTCCATGCCCACGGCCTGGACCCCCCGGGCGTAGAAGAGCTCGTCGGCGGCCTCGACCACCCGTTCGCGCGGCGTTCGCTCGTCAGTCATGCCTGTCCCTCCTGCACTTCAGTCCGCGCCACTTGCGCGGAGAACGATCGTTCTCTACTATAGCCGACAGAGGGAGAACGATCGTTCTCCCATCATCGAAAGGTGTGGATCATGGGCTACGTCAACGTCGGGCGCGAGAACACCACCGACATCGAGATCTACTACGAGGACCACGGCAGCGGGCAGCCCGTCGTCCTCATCCACGGCTACCCGCTCGACGGCAACAGCTGGGAGCTGCAGACCCGCGAGCTCGTCGACGCGGGCTACCGCGTCATCACCTATGACCGCCGCGGCTTCGGCCGGTCCAGCAAGGTCGGCTCCGGCTACGACTACGACACCTTCGCGGCGGACCTCGACGCCGTCCTCGAGACGCTCGACCTGCGGGACGTCATTCTCGTCGGCTTCTCCATGGGCACCGGCGAGCTGGCCCGCTACGTCACCCGTCACGGTCACGAGCGAGTCGCCAAGCTCGCCTTCCTCGCCGCGCTCGAGCCGTTCCTCGTCGAGACCGGCGACAACCCGGGTGGTGTCCCGCAGTCCGTCTTCGACGGCATCGCCGACGCCGCCCGCAGCGACCGGTACGCCTGGTTCACGCAGTTCTACCAGGACTTCTACAACCTCGACGAGACGCTCGGCTCGCGCATCAGCCAGGAGGTCGTCACCGCGAGCTGGAACACCGCGACGGGCAGCGCACCCGTCGCCGCCTACGCCGTCGTCCCGGCCTGGATCGAGGACTTCCGCGAGGACGTGAAGGCGGTCCGCGCCGCCGGCAAGCCGTCGCTGATCCTGCACGGCACCGCCGACCGGATCCTGCCGGTCGACGCGACGGGTCGGCCCTTCCACGAGGCCTTCCCGGAGGCCGAGTACGTCGAGATCGACGGTGCCCCGCACGGCCTGCTGTGGACCCACGCCGCCGAGGTGAACGAGGCCCTGCTCCGCTTCGTCCGGGCCTGAGCCGGGGTGCGTCCCGGGGGCTGCTCAGCCGCCGGGACGCACCAGCCCCGACACGACGGCCCGCATGACGGTGGCGGTCACCGCCGGGCCGGGACGCCGCGCTCAGCCCTCCAGGCGCGTGGGCAGCTCGGCCACCACCCGGAACCCGCCGTCCGGACCGGCCCCCGCGGTCAGGGTGCCCCCCAGCAGGGCGGCACGCTCGGACATCCCCGCGATCCCCGCACCCGCCGGCAGCGGGGCTCCCGCCCCCGTGCCGTCGTCGGACACCGTGATGCGCAGCCGGCCGTCCGCCACGGAGAGTCGCACGAGCGCCGCCCGGGCCCGCGAGTGCCGCAGCACGTTCGTCAACGACTCCTGCACGATCCGGTAGGCCGCGGCGTCCACCGTGGCGTCGATCGACCCCGCCGGCACCTCGACCCGCGTCGAGACCTGCACCCCGCTCGCGCGCACCGGCTCCACGAGCGCGGCCAGGCCCGCCGGCCCGGTCGCCGCGGGCAGGACGTCACGGTGGTGGGCGCCCGGCGTCTCCGGGTCGGGGAGGCCGGTGGGGTGCAGCGGGCGCCGCAGCACCCGGACCGTCGCGCGCAGCTCGTGCAGCGTCCCCGAGGTCGCCTCGCGCACGTGCCGCAACGCCGTGCGCGCGGCGTCGTCGTCACGCCCCACCGCCTCGGTGGCGACACCGGTGTGCAGGGCGACGATGGACAGGTTGTGCCCGACGACGTCGTGCAGGTCCCGAGCGATGCGCATCCGTTCGTGCTGCAGGCGCTGGTCCGCGGCTCGCGACCGCTCCGCCTCCGTCAGCGCGCGCACCTCCTCGGTGTGCCGCCGCGCCGCCCGCGTGAGGCGCACCGCCGTCCCGAGCGCGACCGCGGCCGCCACGAGCGCGACGTTGGTGACCAGGTCGTCGACCGTCAGCGCGGCCGACGGGTCGTCGTCCGTCACCCGGATGGACGTGCCCACCACGATCAGCACGGTGCCGGCACCGACGGCCCAGCGCATGCGGCCCAGCTCGGCCGCGAAGTAGAGCGCCGCCACGGCCGGCAGCGCCATGCCGATCGGCGCGTGGCCGAGCAGGTGGTACGCGAAGATCGCCAGCACGGTCGCCACCAGCATCAGCACCGGCGCGCGACGCCGGAGCAGCACCAGGGCGCCGACGCCGGCGGCGAAGAGGTACGCGCCCGGACCGTGACCGGTCGCGGCTCCGGCGCCGAGGGTCCCCGCGGCATCGGCCGCGACGACGACGGCGAGCACCAGCGTCATGGCCAGGGCGAGCAGGACGTCGGCCACCCACGGGGACGGCGTCGTGGTGCGGACACCAGCGACGTCGTCGACCGCGGGGGAGAGCCTGGGCACGAGGCCCAGGGTAGGTCGCGCGGGCGCGGCTCGCTCTGCTCGCGGTGCGCTGCGTCCGTGACCGCCCAGGGACGCTCAGGGTCGAGCTGACGCCTCGGGGCCGATGTGGGCGAGCAGGTCCGGACGCGACCGTGGTAGACGGCGACCCACCACGCTCCCGGAGCGGATCCGCTGGGAGCTCGTGCACCCACAGCGGCTGGGTGGTGGCAGGCACGGCCTGGGACCATCACGGCGTGCCCAGCCTCACCGGTCCCGCGGCTGAGGCCCTGGCACCGACGAGTGGCACGACACGCACCAGCACGTCCGATGCGCCGGACCACCGCGCGCCGTGACGTGCGCGAGACAGAGTCGGTGAACAATCGCCGGATGGCGCTCGCAGACTTCCCCCGGCACCCGTTGACCTTCGGCCCCAGCCCGATCCACCCCGTGGACCGGCTGAGCGACCACCTCGGTGGCGCCCGCCTGTGGATGAAGCGCGAGGACGTCTCCAGCGGCCTCGCCTACGGCGGCAACAAGGTCCGCAAGCTGGAGTACCTCGTGCCGGAGGCGCTGGCCCAGGGCGCGGACACGCTGGTCTCGATCGGCGGGGTGCAGTCCAACCACACGCGCCAGGTGGCCGCCGTCGCGGCACACCTGGGGATGCGGGCGGTGCTCGTGCAGGAGCACTGGGTGGACTGGCCGGACGCCGTCAACGACCGGGTCGGCAACATCATGCTGTCGCGGCTGATGGGCGCCGACGTCCGGCTCTCCCCGGCAGGCTTCGGCATCGGGTTCAAGGACTCGTGGCGTGAGGCGATCGCCGACGTCGAGGCCGGCGGCGGGACGCCCTACGCCATCCCGGCCGGGGCGTCCGACCACCCGCTGGGTGGCCTCGGCTTCGCCCGCTGGGCCCACGAGGTCGCAGAGCAGGAGCGTGAGCTGGGCGTCTTCTTCGACACGATCGTCGTGTGCGCGGTGACCGGGTCGACCCAGGCCGGGATGATCGCCGGGTTCGCGGACCTGGTGGAGAACTTCGGTGGCCGGCCGCGACGCGTCCTGGGCATCGACGCATCGGCGAAGATCACCGAGACCCGGGACCAGGTCGCGCGGATCGCGCGCCGCACGGCCGAGGCGATCGGGGTGGGACGCGATCTGCGCGACGACGAGATCACGGTGCTCGAGGGCTGGGCGGGCGACGAGTACGGCATCCCCGTGGAGTCCACCGACGAGGCGATGCACCTGGTCGGCAGGCTCGAGGGCGTCATCCTCGACCCGGTCTACGAGGGCAAGTCCATGGCCGGGCTGATCGACCTCGTCCGCCGCGGCGACATCCCTCGCGACTCGAACGTCCTGTACGCGCACCTGGGCGGGCAGCCTGCTCTCAACGCGTACAGCGGTCGCTACCACTGATGGTCAGTGGCGCTGCGGAGGAGCGGCCTCGATCTTCGTCGCGACCCGGTCGACGAGCGCGTCGATCTCCAGCTCCGCGGGCACGTCGGCGTGCGCCGGGGCGAGGGTCGCCACGAGGACGACCGCCCCGGACACCGCCGTCATCGCGACGGTGACGCGCTGCCGGGCACCGGTCGACGGATCGGTCTCGATCCCGGTGAAGCCCGCGTAGCCCTTCTCGTCCTCGGCGCGCTCGGTGTAGTCGTCCCAGCCGGGTGCCAGGTCGTCCCCGTCGTCGAGGGCGTGCTCGCCGATCCGCTGCGGGGAGCTCAGCGTGACCCCCGCGTCGGCGGCCTGCTCCATCACCCCCTCCGGCCAGGTGCGCTCCGTGAGCGACCCGGCGTAGACGTCGCCGACGGGGTGCGACGCCGGGTACCACGACGCGTGCGCGATCACGCTGGTGTAGACCGACACCGAGCCGTGCCGCACACCGGAGACGGCGGTGACCCCCGGGGTCCCCGTGACGGGCATCCAGCGGCGGACCAGGTCAGGGCTGTGGAGGTAGCGCAGACCCGGCAGGCGCCAGGGCGCCGGCTCGTGCGGCGGGACGGTCGAGACCCACTCGGGCTCCACGGGCAGCCGTTCGGCCCCGGCAGGCAGGTCGGACTCCGTCAGGGCCCAGGGGCCGGGTTGCCACCTCTCGCGCAACGCCCGTTGGATCGGTTCCCCCCAGGTCAGCGAGCCGACCACGAGGGCGAACAGGAGCAGTGTGCCGACGGGCACGACGACGCCGCCGCGCCAGCCGCGGCGTCGTCTCGCGATGATCGTCATGTCAGGTCTCCCAGCTCTCGGCGTAGGTCGGCGTTGATCGCGAAGGTGTTGCCGAAGGTGTCCCGCAGGGTCTTCGAGTCGGGGTCGAGCCGTTCCGTCGCACGGTCGACCTCCTCGGCGGAGAACCCCTGGGCGGCGAGCTGGTCGCGCACCGCCTCGCCGAAACGCCCGGTCACCCAGGCCCGCAGCTCCGGCTCGGTCCGGAGCACCTCCCCGCGGGCGGCCTCGACGCCGTCGGGCAGGAGCGGAGGCAGGAGGGTGCTCACACCGGTCGCGGCCAGCGACGCCCCCGACGGTGACCTGGTGGTCGCGAGGCTGAGGCCGGAGGAGAACCAGCCGGCGGTCCTCGCGGTGGCCTCCTGGTCCGCGCGAGCGGCGACGATCGTCCCGGACGTGATCGACCCCAGGACCGCCGCGGCGTCCCGGGTGGCCCCCGCGGTGAGCGCCTCGGCGTCGGCGAGACCACGCCCGGGAGCCACGACCTCGGCCACGGCGTCGTCCAGGTACCTGTCGACCCGCTCCACCCAGTGGCCCGACGCCGTCTCCGTGCTCGACGTCGCGGCGACCACGTCGCGGAACGCGAAGGCGTCCAGGAGCGGCTGGACGACCGGGGCGTACACCCCGGTCCCCTCGGCGAGCTGGGGCCTGCCCGCCACCCCCGGCTCGGGCTGCGGCATGTCGTGGAGCTGCTGGTGGACGGTGTCACCGGCCGAGACCAGGTACGGCGCGTAGGCGTCGGCGACGTTCCGGCCGGCCTCGTCCGAGACGGGGTACGGGCCGGCCAGCAGGCCGTGGTCGGTGACGAGCTCTCGGGTCGCGGTCGAGACGAGCAGCGCGGACCGGCTCTGCTGGTCGACGTCGTCGCTCCCGGTGCCCGCAGCGACCGCGGCCGCGAGCAGGCCCGTGACGGCGGCGCCGCCGTCGGGCCAGCCGTCGGTCGGGGCGGTGCCGAACCAGTGGTCCACCATCGCGGGGATCTCCTCGTCCGACGGGGCGAGGTGGTCCAGCGCGGCCTGCGGACGCGCGGCGAGCCCGTCGGCGACCGCGACCGACACGGCGCCCGTGGCGAGCAGGTCGGCGTCGTCCCCCTGCCGCTGCCGGCGTTCGACCAGCGCGTCGGCCGCCCCGACGTGGACCCCGGCCGGCAGCATCGGTGCCAGCAGCGTCGCGGCCAGCCCCGCCCGGTCGCCGAGCTCGACGAACGACCCGGGCAGGTCGTCGACCAGGGAGTGGCCGAGGTCTCGGAGGGCACTCGGCGTGGCGCTCTCCGCCCAGGCGGCGAGCCCGTCGGCGAGCGCGAGGGCGGCGTCGTCGTCGACCGGGGTGACCCCGATCGCCGCGTAGAGCTCGGCCGGCGTGGTCGACTCCCAGAACGCCGTCCACAGGACGGGGTCGTCACCCGCCGCCACGACGGCGGCCAGGAGCTCGTCGCGCGCGGCGGAACGCGCCTCGCGGTCCAGGCCGGGGGCCACGGCCCGGACGAGACCGGACAGGTCCACCCCGCTTCGCCACGAGGTCGTGAACGCCGGGGGCGTGGTGCCGGCGCTCGTCGCGAGCCGCACGGCCCGCACGTGGGCGAGCCCGGCCAGTCGCGGCGCCGTGCTGCGGGAGCCGGTCACCTTGGCGTCCCGCGCGGCGCGCCACCGGGACTCGGCGGCGGTCACGTCGCTGCGCGCCGTCGCGCCGGCCAACCGCGCCTGCCAGGCCAGCTGGCTCCAGGAGGGGTGCCGGGGGTCGAAGGGGTCGAGAGCGACACGCCGCGCGTCCGCCTCGTCGTCCGCTGCCCGTGCCACCCGGACGTGTGCCTCGTCCCGGGCCAGGATCGCCCGGTGGGCGTCCTGCTGCTCGCCCGCCAGGCAGGCCGATCGCTCGGCCAGGGCGCGCGACGTCTCGGCGAGCACGTCGGCGCACAGCTCGGTCTCCGCCCGGAGCTCGGCGAGGAGCCGCCGGGCCCCGTCGACCGCGCCGGACACGTGCCCCTCCAGGTGTCGTGCCACCCGTGCCAGCCCGCTGGAGGTCTCGGCGAGGGCCCCGGCGGCGCGGGCTGCCGTCGCCGACAGGTCGGCGAGCCCACCGGGGGAGCCGGTCAGCGGCAGGTACTCCACGTCGTGCGTCAGCACGCCGCGTCCGCTCCGGTGCTCACCACCGCAGGCACCTCTCCCGTCCCGGTGAACGCCCGCGACAGGCCCGTCGCCGTCACCGTCTCCGCCGCCTCGAAGGTGGCGGCAGCCTGCGTCAGGCGGCGCGAGAGGATCTCCAGGGTCGCGACCAGCGTCCGGTGCGCCGGCAGCCATGCCTCGACGAGGGCGGCGAGAGCGTCCGCGAGGACGGGCTCGCCCGTGGCGCTCGCGGCGGAGCGGGTGTCCACGGGCAGGGCGGTCGCGCCGGCGAGCAGGTCCGAGGTGTCGCGGAGCTGTGCCGCGAGCGCCGCGAGGTCCGAGGGATCGAGATCGAGACGGGGCATGGCCACGCACGCTAGCGACGCGACCGCGCCTCACGCCGCCGCCGTCCCCAGGCTGTGGACAACCGTGGGGCCGTGTCAGTCCCACCACAGGCGGTACCAGTGGTCGTCGTCCGCCCCGGGGACCTCACGCCCCGCCAGTCCCCACCCCCACCATCGCGAGACCTCGTGCGGCGGCACGTCGGCGTCGTCCACCCCGAGGCCGACGGCATACCGGAAGAGCTCGTCGCCCTGGCACCCCGGGCCGTGGCGGGGCCCCACCGTGAACTCGTGGTCGCCGCGCACCAGCACCCCTTCGACGGTCAGTCGCTCGTCGCACCGTCCCGGACCCACCACGTACCCGTGGGCGCGGAGGCGGTCCGGGTGCGCGACGACGGCGCGCAGCACGGTGCCCAGGGTCGGCCCGTCGTTCTGCCGCTCGGTGGCGAGGTCCTCCGCGGGCACACGGTCCAGCAGACCGGCGGCGACCGTGGCGTCGAGGTCGACGAACCGGTAGAACGAGGCCGCGCCCGTCGAGTCGGGCAGCAGCGCCGGCTCGAGCACCCGGTCCAGGCCCGCGCGGAGCAACCAGCCGTGCCGGCCGTCGCACCAGAGATGAGCCGCCGTGGGAGCCGTGGCGAGGCGCTCCTCGAGCTGCCAGGCCGTGGTCAGGTCGACGAGCTCGGGGGAGGTGAAGCGACGTCGGGGAGGGGCGGGCCGGACGGGCGGCGGACCGGGCGGAACCGGCGGGTCGACAGGTGTCGAGGGCGCTGAGGGCATGAGGTCTCCAGGTGTCGTCCGGGCCCTGGCCGGGTCGTGGCCGGGCCCCGGGTCGGTGACGGACGGCCGCCACCCTGCCCCCGGAGAGCCCGCCGTCGTCGTGCGGACAGGCAGACCTGTGGAAATCTGAGACGGTGGTCGGCCGTGCCGCGTTGCGCCACGGGAGAACGACCGTGACAACGAGCCCAGGAAGGCGCATCCTCGACACTGATGAGCGACACCACCGTGCGGCCCGAGCCGCGTACCTACCCGCAGACCCCGACGGACGAGCCGGTCAGCGACGAGATCCTGGTGGTCCACCTCAAGCGCGGCCACGAGGTCCGCCGGGAGTACTTCCGGCCGCCCGAGCTGGAGGGCCACGAGGTCGGCGACGGCGTGCTCGCCGTGACGCTCGCGGCGGACGGCGACGCCCCGCGCCGGACCCGCCACTTCCCGCTGACGGAGATCGCCGAGTACGTCCTGGAGGCACCCAGCGCCGCGTACGAGCAGGCGTTCGACGCGTGGACCCGGTCGAAGTTCGGCGTCGACGCCGGCACCTACCGCTCGATGCGCGACACCTCCAAGGGGGTGACCATGGCGGAGAACATGCGCCGCCAGATCGCCGAGGGGCTCGGCGTCGACCCTGACGCGGTGCACTTCGGCGGGTCCTTCACCATCGACGACGACGAGGACTGGGAAGGCTCGCCCGACGACGAGTAGCGATGAGTTCGGGCGCGCCGCCCCGTCTACCCGGCATGACGACCAGCACCCGAACCCTGCCCGTGCCCGGCTCCGTCCTGACGTTCGACGTCCACGTCCCCCCGACCGACGGCGGGTGCCCGCCCCTGTTCGTGGTCGGCAACCCGATGGAGGCCGACGGCTTCTCCCAGCTCGTGGCCGAGGCGGGCGACCGGACCGTGGTCACCTACGACCCGCGCGGCACGGCCCGCTCCACGCTGGACGACGACGGCGGTGTGCGCGTCGAGGACCACGCCGACGACCTGCACGCGGTCGCCGGTGCGGTCGGCGCCGGACCGTACGACGTCCTCGGGTCCTCGGGGGGTGCGGTCACCGCGCTCGCCTGGGCGGCGGCCCACCCCGGTGACGTGCGGTGCCTCGTCGCGCACGAGCCGCCGCTGACCGCGCTGCTGGAGGACCGGGACGTCGCGGTGCGCGCCCAGGCCGACATCGTCGCGACGTACGAGTCGTCGGGGTTCGGCCCGGCGATGGCGAAGTTCCTCCGGCTGGTCTTCGCCACGGAGCCCCTCACGGAGGAGTTCCTGGCCCAGCCGGACCCCGACCCGGCACAGCTCGGCCTGCCGACCGAGGACGACGGCCGCCGCGACGACCTCATGCTCGGCAGGTCGCTGGCCACGATGCCGCTGTGGGAGCCGCCCGTGACCACGCTGCGGGCACTGCTGCACGACGGCGCCCTGCGGGTGCTGCCCGCCGTCGGCGCGTCGTCGCCGCCCGGCGCGCTCGCCAGCCGGGGTGCCGCCGCGCTGGCGCGGGCGCTCGGCACCCAGCCCGTGGTGTTCCCCGGCGACCACGGCGGCTTCGCGAGGACCGAGTGGAACCCGGACAACGACCCGGCGGCGTTCTGGGCGCGGCTGCGCGACGTGCTGGCCTGCTGAGACCCGCTCAGGTGTGGCTGAAGCCGCCGGACGCCGGTCGGCGCGGCGGGTCGGCGCGCAGGCGCTCCACCGCGGTGCGGACGTCCTCGAGCAACGACGCGGCGAGGTCCAGCGTGAACGCCTCGCGGACGACGATGCGCAGGACGGCCACCTTCTCGGCGTCGGCGGGCATCGTGTAGGCCGGGACCTGCCAGCCGGACCGGCGCAGCTCGTCCGAGAGGTGGAACACGGTGAACGGTCCGTCCGGGTCGCGCAGCCGGAACGCGACGACCGGGATGGCGGACCCGTCCGCCACGACGTCGAACGGGCCCATCGCGCCGAGCTGGGCCGACATGTGCATGGCGGTCTCGCGCAGCCGCTCCATGATCTTGGTGTACCCGTCGCGTCCCAGCCGGACGAAGTTGTAGTACTGGGCGATCACCTGGTTGCCGGGGCGGGAGAAGTTCAGCGTGAACGTCGGCATGTCGCCGCCGAGGTAGTTCACGTGGAAGACGAGGTCGTCGGGCAGGTCGTCGGCCCCGCGCCAGACCACGAACCCGACACCCGGGTACGTCAGGCCGTACTTGTGACCCGAGACGTTGATCGACCTCACCTGCGGCAGCCGGAAGTCCCACTCGAGGTCCGGGTAGAGGAACGGGGCCACGAACCCACCGCTCGCCGCGTCGACGTGCAGCGGGATGTCCGTGCCGTGCTCGGCGTTGTAGGCGACCACGCGGTCGTGGATCTCCGCGATCGGCTCGTACTCGCCGGTGTAGGTGGTCCCCAGGATCGGGACCACCCCGATGGTGTTCTCGTCCAGGCGGGCGACGACGTCGTCGGGGTCCACCACGAACCGGTCCTCGGTCACCGGGACGTAGCGTGGTTCGACGTCCCAGTAGCGGCAGAACTTCTCCCAGACCACCTGCACGTTCGACCCGAGCACGAGGTTCGGGCGCGTCCCGTCGAGGCCGGCCTCCTCGCGACGGCGACGCCATCGCCACTTCATGGCCAGACCGCCCAGCATGACGGCCTCGCTGGACCCGATCGTCGAGACGCCCACCGCGTCGCCCTGGGCCGGGGCATGGAAGAGGTCGGCGACGATGTTGACGCACCGGCGCTCGATCTCCGCGGTCTGCGGGTACTCGTCCTTGTCGATCATGTTCTTGTCGAACGTCTCGGCCATCAGCCGGTCGGCCTCCGGCTCCATCCACGTCGTCACGAACGTCGCCATGTTCAGGCGCGAGCTGCCGTCCAGCAGCAGCTCGTCGTGGATGAACCGGTAGACCGCCTCCGGGGTCGCCGACTCGTCCGGCAGGCGGTTCTTCGGCACCCGTCGCCGGCTGAAGCGGCCCGCGTAGGCCGGCTCGACGTACGCCTCGGAGGCGTCGTGCTCGTGGATCATCCTGGGCTCCGATCGGTGCGAAGGGTCCTGTGCACCTTGCACCCGCGCGGTGCCACCCGCGACCGGGGCCGGATGCGGGATCATGGGGAGCCCGCCGTCACGACTCCCTGGAGGTGGCCCGACGCATGACCGCGATCGTGGTCGTCGGCTCCGTCAACGCCGACCTCGTCACGCGCGTCCCCGCGCACCCTGCCCCCGGCGAGACCGTGCTCGCCGACGGCATGACCGTGCTGCCCGGCGGCAAGGGAGCCAACCAGGCGGTGGTCGCGGCCCGCCTCGGCGGCGACGTCGCGCTCGTCGGCGCCGTGGGCACCGACGCCTTCGCCGCCGCCGCGCTCCCCGGCCTGCGCCGCGCCGGGGTCGACCTGTCCGCCCTGGCCACCGTGCCGGGGCCCACGGGTGTCGCCCTCGTGTCCGTGGACGACGACGGCGAGAACGCGATCGTCGTCGTCCCCGGTGCGAACGGGTCGGTCGACGCCACCACCGTCGCCCGCCACACCGAGCTGGTGGCGGGAGCCGCCGTCGTCGTCGTCCAGGGCGAGATCCCCGTGGCCGGGACCGACACCGCCGCCCGCGCGGCGACCGGGCGGGTGCTGCTCAACCTGGCCCCCGTGGTCCCGGTCGGGCGCGGGACGCTGGCGCTCGCCGACCCGCTGGTCGTCAACGCCGGCGAGGCGTGGCGGCTGCTCACGGAGGCCGGGCGCCCGGTCCCGGAGGGCGAACCCTTCGCCGTGGTCACCGAGCTGCGCGACCTCGGACCCCGCTCGGTCGTGCTCACGCTCGGTGGGGCGGGCGCCGTGGCGTTGGACGACGACGGCGCACCGGTCGTCGTGCCGGCACCCGTGGTGCAGGCCGTGGACACCACGGGCGCCGGGGACGCGTTCGTCGGAGCGTTGGCCTGGCGGCTCGCCGAGGGCGACGCCCTGGTGGACGCCGTGCGGACCGCCGTCCGCGTCGGGGCGTTCTCCGTCACCGCGCACGGCGCGCAGCCGTCGTTCCCCACCGCGGGCGACGAGCTGCCCGTCTGAGCCTGGTGCTCGGTGACGGCACATCGGCGGGGACATCGGGGATACTGGCCGCATGGCCACGGCTGCGCACCCGGTCGAGCGGCTGCGGGCCCGGGTCGGCGACGCCCTGTTCCTCAAGGTCGCCGGTCCGGACGGGCACGCCGCTCGGGACCGCATCCACCTGACCCCCGGCCCGCGATGGTTCGCCCCGGGGAGCCCGATGCGGCGCGTCCACGCCGACGCGGCGACGTTCGTCGGTGGGCTGCGGGCCCTGCTGCTGCAGTCGCTGCACCCGCTCGCCATGGCGGGGGTCGCCGGGCACTCGGGATACCGCGGCGACCCGTGGGGGCGGCTGGCCAGGACGTCGACGTTCCTGGCCACGACGACGTTCGCCCCGGCCGCCGACGCCCAGGAGATCGTCGACCGTGTGCGCGCGGTGCACGAGCGGGTCCGGGGCCGCGCGCCGGACGGGCGGCCGTACCGTGCGAGCGACCCGCACCTGCTGACCTGGGTGCATGTCGCCGAGGCGGACTCGTTCCTCGCTGCCCACCAGCGCTACGGCGAGCGACGCCTCACGGCGTCGGAGGCCGACGAGTACGTGGCGCAGTCGGGCCGGGTCGCGCGAGCGCTCGGGGCCGTCGTCGTGCCGGAGACGGTGGCCGAGCTGCATGACGTGCTGGAGGGGTACCGCCCGGAGCTGACGGCCGGCGCGGAGGCGCTCGACACCGCCCGGTTCCTGCTGCGCGAGCCGCCGTTGCCGTGGCTGGTGCGACCTCCGTACCGGTTGCTCGCGGCCGGTGCGGTGTCGCTGCTGCCCGTCTGGGCGCGGGACGAGCTCCGCCTCGGCACCTGGTTCGACCGTGCGTGCGGGGGTCCGGCGGGAAGCGTGGCCGTGCGGGCGATCCGCTGGGGACTGGGCCCGGCGGACAGCCGCGACCGCCTGGGCGAGCAGACCTCCTGACCCGAGCCTGCCACCGGTCTCCACCTGCCGACGGAGCCGAGATCTCCTGCTCGCGACGGATCCGTGCCGGGGGCAACTACAGGCACGATGGTGCTTCCCGACGAAGGAGACTCCTGTGCGACGTCGCACCCGATCCGCCATCGCCCTCGCCACCGCCGCCCTCGTGGCCACCCCGCTGCTGTCGGCCCCGGCGCACGCCTCGACGGACGGCCCGTTGCCCGGGCCGTCGCGCGAGGCCCTCGTCGACGCGCTGTCCGTCGCCCGGCAGGACGCGCAGCCGCGCACGGACGCCACGGCGCCGGCCGCACCGGCGTGGGGCGCCGTCCTCGACGCCACGCTCGACGAGGTCGTGGCCGGCCCCGTGGTGGGTGTGACGGCCCGCCTCGAGACCCCGGACCTGACCTGGCGGGGGTCGGCCGGGGCGCGGGAGCACGAGCGTGCGGCCCCGGCCCGCCCGCAGGACCGGTTCCGGGCGTCCAGCATCACCAAGCCGATGATCGCGACGCTCGTGCTGCAGGAGGTCGAGGCCGGCACCTGGTCCCTGGACACCACGGTCGACGAGGTGCTGCCCGGTCTGCTCGAGGTCGACGTGACCATCGAGCAGCTGCTGTCCCACCGTTCGGGTCTGCCCGAGCACCTGGGTGCGCTCCTCCAGAGCCGCCTGACCGACCCCGACGACTTCGACGAGCAGTGGCAGGCCGTGGGACAGGTGTACCCGGTGGCCGATCACCTCGCGGTGATCCGGGCCCTGGCGCGGGAGTTCGAGCCCGGGGCAGACTTCCACTACTCGAACGCCGGCTACGTCGTGCTGCGCCTCCTGCTGGAGGAGGTCACCGGCGAGGAGGTCGACGACCTGCTGGAGAAGCGGGTCTTCAAGCCCGCCGGCATGCGCCACACCGACTACCCGCAGAAGCCGGGGGCTCGGGGCCCCTACCTCGCGGGCGCGGCCTACACCGGCGAGCTCGGCGCCGGCACGTACTCGTTGCCCCACTTCCACCCGAGCTTCTTCGACGCGGCCGGTGCCGTGACGACCACCACGGCCGACCTGCACGCGTTCACCGAGGCGCTGCTCGGCGGCGAGCTGCTCGCCCCGGCCACCGTCGCGGACATGATCGACCCGCGCTCGGACGACTTCTACGGCCTGGGGATCTACCGGCTGCCGGACCCGTGCGTCCCGGGCGAGCACCTCTACGGGCACGACGGCGCCGGGATCGGGTCGCTGTCGATGGTGCTGGCGTCGCTCGACGGCGAGCGCCGGTTCTCCTACGGGCTGACGGGCCGGGACTACACGGTCCCGCCGGGCCAGATGCAGGACGGTGCCGCCGCGGTGCTGAACACCCTGGCGGCCGCGACCTGCTGACGGTCTGCCGCGGGTGACGCCCGCGCGACGCAGGGCCGCGCCGTCCACCTCCCGTTCACGCAGGTGTCGGGTGATCGTCACCGGCGAGCCGCGTCGACGCCATGCGGTGCCACGAGGATCGGGGGACCTCGGGCCCGGGAGACAGAGGGCCCGAGGTCCGCCGACGTCGTGGGGGAGGGGCCGTGGTCACCGTCCGGGTCGAGAAGCGCAAGCCCTGCGGGCGCGTGCGCCGCACGTGGTCGGCGCAGACGCTCGGTGCCGACGTGTGGGGCGACTGGTTCTCGGTGCCGGACGACGGCGGCGTCCTGCTCCTGCCCGTCGCCGACCCGTGGGTCGCCTGGTTCCGCACCGACGGCTCCGTCCGGGTGGACATCGCCACGACCGTGGTGGCCGCTTCCCCTGTGTGCTCGTTCGTGGACCTGGACGTCGACGTCGAGCGGGATGCCGACGGCACGGTGCGGCTGCTCGACGCCGACGACCTGCTGGAACGCGGTCCGTCCTACCCGCGGGCGTGGGTGGAGCTGGCGTGGGAGGCATGGCGTGAGGTCGGGCAGGAGGTCATGTCCCGTGCCGAGCCGTTCGGGACGGCGTCGGTCGCCTGGCTGGGCACGTCTCAGTCGTCGTCGCGGGTGATGTCGCCGGACTGCGGGTCGACGCGGTAGTCCACGTCGTCGCCCTGCTCGTCCACCGTCACGGACCAGTACCAGCGACCGTCGTCCTCGTCGATCTCGGCGTCGTCGAAGGTGCCGTCGGACTGCGCCATGACCTGCTCCACGGCGTCCGCGAGCATGATCGCGGCGGCGTCGAGGGCGCTCCGGTCGTCGCTGTCGAGGTCGTCGTCCTCGGTGCCCACCACGGCGCCGACGGCGTCGACCTCGACCTCGACCGTCCGGTCCTCGACCGCCACGTCGACCTCCCAGGTGGCGTCGTCGTCGGCGTCGTCGATGGCGTACGCGGTGCCGCCCGCGTGCTCCTCCGCCACGGTGATCGCGAGCAGCGCGGCGGCGGTGGCGTCACCCGACTCGGCCCCGCCGTCCGTGTCGTCCGTGTCGTCCATGGGGTCGCTGGTCTCGGTGCCGTCCTCGCCGGTGCCGTCCTCGCCGGCGGCGTCGTCGTCGGGAGCGCTCGACTGCCCGGGGCTGCCGGCCAGGAACTCGTCGTCGCCCGGGGTGGCAGGGTTGTCGTCCCCGCCGCCGCAGGCCGTGAGGGCCAGCGCGAGCGTCAGGGTGAGGGCCGGTGCTGCCGTGCGGCGCATGAGGTTGCTCATGTCTCGATCCTGCGTCGATCACCTTGTTCTCGCATGAGCCCACGATGAGAGGTCCCTCATCCAGGTCCGCCCTTGCGCTTGACGCGACGTCAACCTCTAGCGTCGTGGACATGACCCGTTCCATCCAGGACGTCGCCCGCCTCGCCGGTGTCTCGAGCCGCACCCTGCGTCACTACGACCAGATCGGTCTCCTGCCGCCGTCGAGCACGGGAGCCGGTGGGCTGCGCCACTACGACGACGGAGCGATCCGCCGTCTGCAGCGCATCCTGCTGCTGCGCGAGGTCGGCCTCCCGCTGACCGAGATCGCCGACGTCCTGGACGCCCAGACCGATGAGGCCGCGGCCCTGCGGGGCCACCTCGACGTGCTGCGGGACGAGCGCGGCCGGATCGACCGGCAGATCGCCTCGGTGGAACGGACACTGACCGCACTGGAGAAGAGGAGGCCGATCATGGCCGAGGAGATGCTCGACGGGTTCGACCACACGCAGTACCAGGAGGAGGTGACCGCTCGCTGGGGCGCCGACGCCTACGCGGCGTCGGACGCCTGGTGGCGAGGGCTCGGCGCCGAGGGGCAGGCCGAGTGGAAGGCGCGTCTCGACGCGCTGAACGCCGACTGGGTCGACGCCGCCGGACGGGACGTCGACCCGACGTCCCACGAGGCGCAGGAGCTCGCCGCGCGCCACGTCCAGTGGCTGGGCTCGGTCCCGGGCACGCCCCGGGCCGACGACGGGGGCCCGCTGCGGGACTACGTCGTCGGGCTCGCCGAGATGTACGTCGCCGACCCGCGGTTCGCCGCGAACTACGGCGGCGGGGACGGCGCGGCGTTCGTCCGCGACGCGCTGCTCGCCTTCGCCGAGCGGGAGCTGTAGGCGTCGACCACCTGGTGGCCGCTGTGCTGCTGGAACGCCTCGACGAGGCGGTCCGGGTCCGCGACCTGGTCGAGCCGGATCACCACGGGTGACCCGTGCCGCTCGTGCTGCTCCCGCGCCGCGGCCTCGGCGTCGCCGGAGTACATCCGGCGCACCGAGGTCGTCGCCCGTGCGGCGACCTCGCGCGGGTCGCGCAGCCGGACCACGAGGAGCCGGGCACCGTCCTGCTGGTCGAGGCGCAGCCCCAGGACCTCGGCCCAGCGCACCCGGCCGACGTCGACGGCGGAGGTGCGTTCCCGGAACCCGGACGCGTCGACCACCGCGGCCGGGCCAGGCCCCAGCCGGTGGTGCGGCATGGCCTCCCGTCCGTGGGTCAGCCATCCCACGCCGACGACCAGCAGGCACAGGAACGCGACCAACCAGTCTCCTGTGACGCTGCCCGTCACGAGGCTGTCGAGGTCGGCGATCACGGCGGTCAGCAGGACGGCCAGCACGAGGGAAGCCGCGACCGGCAGCGTCCACCCGACGACGGCGAGCGCCGTCCGCCGGACCGTGTGGTGCCACGGTCGGGCGGCGTGCAGGGTCTCGCCCGCACCACTGTCCGCCGTGGTCGCGCGGACCCCGAACCGGCCGAACGCCTCGACGAGCTCCTCTGCCGAGACCGCGAGGCGGGTCAGGTCGAGGAGCAGCGGCGTGCCGTGCTGCGCGATGCGGGAACGGGCCTCGGCCGCTTCGCGCTCGCCGCGCTGCGGGACGACCAGCCGCTGCGGGTCCTTGACGTGCACGGCCAGCCGCGGGCCGTCGTCGTGCACGACCTGGACCGAGGTGATCTGCTTCCAGCGCACCAGCTCGGTCTTGCCCCCGGGGCCGGGCCGGTGGTGGAGGCCGGTGCGGTCCAGCACGAGCGGGGTGTCGCGGGCGACGGCGCGCAGCAGGAGTCTGCGGACCACCAGCACGACGGCGCCGAGCACGAGCACGAGGGGGCCGGCCGCGAGCGCGAGGGTCAACGCCCACACCTCGTAGCGCCAGTAGGTGAAGGGCGTGCTGGTGCTGGCCGCGTAGTCGGCCCAGTCGCCTCGCAGGCCCCACGACCAGGTCGCGACGCTCGTCGCGACGACGAGGAGCGCGGGCAGCAGGAACGTCGGGACCACCCAGGGGGCGAGCGAGCGGCCCGCAGCTCGGCCGGTACGCCAGCCCACCGTGATCGCTTCGTCGTCGGACGTCGTCGGTGCACTCATCCCCCCATCATCGCCGCCCGGCCGCGGACGGCGGGCGGTGCGCGGCGTGTGAGACTGGCCGGGTGAGCGAGAACTGGGCCCAGCAGCGCACCGAGGCGGCTCGGGAGCACGCCGCTCGGCTGGCCGCCCGGCAGGACGCCGAGCACCGTCGCGCCGAGGCGATGCTCGCCGACTTCGTCCGGGCCGCGCGGACCGCCGGTCTCGAGCCCGAGCCGCTCCAGGTCAAGGGGTACGGCGGCCGGGGGACGGCCCGCACGTCGCTGCGCGGCTGGTACCTCCGGACCGACCGGACGGCAGCGGTGTCGACGGACGGTGACTTCTACGTGCTCACCGCTCCGCTGAGCCTGCTCGACCGGCTGCGTGGCGTGCGCCCGGAGCCGAAACGGCCCCCGCTCGTGCTCGGCGCGGGGGGCAAGGACGGGGACTCCATCGACCTCGACGTCGCCCTGGGGCGGTTGATGCCCGGGTGGGACGGGTCGCCCCGGTAGCACCAGGGCCTCACGCGAACGGCACCACGACGGTGACGGTGAGGATGCCGGGAAGGATCAGCAGGACCAGCAGGGGGAGCTGCATGAGTCCGGCGAGCAGGACGCGCGACGACGCCGTCACGGCGGTACGGGCGGTCCTTCGTCGCACGTCAGTGCGGGGCCGCCCCAGGCGTCGGCCACCACGGCGCCGAGCCCGGGCGTCGCCAGGTACCCGGTCCAGGTGCCGTCGACACCCTGGACCGCTGCGGCGTGACGCCACGGTGCGGGGTTCTCGACGTGCACGGCCCGCACCTGCCGCTCCCCGGGCAGCGGGAAGGTCGTGGGCGTCAGGTCGTGCAGCGCGAGGAGGTCCCGCGGGTCGCGCACGTCCACCCACCCTGCGGCGGCGGGCCAGGTGAGCGGGACCGCCAGCATCTCGCGCACGGCGCGCAGCGCCAGCGGGGACCCCACCGTGCACAGCAGCGGGACCTGCCACCGCTCGTCCGCGGAGCGCAGCACCTCGTAGGCGACGACCGCGCCGAGCGAGTGTGCGACGACGACGGCGGGCTCGTCGGTCGGGAGCGCCGCGGCCACGCCCTCGTCGATCGCCGCCCGCACCGCGGGCACGTGCAGGTAGGCGTGGACGTCGCGGGCGAGCAGCAGCACGACGGCGCCGCTGAGGCCGGGCACGAACCGGTCGACCGCGGCCAGCGCCGCGGCCAGGGCGCGGACGAGCGCGTCGGTCAGGTCCGAGGGGACGACGTCCGTCCGCTCCTCGGTGGAGGGGGCGGTGGCGGCGGTGGCGTCGGGCGGCACCCCGGCTCCGGCGAGCACCTCCCGCGCGAGCCGCAGGGCGAGGCCGAGCGCGCCGTCGGGCACGTCGGTGAGACGGTACCTCTCCACGGGCGGCGGCCCCGGCTCGTCGACGACCCCGTCGACGCCGCCGACCAGGGCGCCGAGGGTGTCGGCGTAGAAGACGAGGGTGGCGTCGTCGCCGGTCACCCGCACCGGTGAGCCGGCCGCACGGAACCCCTGGTCGAGGGCGGCCAGCCAGGCGGACTTGAGGGACGCGGCGTCCTGGCCCGCGGTGTCGCGGCCGTGCAGGAGCACCAGGCGGGTCACGAGGCCACCAGTCCGGCCACCTCGTCGGCGCACCCCCAGCTCAGGGTCACGCCGGCGCCGCCGTGGCCGTAGCAGTGCACCACGTGCCCCTCCCGTCCGACCCGCACCGTCGGCCGCGCCGGACGCAGCCCGACGGCGTGTCGCAGCACGCGTGCGTCCCGCACCGCGGGCACGAGCCGGGCGGCGCGCTCCAGGATGTCCGCGGCCGTGGCCGGCGACGCGTCGCGTCCCCACGCGCCGTCGTCGTCCGTGCCGCCCACCACCACCTCGCCCCGGCGGGGGACCACGTACGTCGGGCCGCTGGCGTCCAGCCACCAGCGGTCCAGGCCCCACTGCTCCAGCACGACGACCTGGCCGCGCACGGGACGCACGGTGTCGTCGCCGATCAGCTCCCGGGCGCCGAGGCCGGTGGTGTTGACGACGGTCCCGCCGTCGGGCAGGGCGTCGAGCGTGGCCACCGTGCGCCGCGTGAGGGTGCCGCCCAGCGCCGCCACCCGGTCGGCGAGCCAGCCGAGGTAGTGGGGCATGTCGACCACCGGTGCGGTGAAGGTCCAGCCCGCGGTGTACGACGGCGACACGTCGGCCGTGCGTGCCAGGTGCGGCACCGCGTCGCGCCACCACGGGTCGGGCGGGTTCTCGGCGAAGACCTCGGTGCCGGGCCGCATCCGCACGCCCGACTCGGGCCGCGACGCGGCGAGGCCGGCGAAGGCCTCGAAGGACCGGGCCGACCACGCGGTGACCCGGTCCTGGGGGAGGGCGAGGTACGGGTACCAGAGGGCCGCGGCGACCGTCGACGTGGTCTCCTGCGGCAGGTCCCGGGCGAGGACCTCGACGCGGTGCCCGGCCTCCAGCAGCCGGAGCGCGCACGTCAGACCCATCACACCGGCACCGACGACGATCACGTCCACGTCCCGGATTCTGGCACGGTCGGCGACAGCGATCACCGTCTCGGCTCTGCCACGAAGCGCGCCGTGGCCTCCGAGGAGGCGAACCCTCCGTCCGGCTCGTAGGTCGCGGTCACCACGTGCTCGCCGGTGCGCGTGACCGGCCGCAGGCGCACCTCTGCCTGGCCGTCGCGCAGGTCCACCGTGCGGGTCTGCGGGCGATGGTCCTTCTCGTGCACGACCGTGATGGTCACCGAGCCGCTCGGCTCCGCGTCGGAGGCCTTGACCGTCACACGCACCTCCGGCCGCTCCCCACGCTTGACGGTCTTCGGCACGGTGACGTGCGTCGAGGTCTCGACGAGCGAGCCCGCGGCCACGAGCGCCGCGATCGGCGTGCGGTGCACCCCGCCCTGGTCCGTCCCCGCGTACAGCCATCGCCCGTCGGCGGCCAGGGAGCGCACCGACATCGCGGAGAGACCGGCCGAGGCCGGGGCCCAGGTGGCTCCTTCGTCGAGGGAGACGAACACGCCTGCGCCGTTCGCGGCGAGGCCGTGCGGGCGCCAGCCGCCGGCACCGGCGACGAGCAGCTCCGTCCCCGCCGCGGGACCGTCCGGCACGGTGGCGGCCTCGATCGACGTGACGGCGGCTGCCTCGAGGCCCTCGCCCTCCGTGAACGACTTCCCGCCGTCCGTGCTGACGCGGGCGCCGGGCTGCTCTCCCACGACGACGTGACGCCCCTCTGGACCGACCCGCACCGAGAGCGCGTAGTCCTCGGTCAGTCGCGTGATCGTCCTCCCGAGGTCGTCGGAGCGGTAGAGCCCCGACGACGTCGCCAGCCACAGGCGATCCTTCCGCACCGGGTCCACGGCGATGTCCTGGATGCGCACCTCGTGCGCGTAGCTCGTCCAGGTGGTGAAGCCGTCGGTCGACACCATGAGGCCGGTGTCGACCTGGGAGGTGTACCCGACGGCGACCGTGCGCTCGGCATGCGGGCTGAGTGCCAGTGCTGTCGGCGCCCAGCCGCCGGTCGGGCCGATCTCGCGCAGCCCGGCATCGCCCTCGTCGGCACCTCCGACGACGAGGCGCGCCTGCCCCTGCGCCGTCGAACCGGCCGCCCACACGTCCCGGTCGCCGAGCGGCGACTGGGCCACCTCGGTGAGTCCGCGTCCGATGATCCCCTCCGCGCCGATGGAGCCCCAGTCGTGGTCGCCGGGATCGATCTCGGCGAGGGAGCGCTCGTGCAGCCCTTCGGCATCCACGACGCGCAGCAACGGCTCCCCCTCGGCGTCGACGCCGACATCGACACCGTGGACGTCGGTCCCGGAGACCCCGATCTTCGTCCACTCGTCCCCGTCCGTGGTCGCGTAGAACCCGGCCTGCTCCATCGCCATCACGATCTCGCCCGAGGGGCGCCCCGGCCAGTGGTCGACGTCGACGGGGAGGGGGCCGAGGACTGGTAGGTCGTGCGTCCGCCACGTCGAGCCGTTGTCGTCGGAGGTGCTGTAGGACGACAGGCCGGCGATGTAGACCGTGCCGTCGGCGATCTCCATGGCGGTGGTGTGGCCCTGACCGACGTCTCCGCTCTCGGCCCAGGTCAGGCCGCCGTCGGTCGAAGCCAGGACGATGCCGTCGCCGCGGACCATCATGGCGGAGGAACCGTCGGCGACGAGTCCTGCCGGGTACTCGTTCCACAGCTCCGGTGCGTAGGTCTGGACGACCTCGCGCCCCCCTGAGCGTGCATCGGCGATCCGGTAGACGCCGTCGTCCGTCGCGATCAGGAACGCGTCACCGGCGAAGGCGACGCCCGCGGGCTGACCCGTCCACGAGGACGCGACGTGCCGCCAGTCCTGCCCGCCGTCCTGGCTCAGGCGAAGACCGTCGCTGCTGAGGGCCGCGAGCGCGTCTCCGTCGGCGACGAGGTCCTGGATCGCGACGTCGGGGAACGGCAGCACGGTCCACGTCGCACCCGCGTCGGGCGTGTGCACGAGGCGCCCCTGGTAGCTGGGGTCGAGCACGATCGCGCCCGCCGAGCCGTTGAGCGCCAGGAAGAACCCGCCGGGGACCTGAGTGTCGGCTGCGGGGATGGCCACCCCGTCCGCGACGGGCACGCTGCGCACCCGGTCCCAGGTGACGCCGTAGTCCTTCGTGACGAACGGGTGCGCGCCGATCGAGGCGACCGCGAGTCCCGTCCCTGGCGCCGTGGGCGACGTGGCCAGCTCTCGGCCCGTCCCGGAGAGGCCCACGTGCTCCCACGCCCCCGGCTGCTCGGCGCCCTCGGCCTGCACGCTGCCGGTTCCTGTCACCGTCCGCCCGGCGATCGTCGCCCGGGCGTCGATCGTATGGACGCCCGCCTCGTCCAACGGAAGCTCTCCCCGGTACCAGCCCGGGTTCGCGCCGATGGCGGTCAGCGCCGTGGTGTACCGCTCTCCCGAGGGTGCCGTGGCATGCACGGTCGGGGTCGACTCGGGAGCCATCGGTGCGTGCACGAACACCGAGGTCTCCCCGGTGGCGATCGTCGGGGAGGTCTGCACCTGCAGCGGGCGCACGTACGACGCGTACGGAACACGCACGGTGGACCCGTCGGACACGGTGCCGACGACGACGCCGGAGGTCTCGGCATCGACGGCACCCACCGTGGGGGTGACGGTCAGCTCGACCGACGCGTCCCTGCCTGCCGGGATCCGCACGCTCCGTGCGGACAGGGAGACCTCACCCGCGCTGTGCGCGGAAGCCTCCACGGCGAGCTTCACCCGCACGGCCTGCGAACCCGCGTTGTGCAGCACGATCGTGCGGGTCCGCGCCGGGTCGGAGCCCATGTCGGCCAGTCCCAGCGACACCGCGTCCGGCGACGCCGTGACCTTCTGTCCGACCGCGGCGGCGACGTCGAGGGTTCCCGCTCCCTGCACGGAGGGCGAGGCGTCGCGGTCACGAGAGCCCAGCTCTCGAGCACTCCCGATCAGGGCGGAACGCAGCCGCGGACCGCTCTGTCGCGGGTGCGCCTGCACGAGGAGGGCGGCCGCCCCTGCCACGTGCGGTGCGGCCATCGACGTGCCCGACATCCGGTACTGGTCGCCCTCGACGCCGAACGATGCCGGGATGCTCGACATGATCTCGAAGCCCGGTGCGACGATCTCCGGCTTGAGGGTCGTCGCGTCGCTCGGGCCTCGCGAGCTGAACGACGCGATCTCGTCCGTGCGGTCCGTCGAGCCGACCTTCCCCGTGGCCCGACCGGCGAGCACCTGCTCCTTGACCGTCTGGTACTGCGCGGAGGAGATGCTCATCATGACCAGGCTCGCGCGGCGCAGGTCGTACCCGTCGGCTCGCAGGATCCGGACCGGACCGGGCATCGGCCCGTCGACGGGGTCGGAGCGAGGGTCGGTCGGGCTCGGCTCGTACAGCAGCGCACCGACGGCGCCGTGCTTCTCGGCGAGCTCGGCCTGCACCAGGTGCCAGTCCTGCACCTGCTCCAGCGAGGAGGCGTTCCGGCTCTCCATGACGACGATCGCACCGCGGACGTCCCCCGCCTGTGCGTAGTCCTCGTCGCTGAGGCCCTGGCCGACGTCGACCAGACGCGCGGTGAGATCCCGCTGGGGAGGGTTCGCCGACAGCGGGAAGCGCTCGACGTCCAGCGGGACGTGCTTCGACGCGGCCTCGCCCTGCACGTCCTTCGGGGCGTCCTTGCCCTTCGGCCGGACCAGGCTCAGCGTCGGGTCGATCACACCGGTGATACCGGCGCCGACGGCGAGCACGCCCTCCGCCGCCGCCGGTGAGCTGACGCTCTGGTCGCCCGGTCCGCTGTTGCCCGCCGCGGCCACGACCACGACGCCCTGCTGGGCGGCGGCCGTCGATGCTCGGCCGATGGGGTCCGTGCCGTCCCCGGCGGTGCCCAGGCTCATGTTGACGACGTCGGCGGGGTGGTCCCCGAGGGGGTCCGTCGCGGCCTCCAGCGCGAGGAGCAGGCCTGCGGTGGTGCCGCCGCCTCTCGCGTCCAGCGCCTTCCATGCGGTCAGCGTCACCTCCGGAGCCATCCCGGTGAGGTGCGACCCGCCTGCGCCGACGATCCCGGCGACGTGCGTGCCGTGCGAGTGATCGTCCATCGGGTCCGCGTCGTCGTTGACGAAGTCGTACCCGTCGACGACGCGATGGCCCGGGCCGAACCCGCCGCCGAGGTCGGGCAGCGTGTAGTCGATGCCGGTGTCGATGACGGCGACCGTCGCACCGCTGCCCTTCACCGGGAGGCCGGCGCCGTCGGTGCGTTCCCACACCCGCGGCGCGTTCGTGCTCGGGATGCTCGTCTCACCGAGAAGCTGCACGGGTGCCTCCTCGGTGACACGTGCCACACCGGGCGTCGCGCGCAGGCCCTCGAGATCTGCGACGTCCACGGTCGTGACCAGGGCGTCGAGAAGACCGGTGACCGACGTCGACTCGGCGAGCGTGATGCCCGCGCCGTCGAGCCGCGCGAGGACAGCCTCCTGCGCGTCCGCGACGGCTGTGACGGCGTCCTCGTAGTCGGAGGCGAACGCGCTCCGCGCGCCCGGCTCCGACGCACGTGCGGTGGCCATGTCCTCGGGCCCGATCAGCTCACCTGCGCTGGGGCCGTCGAACTCGATGATGACGCGGACGTCGTCACCCTCGTCGTCGGCGGCGGCGGCCGGGGGGACGATCATGGCGGTCGCGACGAACGCGCCGGTCAGGAGTGCGACCGCGCGTCGCAGAGGAGGCTGAAGGTGCATGGGGAGGTGTCTATCCGCCGGATTCTGGCGCCGCAACGCCCCAGAGCGCCGATACCGGCCACTGGCCGACACCGGCCACGAACGTTTACACGGCCGTCATCGGAGACCCGGTCCCGACGCGGGGGACGCCGTCAGATCCAGCCCCGCCGGGAGGCCTGCACGCCCGCCTGGAACCTGCTGCTCGCTCCCAGCCGCCGGAGGAGGTCGGAGGTGCGGCGCCGCAGGGTGCGGTCGGCGATGCCGAGCTCTCGCGCGATGGTCTCGTCCTTCGCTCCCGAGGCGAGCAGGGCGAGGAACACGAGGTCGTCGCGGGTCGGACCGCGACGGGGTGGCGCGGCGTCGTCGAGATCGTCGGACGTCGCCGGGATCTCGACGGCCTCGTCCCACACGGCCTCGAAGGCGGTGCACAGCACGTCGACGAGCGCGCGGTCCTCGATCACCAGGGCCGTCGGACGCCGGGGGTCGAGCGTGGGGCTGACCAGGGCGATACGGCGGTCGGCGATGGCGAGCTTGGTGGGCACGGTCCGGGCGATGCGGGCGCGCTCGCCCTGGGCCATGGCGTGCCGCATCTCGGTCCAGGCGCCGGGCCGTTCGAGTGCTTCGGTGGCATAGACGACGCGCCACACGACGCCGCGCGCCAGCACGTGAGGCTCCACAGGGTTCTCCTCGGCCAACACGTAGGGAGGGCGGTCGAACTGAAGGAACTCGCCGGTCACCTCGTGCTGGAGGCGCGTGTACCAGGCCCCGACGGGCGCCGCCCCCTGCACCACACGCACCTTCGCCGTCGGCACCGGAGCGCTCTCGGCCTGCTCGTACACCTCGGCGAGCTGGGGGATCGCCGAACGGACCCTGTCCAGGCGCGACGCCGTCCGGTCTGCCAGCGTCCGCACTGCCGTCCGCGGGTCGACCGCGGTGTACTGGTCTCCCGTCCGCGACCGACTGACCAGGCCCGCGGCACGCAGACGTTCGAGCGTCAGCAGGCTGTCCTCGCCCCCATGAGCGAGGTCGTTCGCGACATCGACGGGCCGGACCGTCCCCTTCGACAGCACGTAGCGGTAGGCGAGCTGCGCCGTCGTGTCGAGCCCCACGACGTCGAAGGCCGAGTCGAGCTGAGGCACGTCAGGATCCAGCACGGAGCAGACCTCCACGTCGAGCAGTCACGAGGCATCGCGAACAGTACTCTGACGATCTGCCGCGCGATGAGCCGTGAGTTCGCCGGGGCGGTCACCACGTTCCGGCCGAGTTGACCGTGTGGTCGGCACACACCCTTGGATCGGGTCGAGCACCACTGCCGAACGGAGCGCCACCATGACTGTTCCCGCACCCGAGACTGCTGAGCGGCCCGTGAAGCGCCGGCGCAGGTGGCCGTGGATCCTCGGCGGTGCCACGGCGTTCCTCGCGATCGCTGCCGTCGTCCTCACGCTCGTGTTCCAGTTCGGGCTGCCCTGGTGGAAGGGCGAGGGTGATCATCACCACGTCCACGTGTCCGCGGACGGCGCCCGCCAGCACTACCAGGTCCACCTCCCCCCGCAGCACGACGGGTCCACGGCGCTGCCGGTGATGATGGCGGTGCACGGCTGCGGCATGACCGGGTTCGGCTGGAACTCGATGAAGGCGTCGACGCAGTTCAACACCCTCGCAGACCGGGAGGGGTTCATCGTCGTCTACCCCACCCAGCGCCCCTTCCAGAGCAGCATCAACTGCTGGAACTCCGCGGACCCGCAGAACCAGGTCCGCGGAGCGGGCGAGCCGGCGCTCCTGGCCGGCGTGGCACGCGAGGTCGTCGAGAACTACGGTGCCGACGCTGATCGTGTCCATGTCGCGGGCGCCTCCTCGGGCGCCGGCACCGCGGTGATCCTCGGCGCGACCTACCCGGACGTCTTCGCGACCGTCACCTCGGTCGCCGGGGGCGAGTACGGCCTGAACCAGGTCGACCCGGACGACCCGGACGCCACGCCGCCGACCGCCACCGCACGTCAGGCGTGGGAGCAGATGGGCGACCGCGCGCGGCCGGTTCCCCTGTTGATCGTGCAGGGCGGTCAGGACGAGGTCGTGCCGCCGGTCGTCGGGGAGAGGCTGGTGGAGCACTGGAGCGCGGTGCTCGACCTCGTCGACGACGGGTCGCTCAACGACAGCCTGGGTCTCGTCGCCGAGACCGTCGTGCACGAGCCGACAGGCCAGCGGTACGGCTACGAGCAGACGACGTTCCGGACGCCCGCGGGCGCGACCCTCATCGAGTACGTCTTCGCGGCCGAGCTGGCGCACGCCTGGTCGAACCCCCAGAGCGAGGGGATCTTCACGGACGTCGCGGGCCCGGACGCCTCGGAGATCGCCTGGGCGTTCGCACAGCTCCACGACGCTGCGGCCGCGTCGGGCACCGGTGCGGGACCTGCAGGCTGACGCCGACGGCCGTCGAGAGGGCGTGCCTCCTCAGAACGCCCAGACGAGCGGTACGTACAGCACCGCGAAGGCGATGAAGACGAGGGCGAGCGGCAGGCCGAGGCGCCAGTAGTCCCCGAACCGGTACCCGCCCGGCTGCAGCACCATGAGGTTGACGGGTGTCGCGATCGGGGTGAGGAAGGACGCGGCGCCCACCACGGCGAGCGCCATCATGAACGGCTGCACGCTGACCTCGAGCGTCTGGGCGAAGGTCACCGCGATCGGCGCCATCACGAGCACCGTCGCGACGTTCGAGATGAACTGACCGAGGACGACCGCGAGCACGCACACCACGAGGAGCGCGAGGTGCGGGGAACCGCTGCCCGTGAGGCGCAGGACGACGGCGGCGATGGCGTCGGCCGCACCGGAGGACACGAACGCCGCCGACAGCGGGATGAGTGCACCGATGAGGACGACGGTGTTCCACGAGATCGCGCGGAACCCCTGAGGCACCGTGATCACTCCCAGGACGACGAGCGCCGCGGCCGCGAGCAGCCCCGTGATCACCGGGGGCACGGCGCCGGTCGCCAGCAGCACGATGGCGACGACCAGTACCGCGAGGCAGCGTCGCCAGCCTCGTCCCAGCGGCACGCCCCGCTGCAGGGTCTGCGACGGTTCGACGGCGATGACGTCGGGCGACTGCGTGTAGCGGTGCAGCGCGTGCCACGGGCCGCGCACCAGGACGGCATCACCGGGCAGCAGGCTGAGTGCGCCCGACGGCGTGGTCGCACCAGGATCGGTCGACGGGCTGCCACGGCGGAGGGCGACCACCACGAGGTTCTCGTCCCGCGTGGTCATGCCGGGGCACACTGTGCGCCCGATCAGCGTCGAGCGCGGGGCGACGAGGACCTCGACGACCCCTTCCGCGCCGTTGAACAGCCGCCCCGCGTCGAGGTCGGCCGCATAGCTCTCCTGCCAGGACCGGACTCGTTCGCGGGGGTCGGCCGCGGTGTCCGCGAGACGTTCGGGCGCACGGTCGGGCAGCAGGCGGTCGCCGAGCGTCACCACGAGGAGCGTCGTGACCAGGACGATCGGGAGACCCACCAGGGCGAACTCGAAGTAGCCGAACTCGCGGCCGCCGGCGCCGGCGGCGACGTCCGAGACGATGATGTTCACCGGTGTGCCGGTCAGGGTCAGCAGCGATCCGGCGCTCGCGGCGAAAGCCAACGGGATGAGCATGCGTGAGGGGACGATCCCTGCCCGGGCGGCTGCGACGACGACGACGGGAAGGAGCGCCGCGACCGCACCGTTGATGCTGATCACCGCCGAGAGCGCTGCGGCCGCGCCCATCACCGCCGTGAGCAGGCCGGCGCGGCCCAGCGACGAGCGGCGCTCGAGCTGTTTCCCGATCCACGCGGTGATCCCGGTGGCGTCGAGCGCGTCGCTGAGGACGAAGAGCGACGCGATGAACAGGACGATCGGGTCGCTGAAGCCGTCCAGGGCTTCACCGAGCGTGAGCACTCCCGTCGCCCACAGGGCGACGGGCACGAACAGGGCGACCACCACGAGGGGCACCCGGTTGGTCACGAAACCCACCACCGCCAGTGACAGGATCACGAACGTCGCGACCATCGGATCGATCATGGGCACTCCTTCGGAGGGTCGTGCGACGGTGGCCGGGCGTTCACGGGTGGACGGCGGTCGGACGGAGATGTCTGCTCAGCGCGCGGACGGCGTCGCGGCCTGCGCGGTTCGCCCCGATGGTGGACTGCGACGGGCCGATCCCGACGAGGTGTACCCGGGGCTCGGCGGCGACCTGCGTGCCGCGCATCGCGATCCCACCGCGATCGTTGCGCAGATCCAGCGGGTCGATGTGCCCCAGGGCCGCCCGGAACCCGGTCGCCCAGAGGATCGTGTCGACGGGGGTGAGCGTACCGTCCGCCTCGCGGACTCCCCGGGGCTCGATCCTGGTGAACATCGGCCGTCGGACGAGGGCGCCACGCTCCTTCGCGGCGAGCGCGTAGGGAGTCCAGATGAGGTGCGTGTAGGAGACGACGCTGCGCGAGGGGTTCCCGGCCTCGGCGTCGGCGGTGACCCGGGCGATCACGTCGCGCCCTTCGACCTCCGGCGTGAAGTCACCGTCGCGGAAGACCGGTTCTCGTCGCGTGTACCAGAACACCTCGGCGCCGCGGGAGATCTCCTCGAGCTGCTGGACCGCCGAGATCCCGCCGCCGACGATCGCGACCCGCTGCCCGGCGAGCTCTTCCGCCGTGGTGTAGTCACGGGTGTGGAGCTGGCGTCCGGCGAACGACTCCTGACCGGGGACGACGGGGACGAGCGGGTTCGTCCAGGTCCCCGTGGCGTTGATGACCGCTCGAGCCGCCCAGGTGCCGCTGTCCGAGTCGACCAGGAGGTCGCCCTCGGGGTCGTCGTCGGCGCGTGCCACCGAGGCGACGACGGTGGGTCGCACGATCGGCAGCTGCATCCGGTCCTCGAACGCCGCGAAGTAGGCGGGGACCGCCTGCCGCGCGGGTGCCTCCGCGTCGGCAGGCGGTCGGCGGAACCCCGGCAGGTCGAAGATGCCGTTGACCGTCGCCATCGTGAGCGAGTCCCACCGGTGCAGCCAGGCCCCGCCGGGCCTGTCCTCGGCGTCGAGCACCACGAAGCTGCGCTCGGCCGAGGGATCGGTGAGCGCGCTGGAGAACCCACGTCGGGTCAGGTGGTACGCGGCCGAGAGCCCCGCCTGTCCCGCGCCGATCACGACGACGGTCGCGCGACGGACGGGGCTCTGTTCGGCGGACGGGCTCTTCTCGAGACCGTCGATGTCGAGACGCATGCGGATGACCTCTCGTCCGGCTCGTCAGTTGATCGCGGCCTTCAGGGCCTCGGCGTTCGCGGCTGCCCAGGTGCGGAAGTCGCGCAGCGCGGGGTTGAGCAGGCGGAGCTCGTCGAGGTCGCGGGCGCCCGTGAACTGGGCGTCGAAGTCGCCGTAGTACTGGAACATGTTCGCGATCTCCTCCGCAGCGGGGACGGGAAGAGCTCGGAACGCGTCGTACGGGACGGCCTCGAACCGGACGGTCTCGTCGATGACCTCGCCGATGACCTCCGCGTAGTCGGCGCCCGTCAGGTGGTCGCCGGCCAGGCTGACCGTCTGCCCGACGTGCGTGTCTCCGGCGGCGAGGATGGCGAACGCGGTGCGGCCGATGTCGTCGACGTCGACGCCGGCGAGGAGCTTCCCGGGCTCGAGCGGCAGCGTGAGCGTGACCACGCCGTCCTCCGTGCGACGGGGCGCGAAGGGGCCGGCGAACCCTTGGAAGTAGTAGGTGGTGTTCAGGAACGTCGTGGGCACCCCGGCCTCGGTGAAGAGGCGGTTCCCCTCGCCCTTGGCGTCGAAGTGGGGCACGTTGTAGCTGTCCTGCAGGACGGGCATGCGAGGGTCGCTGACCGGGAGCAGGTCGCGGGTGTCCTCGAGCGTGGACCACACCACGTGGGAGAGGTTCGCGGAGGCTGCGGCCTCGGCGAGGTTCGCGATCTCCTGCGTCTCCTGGGCGGCGGAGAGGTGTGCCCAGAAGTTGGTGACGAGGAACGCCCCGTGGGCGCCCGCGAACGCTGCGTCGAGGGTGGCCGGGTCGGTGAAGTCGGCCTGGACGACCTCCACGCCCCGGGCGGCGAGAGCCTGTGCGGCCGGAGCCTGCGGGTCGCGGGTGATGGCGCGGACGGCGAAGCGCTGCTGGGGGTCCTCCAGGACTGCGGTGACCATGCCTCCGCCCTGAGACCCGGTGGCACCTGCGACGACGATGATCGGCTTGCTGGTCATGATGTTTCTCCTGTGGGTGAGTTCGGGACGTCGGAAGATCGGGGGCGGGGGGAGTCGAGGTCGAGATGTCGACGGACGGCGGCGGCGGTCTCGTCCAGGTCGGCGAGCTGCCGGGGAGTGAAGGCGTCGACGAAGATCTCCTTGATCGCCTGGAGGTGGGGAACGGTGCTGGCGCGAAAGGCGCGGGCGCCTTCGGCGGTCAGGAGCACGCGTGACCCGCGGGCGTCCTCCGCACAGGGTTCGCGGCGTACCAGTCCGCGCTTCTCCATCCGCCCGAGGTGACCTGACAGGCGGCTGCGTTCCCACTCGATGTGTGCGGCGAGCTCCGAGGACCGCACCGTGCTCCCGTCGGCCTCGCTCAGAGCGAGCAGCACGCGGTAGTCCCCGCTCGACAGCTTCGAGTCCTGGTGCAGGCGGGACTCGATGCGGGCGCGGACGATGTCGAAGGTCTCGACGTGCGCACGCCAGGTCGCGAGCTCCTCGCTCGTGGGGAGGTTCCGACGCCCTGCTGCACCCATCACTGCTCCTCGGTAGTTGACACGTGAATCATATGCACGGATGATTCACGTGTCAATCAACTGGTGGAGGTGGCGTGATGACCGAGACGACGGTGGCGCGAGGCTTGCAGCTCGGGCTGGGCACGTTCGGCGACGTGGCGAGCGACGGCGGGCGGGTGCTGGGTGACGCGGAGACCGTGCGACTGATCGTCGAGGAGGCGCAGCTCGCCGAGGCGGTCGGCCTCGACGTGTTCAGCGTGGGGGAGCACTACCGAGAGGGGCAGGTCGACTCGGCGACCTCCGTGCTGCTGGCGGCGGCTGCCCAGGCGACGAGCACGATCCGGCTGGGGACCGCGGTGACGGTGCTGTCCACGCAGGACCCGGTGCGGCTGTACCAGGAGTTCGCCACGGTGGACGCGATCTCCGAGGGGCGGACCGAGATGGTGCTCGGGCGTGGGTCCGCGACGGAGTCGTTCGGGCTGTTCGGCTTCGACATCGCGGAGTACGAGGGGCTCTTCGAGGAGAAGCTGGAGCTGTTCCTCCGTCTGATGCGCGAGGACCGCGTGACCTGGTCGGGCCGGTACCGGCCCGCGCTGGACGAGGTGCGGCTGCATCCGCGCATGCCCGACGGCGGCGTCCCGGCGTGGATGGGGGTCGGCGGCAGTCCCGGCTCGGTCCTGCGCGCGGCGCAGCACGGGCTGCCGTTGATGATGGCGATCATCGGCGGCCGACCGGAACGCTTCGCCGGGCACGCGGAGCTGTACCTGCGAGCACTGGGCCGGCTCGGGCGCCCCGAGCTGCCGATCGGGCAGCACTCTCTCGGGCTGGTCGCAGAGACCGACGAGCAGGCGCGGGAGGTGCACTGGCAGCACTGGGAGCCGGTGGTGACCCGGATCGGCCGAGAACGGGGCTTCTACGCGCCCACGTACGAGCGGTACCTGCAGGAGGTCGACGGGGGAGCGTTGTACGTCGGCGGGGTGGAGACGGTGGCGCAGAAGATCGCGCAGGTCGTCCGCGCCAACCATCTCTCCCGGTTCGACCTGAAGTACGACCTCCTGCACCTCCCGCGGGCGGCCAGGGAGCGGAGCATCCGCCTGTTCGGCGAGGAGGTCGCACCCCGGGTGCGTGAGCTGCTCGACGGCCTCGACGACACGTGGGACCTGACCGGCAGGAGCGTCGCGCAGATCACCTCGGACGGCGGGCCGGTCCGCGCCGGGGGGACCGGGAATAGATCTCTGAGTTGAGTGTTCAACTCAACACCCCTTCCGCCATCGAGAGGACCACACGTCATGACCACGCAACTGGCAGGCAAGAGCTTCAGGTTCGACCTGGGACCGCTGAAGGTGACGTTCACCTTCGACTCGACGTCGCAGGGCAGCTTCGTCGTCGAGGAGGGCGGAGGGCTCGCACCGGACGGCCACGCCGAGACCGTCGCGCTCGACCTCAAGGAGATCCGCGACGGCGTCTACCTGAACTCGTGGACCGAGGCGAGCGGCGCCACGGTGACCCACGTCGAGGACTTCGCCCGCGGGACGCTCTACTCCAACGTCACCGTCGACGGCACCCTCTACCACCTCGTCGGCACCATCACCGAGATCACGGAGGCATGACCATGACCGAGCACACCGTCCCCGCGGAGGACCAGGCCGCGCGCAACACCGAGATCGTCCTCACTGCGATGCGAGAGCTCTTCGTCGAGAAGGACCTCACCGCGCTCGAGCGGTACTGGGCCGAGCCCTACGTGCAGCACAGTCCTCAGATGCCCGACGGCCTGGACACGCTGCGCGCCGCGGTACCCGGTCTGCAGGGGTTCTCCTGGGAGCCCCGGCGCACCGCAGCCCAGGGTGACCTCGTGTTCACCCACAGCCTCGTGACCGGCTGGGCTCCCGGCCCGGTGGTGATCGTGGACATCTTCCGGTTGGAGAACGGGCGGATCGTCGAGCACTGGGACGTCGTGCAGGAGCTCACCCTGCCGGAGTCGTCCGCCAACGGGAACCCCATGGTGTGAGTCCCTTCCGGGAGGGCGGAGCAGCAGCTCCGCCCTCCCGAAGGCGGTGAGAGGATCGGACCGTGACGTCATCATCGGACGCCGAGCGCGACCTGCACGTGCCCGTCGACGGCGTCGACGAGCCCGGTGTCTGGCAGGACTTCATCCTTGCCGTCCACCTTCTCGAAGCGGCGCTCGAACGGCAGTCGCAGCGCGACGGGGGAATCTCCCACGGCCAGTTCAAGGTTCTCGTGCTCCTCAGCGCCGCCAAGGACCAGACGGTCGGGCTCAAGAGCCTGGCCGAGAGCCTCCGCTTCTCCCAGAGTCGCATCAGCCACGCCCTCACGACCCTCGAACGCCAGGGTCTCGTCGTGCGCCGCCCCACGACCGGCGGCCGGCGCGCGTCCGAAGCCACGTTGACCAACGACGGACGACGTCTCGTCGGCCGAGTGCTCCGAGCGCAGCGCCAGGAGATCCGCGACGCTCTCTTCGCCGGCCTCGGCACGCACGGCACCGCCGCGCTCGGCGACATCAGTGCACGCATCATCGAGATCCTCGACGACCAGACCACCGGCCCGTCGGAGAGCTGAGTCTTCGCCTCAGTCGAGCGGATGCAGGATCCGGTGCAGGAACTGCCGGGTGCGCTCCTCGCGGGGCGCGGAGAACAGCTGTGCCGGGGCGCCGCGCTCGGCGACCACGCCGCCGTCGAGGAACAGCACCTCGTCGGCCACGGAGCGGGCGAACTGCAGCTCGTGCGTCACCACGACCATCGTCCAGCCCTCGTCGGCGAGCCCCTTCATGACGCTCAGCACGTCACCGACGAGCTCAGGGTCGAGCGACGAGGTCGGCTCGTCGAAGAGCAGCAGGTCGGGCTCCAGCGCCAGCGCTCGCACGATCCCGACGCGCTGCTGCTGCCCGCCGGAGAGCTGGCGCGGGTAGGCGTCGGCCTTCTCGGCCAGCCCGACGCGGTCGAGCAGCGCCCGGCCGCGTTCCTCCGCCTGCGCGCGGGGCACCCGCTGCACCTGCACGGGTCCCTCGGTGACGTTCTGCAGCACCGTCTTGTGCGGGAACAGGTTGTGGTGCTGGAACACCATCGCGGACCGGTCGCGCAGCGCGGTGCGGCGTGCCTCGGCGGCCCGCCGGGCCCGGCCCGAGCGCGGGGCACCCTCGAACGTGACGGACGGGCCGCCGTCGAACGCGAGCGTTCCGGCGTCGGGCGTCTCGAGGCCGTTGAGCGAGCGCAGCATCGTCGTCTTGCCGGAGCCGCTGGGTCCGATCAGGGCGACGACCTGCCCCCGGCGGACCTCGAGGTCGATGCCGCGCAGCACGTGGTTGTCCCCGAACGACTTGTGGATACCGCGGGCGGTCAGCAGGGCGTCAGACATACTGCTCCAGCTTCTTCTCGATACGGTCCTGCCCGAACGACAGCACGGTGCAGAAGATCCAGTAGATGATCGCCGCCTCGAGGTACAGCAGCAGGAACTCGCTGGTGAAGTCCGCGATCTCCCGGGCCTTGCGGAACAGCTCGGTCACCAGGATGAGCGAGGCGAGCGAGGTGTCCTTGACCAGCGAGATGAAGGTGTTGGACAGCGGTGGCACGCTGACGCGGGCGGCCTGCGGCAGGATGATCCGCCGCAGCGTGCGCTGGCGTGACATCCCGACCACGTACCCGGCCTCCCACTGGCCCTGCGGGACGGAGAGGATCGCGGCGCGGATGACCTCGGCCGCGTACCCGCCCACGTTGAGCGAGAAGGCGACGATGGCGCTCGGCCACGGGTCGATCGTCACACCGAGGGTGGGCAGCCCGTAGAAGATGACGAAGAGCTGCACGAGCAGCGGGGTGCCGCGGATGACCGACACGTACACCCGCCCGGCGGCGCGCAGCGCCCGGTGGGTGGACAGCCGCAGCAGCGCGACCCCCAGGGCGATCACCAGCCCGATGGCGAACGACATCAGCGCCAGCGGGATCGTGCCCGTCAGGCCACCGAGGACGATCGGCCACCACGAGTCGAGAAACAGCTCCACGTCCATGTGCTCACCTCACCATTCACGCGCACGCGGACGACGGCGGCGCGCGGGGGACGTGCGAGAGCGTCGGCACCCGCTCGGGTGCCGACGCTCCACGCGTTTCGCTAGCGGTCGGTCACTCGGAGACGTCGGTCCCGAAGTACTTCTCCGACAGCTCGGTGAGCGTACCGTCGGTCCGCAGCTCGTCCAGCGCCCCGTCGATCGCCTCGGCCAGGGCCGCGCGCTCGGGGGTGACGACGAACCCGGACTCCGAGGTCTCGTCGGTCTCCGCAGCGATCTCGATCGGTGCGTCGGGGTGCTCGTTGAGGTAGTCGAGCACGGTGAGCGAGTCGTTGACGGTCGCGTCGACGCGCCCCTGCTCGATGAGCGCGACCGACTGGGCCCAGCCCTCGACGACCTCGATCTGCGCGCCGGACTCCTCCGCGAGCGTGCGCCAGTTGCTCGTCCCCGACTGCGCGGTGGTCTTGCCGTCCAGGTCGGCGAAGCTCGAGATCGCGGTGTCACCCTCGGCCACGACGACGACGCCGCGCGAGACGGTGTACGGCTGGGAGAACTCGTAGCTCTCCAGGCGCTCGGGGGTCATGGACACCTGGTTGGCGATGGTGTCGAAGCGCCCGGCGTCGAGCCCGGCGAAGATGCCGTCCCACTGGGTCTCGGCGAAGGAGACCTCGAGGCCGAGCTTGTCGGCGACGGCCTCGGCGACCTCCACGTCGTAGCCGACGAGGTCGCCGGTCGCGTCGTGGAAGGTGAACGGCCGGTAGGTGCCCTCGGTGGCGACGGTCAGGGTGCCGTCGGAGACCAGGTTGAGGTCCGACCCGGCCTCGGCGTCGGTGGTGCCGCCGTCGCCGGAACCCCCGCAGGCCGCGAGCGCCAGGGCGGTGAGCGTGGCGGTGGCGGTGGCGAGGATGGCGCGGTGGCGTCGCATGGAGGATCTCCTGTGTCGTGGTGCCCCGGCGGGTGCGCCGGTGGCATCGGGTACGTCCAATGCATCGAAGGTATCGATGCGTGCATCGATGATCACGATGCTGACGGTGGAACAGGATGGCACGGTGGTCGCATTCCCGCTGTGAGGCAGGACACGGCCCCGGGTCCCGGGGAACGCGTGGCAGGCTGGCCCGATGAGCACCGACGTCACCGCCCTGATCGCCGAGGTCGAGTCCACCGAGCGTGAGCTGGTCCTGCCGCGCTTCACCCACGACGACGCGTGGCGGCTCGGCTGCCTGCTGGTCGAGCTCGCCGGAGAGCGGGACCTGCCCGTGACGGTCGACGTGCGCAAGGGCACCCAGCAGGTGTTCCACGCGGCCCGTGAGGGCACGACGCCGGACAACGACTCGTGGGTGGAGCGCAAGGTGCGCGTGGTCTACCGCTTCGGGGCGTCGTCGTACCTGGTCGGGCTGCGTGCCCGGGCGCAGGGCCGCGACTTCAACGAGACCCACCAGCTGTCGCTGCAGGAGTACGCGGCGCACGGCGGGGCGTTCCCGCTCCGTGTCGACGGGGCGGGGATCGTGGGCGTGGTGACGGTCTCCGGACTCGCCCAGGCCGACGACCACGCGCTCGTGGTGGAGGCGCTGCGCACCTTCGCGCGCACACCTGCCTGAGGGCGCCGCCGCTCGCATACGGTGTGCGGGTGAGTCTGATCCTACGCAACGCCCGCCGTGCGGGCCGCTTCGAGGGCCTGGTCGACGTCGCGCTCGACGAGGGTCGGATCGCCGCGGTCGTGCCGGCCGGCGCGGACGTGCCCGACCGCCCGTCGGGCGCCCGGCAGAGCGTCGACCTCGAGGGCCGGGTCCTGATGCCCGGTCTGTGGGACGCGCACACCCACCTGACGCAGTGGGCGCTGGTGCGGCACCGGCTCGACGTCTCCGCGGCGACCAGCCCCGAGCACGCCGCGGCGCTCGTGCGGGCACGGGTGCACGGTGCGACGACGCCGACGCCGCAGGGCCAGCCGCTGGTGGGGTACGGGTTCCGGTGGGCGGGCTGGGAGCACGAGCCGACCGCCGCCGTGCTCGACGACGCCGTCGGCGACGTCCCCGTGATCCTGCTCTCCGGCGACCTGCACAGCGCGTGGGCGTCGAGCGCCGGGCTGCGCTACCTCGGTATCCATCACCACCCGACCGGGCTGCTGCGCGAGGAGGAGTGGATGGCCGCCAGCCCGCGGATCGTCACGGTGGACGACGACGTCGCGGACGAGCTCGTGGTCGACGCCGCCCGCGCCGCGGCCGAGCGCGGCGTCGTCGGCGTCGTCGACCTCGAGGTCGCGGACAACCTCGCGTCCTGGCGCCGGCGCGTCACGCGGGGATGGTCGGGGCTGCGGGTGCGCGCGGGGGTGTGGGAGCAGTACCTGGACGCCGTGCTGGACGAGGGCCTCACCGACGGCGATCCCTTGGTCGAGGGCGCCACCCTGGTGACGCAGGGCCCGCTGAAGGTGATCAGCGACGGCTCGCTGAACACGCTGACCGCCTACTGCTTCGACACGTACGCCGGGTCGACGGGTCAGGATGCGTACGGCATCCTCAACATCGCGACGGACCACCTCGTGCCGCTGATGGCCCGCGCGCACCGGGCGGGGCTGCGGTGCGCGATCCACGCGATCGGCGACCACGCGAACGCCCTCGCGCTCGACGCCTTCGCCGCCTCGGGGGCGCAGGGTTCGATCGAGCACGCGCAGCTGCTGCAGGCCGACGACGTCGCACGCTTCGCCGCGCTCGGCGTGACGGCGAGCGTCCAGCCGGAGCACGCCATGGACGACCGCGACCTCGCCGAGGAGCTGTGGCCGGACCGCACCGCCCGGGCGTTCCCGCTGGCGGACCTGCGCCGGGCCGGGGTGCCGCTCGCCCTCGGCTCGGACGCGCCGGTCGCCCCGCTCGACCCGTGGGTCGCGGTCGCGGCGGCGGTCACCCGGTCCCGTGACGGGCGCGAGCCCTGGCACCCCGAGCAGAGCCTGGACCTGCGCACCGCCCTCGAGGCGTCGGTGGACGGCCGGTCGCTCGACCTCGACGCCGGGGACCCGGCGGACCTCGCGGTCGTCGACGTCGACCCGTTCGCCGTCGACCCGGACGGCCTGCGCGAGATGCCGGTGGCGGGCACGCTGGTCGCCGGGGAGTGGACGCACCGTGCCTTCTGAGCCGGGCCCTGCGGCGCCGGGTGCCACGCCGGACGACGCCGGGCCCGAGGCGCGTCTGCACGCCCGGCTGGCGGAGGTCGAGGCCCGGATCGCCGCACAGCGCCGCCTCGTCGACGACATCGTCGGGGTGGTCCGCGACGAGAACGTCGACGACGAGCACGACCCGGAGGGCGCCACGCTCGCCTGGGAGCGGCAGCAGGCGGCGGCGCTCGCCGCGGAGGCCGCCGTCGAGCGTGACGAGCTGGTCGCCGCGCTCGACCGGGTGGCCGCCGGGACCTACGGCGTCTGTGCCGTGTGCGGGCGCCAGATCCCGACGGGGCGCCTGGAGGTCCGGCCGGCGGCGACCCGCTGCGTGGAGCACGCCGGCTGAGCGACAGCGAGGACTACGGTCCGAGCAGGGCGAGCGGCACGACGGCGACCCCGTCCTGGCGGCGGTAGGCATACGGCCCGGTCGTGATGACGACACGGTCGAGCACCCGATCGCCGAGCTGGTCGTGGAGCCAGTTCAGGTGGCGGACGTCCTTGTCACTCACGCTCCCGGACAGCTTGACCTCGATGGCGACGACCTTGTGGTCGGCGCGTTCGACGAGGATGTCGATCTCACGGTTCGTGTCCTTGGTGCGCAGGTGTCCGATGGTCGCGTCGGCGGCACCGGCATAGACCCTGACGGACTGGACGACGAGCGACTCGAAGAGTGCTCCGAGCCACGTGGCGGTCTCACGGCGCGCGGTGACGCGCTCGCCCTCTCCGCGGAGCAGTCCCTCTGGCGAGACACCCGCCAGGCGTGCGGCCAGTGCTGGGTCGACGAGGTGGTGCTTCGGTGTGCGAGTCAGACGCTTGAGCGGTGCGAACAACGGAAGCCAGGCGGGCACGGGATCGAGGATGAAGAGGCGAGTCAGGTGCTCGCGATAGATGTCGACCGTCTGCCGAACCGGCTTGTCGTCGTCACCAGGGGTCGCGGCGTCGAGGATGGTGCTGTAGGACGCATCCGTTGCCGTGGCGGCACCGTACGCAGCGAGCCATCCGGTCAGTGCGGCGGGCCGGCGGACGTGCACGCCGTTCTCCGGGAGCTCCCGCTCCACGATCCTCGCCAGGTAGCTGTCGAGCTGGTGTCGCCGGGCGGCTTCCGGGAGACCGCGGATGCCGGGGAAGCCGGATCGCAGGATCTCGTCGACGTACTGCGGCAACCCGACGCTCGACCCCCCGGTGACCGTCGGGAGCTGACCGTCCAGCAGCGCGCGCAACGAGACCGACGGAGTGCTGACCGCTCGCTCGGCGAACGAGAGTGGACGCATCCTGAACGAGACGATGCGCCCGGCGCCGGAGTGGATCCTGGTTCCGGGGGCAACCCCGGCCGACCCCGCCAGGAGGAAACGGCCGCCGGTGAGGTCGTCGTCGACGGCTCGCTTGACGCGATCCCAGACCTGCGGCTCGAGCTGCCACTCGTCGACGAGCACCGGTGGTGGCACCCGGGTGATCTGGTCGACGTCGGCGGCCAGCGTCTGTCGCAGCAGCTCGTTCGCAAGGTTGAACTCGGTCGTGGCCCGTTGTGTCGCCGTCGCGGTCTTGCCTACGCCCTTGGCGCCTTCCAGGGCGATGGCGGCGAGGTGGGGAAACAGACCGTCCAACGCCTGGTCGATCACTCGTCGCCGATAGGCCATGGCACCAATCTAACAGATGGCGACCCTTCTATCTAACAGATTGCCACGCTTCTGTCTGACAGATCGCGGTGCGTCTGTCAGGCAGACCGCCGCCCTACTCTCAGGCAGATGGCCACCTCGCGTCGGTCAGGGTGCCGCCAGCATGCCCCGCCACGCCGTGCGCACGGCCTCGCGGCACCGCTCGAGCGTGGCCGGCTCGGTCAGCGAGTCCCCGCGCACCACGTACTGGTAGTAGTAGACCCCGTTGACCAGGTCGATGCTCGCCTCGACGTCGAGGTCCGCGCGCAGCTCGCCACGCTCGATCCCGGCCCGCAGCAGGGCGACCAGCGCGGACCGCCGTCGGGCGACGTGGGAGCGCCAGTACGCCTGTGCGACCCGCCGGTCGGACATCGCCAGCCGCAACCGCAGACGGAACCGCCGCTCGGGGTAGTCGCGCCCGGCCGGGTGCGCGGACGGGGACAGCGCCGCCAGCAGGTTCGCCAGCAGGTCGCCCTCGGTGGAGATCTCGTACGGCTCGCGACCCTGGTCGAGCGCCGCCGCCACGAGGTCCGTCATCGACGGCCACCGCCGGTAGATCGCCGCGCGGCCGACACCGCTGGCCTCGACGACCCGGGCGACCGTGACGTCCTCGCCGCGCTCCAGCAGGTCCACGGCCGCCGCCAGGATGCGCTCGTCATGTCCCGCGGCCCGGGGTCGTCCCGGCCGACGGCCCGTCGCTTCCGACGGCGCGGGCCGGGTGCCCGGCGCCGTCATGCGGTGCCCGACGGTGCCAGGGCGCGTTCGCGGAGCCGGGCGACCAGCCCGTCGGTCAGCCCGGCGGCACGCAACGGGGCGAGCGGGTCGCCGTGCCGCTCGGCGAGAGCGGCCAGCAGCTCACGCATCGGGGTCTCGGAGAACCTGGTGCGGGCGGCGGCCCGCGCGGCGGCGTCCAGGTCGAGCCCGAACCGGGCCATCAGCGGTGCCATGACGGGGGCGAGCCGCCGCTGGATCGCGGCCGAGCTCTCGCCGGTGCGGGCGTAGTCCGCCACGATCGCCTCCGCGTCCGCGCCGAGAGTCAGCAGCAGTGCCGCGGCGAGCACGCCGGTGCGGTCCTGACCGGCCGCGCAGTGGAAGGCGACCGTGCCGGGGGAGTGCGCGACGATCGCCAGCGCCGTGACGACCTGTGCGGCCGCGCCCTCGTACATCCGCAGGTACATGGCCCCGAACCGCGACTGGTCGAGCATCGTGGCCGGGTCGGCGTCGCCCGCCGCGCGGCCGATGTCCGCCAGGAACGGCACGTGGTGGTAGCTGATCTCCGACCGTTCGCCGAGCACTCCGCGGCCGGTGAGGGCCACCTCGTCGGGCGAGCGCAGGTCGACGACGGCGCGCAGCCCGGCGCCGACCAGCTCGTCCGCGAAGGGGCGGTCCGTCGTGGACAGGTCGTCGGCGCGCAGCACGACGCCGGGACGGACGGCGCCGCCGGCGACCACGGTCCCGCCGAGGTCGCGCAGGTTCACCGGGGCGGAGAGCGGCAGCGGGGCGGTGTCGAGCGTGGTCACGTGATCTTCCTCCGGATGACGGCGCTGGCCTGGTCGATGACCGTGACCAGCACGATGATGCAGATGACGATCGCGGACAGGTGCCCGTAGTCGTACATCTTCATGGCGGTGGTGAGCTCGAGGCCGATGCCGCCCGCGCCGACCATCCCGAGGATGGTGGCGCCGCGCACGTTGCCCTCGAAGAGGAGCAACGAGTAGGACACGAGCAGGGGACCGGCCTGCGGCAGGACCCCGTACTGGACGACCTGCCGGCGCGAGGCGCCGACGGCTTCCATGGCGGTGACCGGGCCGGTGTCGACCGACTCCATCGCCTCGGCGAAGACCTTGCCGATGGAGCCCACCGAGCCGACCGTCATCGCGAGGATGCCGGCGAACGGGCCCAGGCCGACCGCCGAGACGAACATGAGGGCGAACACCAGGTCCGGCAGGGACCGGATGACGTTCATCGTCCAGCGGCACGGGTAGTACACCCAGCCCGGGGCGATGTTCGACGCCGCGCCGAACGCCATGAACAGCGACAGCACGGCCCCCAGGACGCTCCCGACGATCGCCATCTGCAGCGTCTCGACGAGCTGGGCGACGATCACGTCGAGCTTGTCCCACGACGGCGGGAACAGCCGGGTGAGGAAGTCGCCCATGTTGACCGCGCCCTCGCCGAGCTTGGCGACGTCGAAGTCCGCCCCGACCATCGACCAGTACAGGATCGCGAGTGCGACGGGCACGCCGAGCAGGAACCGGGCTCGGGGGACGGTGAACGCCCGCTCGAGCCGGGCGCGCTCGGCGGCATCGAGCGCGGTGGCGGAGTGCTCGCGGCGGATGCGCTCAGCGGTGGGCACCGTCGGCCTCCTCGGTGCCGTCGGCGTAGAGCACCTCGAGCCGGTCGGCGTCGAGGTCGGCGGTGGGCGCGGAGACGAGCATCCGGCCGTGCCGCAGCCCGACGATGCGGTCGGAGTGCTCGAGGGCGAGGGGGAGCACGTGCAGGCTCACGAGCACGGGGATGCCGTCCTCGCGGGCGATCTGGCGCAGCAGGTCGAGCACCGCGTGCGACATCTTCGGGTCGAGGGACGCCACGGGTTCGTCCGCGAGGACGACCTGCGGGCGCTGCATGAGCGCACGGGCGATGGCGACGCGCTGCTGCTGGCCGCCCGAGAGGGTGCGGGCCTGGACGGTCGCCTTGTGGGCGATGCCGACGCGGTCGAGCAGCTCCATCGCCCGGCGCCGGTCTGCGCTGGTGAAGCCTCCGACGGCGTTGATCGGGCCGGCGCGGTGCAGGGCGCCGGTGAGCACGTTCGTCAGCACCGACAGGCGACCGACGAGGTTGAACTGCTGGAAGACCTGGCCGACGCTCGCGCGGAGGTCGCGCAGCCGGCTCCTGCGCAGCGAGGTCAGCTCGTGACCGCTGACCTGCACGGTGCCGGAGCTGATGGGGGCGAACCCGGTCAGGCACCGCATGAGCGTCGACTTGCCGGACCCGGAGGAGCCGAGCAGCGCCACGGTCTCCCCGGGGTACAGGTCGAGGTCGACGCCGTCGAGCACGAGCGGGCCGGCGCCGTAGGAGACCTGGAGGTCGCGCACGGTGACGAGCGCGCCCGGCGTCGGGCCGGACGTCACAGGGCTCGATGTCGTGGTGCTCGTCGAGGCGGCGGTCACGGTCATCCCGATCAGCCCAGGTCCGAGATGTCGACGTCGGCGATCGCGGCGATGTCGACGAACGGCTGGAAGAGGTCGTCGGCAGGTTCGAGGATCGGCTCGGTGCCCTGCATCGCCTCGAACATCGCCCCGAGCTGCTCGGCGTTGGACTCGACGAAGACGGTCGGCAGCGCCTCGAGCAGCTCGGCCCGCTTGTCCTCGGCGAGCTGCTGGTCGGCGAGCACGGTGACGGCGACCGGCATGGAGCCGCTGACGCCGAGGGCTCTGGTCTCGCCCTCGTCGAACGGGAACATCGGGTTGTCCTGCCCGGCCATGGTCGGGAAGATCGTCGAGGTGCACGCGACGTCGATCTGGCCCTCGGCCAAAGCGATGAACGACATGTCGTGGCCGCCGGAGAACATCGAGGTGTAGTCGACGTCCTTCTCCAGCCCGGCGTCGTGCAGCATCGCCACCGGCATGAAGTACCCGGAGCTGGACGCCGGGTCGGCGAAGGCCACGACGGTGTCGGAGGTGATGTCCTCCAGGCTCCGCAACGGCGAGTCGTCCATCACCAGGCAGGTGGAGACCGGGTCGTCGTTGCCCGGCCACGCCACGAGCGAGTCCACCTCGCCGGTGTTCACCGCCAGCGCCGAGGGGAACCCGCTCATGAACCCGATGTCCACGTGGTGGTTGCGCAGCGCCTCCACGACGGCGGTGTAGTCGGGGACGTCGACGATCTCGACCTCCCGGCCGGTCTCGGCCGTGACCAGCTCGGCGAAGGCCTCGATGGGGTTCTCCGCGCCCGGGTCGTCGCCGAGCGGCGTGGTGGCGAAGGTGAGCGGTGCGTCGGGGTCGGCCGCCGCGGCTGCCGGGGCGGCGTCGCCGGCCTCCGCGGCGCCGGAGCAGCCGGTGAGGAGGGCGGCGCCGAGGCCGAGGACACCGAGAGCAGGAAGAGCGCGGACGCGCATGGTCGTTCCTTTCGGACGGGGTGCGGGTCGCCGGCAGGGGTTCCGTGACCGGCGATGCCGAGATCACACCGCGGCGAGGTGACGGCGAATTACGAGACCGCCGTACCTGGAACCGACGGAACGATGAACTTCCGGTGCACGGCGTGACAGCATGGACGGGTGCAGGTCCGGCCGACGACGCTCGACGGCGTGGTGGACCACGTCGTCGACCTGGTCCTGGCGCGACCCGGCGACCGGCCCGTGCGGCTGGTCGTGGACGGCCACCCGTCCACCCGGCCGGAGGTGCTCGCCGACGCGCTCGCCGAACCCCTGCGGACCGCAGGACGGCCCGTCGCCCGGGTCCGCGCACGCGACTTCTGGCGGGCGGCCTCGCTGCGCCTGGAACGCGGGCGCCGGGACCCCGACGCGCTGCTCGAGGACCGGGTCGACGTCGACGCGCTCAACCGGGAGGTCCTCACCTCCGTGGTGCGCCGGGGACGCTGGCTGCCCGCGCTGCGCGACCCGCGGACCGACCGGTCGACCCGGGCGGCCCCGGTCGACGCGCCACCCGGCACGGTCGTGGTGCTCGACGGCTCCCTCCTGCTGGGTCTACGCCTCGACGTCGACCTCACCGTGCACCTCGCGCTGCAGCCCGCCACCGAGACCCGGCGCACCGCCCTCGACGACGCCTGGACCCTCGTCGCGTACGGGCGGTACCGCCGTGAGGTCGCCCCCGGCCGCACCGCCGACGTCGTCGTCCGGTTCGACCACCCGGACCGCCCGGCGCTCGTCATCCGCTGACCGGACCGTGGCACGCACGAAACATCCGGGGTGGACAATGCCGGAAACGTCTCGCAGCTCGTCGGCAGGAGCCCGCCATGATCGTCGCCCCGTTCGGACGGTTCACCGAGGGCCGCGTCCCCGACCCGGGCATCGCCGCCCTGTTCACCCGCGAGAACCGCTGGCAGGCCCGGCTCGACGTCGAGGCGGCCCTGGCGCTCGCCGAGGCGGACGCCGGCCTCATCCCCAAGGAGTCCGCCCGCGCCATCGCGCTGACCGCCCGCATCGAGAAGCTCGACATCAAGCGGGTCCTGGCCGCGACGGCGGAGGCCAGCCACCCGTTGGTGCCGCTCATCGAGGAGTTCGCGCGCGCCGTCGGGTCCAAGCACGGCGGGTGGGTGCACTGGGGGGCGACCACCCAGAACATCACCCAGACCGCCGACGTGCTGGTCCTGCGGGACGCCCACCGGCTCCTGCTGCGACAGCTCTCGCGGGTGCTGCGCTCCGCGGCCGGGCTGGCGGAACGCTCTGCAGGGCTGCCGATGGCCGGGCGCACCCACTCCCAGCACGCGGTGCCGATCACCTTCGGCTTCAAGGTCGCCGTGTGGATCGACCAGCTCGTGGCGCACACCGAACGGCTGGAGCGTCTCGACGACCGGCTGTTCTGCGTCCTCATGGGTGGTGCTGCCGGGACCTTCGCCTCCTTCGGCGACGCCGGCCGCGTCATCGAGGCCGGGGTGGCTCACCGGCTCGGCCTGCACCCGATGCGCGTCCCGTCGCGGGCGATCAACGACGGGATCGTCGAGCTCGTGCTCGTCCTGGCCCAGCTCGCCGGCACGATCGGCAAGGTCGCCAAGGACGTCTACGCGCTCATGCAGCCCGAGTTCGCCGAGGCGTTCGAGCCGGTGCCCGAGGGCACCGTCGGCAGCTCGACCATGCCGCACAAGCGCAACCCGCAGCTCGCCCTCGACCTGCTCACCATGTCCGCCGAGCTGCGGGCGCTCGCGGCGCCGGCGCTGGAGTCGATGCTGCACGACCAGGAGGCCAACGGCGCGATGACCGCGTTGCTCGAGGACGTCGCGGCCTCGGCCGCCGTGCTGGCGGGGGACATGCTCGCCCGCCTCGAGGTGATCGTGGAGGGTCTCGTCCTCGATCCTGCTCGCATGCGCGACAACATCAGCCTGTCGGCGGGCATGATCGGCTCGGAGTCGCTGATGCTCGCCCTGGGGGAGAAGATCGGCCGGCAGAAGGCGCACGACGTCGTGTTCGAGGTGGCGCAGGCGACGGCGGGCGGCGACGTGCCGTTCGTCGAGAGGCTGCTCGACGAGCCCGTGGTCGCCGGGGCCTTCGACCGGGCCGAGCTGGGTGAGCTGATCGACCCGGCGGCCTACCTGGGCCTCAGCGCGCAGATCGCCGGGGATCTGGCGGCCTGCGCGACGGCGACGGCCGACCGGCTGGACGCCGTGCCGCCGCGGGCACCGCTCATGACACGCTGAGCCGTTGATGTTGCGCCGGGGCGTCCGTCACGCCAGAGTGGTGCAGGTCACAGGCGTCTGAGCGAGCAGGGGGCGGGGACACGGATGGTGCGTGTCAGCGGGTGCACGGAGGCGACGAGCCTCCGCCGCTGGACGCTGCGCGCCGCCGGCGTCGCCCTGGGCACGGCCCTCACCGGGTTCCTCCTCGCGAGCGGCGCGGCCGCCGACGACGGCGAGGACCGTTCCGGGAGAGGGCTTCTGACCGGGGTGGTGAAGACCACCACCGAGAAGGTCACGGACCCGCTGCTGGACGGTGTCACCAAGACCGTCGAGAAGACCGTCGGGACGGTGACGAAGCCTGTCTCCACGGCCGTGGAGAAGGCCACCGCGAAGCCCGAGGAGCCGGCAGTCGAAGAGCCTGCCTCGGAGCAGCCCGCAGCCGACGAGCCCGCACCCACCGAGCCGCCGGCCGAGAAGCCCGCGGCGAAGGCGTCCTCGACGGACGACCCGGCCCCGCGCGAGAACGAGGAGGGCTCCGGCGAGGAGGCCCGGCCCGCCGCTGCGGAGGAACCGGCTGCGGAGTCCGCGTCGGCGGACGCGCCGGGTCCCGAGAACCAGCAGGCGGACCCCGAGGAACCACAGTCCGAGCGACCCGCCGAGGCCGAGGCGCCGGAGGACGAGCCGACCGGGGAGCCCGAGAAGACCGACACGGTCGGCGGTTCCGCGGACGAGCCGGTCGAGGACGCTGCCGGGCAGGACTCCGAGGAAGCGGCCGACGAGGCTCGGGCCGACACGCAGCCCGACGAGGCTCCCGCACCGGACGTGGCGGCGTCCGAGTCCGAGGCCGGGGCCGCTGACGAGCCCATGGTGGACCCCGCCACCGGCGCGCCCGAGGAGGAGGCGGAGAGCGACGAGCGTCCGAGCGGCCCGGTGCTGGGTCTGCTGGACACGGTGACCGGCGACGTCCTCCTCCCGGTCACCAGCTCCGTCGGTGGTGTGCTCGAGGCGGTCCTCAGTCCCGTGACCGGCCGGCCGGAGCGTGTCGAGGACGACCTGCCCGACGAGACGCCGCCGGACGGCCAGCCCGCCGACCCGGCCGAGATCCCCACCGAGAGCGTGACTGACGGCCCGGTCGAGGGTGTGCTCGACGGCGTGGTCCGACCGGTGACGGACGGGCTGCGACCCGTGACCGATGCCGCCGGGAACGTCGTCGGAAGCGTCACCGGCCCGGTGCTCGAACCGGTCGCGCCCGTGACAGAGGCTGTCGGGGACGTCCTGCGGCCCGTCACCGAGGCGCTGTCCCCGGTGCTCGCGCCCGTCGGCTCGCTGGTGGGCTCCGTGACCACGACGCTCGCGCCGGTCGTCGACCCGGTCGCCGCCGTCGTCGAACCCGTCCTGGAGCCGGTCCGCGCGGTCACGGACCCCGTGGTCGGGAGCCTGACGCCCGTCGTCGACCTCGTCCAGCCCGTGCTGGACCCGGTCGTCCGCCCGGTCGTGGGCCTGGTCGAGCCCGTGCTGTCGCCGGTCACCGATGCCCTCGCTCCGGTGCTGTCGCCGGTCGTCGAGCTGGTCGACCCGGTCCTGCGCCCGGTGATCGACGTCGTCGACCCGGTGGTGGGCCCCGTGCTCGGACCCGTCGTGGACGAGCTCGTGCCGCCGTCGCTCGACCTGCCGATCGGTGGCACGGAGGACGTGCCGGGCACGATCCCGCCCGCTGCGCCGGCCCCGCCGGTTGCGATGCCGGTGGTCACGACCCCGGGCACCGCGACCCCGGGCTCCGCGAGCACCGGGACGCCGGACACGGCCGCCGCCCCCTCCGCGCCGACGACGGCAGCAGCGGCCGCGGACGCGCGTCCCGAGAACGACGACGCGCCACCCGCGCGCGCCGCCGTCGCCAGCCCGCCGGTCACGGCCGCGGTCAGCGTCCCGAGCGCAGTCGCCGGCTCCGGGTCGGCCGAGCCCTCGGTCCTGGACCAGGGCGCCGATGTCTCGTCCGAGGTGGCTGTCTCCAGCACGAGCGGCCCGACCGGCGCCCCCGCTGCGCTCACCGCCGTCGGCGGGTTCTCCTCCAGCTCCGCGCGTGGAGGTGCGAGCAGCGGTGACGTCGCCGCCCAGCTCGCCGCCGCGTCGCGCGCCGGCAGCAACCACTGGCTGCTGCCGGCCCCCGAAGCGTGCGCACCGCTGCCGGTGCCCGACTTCGACATCCCTGTCTCTCCTGCCTGACGTGGCCGCGTCGCGCCTCTGAGCGCGTCACGCCGCGGGTGGCCTCTGCCATCTGCTCCCACGTCATGGCAGGAGAACTCATGCGTACGAACGTGCGACGAGCACTGCGCCCAGCCCTCGTCACGGGCGCCCCGCGAGTGACCTCACCGCGCCGCACCACGGCTGACCCGATCTACCGCTGAGGCGGTGCGGTCGTGGGGCGTCGCAGGGGGACGGCCCACGACTGCGCTGCTCGCGGTCGGCAGGACCGGGAGCCCACGAGGCCGGGAGTCGGTGACGACTCCCGCCCCGTGCCCGGTCCGCTCGGGAGCGCGCGTCGACACGAGGTACGGGCGGGGGCCCGTGCAGTGGGGATGCGCCCTTCCGAGGGAGAGCCCGCACCCGCGCGGTGCAGGGCTCCCACAGGTGGGTGCGGTCCGATCAGACGAGGGCGCGCAGGTCGCCGGTGAGGTGGTCGATCGCGCCGGGAAGGAGGGCGTAGTAGGACCAGCGGCCTCGCTGGCTGCGGGTGAGCAGCCCGGCGTCGACGAGGATCTTCAGGTGGTGGCTGACGGTGGGCTGGCTGAGGCCCACGGGTGCGGTGAGGTCGCAGACGCAGGCCTCGCCGTCGGGGGAGGTCGCGACCGTGGACAGCAGCATGACGCGGGTCGGGTCGCCCAGCGCCTTGAAGATCCGCGCGAGCCGCTGCGCCTCGGTGGCGTCGACGGCGGCACGCAGGGGCGTGCAGCACGTCTCGGTCGCGAGGGGCAGGGTGTCCGTCATCCCTCCATCTTGCCACGCATCGAAGTTTGTGGATACGTTGGCACCGACACATTGAAGTTCGTCGATGAGGAGTGGGCATGACGACGACGGAGCACCCGGTCGTGGTGATCGGCGCAGGTCCCGTGGGCCTGGCGGCGGCGGCACACCTGCTGGAGCGAGGGCTCGAACCTCTCGTCCTCGAGGCCGGCAGCGGCCCGGGAGCAGCCGTCGCCGACTGGGGCCACGTGCGGTTGTTCTCCCCGTGGCGCTACTGCATCGATGCTGCCGCCCGCCGTCTCCTCGAGGCGGACGGCACCTGGGGTGCCCCGGACCTCGACGCGCTGCCGACCGGGGCGGACCTCGTGCGTGACTACCTCGTGCCGCTGTCGGCGGCGCCGGCCCTGCGCGAGCGGGTCCGCTACGGCACCCGGGTCTCCGCCGTCGCCCGCGACGGTGCGGACCGCACCCGCTCCCTCGGGCGCGAGCGCCGCCCGTGGCTCGTGCGGGCCGAGTCCGGCGGCGAGACCCGTGACCTCCGCGCGGCCGCCGTCATCGACGCCTCGGGCACCTACGGCCAGCCGAACCCGATGGGTGCCAGCGGCCTGCCCGCGATCGGTGAGGACGCGGCGGCGCCGTTCCTCGCCGGCCCCCTGCCCGACGTCCTGGGCCGTGACCGTGACCGGTTCGCGGGTCGCCGCACGCTCGTGGTCGGGATGGGCCACTCGGCCGCCAACACGCTGCTCGCCCTCACCCGTCTCGCCGAGGAGGAGCCTGGCACCGAGATCGTCTGGGCCATCCGCGGAGGCTCGCCCCGTCGGCTCTTCGGTGGCGGTACCGACGACGAGCTGCCGGCCCGCGGCCTGCTGGGCACCCGCCTGCGGGACGCGGTCGAGGCCGGTCGCCTCGAGCTGTGGACACGCGTCGGGATCGACCGCCTCGACGCGGTCGACGGCGGCGTGCGGGTCTCCGGGACCGGGCGGGCGCCCGGCGCGCGGGCCGAAGGGTCGTTCGACGCCGTCGTCGACGTCGTGTCGGCCGCCACCGGCTTCCGGCCGGACCTGGCCATGCTGCGCGAGGTGCGCCTCGACCTCGACGAGGTGGTGGAGGCCCCGGCGCGGCTGGCACCGCTCATCGACCCGAACCTGCACTCCTGCGGCACCGTCGAGCCGCACGGCGAGGGTGTCCTGGCGCACCCGGACGAGGGCTTCTACCTGGTCGGCATGAAGTCCTACGGCCGTGCCCCGACGTTCCTCCTCGCCACGGGCTACGAGCAGGTGCGGTCCGTGGCCGCCGCGCTGGCCGGCGACCGTGCGGCGGCCGACGCCGTCGAGCTGGAGCTGCCGGAGACCGGGGTGTGCTCGACCGACCTGGCCGACGAGGGCGGGGCCTGCTGCGGGGGACCCGCCGAGCCGCAGCTCGTCACCCTGGGGGTCGGCGCGCCGACGGGGGCGCCGGTCGGGTTCGCCACCGGCGTCCTGCACGGGCGCTCGGGGGACGACTGAGGCCGACGCCGTCGGGCGCCCGTGCAGGGCTCGGGCAGCGGTGCCACGATGACGGCATGGCACATCCGACCGGCTCCCGGTCCGTGCGGCGATGGACGACGGTGGCGCTCGGCGTCGCCGTCGTCCTCGTGCTGTCGGCCTGTGCGGCCGGGCCCAACCCGGGCCTCGACACGGCCCCCGCCGGCCTGTCGCAGCCGGCAGGATTCTGGCTCGGGCTCTGGCAGGGGATGATCCTGCCCGTCACCTTCGTGGTCTCGCTGTTCACCGACGCGGTCTCGGTGTACGAGGTGCGCAACAGCGGCAACTGGTACGACGTCGGCTACGTGCTCGGGATCTCCTTCGTCTTCGGAGGGCCGCTCGGCGCGAGCCGGGCTCGTCGCTGACCCCCGCCCTTCGATAGATCGTGATCGATTGGTCATGCTGCCGCGGGGTCGCGTTCACCCGTCGTTCACATAGACCGCGTTCTATCGATCTCGTCCGACAGGAAACCGGGCGGGTCGAGTCCCGCCCCAGCAGACGGGATCACTGACGTGCTCAAGAACCACAAGCGTGCCGCCGCCATCATCGGCGCGGCCGGCCTGGCGCTCTCGCTCGCCGCCTGCGGCGGGTCCGACACACCTGGTGACGAGACCGAGAACGGCACCGGAGCCGACGAGAGCGGCGAGACGCTGTCCGGCTCGGTCGTCATCGACGGTTCCTCGACCGTGGCGCCCAACACCGAGGTGGCTGCCGAGCTGTTCGGCGAGGAGCACCCCGACGTGCGCGTGTCGGTCGGTGTCTCCGGCACCGGCGGCGGTTTCGAGAAGTTCTGCAACGGCGAGACCGACATCTCCGAGGCCTCCCGTCCGATCAAGGACGAGGAGGCCGCGACGTGCGAGGAGAACGGCATCTCCTACGCCCAGCTCGGCATCGCCAACGACGGCCTCGCCGTCGCGGTCAACCCGGAGAACGATTGGGCGCAGTGCCTGTCGATCGAGGAGATCAGCTCGATGTGGCGGCCCGACGCCCCGGTCGACTCCTGGGCCGACGTGCGGGACGGGTTCCCCGACGAGCCTGTCACGCTGTTCGGTCCCGGCTCCGACTCCGGCACGTTCGACTTCTTCACCGAGGAGGTCAACGGCGAGAGCGGTGCCATCCGTGCCGACTACAACGACATCGGTGAGGACGACTTCGGTGCCGTCCAGGGTGTCGCCGGCGCGACCGGCGCGACGGCCTTCATCCCCCTCTCCTTCGTCGAGGAGTCCGCCGACATGGTCCAGCCGGTCGAGATCGTCAACGACGCCGGTGACTGCATCGCTCCGTCGCTCGATACCGTCATGGACGGGTCCTACAACCCGCTCGGCCGTCAGCTCTACGTCTACCCGAGCGACGCCGGCCTCGAGAAGCCCGAGGTCGTCGAGTTCGTGGAGTTCTACATCCTGAACCAGGCCCAGATCGCCGAGGAGGCGGGCTTCATCCCGCTGAACTCCGACCAGGAGCAGGTCGCGAACGACGCGCTGGCCGAGCTGGTCGGCTGACCCGGGTCCCCGGCCCGGCGCCGCACGCCGGGCCGGGGCGCCACCGCACCGCCCTTCGTCGACCCGCAGCAGGAAGTGCAGGCGTCCATGGCTCTCCTCACGGCCCCGACCGAGCCGTCCTCGGTCGGCCCTCCCCTCTCGCTCGAGCCCTCGAGCCGCCGCCTCGGTGAGAAGTTCATCGTGGCGCTCCTCTTCGGCGCCGCTGCCCTCGCCGTGCTCATCACGGTCGGCATCGTGCTGGCGATCGCCGGGCCGACGATCGAGTTCTTCCGCCAGGTCCCGTTCTCCCGCTTCTTCTCCACCGAGGCCTGGGCACCGAACTTCGTCCCCGACGGGTTCGGCGTGTACAACATCCTGGCGGGGACCGCTGCCATCGTCCTGTACTCCTGCATGATCGCGCTGCCGGCAGGCCTGGGGGCCGCGATCTACCTCAACGAGTACGCCAGCCATCGGGCCCGCAGGATCCTCAAGCCGGTGCTCGAGGTTCTCGAGGGCATCCCCACCGTCGTCTACGGACTGTTCGCTCTCGCCTTCGTCGCTCCGCTGCTGCAGGAGATCTGGCCCACGTTCGTGCCGGGCAAGCTCGGTGACCCTCCCGGTTTCCAGTTCGTGCTCTCCGCGGGCGTCGTGCTGGGGATCATGATCATCCCGACGGTCGCCTCGGTGTCCCAGGACGCCATGAGCGCCATCCCTCACGGCCTGCGCGAGGCCGCCTACGGCCTCGGCAGCACCAAGATGCAGGTCGCCACGAAGGTCGTCGTCCCCTCGGCGTTCTCCGGCATCGTCGCCTCGTTCGTCCTCGGGCTGTCCCGAGCGGTGGGGGAGACCATGGTCGTGCTCATGGCCGCCGGCGCGATCGCGAACCTGACCCTGTGGCCGAACGATCCGGTGCTGACGATGACCGCCTTCATCGGCCGTACAGCCACCGGTGACGTCGGCTTTGGCACCACGACCTACTACACGCTGTTCGCCGTCGCGGCCCTGCTGTTCGTCATCACGCTCGTGGTCAACATGATCAGCATCGCCCTCGTGCGCAAGTTCCGAGAGGTCTACGAATGAGACAGTCAGGTCGTACGCGGGTCGCGGTCGACGCGGCGCGAGCCAGCGCGTCGACGCTCGAGCGCCGCGGGATCGACGTCAAGGGCGAGCTCTTCCGGGCCGTGCTTCTCTTCTGCGTCGTCATCGGCGTCGTCATGCTCGCCACCCTGCTGATCTACGTGACCATCGCCGGCTGGCCCCGCCTCGACGTGAACCTGTTCACGCAGATGCCCTCGACGCGGGACCCGCAGACCTCGGGGTTCCTCCCGGCGATCGTCGGCACGATCTACGTCATGTTCGGCGTGCTGATCACCACCGTGCCGATCGGGGTCAGCGCGGCGATCTACCTCGAGGAGTACGCCGACGCGAGCAAGTGGTACAACCGCTTCATCGAGACCAACATCCAGAATCTCGCCGCCGTGCCTTCCATCGTCTTCGGCATCCTGGGCCTGGCGTTCATCGTCCGGGGACCGTGGGGTCTGGGGTTCGTGGCGTTCGCCGGCTCGCTGACCCTCATGATGATGGTGCTTCCCACGGTGATCATCGCCTCTCGGGAGGCCATCCGCGGGGTACCGAGCACGCTGCGCCAGGCCTCGCTCGGCCTGGGCGCGACCCGGTGGCAGACGGTCTCGCGGCAGGTGCTCCCGGTCGCCTTCCCCGGCGTCCTCACCGGCACGATCCTCGCGATGTCCCGGGCGATCGGGGAGACGGCCCCGCTGCTCCTCGTCGGGGCGACCACGTTCGTGCGGTTCCTGCCCGAGGGGCTGTTCGAGGGCGCGTACTCCGTGATGACCGTGCAGATCTTCCAGTGGGCGATGCGTCCCCAGGAAGAGTTCCGCACGCTGGCCGCGGCCGGTTCGATCGTGCTCGTCGCGCTGCTGCTGCTCATGAACTCCGTCGCGATCTGGCTGCGCAACAAGTACAGCCGCGAGTACTGACCCATGAACGCCCGGAAGAAGGACTCAGAGATGACCGACCAGGCAACCCGCGCCGCCGGCCCGGTGCCCAGCCCACAGCGTGCCGTGCGGGACGTCCCCGACGTCCCGAAGGAGCCGGTGTTCACCACCCAGGACCTCAACATCCACTACGGCGACTTCCACGCCGTGACCGATGTGTCCATGGAGTTCGGCAAGAACGAGATCACCGCCCTGATCGGCCCCTCCGGCTGCGGCAAGTCGACGGTGCTGCGGTGCCTCAACCGCATGAACGACCTGATCCCGACGGCGCGGGTGTCCGGCGAGGTCCGGTACCACGGCATCGAGCTGTACGGGCCGAAGATCGACCCGATCGAGGTGCGTCGCCGGATCGGCATGGTGTTCCAGAAGGCGAACCCGTTCCCCAAGTCCATCTACGACAACATCGCCTACGGGCCCCGCGTGACGGGGATGAAGGTCGACAGCATGGACGACCTCGTCGAGCAGACGCTGCGGCGCGCTGCGTTGTGGGACGAGGTCAAGGACAAGCTGAAGCAGAACGCCTACGGGCTCTCGGGCGGCCAGCAGCAGCGCCTGTGCATCGCCCGCGCCATCGCGACGAACCCCGATGTCGTCCTCATGGACGAGCCGTGCTCGGCGCTGGACCCGATCGCCACCCTGCGGATCGAGGAGCTCATGGCCGAGCTGCGGGAGAGCTACACGATCATCATCGTGACCCACAACATGCAGCAGGCGGCCCGGGTCTCCGACCGGACCGCGTTCTTCACGGTGAAGGTCAACGAGACGACCGGGGACAGGACCGGCGGTCTCGTCGAGTTCGACAGGACCACGACGATCTTCGAGAACCCGTCGGACCAGCGGACGGAAGGCTACATCTCCGGGCGGTTCGGGTGACCACCATGGCGGTCGCCGAGCTGCCCGTGGTTCCCGGCACGATGGACACCGTCGTCCTGGTCGATCCCGTCGTCGGCAGCGGAGCGCAGCTCGGTGCCGGGATGCGTGAGCGGGGGGTCGCCCTCCAGGCCTTCACCGATCCCTTGCTCGCGATCGCGCGCCTGGGCCGGGAGGCGGCCGATGCCGTGGTCGTGGCCGCCCGACTCGGAGCCGAGGTGTCCGCCCAGGTGGCCGGCATCGTCCGCGACGAGTTCTCGCTGCCGGTGCTGCTCGCGTACGACGGCGCCGACGTCGACCTCATCGGCCCGGCGATCCTGGCAGGTGCGCAGCCGCTCGTGCACCTGCCGTACGACCCGGCCGAGCTGGCCGCCGCGGTGCGCCAGGTCCGTCCTGCCCGGGCGGTGCCTGCCGTCGTGCGGGCCGGGGAGCTCGTGCTCGACCCGTCGGGCTACGACGCCCAGCTCGCCGGACGCGGCATCGACCTGACGGTGCTCGAGTTCGAGGTTCTCCTCGAGCTGGCGTCGCGACAGGACCACGTGGTCTCCCGTGCCCAGCTCGTCGCGCGATGGCCCGAGTCGTCGGACCCGGACGAGAAGCTCATCGGCATCGTCGCACGGTTGCGGCGCAAGCTGGAGGGGCTCGGTCGCAGCGGTGCGATCCACACCGTCCGGGGCATCGGCTACCGGCTGGAGTCCCGGGTCTTCGAGCTCGGCCGGGGCTGACCGGCCGGCTGCTCAGCCGGCTGGTCGTAGCAGCTCGTCGAGGAGGCCGTGCACCCGCTGCGTGATGTCGTCGACGATCCGGGTGATCTCGTCGGCGGGCCGGCCGGCGGGGTTGTCGATCGGCCAGTCCCGGTACTGCCTCCCGGGCACGACGGGGCAGGCGTCCCCGCAGCCCAGGGTGACGACCATGCGCGACGCCCGGATCACCTCGTCGGTGAGGGGCCGCGGCATCTCGGTGAGCTGGTCGACGCCCCGCCGAGCCAGCTCGGCCCGCACACCCGGGTCGAGCCGGGACCAGGGCACGGTGCCGGCGGTGCGCACCCGGACCCGGGCCCCGGCGGCCGCCCGCAGCACTGCCGCGGCGATCTGCGAGCGGCCGGCGTTGTGCACGCAGACGAAGAGGACGTCGAGCGGGTGGGGGGCACCGGCGCCGTCCGCCCCGTCGGTCTCGCCGCGGGTGTCGACGGGGGCGACCAGGGCGGCGAGCCGGTCAGCGGCGAACCGGGCGGTGAGGGCTGGCAGGTGGCGTCGGACCCGCGCCCGCGCCGCCAGCAGGTCGTAGCTGTCGGCCACGAACCGCGCCACCGTCTCCGGGGAGAGGGTGTCGGCGTGGTCCAGCGACAGCTCGTGCGTGATCCGGGCGAGCATCCGTGTGTGGTCGGCCGGGTCCACCGGCTCGGGGTGGACGCTGCTGGGCGCGGAGATCGCCGCGCCACCGAAGCGGACGAGGGCGTCCGGCGTCGGCCGGAACGCCGGCTCGCCGTCAGCCCCGGGAAGTGGCGCGAGCAGGCCTGCGTCCGCCATGGCCTCGAGGTGCGCACGGATCGCGGCGCGGTCACCGCTGGGCCCCGCGAGCGAGGAGGCGGTCGGCTGGCCGGAGGCGTCGGTGAGCACGACGGCGAGGAGCCGCAGCCGGTCGGGGTCGGCCATGCAGGTCACCTGCAACAGGCGCAGGCCCTCGTGGTCGACGCCGGTCATCGGTGCGGCGCAGGGTCGGGCGCGCCCAGTCTCAGCGCAGCAGGTCGCCGATCGCGTCGAGACGTGCCGGCTCGATCCCGTACCAGACCTCGCGGCCGGCCGGGCGACGGGTCAGCACCCCGGCCTCCGCCATGACCTTCAGATGGTGGGAGACCGTGGGTTGCCGCAACCCCAGCTCGCGGGTGAGGTCGGCGACGCGGCTGGCGCCCTCCGGCGAGCTCCGGATCAGGCTGAGGATCTGCAGCCGGGTCGGGTCGGAGACGACGCGCAGCAGGCTCGCGGTGCTCTCCGCCTGCGCCCGGCTGAGGGTGGCCCGCAGCGAGGGCGACTCGACGGACGGCCGCGGCGACGGCGCGGGCTGGGCGGGCGACATTGCCCCAGAATACCTTTCGATCGGTCACGGTCGATCGATCTGCCCTCGTGCGCGCTGCAGGCGGGCACCGCGCAGCACGAGCCCGACGGCCAGGACCCCGAGCCCGCTGAGGACCGCCGCGACCGGCAGGGTCGCCACCAGCACCAGGCACGCCACCAGGCCGAAGACCTGCAGCACCCGGGGGAACAGCCGGTGCTCGGCCGTCTGCGTGAACGCCGAGGCGTTGGCGACCGCGTAGTAGAGCAGCACCCCGACGCTGGAGAACCCGATCGCACCGCGCAGGTCCACCGTCAGCACCAGGACCACGACGACGGCGGCGAGCGCCACCTCTGCCCGGTGCGGCACCCGGAACCGGGGGTGCACGGCGGCGAGCCACCGCGGCAGGTCGCCCTCGCGCGCCATCGCCAGCGACGTGCGCCCGATGCCCGCCACGAGGGCGAGCAGCGCGCCGAGCGACGCGGCGGCCGCCCCGATGCGCACCACGACCCCCGCCCAGTCGGAGCCGTCCACCGCTGCCGCCAGCGGCGCCGTCGTCCCGGCGATCCCGTCCAGGCCCAGCGCGCCGAGCAAGGTCACCGCCACCAGGGTGTAGACGACGACGGCGCCGGCGAGCGCCAGCAGGATCGCGCGGGGGATGGTTCGCCGCGGGTCGCGCACCTCCTCGCCCATCGTGGCGATGCGCGCGTACCCGGCGAACGCGAAGAACAGCAGCCCGGCGCCCTGCAGCACGCCGTAGAGGGCGGTCCAGCCGCCGTCGGCGAGGGAGCCGTCGGACCCCGCGCCGGGCAGCAGCCCGGGCGACCCGCTCCACACGACCGCCGTCCAGGTCGCCAGCGCCAGCAGCACCACCGTGACGATCCAGCGGGTCAGGCGTGCCGTCCGCGTCACCCCGCGGTAGTTCACGGCCGCCAGCGCGACGACGGCCAGCGCCGCGACGGGCCGCTCCCACCCGGCCGGCGCGGCGTAGGCGGCGAAGGTCAGCGCCATCGCCGCGCAGCTCGCCGTCTTGCCGATGACGAAGCCCCAGCCGGCGAGGTAGCCCCACCAGTGGCCGAGGCGCTCACGCCCGTACACGTACGTGCCGCCGGCGACCGGGTACTGGGCGGCGAGCTGTGCGGAGGACGTGGCGTTGGCGTACGCCACGAGGGCCGCCAGGGCGAGCGCCGCGAGCAGCGCCCAGCCGGTGCCGGCAGGGAGCACGGCAGCCGCCGCGGGTCCGAACGCGGCGAAGACCCCGGCCCCGACCATGGAACCGAGGCCGATGGCGACGGCGTCCTTGGTCCCCAGGCGGCGGGCGAGCTCGGTCATGCGGAGGTCTCCTCCTGGCCGCGCCGGTAGCGCTGGTAGGTCTTGTTGCCACCGGACAGGTTCGCGACGTCGAAGCCGAGGTGGCGCAGCACGTTCTGCCCGGCGTTGCCGGTGACTCCCTTGTTGCAGTACGTCACCGTCGGCAGCGTCGGGTCGAGCTCGCCGGCGCGCGCCCGCAGCTCGGCCAGCGGGATGTGCACCGAGTCCTCGACGGCAGACTTCGCGCGGTCCTTGGCCGAGCGCACGTCGACCACCTGCACCTTCTCCCCGTCGTGGCGGCGCAGCTCCAGCTCGGCTGCGGAGACGAGCGGCGCACGGCCGCTGATCGCGCCGTCGAGGGCCATGCCCGTGTAGTGCACCGGGTCCTTGGTGGTCGCGTACGTCGGGGCGTAGGCGAGGTCGAGGTGGAACAGGTCCTCGGCCTTCGCGCCGAAGGTGATCGCCGTGGCGAGCACGTCGATGCGCTTGTCCACCCCGGCCGGTCCCACCGCCTGCGCACCGAGCAGCCGCCCCGTGCCGCGGTCCGCGACGGCCTTGATCAGCATCTCCTGCCCACCCAGGTAGGTGGGGCGGTCCGGCTTGATGTTGTGCACGACGACGGGGTCGAACCCTGCCTCGCGGGCCCGGTCCTCGGTGAGCCCGGTCTGGGCCACGGCGAGGTCGAACACCCGCACGATCGAGGTGCCGAGGATGCCCCGGTGCTCCAGGTCGCCCCCGGTGAGGGCGTCCCCGGCGACTCGGCCCGTCTTGTTCGCCGTGGATCCGAGCGGGACCCACGTCGGTTCGCCGGTGACGAGGTCGAAGCTCTCGGCGACGTCCCCCACGGCCCACACGTGGTCGACGTCGGTGCGCCCCTGGCGGTCGACGGCGACCGCGCCGGTCGTGCCGATCGTGACGCCCGCGGCACGGGCGAGGTCGAGGTTCGGGCGTACCCCGACCGCGACGATGACGACACCGGCGTCGAGGGTGCGGCCGGCGTCCCCGGCCGTGGCCTCCGCGACCTGCACGCCCCGCACGGTGCCGTCGTCGTGCGTGGTGATGCCGGTGACGCGGGCCCCGGTCAGCAGCTCGACGCCGTGGGCACGCAGCTCGTCGTCGACCAGCCCGGCGACGTCGGCGTCCAGGCGGGGCATGGCGTGGCCCGTCATCTCGACCACGGTGACGTCGAGGCCGCGCTCGGTGAGCTGCTCGGCGGTCTCGAGCCCGATGTACCCGGCGCCGACGACGACGACGTGGCCCACCTCGCGCGTCTCGACCCACTGGCGGACCGCCCGCGCGTCGGAGGGGTTGCGCAGGGTGAACACGCCGTCGGCGTCGATGCCGGGCAGCGGCGGGACGACGGGGGAGACGCCGGTGGCGAGCACCAGCTCGTCGTAGTCGTCGGTGAACGTCTCGCCGGTGGCGAGGTCGCGCACGGTGACGGTGCGCGCGGTGGCGTCCACGGCGGTGACCTCGTGGCCGGTGCGCACATCGATGCCGTAGCGCTTCGCGAACCAGGCGGCGTCGCGCGGGGTGAGCTCGTCGATGGTCTCGACCGTGCCGCCCAGGTAGTAGGGCAGCCCGCAGCCGGAGTAGGAGATGTCGAGGTCGCGCTCGTAGACCACGATCTCGGCCTCCTCCGAGCCGCGGCGCGCCTTGGCGGCGGCGGAGGTCCCGGCGGCGACCGACCCGACCACGACGATCTTCAGCCGGTCGCTCACGAGGCCACCGCCTCGACGTCGAGCGAGGCGAGCAGGTCGCGCACGCGGCGTTCGATCTCGTCGCGGATGGGGCGTACGGCGTCGATGCCCTGACCGGCCGGGTCGTCGAGCGCCCAGTCCTCGTAGCGCTTGCCGGGGTAGATCGGGCAGGCGTCGCCGCAGCCCATGGTGATGACGACGTCGGAGGCCTGCACGGCGGCGTCGGTGAGCACCTTGGGCTGCTCGGCGCGCAGGTCGATGCCGCGCTCGAGCATCGCCTCGACCGCGACGGGGTTGATCGAGTCCTTCGGTGCGGAGCCGGCGGAGCGGACCTCGACGGCGTCGCCCCCGAGGGCGCGCAGGAACCCGGCCGCCATCTGGGACCGGCCCGCGTTGTGGACGCAGACGAAGAGCACGGACGCAGGTGTGGACATGAGGTCCTCTTCTCAGGGGTGCGGGTGGTGGTGCGGACCGTCGGACGCCGGGAGCGTCACGTCGGGCAGCAGGTCGGCGAGCAGGGCGCGCACGCGCCGGTCGATCTCGTCACGGATGGCACGGGCGCCCTGCGCCGAGGCGAGGGCGGGGTCGCCGACGACCCAGTCCTCGTAGCGCTTGCCGGGCAGCACCGGGCACGCGTCGCCGCAGCCCATGGTCACCACGACGTCGGCGGCCCGGACGGCGTCGTCGGTGAGCGGCTTGGGGAACGGCACGTCCTGCGGGCCGTCGCCACCGAGCTCGGTGAGCAGGGGGCGGACGGTGTCGTGGACGTCGGCGGCGGGCACAGACCCTGCCGACCGCACCACGACCCGGTCCCCGGCGTACCGGTGCAGCAGGGCGGCGGCGAGCTGGGAGCGGCCGGCGTTGCCGACGCAGACGAACAGCACCTGCGGCGTCCGGGAGTCCTCGTCGGTGGAGCGGGCCGTGACGAGGTCCACGAGGCGCTGGCGGGCGAAGTGCTCGGTGAGGGACACCAGGTGGACGGCGATCCCGCCGCGTCGCGCGAGGGCCGTGTAGGACTCGCGCACCACGCGCAGGGCCTCGTCCCCGGTGGTGCCCCGGACCCGCCGGGCGAGCGAGGCGGCCAGGCTCTCGAGCTCGCGCTGGACGTCCTCGAGCCCGTGCATCTCGGTGTCCCGGGACGCGCTGCCGACGGGGTGGGTGCCGTTGCTCGAGACGGCCAGCGCCGCGGGGGCGAACCGGTCGAGCAGGGTGGTCACCGCTCCCCGGTACCCGGGCTCGACCCGGTACCAGACCCAGGTGCCGCGGCGCTGGGAGGTGAGGACGCCCACGTCGCGCAGCACCTTGAGGTGGTGGGACACGGTGGGTTGCGAGACGTCGGCCAGCTCGGCGAGGTCGCAGACGCAGGCCTCGCCGTCCGGAGAGGTGGTGATGGCGGACAGCATGCGCAGGCGCAGCGGGTCCGCGAGGGCCTTGAGGGCGGCGGCGACGCCGTCGGCGGCCTGCGGGCCGATCGCGTGCTCGGACGAGGCGTGCGCAGGGGCGCACGCGGCGCCGTCGGGGGTGGGGGTGACGGTGGTCATGGCAGGGTCTCCCGTGGTGCGTCGACCGACGTCGTCGTCGGTGAGCCGGCAGCCCGGGGGTCGACGCCGAACCAGCGGCGACCGACCCAGAGGCTGACGTAGACGAGGCCCACGAGGACGGGGACCTCGATGAGCGGCCCGACGACGCCGGCGAGGGCCTCGCCGGACGTGGCGCCGAAGGTCGCGATGGCCACCGCGATGGCGAGCTCGAAGTTGTTGCCCGCCGCGGTGAACGCGAGCGCCGTGGTGCGGGGGTAGCCGAGACCGAGGGCCTTGCCGACGGCGACGCCGACGCCCCACATGACGGCGAAGTACACGAGCAGGGGCAGCGCGATCCGGGCGACGTCGCCGGGGTGCGAGGACACCTGCTCGCCCTGGAGGGCGAAGAGCAGCACGATGGTGAACAGCAGGCCGTACAGCGCCCAGGGGCCGATGCGGGGGACGAACCGCTCCTCGTACCAGTCGCGGCCCCTGGTCCGCTCGCCGATCGCGCGGGAGGCGAAGCCGGCGGCGAGCGGGATGCCGAGGAAGACCAGCACGTTGAGCGCGATCTGGCCGATGGACACGTCGATCCCGGCGGTGTCGAGGCCGAGCCACCCGGGCAGCACGGTGAGGTAGAAGTAGCCGAGCAGCGAGAACATGACGACCTGGAAGACCGAGTTGATGGCCACCAGCACGGCGGCGGCCTCCCGGTCGCCGCACGCGAGGTCGTTCCAGATGACGACCATGGCGATGCAGCGGGCCAGCCCGACGATGATCAGCCCGGTGCGGTACTCGGGCAGGTCGGGCAGGAAGATCCACGCGAGGGCGAACATCAGGGCGGGGCCGACGAGCCAGTTGAGGACGAGCGAGCTGACCAGCAGCCGCTTGTCGCCGGTCACGGCGGCCATGCGGTCGTAGCGCACCTTGGCGAGCACCGGGTACATCATCACCAGCAGCCCCAGGGCGATGGGGAGCGAGATGCCGCCGACCTCCATCGCCTCGAGGGCGTCGCCGAGGACGGGGACGAACCGGCCGAGCAGCAGCCCACCGACCATCGCCAGGCCGATCCACAGCGGCAGCCAGCGGTCGAGGGTGGACAGTCGGGCGCCGGCGGGCGCCTCGGCGGTGGTGGTCGTCACGTGCGCTCCCCTGCTCGTTACTTCGATCGTCATCAATATAGACGCATCTCGATGCAGGATGCCAGCCGCCAGGCTCTTGCGGACGGGCTGAACGCGCGTTTAGTCTATTGAACATGAGTTCAACCAACCCGGGCGCGACGGGCACCACCGGCCGGCCTCCGTCGGACGGCAGCACGCGCGACCGCATCCGCGACGCCGCCGTGCTGCGGTTCGCGCGCTCCGGGTTCGGCGCGTCGGTGCGTACCATCGCCGCCGACGCCGGTGTCAGCCCGGCGCTGGTCATCCACCACTTCGGGTCCAAGGAAGCCCTGCACCGCGCCTGCGACGACTTCGTGCTGCGGTGGATCGTCGGGTCCAAGCGGCAGAACATGGGCCGGGCCACCGGCGGCCAGCTGCTGCAGGTGATGGCGGAGGTCGACGAGTACGCCCCGCTCCTGGGCTACGCGGTCCAGTCCCTCCAGGCCGGCGGCGAGGTCGCCCGGGCCTTCGTGCAGCACATGATCGACGACGCGCAGGTCTACACCCGCGAGGCGGTGGCCGACGGCATCGTCAAGCCGAGCGTCGACGAGGACGCACGCGTCCGCTACCTGACCCTCTCCGCGCTCGGCACCCTGCTGCTCACTCTCACGCTCGACCCGCCGGAGGACCCCGAGGACTTCGCCGCCGGCATCCGCACGTTCACGACCGAGCACTACCTGCCGATGATCGAGCTCTTCACCCAGGGCTTCCTGACCAGCCGCCGCATGCTCGACGACTACCTGCTCTACCTCTCCGACCCCCCGGCCGGCACGCGCGACGCCACCACCGACGGCGACGTCGCCGCCGACACCACGGCCGCCCCCGACCCCGAGACCACGAGCGAGGAACGATGACCACCACCACCGCGAGCCCCGGCACGCCCCCCGTCGAGATCCACGACCTGCACAAGCACTTCGGCTCCACCCGCGCCCTCGACGGCCTGGACCTGACGGTCCGGGAGGGCGAGGTCGCCGGGTTCCTCGGCCCCAACGGGGCCGGCAAGTCCACCACCATCCGCGTCCTGCTCGGACTGCTGCGCGCCACGTCCGGACGTGCCCGGCTGCTCGGCGGGGACCCCTGGTCCGACGCCGTGACGCTGCACCGCCGGCTCGCCTACGTCCCCGGAGACGTCACCCTGTGGCCGAACCTCACCGGCGGCGAAGCGATCGACTTCCTGTCGCGGCTCCGCGGCAAGCCGGACGTCCGGCGCAAGAAGGAGCTGCTCGAGGCCTTCGAGCTCGACCCCACCAAGAAGGCGCGCACCTACTCCAAGGGCAACCGGCAGAAGGTCGCGCTCGTCGCGGCGCTCGCCGCCGACGTCCCGCTGCTGATCCTCGACGAACCGACCTCCGGGCTGGACCCCCTCATGGAGGCCGTCTTCACCGAGCAGGTCCGCCACGCCAAGGAGCGGGGGGCGTCGGTGCTCCTGAGCAGCCACATCCTGTCCGAGGTCGAGAAGGTGTGCGACACCGTCACCATCATCCGGTCCGGTCGGGCCGTCGAGTCCGGCACCCTCGACGAGCTCCGCCACCTCACGCGGTCGAACGTCACCGCCGTCGTCGACGGCGACCCGGCCGGTGTGTCCCGCGTGGACGGCGTGCACGACCTGGCGACGGTCGACGACCCCGAGGGCACCCGCGTCACCTTCGACGTGGACAACGCGGCGATCGGTGAGGTGCTCACCGCCCTGTCCGCGCTGGGCGTGCGCTCCTTCACCGCGGCGCCGCCGTCGCTGGAGGAGCTGTTCATGCGGCACTACGGCGAGGACGTCTCGGAGGGGCCCACGTCCGGCGAGCCCGCAGCGGCAGGTGCACGATGAGTGCCGCCGTCGCCGCCCCGCCGACCACCCGTGGCGGGTCGACGCTCGCCGGGACCGGGCACCTCGTCCGGTTCATGCTGCGCCGCGACCGGGTGCGGCTGGCCGTGTGGACGGGCTCGCTCGTCGCCTTCTACGCCTACTTCACGTTCGCGCTCGACACCGTGTTCGCGGACCCCGCCTCCCAGCAGGGCCGCGCCGCCGTGATGGAGACCCCGGCGGGCATCGTCATGGGAGGCCCCGGGTATGGCCTCGACCACTACACCACCGGTGTGGCCATGGCCAACGAGGGCATCACCTGGGTCGTGCTCGCGCTGGCCATCTTCTCCATCCTGCACATGGTGCGGCACACCCGCGCCGAGGAGGAGTCGAGCCGGTCGGAGCTGGTGCGGGCCGCCGTCGTCGGGCGCCATGCCCCGGCCGTGGCGGCCGCCACCACGCTGGTCGTCGCCCAGGCCGTCATCGCGGTGCTCTCCGCGCTGGCGATGGCCGCCGTCGGAGGCCTCGCGGTCGTCGACTCGTTCGCGATGACGGTGGGCTCGGCGCTCAGCGCGCTGGTCTTCGGCGGGGTGGCCCTGGTGGCGTGCCAGGTCACGGCGCACGCACGGGCCGCCACCGGCCTCTCGCTCGCCGTCTTCGGCGTGGCCTTCGCCGTCCGGGCCGTCGGCGACATGCAGGAGACCGGGGGGTCCGCGCTGTCCTGGCTCTCGCCGATCGCCTGGGCGCAGCAGACGCGTGCCTTCGTCGACCTGCGCTGGTGGCCGTTGCTGCTGTCCGTCGTCGCGACCGTCGCCCTGCTGTGGGTCGCGTCCGTCCTGGCGTCGCGCCGCGACTTCGGTGGCGGTCTCGTCGCCGACCGCCCGGGCCGGCCCGAGGCCCGCGCATCGTTGCGGGGACCGCTCGCGATGGCCTGGCTGCAGCAGCGCGGCGCCCTGCTGTGGAGCTGCCTCGGGCTGGGGCTGCTCTGGTTCGCCACCGGTACCCTCCTGCCGCAGATCGGGACGATGATCGGCGACGTCATCGCCGACAACCCCGTCGCCCAGCAGATCTTCGGCGCGGACCCCTCCCAGCTCTCGGTGTCGTTCGTCGGGGTGATGATCCTGTACGCCGCGCTGTGCTGCGCCGGGTACGCGATCGTCATGTCCCAGCGACCCAAGGAGGAGGAGTCCTCGGGCCGCGGTGAGGTCGTGTTCTCCCACCCGGTGTCCCGGACCCGGTGGCTCGGGGCGCAGGCCGTGGTGGCCGGTCTCGGCACGGCGGTGCTGCTGGCGGTCAGCGTGTACGCCGTGTGGTTCGGCGCCGTCGTCGTCGACTTCCACGACCAGACGTTCGGCGACTACTCGGTGGTGTTCTGGACCTATCTGCCGGCGCTGGCCGTGTACGTCGGGCTCGTCCTCGCCCTGTACGGCTGGGCGCCGCGGTTCACGGGCGCGGCCTGGGCGCTGCTCGCCTACACGTTCGTGGTGGGCATGTTCGGCAGCGTCTTCGAGATCCCCGACTGGGCCTACCGCATCTCGCCCTTCGACTGGGTGCCGGAGGCCTTCTCGGGCGAGGTCGCCGGCGGGGACGTCGCCATGCTGTGGGGTGTCGCCCTGGTGCTCGGGCTGCTCGGCTTCGTCGGGTTCCGGCGTAGGGACCTGACGACCGGCTGACCATCCGGCCGAGGACCGCCGGGGCCGGGGTGTGGCGCAGGCCTCGCCCGGGCCCGGCGGCTCGCGGGGAGACCGGGGTTACCGTGGTCGGTCGTGAAGACACCTGATCTCGCGGCCCCGGCGGAGCCGCTCGCCCACGGGCTGCGCCCCCGGCACCTGACGATGATGGGCCTCGGGTCGGCGATCGGGGCCGGGCTGTTCCTCGGTTCCGGCGAGGCGATCGCGACCGCTGGTCCCGCCGTGCTCGTCAGCTACGCCATCGCCGGGGCGATCGTCGTCGCCGTGATGCGCATGCTCGCCGAGATGGCCTCCGCCCTGCCGGCGTCGGGCTCGTTCTCCGTCTACGCGGAGGTGGCGCTCGGCCGGTGGGCCGGGTTCCTGCTCGGCTGGCTGTACTGGTTCATGCTCATCATGGTGCTCGGCGTCGAGATCACCGGGGTCGCGGAGATCGTCACCGGGTGGTGGCCCGCCGTGCCGCAGTGGGTGGTCGCGGCGGCCGTCGTGGCGGTCTTCGGCGGGATCAACCTCATCGGCGTCAAGCAGTTCGGCGAGGCCGAGTTCTGGTTCGCCCTGGTCAAGGTCGCGGCCATCGTCGCGTTCCTCGTCCTCGGCGCGCTCGTCGTCGTCGGGGTGATCCCGGTGGCGGGCAGCGTGCTCGGCGACTGGGCCGCGCACGGCGGCTTCGCGCCGGCCGGTGTCGGCGGCGTCGCGGCCGGGCTGCTCGCCGTCGCCTTCGCCTTCGGCGGTATCGAGATCGTCGCGATCGCCGCGGCCGAGGCTCGCGACCCCCGCGACGCCGTGGCCCGGGCCACCCGCACGATCCTGTGGCGCATCCTGCTGTTCTACATCGGCTCGGTGGCGATCATCGTCGCGCTCGTGCCGTGGGACGACGCCGACGCCCTGACGTCCCCGTTCGTCGCCGTCCTGCAGCTCGCCGGGTTCGACGGCGCCGCGCGGCTCATGGAGGTCGTCGTCGTCCTCGCGCTGCTCAGCGCCTTCAACGCCCAGGTCTACGGCACCTCGCGCATGCTGTTCTCGCTGGGGGAGCGGCGCGACGCCCCGGCGGCGGCGACCCGGGTGTCGCGGCGCGACGTGCCGTGGGTGGCGGTGCTCGTGTCGGTGTTCTTCGGTGTCGTGGCGGTGCTGCTCAACTGGTTGCTGCCCGAGGTGCTGCTGTCCGTGCTGCTCAACGCCGTCGGCTCGGCGCTGTTCGTCGTGTGGCTGCTCATCACCCTCTCCCAGCTGCGGCTCCGACCCCGGCTGGAGGCCGAGGCGTCCCGCAGCGGCGAGCCGATGCGGCTGCGCATGTGGGGCTTCCCGTGGCTGACCTGGGTGACCCTGGCGGCTCTCGTCGGCCTCGCGGGGCTGATGCTCACCGACGGTGCCGCACGGGCCCAGCTCGGCGCCACCGCCGGGCTGGTGGTCGTCATCCTCCTGGCCTACCTGGTGCTGCGTGCGCGGCGCTCGTCCCAGGACGGCCCGCCGCGGAAGGGTGTGCCGGACGGCGCGTCGCAGGTGGGAGCATGAGCGCTATGGGTGAGCTCCTTGCCGTCTGCCGTGTCCATCAGCTCCTGCCCGACGCAGGGTCCGTGGGCATCACCGCCATCGACAAGCGACCCGTCGAGGGACGGGTCAAGGCGGGCGCCTACGGCCTCTACGCCGACGTCCAGGCGGACCGTGCCCACCACGGCGGACTCGACCAGGCGGTCTACGCCTACGCCGCCGAGGACGTCACGTTCTGGGAGCCGGAGCTCGGGCGGGAGATCCCCCCGGGTCTCTTCGGGGAGAACCTGCGCACCCGGGGGCTGGACGTGTCCGGGGCGCTGATCGGGGAACGGTGGCGGATCGGCACGGTGGTGCTGGAGGTCACCCAGCCGCGCACTCCGTGCGCCACGTTCGCGCGTCGGCTCGGCTCCCCGCCCCGGTGGGTGCGCCGGTTCACCGAGGCGAACCGCACCGGTGCCTACCTGCGGGTCGTCGAGGCCGGTGAGCTGGGTGCGGGCGACGCCGTCGAGATCGTCTCCCGCCCCGCTCACGGCGTCTCCGCCGCGGACTGGTTCGGCACCTGGAGCGCCGGCGCCCCGGCGTTCGCCGCGGCAGCCCGGCTCGCCGGAGCGTTGCGGGAGTCGGCCGAGGCCGGCGAGGTGCGGCTCAGCGAGGACATGGACGTGCGCGTGACCAAGGCGCTGTCGCGCTGAGTCTCACCTGCGCGTCGAGCCTCACCCGATCCAGAGAGCACGGAGCGCCTGAGCGATCTGGCGGACGGGCCGGCCGTCGGTGTCGACGCGATGGACGCTCGTGTCGGCCTGCGCTTCCAGGACGACTGCTGCCTTGCCGGAACGCTCGACGTGGGCCTGGAGGGACGCGCCGTCCTCCCGTCGCGACAGCCGCGATCGAACCTCCTCGTCCGACGCCGTGAGCAGGACCGACGTCACGCGAGGCCGGTCGCCCATGGCCGCTGCGAGCTCGGCGGCCTCGAGGATGGCGACGGTGTTGGTGTAGACGAGGCGTCGGTAGCCGAGGTCGCGGTAGTTCGCCCAGACGGCTGCGAGGTTGCGGGCTGCCAGGCGGTGCTCCCACGGCGCGGGCCAGGCCAGGTCGAGAGCGTCGCCCTCGATCACCGCATGGCGGATCCCCTCGACGGACAGCAGGTCGTGCAGCGCGAACGCTGTCGAGGACTTCCCCGCGCCCGACCTGCCGGAGACCAGCAGCAGCTCTGTTTCCACGGACCGGACTCTAGAGACCCTCGTCGGACGACCATCCGGCACGGCGCGGCACGGCGCGGAGCGGCGCGATGCAGCATGCGTCGTTGCTGGTGACGGTGCACGGGGAAGCCGATCCCTCTTGCGCCCGCCGAGAGCATTCACTACAGTCGAACACATGTTCGAAGACGACGCTTCCCTCCCGGCGCGGCACGCCGCCGGGTCTCGTCGTGCACGAGCAACAGGTCCCGGTGCGGGCGGTGCCCCGGCCGCACCGGGACCGACACCTGCAGGCGGAGCGTCGTCGACATCCGGGACGGCCCAGCTCGTCGCCGACGACGGCACGCGGCTCGAGCGCGAGCTCGCCGACCTGCTCACGTTCCACGTCGCAGCCACGCACTCGTCCACAGCGTCCGAGCTGTGCGGTCCTGACGACGACGCCGCTGTCGACGCCGACAGCGATGGTCGGGTCGACGCCGGAGGCCGTGCGGTCGGCACCGGCACCGGCACCGGCACCAGGAGCGGCCTGCCGACCCACCTCGCGGCGCTCGACGCGCTGCTCGCGGACGGTCCGGGTCCGGCGCTCGCGGCGATGCTGGCGGGCTCGGAGCCCGCAGACCTCGACGACGCCTCCCTGGTGGAGCTGCTGGCCGCCTGGGAACGGCTGGCGGCGTGGGCGCAAGCAGGTTCCGCGGCGGTGCTCGGTGAGCTGCTCCAGCGCACGCGCGGCTCCTCGCGGCACGAGTACGTCGTCGACGAGGTCTCGGCCCGGCTCGGGCTGAGCCGGCATGCCGCCGCGCAGCACGTCGCGGTGGCGCACGGGTCGCACGCTGCTCCCGAGGTGGCGGACGCGATGGCCGCCGGGGTGGCCGACCGCCGCAAGGCTGAAGCACTCGTGTCCACGGGGCGTCTCGACGACCGCCGTCGACGCGAGGTCGTCCGCGAGCTCCGGCCCGATCTCGAGCACCTCACCGTCCGGCAGATCCGCGACCGGCTCCGTCGAGCGGAGATCGCCGCCGATCCGGACGGCGCCGCCGATCGCCACGAGACGGCGCGGCGCACCAGATCGGTGTCGATCGAGCCGGTCGACGACGCGATGGCCTACCTGACCGCCTACCTTCCGGCGGACGACGCGGCACGCGCGTTCGCGGCGATCGACGGCCTGGGGGTCGCGATGCACCGGACGGCAGGAGAGCAACGACGGCGCGACGAGTGCCGGGCCGACGCGTTCGTCGCCCTCGTCACCGGAGACGTCGCCGCCGGGGTCGCCGCTGCCCCGCCCGCTCCGCAGACTTCAGGCTCGCACCGCCCGGGCGGCGAGGCCCGGCCCGTCGACCGGACGCCGACCGGTCGGACGTCCCCTGTCCAGGTGACGATCGCGGCCTCGACCCTCCTCGGCACGGACGACCTCCCGGCGATCCTCGCCGGCTACGGTCCGATCCCCGCGCCGATGGCCCGCACCATCGCCACCGACCCGGAGGCCACCTGGCAGCGCATCCTCACCGACCCGGTCTCGGGCGTGCTGGCCGACCGTTCCTCCACGTCGTACCGGCCCAGCCCGCGGCTCCGTGCCGCGGTGATCGCCCGCGACGCGACGTGCACGTTCCCGGGCTGCCAGGTCCCGGCGTCGCGCGCCGACCTCGACCACGTCGTGCCGTTCGACCCGGGGAGTGACGGCCCCCAGACCCACGGGGACAACCTCCACGCGCTGTGCCGCACCCACCATCGGGCCAAGACGACCGGGGGATGGACGGTGATCCGCGACCCGGCCACCGGCGTCAGCACCTGGACGTCGCCGACGGATCATCGCTACCTGAGCGAGCCGCACCGTGCGGACCCGGCCCCTGCCCGTCGTCGGCCGGGAGTGCCCCCTGACAGCGGCACACCACCGTTCTGAGCGTGTCAGGATGGGGTGATGCAGACGCACACACCCGTCACGGCCGACCACGTCGTGACCTGCGACGACGCGGGGAACAAGACCGGGACCGTCGCGCGTGCCGACGTCCACACCACCGACACGCCCCTGCACCTCGCGTTCTCCTGCTACCTGCTCGACGACGCCGGGCGTCTGCTGGTCACCCGGCGAGCCCTGGCCAAGCGGACCTGGCCCGGCGTCTGGACGAACTCGTTCTGCGGGCACCTGCGATGGACCGAGGCGACGGAGGACTCGTTGGTCCGGCACGCGGCGCACGAGCTGGGCGCCGAGGTGCGGGACGTCCAGGTCGTCCTGCCCGACTTCCGGTACCGCGCCGTGGATGCGTCCGGCATCGTCGAGAACGAGATCTGCCCCGTCTACACCGCACGCGTGGTCGGGGACGTGACACCCCACCCGGACGAGGTCTCGGAGCACGAGTGGGCACCGGTCGACCGGGTGCGTGCCGCGGTCGAGGCCGCGCCGTGGGCCTTCAGCCCGTGGATGGTGCGCCAGCTCTCCGAGATGCCGGCGTCACGGCTCGCCTGACGCCCGGCGCGGGCTGAAGGTCGGGGCGGAGTCAGCGCACCCGACGTCGCGGCTCGCGCGGCGGCCACTCGCCGTCGTCGGAGCCGTCGTCGGCGGCGAAGAGCAGCTCCTGCAGCCGGCGGTGCACGTCCTCGACGTCGGGGACGTCCGGCAGGACCATGCCCTTCTTCTCCGTCGCGTCGGAGACCATGAGGGTCCCGCAGCCGAACAGGCGGTCGATGAGCCCCTTCTCCATCGCGACGTCGTTGATGCGGTACAGGGGGATGTCGCGGCCCACGCGGGTGAGCAGGCCGGAGCGCATGGCGATCCGCTGGTTGGTCACCGAGAACGACGTGGTCCGCCACTTCAGCCAGGGCAGGAACACCCAGACCGCCGTCACCAGCGCCAGCACGCCCAGTCCTGCCCACCGGCCAGGGCCCTCGGGCACCAGCGTCATGACGGCGACGGCGCCGACCAGCACGCCGACCAGCACCACCGCCGGCCACACGAGGGCCTTCGGGTGCTCACGCAGCTCCATGACGACGTGCTCGCCGTCGATGAGGTTCTTCTCGCTCAGCGCCATGGCGTCATCCTGCCACCAGGTTCCACGCCTCGATCGTCGCCAGACCGTGCGAGGTGCCCAGCGAGCAGACGGCGGCCGTCCCGAGCTCGAGCCGGGCGCCGAACGACGGGTCGACGTCGAGCCATGCGGTGGCCAGGACGCGCAGCAGGTGCCCGTGCGCGACGGCGAGGACGGTGCCGCCGTCGTCGAGCGTCGCGCGGGCGCGCGCCACGAAGCGGTCGGCACGCGCCCGGACGTCCGCGAGGAGCTCGCCCGGACCGGCGTCCCCGACCGGCAGGACGTCGACGCCGTCCCGGAAGATCTCGTAGTCACGGCCGAGCGCCCGGGAGACCTCGGCCGACGTGCGTCCCTCGACCGGGCCGTAGTCCCACTCGGCGAGATCGGGGTCGACGACGGCGTCGGCGAACCCGGCCAGCTCGGCCGTGCGCCGAGCGCGGAGCAGGGGCGAGCAGTACACGGCGGCGGGGGACAGCCCGGCCAGCCGTCGCCGTGCCCCCTGGGCCTCCCGTTCCCCGTCGGCCGTGAGGTCCAGGTCGGTGCGGCCGGTGTGCTTGCCGGCGGACGACCAGAGCGTCTGCCCGTGCCGGAGCAGGACGAGGCGGGGCGTGTCCGAGGGAGGCAGGTCCATGGTCCGATCGTCGCGCACATCCGCCCGGATGGTGGAGCAGGTCGCGCCGAGGCGACCGGATCTGCCATTCTTCACACGCTCGACACAACTCGGAACCTCGACGCTCGGAGCCCAGCGTGATCGTCTTCGTCCTCATCGGTGCGGCCGGCCTGCTGCTGCTCCTGCTCTCCCTCGTCGTCGGCGAGCTCCTCGACATGGGAGACGGTGCGCTGTCCGGCACCTCGCTCGGGGTCGGTGCGGTCGTCTTCGGTGCCGTCGGGGCGATCGTGACGGTCAACGGACTACCCGTGTGGGTCGCCTACGCGGCGTCCGCCGTCGTCGGTCTGATCGCCGCCGGCCTCGCCCAGCTCATGATCCGGCGGCTCAGCGCCACCGAGGACAACGCCAGCATCTCGCTCGTCGGCGTGCAGGGCACGGCCGTCACGGACATCACGCAGGCTTCCGGCGAGGTGTCCCTGGACGCCGTCAGCGAGCTGGAGCGCCGCCTCGCGTGGTCGCTCGAGCCGATCGCCGAGGGCACCCGCATCGTCGTGCTCGAGCACCAGCCCAACAGCGTGCGCGTCGGGCCGTACCGGCCCGAGGCGTAACGACCACCTCTCCCGGAAGGAGCCGCGCTCCGGCGCGCACCATGACCGACTCCAGCTTCGTGACCACCCTCGCGGTGGTCGCCATCCTCGTCGCGTTCCTCGCGGTGGGGATCTTCGTCGCCCAGCGCATCCGCCGGGTCCCGCCGAACCAGGCACTCGTCATCGTCGGCCGAGGTGCCGGCCGCAAGGACGAGACCGGGCAGAAGGTCGTCATCGGCGGCCGGACGTTCGTCTGGCCGATCCTGCAGCAGGGCTTCGCGATCTCCCTGGAGCAGCGCCAGATCGGCATGACCGTCGAGGGCGTCGACTCCAACCGGATCAAGATCGCCATCAAGGCGTCGATCAACTTCAAGGTCCGGGGCGACGAGGAGGGTGTGCGCCGCGCGGCGCAGCGCTTCCTGTCCCAGCAGGAGCTCCTCACCGAGATCATCGCGGAGTCCCTCGAGGGCTCGCTGCGCTCCATCGTCGGCGACATGTCGATCGAGGAGATCATCTCCGACCGCAAGGGCCTGTCCGACCGGGTCGTCGAGTCGACCAAGAAGGACCTCGCCGAGCAGGGCCTGCAGGTCGACATCCTCAACATCTCCGACATCTCCACGCCCGGGTCGGACTACCTGGCCAACCTGGGCCGTGCCGAGTCGGCCCGTGCCCGCCAGGTCGCCGAGGTCTCCGAGGCCGAGGCGCAGCGCGCCTCGGAGTTCGCCGTCATCGAGGCGGCCGAGCAGATCGCCGAGCGGCAGAAGGCCCTCGACCTCAAGAAGGCCTCGATCAAGGCCGAGACCGACCGTGCCCAGGCGGAGGCGGACGCCTCCGGCCAGCTCGCCCGTGCCCAGCAGGACCGGCTCGTCGCGCAGCAGGAGCGCGAGGCGCTGTCGGAGAAGGCCCGCGTCGAGCAGGAGCGCCTCGACATCGAGGTCCGCAAGCCGTCCGAGGCCAAGGCGTACGCCGAGGTCCAGGAGGCCACCGCCCGCCGCGACTCGGAGAACGCGGCCACCGAGGCCGAGGCCTACAAGCGCAAGACCATCGCCGAGGCGAACAAGACCGCGGCGATCCAGGACGCCGAGGCGGCCGCGGAGTCCGTGCGTCGCTCCGGTGAGGCCGAGCGTGACCGTCAGGTGGCCCTGGCCGCCGGTATCCGGGCCGAGGGTGAGGCCCGTGCGGCCGCCATCGAGGCCGAGGGCCGCGCCGAGGCTGCGGCCACGGACGCCAAGGCCATCGCCCTCGAGAAGTACGGTGAGGCCGCGCTGGTCCAGGAGCTCATCGAGCGCCTGCCCGAGATCGTGCGGGCCGCCGCCGAGCCGATCGGCAGCATCCAGGGCATGACCGTCATCTCGACCGACGGCGCGTCCGCGATCACCAAGAACGTCAGCAGCGTCCTCGGCGAGGGCCAGGCCGTCGTCAAGGAGCTGACCGGCGTGGACATCAACCAGCTCATCGCCGGCATCGCGAACAAGGACGGCGGAGCCCAGTCCGTCGCCACCGCGTCGGCGACCAACGGCTCGACGAGCTGACGTCAGGCAGACCGCGCAGAGCGCAGAGGGCCCGCACGATCCGGACGGATCGTGCGGGCCCTCGCACGTGCGCTCGTTCGCCGGGGCCGGCGGGCCCGTCAGTCGAAGAGCGTGTCGAGCTCCCAGCCCGGCCCGGACGTGGCGGAGCGGCGCGCCCGGTCAGTGCCCGACGACGACGCTCCGACCGGCTCCGGGTCCCGTGCCTGTGCGTCGGCCCCCGGTCGCTCGCGTGGCCCGGCGCCCGCGTCCGCGGCGTCCAGGAGCAGTCCCTCCACCGCGCCGCGGCCGGCGGCCCAGTCCTCGGCGGCGAGCCGGGCGAGCTCCTGGGCCCGCTGCATGAAGGGGCTGTCCACGTGCCCGCGGACCCAGCGGAACCGCACCGGGCCCGTGCGCTCGCTGATGGCCTGGTCGAGAGCCTGCACCAGCTCCAGGTGCTGCACCGGGCCGCCGGACGCCGTCCGCCAGCCGTGCGCCTTCCAGGCCTCGAGCCACTCGGAGGCGCAGCGGATCGCGTACTGCGACGCGGACTCGACGAACAGGGGTTCCTCGCCGGGGTGCGACTCCACGGCGCGGCGCAGCGCGGTCAGGTCAGCGATCTGGGTGGTGCCGTCGACGGCACCACCGGAGTCGAAGCGACCGGAGTCGTGGGCGACCCACGCCCACCCGATCGCCCCGCCCGCGTCGTTCAGGCTGGAGCCGTCGGTGCTGACAATGATCACGCCGGTGTCCCTCGGTGTTCCTCGGTGTCCACGGAGTCCGTCGCCGGGTGGGGCGACGGGGAACATTGTGCCCTGCCCCGGTGACATTCGAGTGAACCTCCAGCATACGGTTCGCCGAAACCGCATCAGAGGAGCTCCCGGAACGCTCCGCTGGAGCACCCGGAAACCCGCTGGCCGCGTCCCGGAACCCTCGGGCCGCCGTCGACGGGGATCATGTGACCCATGGACGCCGACAAGCCCGCACCCCAGCGCACCCCGGCCGACGTCCGGCGGTGGCGGCGCTACCTGGCCGCCGAGCGCGCCGAGGCCGCGGTCTACCGCGACCTCGCCTCGCGCCGGCACGGGGAGGAGCGCGACATCCTGCTGGCCCTCGCGGCCGCGGAGAAGCGGCACGAGCAGCACTGGCTGGACCTGCTGGGCGACGACGTCGGCATGCCGCTCCAGGGCGACCCGCGCACGCGGTTCCTCGCCTTCCTCGCGCGCCGGTTCGGTGGGGTCTTCGTGCTGGCCCTCGCCCAGCGGGCCGAGTCACGCTCGACGTACGGGCGCGAGGAGCACGCCACGGCCCAGATGGCGGCCGACGAGCAGATCCACGAGGAGGTGGTGCGCAGCCTCGCGACCCGCGGCCGCAACCGGCTGTCCGGGACGTTCCGCGCCGCCGTCTTCGGTGCGAACGACGGCCTCGTGTCCAACCTCGCGCTCGTGCTCGGCATCGGTGCGTCCGGTGTCGCGACCGGGACCATCCTCGTGACGGGGGTGGCCGGGCTGCTGGCCGGTGCCCTGTCGATGGGGGCGGGCGAGTACGTGTCGGTGCGCTCGCAGCGCGAGCTGCTCGAGGCGTCCACCCCTGACCCGCAGGCGGTCCGGGCCCTGCCGCACCTCGACGTCGGCTCCAACGAGCTGGCGCTGGTCTACCGGGCTCGGGGCATGGACGCCGACGCCGCGCAGGTCCGGGCCGACGCCGTGCTCGCCCGGCTCGCCGCCACGGGTGCGGTCGAGGGATTCTCTGACGAGGCCGACGGCGCTGCCGTCGTACCGGCGGACGCCGACGGCGGTGCGGGGGCGGACGCTCACGAGACCCACGGCACCGCCTGGGGTGCGGCGATCTCCAGCTTCTGCTTCTTCGCCTCGGGAGCGATCGTCCCGGTGCTGCCGTACCTGCTGGGGATGTCGGGGACCACGGCGGTCGTCGTGGCGTGCGTGCTCGTCGGGGTGTGCCTGGCCGTGACGGGTGCGGTGACCGGGCTGCTGTCCGGCACCTCGCCGGTCACGCGGGCCCTGCGTCAGCTCGCCATCGGCTTCGGCGCCGCGGGCATCACCTACCTGCTGGGGCTGGCGTTCGGGACCACCCTGGCCTGAGGTGCGCTGGCGTCGGGCCGCGACAGTCGCGAGGATGGGGCGATGACAGACTCGCGCCCCGGGGTGACCGTCCGCGAGGACGGCTCACGCCGCGTCTTCCTCGCCCTGCTCGACGACGGCACGGAGGCCGGCGGCGCCTACTACCGGCGCCGCGACGGCGTCGTGACCTTCACCCACACCGAGATCTCGCCGGACCTCGAGGGTCAGGGCATCGGGTCGGCGCTCGCCGCGGGCGCGCTCGACCAGGTGCGCGCCGCGGGCGAGCGGATCGTCACGCTGTGCCCCTTCGTCAAGGCCTACGTGGAACGGCACCCGGAGTACCAGGACCTGCGCGCCTGAGCCTCGTCTCAGGCCAGCGCGTCGCCGACGACCTGCTTCGCCGCGGACTGCACCTCGGCCAGGTGGTCGGCGGAGACGAAGGACTCGGCGTAGATCTTGTAGACGTCCTCGGTGCCGGACGGGCGTGCCGCGAACCAGGCGTCCGCCGTGGTCACCTTCAGCCCGCCGATCTTCGCGCCGTTGCCCGGCGCCTCGGTGAGCCGGGCGGTGATCTCGGCTCCGGCGAGGGTCGTCGACGTCACCTGGTCGGGGGACAGGCCCGCGAGCCTCGCCTTCTCCTCGCGCGACGCCGGGGCGTCCACCCGGGCGTACCAGGACTCGCCGTGCTCGGCCACCAGGTCCGCGTGGTGCTGCGACGGGGAGCGCCCCGTGGTCGCGATGATCTCTGCGGCCAGCAGAGCGAGCAGCAGGCCGTCCTTGTCCGTGGACCAGACGCGGCCGTCCGTGCGCAGGAACGACGCACCGGCAGACTCCTCGCCGCCGAAGCCGATCCCGCCGTCGAGCAGGCCCGGCACGAACCACTTGAAGCCCACCGGGACCTCCGTGAGAGTGCGGCCCAGCCCCGCGGCGACCCGGTCGATGAGTGCGGAGGACACCAGCGTCTTGCCGATCGCGGCACCGGCCGGCCACCCGGGCCGGGCCCCGCCGTACAGGTACTGGATCGCCACCGCGAGGTAGTGGTTCGGGTTCATCAGCCCGGCGTCCGGCGTGACGATGCCGTGCCGGTCGGCGTCGGCGTCGTTGCCCGTGGCGACGTCGTACGGCGCCGATCCTCCGTCGTCGGGACGCATCGCCGCGACCAGCGACGCCATGGCGTGCGGGGACGAGCAGTCCATGCGGATCTTGCCGTCCCAGTCCAGCGTCATGAAGGACCAGCGGGGGTCCACCTGGGGGTTCACGACCGTCAGGTCGAGGCCGTACCGCTCGCCGATCGCCCCCCAGTACTCGACCGCGGCCCCGCCCAGCGGGTCCGCGCCGATGCGTACGCCCGACTCGCGGATCGCGTCCAGGTCGAGGACGTTGGCGAGGTCGTCGACGTACGACGACAGGAAGTCGTGCTTGTGCGTCGTGCTCGCCGTCAAGGCCGTGTCGAGCGCGACCCGCCGGACCCGGGACAGGCCACCGGTGCGCAGCAGCTCGTTCGCGCGCTCGGCGATCCAGCCGGTCGCGTCGGAACCCGCCGGCCCGCCGTGCGGCGGGTTGTACTTGAAGCCACCGTCACGCGGCGGGTTGTGCGACGGCGTCACCACGATCCCGTCCGCCAGGCCCGGGCCGGACGTGCGCACGCCGTCGTCGGACGTCGCGCCGTTGTGCAGCAGGATCGACTGTGAGACGGCAGGCGTCGGTGTGAACGAGTCGCGTGCGTCGATCATCACCGTGACGCCCGCGCCGGCGAGCACCTCCAGCGCCGTCTGCCACGCCGGCAGGGACAGGGCGTGCGTGTCACGGCCGATGAACAACGGGCCGTCGGTGCCCTGCGCCGCCCGGTACTCCACGATGGCCTGCGTGATCGCCACGATGTGCGCCTCGTTGAACGCCCCGTCCAGGCTTGAGCCACGGTGTCCCGAGGTGCCGAACACCACCTGCTGGGCCGGGTCGTCCACGTCCGGCCGGCGGTCGTAGTAGGCGGCGACCACCTGGTCGACGTCGATGAGGTCCTGCTCCTGGGCCGGCTGTCCTGCGCGCTCGTGCATGCCTCGATACTGCCAGGTGGGAGCGGGTGTGTCTCCCCCCGCGGCGGCCGCCGGCGAGAACCGGGGGAGGGCGTCGACGCGAATCCCTAGGCGGGCGCGCCGCCGCGCGAGAGCAGGAGCGCGGTGACGTGGAGACCGGCTCCCACCGCAGCGATCACGACGTGCTCGGTGCGTACGCGGGGCAGGTGCTCGGCCAGGGTCACCGGGTACGTGGCGCTGGTCATGTTGCCGTGCTCCGCGAAGGTGTCCGGATGGGCGCCGGGGCGAATGGCATCGGTCCAGTGGTCGAGCAGCGCACGCGAGCCCTGGTGGGTGAGGAGAGTGACGTCCTGCGCACGAACCCCGTACCGCTCCATGAGCTCGCCGACGACGACGGGGACCTCGTCGAGCAGGTAGTCGTACAGGTCCGTGTCCATGTGGTAGGTCGGGCGGGGCACGTCAGACGTGGCGCGTGGAAGCCCGGACCGACCCGTCGCGGACCGCGGGCGGATCGCCATCGTCATACGCTCGTAGTCCGTCGCGCGTGTGTGCGTCACCGAGCCCACCGCAGCGAAGCCTGTGCCGGGTCCGAGCACCGCGGCACCTGCGGCGTCGGACGCCGCCACCGCGTAGTCCTGCGTCAGGTCGAGGTTCCGTGTCCAACCTGAGGCGGCGACGACGAGCGCCTGACGGCACGCTCCCGCCGTCGCGGACTCGCTGGCCTGCAGGAGCCCGACGACGAAGTTCGAGAACTCGCTGTTGATCGGGACGACGAGCGCGTCGCGACGCAGTCCGATGCGCTCGTGCACGCGGTAGAGGGGGTTCGGCGTGGGATAGGGCGCCACCGAGACGTATCCGTACAGCCGATCTACCTCGTCGGCGGCGACTCCCGCCCGGGCGAGCGCGTCGAGACAGGCCGCGGCCGCGAGGTCCTCGGCCTCCTCGTCGCCGACCAGGGCGTGGCGGCGGCCCACCCCGGTGAACCGGTCTGACGGGTCGCCCGCGACCTCGCGGTCCGTGGGTGGGAAGGCCGTCCCGCAGCCGAGCACGACGGTCGTGCCCGGCGTCGTCACGCGGTCACCTTCAGCGCCTCGGCGCGGGCTCGGAGCGACCAGGCGACCTCGTCGGGACCCACCTGCACGTCGAGCACGACCGGCCCTGTCGACGGAGCGGTGTGGTCGAGGACCTGGTCGAGGGCTGCTTCCAGGTCCGTAGCCGTACGGACCACCGTGGCGCGGGCGCCGAACCCACGCGCGACACCGGCCACGTCGATCGGTGCCGCATACATCGAGCCGGGGGAGCGGGAGAACATCACCTCCTGCAGGTTGGACACCATGGCGTTGCCTGCGTTGTTGAGCACCACCCACATCACATCGACTCCGAGCTCCGCTGCGGTATGGATCTCCGGGCACGTCATGGCGAAGGCGGCGTCGCCGACGACCGCGACGACGGGACGGTCGGGGCGTGCCAACGCGACGCCGATCGCGGCCGGGACCGAGTAGCCCATGCAACCGACGTTCAGCGAGCAGTAGATCTCACGTCCGGCGCCGGACCGGTAGTGTTCGCCGACCCAGCACAGGGCGTTGCCGTTGTCGACCAGCAGCAGCGTGTCGTCGGGCAGGCGCCGGTCGAGCACGCGGGCCACCGCTGAACCTTGCAGCGCGCCGACCGGCGGGTGCTTCACGGTGGTCGCTGCGGCCTCCTCGACCGGAGTCGCCCCGGATCCCCCAGGTGGGGGCCCCGGCCGGACGACCTCTCGCCGGTCGAGCTCGTCGGTCAGGGCGTCCAGCAGCATCGCGACATCAGACTGCACCACGTGGTCGACGCTCATCGCGCGCCCGAGCTGACGCCGGTCCACGTCCACCTGCCACACAGCGCGGTTCTTGACGAGGCGCTCGTCCCAGCCGACGGTGGAGACCTCGCCGAGCGAGCTGCCCAGCACGAGCAGCAGGTCGATCTCGTCGTCCAGCACGGCTTCGTGCGTGCTCTGGCTCATCCCGTACGTCCCGTAGACCCCGAGCGAGAGCGGATGCCTCTCGGGGAAGGCACTCTTGCCCTTCATCGTGGTCGCGACGGGCAACCCGAGCCGCTCGGCGACGTCGACGAGACCAGGCTCTGCCCGAGCGATCTTGGCGCCCTGACCCACCAGCACGAGCGGCCGGTGCGCGGAGGTGAGGGCGTCGGCGAGTCGTCGCACCTCGGCAGGGTCGGGGTGCGGATGGGAGGGCCCTGGGCCGGCGTCCACGTCCGGCCGCGGTGCCGGCCCCGCCAGGACGTCGACCGGCAGCGCCAGATGGGCAGTGCCGGGCACCGGCGACGTCGCGGCGGCGATCGCCCGGAGGGTCAGGAACTCGAGCTGGCGGGCATCGGTGACGAGTGCCGACAGCTTCGTCACGGACCGGAACATGCCCACGAGATCGGCGCTCCAGTCACCACCGCTGGAGTCCTGCAGCGCTCCGCGCCCGAAGTGCGGGACAGGGACCTGTCCGGCGAGCAGCAGGACCGGTGCACCGTCGCTGGTCGCGCTCGCGGCCGCCGTCACCGCGTGCATGGTGCCAGGACCAGAGGTCACGCAGGCGACACCGAGCCCTCCACCCGCCTGTGCGTACCCCTCCGCCATGAAGACCGCTCCCTCCTCGTGCTTCGCCAGGACGAACTCGAGGTCGGGATGGTCGTCGATCCGGTCGAGCAAGGACAGGAGCGGGCCGCCGGGCACGCCGAAGAGTCGCCGGACTCCGGCACGTGCGAGGAGGTCGAGGAGCAGGTCGGAGCCGGTCCAGGTCATCGTCTTCTCCAACAGCGGGATGGCGGTGGCAGGGCCGCGGCAGCGGTACGACGCGCTGCCTCTGCTCATCGGTCCGCCCCCCGAACCGACTCACACAGCGAGTGTGACGGAGGGGTGCCGGAACTGCATCCGGAGCAGGCGGTGCCCGTCGGTCGAGGCCGGCACGCCCCACCTGGCCGGGCACGCGGGCACTCAGTACGGTCGAAGGGTGACCCTCGCCTCGCGTCTCCTGCACACCCGCTCGCTGGTCCGCGCGCCGATCTGGCTGTACCGCGCCGGGCTCGGTTTCGTCCTGGGCCCGCGCTTTCTCCTGATGCGGCACCGTGGCAGGGTCAGCGGTGAGCCGCGGTCGGTCGTGCTCGAGGTGACCGACCGCCCGGCAGCGGATCGGATCATCGTCGTGGCCGGTACGGGACCGAAGGCCCAGTGGTACCGCAACGTCCTGGTCGAGCCGCGGGTCCTCGTCTCGACCGGTTTTCGTCGCGACGCCCGTGCGCGGGCGCGAGCTCTGACGCCCGACGACGCGGCCGCCGTCCTGCAGCGGTACGCGTCCGAGCACCCCCGCGCGTGGTCGGCGTTGCGGCGGGTGCTGAGCGAATGGGCAGAGCCGTTGGCCGCCGCGACGGGGGAGCGCCGCTGGGAGCGCGTGGTTCCGGTGGTGGAGCTGCGGCTGCTGGGCTGAGCCGGGGGTCAGGCCGGGGCGCGATCAGTCTGCGTCGACTCCTCGAGCGGCTTGCGGAGCATGCGGGCGACCGCCACCAGCACCGCCAGCGCCCCGACCGTGACGAGAAGGCCGACACCGGTGCCCGCGCCGAGGGCGACGGACACGTAGCCGGCCAGCGCGGCCAGCCCGGCCGCGGCGGCGTAGGGCAGCTGGGTCAGCACGTGCGTGATGACGTCGGCCCCGGCGCCCGTGGACGACAGGATGGTGGTGTCGGAGATCGGGGAGGCGTGGTCGCCGAGGACGGCGCCGGCCAGCACCGCGCCCAGCGCGGGCAGGAGCAGGTCGGTCTGCCCGATGGTGTTCATGATCCCGCCGACCAGCGGCAGCAGCAGGGCGAACGACCCCCAGGACGTGCCGGTGGAGAACGCCATCGCGGCGGCCAGGACGAAGATCACCGGCACCAGCCAGCTCACCGGGAGGTCGGCGCCCTCCACGAGCCCGCCGAGGTACGCGCCCGTCCCGAGCTGGTCGATGAGGCCGGTGAGCATCCAGGCGAGCACGAGGATGCTCACGGCGGGCCACATCGAACGGACCCCCTCGACCCAGCCGCGGCCGAAGTGGCTCGCGGAGAACCGCGGGTTCGAGGTGGTGTACCGCAGGTAGTAGTAGACGGCGGCGGCGAGGCCGAGCAGCCCGCCGACCATGAGGGACGCGCTCGTGTCGGTCTCGGCGAGGATGTCGACGACCGACCAGCTCCCGGCCGCGGCATACCCGGTCCACACGATGCCGCCGAACACGCCGACCACGAGCAGGATGAACGGCACGAACAGTGCGCGCCGCTCCCCGGGCTCGTGCACGGGCAGGTCCTCGGCGAGCTGGCCGGGCACGGTGGCGTCGTCGGCGAAGGTGCGGCCGTCGGTGACGGCCCGCTCCTCCTCCCGGCGCATCGGTCCGACGTCGAGCCGGAGCACGACCGCGAGCCACACCATGAGCACGGCGGCGATCGCGTAGTAGTTGGCGGCTGCCGCACCGAGGAACGCCTGGACGCTCGACGTGCTCAGGGCGGACGCCGCGACGATCGGGGCGAGCAGGCCCATGATGTAGGCGCCCCAGCTGGAGAACGGCGCCAGCACGACGACCGGGGCGGACGTCGAGTCGATGAGGTACGCGAGCTTGGCGCGTGACACCCGGTGCCGGTCGGTGACCGGCCGGGAGACCTGCCCGACGGCGAGGGCGTTGAAGTAGTCGTCGATGAAGATGACGATGCCCATCACCGCGGGCAGGACCTGCGCGCCGCGGCGGGTCCTGATCCGCTCCACGGCCCAGTCGGCGAACGCCTTGGTCCCGCCGGACATCATGATGAACGCCGCGATGACCCCCAGCAGCAGGGTGAAGGCGAGGATGTAGACGTACCAGGTGTTCACCGCGCCGTCGGTCCAGAAGATGACGGCGAACGACTCCCCGACCAGCCGCAGCGTCTCCAGCGGGTTCAGGTCGGCCACCAGCAGCGCCGCCGTCAGGATCCCCGCGCCCAGGCTGATGAGCACCTTGCGGGTGATCACCACCAGGGCGATGGCGATCACCGGTGGCAGCAGCGTCAGGACCGGGTAGCTCTCGATCATGGACCGGCTGCTGTCAGCCGGCGTCGAAGCGACGGTCGTCGGCCTGCTCGCTCGTCTCGTGGCCGGGGTCCTGCGCGGGCTGGGCGTCCGCGAACCGGGGGTCGGTGATCGCCGGGTCCCGTCTCACCAGCTCCAGGGCGAAGTCGCTCGGGGGGACGCGGGGGTCGCGCTCGGGTGCGTGCGTGGTCATGAAACGGCTCCTTTCGTCGCTGCCACCGTAGGCGCCGGGCCTGCAGCCTGCTCGCTGTGCGCCGTCGGCGCGCGGGATCGCGGGACCCGACTTACGGTGATGTGCGCGAGCAACAGTTCTCGCCCCGACCGGCACGGAGGCTGGCGCCATGGGATCTTTCCGAGGAAGGGCCACCACGTGGCTGCTGGCCGTCGCGACCGCCCTCGGGCTCGCGCTCACCGGGGTAGGGGTCGCGGCCCCGGCCCAGGCGGCCGCGAAGGTCGCCGCGCCGCTGCCCGATCGCACCTACGTGCTGTCGTCGTACTACGGGCCGCGCTGCATGCCGATCGCCGGCTCCTCGACGTACCACCAGGGCCAGGACTTCGGTGCGTCGAAGGGCACGGCGGTCCGCGCCATCGCGCCCGGCACGGTCTCCCGCGCTGGATCGGTCCGGGGCTTCGGCGAGTGGGTCGTCATCGACCACTCGACCGGCGGCGAGCGCTTCTCCTCGCTGTACGCCCACCTCGTGGACGGCACGAAGCACGTGAAGAAGGGCCAGAAGGTCAAGCGTGGCCAGCGCATCGGCGACGTGGGGTCGACCGGGACGTCGACGTCGCCGCACCTGCACCTGGAGATCTGGCAGGGCGGCTATCCCGGTGGCTCGACCGTGGACCCGCTGTCGTTCATGAAGAGCCGAGGCGTCGACCTGCGGTCGCTGTCCACACGCAACTACGCGCGCACCACGCCGTCGTCGTGCAAGTACTTCACGACGGCGAAGGTCAACATGCGCAGCGGCCCCGGTGAGAGCTACCAGGTGCTGCGCACCCCCCAGCCCAACGTGGTGATCAAGGGCAAGCCCGGTGCGGGCTCGGGCGACTGGCGCCAGGTCACCCGGAACGGCAGGTCCGGCTGGATCCACAAGAACTACCTCTCGCCCGGGTACACCTCGCAGGGGACGCGCTACACGCTGTCCTCCCTCAACCTGCGCGCCAAGGCGTCGACGTCCTCCAAGGTCAAGCGCACCATCCCGGCCGACGCGCAGGTCACCATGCTGCGCGGCCTCAAGGGAAGCTGGCAGCGGGTCCGGTACGGCGGGCAGAACGGTTGGGTGTCGGCCCAGCACATCTCCGACACCCGTGACGGCGCGCAGGTGGTCCGCAACACGTCGGGCAACACGTACTCCTGGGTGCGGCCGAGCACGCTCCAGCTGCGCGAGGGCCCCTCCACGTCGACGGCGAAGGTCGTCACCCTCAAGCGCGACCAGCGGGTCCGGCACCTCGCCACGATGAAGAACGGCTGGCTCAAGGTCAAGCACGGGGGCAAGACCGGCTACGTCGCGACCAGGTACCTCACCTCGAACAGGCCGTAGCCGCGTCAGTCGAGGTAGTCCTCGACGAGCCGTGCGGCGATCCCCGTGTACGTGGCCGGGGTGAGCGCGGCGAGGCGGCCGGCGACGTCCTCGGGCAGCCCGAGGCCGGCGACGAACTCCCGCATCCGCTCGCCGTCGACGCGCTGGCCGCGGGTGAGCTCCTTGAGCCGCTCGTACGGGTTCTCCATGCCTGCCACACCGGCGACGGACGCGGCGCGCATCGCGGACTGGACGGGCTCGCCGAGCACCTCCCAGTTGTGGTCGAGGTCGTCGGCCATGAGCTCGGCGTTGACGGCGAGCGCCTTCAGGCCGCGGCGGACGTTGTCGATCGCGAGCAGGGAGTGCCCGAACGCCGGGCCGATGTTGCGCTGCGTGGTGGAGTCCGTGAGGTCGCGCTGCAGGCGGCTGGTCACCAGCGTGGCCGACAGGGTGTCCAGGAGCGAGCAGGAGACCTCGAGGTTGGCCTCGGCGTTCTCGAACCGGATCGGGTTGACCTTGTGCGGCATCGTCGAGGAGCCCGTCGCCCCGGCCACGGGGATCTGGGTGAAGAAGCCCAGGGAGATGTAGGTCCACACGTCGGTGGCGAGGTTGTGCAGGATCCGGTTGAACCGGGCGACGTCGGCGTAGACCTCGGCCTGCCAGTCGTGGGACTCGATCTGCGTGGTCAGCGGGTTCCAGGTCAGGCCCAGGTGCTCGACGAACGCCTTCGACACGGCCGGCCAGTCGGCGCCCGGGACGGCGACGGTGTGCGCGCCGTACGTGCCGGTGGCGCCGTTGAGCTTGCCGAGGAACTCGGCCCCGGCGACGCGGCGGAGCTGGCGGCGCAGGCGGTGCGCGAGCACCGCGATCTCCTTGCCCATCGTGGTCGGGGTGGCGGGCTGGCCGTGCGTGCGGCTCAGCATCGGCACGTCCGCGTGCTCGCGCGCCATCGCGGCGAGCTGGTCGGCCAGGGCCTCGGCGGCGGGCAGCCAGACGTCGAGGACGGCGCCGCGCACCATCAGGGCGTAGCTGAGGTTGTTGATGTCCTCGCTCGTGCAGGCGAAGTGCACGAGCTCGCTCGCGGCCGGCAGGTTCGTCTCGCCGAGCTCGTCGGGGGCGACGGCGATGCGGCGCTTGATGAAGTACTCGACGGCCTTCACGTCGTGCACCGTCTCGCGCTCGATGGCGCCGAGCTCGGCGATCTGGTCCGCGCCGAACGTCGCGGGGATCTGTCGCAGGTAGGCGACCTCGGCGTCGCTGAGCGAGGGAGCGCCGGGCACGACGGGACCGTCGCCGCCGGGGACGCCGTTGCACAGCACGATGAGCCACTCCACCTCGACGTGGATGCGCGCCCGGTTCAGCGCGGCCTCGCTGAGGTGGTCCACGAGCGGCGCCACGGCCCCGCGGTAGCGACCGTCGAGCGGCCCCAGCGCGATCGGCGGGGTGACGTCGGCGAGGTCCACCCGGGTGTCGTTCGTCGGTGCGTGCTGCGGCTTGGAGGTCACGCCCGGCATTCTCCCACGACCGCACCACGACCCCTGAGGCCATCCACGCCGGGCGTCCTCCACAGGGCGGCTCCCTCGTCGGCCACCAGGTGGCGGCACCCGCCTAGCGTCGCGGCCATGCTCCTGACCACCACCGATGTCGCCCAGGCCGCCACCCACCTGCGGGACGCCCGGACCGCGCTCGACGACGCCGTCGCCCGGCTCGGCCACGCCGCCCTGCTCGACTGGCGGTCCCCGGCGGGCGACGCCTGCCGGGCCGCGGTGGACGAGCTCCGCCTCGCGCTCGCCACCGACGCCGTCACTCTCGACCAGGCCGTCGGCGCGACCGACTCCTGCCTGCTGCCGTGAGCCGCGACCCGCACGAGACGCTCGTGATCGTCGGCGGACGAGCTCTGACGCGGGTCGACGCCGGGGCGGTCCGGGCCTGCGCCGTGCAGCTCGCCGAGACCGCCCGGGCCCTGGGGGTGGCGGCCGCGGCGTCCGCGTTCGCGAGGTCGGCCCTGGACCGCGACCTGTGGACACCGGTGCACCTCGGCGTGACGGACCCGTCCCGGGACGGTCGGGTGCGGTGGGCACGGGGGCTGGCCGACGACGCCGCGGTGGCGCTCGCGCTGCGGGCGGACAGCTGCGCGAGCCTGGAGATGCGCCTGCTGATCGCCGCCGGGCTGTACGAGCACGCCGAGTCGATGGCCGAGCGCACGATGGGCGCCGTGGTGACGTTCACCGCGGGGACCGTCGGACTCGCCGTCACCGCCGCTGCCACCGACCCGGTGCTGGGTCATCCGCTGCGCCAGGCGGGTCGGTACGGACTGGCGGGCGTCGCGGCGCGGTCCGACGACCCGGACGTGCCGCACGCCCCTCCGACGACCGTGCCCTCCGACGTCGAGCCGTCCGGTGCGGGAGGTGTCGCGGGCTGGGTGCTGCGTGGCGTGGCCCCCTACGTGGACGAGGCCGTCCTCGGGGGCGGGATCGGTGTCGCGGCCGGTGCTCCGGTCCGGTCCGGTCTCGACCTGTCCGTCGACGGCGCGGCGAGGGTGCTGTCCCGGGCGGTGTGGAGCGTGCTGCCCGACGTCGAGGTCACCGTCGAGCCGATCGCACCGGACCGCTTCACCGGCGGGCTCCCGGCCTGGCACGCCTCGTGCGCCGGCGATGTCGCGGAGGCGCTGGCCAGGTCCGCGGACCTGTACGCGCACGGCAGCGGGATCCCGGGGCGCGAGGCCCCCGGCCCGCCCCCCGGGACGATCGCGGTGCAGCGGGTCGAGGGCGCCGACGGCGCCGTGAGCTGGACCGTGCTGATCCCCGGCACGCAGGAGATGCTGTCGGCACAGAACCCGTTCGACGTCGCCACGGACCTCGACATGATGGCGCAGGAGTCCGCGGACGTCATGGTCGCCGTCGAGCAGGCGCTCGCGGACGCCGGCGCGGGGCCGGCCGAGCCGGTCGTGCTGGTGGGGCACTCGCTCGGTGGCATCGCGGCCACCTCGCTCGCGGCGTCACCGGCCTTCCGTCGTCGTCACCCGGTCGGCGGGGTCGTCACCGCGGGTGCGCCCACGGCGACCTTCCGGCTGCCGCGCGGAGTCCCGGCGCTGCACCTGGAGAACACCGAGGAGCTCGTCTCCTCCCTCGACGGACGGTCTGCCGCCGAGGGCGAGGTGGGCCCGGACCGCGTGGTGGTGGCCCGGGACCTGTCCGCGTCGGACGACCCTCGCGACCGGGCGGCGTCGGGCAGCGTCACGCAGGCGCACTCGATGGCGACGCACCTGCGAACGCTCGAGCAGGCCCAGACCGTGCAGAACGTCCAGGTGGCGGCCACGGCGGAGCGGATCGAGGCGTTCCTGGACGGCGAACGCGCCGAGACCACGTACTACGCGGTCCGGCGCGTCCGCGACGGCGAGTGAGAGGGGCCGGTCAGTCGCGCTTGCCGGGGATGACCCAGCCGATGACCGTCTGCAGGACCGCGAGGATCAGCGCGATCCACAGGTACCACCAGAAGCCGCCCTCGATCTCCAGGCCCCAGTCACCCACCAGGCTGGTGATCCACGTGGTGATCCACAGCATGAACGCGTTGATCAGCAGGTAGAACAGGCCGAGCGTGAGGATCAGCAGCGGGAGGGAGATCAGGGAGACGATGGGCTTCACGATCATGCTGACCAGCGAGAAGATCGTCGCGACGGCAAGGACGACGAGGATCTGGCCGAGCGTGTCGTTCCCGCCGTAGATCTCGAGGTTGTCGAAGATCAGGTCGCAGATCCACAGCGCGAGCGATGTCACGACGATCCGTGCGATGAGGTTCATGACGGCATGGTGGCACGATGGCGCCGTGGAGACAGCCCCTGACACCCCGGTCACCGTCCCGCTGCGCGCCGCCGTCGCAGCCCTTCCCGCCTACGTGCCGGGTGCCCGTCCGAGCGGGACGGCGCACAAGCTCTCGTCCAACGAGAACCCGTACCCGCCGTTGCCGTCCGTGCTCGCCGCGATCCAGTCCGCGGCGAGCGAGGTCAACCGGTACCCCGACATGTACGCCACCGAGCTCGTCGAGGCGATCGCCGCGCACGTCGGTCTCGCGGCGGACCAGGTCGTGGTGGGCAACGGGTCGGTGGCAGTGCTGCACCACGTGCTCGAGGCCGTCGTCGAGCCTGGTGACGAAGTGGTCTTCCCGTGGCGCTCCTTCGAGGCCTACCCGATCATCACGGCCGTCGCCGGGGGTTCCGCGGTGACGGTCCCCGTGACGGCGGACGGCCGTCTCGACCTGCCCGCGATGGCCGCCGCCGTCACCGAGCGCACCCGGGTCGTGCTGGTCTGCACCCCCAACAACCCGACCGGCCCCGTGGTGCCCGCCGACGACCTGGAGACCTTCCTGGCGTCCGTGCGCCGCGACGTGCTCGTCGTCGTCGACGAGGCCTACCTCGAGTTCGTGCGTGCCCCCGAGGCGCCGGACGCGCTCGACGTGCTGCGCCGCCACCCGAACGTCGTCGTGCTGCGCACGTTGTCCAAGGCCTACGGTCTCGCCGGCCTGCGCGTCGGGTACGCGCTGGCCGCGCCGCGGCTCGCCGCCGGCATCCGGGCGACGTCCACGCCGTTCGGGGTGAACCACCTCGCCCAGCGCGCCGGGATCGCCGCCCTGCAGGCGCCCGCCCTGGCCGAGATGACCGCGCACGTCGAGGCGCTGGTCGCCGAGCGCACCCGGGTGCGGGACGCCCTGCGTGAGCAGGGCTGGGAGGTGCCGGACACCCAGGCGAACTTCGTGTGGCTCGCCCTGGGGGAGCGGACGGCGGGACTGGCCGCCGAGGCCGCCGCGGCGGGTGTGCTCGTGCGCCCCTTCGCCGGGGACGGGATGCGCGTCAGCATCGGCGAGGTCGCGGCCAACGACGCGTTCCTGGCGCTCGCCGCGACCTGGCGCTGACACGCTGCGCGGGACCGCGTGGTGCGACGAGGAGCGTGAGGTGGACGCGGCGGGCTAGGGCGACGCGGCAGCGGCGGCCCGCCCGGGGCCGGGGATCTCGCCCGAGCCCCGCACCACCAGGCGCGTCGGGACCACGAGCTGCCGCGGGGGGCCGACGTCGCCGTCCAGGCGGGCGAAGAGACGTTCGGCCGCGAGGCGACCGATCCGGTCGGGGTCCTGGGCGATCACGGTCACGCGAGGGCTGACCAGGTCGCCCGACTCGACGTCGTCGAAGGCGACGAGCGCGACGTCGTGCTCGGCGCCGAGCTGCTGGAGCGCTCGGATCGCTCCGACGGTCACCAGGTTCTGGCTGGAGAAGATCGCGGTCGGCGGGTCCGGGAGGGTGAGCAGCCGCCGGGTGATCGCGGTGGCGCTCGTGTCGTCGTGGAGGTCGAGGACGGTCAGCGCCGGGTCGGCCGGCGTTCCCTGGTCGGCGAGCTCGGCCAGGTACCCGTCCCGGCGTAGCCGCGCGGTCTGGATACGCTCGAGGTCGCCGAGGAAGGCGATGCGTCGGTGGCCCTGCGCGATCAGGTGGCGGACGGCCTCCCGGGCGCTGTCGTGGTTGGCGGTGACGACGGTGTCGACGTCGATGCCGCTCGGCTCACGGTCGATGCACACCATCGGGGTGCCGCGGTCGAGGTGCACCTGGAGGTAGGACTGGTCGTCCCGCACGGGCGTGACGACGTAGCCGTCCACGCGTCGTCGGGCGAGCGCCGCGATCGCGCGGCGTTCGGCGGCGGGATCGTCCTCGAGGCTGGTGGCGAACACGGCGTAGCCCCGTTCGGTGGCGACCCGTTCGATGGCGCGGTGCACCTGCGCGGCGAACGGGTTCGCGACGCTCGACACCAGCAGGCCGATCGTGTGCGTCCGGCCGTCGCCCCGCCGCAGGTTGCCCGCGTGCATGTTGGGCTCGTACTGCAGCTCGGCCGCGGCCTTGCGCACGCGCTCGGCGGTCTCCGGCGCGACGTCGGGCTCGCCGTTGACGACGCGGGACACGGTCTTGATCCCGACGCCGGCGAGACGCGCGACGTCGCGCATGGTGGGGCGGCGGCTGGCCTGGCGTGGCGTCGGGGCGCTTGACATCGATGTCACGTGGTGGTCTCTCCTCGTTCTCCGGGTCTTGACCCTACCCGCCTCCGTCGGATAGACATGTGCCTGACAACGTTGTCGGGCATTCGTGCCCTCGATCAAGGAGTTCACCGATGAGCCACGCGAAGTTCGACACCTCTCGCGCCCGTCGCATCTCAGCTCTGACCAGTGTCTTTGCGCTGTCCGCGCTGACTCTCACGGCGTGCAGCGACGACGCCGGAAGCCCAGGGGCGGCTGACAACGATGGCGGGCCCGTCGGTGTCTCGCTCATCGTCAAGACCACGACGAACCCGTTCTTCGTCGCGATGCAGGACGGTGCCCAGGTCGCGGCCGAGGAGCACGGTGTCGAGCTGACGCTCGCCGCCGGCCGCCAGGACGGCGACGAGGACACCCAGATCCAGGCGATCGAGAACGCCGTCGCGCGCGGTGACGCCGGGATCCTCATCACGCCGAACGGGCCGGCCGTCGTCGACGCCATCAGCACGGCACGCGAGGCCGGTCTCTACGTCATCGCCCTCGACACCCCGCCCGACCCCGCGGACGCCGTCGACATCACCTTCGCCACGGACAACCGCCTCGCCGGGCAGAAGATCGGTGAGTGGACGGCGGGGGCGCTCGACGGCGAGAAGGCGACGATCGCGATGCTCGACCTGTTCAGCGACAAGGTGGTCTCGGTCGACGTGGACCGCGACCAGGGATTCCTCGAGGGGATGGGGATCGACGTCGCCGACCCGCAGGCCAACGGTGACGAGGCGCCCACCGGCACCTACAGCGGCGGCGAGTACGAGATCGTGGGCAACGAGGCCTCGGACGGAGCCGAGGACGGCGGCCGGACCGCGATGGAGAACCTGCTGACCAAGAACCCCGACATCAACGTCGTCTACACGATCAACGAGCCCGCCGCGTACGGCGCCTTCCAGGCCCTGGAGGCCGCCGGCAAGACGAGCGACGACGTGCTCGTCGTCTCCGTCGACGGCGGGTGCGCCGGCGTGCAGAACGTGGAGGAGGGCGTCATCGACGCCACGAGCCAGCAGTACCCCGTGCGGATGGCCGAGATGGGCGTCGAGGCGATCGCGCAGCTCGCCACCGAGGGCGCCACGCCCGAGACGAGCGAGGGCCTGGACTTCTTCAACACCGGTGTCGAGCTGGTCACCGACACTCCGGTCGACGGTGTCGAGTCGATCGACTCGACCGAGGCGACCGAGATCTGCTGGGGCTGATCGCCATGACCACCACCACGGCCACGGCCGACCCTGCCGCAGAGTTCCTCGACCGTCGTAGCCCGCTCGAGCGCGCCCGTGGCGTGCTGCACCGCTACCCGGCCCTGAGCCCGGCGATCGTGCTGGTGCTGTCCGTCATCGTGTTCGGGTTGCTCAACGACCGGTTCCTCGCGCTGTCGAACCTGTCGCTCATCACACAGCAGGTCGCCGTCGTCGGCACCCTCGCGGCGGCACAGACCCTCATCATCCTGACCGCCGGCATCGACCTGTCCGTCGGGGCCGTCATGGTCCTGGCCTCGATGGTCATGGCCCAGGTCGCCTCCGGCTCCGGGGCGCCCCCGGTGCTCGCCCTGGCGTTCGGGCTCCTCGTCGGCATGGCCTGCGGCGGGTTGAACGGGTTCCTCGTGACCCGGCTCAAGCTGCCGCCGTTCATCGCCACCCTCGGGACCTTCAACGTCTTCACCGCGATAGCGCTGCTCTACTCCCGCGGCGCCACCGTGCGAGGCGGCGACATGCCCGCCGTGATGACGTGGACGGGCACCACGTTCCCCGTGTTCGGGGTACGGGTGTCCACCGGGGTGCTGCTCATGCTCGGCGCCTACCTGGTCCTCGCCGTCGCGCTGTCGCGCACGGCCTGGGGCAAGCACGTCTACGCGGTCGGCGACGACAAGGACGCGGCGAGGCTGTCCGGCATCAGCGTCAACCGGGTGCTGCTGAGCGTCTACCTCACCGCCGGCGTGATCCTCGCCCTCGCGGCCTGGATCCAGATCGGACGCGCCAACGCCGCCAGCCCCAACGTCGGCGTCGACATGAACCTCGACTCGATCACCGCCGTCGTCATCGGTGGTACCAGCCTGTTCGGCGGGCGCGGCGTGATCTGGGGGACGCTGCTCGGCGCCCTCATCGTCGGCGTGTTCCGCAACGGCCTGTCGCTCGCCGGCCTCGACGTGCTCTACCAGACCCTGGCCGTGGGGATCCTCGTGATCGTCGCGGTCTCGCTCGACCAGTGGATCAGGAAGGTGCGGAAGTGACCACCATCGACGACACCTCCACCGCAGGGACGCCCGCGGTCGTCCCGGACGCCACCCCGGTGCTGCAGGCACGCGGGCTCGTCAAGACCTTCGGCCGCGTCGTGGGCCTCGACGGCGTGGACCTCGACCTCTACCCCGGCGAGGTCCTCGCGATCATCGGTGACAACGGCGCCGGCAAGTCGACGCTGGTCAAGTGCCTCACCGGTGCCGAGACCCCGGACCAGGGCGAGATCCTCCTCGACGGCAACAAGGTGCACTTCAAGCGTCCGCAGGACGCCCGTGCCGCCGGGATCGAGACCGTCTACCAGACGCTCGCCGTCTCGCCGTCGCTCGACATCGCGTCGAACCTCTTCCTGGGCCGGGAGGTGCGACGCCCCGGGTTCCTCGGCACGGTGCTACGGCTGACCGACCGGGCGGGGATGCGGGAGAGCGCCCGTCGCGAGCTCCGTGAGCTGGGCATCTCCACGCTGCAGGACGTCACCGTGCCGGTGGAGAACCTCTCCGGCGGGCAGCGTCAGGCCGTCGCGGTGGCCCGGGCGGCGGCCTTCGGCTCCAAGGTCGTCGTCCTCGACGAGCCGACGGCGGCGCTCGGCGTCCGGGAGTCCGGCCAGGTCCTCGAGCTCGTGCGCACGCTGCGGGACAAGGGCGTGCCCGTCATCATCATCAGCCACAACATGCCGCACGTCTTCGAGATCGCCGACCGCATCCACGTCCAGCGGCTCGGTCGGTGCGCAGCCACGATCACGCCGCAGTCGCACACCATGACCGAGGCCGTGGCGATCATGACCGGCGCCGCCCAGGCCTGACCCCCCGCAACCCCGCACCGAACGAAGGAGTTCGTATGCCTCGCCCTGCCCGCCCGCGGGTCCTCGCGGCGCTCGCCGGCGTCCTCGCGCTCGCCGTGGCTCCCGCCGCCGTCGCTGCTGAACCCGAGCCGTACCGGCCGGCGATCCACTACACGCCCGAGCAGAACTGGATGAACGACCCCAACGGTCTCGTCCACCACGACGGCACGTACCACCTGTACTACCAGCACAACCCGGAGGGGAACCGTTGGGGGAACATGTCGTGGGGGCACGCCACCAGCCCTGACCTCGCGACCTGGACCGAGCAGCCGCTCGCCATCGCCCAGACCTTCGACGACGACGGCGTGCCGATCGAGGACATCTTCTCCGGCTCGGTGGTGGTCGACCACGGCAACACGAGCGGGTTCGGCACCGTCGAGGACCCGCCGCTCGTCGCGGTCTACACCAGCGCGTACACCGACGCCCATCCCACGCACGCGGGCGTCCAGGCGCAGTCGCTCGCCTACTCCACCGACGGCGGCTACACCTGGACCAAGTACGCCGACAACCCGGTGCTGGACCGGGACAGCGCCAACTTCCGCGATCCCAAGGTGATCTGGTACGACGACCCGGGATCCCCGGACGGCGGCTACTGGGTGATGGTGGTCGTCGAAGCCTTCGACCGCCAGGTGCTGCTGTACCGGTCGGACGACCTGAAGGACTGGGCCTACCTGTCGACCTTCGGCCCGGCGAACGCCACCGGTGGCATCTGGGAGTGCCCCGACCTGTTCGAGCTGCCGATCGACGGCGACCCGGAGAACACCCGCTGGGTGATGGTGGTCAACCTCAACCCGGGCGCGGTCGCGGGCGGTTCCGGCGGCCAGTACTTCGTCGGTGAGTTCGACGGCACCACGTTCACCCCCGACCGCACGGTCGAGGGCGTCGAGGTGCCGGACGGCGACGTGATCGCCGACTTCGAGGACGGCTGGGCCGGCTGGACCGTGGCGAACGAACCCGGCCACCCCGACGATGGCCCGTTCGGTACCGAGCCGGTCGCCGGGACCGTGCCCGGCCAGCAGGAGGTCACGGGGTACGTCGGCGAGCGGCTGCTCAACTCGTTCGTCGGCCAGGACGGACCCACGGGGACCGCCGAGTCGCCGTCCTTCACGATCGAGCGTGACTGGCTGTCGATGCTGGTCGGGGGTGGCGACCACCCGCACGTCCAGGGTGGGCAGCTCGGCAACGAGCCGCCGTCCGGCACGCTGCTCTGGGACGGGTTCGAGCAGCGAGCCTCCGGGCAGACGCTCGCCGACGCCGGCTGGACCGGCACCGGGGACCTCGCGGCCACGGACAGCCCGTCGACCGCGGGCGGCGAGCACCACCTCGGCGACGGACGGATCAACACGTGGGAGGGCGGCCCGCCCGGTGACGACAACGTCGGCACCCTGACGTCGCCGAGCTTCGTGCTCGACGGGGACCACGTCAGCATGCTCGTCGGGGGTGGGCGCCGCGCCGACTCCGACCCGCAGACGCTCCAGGTCCAGCTGCTCGTCGACGGCGAGGTCGTGCGGCACCTGACCGGGCCCGAGGCCGGCGACCTGCGCTGGCGCTCCTGGGACGTCGCCGACCTGCGGGGCAAGGAGGCTCGGTTGCGGGTCGTCGACGAGGCGACCGGCGGGTGGGGCCACCTCACGCTCGACCACGTCGTCGTCGGCGACGAGCCGGCCACACCCCGCAGCTCGGAGACCACGGTCAACCTCGTCGTCGACGGTGAGGTCGTCCGCAGCGCCACCGGCCGCGACTCCGAGCACCTCGACTGGGTGAGCTGGGACACCTCGGAGCTGGTCGGGCAGGAGGCGACCGTACGCGTCGTCGACAACAACCGCGGCGGCTGGGGGCACGTGCTGCTCGATCACGTGGTGGCGACCGACGAGCCGGTGTCCCCGGGTGCAGAGCGCTACGACTGGCTCGACTGGGGGCGTGACTACTACGCCACGGTCTCGTTCGACAACGCGCCCGACGACCGCCGGTACATGATCGGGTGGATGAACGACTGGGCGTACGCCGAGGAGATCCCCACCCACCCGTGGCGCTCGGCGATGACGCTGCCGCGCGAGGTCACGCTGACCGACGTGGACGGCCGCGTGGAGCTGCGGCAGCAGGTCGTCGACGGGGTGGACCGCCTGGCGGTGCCCGCCGCAGCGACCCGGGTGCGGAACCTCGAGGTCTCGGACACGACCGTCCCGCTCGACGTCGACGCCGACGTCTACCGCCTCGACCTCGTGCTGGACGTCCGCGACGCGGATCGTGCCGGGGTGGTGGTGCGCACGGACGACGTGTTCACCGTCGCGGACGCCGCCGGCGGCGGCGAGGGCACGGTGGTGGCGTACGACGCGCGCCGGCAGCGGCTCGAGGTGGACCGGACGAGGTCCGGGGACGTCGGGTTCCACCCGGTGTTCGCCGGGGCGTCGTCAGCTCCGTTGCCCGACGCCACGGTGGCCGACGGGACGGTTCGCCTGAGGGTGTACGTCGACCGTTCGTCGGTCGAGGTCCTCACGTCCGACGGGTTGCGGACCGTCACGAGCCAGGTCTTCCCCGACGCGGCGTCGACGGGGGTGTCGGTCTTCTCCGAGGGTGGCAGCGCCCGCGTCAAGGCACTCACCGTCACCCCGCTCGCACCGTCGGTCCGCACCGACGCCGACGGCTCCTCGCGGGGTGCGGCGGCGTGCGCCGGGAAGCCGGGCCGCCCGGGCGCCGTGCCCTGCCAGCAGTGAACCGAAGGAGCACCGTTCCCGTGCACGCCCCCGCATCTCGTGTCCTCGTCGTCGGTGAGGCGCTCACCGACGTCGTCACCGCGCTCGACGGCAACCATCGCGAGCACCCGGGCGGCAGTCCCGCCAACGTCGCCGTGACGCTCGGCCGGCTCGGCGACCGCCCCCGGTTCGCCACCGCCGTCGGGCACGACGACCGGGGGCGGCGCCTCGTCGCCTGGTTGGCGCAGTCCGGGGTCGTGCTGACACCGGGCAGCGTGGGCAGCGGCCCGACCTCGGTCGCTGCCTCGCGGCTGGACGCCGACGGTGGTGCGGACTACGAGTTCGCGCTGACGTGGGCGCCCGACCTGCCGAGGGCAGCGCATGCGGGACTGGTGCACGCCGGCAGCGTCGCGACGTTGCTGGAACCTGGTGCGGGCGACGTGCTGCGGCTCGTGGAGGAGGCGCGCGCCACCGCCACGATCACGTACGACCCGAACCTGCGTCCGTCGATCTGCCCGGACCGGGCCGCCGTGCGGCGCCGGGTGGAACGGCTCGTGCAGCTCGCGGACGTGGTCAAGGTCTCCGACGAGGACCTGGCCTGGCTGTACCCGGCCGAGTCGTTCGAGCGGGTGCTCGACCGCTGGGCGACGGCCGGTCCCGCGGTGGTCGTCGGGACGCGCGGCCCTGCCGGTTCGGTGCTCGTGGCCGGGGACGTCCGCACGGACGTCCCCGGCCGGCGGGTCGACGTCGTCGACACGATCGGCGCCGGGGATGCCTTCATGGGCGGCCTGATACACGGCCTGCTCGGCGCCGGCCTGGACGGGGCAGGGCGCCGGAGCGCCCTGGCCGAGGCCGCAGCGGCCCGGCTCACCGAGATCGTGACGTTCGCGAGCGGCGTCGCTGCCGCGACCGTCGCCCGCGCAGGGGCGAACCCGCCGTGGCGCGCCGACCTGGACGGGAGCGCGGACCTGGTCAGGGCGTGAGCTCAGCGCGGCAGGTTGCGCAGGTTCGAGCGGGCCATCGACATGACCTCGCCCATGCCGCCACCGAGGATCTCCTTGGTCATGGCGGTGGCGAAACCGCGGATCTGCCCGGAGGTGATCGACGGGGGGATGGACAGGGCGTTCGGGTCGGTCATCACCTCCACCAGCGCCGGCCCGGGGGCGTCCAGGTGCTCCGCGAACGTCCTGCGCAGGTCCTTCGGCTTCACCACGCGGGTGGCAGGGATCCCGACGGCGGCCGCGATCGCCGCGTAGTCCATCTCGGGGGAGTCGGTGCCGTGCGACGGCAGCCCTTCGACCAGCATCTCCAGCTTCACCATGCCGAGGGTGGAGTTGTTGAACACGACGATCTTCACCGGCAGGTCGTAGGCACGCACGGTGATGAGCTCGCCGAGCAGCATGGCGAGTCCGCCGTCGCCGGCCATCGCGACCACCTGGCGGTCCGGCTGGGCGAAGGCTGCCCCGATCGCGTGCGGCAGCGCGTTGGCCATCGAGCCGTGGATGAACGAGCCGATCACGCGACGGCGCCCGTTGGGCGTGAGGTAGCGGGCCGCCCAGACGTTGTTCATCCCCGTGTCCACGGTGAAGACGGCATCGTCGGCGGCGGTCTCGTCGAGCTGGACCGCCGCGTACTCGGGGTGGATGGGCAGGTGCTTCTCCACCTTGCGGGTGTAGGCACCCACCACCTTGGTCATGTTCTCCGCGTGCTTGTCGACCATGCGGCGCAGGAACTTGCGGTTCGTCTTGCGCTCCACGAGCGGGTTGAGCAGCCGGAGGGTCTCGGCGACGTCACCGTGCACGGGCAGGTCGAGACGGGTGCGCCGGCCCAGGTGGGAGGCGTCGATGTCGATCTGCGCGGTCGGGACGTCGTCGGGCAGGAACGAGGCGTACGGGAAGTCGGTCCCGACGAGGACCAGCAGGTCCGCCCCGAAGACCGCCTGGTGGCAGGACCCGTACCCGAGCAGGCCCGACATGCCGACGTCGTGCGGGTTGTCGTACTGGATGATCTCCTTGCCGCGCAGCGAGTGGCCCACGGGGGCGGCCGCGAGGTCGGCGAGCTCGAGCACCTCCGACCGGGCCTCGCGGGCGCCGGCCCCGACGAACAGCGTGACCTTCTCGGCGTCGTTGATCGCCCGGGCGAGCGCGGTCACGTCCGCCTCGTTCGGCAGCACCCGGGCGGGGCAGGCGCCGGGGATGAGGATGGGGGCGTCGTCGTCGGGCACCTCGTGGTCCGCCACGTCACCGGGCAGCGTGAGCACGGCGACGCCCGGCGCGGCCAGCGCGTGCTGGATCGCCGAACGGGTGACACGGGGCAGCTGGGCCGCCGTCGAGATCATCTCCGAGAACACCGACGCCTCGGTGAACAGACGGTCCGGGTGGGTCTCCTGGAAGAACTGGGTGCCGATCTCCGCGCTCGGGATGTGCGAGGCGATCGCGAGCACGGGCAGCTTCGAGCGGTTCGCGTCGTACAGGCCGTTGATGAGGTGCAGGTTGCCGGGCCCGCACGACCCGGCGCACACGGCCAGCTTCCCGGTCACCTCGGCCTCCGCGGCGGCGGCGAACGCGGCGGCCTCCTCGTGCCGCACGTGCACCCAGGAGATGCCCTCGGTGCGGCGCACCGCGTCGACGATCGGGTTGAGCGAGTCCCCGACGATGCCGTAGATGCGTTCGACGCCGGCGGCGACGAGCTGGTCGACGAGGTGTTCTGCCACGGTACGGGCCACGGGGACCTCCCAAGGGTGGTGGTGACGGTCCCTTGCGATGCTGCCCCAGGTGGGCTCTCGCTGCGCGGGGAAGGACGGTGTCGCTCGGCACAGTACGGTCCGCACGGAGGCGGACGTCACGAGGCGTATGACAGGACCGCGGAAACGGTGACACCGCAGCACGTGCGGCTCACGCCCAGCCCCCACGGATCCTGCTCTGCGAACGCCCCCCGAAGGAGACCGTGCGCCGCGGGCGCCCATCGTGGGGTGAGCGGATGCCGGGAGTCCGTCAGCTCGAGGTCTGGGTGGCTCGGGCGACGGTGATCGCCAGGTCCCGGTGGGAGCCGGCCATGGCGGTCAGGCGGGACCTGAGCTCCGCCCTCCACGCAGGGTCGTCGTGGCCGGGCGTGCCGATCGCCTCGGTGATGCGGACCAGCGAGCAGACGGCGTGCACCCCGGCGAAGAGTCTCAGGTTCTCCTGGTCGGCGTCGTCGAGCGGCCGCACGCTGCGGTACCCGGCGACGAACGCCCGGAAGAGTCCTCGGTGCGCCGCCTCGGGCTTCCCGTCAGGCCCGGTGAGGTCACGCAGAGCGTAGGCGACGTCGGCGGCGTACCAGGACACGGCGGCCTCGTCGAGGTCGAAGGCGGTCGCTCGGCCTCTGTCCCAGGCGAGGTTGTCGAGCTCGAAGTCGCCGTGGACCACCCCGAACCGTGCGTCGTCGCGCGGCAGGGCGGCGAGCCGGTCGGACAGGAACGCCGCGGCCCTCACCAGGAGGGGGTCGTCCGCGAACCTCTCGGGAACCTCGCTCAGCTCGGCGAAGGCGACGGGCAGACCTGCGTCGACGCCCGCCGCTGCATCGTGCACCGAGGCGAGCGACCGGCCCCAGGCCCGGGCGTGGTCCTCGGTGAGGTCGTCCACGTCGAGCTCGTCGCCGGGGGCGGCCTCGACCACCATGGCGTGCATCGTCCCCAGCGCCGTCGGCACCGTCGCGACCAGAGCCCCGTCCCGGGCAGGGACCGGGCGGACCACCGCCGCCCCGTCGGTCGCGAGCCGGTTCATCAGCGTGGTCACCGCGACCACGGGCCCGACCCCTCGGGGGGTGTCGGGCAGGAGCCGCAGGAATCGCTTCCCGGCCGGGTCGGGCAGCACGAAGACGTGCGAGGCGCTGGAGCGCCACCACTTCGCCGTCCCGGACGGATACCCCCAGGCCGCGGCCGCCTCGTCGGCGACCGGGCTCTCCCAGGCGTCGGTCACGGTCCGTCGCAGACGGTCGATCTCTCCCAGCAGCATCATCGCCGGTCATCATCACCTGCCCGGAACAGGCCGGGCAACGCTTTTTGTCGCGCCCGCCCACCGACGCCGGGTGCACGACCGGCGGCCGGAGCCTACGGTCGAACGATGAGCGAAGCGACGACCGACGAGCTCCTGGCGATCGACGACCGGCTCGCCGCCGGCTCCGGCGCCGACTACGCGGAGGTGCTCCACGAGGACGCCGTGGTGGTGGTCCCCGGCGCGGTGCTGGACAAGGCGGGGTGCGTCGCCGCGATGGATGCCTCGCCCGGCTGGGACGAGGTCGACCTCTCCGACGCGCGGCTGGTCCGCAGCGGGGACGCCGCCACCGTCGTCTACCGGTTCACCGGGCGGCGCGGCCAGGACACCTACGCCGCCACCCTGGCCAGCACCTACGTGCGGCACGGCGAGAGCTGGCGCCTCCTGCTGCACCAGCACACGCCCGACTGAGGCGCCCCGTCCGCCCCGTGCCGTCAGCCGCGCAGCGCGTCCGGGATCGGGGTCTCGCCGCTGCGGAACCGCACGAACTTCCCGACCGTCAGCGGCTCGCGCAACGTGTCGACGACCACCTGGGCGACGTCGGCGCGCGGCACCGCCGACTCCTCGCCGCGGGCCGGGCTCACGCCGTCGGCCACGCGCTCGATGCGACCGGTGGCGGCGTCCTCGGTGAGGCTGCCCGGGCCGAGGATCGTCCAGTCCAGGTCCGTGCCGCGCAGGTGGTCGTCGGCGGCGAGCTTGGCGTCCGCGTAGGCGAAGAAGCTCGAGTCCTCGGGGACCCCGTGGTCCGGCACGGAGCCGATCCAGGACACCATGACGTAGCGGGCGACCCCGGCGTCCGCAGCGGCGTCCATGGAGCGGACGGCGGCGTCGCGGTCGACGGCGTAGGTGCGGTCAGGGCTTCCACCACCGGCCCCGGCCGTCCACACCACGGCGTCCGTGCCGCCGAGGGCCGCGGCGATCTCCTCGGTGCTCGCGTTCTCGACGTCGAGCAGCAGCGCCTCGGCACCCAGGCCGCGCACCTCGTCGAGCTGCTCGGGCTTGCGGACCACGCCGATGACGTCGTTCCCGTCCTCGGCGAGCAGGGGGAGCAGACGGCGTGCGACCTTGCCGAGCGCGCCGATGACGACGACCTTCATGAGGACCTCCGTGGATGTTCGGGGGAGTGCGGGCGGGTGCTCCCACCGTGACGCACGAAGCGGTCGAGCGCCAGCGCCACGGCTCTCGGGCCCGCGGCGACCCTCACACCCGTCGGTCGCGGCGGGCCCGGGCCACCTCCGCGTGCACCGCCCAGGCGTCCGCGACCGGGCCCAGGTGGGCGAGCTTGTCGGGGTTCATCACCCCGCGGACGGTCTGGATGTGCCCGTCGAGGACGTCGAGCGCCATGACGGCGAGCAGCCGGTGGTCCGTGGTGCGGACCACCATGCCCGGTTGGTGGTTGACCTCGTGCTGCTCGATCACCACGTCGCCCGCCGTCAGCAGGTCCCCGAACGCCGTGAACGCCCGGACCACCTTGGCCCGGCCGCTGACGGGGCGCGCGAACGCCGGCGCCTTGCCGCCACCGTCCCCGATGACCTGGACGTCCGCGGCGAGGAGCTCGGTGAGCCCCTCGACGTCGCCCTCGCGGAAGGCCTCGACGAACCGGGCGGCGAGCTCGGTGCGCTCGCGGCGGTCGGCGTCGAAGCGGGGCCGTCCCTCGGCCATGTGGCGACGGGCCCGGACCGCCAGCTGTCGGCACGCCGCCTCGGAGCGGTCCACGGCGGACGCGATCTCGGCGAAGTCGACCCCGAAGACCTCGCGGAGCACGAACACCGCCCGTTCCAGGGGGCTGAGCCGTTCCAGCAGGACCAACGCCGCCATCGAGACCGAGTCCGCGAGCTCGGCCGAGCGCTCCGGGTCCTCGTAGGGGTCGTCCAGCAGCGGCTCGGGGAACCACGTACCCGTGTACTCCTCGCGGCGCACGCGGGCGGACCGGAGCACGTCGATCGAGATGCGGGTGACCACTGCGGACAGGAACGACTTCACCGACGCGGGCTGCGCCGTCGTGCCCTCGTAGCGCAACCAGGTCTCCTGGACGGCGTCCTCGGCCTCGCTCACGCTGCCCAGGACCCGGTAGGCGATCGCGAACAGCAGCGGTCGCAGCGCCGTGAACTCCTCGGTGCGGGACACGCCGTCAGCCTGCCACGCCGACGTCCGCGGTGCGGGACGTGTCGGCCCCGGGCCAGCGGATCGCGCCCGGCACCCGGCGGGCGAAGCCGACCGCGGAGACCACGCCGCGCACCTGGAACCGCTTGAACGCGTTCACGCCGGGCCCGGTCCACGCCTTGTCGGTGGCGACGTCGTCGCGTGTGGTGAGCTGCAGGACCGCGGTGCGGCCGCCCACGCTGACGCAGCGCCCCTGGAACCCGAGGTCGAGCGGGGCCGGGGCGCCGTCGGTCACCCTGAGGACCTCGTCGCGCAGCACGTCGGCGGCGTGCGCCCCGGAGGGGAACGCGAACTGGCACGACATGCTGTACCGGCCGCCGTGCGGGGCCGTCGCGTGGCCGGCGTCGCCGACGGCCATCACCTGCGGGTGGGACACGGACCGCAGGGCGCCGTCGGTCACGGCGGCACCGGCGTCGTCGACGGCCAGCCCCGACTCCCGGGCCAGGGGAGGCGCCGCGAGGCCGCCGCACCACACCGTGAGGTCGGACGGCACCTCGGCGCCGTCGTCGAGCAGCAGCCGGTCGTGCTCGACCGCGCGGACCCGGGCCCTGTCGACGACCTCGACGCCGAGCCGGTCCAGGCCGGCACGCACATGGCGGGCGGCTCGGGGGCTGAACCACCCGGCTGCCTCACCGGAGGTGACCAGCCGGACGTGGACGTCGGGCCGGGCCTCGGCCAGCTCGCCGACGGTCTCCAGGCCGGTGAACCCGCCACCGACGACGGCGAGGGCAGAACCGGGCGCAGCCCGGGCGAACGCGGACCGCAGACGCTCCGCGGCGGCCAGGTCGGCGACGCCGTGGGTGTGCTCCCCACCCGGGACGGGGACCGGCTCGGTGGTGCTCCCCGTGGCGAGCACCACCCGGTCGAACCCGATCCGGCGCGTGCCGTCCGGTCCGGAGACGGTGGCGTGACCGGCGTCGGGGTCGAGGTCGGCGACCCAGCCCTTGAGGAACGAGACCCGCGATCCCAGCAGGGTGCGGACGGACGGTGCGGGGACCTGCCGTCCGATCGCGACGTGGTGCAGGCGCAGCCGGTTGACGAACGTCGGGCGCGGGTTGACGACCGTGACGCGCACCCGGCCGCGGGAGCGTCCCGCCAGCCGGACGGCGGCCAGGCCGCCGGCGAACCCTGCCCCGACGATCAGGACGTGTGTGCTCGGTGTCTGGTGTGAGGTGCTCATGCCCACGGGACGAGACAGCGCCCGTGGCTGTGACACCGGCCCGGCCGGTGCTGGTCAGCCGGCCTGGATCGCTGCCTGTGCGGCGTCCGCCGGGCTGTCGCCCTCGAGGTAGCGCGCGCCGGGCCCGAGCGCTGCGGCGTTGTCGGCGGGGTTCTGGAGCATGCAGCGCTCCAGGGACAGGCAGCCGCACCCGATGCAGGAGTCCAGCTGGTCGCGCAGCCGCTCGATCGCCGCGATGCGGGCGTCGAGGAGCGGCCGCCACGACCGGGACAACCGCGTCCAGTCCTCCGCGGTGGGGGTGCGGGCCTCGGGCAGGGTGGCGAGGGCCTCGGCGATCTGGTCGAGGGTGAGGCCGACGCGGGAGGCCGTGCGGACGAAGGCGACCCGCCGCAGGGTGGTGCGGTCGTAGCGCCGCTGGTTGCCGGACGTGCGCTGCGAGCCGATCAGCCCGAGCGACTCGTAGTACCGCAGCCCCGAGGGGGCCACCCCGCTGCGGCGGGAGAGCTCCCCGATGGTCAGGTAACGCTCGATCGGCACGCGGTCCTCCAGGCCTTGACTTCAAGTGAGGTTGAACTTACACGATCGAAGCATGACCACCACCCGCACCGTCCCCGTGGCGGTCTCCGACCTCGTCGCCCGCGTCACGGGCGACGAGAAGCACGACCCGAGCGCGCACTCCACCCTCGACGTCGTCTGGGTGCTCTACGACCAGGTGCTGCGCGTGTTTCCCGACGACCCCGAGCACCCCGAACGTGACCGGTTCCTGCTCTCCAAGGGGCATGGCCCCGCCTCCACCTACGCCGTCCTGGCGGCCAAGGGGTTCTTCCCCGCCGCGTGGCTCGACGACGTCGCCTCCTGGTACTCGCCGCTCGGCCACCACCCGGACCGCACTCTCGTGCCCGGCATCGAGATCGGCAGCGGGTCCCTCGGCCACGGCCTGCCGATCGCGGTCGGCATGGCGCTCGGGCTGCGCGACCGGTCCCGGGCGCGCGTCGTCGTCCTCGTCGGCGACGCCGAGCTGGACGAGGGCAGCAACGCCGAGGCGATCGCCGTCGCCGGCCGGTTCGGCCTCGACAACCTCACCTGCGTCGTCGTCGACAACCACAGCGACAACCTCGGCTGGCCCGGCGGGATCGCCGCCCGCTTCGCGCTCGAGGGCTGGCAGGCGTCCGACGTCGGCACCCACGACCACGCGGCGCTCGCCGCCGCGCTCCGGGGCACCGCCCCCGACCGCCCCACCGCCGTCGTCGTCGACGTGCCCGGCACCGACCCGGAGGAGGGACGATGAGCGCCGCCGACCTGCGTGCCCGGTTCTACGCCGAGCTGGACCCGGCGCTCGCCGCGCACCCCGACGCCGTGCTCGTGCTGGCCGTCATCGGGGCGGGGTACGTCAGCGAGACGATCACGCGACGCCCGGACCAGGTGGTCGACGTGGGAATCCGCGAGCAGGCCATGGTCGGGGTCGCGGGCGGGCTCGCGCTGGCCGGGCGGCGACCGATCGTGCACACCTTCGCCCCGTTCCTCGTGGAGCGGGCCTACGAGCAGGTGAAGCTGGACCTCGGTCATCAGGACGTGGGCGCGCTGCTCGTCAGCGCCGGGGCGTCGTACGACATGAGCTCGGCCGGACGCACCCACCAGGCGCCCGCCGACGTCGCCCTGATGGCGGCGCTGCCCGGCTGGACCGTGCACGTGCCCGGCCACGGTGACGAGGTCGCCGAGCTGCTGCACCGCGAGGCCGGCGGGGCGGGGAGGGTCTACGTGCGGCTCTCGGGACAGCGCAACGCCCGCCCGCAGCCGGTGGACGGCCGGGTCCACCTGGTCCGCGAGGGAGCCGCGAGCGCACCGCTGGTCCTCGCCGTCGGGCCGATGCTCGACGTCGTCCTCGCCGCCACCGGCGACCTGCCGGTCCGCGTGGCCCACACGGGCACACCGCACCCGCTCGACGCCGCGGGCCTGCGCGAGCTCGTCGGGCCGACGCCGCGGCTCGCCGTCGTCGAGCCGTACCTGGCCGGGACGAGCGCGGCCGCGGTGGCCGCGGCGCTCGCCGACCGACCGTCGCGGGTGCGGCACGTCGGGGTGCCGCGAGACGCCGAGCTGCGCCGCTACGGCACCCCCCGCGACCACGCGGCGGCCCACGGGCTCGACGCCGCGGGGGTGCGACAGCAGGTGACGGAGCTCCTGGAGCGGCCGACGTAGCGGACGGTCACGCATCGCCAGCTGATGCGTGAGTCTCCACGGCGTCGCACCGGGCCAGCGCACCGACGACGGCCACCGTCCTGACGCGGCGATCGTCGCCCGACGCAGCGACGCCTAGGCTGCCGGTGTGACCGACGACGTGCGCAACATCCTCACCGCCCTGTCCGCCGTCCCCGAACCCTGGCAGCCCCACCGCCTGGCGAGCGTCAACGACTACGACGTCAAGGTGGTCAAGCTCGACGGCGAGTTCGTGTGGCACAGCCACCCCGACACCGACGAGCTGTTCCTCGTCCTCAGTGGCCGGCTCACCATCCAGCTCCGCGATCGCGACGTCCACCTCGGCCCGCACGACGTCTTCGTCGTCCCGAGGGGCGTGGAGCACTGCCCGCTGGCCGACGGCGAGGTCCAGGCGCTGCTCATCGAGCCGCAGGGCACCGTCAACACCGGCGACGCCGGCGGGGAGCGGACGTCCCCGCTCCAGGAGCTCGGCTGACTCTGCTGCCGCAGCAGAGTCCTGGCGTCCTCGTCGAGCACGGCGAGGGTTCCGGGTGCAGCTGGCCGCGCCGCGACCGTCCGTGCGTTCTCGGAGGACGACTGGTCGAGCTCCGCGAGTGCGAGGACCGGCTGAGGGCCGTGCTCGCCTCCTCGGAGTCCGCGGTGAGGTCGGCCGGGGTCGAGGGTCGCCACGGGGTGTTCGGCGAAACCTGGATCAAGGCCGCGGCTCTGGTCCGAGCTCGGCGCGGATCGTGCGCAGCGCGTCACGCAGCGACGTGCCCGACGGCGGCGCGTAGCCGAGCACGATGCCGTTCAGCGTCAGGCCGGACCCGGGCACCACGTAGTCCTGCAGATCGGCGACGAGCACACCGCGGGCGGCCAGTCGTGCGACCAGGTCGGCCGCCGGGGTGCGGTCCAGCTCCAGGACCGCGTGCAGCCCGCCGTCCAGCGCCCCGACCCGCACACCGGGCACCCCCTCGAACGTCTCGGCGACCGTCCGGCGCTTGGCCCGGTAGTCGCGGCGGCACCGGGCGACGTGGCGACGCAGCGCCCCCGTCGACATCAGGTGGGCCAGCGCGTGCTGGGTCACGCTCGCCACCGTGGCGCCGCGGCCCGAGCGGGCGGCGAGGACCGCGGCCGGGGTGCCGCCGTCCGGGGCGTCGTCACGAACGGGGAGCACGAGGTACCCGCACCGCAGCCCGGGGTCGAGGACCTTGGAGAACGACCCGACGTGCACGACGACGCCGCGGTCGTCGAGCGCGGCCAGCGCCGGCAGCGGGGCGCCCCGGTGGCGGAACTCGGAGTCGTAGTCGTCCTCGACGACGAGCACGCACTCGGCCGCGGCCCAGGCGAGCAGCCGGTGGCGTGCGGCGACGGGCATCGCACCGCCCAGCGGGTACTGGTGGCTCGGGGTGACCAGCACGGCGTCGAGGCGCTCGCGGGCGTGCGCGGCCCGCAGGGCGCCGAGGTCCATGCCCTGGGCGACCACGGGGACGGGGACGACGGCGCCGCCTGCGGAGGCGATGGCCCGCCGTCCGGCGCGGAACCCGGGGTTCTCCACCGCCACCCGGGGTGCGTGGTCCGGGGCGGTGAGGGACTCGGTGACCAGGGAGATCGCCTCCGCCGTGCCGCCGGTGACGACGACCCGGTCCGGGTCCGGCGTGAATCCCCGGCTGAGGGTGAGCTGGTTCGCGACCTGGGTGCGCAGCGCGGGCTCGCCGGCCGGGTCGGGGTAGGTGGCCTCGACCGGTCGGGCGGCCGCGTGCCGCCACGCCGCACGCCAGTCCCGCTCGGAGACGGCGGCGGCGGAGGGGACGCCGGGCCGCAGGTCGACGACGGCGCGGGGCGGCGCCGTCGAGCCGGGTGCGGACGGCGCGGGGTGGGCCCGAGCGTCGGTGCCCGCGGACGGCAGGCCCTGGCGCGTCCCTCCGAGGGTGGCTGCGACGCGGGGCACGGCTCCGTGGCGCAGCACCACGTACCCCTCGCCGTCGAGCTGTTCGTAGGCGGCGGTGACGGTGCCGCGCGACAGGCCGAGCTCGGCGGCGAGCGCCCGGGTCGAGGGCAGGGTGTCGCCCTCGGCCAGGCGGCCGTCGTGGACCATGTCGCGCACGAGTTCGGCGACGCGAGCTGCCTTGGTCGGGGAGGTCGTGTTCGCCAAGTGGTCCATCCGATCAGAAGAGAACTGGACTACAGGGTAGTCCAGCGACCTTCGTACGGTCGGTGGCATGAGCACCTGCCCGAACCTGACCGTCCGCCGCAAGCCCGACCGTCAGACCGACGACCCCGCCGTCCTCGACGGCATCCTCGCCGACGGCCACCTCGCGCACGTCGCGATGGTCCGCGACGGATGGCCTGTCGTGCTGCCCTACCTGTACGGCGTCGGCGACCTCGGAGACGGGCTCGGGCGGAGGCTCTTGCTGCACGGCTCCACCGGCGGCGGCCTGTTCCTCGACGCCGGGAGCGACGGCGTGCCCGTGTCGGTGGCGATCTCGCACCTGGACGGCCTCGTCTACGCCCGCTCCCTGAACGACAGCTCCGCCAACTACCGGTCCGCGATGATCGTCGGCCGCGCCACCGTGGTGCCCCGCGAGCTGCGGGTCGAGGCGTTGTGGCAGGTGGGCGACCACCTCATGCCCGGTCGCCGCGCGGAGGTGCGTGAGATGACCCCCCGGGAGGTCGCTGCCACCCAGGTGCTCCAGGTGCCCCTCGACCGGGTCAGCGTCAAGACCCGCAGCGGCGGGGCGGGGGAGGCGTCGGACGACGGCGAGGACCACGGCGTGTGGGCGGGCGTGCTTCCGCTGGCCGTGGCGGCGGGCACGCCGGAACCCAGCGCGCTCTCGGCCGACGTGCCGCCGGCGCCCTCGGTCGCGGCGTTGGCGGCGCGACTGCGATGAGGCTGCGTCGGACGAACCCAGGCCACCGGTCGACGATTGGCTGTTCGCGCGAGCGCCTGCGACCGGCGAAGATGGGCGGGTGCGCACCATCCGGCAGTCCCAGAAGCTCCGCGGAGTCCGCTACGACGTCCGCGGCCCGATCCTCGTCGAGGCGCAGCGCCTCGAGGCAGAGGGTCACCGCATCCTCAAGCTGAACATCGGCAACACCGCGCCGTTCGGCTTCGACGCCCCCGAGGCGATCCAGACGGCTGTCACGCAGAGCCTCCCGGAGGCACAGGGGTACAGCGACTCCCGGGGTATCTACGAGGCACGCACGGCGGTGGCGCAGTACTACCAGTCGCGCGGGCTGCGGGACACGATGGTGGACGACGTCTTCATCGGCAACGGCGTGTCGGAGCTCATCTCGATGGTGCTGCAGGCTTTCGTCGACGACGGCAACGAGATCCTCGTGCCGGCCCCCGACTACCCCCTGTGGACGGGCGCCGTCACCCTCACCGGCGGCACGCCCGTGCACTACGTCTGCGACGAGTCGAACGGCTGGATGCCGGACCTCGAGGACATCGAGTCGAAGATCACCGAGAACACGCACGCGCTGGTGATCATCAACCCGAACAACCCCACCGGGGCCGTCTACAGCAAGGAGATGGTCGAGGCGCTCGTCGACATCGCGCGGCGCCACGACCTGGTCGTCCTCGCCGACGAGATCTACGAGAAGATCCTCTACGACGACGCCGTGCACCACCACGCCGCCACCGCCGCAGGCTCCGACGTGCTCTGCCTGACGTTCAGCGGGCTGTCCAAGGCGTACCGGGTCTGCGGGTACCGGGCCGGCTGGGTGATGATCTCCGGCCCGAAGGAGACCGCCACCGAGTTCCTCGAGGGCCTGACGCTGCTGGCCAACATGCGCATGTGCGCGAACGTGCCGGCTCAGCACGCCATCCAGACGGCGCTCGGCGGGTACCAGTCGATCGACGAGCTCATCGTGCCGGGGGGCCGGTTCCACGAGCAGACGATGCTCGCGGACAAGCTGCTCAACGAGATCCCCGGGGTCTCGTCGGTGCGACCGCGCGGAGCGCTGTACTGCTTCCCCCGGCTCGACCCCGAGGTCTACCGGATCGACGACGACCAGCAGTTCGTCATCGACCTGCTGCGGTCCAAGAAGATCCTCGTCACGCACGGCACCGGGTTCAACTGGACGGCACCCGACCACTTCCGGCTCGTCACCCTGCCCGACGTCGAGGTGCTCGAAGAGGCCATCGGCCGGATCGGGGAGTTCCTCGCCACGCGGCGGTAGTCGGGTCGCCCCGCGGCGGGCGACCGGTGCCGGACGGCCGCGTGTCGGACGTCACCCTTGACCCCGACGCGACGTCATAGTTCTCACTGGTCCCATGAGACTCGTACCCGTCGCCTACCTGGCGTCCTACACGCTGTCCCTGCTGGGCAACTCCATCGCCGGGATCGCGCTTCCGCTGATCGTGCTCCAGATGACCGGGAGCGTCCTGGGGATGGGGGCGCTCGCCGCGGCGACCGCCGTCCCCGCGGTGCTCGCCGGCCTCTTCATGGGCGTGGTGATCGACCGGATCAACCGGCGCACGTCCTCCGTGCTCACCGACCTCGTCTCCGCGGCGGCGATCGCGGCCCTGCCGGTCGTCGACCTGATCACCGGGCTGAACCTCGGCTGGTTCATCCTGTTCGGGATCATCGGCTCCGTCGGGGACGTGCCGGGCTTGACCGCGAGGGACGCCCTGCTGCCCGCGATCGTGCGGCACGGCAAGGTCTCCTCCGAGCGACTGATGGGCATGCGGGAGAGCCTGGGGGCGGTGGCGATGCTGATCGGCCCGGCGGCCGCAGGCACCCTCATGGTGCTGTTCGACGGGTCGACCGTGCTGTGGATCACCGCGGCGACGTCCCTGCTCGCCGCACTGCTCACGCTGCTCATCCCGCACCGGGTCGGTGACATCGCCCGCGACCTCCCCGAGGCCGACGCGGACGCCGTGCCGGCGAGCGGGTGGACCCAGCTGCGAGAAGGCTGGCGCGTGCTGTTCCGCAGCCGCTTCCTGATGGCGACCACGCTGCTCAGCCTTGCCTCCGTGGTGGTGCTCGCCGCGCTGCAGGCGCTGGTCCTGCCGGTCTACTTCACGCTCGCCGACCAGCCGGGCATGCTCGGCTACGTCCTGACGGCCCTGGCGGCCGGGATGCTCCTCGGCGGTGGCTCCTACGCGCTGTTCGGTACGCGGGGGCGGCGCCGGTGGTGGTTCGTCACCGGGATCGTCGGGACCACGGTCGGGTTCGCCGTCGTCGCGACGCTCGCCTCGGTGTGGGTGGTGTTCGCCGGCGCGTTCGTCGTCGGGCTGTCCGGCGGGCTGTTCAGCAGCCTCGTCGGCGTGCTGATGATCGAACGGATCCCCGAGCAGATGCGCGGGCGCGTCATGGGGACGCAGAACTCCATGATGACCGCCGCGCCACCGCTCGGCATCGTCATCGCTGCCGTCATCACCGAGTTCGTCAGCCTCGACGCAGCAGCGATCACGCTCGCGGGCGTGTGGCTCGTCGCCGCGGTGGTCGGGCTGCTCGCCCGGTCCTTGCGTAACCTGGAACGGCCAGAGGGGCCGTCCACAGGGACACAGAGGGGACGACGGTGGTGACGAACGGTGCATAGCAACGAGCTGGCCCGGCTCGCCGGGGTGTCCGTCCGGACGCTGCGCCACTACCACCAGGTAGGCGTCCTCGACGAGCCTGAGCGGAGCAGCAACGGGTATCGCCGCTACGACGTGCGCGACCTGGTGCGCGTGCTGCGGATCCGACGGCTCGCCGCCCTCGGGATCCCGCTCGACCAGGTGCCGGCCCTGCTGGAGAACGCGGAGGCCGGCGGTGCGGGGGGCGAGTCGGGTGAGCTCCTGGACGAGCTGGATCGTGAGCTGGCCGGTCAGATGGACCGGCTGGCCCGCCAGCGGGCGGTGATCGCCCAGCTGCGCGACCACCACGTGGCCCCCGACCTGCCACCCGAGCTGGCGCCGTTCTTCGGCGTCCACCCGTCGATGGGCATCCTGGCCAGGATCGACCGTGACCAGGCGGTGCTGCTGGCCCACCTGGCCGGCGAGGAGGGGATGCCGCACCTGGCCGGCCTCTACGAGAGGCTCGGCGACGCCGTCCTCGACGCGAGGGGGAACGACCTGCCGGAGCGCTTCGAGCGGCTCGGACCCACCAGCCCCGACGGGGAGATCTCGGCACTGGTCGAGGACTACCTGGAGGTCTACGGTCCGGTCGTGGACGAGCTCGCCGCGGCCGAGCTCCCGCTCGACCTGAGCGGGTCCGAGGAGGTCCTCACCGAGTACACCGACGCGGTGCTCAACGAGCAGCAGCTGCGGGCGTACCGGCTGCTCGAGTCCCGGATCCTCTCGCGGACCTCGGAGAATGCGGTTGACGACGAGCCGCCGCCGGTGACAGCCTCGACGTCGTCCCCGCGGGCAGGCCGCGTGTGAGAGGGGGCGGACGGAAGGTGAGTCGGGTGACGGACACGCACGGCGGTCCCACGACCTCGCGCTGACCCCTGCTCGCCCGCACCCGGACCGGTGCACCCCCGGTGGGTGGACGACGTCGGCGCACGCCATCGCGTCCCCTGGAGCCACCCGTGCCCCTCACCCCCGCCGTCGTCCTGCGCGACCTCACGTTCTCCTGGCCCGACGGGTCCACCCCCGTCGCCGGTGTCTCCGGTACCTTCACCCCCGGCCGCACCGGCCTCGTCGGTCTGAACGGCACCGGCAAGTCGACCCTGCTGCGCCTGGTCGCCGGTCGGCTGACGCCCACCTCGGGGACGGTGACGGTCGCCGGCACCGCCGACTACCTGCCGCAACGCCTCACCCTGGACACCGACGCGACGGTCGCCGACCTGCTCGGCGTGCGTGCCGTCGTCGACGCCGTGCGGGCCATCGCCGACGGCGACGTCCGTCCCGAGCTGTTCGACGTCGTCGGCGTGGACGGGTGGGACCTGGAGGAACGAGCCGTCGCCGCGCTCGCCGGCGCGGACGTCCTGCCCGCCTCAGCCACCGGGGTGCTCGACCGTCGGGTCGGGACCCTGTCCGGGGGTGAGGCCGTGCTCGTCGCGATCACCGGCATCCGGCTGGGCGGCGCCGACGTCGCCCTGCTCGACGAGCCGACGAACAACCTGGACGGCTCGGCCCGTGAGCGCCTCCACGAGCTGGTGCGCACCTGGCGCGGCGCGCTCGTGGTGATCTCGCACGACCGCGAGCTGCTCGAGCTGGTCGACACCACGGCGGAGCTGCGCACGGGCGCGCTGACCACGTACGGCGGCACCTACTCGCAGTACGAGGACCACCTCGCCGGGCAGCAGGAGGCCGCGCGCTCGGCGCTGCGCGACGCCGAGCAGACGCTGCGGCGCGAGAAACGGCAGCGCATCGACACGCAGGAGCGCATCGCCCACTCCGAGCGCCAGGGTCGCAAGGACGCCGCGAACCGCAAGTACGTCAAGGCGGTCGTCGACGACCGCCGCAACGCCGCCCAGAAGTCGCAGGGATCCCGGCGGGGCGCCGCCGCGGAGGCCGAGTCGCGGGCCCGTGAGGCCGTGGCGGTCGCGGAGCGTGCCGTGCGCGACGACGACCGCATCGTCGTCGACCTGCCCGACCCCGACGTCCCGGCCGGGCGCAGGCTCGCGGTGCTGCGCGGGGCCGACGGGCGCGAGACGGTGATCGCGGGCCCGGAGCGGGTCGCCCTGACCGGGCCCAACGGCGTGGGCAAGACGACGCTGCTGGAACGCCTCGTCCGCGGCGGCGGGGCCGGGCGCGGCGGCGGCACGCGCGCCACGGCGCAGCCGCTCACGGAGCGCGTCGGCTACCTGCCGCAACGCCTCGACGGGCTCGACGACGGCGCGACCGTGCTCGACGAGGTGCGCCGCCGGGCGCCGCACGTGGCGCCGCGGGAGCTGCGCAACCGTCTGGCGCGGTTCCTCGTGCGGGGCGACCAGGTCGACCGGCCGGTGGGCACCCTCTCGGGCGGGGAACGGTTCCGGGTGGCGCTGGCCGGCGTGCTGCTCGGCGACCCCCCGGCCCAGCTCCTCGTGCTGGACGAGCCGACCAACAACCTGGACCTGGCCAGCACGGACCAGCTCGTGCAGGCGTTGTCGTCCTACCGCGGCGGCCTGCTGGTGGTCAGCCACGACCGGGCGTTCCTGCGGCGGCTCGGGCTGACCGGCGAGCTGGTGCTCGGGGCGGACGGGTCGCTGGTCGCGAGTCGCCCGCTCGCCGACGTCGCGCAGGGCGGCCCCGCAGGACGTTGACAAGTGGGGAAGGTGCGGGTCACACTTGCTCAATCGATTGACTGCTCAATCGATTGAACCGGTAAGGAGGCCGATCATGGCGCGAGCGCGGATCTCGGACGTGGCCCAGGTGGCCGGCGTCTCCACGAGCACCGTCTCCCTCGTGCTCAACGGCCGCACCCAGCGCATCTCGCCCGCCACGCAGGACCGCGTCCGCGAGGCCGCCACCACCGTCGGCTACACGCCCAACTCCGTCGCGCGCGGGCTGCGCACCCAGCGCACCCGGACCCTCGGTCTCGTCTCCGACCAGATCGCCACCACCCCCTTCGCCGGACGCATGCTCGCCGGCGCCCAGGAGGTCGCGCACGAGCACGGCCACCTGCTCTTCCTCGTCAACACCGACGGTGACGCCGCGGTGGAGGCCGAGGCGGTGCAGGCGCTCACCGGTCACCAGGTGGACGGCCTGGTCTACGCCGCGATGTGGCACCGCGTCGTCGACGCCCCCGCCGGGCTGCCGGCGGGGACCGTCTTCCTCGACTGCCGGCCGGCCACCGGCGGGTACCCCGCCGTCGTCCCCGACGACCGGGCGGGCGGCCGTGACGCCACCCGACTGCTCGTGGAGGCCGGGCACCGGCGGATCGCCTACGTCGACGTCGACGAGGACAGCCCGCCGATCGCGTCCGCCCTGCGGCACGAGGGGTACCTCGAGGTTCTCGCCGAGGCGGGCATCCGGCCCGACCCGGCGCTCCACGTGCGGTACGAGTCGTCGGCCGCCGGCGGTCGCGCAGCGATGGTGGAGCTTCTCGACCTGCCCGCCGAGCGCCGTCCGACGGCGATCTTCTGCTTCAACGACCGCATGGCCGCCGGCGTCTACGTCGCCGCTCACCGCCGGGGGCTCGACATCCCCGGCGACCTCTCCGTCGTCGGCTACGACGACCAACAGCTCGTCGCCGGGGAGCTCGACCCGCCCCTGACGACCATCGCCCTGCCCCATGCACAGATGGGGCGCTGGGCCACCGAGGTCGCGCTCGGGGTGCGCAAGCCCCCCGAGGACGACCAGCCCCACCTCATGCCGTGCCCGGTCGTGCACCGGGACTCGGTGGGTCCGCCGCCGGCAGCAGCGCCAACTCCGGCCGGCGACGGACCTGGAACCACCCCCTGACCGTCCGGTCGACCGACCGGACGGTCACAGAGCGAGTGTCGCGGCGCTGATGCCGCGACACCTGGAAGGAACTCCAGATGAACCGCAGATCCCTCGCGACGATCGTATCCGCCTCCGCCGTCTCAGCACTCGCCCTCACCGGGTGCGGGCAGGCAGGCCAGGGCGACACCACCCCGGACGGCGACGGCCCGGTCGAGCTGACCATGTGGACGCACTCGGCCGGCAACCCCGCCGAGCTCGAGGTCTACGAGCAGATCATCGCCGACTTCAACGCCTCGCAGGACGACTACGAGGTCGTCACCGAGGCCTTCCCCCAGGGCGCCTACAACGACGCCATCGTGGCCGCCGCCGCGGCGAACGACCTGCCCTGCCTGCTCGACATGGACGGGCCCATCGTCCCGAACTGGGCGTGGGCGGGGTACATCCAGCCGCTCGACCTCGACCCGGCCGTCACCGACTCCCTCCTGCCGACCGCCGTGGGCACCTACCAGGACGAGATCTACTCCGCGGGCTACTGGGACGCGGCCCTGGCGATCTTCGCCCGGCAGTCGGTCCTCGAGGACAACGGCATCCGCATCCCGACCGCCGACGACCCGTGGAGCGTCGACGAGCTCGACGAGGCGCTCGCCACCCTGCAGGACGCGGGCTACGACACGCCCCTCGACATCGGCGCCGAGGACACCGGCGAGTGGTGGTCCTACGCCTACTCGCCGATGCTGCAGAGCGCGGGGGGCGACCTCGTCGACCGTGACACCATGCTCACCGCCGACGGTGCGCTGAACGGCCCCGAGGCCGTGGACTTCTTCACCTGGTTCCAGGGCGCCTTCGAGCAGGGCTGGGCCAGCGACTCGGGCACGGTCGGCAACGAGGAGTTCAACAACGACGAGGTCGCCCTGAGCTACACGGGCGTGTGGAACGCGATGGACTCCCTCGACGCGGTCGGCGACGACCTGCTCATCCTGCCCCCGCCGGACTTCGGCGACGGCCCGCGCATCGGTGGCGGCTCCTGGCAGTGGGGGATCTCCTCGACCTGCAACGCGCCCGACGGTGCGCGCGCCTACCTGGAGTTCAGCTTCGCCGACGAGTACGTCACGGCGTTCGCCGACAACCAGGTCGTCATCCCGGCCACCCCCGGCGCCGTCGAGGCCTCCGTGCACTTCTCGCCCGACGGCGACCTGCGCCCCTTCGTGGAGCTGTCGGAGCGTTTCGCGCTCCTGCGACCGGAGACGCCCGCGTACCCGGTGATCTCCTCGACCTTCGAGAAGGCGGCGAAGGACATCATGAACGGCGCGGACATCCCCTCCACGCTCGACGGCGCCGTCGCCGAGATCGACGCCAACATCGAGTCCAACGACGGGTACGGCTTCTGAGCCGTCCCTCCTGACCGGCGCGGGGCGGAACCCCTCGGGCGACCGCCCCGCGCCCGGACGGAGCAGACCCATGACCACTCCCACCAGCACCCCTGTGCCCCCGCACGCGAGCCGACCCGGGGACCGTGCACCCGCCGCCGCCGCCGGCCGCCGCCACGGCACCCGTGCCGCTCGACGCCGCGAAGGCCGCGCCGGGTTCGGCATGGCCGCACCGGCGCTCGTCCTCCTGCTGCTGTTCCTCGTGATCCCGGTGCTCCTCGCGTTCGGGCTGTCGTTCACCAACGCCCGGCTCATCTCGCCCAACCCGCCGCGGTTCGTCGGCCTGGACAACTTCCTGCGGGCGTTCACCGCGGACCCGGTGTTCCTGCGGTCGATGCTCAACACCTTCGTCTTCGCGGCCGTCGTCGTCCCGGTGCAGGCGGCCCTCGGTCTGCTCCTCGCGGTGCTGGTGAACCAGAAGATCCGCGGCGTGACCGCCTTCCGGGTCATCTTCTTCATCCCGGTCGTGACGTCGATCGTCGTCGTGTCGATCCTGTGGCGGTTCATGTACCAGGAGAACGGTCTGATCAACTCGATGATCGACACGATCACCTTCGGGGCGTGGCAGGGCATGGCCTGGCTGAACGACCCGAGCACGGCGCTCGGCGCGATCATCGTGCTCTCGATCTGGCAGGCGGTGGGCTTCCACATGCTCATCTGGCTCTCCGGCCTGCAGACCATCCCGGAGGCGCTCTACGAGGCCGCGCGCATGGACGGGGCCACGCCCCGGCAGCAGTTCGCCAACGTCACCTGGCCGGGTCTGCACTCGACCATGGTCTTCGTGCTCGTCACGATCACGATCGCCGCCCTGGGCCTGTTCGTGCAGGTCGACGTCATGACGCAGGGCGGACCGGTGAATTCCACCTCGACGCTCGTCTACCACGCCGTGCGCAAGGGCTACCGGGAGCTGGAGACGGGCTACGGCGCCACCATCTCGCTCATCTTCTTCGTCCTGGTGCTGATCATCGCGCTGGTCCAGCGGCACCTGACCCGAGACAAGGACTGATCATGACGACGCCCAGGACCGCTGCACCCCTCGCCGAGCACGACGTGCGCCGTCGGCGCAAGGTCTGGTCGTACGCCGCGATGAGCGTGCTGGCCGTGATCTTCCTCTTCCCGCTCGTCTTCATGCTCGTCTCGAGCCTGAAGCCGGACTCCCAGATCCTGTCCGACATCGGCTCCCCGCAGGCCTTCCTGCCGGTGGGCGACATCAGCCTGGACAACTACTTCGGTGTGTTCGACCGCGTGCCGGTCAGCCGCTTCCTGTTCAACTCGGTGCTCGTCACCGTGCTGACCGTGGGGCTGGGCCTGATCGTGAACTCGATGGCGGGCTTCGCCCTGTCCCGGATGCGGTGGAAGGGGCGCTCGCTCGTGCTGAGCCTCGTCATCGCGACGCTCATCGTGCCGTTCGAGACGATCGCCGTGCCGATGGTCTACTGGGTGTCCAAGCTGCCGACCCTCGTCCTGGAGGGCGGGGTGCCGAAGTACGACTTCGGCTGGCTGAACTCCTACCACGTGCAGATCGTGCCGTTCATCGCCAACGCGTTCGCGATCTTCCTGTTCACCCAGTACTTCTCGACGATCCCGAAGTCGTTGGACGAGGCCGCACGCATCGACGGCGCGGGCTGGTTCACCATCTACCGGCGCATCGTCGCCCCGCTGGCGGGGCCGGCGTTCGCGACCGTCGCGATCCTGACGTTCCTGCCGGCCTGGAACCAGTACCTGTGGCCCCTCATGGTCGTCCAGCAGGAGGACCTGCGCCCCGTCATGGTCGGCATGCAGTACTTCTTCCAGCTCAACACCGCCTGGGGCGAGGTCATGGCCTACACGTCCCTCATCACGATCCCCGTCCTCGTCGTCTTCCTGTCCTTCCAGCGTGCGTTCGTCTCCAGCGTCGCCGCGAGCGGGGTCAAGGGCTGACCCGAAAGGTACTCATGTTCACGCTTCCCGACTCCTGGGTGTGGGACTTCTGGTTCGCCGACGACGGCGACCGCCACCACCTGTTCTTCCTGTACGCCTCGCGGGCCCTGCACGACCCGGACGCCCGCCACTACCGCGCCTCGATCGGCCACGCGGTCTCGGACGACCTCGTGCACTGGGACCGGCTGCCCGACGCGCTGGTCCGCGGCGAGCAGGGCTCCTTCGACGACCTCGCCACCTGGACCGGCTCGGTGGTCCGGCACCCCGACGGCACCTGGTTCCTCTTCTACACCGGGGCGAGCCTCACGCCGGCCGGCAACGTGCAGCGCATCGGCTACGCGACGTCGTCGGACCTGACGACCTGGCACAAGTCGCCGGACAACCCGGTGCTGACCTCCGACGGCTCCTGGTACGAGACGCTGGCCGACGGCCAGTGGCACGACGAGGCGTTCCGCGACCCGTGGGTGCTGCCGGACCCTGACGGCGAGGGGTGGCACATGCTGCTGACCGCGCGCGGCCGCACGGGTGAGCCGTTCGAGCGGGGCGTCGTCGGGCACGCGCGGTCCGCCGACCTGCGCTCGTGGGAGCTGCGCCCGCCGCTGACGGACGTCGGGCAGGGCTTCGGGCAGCTCGAGGTCGTCCAGGTCGAGGAGGTCGACGGCCGTCCCGTGCTGCTGTTCTCCTGCCTCGCCTCCGACCGGCCGGACGACCGGCGGGACGTGCCCGGCGGGGTGTGGGCCGTGCCCGCGGAGTCGTTGCTCGGCCCGTTCGACGTCGCCGGGGCGTACCCGCTGACCGGCGCGAGCCTGTACAGCGGGCGCCTGGTGCGGGCCCGCGACGGCGGCTGGCGGTTCCTGGCGTTCCACCACGACGGTCCGGACGGGGAGTTCGTGGGGAGCATCAGCGACCCGATGCCCGTGCGCTGGGCGGGGGAGCGGCTCGTCGTCGGGCAGGGCTGACGACGAGCCGCGGCGGACCGCACCGAGACCGAGGTCCGAGGCGGTCGGCGTCACTGCGGCTCTCGAGGGTGGATCACCGCGCGCTGCTCGGGGAAGGTCCACCCGAAGAAGACGCTGCCGAGGCGCACGAGGGTGGTCACCGCGACACAGACGACACCCGCGACCACGATGGGTGCGCCGAGGAGAAGGAGCACGACGAGAGAGACGACGCCGGCCCCGGCTGCGACGGCATAGAGGGTACCGACGTGGAGGAAGGAGATCGGGCGGTTCAGGATGAGGTCACGGAGCATCCCACCCCCGATCGCGCCGATGACGCCGACGAACAGGGCGCCGGTGGGACCGACGCCCAGGGCCAGTGCTTTCGAGGCGGCGATCGCGCCGAAGACGCCCATGACGATCGCGTCGAGCACGGTGAACACGCCATCCGCTCGCGTGAAGAGAGGTTGCAGCAGCATGCCGAGGACGGCGGCCGCGGCAGCAGCCACCAGGTACCAGTTCATCCAGATCACGACCGGTGGCTGATTCAGCACGATGTCACGCAGGAGGCTTCCACCGAGCGCGACGGTGAGTCCGAGGGTGATGACGCCGAGCACGTCGAGACGGCGCCGCCTCTCTCCCGCCGCGAACATCGCGCCGTGGATGCCTCCGAGGCTCGCGGCGAAGAGCTCGATCCACAGGGACACCTGGAAGGTGGTGGTGATCATGCTGCTGGCCTCCCGGGTTCGGGGGCCGGTCCGCACGCGTCGTGCGGACCGGCCCCGACGGTGATGTCGCGGAGCTCAGCCCGCGACGCGCACCGCGTTCTTCGCGGCGGTGGCGATCACGTCCGCCACGACGTCGGACCGCGTCATGAACACGGCGTGGCTCGCCGAGACGTTCGTGATCTCGGCACCGGCCCGGGTGGCCATGTGCTGCAGCATCGCCTGGTCGAACGACATGTCCTCCGTGGCGATGACCGCCCAGGCGGGCTTGTCGCGCCAGGCCGCGTGCTTCACCGCCACCCCGAAGGCAGACATGTTGATCGGCACCTGCGAGTCGCGCAGGAACGCGGCGTCCGCGTCGGTGGCGTCTGCGGCGAACCCGATCTTGAACATGGGGTCGAGCCCGGCGAGGGTTCGATCCCTCAGGATCAGGTGTGAGCCGAGCTGTTGTGAGGTTCGCGCACGGGCACCTGAACACCTCGGGCACGCGTCCGCATCGGCGGGTCCTGCGCGATCCGTGTCCTGGAGGATTCCCACAAAGTGCGGGAGCGAGTCTTGGGCGGCGCGCCGACAGACCTGACCGGGAGCGTCAACCTACGCTGGCGTAGGCTACGTGACCGTAGGTTGACCCGGTACGGGCCGCCACCGAGAGGAGACCGCGAGATGCTCAACGCCCCTGAAGGGTCCGACGGCGCATCCGCCGAGGGCGTGCCGTTCGTCCAGCTCGTCGGCCCCGACGGCCGCCGGACCGAGGGTGCGCAGGACGCCGCCTATCGCGACCGCACGGCCCACCTCGGCACCGAGGAGCTGCGCACGATGTACCGCGACATGGTGCTCACCCGCCGGTTCGACGACGAGTCCACCGCCCTGCAGCGGCAGGGCGAGCTCGGCCTGTACCCCCAGGGACGCGGCCAGGAGGCGGCTCAGGTCGGCTCGGCGCGCGCCCTGCGTCCGCAGGACTTCGTGTTCCCCTCCTACCGCGAGCACGGCGTGCTGCAGGTGCGCGGCGTCGACCCCGTGGACCGGCTGCGCATCTACCGCGGCACCGAGCACGGCGGCTGGGACCCGGCCGACCACCGCGTCCACCTGAACACCCTCGTCCTCGGGTCGCAGACCCTGCATGCCACCGGCTACGCGCTGGGCCTGCAGCGCGACGGGCTCGTCGGCACCGGTGACCCGGAGCGCGACACCGCCGTCGTCACCTACTTCGGCGACGGGGCGTCCAGCCAGGGCGACGTCAGCGAGGCGCTCGTGTTCGCGGCCGTGAACAACGCCCCGGTGGTGTTCTTCTGCCAGAACAACCAGTGGGCGATCTCCGAGCCCACCTCGCGCCAGACCCGGGTGCCGCTGTACAAGCGCGGCGAGGGCTTCGGCATCCCGGGCGTGCGCGTCGACGGCAACGACGTCCTGGCGTCCTACGCCGTCATGACGGAAGCGCTGGAGCGCGCCTACGCCGGCGGCGGTCCCACCTTCGTCGAGGCCTACACCTACCGGATGGGTGCGCACACGACGTCGGACGACCCGACGCGCTACCGCGAGCGCGCCGAGGAGGAGGAGTGGGCGCTGCGCGACCCGATCGACCGCCTCGCCGCGCTGCTGCGTGCCGAGGACCGGTGGGACGACGACTGGGCGGCCGGGGTCGCGGCCGACGCCGAGACGCTGGCCGAGCGGCTGCGCGCCGACGTCCGCTCGATCGAGGACCCGCCGTCCGTCTCGATGTTCGACCATGTCTACGCGACGCCGCAGGCCCAGGTGGAGACCGAGCGTGCGTGGTTCACGACCTACCAGGACGAGACCGCGGAGGCCGCCCGATGAGCACGCAGACGATGCCTTTCGCGAAGGCCCTCACCGCGGGACTGCGTGCCGCGCTGGACGCGGACGACAAGGCCCTGGTCATGGGGGAGGACGTCGGACGTCTCGGCGGCGTCTTCCGCATCACCGACGGGCTGCAGAAGGACTTCGGCGAGCACCGGGTCGTGGACACTCCGCTGGCGGAGTCCGGGATCGTGGGCACGGCGATCGGCCTGGCGATGCGCGGCTACCGCCCGATCTGCGAGATCCAGTTCGACGGGTTCGTCTTCCCGGCCTACGACCAGATCACCACCCAGCTCGCCAAGCTGCACTACCGCTCCCGCGGCCGTATCCAGGTGCCCGTGGTCGTCCGGATCCCCTACGGCGGGGGCATCGGGGCCATCGAGCACCACTCCGAGTCGCCCGAGGCGCTCTTCGCCCACACCCCCGGGCTGCGCGTCGTCTCGCCCGCGACGCCGCAGGACGCCTACGACATGATCCGCGCCGCCGTCGTGTCCCCGGACCCGGTGATCTTCTTCGAGCCCAAGGGCCGGTACTGGTCCAAGGGCGAGGTGGACCTGGACAGCCCCGTCCCGTCGCTCGACGGCGGTGGCCCGGACCCGCTGGGCACCGCCCGCATCGCTCGCACCGGCACCGACGTCACCCTCGTCGCCTACGGCCCGACCGTCGCCACGGCACTGTCGGCCGCGGACGCCCTGGCCGCCGAGGGCACCAGCGCCGAGGTCGTGGACCTGCGCTCGATCTCCCCGCTGGACGTGCCGACGGTCGTCGACTCGGTGCGCCGCACCGGCCGTTGCGTCGTCGTGCACGAGGCACCCACGTACTTCGGGCCCGGTGCCGAGCTCGCCGCCCGGGTGACCGAGGAGTGCTTCTACTCGCTCGAGGCACCCGTGCAGCGCGTCGGTGGTTTCCACACCCCGTACCCCGTGGCGAAGGTCGAGCACGACTACCTGCCGGACGTCGACCGCGTCTGCGACGCCGTCGACCGCGCCCTGTCCCACTGAGCCGGCCGAGAACGAGGAGCACGATGAGCAACCAGCGCTTCCCCCTCCCGGACGTGGGCGAGGGACTGACCGAGGCCGAGATCGTCGAGTGGAAGGTCGCCGTCGGCGACACCGTCGCGGTCAACGACGTCCTCGTCGAGATCGAGACCGCCAAGTCCCTCGTCGAGCTGCCGTCCCCGTTCGCCGGGACCGTCGTGGCCCTCCTCGCGGAGGAGGGCACCACCGTCGACGTCGGCACGCCGATCATCGAGGTCGGGTCGGCGGACGCGGTCGCGAGCCCGCCGTCGGGAGCCGCAGCACCGGCGTCCGACGCAGCGACGCCGGCCGGGGCCGAGGGCTCCGGGTCGGTGCTGGTCGGCTACGGCACGGCCGCTGCTGCCGGTGGTGCGCGCCGTCGTCGGCGCTCCGCGGCCTCCGCGCCCGCTGCGGCGGCCCCGGCCTCCGCGCCCGCCCCGGTGCCCGCACCCGTTCCGGCCGCACCGGAGAAGCAGCCCGGGATCGCCAAGCCGATGGTGAGCGTCCCGGCCGACGTCGGCGCGAGCGGCGCCGCGCCGTCGGGCACGACGCCGGCGACCCGTGTCCGGGTGCTCGCCAAGCCACCGGTGCGCAAGCTCGCCAATGACCTCGGGGTCGACCTGGCTTCCGTGCAGCCGACCGGCCCCGGGGGGATCGTCACCCGCGAGGACGTCGTGGCCCGCGCGGACGCCGCCGCTCCGCAGGCGCTGGCGACCTACCCCGACGACGACCAGCCCTGGCTCGCCTCGGGATCGGTGACGAACGACGGGCGCCAGACGCGCGTCCCGGTCAAGTCCGTGCGCAAGCGGACCGCCGAGGCCATGGTGGCCAGCGCGTTCACCGCCCCCCATGTCACCGTCTTCCGCACGGTCGACGTCACCAAGACGATGAAGCTCGTCGAGCGGCTCAAGGCGGACCGGGACTTCGCCGACGTGCGGGTCACACCGCTGCTGATCGCCGCCAAGGCCGTGCTGCTCGCCATCAAGCGCCACCCGGAGATCAACGCGAGCTGGGACGACGAGGCCCGCGAGATCGTCTACAAGCACTACGTGAACCTGGGGATCGCCGCGGCGACACCGCGCGGGCTCGTCGTGCCGAACGTCAAGGACGCCCACCGTCACGAGCTGCTGCCGCTCGCCCAGGCGCTCGGGGAGCTGACGGCCACCGCCCGGGCGGGGCGCACCAGCCCCGCGGACATGTCCGACGGGACGTTCACGATCACGAACGTGGGCGTCTTCGGCATCGACACGGGCACGCCGATCCTCAACCCGGGCGAGGCCGGGATCTTCGCGTTCGGGGCGATCCGGCAGCAGCCGTGGGTGCACCAGGGCAAGGTCAAGCCGCGCTGGGTGACCCAGCTCGCGCTGAGCTTCGACCACCGGCTGGTCGACGGCGAGCTCGGGTCGCGGTTCCTGTCCGACGTCGCCCGGGTGCTGGAGGACCCCGCCCGCGGGCTCGTCTGGGGCTGACGCACGCCGGCGGGTGCCGCCAGGAGAGCTACCGGCAGGGAGCTACCAGTTCCGCGGGAGGGAACCGGGGCCCTCGCCCTCGTCGCCGTCGCCGTCCCCACCGGTCGAACCGTCGGTGTCCTCGCCGACGTCCTCCTCGGTGTCCCCGTCGTCGCCCGTGCCGCCGAGCTCACGCGCCTCCGCCTCGTCCATCTCGACGTCGCGGGCCGCCTGCTCGTTGCGCTCGCCGAGCGACTCCTGGCGCTGCGCCTCCGCCTCCTCGGGGGTGGCAGGCTCCGGCTCGGGTTCCGGGGCGCCCTGGTTCTCGGTCTGCGCGTCGTGCGCCTGCTGCTCCTTCTCCTGCGCCCGCTCCTGCGCCTCGGTGGCGTCCTGCGTCTGCGACGAGTCGGCGCAGTCCGGCAGGGACCGGACCCGTTGGGTCCGGCCGTAGTCGTACTCCGCGAGCCAGTAGTTCGTGTCGGCCTGCTCGCGCAGGTCCTCGGGGTCGCGCTCGTCGCCGTACTCGCCGTAGGGGTCGATGACCTCTTCGTCGTACGGCTTGCCCGCGTCGCGCTTGGCGATCTCCGCGGCGACCGCCTCCGACTCCTCGGCGAGCTCGTCGCCGCGCTCGAGCCAGGTGTCGCCGCTGATCTCGAGCGCAGCCGCCCAGTTCGTGACGATCGCGCAGCGCACCTCGGCGGACTGGTCCTCGGCGCCGGCATAGGCGGCCTCGAGACGGTCGGCGCCCTCCCCGGCGAGCCAGCCGCGCTCGTCCGCCACCGCCTGGGCGGCCAGCGACGTGCCCAGGTTGTAGTCGGCACGCCACTGCTGCGGCACGATGCCCTCCGCCTGCGCGCGGAAGCGGTCGGACGCCGTCTCCAGGTCGCCGGACGTGTAGTCGCGCACACCCCAGGAGGAGACCAGCGGCGCGAACGTCAGCTGCAGGCCCGTCGTGAGCCCGAGGAGCGCCACGAACCCGGTCGGGACCCACAGCCAGCGTCGACGACGGCGCGGTCGGCCGTCGCCCGCCGCGCCACCGGGCGGCTTGCGGGACCGTGCCCACCGGGGGACCTCCTGCGACCCGACGCCGCTCATCGTGCCGCCCCCGTCCGTCGTCGTGCCGGCACGGTCCGGGCGACCGCCCGGGACCAGGCGCCGGCCTCCCCGGCGAGCAGCGCACCGAGCACGAGCGCCAGCGGCCAGACGACGGGGCGGTACGTCGTCACCTCGCGGCGTCCGTCCGCGGCCACCTGGGCCGGGTCGATCCCGTCGACGAGCGCGGCGACGTCGTCGGGCCCCGTGCGGTGCACGTACGGCAGGCCGAGCTCGTCGGCCAGCGCCTGCAGGGTCGTGGGGTCGGCGACGGAGAGCCCGTCCCCGCCCGCCGGGTCCTGGATGTACCCGGGGCCGACGCCCGCCGGGGTGCTCTCCAGCATGCGACCTCCGTCGGTGGTGCCGTACCCGAGCACGGCGCCGGCGTCGATCAGCGGTGCGAGGTCGGCGAACGAGCGGGGCTCACCGCCTGCCGTCTGCTCGCCGTCGGTGAGGAAGTACACCACCCGCATGTTCGCCGGGTTCTGCTCGCGCGAACCCTCGAGCGCCGCGGCGAGGTCGTCCAGCGGGCGGTCCACGAGGGAACCCTGGGAGAAGTCGGTCAGCTCGTGCGTCACCGACTGCGCCCAGGACCCGAGCGCCCCACGGTCCCAGGTCAGGGGCAGCTGCCGGGTCGCCTGGGAGTCGTAGGCGATCACGGCGAAGCGGCCGTCACCGACCGACTCCGCGAGGGCCGTCACGTCGTGACGGACCCCGTCCAGGCGCGGGGCGTCCTGCTCGGGTCCCCAGTCCTCGGCGGCCATCGACCCCGTCCGGTCCACGACGAAGTACACGTCGACCGCCGCCACGGTGGTGTCCAGGCTGGAGGTGGCCGTCGACGGGCCGGCGCCCATCAGCCCGACGACGGCGACGATCGCCGTGCGTCGGACCCACCCGAGACGCTCGGCGGCCGACGTCGAACGCACCAGCGCGGTGATCGTGACGGCCGCCAGCAGCGCGACGACGGGGACCAGCAGCCAGGCGCTGACCAGCGGGGCGAACGTCATGGGCGCACCCTCCAGGCGGCAAGGACGAGCATCCCCGTGCCGAGCAGCAGGACGGCGTACCACCGGCCGGGCACGTCGGTCAGGACGGACTCGGCGTCGGCGTCCAGCGCGACCGCCTGCTGGGCCTGCACGTCCGCCACCAGCGCTTCCACGGCGCCGGGGTCGTCGAGCGTGAAGTACAGGCCGTCGTGCGCGCCGACCACCGCGCGGTAGTCGGACTCCTCGGCACCTCCGACACGGTCCGCGGGGCCGCCGTACAGGCCGTAGAGGGTGATGTCCCGCGAGGCCACCAGCTCGGCGGCCTCGCCCAGCGAGTAGACGGGGTCCTCACCGACGAAGTTGTCGGTGGCCAGCAGGATCGAGCGCGACCGCTCGGTGCCGTGCTCGTCGAACTGCAGCGCGCAGGTGGCCAGGCCGTCGCCGATCAGGCTGGAGTCCTCCAGGGAGGTGGTCCCCGCGGTGAACGTCAGGAGGTCCTGCACCTGGGCGAGCTCGCGGTCGGACATCTCCTCGAGGGTCTTGCTGCCGAGCCGCTCCGTGTCGAGCCCGACGGCCTCCGCACCCGCGGCGAGCTGCTCGCCCACCAGGGTGTAGTCGTCGGTGAGCGGGAAGACCGTGCGGGCCGTGGAGTCGAAGACCACCAGCGCGATGCGCTCCCCGGCGAAGTGCTCGGTGAGATCGGCGTACAGGGACAGCACGGCGGCGTCGTACGGGAGCATCGACCCCGACACGTCCAGGCACAGCACGATGTCCCGCGTGGCGAGGCGCTCGCTGGTCACCTCCCGCTCCACGGGGCGGGCGGCGAGCGCCGCCGTGGCGACCACGCACAGTCCGAGCACGAGCATGCCGGCGACCTGCCAGGCGCGATGACCGAGCAGCGCCCGGCGCACCTCGGGCAGCCGGAGCAGAGCGTCGGTGTGGGCGACGCGCAGCGAGTCCTGGGCGGGTCGACGACGTCGGGCCAGCAGCACGACGAGCACCACCGTCAGCACGACGACGGCGGCGAGCGCGACGGCCACCCAGGGCCACAGCAGCATCCGGTCGGGCACGTCACCACCTCCGGACGAACGAGCGGGCACGCTGCAGCGAGCGGTGCGGGCGGGCGATGCGCCGACCGTCGGGGCCGAAGGTCGGCTCGAGCAGCCGTTCCATCTCGCGGCCGAAGGTCTTGGTGCCGTGCAGGTCCCGCAGGTCCCCGACCGTCATCGTGGAGACGTCGTGCCCGGTCCGGACGGCGGCGAAGCGGCGCAGCTCCTGGCGCAGGGCGAGGTGCAGCGCGCGGTCGTCGATCTCGTCGTCCCGCCAGCGTCGGTCCAGGTCGTCGATGCGTCCCAGCGTGGCCGCGCGTGCCGCGGCGAACCGGTCGACGGGCTGCGCCTCGGGTGCAGGGGCCGGCGCCGCCGGTTCCGGCACGGGCGCGGGTCGGGTCAGCCGCACGGTCAGCACCACGACCGCGACGGTCAGCAGCAGGACGGCGACGCCGACGAAGGTCCAGGGCCAGGCCCAGGGCAGGGGGTCGACCAGCTCGTCAGCGGGCACGGCGCTCCCTCCGGGCCAGGGAGACCAGGCCGCCGACGACGTCGTCGGTCGAGGCGACCCGGACGCTGCGGACCTGGCGCCGGGCGAGCAGCGACTCCGTCTGCGCGCGGCGTCGGGCCGTCTCGCGGGCCGCGGCCTCGGCCGGGCGCCGCCGTCCGCGCAGGAACCGGGGCACCGACCAGCCGGAGGTGACGTCCACGACGTCGGAGCCGCGGCGTCCGCGCAGCATCCCGGGGAGCCGGGGGTCGAAGGGGTCGAGGTCCTCGACGGCCACGACCAGCACCTCGTGCTGCACGGCGAGCAGCTTCAGCAGGCGCTCGTGCTCCTGCCACGGCTGGGCCTCGTCGGTCACGAGGACGATCAGGCTGCGCCGGCGGAACGTGGACAGCGCTCGGCGCAGCAGCACCCCCAGGTCCGACGGCGGCGCGTCGGGCGACCACGTCGCCTCCAGCGCGCGCAGGGTCGCCTCGATCTCCCCGGCGCTCGCCCGGGCAGGCCGGTGGACGAGCCGCTCGGCGTCCCCGGCCAGCAGGGCCACCCGGTCGCCCCGGGAGGTGGCGAGGTAGGCGGTGACGGCGGCCGTGTAGTCCGCGACGGTGGACTTCTCCTCGCCGCCGGCGGCGGTGGCGGTCATGGTGCGCCCGGTGTCGACCAGCAGCACGACCGTCAGGCTGGACTCGTGCGCGAACCGGCGGATGATCGGTGCACCGGCGCGGGCGCTGGCCTTCCAGTCGATGTCACCGACGTCGTCGCCGACCTCGTAGTGCCGCAGGTCGTCGAAGTCCTGGCCGTGACCCGTGAGCACCGAGCGGTGGCGGCCGGCGAGGATCCCGGTCGCGCGCCGGGTGACGGGCAGCGAGACGCGCGCGCGGACGAGCGCGAGCCGTGAGGCGGCCACGGCGTCAGGGGACGGGGACGGCGTCGAACACGGCGTCGACGAGCTGCTCGGCGGGGACGTCGTCCGCCAGGGCCTCGAAGCTGCGCACGAGACGGTGCCGCAGCACGGCGTAGCGGGTGTCCTTGACGTCGTCGGGGGTGACGTAGTCCCGGCCCTGGGCCAGCGCGCCGGCCTGCGCGAGCTGGACGAAGGCGATGGCACCACGCGGGGAGGCCCCGACCCGGACGAGCCGCCGCAGGTCCTCGACCGGGCGCGGCCCGGCACCGCGGGTCGTGGCGACGAGGTCGACGACGTACCGCTTGATCTCGGTGTCCACATAGACCTTGTCGGTCAGGGCGCGGAGCTCGCGGACGTCGTCGAGGCTGATCGGCCGGGCCGTCAACGGGGCCGTCATCCGGCCGGAGGTGATCCGCTCGAGGATCTCGACCTCCTGCTCGGCGGTGGGGTAGGTGAGCACCTCCTTGACCAGGAACCGGTCCATCTGGGCCTCGGGCAGCACGTAGGTGCCCTCCTCCTCGATGGGGTTCTGCGTGGCGAGGACCATGAAGGGGTCCGGCAGGGGGTGCTCGACGCCGCCGATCGAGGTCTGCCGCTCCTGCATGGCCTCGAGCATGGCGGACTGGGTCTTGGCCGAGGACCGGTTGATCTCGTCGAGCAGCACGAGGTTGGCGTGCACCGGTCCGAGCTGGGTGCTGAACGTGTTCGTGGTGTGGTCGAACACCTGGGTGCCCACGATGTCGTTGGGCATGAGGTCCGGGGTGCACTGGATGCGGGCGAACTTCCCGGCCACCGCGTCCGCGAGGGTGTGGGCCGCCGTCGTCTTGGCGAGGCCGGGCACCGACTCCAGCAGCACGTGGCCCCCGGCCATCAGCGTGCGGACGAGCGTGGTCCGCAGCCGGTCCTGGCCGACCAGGCGCTGGTCGAAGACCTGGTCGATCCGCGCCAGGAGGTCTCGTGACCGAGCGAGCTGGGAACGGTCGATGGCCGCCTGGGACGGCCGGCGCGTGAGCCAGTCCGCGATCGGGAGGGTCATGGCACGGCAGTCTAGAGGGATGACGTCGGCGTGGGCAGACCGTTCCTCTGCCCGGGACCGTCGCTCTCGGGGGCCCGTCTCGGGGGACGAGAAGCCTGCCGACACGCGGGTGACCCGGGGCCGGAACCGAGCGTCCGCGTGCTCTACTGCAGGTGCCCCCAGCACGCCGGTCCGGCGCGGTGGGCACCCACTCCCTTCCGAACCTGGAGATCCTTGATGCGCTCTGCCCGTTCCACGACCACCCTCGCCCTGAGCTGTGCCCTCGTCCTCGGTCTCGCCGCCTGCGGGACGGGCGACGAGGCGGAGACCGTCGACACGTCGTCCGCCGAGACTGCCGAGGACGCCGACGCCGTGGCGGACGACGTCGAGGAGCCGACCGAGGACGAGGCCGAGGAGCCCGAGGACGCCGAGGAGGAGCCGGCCGACGACGCGGCCGGCGGCAGCGGGGCCGAGCCCGAGTGGGCCAACCCGCTGACCACCCCGGGCGAGGAGATCACCTCGTTCACCGTCGGCGACGTGCGCGTCGACGTCTACCAGGTGGGGGTCACGCAGGCGCCGAAGGACGGGCTCTTCGTCGACCCCGAGAAGAACGAGCCGATCATCGCCGAGGGCGACGACATCGTCTTCGTCAACTACGTGATCACCAACGAGGGCGACACGGTCGACCTCGGCTCCAGCCTGGTGAACATCAGCGCCCGCTACGAGGACTGGCCGTACATGCAGGGCATGGACACCATCACAGGCGCGGAGCTCTACGAGGAGCAGGAGGTCAACGACTCCGGGACGCACCAGACCGCCTACCGCGACCCGGCGGTGTACCCCTTCGAGTCGGGCCAGTCGTACTCGACCGGCATGAACTTCCACTACCAGCCCGGCACGGACGTGATCTTCGACGCGACGATCGTCCCGGTGGACGAGAACGGTGACCTGCTGCACGACGACAAGGTCGAGGGCGAGGGCACCGGCACCATCTCCTGACCTCACCCGCGAGATCGACCTACCCGTCCCGAGATCGACCTACCGTCGGTCGATCTCGGGACGGGTAGGTCGATCTCGCGGTGTGCATGCGCCGGTGTGCGTTTTTGTCCGGTCGATCGTCCTCGCCTCCACTGCCTGCCAGCATCGAGCGGCAGGACGCCGTCGCCCGACGGCACACGTGCGCAAGGAGGCACACATGGTGACGACAACCGGCCGGCGGACGAAGGCAACAGCAGCTCTCGCCGCGGGCGCGCTGGCGCTGACAGGCTGCGCGGGGAACAGCGACGGCGGCGATGAGGCCGACGGCGACACGACCCTCACGTTCGCGTGGTGGGGCGACGCGACCCGCGCGGACCGCTACGAGGCCGCGATCGACCTGTACGAGGAGCGGAACCCCGGGCTGACGATCCAGTCCTCCTACGCCGGGTGGGGCGACTACTGGACCGCGCGGAACACCGAGGCTGCCGGCGGCGCACTGCCGGACGTCTTCCAGATGGACGTGGCCTACCTGCGCCAGTACGGGGCCACCGGTCAGATCCAGCCGCTCGACCAGTACGTCGGCGAGCAGATCGACATCTCGTCGTTCCCCGAGTCGGTGATGCCGGGGACGAAGATCGACGACCAGGTCTACGGGATACCGACGCAGACGACGGTGCTCGCGACCTTCTTCAACACCGCGCTGATGGATCAGGTGGGCGTCGACCTGCCGTCCGGCGACCTCACCTGGGACGAGTACGACGCGCTCCTCGGCGAGATCGGTGCGGCTGACGCGGACACGGACCCGCCCGTCGACGGTTCCGTTCAGTACACGCAGATCTGGTCGGTCTTCGAGATCTGGCTCCTGCAGCAGGGCAGGTCCCTGTTCGCCGAGGACGGTGGGTTCGGCTTCACCGAGTCCGAGCTGGCCGAGTGGTGGGGCCGGGCGACGCCGCTGTTCGAGAGCGGCGGGTTCATGGATCCCGGCCGGGGCGAGCAGATCGAGAGCGACCCGCTCAGCGCGCAGTACACCGCGAGCGAGATCAGCTTCTACAACTTCCTGGTGCGGTTCACCGAGGGCACGGGCGGCGACGACTTCACCATGCTGGAGGTGCCTGCCGACGACCCCACGAGCCGTGGTGTCTACCTGAAGCCGGGACTGCAGCTGTCGATGTCGGCTCAGACCGACCACCCGGAGGTCGCGGCCGACTTCATCGACTTCCTCACCAACGATCCCGCCGTCGAGGAGATCTTCGCGATGTCCCGCGGGGTCCCGATCTCCGCGACCGCCCGCGAGGGCAACCAGCCCGAAGGGCTCGACCAGGAGATCCAGGACTACTGGGAGGCGGTCGAGGCGACGGCGATCGACGCACCGGCGCCGCCTCCCGAGGGGGCAGGGGCCGTCGAGGCCGAGTTCACCCGGATCGCGCAGGACATCGGCTTCGGTGCCCTGTCGGTCGAGGAAGGCGTCGAGCAGTTCTTCCTCGCGGGCGCGGACCTGCTCGGTTAGACCTGCGCGAGCAGACGTGTGGCCGCCGGCACGGGCCCTGATCCCGCGTCGGCGGCCACCTCTCGTGTCGGGGTCGAACCAGTCAGTCCCTGATCGCCCCGCACGACTCGCGGACGGTGAGCCGCGGGAGCAGCTCGACATGGCGGGGAGGTCGCCGGTCGCCCTCGTCCTCGGTGAGCCGGTCGACGACCAGCCGCAACGCTTCCCTGCCCAGCTCACGGCGGGGCGGGGTGACCGTGGTCAGGGGCACCATGGCGAGCTCGGCGTTCTCGTCGTCGTAGGCGACGACAGCGAAGTCGTCGGGCACCGTCATGCCGCGGTCGAGCGCAGCCTCCAGCAGGCGCGCGGCGTGGTCGTCGGTGTGGACGAACGCGGCGCGAGTCCCGGTGGCGAGGCACTCGTCGAGGAAGGTGTCCAGCTCGGAGCGCAGCAGCGCGGGGTCGTCGTCGCCCTTGGACAGCGAGACGTCGGGTGCCGGCGACAGGCCGAGGCGCTCGACGGCGGTCATGAACCCCTGTCGCACGTGGCGTGCGGTGGGCGTGCGGTCGTAGACGGCGGCGGCCACCTGCCGGTGTCCCAGCGCATGCAGGTGCTCGACGGCCACGACCGCGCCGTGGGCGTGGTCGGTCCGCACCAGGTCGAGCTCGCTGAGGCTGGTGGTCCCGTCGATCCGCCGTTCGACGAGCACGACCGGCACGGGGATCGACCGCAGCCAGCCGGCCAGCTCCTCGGACGTCCGCCCGCTGGTGGTCGGGGCGATGGCCAGCGCCGTGGCGCCGAGGGACAGGAGACGCTCGACCTGGGCGGCCTCGACGTCGGGCCGGTAGTGCGAGACGCCGAGCACGAGGCGCACGCGCAGCGCGGGCGCGAGGGCTTCCATGCCGCGGACGACGTCGGGGAAGTGGGCGGAGGTGCTCGGCACGACCAGACCGACGAGTGCCCGCGCGGCCTGTGGTCCCCGGGTGGCGCTGAGCGCGATCGCGCCCCCGTGGACCCGGGCCAGGCTGCCCGTGCGGTCGAGCTCGATGATGTCGCGTCGCACGGTCACCTCGGAGACCCCCAGGTGCGCCGCGGCGTCGGCCGAGCGCACGCTGCCGCGCAGCGCGACCTCCCGCAGCAGGTACTCGTGCCGTGCACGGGGCAGATGCATCGGATCACACTAACGCCGACGGGTCACGTGCTGATCGAAAATGTCCGAGCGGGCGTCACCGGACCGACCTGCGACGCAGGATCGCGAGGTGACGGATACGACGACGACTGGGCTCCCTGCGGCGCTGGGCCCGACCCGGCGGTGGACCCGGGAGCACTGGGTGGCGACGGCCGACGGCCTGCTCACCGCCACCGAGCCGTACGTCTCACCCGGCCGTTCCCTGGTCCGGCTGCCCGGACCGACCAGTGCCTCAGGGGCCTGGAGCGACGGCCTCGAGGGGTTCGCGCGCACGTTCCTGCTCGCTGCGTTCCGGGTTCGCGGTGAGCGTGGCGCCGACCCGGCCGGGCTGCTGGGACGCTACGCCGAGGGTCTGCGGCACGGCACCGATCCCGCAGGAGCCGAGAGATGGCCCCGGATCGACGAGAGGCGGCAGGCCGTCGTCGAGGCGGCCTCCGTGGCGATCGGACTGTCCGAGACCCGGCCGTGGCTGTGGGACCGTCTCGACGACGCCGTCCGTGGTCGCGTCGTCGACTGGTTGGCGGGCATCGTGGGCACGAGCGGCTATCGCAACAACTGGGTCTGGTTCCAGAACGTGGTCGAGGCGTTCCTCGCCTCGGTCGGGGGGCCGTGGGACCAGGCCGACCTCGACCGCAACGAGGAGATCGCCGAGTCCCTCTACGTGGGGGACGGGTGGTACTCCGACGGCCGGGGTCGCGACGGGCGCCGGCAGTCGTTCGACTACTACGCCGGTTGGGCCTGGCACCTGTACCCGCTGCTGCACGCCCGGATCGGCGGGCACACCCTGGGCCAGCGGCACTCCGAGCGCCTGTCGGCCTACCTGGAGCAGGCGCAGCACCTCGTCGGCCCGACCGGCGCGCCCGTGCTGCACGGCCGGTCGGTCACGTACCGGTTCGCGATGCTGGCTCCCTTCTGGGCAGGGGCGCTCGCGGGCGCCACCCCGCTGACGCCCGGGGCGACGCGGGCGATCACCTCGGCGGTCGCCGAGCACTTCGTCGCGGCGGGGTCGATCGACGAGCGCGGCCTCCTGCCGACGGGCTGGCACCACCGGTACGACGGCGTCCGTCAGCTGTACAGCGGCGGCTCGTCGCCGTACTGGGCGGCCAAGGGATTCCTCGGTCTGCTCCTCGACCCGACCGACCCGGTGTGGGCGGCGGAACCGGAGGTGCCGCCGTCGTGGCTCGAGGACCGGGTGACCTCGCTGGCGGTGCCGGGCTGGCTGGTCTCGGCCACCCCGGGCGACGGCATCGTCCGGGTCCTCAACCACGGGGCGGACCGGTCGGTCGAGCCCGCCGTGCAGCAACGTGCCGACGACCCGTTCTACCGTCGCCTCGGCTATTCGAACGTCACGTCGCCGCAGCTGACGGCCGACTCCGTCGCGGCCCCGGTCGAGTCGCACGCCGCGCTGCTGGACGCCTCCGGGGCGCCGTCGCACCGCGACGGGATCGACCGGGTGCGCCTGGAGTGCGGCACGGCGGTGTCCCGGTCACGCGTCCACTGGCTCGACCTGCCGGGCAGCGGGGCACCGGGCGACGCCGCGGTGTGGTCGTCGCTGCGGCGCGGACCGGTCCTGACGACGGCGACCGTCGTGCGCGGACGCTTCGAGGTGCGCCTCGCGTGGTGGGTCCCGGCCCCGGAAGTCGACGGCGGCCCGCCGCCCGCGTCGCCCGTCTCGGCGGCCGCCCTGGACGCGGACGCGGCATGGCCGGCCGACCCCGGGCCCTGGCGCCTGCACCTCGGCGGCTGGCCCCTCGCGGCGGGGCGCGAACGCGAGCTCCACGTCGAGACCGACCCGGACTGGGTGCGCATCGTCCGCCGGGACGGCACCTCCTCGATGGTGCGCGGGCTTCTGGGCCTCGATCTGCCCGGGACGACGCGTCGTACCGGGGCTGACCCCTTCGGCGAGCTCTCTGCGACGCCCTGGGTGCGCGGCCGGGACGCCGCAGCGTCTGGCGAGGTCGCGGCGGCTCTCGTGGTGCTCAGCGGTCGTGGCGTCGCCTGGGTGCGCGACGTGGAGGCGGTGACCGAGGTCCGCCAGGACCAGGGCGAGGTCCACGTGGTCTGGCGTGACGGCCGGGTCGACTCCCTGCCCGTGACCGAGGGGGTGGACGGATGAGGCGCCTGCACGCGGCCTTCGCCCTGCGCGACCAGCAGCTCCTGTCCGAGCTCTTCGACAACGGCGCTCGCGCTCGCCTCTCCGCCGTCGCGGACGTCGCCGGTGACGTGGTGACCACTGCGGACGGTCGGGGCGCCGATCACGTGCTGCGCGACGTCGAGGTGCTCGTGACCGGCTGGGGGCCGCCACGGCTCGACGACGCCTTCCTCGCCCGGACGCCGCGGCTCCGAGCCGTGGTGCACACCGCCGGCACGGTCAAGTCGTTCGTCACCGACGCGATCTGGGAGCGCGGGATCGAGGTCTCCAGCGCCGCGTGGGCGAACGCCAGACCCGTCGCGGAGTACACGCTCGCGATGATCCTGCTGGCGGGCAAGCGGGTGCTGGAGTCGGCCGCGGACTACGGCAGGACCCGTTCGCTCACCGGCCGGCACCTGCCGCCGCACGGGAACCACGGCCTCGTCGTCGGCATAGTCGGCGCCTCACGGACCGGGCGCCAGGTCATGGAGCTGCTCGCGCCCTTCGACATCGACGTCCTGCTCCACGACCCGTTCGTGGACGCGGCCGGGGCGCAGGGGCTCGGCGCCACGGCCGTCGGGCTCGACGAGCTCCTGCGCCGATCGGAGGTCGTCTCGCTGCACGCGCCGTCCCTGTCCGAGACCTACCGCATGGTGGGGGCGCGCGAGCTGGCGCTCATGCGGGATCACAGCACGCTGCTCAACACCGCGCGAGGGCAGCTCGTCGACACGGAGGCCCTCACCACAGAGGTGCTCGCCGGCAGGCTGCGCGCGATCCTCGACGTCACCGACCCCGAACCCCTGCCCGCGGACCATCCGTTGCACGGCGCCCCGGGGGTGCTGCTGACGCCGCACGTCGCCGGGTCCTCGGGCAACGAGCTGCGCCGGCTGGGGGCCAGCGCCGTGGCGGAGATCGAGCGGCTCGCCGCGGGGCTGGAGCTCGCCCATCCCGTCCGGCGCGAGCACCTCGCCCGGACGGCCTGAGCCGGCCCGGACCGCGGGCGCCCGGCGAGCGTCCGATTTTGATCGTTTGCCCCGCGCGCGGAGCCGGTCGACCCACGATGAGGGCGTCCAACGCCGGACAGACGTCCCCGTCACGAAGGAGTGACCACCGTGGTCAATGTCAGTCGTCGTACCGTCCTCACGTCGGCCCTGGCGGCCGGCGCGGGAGCGGTCCTCGCACCTCACGTGGCATCCGCGGCGCCCGCCGCCGCTGCCACCGCGCTCACCCTGACCGGGCACGACCCGGTCGACCTGCGCTGGCTCGAGGGCGGGACGCCCGGAGCGCTCGCCGCGGGCGCCACGTGGGGCGTGCCGTGGGCACGCGGTGCCCTCGCCCCCGACCAGTCGTTCGCGCTCACCACCGCCTCCGGCGAGCCCGCCCCCGTGCAGTCCTGGCCCACGGGCTGGTGGCCGGACGGCTCGGTGAAGTGGACGGCCCACGCCGTCAGCGAGGCAGCCCCGCGCGCGGAGACCTACCGGTTGGCGCCGGGCCGCCCGGCGTCCCCCGCGACCGCCGTCACGGTGCGGGAGCGCGGCAACCAGGTGGTGGTGGACACCGGCGCGATCCAGGTCACGTTCGCGCGCAACGGCAAGAAGATCGTCAAGTCCATCCGTCGCGGGGACGACGTCGTGGCCGCGGCCGGCCGGCTCGTCGTGTCCCGGCAGGACAAGGCCGACACCGACGACCCGCAGAACCTGCGGTACGAGTCGTTCGACGGCACGGTCGAGGACGTCACCGTGGAGCAGTCCGGGCCCGTGCGGGCCGTGATCAAGGTCGAGGGCAAGCACGCCAAGGGCGCCCGCGAGTGGCTGCCGTTCGTGCTGCGCTTCTCCCTGTACGCCGGGTCGGACGGCGTCCGGCTCGTGCACACGTTCATGTTCGACGGCGACGAGGACAAGGACTTCATCCGGGCCATCGGCGTGAAGTTCTCCGTGCCGATGCGGGGCGAGCTCTACGACCGCCACGTGCGTCTCGCCGGCGCGGACGGCGGGGTGCTCGCCGAAGCCGTCAAGGGCATCACCGGTCTGCGCAGGGACCCGGGCCAGGCCGTCCGCACCGCCCAGGTCGAGGGTCGGGCGCTGCCGGACCCGGCCACCTGGGACACCCGGGTGACGGACCGGCTGCACTGGATCCCCGACTGGGGCGACTACAGCCTGAGCCAGCTCACGGCGCACGGGTTCGAGATCCGCAAGCGCACCGGCACGGGGCACTCGTGGATCCGTGTCGACGCCGGGGAGCGGGCGGCCGGCCTGGCCTACGTCGGCACGCCGTCCGGCGGGCTCGCCTTCGGCATGCGCAACTTCTGGCAGCTGCACCCCACCGAGCTCGAGATCTCCGGTGCGGCGGGCGACGAGGCGGAGGCGACCGTGTGGATGTGGTCGCCGCGTGCCGAGGCCATGGACGTGCGGTTCTACCACGACGGCATGGGGCAGGACACGTATGCCGAACAGCTCGACGCGCTCGAGGTCACCTACGAGGACTACGAGCCCGGGTTCGGCACCCCGTACGGCGTGGCCCGGACCACCGAGCTCATGTTCTGGGCGCTCGACGCGACACCCACCGCGCAGCGCTTCGCCGAGCTGGCCGAGGCCAACAGCGCCCCGCCGCTGCTGATGTCCGGCCCGGAGCACATGAGCTCCGCCGGAGTCTTCGGCTCCTGGTCCCCGGTCGACAGGTCGACGCCGGCGAAGGCGCAGCTCGAGGACAGGCTGGACGCGATCCACGGATACCACGTGGCGCAGCAGGAGCAGCGGTCCTGGTACGGCTTCTGGGACTACGGCGACGTCATGCACTCCTACGACGGTGACCGGCACCAGTGGCGGTACGACGTCGGCGGGTACGCGTGGGACAACTCCGAGCTGTCCACGGACATGTGGCTCTGGTACCACTTCTTGCGCACGGGCGACGCGACGGCCTTCCGGTTCGCCGAGGCGATGACCCGGCACACCGGGGAGGTGGACGTGTACCACCTCGGACGCTGGAAGGGGCTGGGGACGCGGCACAACGTCCTGCACTGGGGCGACAGCGCCAAGCAGGTGCGCATCAGCAACGCGAACTACCGCCGGTTCTACTACTTCCTCACCGCCGACGAGCGGGTGGGCGACCTGCTGCACGAGCTCGTCGACTCCGACCGCACCTACCTGGTGCTCAACGCCACCCGGAAGATCGACGGCTCGACGGGCGAGTACGACCCGGACCCGTCAGCGCTGCCGTTCGGCAAGACGACGGACTGGGGTGCGGTCGCCGGTGCCTGGCTCACCGAGTGGGAACGGGGCGGCGACCCGAAGGCACGGGAGCGGCTGCTCGCCTCCGCGCGATCGATCGCCGCGCTGCCCAACGGCTGGGCGCAGGGCGAGACCACCTACGACCTCGAGACGGCGGAGTTCAGCTCGGGGGCAGAACCGTCGGTCTCCGTCGGGTCCCTCGGTGGTGTCTTCGGACTCATCGAGGTCATGACCGAGCTCCTCGACCTGGTCGAGGAGCCCGAGGTCGAGGCCAGGTGGGTGGAGTTCTGCCGTCTCTACAACGCCACCCGGGACGAGCAGGCCGAGGTCACGGGTGAGCACTGGGGCAACCTGAACCTCCGGCAGTCGTACTCCCGCGCCACCGCGTACGCCGCGGTCCGGCTCGAGGACCACGCGCTGGCAGCGCGGGCGTGGCAGGAGCTGCGCACCGGACACGCGGGCTACCCGGACGACCACGACTGGGGCACCCGACGTATCGAGCCGCCCGCTGTGCTGCGCCCGGTGGACGAGGCGAGCTTCTCGACCAACGCCAGCGCGATGTACGGCCTGGCCACGATCCAGTGCCTGGCGCTCGTGGGTGACCGGCTCTGAGCCGCACGGCCGGGGCGGACGACGTCACACCGGCGGCGTTCGGTCCGGCGGGTGCCCGCCTCTAGGCTGGAGCGGTGACGTCCACCGCCCCTTCCGCTCCCGCGAGCCGCGCCACGGAGCCACCGCGCCCCTGGTGGGTCGTCGCCGCCGGGCCGGGCGCCGTCGTCGCCGCGATCCTGGCGTTGCTCGCCGCCGGGACGTACTCGGGCGCCTTCGAGGCGCTGGGGACGTTCTCCGACCCGGGCGCCGTCGCGCGCTGGGGGACGCCGCTGGCGACGGTCGTGGCGGAGCTCGGGGTGTCGGTGACGCTCGGTGCGCTGTTCGCCGCCGCCTGCCTGGTGCCGCCCGGCCGGGCGCAGGCACGTCTGCTCGCCGTCGCGGGCTGGGCCGCCGCGGTGTGGGCCGTCGCCGCGGTGGTCGAGCTCGTGCTGCAGTACGCGGTCGTCTCGGCGCTCTCGCCCACGGCGGGCAACTTCGGGGCCGGGCTGGCCCAGTTCGTCGCCGACGTCGAGCTCGGCCGGATCATGGCCGGCATCGTGGCCCTGGCCGCGCTGACCTCCGGGGTCGCGCTGGCCGTCCGCGGACCGGTGGGCGCGCTGTGGACGGCACTGCTGCCCGTCGCGGCCCTGAGCATGCAGTCCACGACCGGGCACGCCGCCGGCGCCGCCGACCACTACCTGGCGATCGGTGCGATGTGGCTGCACCTGATGGGTGCGGCCCTGTGGGTCGGGGGACTCGCGGCGCTGGTCGTGCTGATCCTCCTGCGCCGGGACGACGTCACCGCCGTCGCCGTGACACGGTACTCGCCGGTCGCGGCCTGGTGCCTCGTCGCGGTGGCGGTCTCCGGGATCGTCAACTCCTGGATCCGGATGGAGGGCCTCGACGACCTGGCCACCCGGTACGGGGTGCTGCTGCTCGCCAAGGCGGCGCTCACGGTGGTGCTCGGGGTGCTCGGGCTGGCGCACCGACGCCTGGTCGTCGGCCGACTGGCGGCGGGCCCGGACCACGCCGGGACCCACCGTCGCCTGTTCTGGCGGTTCCTCGCCGTCGAGCTGCTCGTCATCGGCGCTGTGTCCGGTGTGGCGGTGGCCCTCGGCTCCACCGCACCCCCCGTGCCGGACGAGGTCCCGGTGGACGCCTCGCCCGCCTACCAGCTCACGGGCTACCCGCTGCCCCCGGAGCCGACGGCGGCGCGCTGGTTCACCGAGTGGGCGCTCGAACCGATCCTCGCCTTCGCCTGCGTCGCCGGAGTCGTGGTGTACCTGCGCTGGGTGCTGCGGCTCCGGCGTCGAGGCGACCGGTGGCCCCTGGCCCGGACGGCGTCGTGGTGCGCCGGCATGCTGGTGATGGTCTGGACCACCAACGGTGCGCCGACGGTCTACGGTCACGTGACCTTCAGCGGGCACATGGTCCAGCACATGACCCTGGCGATGCTGGTGCCGCTGCTGCTCGTGCTCGCCGCCCCCGTCACGCTGTTGCTGCGCGCGGTCCCGACGCGCAAGGACGGCTCGCGGGGCCCGCGCGAGTGGGTGCTCGCGCTGGTGCACTCGCGGTGGGGGGAGTTCCTCGCCCGACCGGTGGTGGCCGCCGTGCTGTTCGCGGGCGGCATGACGGTCTTCTACTTCACGCCGGTGTTCGAGTTCGCCCTGACGAACCACGTGGGGCACCTGTGGATGATCGTGCACTTCACGCTCGTGGGCTACCTGTTCGCGAACGCGCTGGTCGGCATCGACCCCGGTCCGCAGCGCCCGAGCTTCCCGATGCGGCTGGTCCTGCTGTTCGCCACGATGGTGTTCCACGCGTTCTTCGGGGTGGTGCTCACCACCGGCACGTCGCTGCTCGTGGCGGACTGGTACGGGAACATGGGGCGCGACTGGGGCCTGAGCGCGATCGAGGACCAGCAGCGCGGCGGCGGCATCGCCTGGGGGATCGGCGAGCTGCCCACCCTGGCGCTGGCGATCATCGTCGCCGTCCAGTGGACCCGGTCCGACGAGCGGGAGGCGCGCAGGAAGGACCGTCAGGCGGACCGCGACGGTGACGCGGAGCTGACCGCGTACAACGACATGCTGGCCAGGATGTCGGAGCGCGACGGACCTGTCGGCCGCTGACGCGAGCCTCAGAACAACGAGTCGACGACCCGGGGAGCCAGGCCGAGCGCCGTCGTCGTCGCCAGGCCGTCCGCGATCGTGACGGCGCGGACCCCGGGCAGCGGCTCCGTCACCACGAAGGGGTCGCCGGAGCCGGGGCCGGGGGCACGGACGACCTCGGTCACCGACCAGCGGCTGCGCACGACGGGCCGGTCGCTCCCCAGCAGGGCCGCCGTCTCGCGCAGCAGCAGCTCGTCCACGTCCTCCGACCGACCCGTGACGTCGGCGGGGGCACGTCCGTCGCCGACGACGACGGACCCGTCGGGCTGGGCGGTCAGCGTCAGGTGCACCTCGGCGGCGAGCAGGTCGGGGTGCCGGGCACGCAGGCGCTCGCGGACCTCGCCCAGTGCGCGGCTGTGCAGGTAGGCGCTGTCCCGCAGGAGTGTGCTGGCACCGACCAGCACGGGACCGGCCGCCAGCCGTTCGGCGGCGGGGACGCCGTCGGGCAGCGGTGAGGCGATCCGCAGCATCTGGCGCCGGACCGGCAGCAGGCCGTCACCGAGCTCCCCGAAGAGCTGGCCGACGTCGTGCCCCACCGCGACCACCACGCGCTTGGCGACGACCTCCCCCCGTGAGGTGCGCACCAGGGTGCAGCCGCTGCCGGCGTCGAAGGTCTGGGCAGCGGTGGACCAGGCGACGTGCACCTGCGGGCGTCCTGAGAGCCAGTCGGCGATGATCCCGAGCGCGGAGGCGGGTTCGATACGCAGGTCCAGCGGGAGGAACGCCCCGCCGGCGGAGTCCTGGACGGGCGTACGGTCCGCGACCTGCGGCCCGGTCAGGAGGGTGGCGTCCCCGGCGCGCGCCGCGACGAGGTCGTCGAGGACGGCGAGCTCGTCGCGGTGCCGGGCGACGACGACGGCGCCGCACTCCCGCACGCCGAAGCCGGCTTCCCGGCCGGCCTTGAGCCATCGCTCACGGGAGGCCAGGGCACAGGCGAGCGCGGTCGAGTCCTGGGTGGTGATCGCCAGGTGGCCTCCGCGACGGGCGGTGTTGCCCACCGGTCGCTGGGCGGCGTCGACCACGAGCACCGAGAGGCCGCGGGCGTGCGCCTCGACGGCGTGCGCCAGACCGACCGCACCGGCGCCGACGACCGCGAGGTCGACCTTGGTGGGGAGCGGAGGCAGGGCGCTGTCGGGGTTCACGTCCAGAATCTGCCTGAGCACAGGGCCTGCGTTCAAGGCAGCAGCGGCCTGTGGACAAGGTGTTCGACCAGTGTTCACCTGCGGTTCCGCCGGGCGTTCCCCGAGCGTCGCGGTGCCCCGTCGCGAGGATTTCCGTGAGGTGGTGGCGGCGGCTTGTGATAGACCCGGGTAGGTGACCCAGGACACCACGGCAGACACCTCCACCCGACCGCCCACCCCGTTCCACGACCTCGACGCCTTTCTCGAGGTCGGCCGCCTGAGCGGGCTGGTCCTCAGCGGTGACGGCACCCGTCTCGTGACGGCCGCCCAGTCCCTCGGCCCGGAGCGCACGGGCTACGTCTCGGCGCTGTGGGAGGTCGATCCCACCGGGGAGCAGCCGGCACGGCGCCTGACCCGCAGCGCCAAGGGCGAGTCGTCGCCCGCGTTCTCCGCGGGTGGCGACCTGCTGTTCACCTCGGCCCGGCCGGACCCCGAGGGCAAGCCTGACGACGATGCTCGCGCCGCCCTGTGGTGCCTGCCGTCCGGCGGTGAGGCGCGCGTGGTCGCGACGGCGCCCGGCGGGATCGGTGGCCTGCTGACGGCGAGCGACGCCGACGTCGTGTCGGTGACCGCGCCGGTGCTGCCCTCGGCGGCGGACCTGGCCGAGGACGGCGAGCTGCGCACGGCGCGCAAGGACCTCTCGGTCGACGCGATCTGGCACACGGGGTACCCCGTGCGGCACTGGGACCACGACCTGGGGCCCGACGCCGACCGTCGCTTCGCGACCTCCGTCGCTGCGGCCGAGGGTGGGCACGCCGAGCTCCGTCAGCTCACCGGGGCGGGTCGCCAGCTCGACGAGGCCGGTGCCGCGCTGTCCCCGGACGGCGCGACGCTCGTCACGGTCTGGACCGTGGACGACCCCGGTGCGGCACGGCGAGGGACGCTGGTCGCGATCGACACGAGGACGGGGGAGCGGCGCACGCTCGTCGACGACCCGGACGCGGAGGTCGCCTCGCCCGTCGTCTCGCCGGACGGCCGGTGGGTCGCCTACGTCACGGAGACGGTCACGTCGCCGACCGATCCGCCGGTGGTGCGGGCGGCCGTCGTGGCGCTCGACGGCACCGGCGAGCCCGAGGTGCTGGCGGACGACTGGGACCGTTGGCCCACCTCGCTGACGTGGCTGCCCGGCTCCTCGGGCCTCCTGATCACCGCGGACGACGACGGTCGCGGCCCGGTCTTCCTGCTCACCTTCGACGCAGGGCCCGGCACGGGCCCGGTCACCGTGGAGCAGGTGACGGCCGACGCCGCGACGTTCACGGACGTCTGCGTCGCCCCCGACGGCTCCGCGGCCTACGCGCTGCGCACCTCCTACGCGGCGCCGTCGGAACCGGTCCGGGTCGATCTCGCCGCGTTCGTCGCGTCGGGCCCCGCGGGGGAGCGTGAGCCGGTGCCCGCCGTCGTGCTCCCGTCGCCGGTGGTGGCCCCCGAGCTGCCGGGTGTGCTGACCGAGGTGGAGACGACGGCGCCCGACGGTGCGCGGGTGCGGGCGTGGCTGGCCCTGCCGGCCGGGGCGTCGGCGTCGGACCCCGCTCCCTTGCTGCTGTGGATCCACGGCGGCCCGCTGGGCTCCTGGAACGCGTGGTCATGGCGCTGGAACCCGTGGATCATGGTGGCCCGCGGGTACGCGGTGCTCCTGCCCGACCCGGCGCTGTCCACCGGGTACGGCCAGGAGTTCGTGCGGCGTGGCTGGGGTGCGTGGGGCGACAAGCCCTTCACCGACCTGCTGGCGATCACCGACGCCGCCGAGTCGCGCGACGACGTCGACGAGACGCGCACGGCCGCGATGGGAGGGTCGTTCGGCGGCTACATGGCCAACTGGGTGGCCGGTCACACCGACCGGTTCCGCGCGGTCGTCACGCACGCCTCGTTGTGGGCCCTGGACCAGTTCGGCCCGACGACGGACCACGCGTACTACTGGGCGCGCGAGATGACGCCGGAGATGGCCCGCGAGCACAGCCCGCACCGGTACGTCGGGCAGATCCGCACGCCGATGCTCGTGATCCACGGGGACAAGGACTACCGGGTGCCGATCGGGGAGGGGCTGCGGCTGTGGCGCGAGCTGCTCGCCGACTCGGGGCTGCCCGCGGCCGACGACGGCTCGACGGTGCACCGGCTCCTCTATTTCCCGACGGAGAACCACTGGGTGCTCTCCCCGCAGCACGCCAAGGTCTGGTACGCCGGTGTGCTGGCGTTCCTGGCCGAGCACGTCCTCGACGTGCCGGAGGGCGAGGGGGACCGGGTGCTGCCGACCACGCTCGGCTGACCAGGATCCACCCTGGGGTGGATGGTGGCACCTCGCGTGCGGGCTAGCTTCAGCGCATGACGAGAATCGCAGAGCCGCCGGTGGAGCCGGTCGGTCTGGTGGAACCGGTCGAGGTGGGGGACGAGGACCGGTCGGCGGGGCGCAGCGGTCGGCCTCGGCTGGTCGGCATCGACCTCGCCCGGGGCCTGGCGATCATCGGGATGTTCGGGGCGCACACGCTGGTCACGGTGGAGCTGGGGTGGCAGCCCTCGACGTGGGCGGGGGTGGTGCACGGGCGGTCCTCGATCCTCTTCGCCACGTTGGCGGGCGTCTCGCTCGCGCTGATGTCCGGGGGTCGCCGCGCGGTGGGCGGAGCGGCGTTGCGCGACGCGCGCACCCGGGTGCTCGTGCGCGCCGCGCTGCTCTACGCGCTCGGCGCGTTCCTCGCGCTGTTCGGCACGGTCGCGGTCATCCTCGAGGTGTACGCCGTGCTGCTGGTGGTCGCGCTGCCGTTCTTGCGGTGGTCTGCTCGACGGCTGCTCGTCCTCGCGGGGGTGCTCGCGGTCGTCGGCCCTCTGGCGCGGTCGCTGGTGGTGCTGCTCGTCGAGTCGCAGGGCGTCTATCCGACCGGCTTCCTGGAGATCGTGCTCACCGGGACCTATCCGGGTCTCGTCTGGATCGCCTTCGTGCTGCTGGGCCTGGGGGTCGGTCGCCTGGACCTGACGAGCCGTCTGGTCCGGGTGCGGGTCGTCGTGGCGGGCCTGCTCCTCGCGGTCGTCGGCTATGCAGGAGGGGCGGTCTCGGCGCAGGCGACCGGGCTCGACGGCGACCAGGGGTACTCGGGCTCGGACTCGTGGTCGTCGGGCTCGGACTCGTGGTCCGGGTCGAGCTCCGTGGACGCGGTCGCGGAGGGGGTGCCGGGGGACACCGTGGACCTGTCCGACAGCATCTGCTACCCGGAGGGCGGCGGGTACGTGTACTGCGAGCCGTCGTCGTGGTCGGAAGGGGCCGACGACGAGTGGTCGGAGGACGAGTGGTCCGAGGGGGAGGGCGAGCCCGCTCTCGTCAGAGGTCTGGCGATGCTGGTGGGCGCTGCGCCGCACTCGGGCACGCCGTTCGAGGTGGCCGGGTCCGGGGGTGTCGCGCTGCTGGTGATCGGCCTGTGCCTGCTGGCGCCGCGGCCGGTCCGTCGGGTGCTGTCCCCGGTCGCGGCCGCGGGCACGCTCGCCCTGACGTTGTACACCGCGCACATCGTGGCGCTGAGCCTCGGTGGCGCGTGGGTGTACGAGCGCCCGGCGGTGTTCTTCGGGCTGCTGGTCCTCGGGGCGCTGGTTCTCGCCGTGGTGTGGCGGCGCTGGTTCGGTCAGGGGCCGTTGGAGCGTCTGGTGTCCAGCGTCTCGCGCCGTGCTGCTGCGCCGCCTGCACCGAGTGCTCATATGCGCGACGACTGACGCTCATCTGTTACGTTGGTCTTCCCAGGACCCGACGGAGCAAGGACGCACCATGACCGCACTCACCGACGAGACCGTGGACGACCTGCGGGGCGCCGACCGCGGGACGGAGCCGCTCGCCCTGCCGTCGTACGACCGGTCGGCCCTGCGGGCCGGCATCGTCCACCTCGGGGTGGGCGGGTTCCACCGCGCACACCAGGCGATGTACCTCGACCGTCTGATGGAGCAGGGCAAGGCGCTCGACTGGGCCGTCTGCGGTGTCGGCGTGCTGCCGCAGGACGCGCGCATGCGCGACGCGCTGATGACCCAGGACGGTCTGTACACCCTGGTGCTGAAGCATCCCGACGGGACCCTCGAGGGCAGGGTGGTCGGGTCGATCGTCGACTTCCTCCTTGCGCCGGACGACCCGGAGGCGGTGATCGAGAAGATGGCCTCGCCCGAGATCCGCATCGTCTCGCTGACCGTCACCGAGGGCGGGTACAACGTGCACCCGGTGACCGGTGAGTTCGACGAGACCGACCCGGCGGTGCAGGCGGACCTGGCGCCCGGCGCGGTGCCGGCCACCTCCTTCGGCCTCGTGACCGAGGCGCTGCGCCGCCGTCGGGACCGGGGGGTCGCGCCGTTCACGGTGATGAGCTGCGACAACATCCAGGGCAACGGCGAGGTCGCGCACCGCATGTTCGGCGCGTTCGCGCGGCTCAAGGACCCGGAGCTGGGTGCATGGATCGAGCAGAACGTGCCGTTCCCGAGCTCGATGGTCGACCGGATCACGCCGGTCACCACGGACGAGGACCGGGCCATGGTCGCCGAGCGCTTCGGGGTCGCCGACGCCTGGCCCGTGGTCGCCGAACCCTTCACCCAGTGGGTGCTCGAGGACCGGTTCGCCGACGGGCGCCCGCCCTGGCAGGACGTCGGCGTCCAGATGGTCGACGACGTCGAGCCCTACGAGCTCATGAAGCTGCGGCTGCTCAACGCGAGCCATCAGTCGCTGTGCTACCTCGGCTACCTCACCGGCTACCGGTACGCCCACGAGGTCTGCGCCGACGAGACGTTCGTGCGGTTCCTGCTCGACTACATGGAGCGCGAGGCGACACCCACGCTGCAGGCCGTCCCCGGGATCGATCTCGACGACTACCGGCGCACGCTCATCGAACGGTTCGCGAACCCCGCCGTGCGGGACACCCTCGCGCGGCTGTGCGCCGAGTCGTCCGACCGGATCCCGAAGTGGCTGCTGCCCGTGGTGCGCGAGAACCTGGCCGACGGCGGAGAGGTCCACCGGGCGGCCGCCGTCGTCGCCGCGTGGGCGCGTTACGACGAGGGCGTCGACGAGCAGGGAGAGCCGATCGAGATCGTCGACCGGCTGGCCGACCGGCTGCGAGCTGCCGCCGCCCGGCAGGGCGAGGACCCGCTCGCGTTCCTGCGCGACCGGGAGCTGTTCGGCGACCTCGTCGACGACCAGCGGTTCACGGCCGCCTACCTCGCGGCGCTGGAGTCGCTGCACCAGGTCGGTGCCCGGGCGACGGTCGAGCGTCTGGTGGGCTGAGTCAGGGACCCCCTGGGCTCGCGTACCGCTCGGCGAGCGTGGCGAAGGCGGAGACGAGCTCGGGAGGGCCGACGGCCTCCATCGGTACGTCGAACCTCCCGAACGAGGCGGCGAGCGCTCCCCACGACCAGGCGCCCGCTTCGAGGCGGCAGGTGTGCTCGTCGACGGCGGTGACCGTCCCGTCGCCGGCGAAGGGGAGCACGTCGCGCGCGGGCAGGTGGAGGACGACGGTGCCGCGGCACGGCCACGCGTCGACGTCGGACCCCTTGAAGCGGGCGGAGACGAAGGCGTCGACGTCGCCACCGGGCACCGTGCGCGGGGCGAAGCGCGGGCCGTGGGGGAGGCGCGGACGCAGGCGGTCGACGCTGTAGAGACGCCAGTCGTCGTGGTCGAGATCCCACCCGACCAGGTACCACCGGCCGTGAGAGGTCACCAGGTGGTGCGGTTCGGCCCGGCGCGGCGCGAGCGCCTGCGGGTCGTCGCCGACGGCGGCGTGGCGGGCCGCGTAGTCGAAGCGGAGGGTCGCTCGGTCGCGGATCGTGCTCGCGAGCGTGACGAGGACGTCGAGCGGGACGGTGGGGGGCGCCGGGTCGCCGGCCCGACGGACGGCGGTGACCTCGAGCGCGTCCAGGCGGTGCCGGAGCCGTGCGGGCATGACCTGACGGATGGTGCCGAGGGCGCGGGCCGCGGCCTCCTCGACGTCCGCGCCGAGGGCCGGTGCCACCTGCAGGGCGACGGCCACGGCGACGGTCTGGTCGTCGTCGAAGAGGAGCGGTGGCAGCTCGCTGCCGACGTCGAGGCGGTATCCGCCGTCCGGGCCCATGGTGGCCCGGATGCTGTAGCCCATCTCTCGCAGGCGGTCGACGTCCCGGCGGACCGTGCGGTCGCTGACGTCCAGCCGGGATGCCAGGAGCGGCCCGGGCCAGTCCCGGCGGGTCTGCAGCAGCGACAGCAGCGTGAGCAGCCGCGATGTCGTCGTCATGTCCTCCACAGTAGATCCGGTCCAGGACAGAAGCTGACCTGGACAGGTGTGAGGGTGGAGGCACGGGCCCAGTCGGGCCGACCTCACCAAGGAGCAGAGATGACCATCCAGACGACCACCCACCTCAACTTCCGTGGCGACGCGCGCCAGGCGCTGGAGCTCTACCGATCCGTGTTCGGTGGGCACCTCGTCATCAACACCTACGCCGACGTCGGCATGCCGGCCGAGCTTCCCGGCGCGGACCGGGTCGTCTTCGGCCTCGTCGCCGCGGAGAACGGCTTCCGGGTGATGGGCTACGACGTCCCCGGCCGGGCCGAGGGCTCGATCGTCGGTGGTGGCTCGACCCGCCGTGAGAACGGCTCCACGGTGACCGACCAGGCGCTGTTCGTCTCGGTCGGCTCCGAGACCCTCGACGAGCTCCAGGGCTACTGGGACGCGCTGGCGGTCGACGCCGTCGTCGTCGAGCCGCTGGCCGCCTCGGCATGGAGCGCCGGGTTCGGCATGCTCACCGACCGTTTCGGTGTCACCTGGAGCTTCGGCGTCACCGCCGCCGAGGCGTGACGTCCCGCGCGAGGTGGAGGCCTGCTGCCGGGCGCGGTGGAGGTGTCAGGGATCGGTGACGACGTCTCCGGGCGGGGCGGCCAGCAGGTGCTCGAGCTCGACCGCGGCGGCGTCGTCCATGACGAGCACCGTGGCGATCCCGCCGAGGACGGCGGCGCGCAGCCCGGCGGCGGCCTCGGCCCCGTAACCGATGGCGATCACTTCCGGGGTACGGACGAGCTGGTCGAGCGTGACCCCGACGACGCGGGCGTCCAGGGGGGTGACCACGGCGCGCCCCCGGGCGTCGAAGAGCCGCCCGGAGCACTCGGCGACCGCGCCGTTCTCGGTCGCGGCGCGACGCTCGGGTTCGGTGACCTGGGGGTAGACGGTCGAGCCGGTGGCGTTCCAGGCGCCGATCGACACGACGGCGAGGTCGAGGGAGTCCGCGCGGTCGAGGGCGGCGGCGATCTCGGGCTGCTGCCGCATCCCCGCCGCGGTCGCCGGGTCACCGACGAGCAGCGGCGACCACACGGGCCAGGTGCGCACGCCGTCCATGCGGGAGAAGCGCTGGATGAGCTCGAGGGAGTTGCCGCTGCCGTGCACGGGCAGCGCGCCGACGAGCTGGACGACGTCGCACGGGGGCAGCGTCCCGAGGCTGCGGACGGCTGCCTCGATGGTGCGCGACCAGGAGACGCCGACGGTGGTGTCGGCCCGGGCCCGGGCGGCGATGACCCGGGCGAGCTCGCGGGCGAGCAGGTCGCGGGTCGAGTCGCGGTCCGAGCCGCCGGGGACGATCACGACCTCGCGGGCTCCCAGCCGCTCCGCGAGCACGCGAGCGCGGCCGGTGTCGAGGTGGGCCGGTGCGGCGATCTCGATCTTCACCACCCCGCTCTCACGGGCCTCCGCCAGCAGGCGGGCGACCTGGAACCGGGAGATCCCCCGGTGCTTGGCGATCTCGACCTTGGACCGGCCGTCGAGGTAGTAGTCCGTGCTCACGTCCACCAGGAGGCGGGTGTGCTCAGGGTCGGTCACGGGTCCTCGTCTCTTCCCGCGACGACGGCGTGGCGCGGGAGTTTGAGCGGATGGCCTTGCTCACGTGAGCATATCGAACTATGGTCGCTTCAGATGAGCAGCACAAGCGCTCTCAGATGAGCGAGAGAACGACGTGAGGACAACGATGTTCCATCCATCCGGCGTGCGACGCCGATCCCGACGTCCCGCTCCACGGCTCGTCGCCGGGGCCGCGGCCGCCGCCCTCGCCCTCGCGGGCTGCGCCGGTGCCGGTGCGGTGAGCGGGGACGGGGAGCAGATCGTCGTCGCCATCGTCTCGAACCCCCAGATGCAGGACGCGATCTCGTTGCAGGAGCACTTCCGCGCCGAGCACCCCGGCGTCGACGTCCGCTTCGTCAGCCTGCCGGAGAACGAGGCCCGGGCGAAGATCACCGCCTCCGTGGCCACCGGCGGCGGCGAGTTCGACGTCGTCATGATCTCCAACTACGAGACCCCCATGTGGGCGGAGAACGGGTGGATCGAGAACCTCCAGCCGTACGCCGACGCCACCGAGGGCTACGCGCCCGACGACTTCATCCCGAGCGTCCGCGAGGCGCTGTCGGTCGACGGTGACCTGTACTCGGTGCCCTTCTACGGGGAGTCGTCCTTCCTCGCCTACCGTCAGGACCTCTTCGACGAACGAGGTCTGGAGATGCCCGAGCGTCCCACCTGGGACGACGTCCGTGAGCTGGCCGCCGAGCTGCACGACCCCCAGCAGGACTTCTCGGGGGTGTGCCTGCGCGGCCTGGCCGGCTGGGGCGAGGTCATGGCCCCGATGGGGACGGTCATCAACACCTTCGGCGGGCGGTGGTTCGACGACGGGTGGAACGCGCGCCTCGACAGCCCGGAGGTGCGCGAGGCCGTGACCACCTATGTGGAGACGGTGCAGCAGTACGGCCAGCCCGGGGCGGCCACCTCCGGGTTCGGGGACTGCCTCACCCGGTTCGCCCAGGGCAACGCGGGGATGTGGTACGACGCGACCTCCATGGTCTCCAGCGTCGAGGACCCGGCGTCCTCGAACGTCGCCGGCGACGTCGGTTACGCCCCCGCACCGGTCAGCGAGACCCAGGCCGCCGGCTGGCTCTACTCCTGGTCGCTGGCGATCCCCTCGACGAGCGAGTCGAAGGACGCCGCCTGGGACTTCGTCTCCTGGATGACCGACCAGGACTACATCGAGCTCGTCGGCGAGGAGCTGGCCTGGGAGCGGGTCCCCCCGGGAAGCAGGCTGTCCACCTACGAGATCCCCGAGTACGCCGAGGTCTCGCAGGCCTACGCCGAGGCGACGCTGACGTCGATGGGCGAGGCGACCCAGGACAACACCATGACCGAGCCGGTGCCGTACCCCGGGATCCAGTTCGTGGGCATCCCGGAGTTCCAGGATCTTGGCACCCGGGTCGGCCAGCAGATGTCGGCGGCGATCGCCGGGCAGCAGACCGTCGACGAGGCGCTCGAGCAGGCGCAGGCCTTCGCCGAGACCGTCGCCGCGACCTACCGGGCCGAGGCCGACGCCGCGTCCACCACCGGAGGTTCCTGATGACCACGCTCACCACCCAGGCAGCGAGCGCGCGTCGCGCGCAGCAGCTGCGGGCCGCACGGGACAAGCACGAGCTGCCGCGCGCGGAGCGCTGGCGCCGCCGGGGCCCGCTGCTGCCGGCGCTCCTCTTCACCATCGTCGTCACGCAGATCCCGTTCCTGGTGACGATCTGGTACTCGCTGCACTCGCGCAACCTGCTGCGACCCGACTCCGACCTGTTCGTCGGCTTCGCCAACTACGGGGACATCGTCCGGGACTCGACGTTCCGCGGTGCCGCACTGAACTCGGTCGTCATCACCCTCGGGTGCGTGCTGGTCGCGATGGTCCTGGGCATCGTGCTCGCGCTGCTGCTCGACCGGCCGTTCCCTGGTCGGGGCGTGGCCCGCACGCTGCTCATCACACCGTTCCTCATCATGCCCGTCGCCAGCTCGGTGCTCTGGTCCATGGCGATGCTCAACCCGACCTACGGCCTGTTCAACTGGACGCTAGGCCTGGTGGGTATCGATCCCGTGGACTGGACGTCCACCTACCCGATCGTCGCGATCCTCATGGCGCTCGTGTGGCAGTGGACGCCGTTCATGATGCTGCTCGTCCTCGCCGGCCTGCAGGCGCAGCCCAAGGACGTCCTGGAGGCGGCGTCGGTCGACGGCGCCGGGCCGTGGCGCACGTTCACCTGGATCACCATGCCGCACCTGCGCCGCTACGTGGAGCTGGGCGTGCTGCTCGGGATCATCTACGTCGTCAACACCTTCGACCAGATCTACCTCATGACGGCCGGCGGTCCCGGCACGGCGAGCGCCAACCTGCCCTTCTACATCTATCAGCGAGCCTTCCTCGGGTTCGACATCGGGCAGGCCGCCGCGATGGGCGTGGTCGTCGTGATCGCCACGATCTTCGTCGCGATGGCCGCGTTGCGCCTCATCTTCCGCAGCTTCGACGTCAAGGAGCACTCATGACCACCACCGCACCGGCCACGACCTCGTCGCGGCCCGCCGCGCCCGGTGGTGCGCCGCGGTCGCGCCGCCGTTCCACGGGCACGCTCCTGACCGCCCTCACCTGGATCCTCGCCGTCGGGTTCTTCTTCCCGGTCGCCTGGATGGCGATGACGGCGTTCAAGCAGGAGAGCCAGGCGTCGTCGAACCCGCCCACCTTCTTCTTCGAGCCCACGCTCGACCAGTTCCGTGCGGTGATCGGCGAGTCCGGCACCTACGTGGCGAACTCGCTCATCGCGACCGGGTTCTCGACGGTGCTGGTGCTGCTCCTCGGGATCCCGGCGGCCTACGCCCTGTCGATCCGCCCGGTGGAGAAGGTCGGCGACGTGCTGTTCTTCTTCATCTCGACCAAGATGCTGCCGGTCGTGGCGGTGATCGTGCCGATCTACGTCATCGCGGGCCAGCTGAAGGTGCTCGACAACATCTGGACCCTCGTGGTGCTCTACACGGCGATGAACCTGCCGATCGCCGTGTGGATGATGCGCTCGTTCCTCCAGGAGGTGCCCGCCGAGGTCCTCGAGGCGGCGTCGGTGGACGGCGCCGGCCTGCTGCGGACCATGCGGTCCGTGCTGCTGCCGATGGTCGCACCGGGCATCGCCGCGACCGCGCTCATCTGTGTGATCTTCGCGTGGAACGAGTTCTTCTTCGCGCTCAACCTCACGGCGTCGCAGGCGGCGACGGTGCCGATCTTCATCGTCTCGACGATGACGAGCGAGGGGCTGTTCCTCGCCCGGCTCTGCGCCGCGGCCCTCCTGGCGTCGCTGCCGGTGATCCTCGCGGGATGGATCGCGCAGAAGCAGCTCGTGCGCGGTCTGTCGATGGGCGCCATCAAGTAGCGGGGCGGGGCTCCGGCGGGGCCAGCAGGAGGTCGACGAGGGCCTCGAGACGGCGGTCGGGCGGCGCCGCCCGGTCGCCGGACCGGTCGTCCAGCAGCGCGGCCCGGCTCGCGGCGTCCTCCGCGGACAGCAGGAGGTCGACGGCGGTCGGGGTGTCGATGACGAGCCGGAGCCCGAGGCTCGCGAGGATGCGGTCGAGCACGGCGCCGACCTCGGCGCGGATGCGCCGGTGCTCGGTCAGGTAGAGCGTGGCGACGTCGGGCTCGCGCAGTGCCAGGAGCTCGAACTCGGCGGCCACCAGGCACCACTGCCGGCGGGCGCCGCCGTCGGGCCGGACGGCCGACATCACGGTGCCCAGCGCCGCGCGGAAGCCCTCCGGGGTGGTGAGGCTGTCGGCGTCGATGGTCTCCACGACCTCTTCGAGCGTGCCGAGCTGGCGTTCCGCGTCGCGCTGCATGAGCGCGAGGAACAGCTCTTCCTTGGACGCGAAGTTGGAGTAGAACGCTCCACGGGTGAAGCCGGCGGCCTCGCAGACCGCCTCGATGGACGTCGCCTGCATCCCGACCTCGGCGAAGACGTCGAGGGCCGCGTCGAGCAGGCGTTCCCGGGTGCGCTCGCGGCGGGGGGAGCGCACGGCGGCGGCGTGCTCGGCGGTCGTCACGGCAGGGCTCCTCGGTCGGGTGGTGGACCGTGCTGGTCAAGACAGCACTGTATCGGATACATTCCTGTATCGGATACAGTGCCGTATCGAAGTGCTGCCTCGATCGTCCACCCGCCACACGCTGCCCGGGAGCCACCTGTGTCCTCCGTCCTGTACTCGCTCGGTCGCTGGGCCGTGGACGCACGCCGTCTCGTCGTCGCCGCCTGGGTCGGCCTGCTCGTCCTCACCGGCGCGGGCGGGGCCTTCGTGTTCCAGGGTTTCGACAACTCCATCACCATCCCCGGCACCGAGTCCCAGCAGGCGCTCGACCAGCTCTCGGCGACCTTCCCGGAGGTCAGCGGTGCCTCCGCCCAGGTGATCGTCGTCGCACCGGACGGGACCACGGTCGACGACGACGCCGTCCGCGGCCCGGTCGAGGACGCCGCGGACGAGATCGCCGACCTGGACGAGGTCGCCGCCGTCGCCACGCCCTACGACGAGCAGGGTGCCTCCCCGGTCAACGACGACGAGAGCGCCGCGATCCTCTCCGTCCAGCTCGACGGCGACGCCTTCGCGATCAACGACACCACGAAGGACGCCCTCGCGGACATCACCGACGAGCTCGCGCAGGCGCTCCCGGCCGGCTCCCAGGCCGTGCTCGGGGGCCAGCTGTTCGCCAACGAGCTGCCGCACCTGAGCATCGTCGAGGTGGTCGGCGTCGTCGTCGCCCTCATCGTCCTGCTGTTCACCCTCGGCTCGTTCGTCGCCGCGGGGCTGCCGCTCGTCAACGCCCTGCTGGGTGTGGGCGTGTCCATGCTGCTGCTGCTCGCCGCCACCGTCTTCGGACCGATCAACTCGACCACGCCGATGCTCGGGCTCATGCTCGGCCTCGCCGTCGGGATCGACTACGCGCTGTTCATCGTCTCGCGGCACCAGGAGCAGCTCCGTGACGGGGTCGAGGTGCGCGAGTCCGTCGCCCGCGCGACCGCCACGGCCGGGTCCGCCGTCGTCTTCGCCGGGCTGACCGTCATGATCGCGCTGGTCGGGCTCGGCGTCGCCGGCATCCCGTTCCTGAGCGTCATGGGTGTGGCTGCAGCGGCCGCCGTCGGGATCGCCGTCCTGGTCTCCCTCACCCTGCTGCCGGCCCTGCTCGCCATGGCCGGTGACCGGCTGCGCCCGCGCCCGCCGAGGCGGCGTGGTGCCCGTCGAGCGCAGCGCGACCGCACCCCCGTGCCCGACCCCACCCACCACAACCGCTTCTTCGCCGGCTGGGTGCGGGGGGTGACGAAGCGGCCGATCGTGACGATCCTGCTCGTCGTCGTCGCCCTCGGTGCGCTCACCCTGCCCGCCACGAACCTGCGCCTGGCGCTGCCCGACGCCGGCTACCTGCCGGAGGACACCTCGGCGCGCCAGACGTACGACCTGGTCAGCGAGAACTTCGGGGAGGGCTTCAACGGCCCGCTCATCGTCACGGGCTCGATCATCACCAGCACCGACCCGCTCGGGCTCATGGACGACCTCGCCGCCGAGATCGAGGACCTGCCCGGCGTCGCCGACGTCCCGCTGGCCACCCCCAACCCGACGGCGGACACCGGCATCATCCAGGTGGTGCCCGAGGGTGCGCCGGACTCCGAGGAGACCAAGGCGCTCGTCGCGGAGATCCGCGGGCTGCACGACCACTTCCTCGACGAGTACGGGGTCGACCTCGCCGTCACGGGCTTCACCGCCGTCGGCATCGACGTCTCCGACAAGCTCGGTGACGCGCTGGTGCCCTTCGGGCTCGTCGTGGTGGGGCTGTCGCTGCTGCTGCTGACGATGGTCTTCCGGTCGGTCTGGGTGCCGGTCAAGGCGACGCTCGGCTACCTGCTCAGCGTGGGTGCGGCCTTCGGCGCCGTGACGCTCGTCTTCGAGAACGGCCTGTTCGCCGACGCGATGAACGTGACCAAGCTCGGCCCGGTGATCAGCTTCATGCCGATCATCCTCATGGGCGTCCTCTTCGGGCTCGCCATGGACTACGAGGTGTTCCTCGTCTCGCGCATCCGCGAGGACTACGTGCACAACGGCGGCCGGGCACGCCAGGCGATCCTCACCGGCTTCCAGGGGTCGGCGAAGGTCGTCACCGCCGCCGCGATCATCATGTTCAGCGTCTTCGTGGCGTTCGTCCCCGAGGGGGACATGACGCTCAAACCCATCGCCCTCGGCCTTGCCGTCGGCGTGGCCGTGGATGCCTTCGTCGTGCGCATGGTCCTCGTGCCCGCCGTCCTGGCGCTGCTCGGCGACAAGGCGTGGTGGATGCCCCGCTGGCTCGACCGTGCCCTGCCGACGTTCGACGTCGAGGGCGAGGGCCTCGCGAAGGAGCTGCGTCTCACGTCGTGGCCGGGTGACCGCGCCGACGGCCGGGCCGACGCCGTCGCCGTCCGCGACCTCGAGGTCGCCGGCCCGCGCGGCCCCGGCCTGGGTGAGCCGCCGCTGGTCGGCCCGGTCAGCGTCCGCGTGCCCGACGGCGGCACGCTCGCCGTGCACGGCGACGTCGCCGCCCCGGTGAGCGCGTTCCTGCTGGCGGTCGCCGGGCGCCTCCACCCCGACGGCGGCGTCGCGAAGGTCGCTGGGCTCGTGCTGCCCGAGAGAGCGCCCGCCGTGCGCTCCCGCGTCGCCGTCGTGGACGGGGTGTCGGAGGGCGGCGACCCCGCGGACGCCGTCACCACGGCCGTGCGCGAGGGCGCGAGCGTCGTCGTCGTCGACCGCACCGACGTCGTCGCCGACCGCCCGGCCCGCGCGGCGCTCGCCACGGCGCTGGCCGAGGCGCACGCCGCGGGAGCGACGCTCCTGGTCGGGGCGACCGGGGTCGCCGCGACCGACCTGCTGCCACCCGGCGCGCCGGTGCTCGACGTCGGCGCCGGCTGGGGGGCGCACGCGACCCTGCACGGCGGTGACGTGCCGCCACCGGTGCCCGAGCACGACCTGACGGGCGACGCCCCACTCGTCACCGAGACCACCGAGACGTCCACCACCGAGGAGGTGCGGGCATGAACCGCGTCAGGCAGAACCCGTGGACGATCGCCCTCGTCGCCCTGCTTCCCGTGCTGGTGCTCGGCATCCTGCTGGCCGCGCTGTGGAACCCGATGGACCGCCTGGACACCGTCCCGGCCGCCATCGTCAACAACGACGAGCCGGTCGAGGTCGACGGGCAGACCGCGCCCCTCGGGCGCCAGCTCGCCGCCGGCCTGGTGGAGGGCGCGGAGGACTCCGACGTCAACTACGACTGGACCATCACGGACACCGAGCACGCGGCCGACGGGCTCGCCGACGGCACGTACGCGGCCGTCGTGACGATCCCCGAGAACTTCTCGGCCGCCGCGACGTCCTTCGGCTCCGAGGACGCCGCCGACGCCCGGCAGGCGACCATCGACATCGCCACGCCGCCCGGTGGCCGGGTGGTCGACGACGCGCTCGCGCGGATCGTCGCCACCACGGCGACCTCGGTGATGGGTGCGACCCTCACCGAGACCTACGTGGACAACGTGCTCATCGGCTTCAACGAGCTCTCCGACGGGATCGGCGAGGCGGCCGGTGGCGCCGGCGAGCTCGCCGACGGGGCCGGCGACGCGGCCGACGGCGCCGGAGAACTCTCCGACGGGGCGGGACAGCTCGCCGACGGCGCCACCCAGCTCGCGGGAGGTGCGACCGAGGCCTCCTCCGGTGCGTCGCAGCTGGCGGACGGGGCCACCCAGCTCGCCGGGGGAGCGCGAGAGGCCGCCGACGGGGCGGGACAGCTCGCCGACGGCGCCGGGCAGCTCGAGGAAGCCTCCCGGGCGATCACCGGAGGCATCGAGGAGAGCGCCGACGGCGCGGCGGACCTGGCCACGGGCGGCTACGAGCTGGCCGACGGCGCCGACGAGGTGGCCGCCGGCGTGCGCGAGCTCGCCGACCAGGCCGCCGTGATCGACGACGAGCTGCCCGCGACGGACGAGCTCCAGGCCGGTCTCGACGAGATCGGCGCCGAGCTGCCGACCGCGCTGGCGGACGTCGGTGAGGCGCTCGGCGCGGCCTGGATCATCCTCGGCTGCGACGTCGCCCCCGGCAGCGAGGACTGCGTGGGTCTCGCCGCGGTCCAGCAGACCCTGGGCTCCGTCGACGTCACGCAGGAGCTCGCCGAGGCCTCCGACGCGCTCGTCGGGGCCCGCGAGCAGCTCGGCACGCTCGCCGAGGGCACGTCCCAGCTCGCCGACGGCGCCGAGCAGGTCGCCAGCGGCACGCGCGGGATCGCCGACGGCAACGCCGAGCTCGGCGACGGGCTCTACGCCCTGGCCGAGGGCAACCGGCAGGTCGCCGACGGCGTCGGTGGGCTCGCCGACGGCGCATCGGAGCTGTCCGGCGGCGTCGCACAGCTCGGCACCGGCGCCGACGGGGTCGCGACCGGTGCGTCCGGCCTGGCCGACGGCGTGGGTCAGCTGGGGACGGGAGCGACCGAGCTCGCCACGGGCACCGGCGGACTGGCGGACGGCGCCGGGGAGCTCGCGGACGGCGTCGGCCAGCTGGCCGACGGCAGCGGTGACCTGGCCGACGGGCTCCAGGAGGCGGCGGACGGGATCCCGACCTACTCCGACGGGCAGCGGGAGAACCTCGCGACCGTCGTGTCGGACCCGGTCGGCGCCCCCGGGGTGGACGGCCTCTCGACCGGTGCGACCGGCCCGCTGTTCGCCGTCGTCGCCCTGTGGCTCGGCGCGCTCGGGCTGCTGACGATCTTCCCGCCGGTGGCGGCGCGAGCCCTCGGCTCGACCCGCTCCGCGCTGCGGCTGACGCTCGGGGCCTTGAGCCTGCCCGCCGGGGTCGGGGCGGGGACCGGTGCCGCGGTCGGGGCGATCCTCGCCGGCGTCGAAGGGCTGTCACTCCTGGGCTGGATCGGCACGATCGTCCTCGGCGCGCTCGTCTCGGTGAGCTTCGTGGCCGTCCACCTCGGCTTCATCGCCTGGCTGGGCAACGTGGGGCGGGGGATCAGCCTGCTCGTCGTGGTGCTGATGATCGGCACCGGCGTCGTGGCGACGGTCCCCGCCGTGTTCGTGTCCCTGGCGGACGCCCTGCCGACCGGGGCGGCGCGCGACGCGTTCGCCGCCGCCGTCGTCCCCGAGGTCGGCGGGCTCGCCGGCGCGGTGACCGTGGTGGTGCTCTGGGGCCTCGTGGGGCTGGGCCTGGGTCTGGGCGCGGCGGTCCGCGCCCGCCGGACCCGGGTCGCGGCGCTGCTGCGAGCCTGACCTCAGCAGTGCGCGCGCGGGTGCTCGGCCACGCGCCTGCGCGCGCTGCCCTGGTCGTCGGTGGCGTCGTGCCAGCGCGCCACCAGGGCGGCGTCGGCCTGCCAGCGGGCGCCCTTGTCGAGGTGCGCGACCTGGCGGTACGCCAGCAGCGCCGCGAGGTCGTGGGTCAGTGCCCAGTCGACCGCGGCGCGGACATCGTCGATCGTCGGATTCCTCATCACTGGTTGAGAGGGTCGGGACGGCGTTTCGTGACGCGGACCGGGTGAAATTTTTCGGACGAGCGCGTCGACCCGCCCGGCGTGCCGGACCGTTGCCGCCCGCACGGGTCCGTCAGACTCCCTGCATGGACCTGACGCACGCACGCGAGACGAAGGTGCAGCTCGCCGGCTACGCCCGTGACCTGGCGGCACGGTACGGGGGCGCCGTGGGGACGCGGTCCGTCGGCGAGCCCGCCGACGCCGTCCGGGCACCGACGCTCGCCATCGGCATCACCCGGGCCGACGGCGCCGGGGAGTACGAGATCGCGGTCCGCTACCGGCTCGGCGTCCCCGCTGCCCGCGCCGTCGTGCGCAAGGTGGTCGCCGAGGCGGGCCCGACGGCGGACGTGCGCCGCACGGGACGGATCCGGCGGCTGGGACCGGGACGCCGGGGGAGCGTGCGTGCCGACGCCCTCGAGCGTCAGCCGCCGGTCGCCACCGCGCTCGCCGTGGGGGAGACCGACCGGGTCCGACCGCTGCGCCCCGGGGTGTCGATCGCGCACGTCGACGTCACCGCGGGCACGCTCGGCGGGTTCGTCGTCGTCGACCCGAACGGCCCGGGCGCTCCGGACCGGCCCGACCTGCCCGGTGGGACGGACGCGCTGTACGCGCTGTCCAACCGGCACGTGCTCGACGGCGACCCCGGTGACGGCGTGCTGCAGCCGGGGCCCGCGGACGGCGGGAGCGACCCGGCGGACCGGGTCGGCACGATCGCGGCCGTCGCCCCGCTGGCGCGCGGCGAGCGGGCCGGCGTCGATGCGGCGATCGCGCTGCTCGACGACCCGCAGGTCGACCTCGACTACCCGGTCGGACGCCTCACCATGACGGCGGACGCCGTGCCGGGGGACGAGGTCGAGAAGATCGGCCGCACCACCGGGCACACCCACGGGCGCGTGTCCGCCATCGAGATGGACGACGTCCTGGTCGGTTACGGGCCCGAGCTCGGGGTGCTCGCCTTCGACGGGCAGATCGAGGTCGAGTCGACCGGGTCGGGGCCGTTCTCCCGCGGCGGGGACTCGGGGTCGCTCGTCTACCGGGCCGACGGCGTGGCGCTCGGGCTGCTCTTCGCCGGCTCGGAGACCGGTGGCGAGGGTGGGACCGGGCTGACCTACGTCAACCCGATCGACGTGGTGCTCGACGCGTTCGGCGTGCGGCTGCGGTGAGCCGCCGGGTGCCGTGCTCCCGTCTGTCCGGCACTTCGTGTTCTGTCCGGCAGTCCGGACTGCCGGACAGAACACGGACTGCCGGACAGATCAGGACCACCCGCAGTCGCGGCTCAGGCCCATCGGGGGACGGGGGAGCGTGCCTCGCCCAGCGGGACGAACACGCTGTACCGGTCACCCCGGTAGGTGAAGCGGGAGTGGATCAGCGGGGTGCGGTCGGCATAGGTGCGCCGCTCGATGCGCATCACCGCGTGCGTGGTCGTCATCGCCAGCAGCCGGCGCTCCGCGCCGGTCGCGTCCGCCGCGGTGATGGTCTCCTCCCCGCCGGTCGGCACGTGCCCGCGGTCCCGCAGCGCCTGGTCCAGCGACTCCGGCACACCGTCGTCGAGGAGGTCCGGCGCGGGGCCCGCCGGGATCCACGCGTCCTCCACGGCCCACGGCTCGCCGTCGGCGGTCCGCACGCGCAGCACCCGGTGGGCGGGGCCGCCGACGGGCAGGGCGAGCAGCTCCGCGACGGCGGCCGGGCACGGGGTGGTGCGCGCCTCCAGCACCTGGGACGCCGGGGTCATGCCGCGGCGGCGCACCTCCTCGCCGAAGGTCGTCAGCCGCATCTCGAAGTCGGCCCGCGGGGGTGCGACGAACGTGCCGCGGCCTTGGGCCCGCTCGAGGACGCCCTCGATGACGAGGGCGTCGATCGCCTGGCGGACGGTGGTCCGTGAGACGCCGAGCTCGCGGGTGAGGTCGCGCTCGGAGGGGACCGCGTCCCCCACGGTGAGGTCGCGCACCAGACCGGTCAGGTAGGTGCGGACGGCGGCGGACTTCTGGGTCACCGCCGCCTCATCGGTCGAGCTCGAGCAACGGGTCGCCCGCGGCGACCACCGTCCCGGGGGTCGCGGTCAGCCGGACGTCCTGCGGGGCGGCCTCCAGCAGCACCACGGGACACAGGGTCGACAGCCCGCCCTCGCGGACCGCAGCCGGGTCCCACACCACGAGCAGGTCGCCGGTGCGGACGGTGTCCCCCTCCGTCACGTGCAGAGCGAAGCCCTCGCCGGCGAGGCTCACGGTGTCGATGCCGAGGTGGACGAGGACCGCCGGGCCGTCCGGCACCTGCACGACGCAGGCGTGCGGGTGCACCTTGACGAGCCGGCCGTCGACCGGGGCCAGGACGGCGCCGTCGGTGGGTTCGACGGCGGTGCCCGGGCCGACCATCCCCTCGGCGAACACGGGGTCGGGCACGTCGGCGACGGGGACGACGGTCCCGCCGAAGGGCGAGCGGACGAGCAGTGACATCGGGCTCCTCGGGGTCGGGCCTACGGCGTGCCGTGTATTGACACAGGGTGCCGCATCGGTCACTGTGCGAGCCAATGGTCCCGTGAGCCCGTCGGACGACGGTGCCCGCGGGGGACGGAGGTCACTGTCGATGAGCATGACCCTCACCGGTGCGCCGGTCAGCCCCGGACGCGCGGCCGGGCCTGCCGTCACGATGCCCGATCCCGTCCCGGAGCCCCGCACGACCCGGCTCGGGAGCGCCGACGTCGAGGCCGCCGTCGAGCAGCTCGCCGCGGCTGCCGCCTCCGTGCGCGACGACCTCACCGAGCGTGCGGGCCAGGTGACCGGGACGGCGGCCGACCTGCTCGCGGTGACCGCCGCGATCGCGGCGGACCCGACGCTCGCCGCCGACGCCGAGCGCCTCGTCCGCGCCGACCGGCTCACCCCGGAGCGAGCGATCTGGGACGCGGCACGGGCGCTGGTCAAGCAGCTCGAGAAGCTGGGACCGCCGTTGTCCGAGCGGTCCCGCGACGTCCGTGACGTGCGGGACCGCATCGTCGCCGAGCTCATCGGGGTGCGCCCGCCCGGCGTGCCGCGTCCCGACCACCCGTTCGTGCTGGTGGCCGACGACCTCGCGCCGGCGGACACCGCGACGCTCGACCCGGACGTCGTCCTCGGGGTCGTGACCAGCGGGGGCGGTCCGACGTCGCACACCGCGATCCTGGCCCGGGCGCTCGGCATCCCGGCCGTCGTCGCCGTGCGGGGCTCCGAGGAGATCCGTGACGGCGAGACGGTGCTGCTCGACGGCGGTGCCGGCATCGTCGTGCGCGACCCCGCGCCCGAGACGGTGGCTGCGGCCCAGCAGCGTGAGGCGGCCCGGCGCTCGTTCGACGGCCGGGGCCGCACCGCGGACGGCACCCGGGTCGAGCTGCTGGCCAACGTCGCGGACCCCGCCGGTGCGCAGGCCGCGATCGAGGCCTCGGCGGAGGGTGTGGGCCTGTTCCGCACCGAGTTCTGCTTCCTCGGGCGCAGCACGGAGCCCGCCGTCTCCGAGCAGGTCGCCGCCTACCGCCGGGTCCTCGCCGCGTTCCCGCGCCGCAAGGTCGTGGTCCGCACCCTGGACGCGGGGGCGGACAAGCCGCTGCCCTTCGTCACCAGCGACGGTGAGCCCAACCCTGCGCTGGGCGTGCGGGGCCTGCGCACCGCGGCGACGCGGCCCGGGGTGCTGGACCGCCAGCTCCAGGCGATCGCCACGGCCGCCGAGGCGGAGAACGCCGAGGTGTGGGTGATGGCACCCATGGTCGCCACGGCGGCCGAGACGGCGGAGTTCGTCGCGGCCTGCTCCCGGCACGGGCTGAAGACCGCCGGGGTGATGATCGAGGTGCCGGCCGCGGCGCTGCGCTCGGCGGACGTCTTCGCCCACGCGGCCTTCGGGAGCCTGGGCACCAACGACCTCATCCAGTACACGCTCGCCGCCGACCGCATGCTCGGCGAGCTGGCGGCGCTGTCGACCCCGTGGCAGCCCGCCGTGCTGGATCTCGTGCGGCTCTCCTGCGAGGGCGCTGCCGCGCACGGTCGCCCGATGGGGGTGTGCGGCGAGGCGGCGGCGGACGCGACGCTGGGCCCGGTGCTCGTCGGGCTCGGCGTGCGGTCGTTGTCGATGACCCCGAGGGCGCTGGCGGACGTCGCCGCGGTGCTGGCCCGGGTCACGCTCGACGAGTGCCGCGAGCTGGCCCGCCTCGCCCTGGCCCAGGACGACCCGGTGGAGGCGCGCAACGCCGTGCGTGACGCGATCCGTCCGGTCCTCACCGACCTGGGTCTGTGAGGAACTCCTCGAGGGCGTCGAGCGCGTCGCGGGCGCGGTCCGTCTCCGCCTGAGCCGCGTCGTCAGGGACGTCGACGGTCAGCGTCACCGTGGTGCCGGCGTCGGCGCCGAGGGTCATGACCGCCAGGATGCTCGCCGCGTCCACCGGCGGGCGCCCGTCCCGGGAGATGCGGACGGGGACGGGCTGGTCGGCGGCGAGGCGGGCGAAGAGCGCGGCGGGGCGCGCGTGCAGACCCTCGGGGATCGCGACCACGGTGTGGCGTTCCATGGCGCCATCCTGCCCGATCCGAGAGTCCCCTGTTGACCTCAAGCTCGCTTGAGCTTCTAGGTTCGGTCTCGCCGGGACACGGCGGACGGACCGACGAAGGGCACAAGGATGACGGACGACACCGGGGCACCCCCCGTGACCAGGACGCGGACCGCGTCCGACCACCCGACGGGCGGCCCACCCCGCGCGGGCCGCAAGGAGTGGATCGGTCTGGCGGTCCTCGCGCTGCCGGCCATGCTCCTGATGATGGACATGACGGTGCTCCACCTGGCCGTCCCGCAGCTCACCGCAGACCTGGCACCCAGCGGGACGCAGCTGCTGTGGATCACCGACATCTACGGCTTCCTCATCGCCGGGTTCCTCATCCCGATGGGTGTCCTGGGGGACCGGGTCGGACGACGGCGCCTGCTGCTGATCGGCGCGGCGGCCTTCCTCGTGGCCTCGCTCCTCGCGGCGTTCTCGCCGACCGCGGAGCTGCTCATCCTGAGCCGCGCCCTGCTCGGTGTCGCGGGCGCCACGCTCATGCCGTCCACGCTCGCGCTGATCCGCAACATGTTCCACGACCCGGCGCAGCGCACGTTCGCGATCTCTTTGTGGATGCTGAGCTTCATGGTGGGTGGCGCCATCGGTCCGCTGGTCGGCGGGGCCCTGCTCGAGCACTTCTGGTGGGGCTCGGTCTTCCTCGTCGGCGTGCCTGTCATGGTGCTGCTGCTCGTCGCCGGCCCTCGCCTGCTGCCCGAGTACCGGGACCCGGCGCCGGGCCGCGTCGACCTGACGAGCGCGGCGCTGCTCGTCGTCGCGATCCTCACGACGGTCTACGGCGTCAAGGAGCTGGCCTTCTACGGCCTCGGCGCCGCCTCGGTGGTCACGACGCTCGTCGGTGCCGGGCTGCTCGCGGTGTTCGCGCGCCGCCAGCGCCGTCGCAGCGTGCCGATGATCGACCTCACCCTGTTCTCCCGGGCGAGCTTCAGCGCATCCCTGGCGCTGGTCGCGCTCGGCACCTTCGCGATGATGGGCTTCAACCTCTTCGTGGCGCAGTACCTGCAGCTCGTCGCCGGCCTGAGCCCGCTCACGGCAGGCCTGTGGACGCTTCCGGGGACGGTCGCCGGCATCGTCGGCGCCCTCGGTGCCGCCACCGCGGTTCGCAGGGTCCGGCCGGCGTTCGTCATGGCGACAGGGCTGGCCGTCAGCAGCGGAGGCTTCGCGCTGCTCCTGCTCGCGGACTCCGCGGCCGGGCTGCCGATCGTCGTGCTCGGCTCGGCGGCGGCCTTCGTCGGGCTGTCACCGGTCGCCGTCCTGGGCACGGACCTCGTGCTGAGCACCGCCCCGCCGGAGCGTGCCGGGGCTGCGTCCGCGATCTCCGAGACGGGCAACGAGCTCGGCGGTGCGCTCGGCCTCGCGGTGCTGGGCAGCATCGGCTCCGCGGTCTACCGAGGCCTCATGGTCGAGTCCGCGCCCGTCCTGGGAGACGTGCCCGACGCCGCGACGGAGACCCTCGGTGCCGCTCGGGCGGTCGCCGCCGACCTGGGTGGCGACCAGGGTGCGCTGCTGCTCGACACGGCGCGCGACGCGTTCACGTCGGGTCTGCACGTCGCGGCGGCGGTGTGCGCCGTGCTGGTCGTCGCGCTCGGCGTGGTCGCCCTGGTGACGCTGCGCCACGTACCGGCCGGTGGTGGGACCGGGGAGCACTGAGAGGCGGTCGTCTCAGACGGCGGCGCGGTCGATCGCCTGCTCGATCCCGTCGAGCAGGCGGTCGAGCGTCGCGTCGAAGGACGCGTGCCCGGTCTCGAAGCCACCCGCCTCCCAGATGCGGGTCATGGTGGGGTAGCGCCGGGGGTCGAAGTACGTGGTCCAGAAGTCCGACATGGAGTCCCAGTAGTCGTCGTTGCTCTGGCCGGACTCGGTGTCCTCGGAGCGTTCGGCGACGGCGGCGCGCGCGGCTCCGCGGACGTAGGTGTCGACGAGCCCGACGAGCTCGACCACCCGGGCGGGAGGCAGGCCGGCGTCGGCGAGGATGCGCAGTCCGGCCTCCTCGGCGTCGAGCACGTGGGGGGCCAGGGGCAGGCGCCACATGTTGGTCTGCAGGATCCACGGGTGCCGCAGGTAGAGGTCGCGGTGCTCGCGGGCATGGCGGGTGAGGGCCGCGCGCCAGGGCTGGCCGGGCTCGGGCAGGGAGAGCTCGCCGAAGGCGCGGTCGATCATGAGGTCGACCAGCTCGGTCCGGCCCGGGACGTAGGTGTACAGCGTCATGGCGCCGACGCCGAGCTGTGCGGCGACCTTGCGCATGGACAGGCCGTCCAGGCCGGTCTCGTGGACGACGGCGGTCCCGGCGGCGACGACCTCGTCGAGGGTGAGGCGGGCCTTGCGCCCGCGGCCCGAGGGTTGCGGAGGGTCCCACAGCAGCGCGAGGCGCCGAGCGGCGTCGGGGCTGGCGGACGGTGGCGTGCTGCTCGTCATGGACCTTGCTCCAGGCTTCCGTATCCGGGGTTCCGCGCGATTTCCGTACAGTGTATGCTAACGTCTCGACATCATTTCGGTACAACGTACGAGAGGCGGGTCGCGATGATCCGAGCGAGAGGTCTGACGAAGACCTTCACGCGGGGCAAGGACACGGTCGAGGCGGTGAAAGGTGTCGACATCGACGTCACGGAGGGCGAGCTCGTCGCCTTCCTCGGCCCCAACGGGGCGGGCAAGTCCACGACCCTGCGGATGCTGACGTCCCTGCTGCAACCCACGGCCGGCACCGCGAGCGTCGCCGGGTACGACGTCGGCACCCACCCCGCGCAGGTCCGCGCCCGGCTCGGCTTCATCGGCCAGGGCAACGGGGGCGGGTTCAGCTACCAGGTGCGCGACGAGCTGCACAACCAGGGGCGCTTCTACGGGCTCACGCCTGCCGAGTACAAGCGCCGGGCGAGCGACCTGGTCGAGGCGCTCGAGCTGAACGGGCTCGAGAAGCGGACCGTGCAGTCGCTCTCCGGCGGTCAGCGCCGACGGCTCGACGTCGCCCTCGGGCTGATGAACCACCCGCCGCTGCTCTTCCTCGACGAGCCCAGCACCGGCCTCGACCCGCACTCGCGCGCCAACCTGTGGGGCCACATCACCGCGATGCGCGAGCGCTACGGCATGACCATCGTGCTCACCACGCACTACCTCGACGAGGCCGACGACATGGCCGAGCGCGTCGTGGTCATCGACCACGGCGAGATCATCGCCGACGCCCGCCCGGACGTGCTCAAGCGCGAGCACGCCGACGACGTCCTCACCCTCGACGTGCGCGGCGGCTCGCCGGACGCCGTCCGCACGGCGCTCGCCGCCGTCGTCGGGCCGGGGACGGCGCACCCCGGGGAGGTGACCGTGCCCGACGACGGCGCACCGGACGGGCCTGACGGCCTGCGGGTGCGGGTGGCCACCTCGCGCGGGGCCGACCGGCTGCCCGAGGCGATCGAGGCGCTGCGGATCGCGGGCCTCACCACGACGTCGGCGACCGCCAAGCAGGCCAGCCTCGACGACGTCTTCCTCAACCTCACCGGCCGCAGCCTGCGCGAGGAGGCAGCAGCATGAGTGCTCAGACCCAGACGACCGGAACCGCCAGGCGGGAGGAACCCCGCATCGTCGTGCGCACGGGGCCCGGCAAGTTCGTCACCGACACCCGCGCGGTGTTCACCCGCGAGATCCTGCTGACGCTGCGCGACCCCTTCACGCTGATCTTCTCGCTGCTGCAGCCGCTGGTGTTCCTCGGGTTGTTCGCCCCGCTGCTCACCGGGACGTTCGCCGACACCGGGATGACCACGGCACAGACGCTGCAGTGGTTCGTGCCGGGCGTGATCGTCATGATCTCGCTGTTCGGCACCTCCATGACCGGTTCGAACCTGCTGTACGAGCTGATGACGGGCTCCTACGAACGGGTGCTGGCGACCCCGCTCGACCGCTCGGCGATCCTCGTCGGGCGCGCTCTCAAGGAGTTCGCCCCGCTGGTGGTGCAGGGCCTGCTCATCGCGGTGCTGTGCCTGCCGTTCGGGTTCCGCTTCAACCCGCTGCACGCCGTGGCCGCGTTGGCGCTGCTGGGGATCTTCGGCATCGGCGTCGGGGCGCTGTCGTACGCGCTGGGCCTGGCCGCCAAGAACCGCGAGTGGCTGTTCTGGGGGGTGCAGCAGGCGCTGATCTTCCCGCTGCTCATCCTGTCCGGCATGATGCTGCCGCTCGAGACCGGCCCCGGCTGGATGCAGGTCGCCGCGCGGTTCAACCCGCTGACCTACATCGTGGACGCGGAGCGGGCGCTGTTCGCCGGCGACGTCACCGACCCCGTGGTGCTCTGGGGCCTGGTGGCTGCCGTCGTGACGTGCGCGGGCGGGCTGCTGGTCGGCGTCCGCACCACCCGTCGCCACACCTGACCTGACCCGACCCCACCCGACCCCCGCTGAGCGCTGTGGGCGGGAAATCTGGCCCTTTTTGCACTTGATGCACCTTTTCCGGACCCAGATTTCCCGCCCACAACGCTCGGCAGGGGGCGGAGCTCAGCGGCCGGTGTTGTTCATCTCGTCCGGGTGCGAGCCGGTGCGCTCGCCGCGGTCCAGCGCCGTGATGTCCGCGACGTCAGCCTCGGAGAGCTCGACGTCGAAGATCCGGAAGTTCTCCTCGATGCGGGCGGGCGTCACGGACTTGGGGAAGACGACGTCACCGCGCTGCACGTGCCAGCGCAGCACCACCTGGGCGGGCGTCTTGCCGACGTTCTCGGCGATGCGCATGATCGTGGGGTCCTCCAGGAGGCGCCCGCGGCCCAGCGGCGACCACGCCTCGGTGACGATGCCGTGCTCGGCGTTCACCGCTCGGACGTCCTCGTTGCCCAGCCACGGGTGGACCTCGATCTGGTTGACGGCCGGCACCACCGTCGTGGAGTCCATCAGGCGCCGCAGGTGGTTCGGCTGGAAGTTCGACACCCCGATCGCCCGGGCACGACCGGACCGGTAGATCTCCTCCAGGGCGCCCCACGCCTCGACGTACTTGTCCACAGCCGGGAGCGGCCAGTGGATCAGGAACAGGTCGACGTGCTCCAGCCCCAGCTCCTCCAACGACTGGTCGAAGGCCGCCAGGGCGTCGTCGTGCGCGTGGAAGGCGTTGTTGAGCTTGGTCGTGACGAACAGGTCGTCGCGGGCCAGGCCGGAGGCGGCCAGCGCCTCGCCCACCCCGCGCTCGTTGCGGTACATCTGCGCGGTGTCGATGTGCCGGTAGCCGACCTCCAGGGCGGTCGTGACGACGTCGCGCGTCTGCTCCGGCGGGATCTTGAAGGTCCCGAACCCGAGCTGCGGGATCGCGACGCCGTTGTTGAGAGGAACGGTGGGGATCGGCTCGTTGCTCATCGGCCCATCCTGCGCACATCGGGCGTCCGGACGCGAGTGACGAACGTCGGCGCGCCCCGCCCTGTCCTCCGTGCACCGGTCGGGGGCACAATGGAAGGACACCGGGAGGTGCCTGATGGTCACGAGGGACGAGGCGCGAACAGCCAAGAGCGCGCTGCGCCACACGCTCGAGCACGTCGACGGCGTGTGCGGCGTCGGGCTCACGCAGCGCGGCGACGACCACGACTGGGTGCTGCAGGTCAACGTGCAGAGCGTGAGCGCGCGCAAGGACGTGCCGCCCGACGTCGACGGCGTTCCCGTGCGGGTCCACGTGGTCGGAGCCGTCGAGGCGCTGTAGCCGCCCGGCCGGCTCAGGCCTCCGCGTCGACGCCGTGATCCTCCCGGAAGGCGTCCACGATGCGCTCGGTGCCGCCACCCACGTGCAGGAACTGGTCGTCGAGCACCCGGGCGAGCTCGTCGAGCGCATCCTCGAGGACGCTGCCCATCCGACGGACGCGCCGGCGGGTCAGCGCCGGGTAGACCTGCAGCACCCAGGACACCGCAGCCGTGAGCAGCGCGAAGCCGAGGAGGCCCTCGACCGGCGCGGCGATCCGCAGCCACGGCGTCAGCGGGGTGATGTCGCCGTAGCCCACCGTCGTGAGGGAGACCAGCGAGAGGTAGAGCGCGTCGACCACGGCGCCCAGGCCCGTCAGTGTCCAGCTCACCCTCGGACGCTAGGCGTGCGGGCGGTCGCAGGCACGCCGGAGCCGCGCCGCGAGGCCGGGTGCCCTCGCCGCAGCTCATCCCTGGACCGGTCGGTCGCCCGGCAGCCCGGGACAGCCACCCCTGGTGCCCGGGACACCTCCCGCCGGATCGTCCTTCCCTAGCGACCAGTCCGCGGCAACCCGCTGCGGCCGCACCAGGAAGGACCGTTCCCGTGCACCCCAGCACCCCCACCACCGCACCGTCCACCGCAGCCACGACGTCGCGCCGCACCGCACGTCCGTCCCGCCGGGCCTGGGCATGGACCGGCGTCGCCGCCGGCGTCCTCGGCATCGTGTCGATCCAGGCCTCGATGGCGCTCAGCGCCAACTGGGAGGCCGTCGCCGGCGACGCCGAGGCGGTGGTCACCGACCTCGGTGGCCGCACCGGCACGCTGCTGCTCTTCCACACGACGACGATCGTCTGCGCCCTGCTGCTGCTCGTCTTCGCCGCGGGCCTCCGGCGACGCCTCGACGCCCAGGCGCCCGCCGGCTCGCTGCTGCCCACCGTCGCGGCATGGGGCCTGGTCCTGACCTCGGTCGCCGGTCTGCTCGGCTCCGGGCTCGACACCCAGTTCATGTTCGCGGTCACCGAGCCGAGCACGATGGTGGTCGAGTCCGGGGCGTTCTACAGCGACTGGGTCGCCACGATCCCGTGGCTCTGGGTCGGGGCCGGGCTCGCGGGCGTCTCGCTCGGCCTCGCCGCCCTGCGGCACGGGGCGGCCCCCCGATGGATCGGCGTCGTCGGGCTCGCGCTCGGTGGCATCGCGCTCCTGGCCGGAGTCTCGCCCTTCCAGTACCTCGCCGGCTTCGTCGCCCCGGTGTGGTTGCTCGTCACCGCGCTCGGGTTCGCTCTCGGGGACCGGCGCTGAACGCACCGGGTGAGGTTCTGCCGAGGACCTGGCCGGAGGCTCGGCCGCGGACCTACCGTGAGTCCGTGGCCGAGCCCCGGCCCGGCCGCGCCGGGATGCCCCGCACCGCGTGGGTGGTCGGCGCCCTCGCGTGGCTGCTCGGCCTGTCCGGGCTCGTGCTGCAGCTCGCCTCCGGTGTCACCGTGCTGCTCGGGGACCTGCTCTTCGTCGTCGTCGACGCCTCCGTCGCGCTCGTCTACGGGACGGTCGCCGCCGTGGTCCTGGCCCGTCGGCCGCACGTCGTCGGCTGGCTGACGGCGCTCGCGGCACTCGGCGGCGGGATCGCCGCGCTCGGTGGCGGGTGGCGCAGCTACGCGTCCACGCATCCCGCGCTGCCGCCCCTCGAGCGGCTCGCCGACGCCTACGGCTGGGCGTGGGTCCCGGGCACGGTCGGGCTGTTCGTCGTCCTGCCGTGGTTCGTCCGATCAGGCCGACCCGGGCCGGCCGGCATGCTCGGCGCGGCGGGAGGCGTCACCTCGATCGTCGCGTTCCTCCTGGTCGGCTCGGACCCTCGCCCTGCGATCGTCGGCGTGGTGGTCATGGGACTCGTCACGGCGGGTGCGACCGCGTGGCGCTGGCGGCGCGGGCCGGTCTCCGACCGGCGCGGACTCGGTCTCCTCGCGCTCGGCACCGCCCTCATGGCGCTGTCCTTCCTCCCGCTGCTGGTGACGTGGGCCTCGCCCCAGGTGACCTATGCGCTGCCGCTCACCCACCTGGCGTGCCAGGCGCTGTTCCCCGCTGCGATCCTCGTGTGCATCCTGCGCAACCGGCTGTGGGGCATCGACCTCGTGCTGTCGCGGGCGACGGTCGCCGCGATGCTCGCGGTCGGCCTCGCAGTCGTGTACGGCACCGTCGTCGTGGTCGCTGCGACGATCGTCGACGGGCCGGCGGTCCAGGTCGTCGCCGCGGTCGGTGTGGCGGTCGCCGTCCAGCCCTTGCACTCCTGGCTGCGGAGCCGGGTCCGCACGCTCGTCTACGGGGACGCCGACGATGCCGGGCACGCGGCGCTCAGTGTCGGCCGCCGCCTCGCGGCGACGGCGGAGGCGACAGACCTGGTGAGCACGCTCGGAGCCGGGGTGCGCGAGGCGTTGCGCCTCGAGTCGGTGACGATCGAGTGGCCCGCAGGGCAGTCCACCGTCGGTCCGCAGCCCGACGCCGCGTCCGCCGAGACGGTGCTCGACGTCGAGCACGGCGGGCGCCTGCTGGGCCGGGTGCGCGCCCGGCCGCGTGCGGGCGAACGGCTCGACCGACGCACCCGGGAGGCGTTCGACCAGATCCTGCCCGTCGTGGGCGCAGGCCTCGCGCTCGCCCAGGCCACGCGTGAGCTCGAGGACGCCCGGGACGCGACCACGCGGGCCCGGCTGGCCGAGCGGCGGGTGATCCGCCGGGAGCTCCACGACGGGATCGGCCCGTGGCTCAACGGCCTCCGCCTCGGTCTCCAGGGTGCTCGCAACACGGTCGAGGTCGACCCGCAGGCCGCTGCCGAGGTCCTCGACGTGCTCGGTGCGGAGGTCCGCCGTCGGGTGGAGGATGTCCGCATGCTCTCCCGCAGCCTGCTGCCGCCGTCGCTGGACGACCTCGGCCTGGAGGCTGCGCTCGGTGAGCTGGCGGGCCGGCAGGCGGTCGCCGGGTTCGTCGTCGACCTGCGGTGCGAGCCGTGCACCGGGCTCGACCCCCGTGTCGCCGCCGCCGCGTACGGGATCGCGAGCGAGGCCGTGGTCAACGCGGCACGACACTCCGGCGCGGACGAGTGCCGGCTCACCGTCGAGGTGACCGCCGACACCCTCGTCGTGACGTGCGAGGACGCCGGACGTGGCATCCGGGCAGAGGCACGGCCCGGTGTCGGGTCCCGGTCGATGCGTGAGCGTGCCGAGGAGCTCGGTGGCCGGCTCGTGGTCGAGCCGCTCGACCACACCGCCGAAGACCCGGGAACACGGGTCCGCGTCGAGCTGCCGCTCGAGCCCGGCCGGGGGGCCGGCGTCGGCGGGACGATCGAGGGGGTGCGATGAGCCCGCCCGTGCACGTCGCTGTCGTCGACGATCACCCGGTCTTCCGGCTGGGCATGGTCGCGCTGCTCGACTCGCTCGCCGGGATCGAGGTCGTCGGGCAGGCCGCGTCCGCCGCCGAGGCACGGGGACTCCTCGGGCTCGGGTCGGGCGACGGCTCGAGCGTCGACGTCGTGCTCATGGACGTCGACCTCGGGGACGGGTCCGGCGTCGAGGTCACCCGTGACCTCGTCCGGGCACGGCCGGACGTCCGCGTTCTCGTGGTGACGATGCACGAGACCGACGACGCCGTGGTGTCCGCCGTGCGGGCCGGGGCGCGCGGCTATCTCGTGAAGTCGGCGAGCCCTGCCGAGGTCGAGCGGGCGGTCCTCGCGGTGGCCGACGGCGCGATGATCCTCTCGCCGACCGTGGCGGAGCGTGCGATGGCCTACGTCGTCGGCGGTGGTGCGGCCGTGCGCATGCCGTTCCCCCAGCTGACGGCTCGTGAGCGCGAGGTGCTGGATCTCGTCGCCGCCGGCCTGGACAACAGCGCGATCGCCCACCGGCTGTCGCTGAGCCCCAAGACGGTGCGCAACACGGTCTCCGCCGTGCTCACCAAGCTCGCGGTGCGCGACCGGGCCGCGGCGATCGTCCGTGCGCGAGAGGAGGGGCTCGGGACGGCGTGACCGGTCCGGGGGCGAGCCGGTGCGCTCGCCACGGTCCAGCGCCGTGATGTCCGCGACGTCCGCCCCGGAGCTCGACGTCGAAGATCTGGAAGCTCTCCTCGATGCGGGCGGGCGTCACCGACTGGGGGAAGACGAGGGGCGAGGCGCGAACAGCCAAGAGCGCGCTGCGCCACACGCTCGAGCACGTCGACGGCGTCCCGGTGCGGGTCCACGTGGTCGGAGCCGTCGAGGCGCTGTCGGTCCACAGAAGTCGGCCGGCCTTGATGTCCGGCAGGTGCCAACGTCTGTGGGAAGCGTGGACGGACAGCCCGAGGTTGTCTTCGCCGCGTCCGCGCTCAAGAGGCAGCACGACCTCGACTACGACGAGGGCGACCTGGAGCGGATCATCCGATCCGACCTCTTCGTGACAGAGGTGGATGGAGGCGGTGATCGAAGTGGCGCGCACACTGGAAGAGCTGATTGCCTACGGCGAGGATCTCGCCGCGCAGTTCGAGGACGACGGCGACCGCAGGATGTTCCGCGAACCGTCGACCCGGAGCAAGTTGGCCCTCGCTGCGATGCGGCGGTCGTACGCGGAGCGGGACCTCCGCCTCGCTGTCGTGGAAGCCAAGGGCGAAGGCATGTCCTGGGACCAGATCGGCGAGACTCTCGGCGTCTCGGGTGAAGCCGTGCGCAAGCGGTACTCGAAGGCCGTGGGCGAGGAGAGGGATGCGTCCCCGAAGGAGGGCAACGTGGGCCTGCGCCCGGCCAGCGTGCGGTCAAGAGCGACGAGACCCTCGAAGGACCTGTCCGGACTCCTCCATCGCCTTGACTTCACCGAGCTCGGGCAGGTTCGCGAGGTCGTCATCATGCTGCACCACGAGGCGCAGGGCGCGGAGACCGAGAGGTTCGAGGAGCCTGAACCGACTCCTCGGGGGCGCCTGACTGGATCACCCTGATCTGATGGAGGCTCTGGTCTGCCCCCGGCTTCCGTGGAGCCAGCCCAGGTCGAGAGCCGCCTCACCCGAACCGTCGCAGCAGCGATCCTCGCCCGCCCAGCATGGTCGCGCCGTCGGGCGCGGAGGGTCTTACTCGCCGAGCGCGACAAGGACGAGGGTCGCATCGTCGACGTCGAGATACGCCGCCGTGACGAAACCGGACTCCGCGAACCTCTCGTCCAGGGCAGGTCCGGTGAGCAGCGGGCCGTCAGGCAGGGCGGGCACGAGGGCGTCGACGACGTCCGGTGCATCAGTCGTCTCCACCGGCGAGGTCTCGGCCGCCAGGGCTTGCGCGACCGCCGGGTCGACCTGAATGACGGCGTCGATCCAGTAGGTCGTCGGGCCCGGGACCTCGCGGTCGCCCGTGGTGCCGGACGCCCACGTCGCGCCCACCGGGGTTCCGAGCGCGGAGAACCGGTCGGTGAGCGGCTCCAGGTCCGCGCGGAGCTCGCCCTGGCCGGAGGTCGGCGAGCAGGCGGCGATCGCCAGCGCGAGGGCGAGGATCACACTCGGGCCGACGGTGCGCCCGGTTCGTCCGAGTCTGGTCGCGGTGCTCATCGTTCCTCCGGGGCGGGCGCGGCGACGACGGACCCTGCATCGTCCGTCGTCCAGGTGACCGGCCGTCCTCATGGTCCGGCATCCGGGACGCGGTGTCACTCCGGTCGGCGCCGCCGTGAAGACCCCGCGCCTCGGTCGTCACCCCACGTGATGCCGCAGAATATCCGAGTGGCTACCTCCCCCCGCCTGCCCCGTGTCCGCGCCTCCGAGCTGGTCGGCCGTGGGTGGCTGAACACCGGTGGCCGGGAGATCGCGCTGGCGGACCTGCGCGGGAAGGTCGTGATCCTCGACTTCTGGACCTTCTGCTGCCTCAACTGCCTGCACGTCCTGGACGAGCTGCGCGAGCTGGAGGAGTCCCGCCGCGAGGAGCTCGTCATCGTCGGCGTGCACTCGCCGAAGTTCGCGCACGAGGCCGACCCGGACGCCCTGGCCGCGGCGGTGGAGCGGTACGACGTGCGCCACCCCGTCCTGGACGACCCGGAGCTGACCACCTGGGACGCCTACACCGCCCGGGCCTGGCCCACGCTCGTCGTCGTCGACCCGGAGGGGTACGTGGTGGCGCAGATGGCGGGGGAGGGGCACGCGTCCGCGATCGCGGCGATCGTGGACGAGCTGGTGGCCGAGCACGAGGCCAAGGGCACCCTGCACCGGGGTGACGGCCCGTACGTGCCGCCCACACCCGAGCCGAGCACCCTGCGGTTCCCGGCCGAGGCGGTGCAGCTGCCGGGTGGCAACCTGCTCGTGGCCGACGCCGGCCACCACTCGCTGGCCGAGCTGGCGCCCGACGGCGAGACCCTGGTGCGGCGCATCGGCTCGGGCGAGCGCGGGTTCGTCGACGGCGGACCCTCGACGGACGGGAGCCACGCGGCCCGGTTCAGCGAGCCGAACGGGCTGTGCCTGGTCCCCTCCGAGCTACGCGCCCGCCTCGGCTACGACGTGCTGGTCGCCGACACCGTGAACCATGCGCTGCGCGGTGTACATCTCGACTCCGGTCAGGTGTACACGGTCGCGGGGACGGGTCGGCAGTACATGGTCGGCGGGCAGGAGAACGTCGCCGCGCCGGACGAGGCGCCCCGGGCGCACGAGACGGGCGACCAGTACCCACCCACCTGGGTCAACCTCTCCTCGCCCTGGGACGTGGCCTGGTCGCCGGACCTGGCCGCGTTCGTCGTCGCGATGGCGGGCAACCACACGCTGTGGATGTTCGACGACGAGCAGGGTTCGCTCCGGCTGCTCGCCGGCACGATGAACGAGGGTCTCGAGGACGGCGGCGGCGACGGCGCCTGGTTCGCGCAGCCGTCCGGCCTCGCACCGTCGCTCGATGCCGACGGTCGACCCGACGGCGGCCTCTGGCTCGCCGACGCCGAGACCTCCGCGCTGCGCCACGTCGCACCCGACGGCGGCTCGGGCGTCCGGGTGACCACCGCCGTCGGGCAGGGGCTGTTCGACTTCGGGCACCGCGACGGCCCGGCCGCGCAGGCCCTGCTGCAGCACCCGCTGGGCGTGGCCACGCTGCCCGACGGCAGCGTCGTCGTCGCCGACACGTACAACGGCGCGCTGCGCCGGTACGACCCGACCGCAGGCGAGGTCACCACCCTGGCGACCGGCCTCGCCGAGCCGAGCGACGTCGTCGTGCAGGCCGACGCCGACGGCGGCACCGTCCACCTGCTGGTGGTCGAGTCCGCCGCGCACCGGCTCACCCGGGTCGCGCTGCCCGCCGACCTCGCCGGGGAGGTGCTCGACGGCGGCGCGCACCGCGTCGCCCGCACGGCCACCGACGTCGCCCCGGGCGAGCTGCTGCTGGACGTGCCGTTCACCCCCGCGCCGGGCCAGAAGCTCGACGACCGGTTCGGACCCTCCACCGAGCTGCAGGTCAGCGCCACACCTCCCGAGCTGCTGCTCGACGGCGCGGGCGGCGGCACCGCGTTGAGCCGCGACCTACGCATCAACCCTGAGGTGCCCGAGGGAGTCCTGCACGTCACCGCGAAGGCGGCCTCCTGCGACGAGGTGCCCCTGGGCCCCGACGGCGAGCCGGACCCGGACGTGTTCCCCGCCTGCCACCTCGCCCAGCAGGACTGGGGCGTACCGGTGCGCGTCGTGCCCGACGGCGGCGCCACCCTGACGCTCCCGCTGCGCGGGGCGTAGGGGTCACACCATCGCGGCGGAACGTTCCCACAGCTCGCGCGCCGCGCCAGGGTCGGCCTTGCGCCGGACGCCCGTCGTGATCCGGCGGTGCTCGTAGTACGCCCCGGGGGCGAAGGTCTCCCCGGGTGTGCCCTCCGCCAGCCAGACGAGCTGGTCGGCGCCGCGCTCCGGGCTGACGGTGAACAGCCGCTTGAGCCGCCCGTGGTAGATCCGCCGCAGGACGTGCGTGGTGTCGCCCGCGAAGCCGGTGGCGACCACCCCGGGGTGGAAGGCGACCGCGCTGATCCCCTGGTCGCCGTACCGGCGCTGCAGCTCCTCGGTGAACAGGATGTTGGCCAGCTTGCCGTTGCCGTACGCCCGGTGCGGGGCGTAGCGCTCGGCGTTCTGCAGGTCGTCGACGTCGAACCGGCTGAACACCTGCGCGGCCCGGCTGGCGGTCTGGATCACCGTGGCCCGCCCGGCCACCAGCGCGGGCATCAGCAGCTCGGTGAGCAGGAACGGCGCCAGGTGGTTGACCTGGAACGTCTTCTCGTAACCGTCCACGGTCAGGGTGCGGTCGCCCATGATTCCGCCGGCGTTGTTGGCGAGCACGTCGATCCGCGGGCAGGCGCCCAGCAGCTCCTCGGCGAGGCGGCGCACCTGGGCCAGCTCGGCGAAGTCCGCCACGAAGGACGGGACGCCGAGCTCGTCGGCGACGGCCGCCGTCTTCTCCGCCGAGCGACCGACGAGGACGACCTGGTGCCCGTGCCGCACGAGCCGTCGGGCGGCGGCGGCACCGATCCCGTCGCTCGCCCCGGTGATGACGATGGTGCGGGGCACGGACCCTCCGGTGGTGTCGGTCGGCAGGCGGATCAGGCCGCCTCGAGCTCGTCGAGCATCCGCTCGAGATTCGCACGGGACGTCCCCACGTACCCGGTGACCCAGTCGCCCGAGTAGGCGCGCGGCACGACCTCGACCACGAGCAGGCAGGCGAAGTAGGCCCGGTACAGGCGCAGCCGCGTCCAGGCGGCCGGGTCGCCGTGTCCGGGCGTCCCGTCACCGAGACCGAGGTCGCCGCCGGCGTCCCGGTAGCCGCCGAGCACGTCGGGGTCCACGGCACCGGCCCCGAGCTGGTCGGCGCCGACCATCTCGAACAGAGGGTCTCCCCACAGGGCGCGCTCGGCGTCGAGCGCGGCGGCCAGCCCGTGGCCGGCGGGGTCCAGCAGGATGTTGCCCGGCCACAGGTCGGCGTGCACCAGGCGCGGCGTCGTGACGGTCGCCAGCACCTCGGCGTGGGCGTCGACGGCGGCCCGCAGGCGGCCGTGCGGCAGCGGGACGTCCCAGCGCACGGCGTCGTCCAGGACGGCCTCGACCATGGCGGCGAACGCTTCCGGCCACGTCGCCCGGCCGAGCCCGGACTCCGGGGCCGGGTAGCCGAAGCGATCGCCCGTGATCCGGTGCAGACCGGCCATGAAGCGGCCGAGCTCCCGACGCACCCGACGGGTGGTCTCGCCGTCGAGGCCCGCCTGGTGCCAGAGGACACCCGGCACGTGCTCGGTCACCAGGACGTCCCCGTCGACGTGCTCCCGGCTGCGGTCCGTGTGCAGGAGCGCCGGCACGGGCAGACCGGCCCGGCGGGCGAGCAGGTAGGCGTGCGCCTCCGTGCCCGCGATCCCGTGCTCGTAGCGCAGCAGCCGAGCGGTGTCCGCGCCGGTCACCTTCACCACGACCTGGCGGCCGTCGGTCAGGTCGGCGCGCAGCACGGTGGCGAACAGACCGCCCGCCAGGGGCTCGACGCCCCGCACGGTCCCGAGGGATGCCAGCACGGCGGCGACCTGGTCCTCGGTGACGGTGGTCTTGGTCAGCACCCGTCGAGCCTAGCCGCGCGCCCACCGGCCCGGAAGGGTCGCGTCACGCCAGGCCGCACTCGCGCGCGACCACGGCGGCCTGCATCCGGGAGGACACCTGCAGCTTGGTCAGCACCCGCGACACGTGCGTCTTCGTGGTGGCCTCGGAGATGACCAGCCGGGCGGAGATCTCCTGGTTCGACAGTCCTCGGCCCAGCGCGGCGAGCACGTCCGTCTCGCGGGGCGTCAGCCCGCCGACCCGCGGGTCGGCGGGCACGGGTGGTCCCGGGGCGGACGACGACGGCGCGGTCGCCGCGCTGAGCCGGGCCAGCACTCGACGGGTCACCTCGGGGGCGAGCACCCCGTCGCCGGCGGCGACCTGCCGCACGGCGCGCAGCAGGTCGGCGGGCTCGGCGGACTTGAGCAGGAAGCCCGCCGCGCCCGCCTGCAGCGCGCCGTCCACGTACTCGTCCAGGTCGAAGGTGGTGAGGACCAGCACGTCGGCCAACCCTCCTCCGACGATGGTGCGCGTCGCGGAGAGGCCGTCCGTGCCGGGCATCCGCAGGTCCATGAGCACGACGTCGGGGCGCAGCGCCCGCGCCATCGTCACGGCCGCGTCCCCGTCGGCCGCCTCGCCGACGACCTCGACGTCGTCTGCGGTCTGCAGCAGCAGCCGCAGGCCTGCCCGGATGGCGGCGTGGTCGTCCGCGACGAGCACCCGGACGGGGTGGGGTGCCGTCATGCCACGGTCCTGTCGTGCAGCGGCAGCTCGACCCGGACCACCCAGCGGTCCTGCGGGTCGTGCTCCGGCCCGGTGGACGTCGGCACCGCGGAGAACGTGCCACCGAGGGCCTCGGCACGCTCCCGCATGGTCAGCAGCCCGTCGCCGGCGCTGAGCACCTCGGGCGCGAGGGGCTGGGTGGTCGTCGCGGACAGCGCGTTGACGACCTCGAGCCGCAACGGGCCGTCGGCCGACCGGCGCAACGTCAGACGCACCGCGCTGCCGGGTGCGTGCTTGCGGACGTTGGTCAGGGCTTCCTGGACGATGCGGTGCATGGCCTGGCTCACCGCGGTGGGCCACGGCTCGTCCGCCAGGCGGTCGGGGTCGTCGACCAGCACCTCGTGGCCCCACGAGCGGGCCGTCTCCACGAGCCGGTCGAGGCGGTCCATGCGTTCCGGGGCGGACACGGGGTCGCGGGGCGCGTCGGCACGCAGCAGCTCGATCATCGACCGCATCTCCGTCAGCGACTCGACCGCGCTGTGGCGCACCTGGTCCAGGGCCTCGCGGTCCCGACGGGTGTCCGGCGTGCCCGCCAGCGCGGCTCCCGCGTGCAGGGCGATGCTGGACAGGTGCGAGGCGACGACGTCGTGCAGGTCGCGTGCCATCGCCGCTCGTTCCGCCTGGACCGCCTCGTGCCGCCGTGCGGTGGCGAGCCGGTCGAGGTCGGCGGCGCGTCGGCGCTCGAGCTCGGCGGCACGTGCCGCCTCGTCGGCGCGGGCACGCTCCAGCTCCGCGAGCTCGGTCTTCTGCCGGACGTTGTCGGCCCACCACATCGGCACGAGCAGGATCGCGCCGAGCTGGATGCCCGCGAAGACGAAGACCTGCAGGCTCCGCGTGGCCTCCCCGGCGACGACGGCACCCGCGACGCTGAGGACCGCCGCCGTCGTCCACAGGGCGGTCCGGGCCCGGCGCGACGACCACAGGGCGGCGGCGTACAGCAGGTCCCAGAGCACCAGGAGGATCGCCAGGCTGCCGCCCCACGCGAGATCGACCAGGGTGACGGAGACGCCGCCCGCCAGCGCCAGGAGGGGATGGGTGCGCTTGGCGAGGATGAGGAGGCACCCGGCGCCCAGCAGGGCGACGCGCCACCACGGCCGCGGTTCGACGGGCGTGAGGAGCCCGAGGTCCGGGGTGAGGCCGACGAGGCCCACCTGGAGAGTGACCAGGCCGCCCACGAACGTCAGCAGGGCTGTGCGCAGGTCCGCCCGGCGTGCGCTGGTGTCCACGACTCCCATCCCAGCACGGCCGGAGGATCTGCGCGTCGGTCGAAGGGTGTACACGGCGGTGCGGGGGAGCGGCAGGATCATCCGTCCGGGCGACGACGGCGCGGGTCGTGCCGGTCGATCCTGCTCGCATGGACCTCCTCGACCTCCCCGGCGCCGACGGCATGCTCCCGCTGGTCGGCGCTCTGGTGGTGCTCGCGCTGATCGACTCGACGAGCTTCGGCACGCTGCTCGTCCCCGTGTGGTTGCTGCTCGCCCCCGGGCGACCCCGGGTGGGCCGGATGCTCCTCTACCTCGGCACCGTGGCGGGGTCCTACCTGGTGATCGGGGTGGCGATCGCGCTCGGCGCCGGTCTTCTGCTCGACAGGTTCGACGGTGTGCTCGAGTCGCGACCGTGGCTCCTCGCCCAGCTTCTCGCGGGGGTCGGCCTGTTCGCGTGGAGCTTTCGCTTCGACGGCAAGCGGGCCCGCCGTCGGGCGGAGCAGGGGCGACCGTCCCGACTGGTCCGCTGGCGGGAGCGGGCGATGGGGACCGCTCCGGCCGGGAGCGGCCACGGCTCGGGCCCGAGCTCGGTGGCGACCACGAGCCTGACGCCGCTGCTGGGCCTCGCCGTCGGTGCCGTGCTGCTGGAGGTGGCCACGATGCTGCCCTACCTCGCGGGGATCGGGCTCGTCACCGCCGCGGACCTCCCCGCCGCCCTCGCGCTCGCCCTGCTGGCGGGCTACTGCCTCGTCATGGTGCTGCCCGCGCTGCTGCTGCTCGCCGCACGGAGGGCGGCTGCCCGGCGGGTCGACCCGCTGCTGCAGCGCGCGGAACGGTGGTTGTCCAAGAACGCCGCGGAGATGACCGGCTGGGTCCTCGGTATCGTGGGAGTGCTCCTCGCGCTGAACGCGCTCGGGCGGCTGGGGTGGACCGGCTGACACGACGGCGCGCCGCCGTCACGTGGGGCGATACCCTCCGGTGGTTCTCGATCCCGTCCGAAAGGCCCCCTCATGTCCGACCAGCCTCAGGACCCGCAGCAGCCGGGTCAGCCGCAGCCCGGTCAGCAGCCGTACGCCCAGCAGGGCCAGCCGTACCAGCAGCCGTACGCCCAGCCCGGTCAGCAGCCCTACGCCCAGCAGCCCTACGCGGCCTACCAGCAGCCCTACGGGTACGCCGACCCGAACGCCAAGTCGCGCATCGCCGCCGGCCTGCTGGGGATCCTGCTCGGCACGCTCGGCATCCACCGCTTCTACCTCGGCTACACCGGGCTCGGCCTGACGATGCTGCTGATCTCGGTGCTGTCCTTCGGCTTCCTGTCGTGGGCGGTGGCGATCTGGGGCCTGGTCGAGGGGATCCTGTACCTCACCGACAAGACCGGGAGCTTCTCCCGGGACGCCAAGGGCGTGCCGCTGCGCGACTGAGCCGGGCCGGTCGGCTCAGTCCGGCCGGCCGAGGCAGGCCGCCAGCTCGTGCAGGGAGTCGACGACGTCGACGCGCGCGGCCTCCGGACGGGTGGCGTGCAGGTAGCCCCACGGGCCGCGGCGGATCAGCACGGGCCGCATGCCGGCGTCGGCGGCGGGCAGCACGTCGTTGTCGAGCCGGTCGCCCACGTAGGCGATGCCGGACGGCGGCACCCCGGTGAGGTCGGCGACCCGTGCGAAGAACTCCGGGTCGGGCTTCTCCACGCCCCACTCGTCCGAGGTGCGGATGCTGTCGACGGGCAGGTCCATGGCCTCCAGCGCGCGCCGGGCCTGCGGCGGCTGGTTGCCCGCGACGACGACGGCGTACCCGGCGTCGCGCAGGGCGGCCAGGGCCGGCCGGACGTCGTCGTAGAGGTCGTCCGCGTCGAAGTTCTCCCGCAGGCCGTCGGGCTCGTCCGCCGCCCACCGGGCGATCTCCGCGGGCACGTCGAACCCTGGCCGGGCCAGCTCGAAGGCGTGCTCGAGCGGCCTGTCGGTGGCGGCGCAGGCGCCGATCAGGCCGAGGAACGTGCCACGGGGCAGGCCGAGCCGGTCGGCCCACCGGGAGAAGATGCGGGTCTCGTCGATCAGGGTCTCGCCGACGTCGAGGACCACCGCGCTCACCATGCCGCCGAGCCTATCCGCCGCCCCTCTCGCCTACCCCTCCCACACCGACCGCGAAGTAGTACCTCCGGTGCTGCGGAAGGACGCGCGGGGTACTTCCGCAGCACCGGAGGTACTACTTCGCGGCCGTCGACGTGCCGGAGTAGCGTATTCAGCGGACGTCCAGACCTCGGACCTAGGGTGAGAGACATGACCGAACCGGCGATCCCTGTGACGCTGTCGACAGCGTCGGTGTACCCGCGTCGTGCCGCGTTCGCCTTCGAGTCCGCCGCCGAGATCGGCTACGACGGCGTCGAGGTGATGGTGTGGCACGATCCGGTCTCCCAGGACCGGCGCGCCCTGTCGCGCCTCGCGGAAGACACCGGCATGCCGATCCGTTCCATCCACGCCCCGACGCTCCTGGTGAGCCAGCGGGTGTGGGGCCGTTCACCGGCGGACAAGCTCGCTCGCGCGGTGGACATGGCCGGCGAGCTGGGGGCGCGGACCGTCGTCGTGCACCCGCCGTTCCGCTGGCAGTACCGCTACGCGCGCACCTTCGAGGAGCAGGTCCGCACGCTCAACGCGTCCAGCGAGGTGACGGTGGCGGTGGAGAACATGTACCCGTGGCGCCCGCACTCACGGCTGGACCGGGAGCTCAAGGCGTACCTGCCCGGCTGGGACCCGATGGAGCACGGCTACGACGCCGTGACGCTCGACCTCTCGCACGCCGCGATCGCGCAGCAGGACGGGCTGACGCTGCTGCGCCAGTTCGGCGACCGGCTGCGTCACGTCCACCTGGCCGACGGCACGTTCAACGCCCGGGACGAGCACCTGGTGCCGGGCCGCGGAGACATGCACTGCGACAAGGTGCTCACCGAGCTCGCGCAGACCGGGTTCGACGGCGACGTCGTGCTGGAGATCTCCACCCGGAAGGCCTTCGACGCCCACGAGCGGCACACCGACCTCGTGGCCGGCCTCGAGTTCGCCCGGTCCTACCTTGCGCCGGAGCCCGTGCCGTACACGCCCCCCGAGCCGGAGCACCGCCACCTCCCGGCGGACGCCTGGTAGGTCGCGCGCCGCGCGGTCGTGCGGCAGATGGTGCGAGGCAGTCAGGCGGCCAGCGCGGGCCGTGCTCCGACCGCCCGCAGGACGAACGTCTCGGCGGCGCGGATGGCACGTTCGCGCGTCTCGGGGTCCTCGGGGATGAGCCGGCCCGACAGGCAGGCGTTGACGAGCTGCACGGTGGGCTCGATGTCCTGCCGGGGGAACGACCCGAGGGCGACGCCGTCGTGCAGGATCCGCTTGAGGATCGACTCCACGATCTCGGCGTGCTCCCGCAGCCGGGCCTGGGTGGACCGGGACAGCACCGTCCGCAGGTCGGGCCCGGGTGCCAGGTGGAAGACCCGGGCGAGCTGCGCCTGCTGGCGGATGTAGGTGCGCAGCTTCTCGACCGGGTCCTGCACCTCGGCCAGCGCCCGCTCGAGCGTCAGGGCGTACTGCTCGGTCTCGTGGGTGATGAAGCCCAGGAGCAGCGACTCCTTGTCGGAGAAGTGGTTGTAGACCGCGGTGCGCCCCACGCCGGCCGCGGTCGCGATGTCGGCCAGCGTGATCGTGTCGAAGCCGCGCTCCGCCATGAGCGTCGACAACGCCGTGAACAGCTTGTGTCGAGTCATCTGACGGTGCTCGTGCAAACTCTTCCCGATGATCTTGGGCATGCTGACATCATAGGCAGGCTGTGTCAGGTCAAAGGCCGCTATTGTCGCCGCTGTGACTGATGACACCGCTGCGGAGAATGCGTCGGACGGCATCTCGCCGGACACCAAGGACTGGACGTGGGTCGTCGAGCGGTCCTGCCCGGAGTGCGGCTTCGACCCGACCGCGGTCGACCCCCTCGCCGTCGGTGCCGCCGTGCGGGCGACCGTGCCCGTCTGGCGCGCGGTGCTCGCCCGCCCGGAGGTGCGACGTCGTCCCGCCCCTGGCGTCTGGTCGCCCCTGGAGTACGGGGCGCACGTCCGGGACGTGTTCCGGGTCTTCGACGAGCGGCTCGCGCTGATGCTGGACGCCGACGGCGCCGAGTTCGCGAACTGGGACCAGGACGCGGCGGCGGTCGAGGGGCGCTACGAGCAGTGCGACCCCGCGGTCGTGGCCGAGGAGCTGACCGAGGCGGGCGAGGCCGTCGCGCACCGCTTCGACGCTGTACGGGCCGATCAGCTCGAGCGGGTCGGACGCCGCTCGAACGGTTCCGTCTTCACGGTGCGGACCTTCGGGCGGTACTTCCTGCACGACGTGGAGCACCACCTGTCCGACGTCCGCGCCTGAGCCGACACGGCCGGCGTCACACGCCGGAAACACGGGGGGCTGCCGAGAGGAGTAGTTTGCGCCACATGTCGTACGTGCAGACGCTCGTCCCTCCGGAGCACGCCTCGAACCACGTGCTCGTCGTCCCGGACTCGTGGGAGCCTGCTCAGGTGAAGGGCCTGGCCGACGCCTGGTTCCCCGACGTCCAGTGGCTGCGCGAGCCGCAGGCGGACACCGGACCGCGTCCGACGGGTGGAGCACGGTTCCGCGGCATGGCGGCCGAGCGTGCCCAGCAGGCCGAGCCGGGCGTGCTCGGCATCGGCACCGAGCACGGGGCTGCTGGCCCCTTCCCGGTGGCGGACGGGCTGTCGCCGCAGGCGGGGCTGAGCGGCAGCGCAGCCGCCTACGCCCTCGGCCGGGTGGACGGGATGTTCGACCAACGGGCCGGCCGGCCCGTGTCCACCGACGACCGCGACGGGATCTCGCGTGCCTTCGCCGCCGGCCTGCCGGAGGGCGAGGAGCTCCGGCTCGTCCAGTGGGGCGTCGCGGTCGCCCGCAAGACCGGGGGCACCCTGCTCGCCGACGGGCGCCAGCTCCTGCATCCTGATCCCACCAGCGCCGTGGACCTCACGCTGTACGCCGCGCACCCGGTCGTCGCGGGCGAGCTCCTCGGGCTGCTGAGATCCCTCGTCGCGACGGCGGAGGTCGAGGCGCAGGAGAGTGCCGCGGACGGCACGGCCCGCACCAGGCTCGTGGCACGCACGCCGTACGACGGGACGATCGTGGTCGAGGCCGAACGGGTCGAGCGGGTGCCGCGGGCGCTGGCGGGGCTCGAGTGGCGGGAGTACGGGCCGCACGTCGCCCGGATGTCCTGGCTGCCGCAGGACTCCTTCGAGCTGGAGGTCGAGCGCCCGTCCGGGGTCCACGTGATCGCCCGGGCGCGGATGCGGGTGCTCGTCGCGCGGCTCGCTCTCCTGCTGCACGACCAGGTCGGCGGCGCGATGGTGGACGACGGCGCGTTCCTCGTGTCGACGGCCGAGGTCGAACGTCGGACCGACGAGCAGCGCACCGCTTCACGGGCCTGGATCTGACGTCTCTGCCGCGACGAGCGTGATGTTGTCCACAGGCGTGTGGACCGTTCCGCAGCGGGCCGGGCATCGGTGCCCGCCCTGGTGAACGCAGGATTCCCGGTGGTGGCGGCCTCCCGGCGCGACGAGTCGGACATCCTCCGCGAGACGCCCCGAGCCGCATGATCCTGCGGTTCCTTCCTGTTACCACGTCGTTCCCGCGGACGACAACCTGAACGCCCCACACCGTTCCGTGGGATGCGCGGCGCGCCGGATCTGGCGTGTCGTCCACAGATTTTGTCCACAGGGGTGTGGACGGTATGGGGATTCCGGGGGTCCTGCTGTGGACGAGCCTGTGGTCGAAGATCTCCTGCCCCGGACCTCTTGCAGTACCCACCGAGCGGGTCTAGAAACGTGCCTAACGGTCTCGACAGGATGAGCCTCGAGCTCATCGGTCGGGGCGAAGGTCGACCGGAGAACGACGGACCGATCCGCACCGAGTGCGGGCCGCGGGTGACGACGCGGGTGTCCGGCGGGGCCGGAAGACCACCCGCGTCCGGGATCCTGCGGAGAACGGGCCGGTCGGGGCGACGACGCACCAGGCCCTGACCGATCCGGTGGGAGGCCCGGGGCTGTGACGTCGACACAGCGCCCCGACTGCGATCGCCGGGGAACGCGGCAATCGCCGAGGCCCCCGGCCGCCCCGGGGGCCTCGGCCGTACCTGGGAGCGCGACCGCACGTACCCTCGGGCCATGAGCAACCTCGAGACGCGCCCGGACGAGCAGGTGTGCGCACCCGGCTCTGCCGTCGGCGGCGTGGAGCTGCTGGAAGCGCGGGACGTCCCGCTCGGCGGCCCGCGCGCCATGACCGTGCGCCGGACGATCCCGCAACGGCAGCGCTCCCTCATCGGTGCCTGGTGCTTCTGCGACCACTACGGGCCCGACGACGTCTCGTCGTCGGCGGGGATGCAGGTGCCGCCGCACCCGCACATCGGGTTGCAGACCGTCAGCTGGCTGTTCGCCGGGGAGATCCTGCACCGGGACTCGGTGGGGTCGTGGCAGACGGTGCTGCCCGGCGAGCTCAACCTCATGACGGCAGGGCACGGCATCTCGCACTCGGAGGAGTCGCCTGCGACCTCGGCGGGCCGTCCTCGCCCGCCCACGTTGCACGGCGTCCAGCTCTGGACGGTCCTGCCTCTTGCGGTGAAGGACAGCGCGCCGAGCTTCGAGCACCACGCTGACCTGCCCGTCGTCGTCCACGACGGTGCCCGGGTGCAGGTCTTCCTCGGGACGTTGCGTGTCGCGGACGAGGAGCTGGTGTCGCCGGCGCGCACCTACACCCCGCTCGTCGGCGCACAGATCGACCTGGAGGCCGGTGCGTCGGTCGTCCTCGACGTCGACCCGGTCTTCGAGCACGGGCTGCTCGTGGACGACGGCGACGCGCGCCTCGAGACCGACGCCGTGCCGCCCGGTGCGCTCGCCTACACGGCCCCCGGGCGGGCCCGGCTGACCGTGGCCGCCGGCGAGAGCCCGGTGCGTGCCGTCCTGCTCGGGGGCGAGCCGTTCGCCGAGGACGTCGTCATGTGGTGGAACTTCGTGGGACGCACCCACGAGGAGATCGTCCGCGCGCGGGCCGACTGGGCGGCGCAGCTCACCGACCTGGACGACGGTGGCACGGACTTCGAGCCGGGTGCCGGTGAGCGTCGCTTCGGCAGGGTCGACGGCTACGCCGGCGGGCCGTTGCGCGCCCCGGCGCTGCCGGAGGTCCGGCTGCGTCCCCGGCGTCGCCCCGGCTCCTGAAGGGTCGCTCGCGGGCCGGTCTCAGGGGAACGTGATCCGGAGCTTGGCGTTCTTCATCCCCTTGCCGACGTTGACGACCTTGATCTTCATCCCTCCGCTGCGGGTGGTGAAGGTCTGTCCCTCGCGCATGGTGGAGCGACGGGTCGACTCACGGCCCATGGGGACCACGAGGTGCTCGCCCGGGTACGCCCACGTGGACCGGCTGCCCGCCATGCGGGAGACCGTGATGCCGTAGCGCACGGTGTAGTCGGAGCTCGCCCGGTAGGGCAGGGGTGTGTACGGGTACCGCACACCGGGCTCGTTGCTGCGCAGCTCGATGAAGTAGACCTCCCCGGTCCGGGGGTCGCGGGCCCGGACGAGGGTCGGGCGCTTCGTGTCCCGGTGCCGGGCGGTGAGCAGGACGGTGCGGTTGCCGCCCTTCGCGCCGACGAACCGCTGCTCGGACTTCGGCAGGACGCCGAGGCGTCGCTTGTGCGCGCCGGAGAGCGAGGGGATGCCCTGCGCGGCGAACTCGGCACCCATCAGGTCCAGGGGGTCGAGCCCTTCGGCAGCGCCGCACCGCGAGCTGCGGAACCCGCCGTCGTTCTTGCCCCGGCACCACCCCACGCCGGAGTGCTCCAGCCCCAGGTTGTGGGCGAGCTCGTGCGCCAGCGTGGCCACGCCCTTGTCGTACTGGCGGTGGTTCCACCGGTTGGTGGACCTGAGCCCGTCGGGCCCGCCGAACAGGGAGAACGCCCACCCTCCCGGCGAGTCCCGGCCCGCCTTGGAGGGCATCGAGGCGAGCCCGACCTTGCCGGCGCAGGTCTTGCCGTAGCGAGACCCGCCGGCGTAGTCGCCCTTGCCGTACGGGTAGAGCACCACGAGGTGGGCGCGACGGTCGGGCCCCCGGTTCTTCGCGGAGTACCAGCCCTTCCCGTAGTGCTTGGCGCCGCCCCGCTTGACCTGCTTCAGCACCTGCTGGGTCGTGCGGCAGGCGCCGTCGCCGGTGTTGATGCGGTGGATCTTTCCCGATCGGACAAAGGTGACCTTTCCCCTGGACTGCTTCGACCAGTAGGAGGAGGTCCGGGAGAGAAGTCGGTCGACGTCGGTGTCCCGGACCATTTTCTTGACGCGCTTCTTCGACATGTTCTTGGGTGTCGCGACGACGACCTGCACGGTGTGGGTCTTCTTCTTGGTGCGGACCGCCGTCGCGAGCGCGCGGGTCCCGTCGTTGGTGGACGTCCGCCCGAAACGGGACGAGTCGACGGCGGACTCCCAGGTCACCGGGCTCCCGCCGTGCGGCTCCCGCACCTCTGGCGCGGCAGCGGCCGCCGTCGCGTCGACGAGGAGCAGTGCACCCACGATGGTGGCGACGACAGAAAAGCGCAGCGACATTCCGGATCCCCCGAACCGATCGACGTCGATGATTCGGAGCGTATCGACGAATATCGGAATGCGCCCGTCGGAAAGGAATGTCCTTTTGGTCGGGAAGATCCGGACGGGGCTATTGGTTCCGATGCCGGACGATGATCGGCAGGACGGCCCACAGGCCGAGGAGCAGCACCGCGCACGCACTCCCGACCACCAGTCCGGCCGTGCGGTCGAGGACGACGTCGAAGACCAGCAGCGCCGTGCAGGAGAGCGCGACGGCGAGCAGCACCAGCGCCGCCCTGGTCATCCGGTCTCCGATGGTGACCACCGGCCGCTTGAGGTGGCGGCGGAACAACGACCGGTGGATCGCCACCGGGGCGACGAACAGGCCGGTCGCCGTGATGCAGACGAGAAGGTCCACCAGGTACACGTTGCGCTGGAAGGCGTCGAGGTCCTGGAACCGGGACTGGAAGGGCAGGATCAGCAGGAAGCCGGTGAGGATCTGGACGCCGGTCTGCATGACCCGCAGCTCCTGGAGCAGCTCGACCCAGTTGCGGTCGGAGCGTTCCTCCGACGTCTCCTCCCGGCCGTGCTCCCGGGGCTCCGGCCTTCTTGCGGCGTCCGTCATCGCCCCTCCTCCGTGACTGCTGGTGGGCACCTCATCGTGCCACCGGGGGGCCGTGGGCGCAGCGACGGCACGATGTCGCGATGCTGGCTCCGTTCACGCTCCGTGCCGCGACACCCGACGACGCCGCCGGGTGCGCCCTGGTCCATCACACCTCGTGGGTCGAGACGTACTCCGGGCTGCTCCGTGCGGACCACTGGGACACCGACACCCTGGAGCGACGCACCCTGCTGTGGCAGCGCTGGCTCGCCGGCGACGGGGTCGTCGTGGCCGAGGCCGGGGGTCGTGTCGTGGGCATCGCCTCCGACGGCAGCGGGCGGACCGTCGGGGGCCACGAGCCCGTGCGTGAGCGCGAGCTGTACCTCCTCTACGTTCTGCAGGCGCACCACGGGTCCGGGGCAGGCCAGGCCCTGCTCGACGCCGTCCTGCCGCCATACGCAACTGCCCAGCTCTGGGTCGCGGAGCACAACCCGCGCGCGCGTCGGTTCTACGAGCGCAATGGGTTCGTCCCCGACGGTGCTCGGTGCGTCGATGAGCAGCTCGGCCTCGCCGAGGTCCGCCACGTGCGGTGACACCCCGTCGGGGTGCGCTGAGCGGGTGACGGGAATCGAACCCGCGCTATCAGCTTGGAATGGCGGGGGTTGCTCACCACTGCTTGTACGGCGCCAGGTGCGGCGTGAAGCCCTTCGTGGGCGGCGAGACGGTCCAGCCGTACTTCTGGAGGGTGGCTGCCGCTTCCTGCTGGAGGTCGCGGACGGTGGACCGGAACTGCCTCATGCGCCACCGCTCGCGTCCGGCTTCGAGCGCAGCCTGCCATCCTTCGACCGCGTCGACGCCGCAGTCCTTGATGAGCATCTCGAGCACGTCCTCCAGGCATGGCCTGAATCTCTCTCCGCCGACAGGGAGATGAACGCTGGAGAGATCGTGAGGCTGCTTGACCCGCCGACTGTCCTTGGCGTGCGCGATGGCGAGCAGGTGGCTGAAGGCACCGCGCTCTCCGTGGAACTGCCAGTGGCAGATGGGATCGGTTCGCATGTCGCTGAGGTACTCCAGCCGGACCAGCGGTGTGCTGTCCAGTGTCGAGTACACGGCGATGTCGGTGCGCGTCGCCTTCAGGTGCTCGCGGGCGTGGTCGAGCTGGAGGAAGACGGCGACGGCCAGGTCTGCGAGGTGCTGGCCCTGGACGTGCAGCGGGACCCGTTGGTTCTTCTTCGTCGTGCCGTCGGGTCGGACGGCGTATCGATCCCCGAGCTTCACGGAGACCATCTGCACGTGGTCGCCCAGGGTGGCGGCGATCATGTCGCCGATCTCACCGGCGAACTCGCGGGATCGCTCTTCGAGTTCAGAAGTCATCGGTGGTTTCCCCGAGGAGAAAAGCGATCTCCTCGAGTTCTTCCACCGCGTCCCATTCGAAGCCGGCCAGAGAGCCGCGGGCCACACGCTCGCGGAAGTCGTCCAACGTGGTCCCGAGCGTCGTGAGGATCTCCTCGCGCCGACGCTCGAGGTCGGCGCGAGTCACTTCGATCGTGCGGGGGGCCATGTCAGCGTCCTTCCGTTCGTCGGTAGTCCACCATCCTGCTACGAGGCACCGACACACACCAGATCGGGTGGAGTGTCTGTGCGAACGCGCTCATCGGGGGGCTGCCCTGTCGTGCGCGCGCCGCTCGAACTCCTGGCACACGGCCGAGTGCCATCGCACGGGAGCCTGGTTCATCTGTCGCGTGGCCGGCTCCGAGTGCCGTAGCCATCCGACCGTCCGGTCGTGCGATCCAGGTGCCGTCGTGGACGGAGCCGGTCGCGGCCTGGGAAGGGGTGCCAGAACCGGCCTCCGGCAGACGACGAGAGGCCCGGCCGTGACGGCCGGGCCTCTCGGTGCTGAGCGGGTGACGGGAATCGAACCCGCGCTATCAGCTTGGGAAGCTGAAGTTCTACCATTGAACTACACCCGCACGCCGGTCCTCGCGGGCCCAGGAAGGGCCGCCACGACGACGCGCGTCCCGATCATACCCAACACCCCGCCCGACGCCGAAACCGGGACGGAACCGGGGGCGTCGAGCCGCGCCGTCGGACGCCTCGCGAGACCGCGGTGCGCGCCGGGGGAGCGCCGACTACCGTGTCCCCGTGCTGCTCTCCGACCGCGACATCCGTGCCGAGCTCGACGCCGGGCGCGTCGCCCTGGACCCCTACGACCCGGCGATGGTGCAGCCGTCGAGCATCGACGTGCGCCTCGACCAGTTCTTCCGGCTCTTCGACAACCACCGGTACCCGTTCATCGACCCGTCGCAGGAGCAGCCGGAGCTGACCCGGCTGGTCGAGGTCGACCCCGGTGAGCCCTTGGTGCTGCACCCGGGGGAGTTCGTCCTGGGGTCCACCTACGAGGCGGTCACGCTGCCCGACGACGTCGCCGCCCGGCTCGAGGGCAAGTCCAGCCTGGGGCGGCTGGGCCTGCTCACCCACAGCACGGCGGGGTTCATCGACCCGGGGTTCTCCGGCCACGTGACGCTCGAGCTGAGCAACGTGGCGACGTTGCCGATCACGCTCTGGCCCGGCATGAAGATCGGTCAGCTCTGCTTCTTCCGGCTCAGCTCGCCCGCGGAGCACCCCTACGGTTCGGAGCGCTACGGGTCGCGGTACCAGGGGCAGCGCGGGCCGACGGCGAGCCGGTCCTGGCAGTCCTTCCACCGTTGGGGCGTATGAGCGCGTACTACCGAGGCGGCCGACGTCGGTACGCTCGGTCCCGCCGCGCGGGGTCGACGACCAGGAACGACGCGGCGCCCCGGTCCCGGAAGGAGCTCCGTCAGATGGCCAAGCAGTCGCCACCGTCCCTGCCCCCGCTGCCACGTGCGACCACGCAGGGGCACCAGGCGCGCCACCTGCTGGCCGTGCCCGCTGACGTGGAGGTCGACGAGGTCGAGGTGCTCGCGATGTCCCGGTTCTCCGGGGCGCGCTGGGACGTGGCGCCCGCGTCGCTGCTCGGCGCCGACCTGCCTGCCGGACGCATCGCCGCCCCCGGTGAGCCCGGCGTGCTGCGACTGACCCGTCACAGCCACGTCCACGGCCCCTACGCGCCGCGGGGTGACGGCTTCGAGACGGGTCTGCCCAGCGGCACGGCCATGGTCTTCGACGTCGTGACGCCGCGGGAGCGCTGGGACGACCCCCCGCTCCCGGGCGGCGGGGACCGGGACGGGCTGGCCCGGTCATTCCCTGCCGGTCTGCCGAACCGTGAGGAGGAGCGGGTCGTCGCCTGGCTCGTGGCGGCGGCTCGGCGGCTCGGCGGCTCGACCCGGCTCGACGTCGCGGCCCTGTGGGACCCCGCGGAGGCCGCGCGCCGCGACGCCGGGGCCGGTGTCGTGCTCACGCCGGACCCGGGCGCCGCCGTCGATCTCACGGTCTGGTCGGACATCTGGCTCGACCCGCAGGCCGCGCACCGGGTGCTCCAGGCGGTCCACCCGCGCGTCGTCCTCGCGACCGAGGGGGCGGACTACCAGGGACCGCCGCCCGGCATCGCCGACAAGCCGCTCTACCCCGGCGAGAAGATGGACCCGGAGGTGCGCCGGGCACTGCACGCCCGCGCCGACGACATCGACATCGCCGCGCTCCAGGAGCCGGTGGTGCTGGACGGCTACGGTCTGACGATCGACCTCGGCCACGACGGGTTCGTCACGGTGGAGGTCAGCGGCGACGAGGTGCTGCCGCTGCTGGTCAAGGAGCTGCCGTGGGCGGCCGGCGGGGCGATCTGCTACCGCGTCGTCTGGGACCCGCCGGACCTGCACGAGGCGCAGCGGGAGTTCCCGCAGCCCGCGCTGGTCGTGGCGCGCAGGCGGTCCGCGGACCTGGTCGGCAAGGTGGCCTCGGCCATCCAGGGTGCCGTCGGCGGCGAGATCGCCGACGAGTCCGAGTTCCTCCTGGCGCCCGAGGACCTGTAGCACCTCGGTCGTGGCGCAGGCCGGTCGGAGCCCGCGCCGATAGAGTGAAGCCCCGCCCCGCCCCCGGACGGACGGAGTGCCGTGCTGCTGGTCCTGCTGCTGACGTTCGTGCTGGCCCTTGCTGCGCCGGTGCTGGTGGGCTGGTGGGGCCGCCGGGCCTTCTGGGTCCTCGCGCTCGGCCCGGCGTCGGCCGCCGCCTACGCCCTCGCGGTGACGGGGAGGGTGTCCGCGGGCGACGAGCCTGCCTCCAGCACCCCGTGGGTCCCGGGCCTGCAGCTCTCGATCGACCTGCGGCTCGATGCGCTGTCGTGGCTGATGCTGATCGTCGTCGGGGGCGTCGGAGCACTCGTCCTCGTCTACTGCTCGGCGTACTTCGCGCGGGACGCCGTCGGCACCGGCCGGTTCGCCGCGATCCTGACGGCGTTCTCCGGGGCGATGATCGGCCTGGTCACGGCGGACGACCTGCTCCTGCTGTTCGTCTTCTGGGAGCTGACCACCGTCTTCTCCTACCTGCTCATCGGGCACTACGCCGACCGCAAGGCGTCACGCCGCGCGGCGATGCAGGCCATCGTGGTGACGACCGCGGGCGGGCTGACGATGCTCGTCGGCCTCATCCTGCTGGGGGTGAGCACGGGCACGTGGCAGGTGTCGCAGGTGGTGGCCGACCCGCCCACCGGGACGGCCGCCGTCGTCGCCTCCGTGTGCGTGCTGGCCGGGGCCGCCACCAAGGCCGCGCTCGTCCCGTTCCACTTCTGGCTGCCCGCGGCGATGGCAGCCCCCACCCCGGTGTCCGCCTACCTGCACGCCGCGGCGATGGTGAAGGCAGGCGTCTACCTCGTCGCGCGCTTCGCCCCGGCCTTCGCCGAGCTGACCGCGTGGCGCTGGCTGGTGCTGCTGCTCGGTGGCGGCACCCTGCTGCTCGGCGGCTACCGGGCGCTGCGCCAGCACGACCTCAAGCTCGTGCTGGCCTTCGGCACGGTCTCCCAGCTCGGCCTGCTCGTCCTCCTGCTGGGCCTGGGCACCCGGGCACTGGCGCTCGCCGGGCTGGCGCTGCTCGGCGCGCACGCGATGTTCAAGGCAGCGCTGTTCCTCCTCACCGGAGCGATCGACGTCGCCACGGGGACCCGCGACCTGCGCCGGCTCTCCGGGCTGTGGCGCACCATGCCGGTGGCCGCCCTGACCGGTGCGCTGGCCACCGCCTCCATGATCGGGGTGCCGCTGTTCGCGGGCTACGTGGCCAAGGAGGCCGCGTTGGAAGGGCTGTGGCACGACCTGTCCGACGGCGCCGAGGGACTCGAGGTGGCCGCGCTGGTCGCCGTCGTGGTCGGTTCGGTGCTGACCGTCGCCTACGGCCTGCGGTTCTGGTGGGGGGCGTTCGCCACGAAGCCCGTCGGCGTCGACGGCGTCGTCGCGCCGAGCGTCGTGGGTCGTCGGTCGTGGTTGCTCGTCCTGCCGCCGCTGGTGCTGGCCCTCCTGGGCCTGGCCGTGGCGCTGGTGCCGGCGGTGGGCGAGCGGATGCTCGGGCCGTTCGCCGCCACCTACCCCGCCGGGGAGCCGGGCCACCTGGTGCTGTGGGCCGGGCCGACGCCCGCCCTCGGGCTGTCGGTGCTGGCACTGGCCCTCGGTGCGCTGCTCTTCTGGCAGCGGCAGCGCGTCGAGGGGCTGCAGGAGCGCCTCTGGTCGCCACCTGCGGCGGACCGTGCGTACCGCCGCACCATGCGGCGGCTCGACGACGCCGCGGCGGACGTCACCGCGGTGACGCAGCGCGGTTCCCTGCCGTTCTACCTCGGGGTGATCCTCGTCGTCCTGGCGGTGGCCCCGGGCGCGGTCGTCGCCACCGGCCTGCTCGGCGGGCGCAGCGTGCAGGTGAGCGCCGTGGCCTGGGACCGCCCGGCGCAGGCCGCGGTCGTGGCCGTCGTGGTCGTCTCCGCGATCCTGGCCGCCAACGCCCGCCGCCGGCTCAAGGCCATGGTTCTCGTCGGGGTCGCCGGGTACGCCAACGCCGGGCTGTTCCTGCTGCACGGTGCGCCGGACCTGGCGCTCACGCAGGTGCTCACCGAGACGGTCACGATCGTGATCCTCGTGCTGGTGCTGCGCCGGATGCCCCCGTACTTCTCGGACCGGCCGCTGGCCGCCAGCCGGTGGATCCGGTTGAGCCTCGGGGTGGTCACGGGCGTGGTGATGATGGCGCTGACGGTCGCGGCGCCGCTGGCACGCGTGGACGTGCCGATCAGCGTGAACTTCCCCGAGGAGGCGGTCGAGTTCGGCGGCGGCAACAACATCGTCAACGTGATCCTCGTCGACATCCGGTCCTGGGACACCGTCGGGGAGATCTCGGTGCTCCTCGTCGCCGCGACCGGGGTCGCCTCGATGGTGTTCCTGCGCCAGCGCAGCGGCGAGGTGCTGCGGCTGTCGCGGGTCGACGACGAGACCCTCCACGACGACGTCCAGACCCGCAGCGTCTGGCTCGCCGCAGGCCGCACGGTGGCTCCCACGCGACGTTCGGTCATGTTCGAGGTCGTGACCCGGGTGATCTTCCACGCCATGGTCGTGTTCGCCCTGTTCCTGCTGTTCTCCGGGCACAACGCCCCCGGCGGCGGGTTCGCCGCGGGCCTGATGGTCGGCATCGCGCTGGCGGTGCGGTACCTCGCCGGCGGACGGTACGAGCTGGGCGAGGCGCTGCCGATCCAGCCGGGCCTGCTGCTCGGCACCGGCCTGTTCCTGTCGGCGGGGGTGGGCCTGGCCGCGCTGCTGACCGGCAACGAGGTGCTGCAGAGCGTCATCGTCGACCTGCACCTGCCGGTGCTGGGGGACGTCCACCTGGTGACGTCGTTGTTCTTCGACATCGGGGTGATGCTGCTGGTGGTGGGGCTGGTGCTGGACCTCCTGCGCACGCTCGGCGCCGAGATCGACCGTCAGGGTGACCCGGGCGTGCGGATGCCGCTGGTGGTGAGGGCGCCGTGATCGTCCTGGAGAACACCCCGTCGGCGGTGCTGGTGCTCGCCGTCGGCGTGCTGTGCGGCACCGGTGTGTACCTGCTGCTCGAACGCCCCCTGACACGGGTGCTGCTCGGGTTCATCCTGCTGAGCAACGGCGTGAACCTCATGCTGCTCGTGGCCGGGGGCCGTGCGGGGGCGTCACCGGTGGTGGGCAACGCCCCGCCCGGGGAGCGGATGAGCGACCCTCTGGCCCAGGCGATGATCCTCACCGCGATCGTCATCACGCTCGCGCTGACCGCCTTCGTGCTGGCGCTGGCGTACCGCTCGTGGCAGCTGCACGGGCACGACGAGGTCGCCGACGACGTCGAGGACCGGCGCGTCGCCCGGCAGGCGGCGCTCAACGCGCCGGCGTACGAGGACGCCGACGCCGCCGAGACGGGCGAGTCCCTCGACGAGGAGGCCGCCGAGGTCTACGACGAGGTCGCCGACGACGGCGGGCGCGACGACCGCCCGCGCCCCGGCGGGCAGGGTGGCGAGCCATGATCGACCTCGACGCGCTGTGGTCCGCGCAGACGCTCGTCCCGCTGCCGGTGCTGCTGCCGCTGTTCGCGGCCGGGCTGACGCTCGCCCTGCACCGGTTCGCGAACGTGCAGAGGACCATCAGCGTCGCGGCGCTGGCGACCACGACCGTGGCGTCCGGGGCGCTCATGGTGGCCGCCGACTCCGGCCCGGTCGTGGTCGACGTGGGCGGCTGGGCAGCACCCGTGGGTATCGCGCTGGTCGCCGACCGGCTCGCCGCGCTCATGGTCACCGTGAGCTGCGTGATGCTGCTCTGCGTGCTCCTGTACTCCCTCGGCCAGGGCATCGCCGAGGGCGAGGAGCCGTCGGACGGGATGGTCGCCGGGGCGATCCCGGTGGCGATCTTCCACCCGACGTACCTGGTGCTCGCCGCCGGGGTGGCCAACGCCTTCCTGTCGGGCGACCTGTTCAACCTCTACGTGGGCTTCGAGATCCTGCTCGCGGCGTCCTCGGTGCTCCTGACCCTCGGCGGGACGGCCGAGAGGGTCCGCGCGGGCTCGGTCTACATCGTGGTGGCGCTGCTGTCCTCGGTGCTGTTCCTGTCGGCGATCGCGCTGGTCTACGCCGCGACGGGCACGGTGAACATGGCCCAGCTCGCCGAGCGGCTGCCGGAGGTCGACCCGACCGTGCGCCTCGCGCTGCAGCTCCTGCTGCTGCTTGCCTTCGGGATCAAGGCCGCGATCTTCCCGCTGTCGGCCTGGCTGCCGGACTCCTACCCGACCGCCCCGGCGCCGGTGACCGCGGTGTTCGCCGGCCTGCTCACCAAGGTCGGCGTGTACTCGATCCTGCGGACCCAGACGCTGCTGTTCCCCGACGACGCCGTCGTCGACCGGGTGCTGATGGTGCTCGCCCTGGCCACGATGGTGGTCGGCATCCTGGGAGCCGTCGCACAGAACGACGTCAAGCGGCTGCTGTCCTTCACCCTGGTGAGTCACATCGGCTTCATGCTCTTCGGTGTCGCGCTGGCCTCGGAGGCGGGGACGGCGGCCGCGATCTTCTACGTGGTGCACCACATCTCCGTCCAGACGGCCCTGTTCCTCGTGGTCGGGCTGGTGGAGTGGCGAGGAGGGTCGACGTCGCTGGACCGGCTCGGCGGCCTGGCCCGCCTGGCACCGGCCCTGGCCGTGCTGTTCTTCGTCCCTGCGCTGAACCTGGCCGGCATCCCGCCGCTGTCCGGGTTCCTGGGCAAGGTCGGCCTGCTCACCGCCGGGGTGGAGGACGGGTCCGGCCTGGCCTGGGTGCTGGTCGTGGGGTCGGTCGTCACGTCGCTGCTGACCCTCTACGCCGTCGTGAAGGCGTGGAACAAGGCGTTCTGGCAGGCGGCACCGCCCGAGATCGTCGCGGACGTGCCGCTGCCCAAGGGGCTGGTCTGGCCGGCGGGCACCCTCGTCGCCCTCGGCGTGGCGCTCACCGTGGTCGCGGGGCCGCTGTACGGGTACGCCGAGCGGGCCGCACGGACGTCGATGGACGGGTTCACCTACGTGAACGCCGTCTTCCCGGACGGCGCGGACCGGGGGACGGGCGAGTCCGTCGACGTCTCCGCCGACACCGAGGAGCTGCCATGAGCGACCAGTCGTTGCGGGAGCTCGTGCGAAGTGGTCTGCGCCGGGCGCTGGTGCAGTGGCCCGCCGTGGTGCTGCTCACCGGGGTGTGGGTGCTGCTGTGGGGAGACGTGTCCTGGGCGAACCTGGTCGGCGGTGCGGCGCTCGCCGTCGTCGTCGTGACCCTGTTCCCCCTGCCGCCGGTGCGCACGGAGGCGACGTTCCGACCGGTCGCGGTCGGCCGCCTCGTGGTGTCCTTCGCCGCGGACCTGTTCGTCGCGTCGTTCCAGGTGGCCTGGCTCGCCCTGCGGCCGGGGCCCGTGCCCCAGGGGGCGGTGGTGCAGGTTCGGCTGCACAACCCCGACGACGTCTTCCTGACGGTGACAGCGGTGCTCGCCACCCTCGTCCCGGGTTCGCTCGTGGTGGAGACCAGCCGGCGCCGGGGCACGCTGTTCCTGCACGTGCTCGACGTCGAGGGGTCGGGCGGGGTGGAGGGCGTGCGTCGCCACGTCCAGCAGCTGGAGGAGCGGGTGCTGCGGGCGTTCGCCGCGGCCGCTGTCCTGGAGCGGACCGGCGTCGCGGTCCGGCCGACCGGGCGGCCGGACCCGCGCGCCGGGAAGGGGGCCGGAGCATGACGGTCGTGGTGGTCGTGGCGGCCGTGCTCGTGGCGGTGGCCGCCCTGCTGGCGCTGGTGCGCATCGAGCGTGGCCCGTCGATGCTCGACCGTGCGCTGGGCCTCGACCTGCTCACCGCGGGCCTCGTGGGAGCGATCGCGATCGAGGCGGCCTGGTCGCGTCGCACGGAGACGGTACCGATCCTGGTCGCGATGTCGTTGGTGGGCTTCGTCGGGTCGGTGGTGCTGTCCCGCTTCGCGGCCCGCGAGCCCGGCAGCGAGCCCGGCAGCGACGCCCACGCCTCGGGTGAGGTCCCGCCGGAGGACCGGATCGACGGTCAGGGGGGACGGCAGTGACCGAGGTCGACGCCGGGCTCTGGACGACGGTGGCGGACGTCGCCGCGGCCCTCTGCCTGCTCGCCGGTGCGTTCCTGACGTTCGCGGCCGGCGTCGGCGTGGTCCGGTTCCCCTCGCTGCTCGCCCGCATGCACGTGGTGACCAAGCCGCAGGTGCTGGGGCTGGTGCTGCTGCTCCTCGCGCTCGGTCTGCGCGTGCGGAGCTGGTCGGCGGTCGCCCTGCTGCTGCTGGTCGTCGTCTTCCAGCTCGCCACCGCCCCGGTGGCGGCACACCTGGTGAGCCGGGCCGGCTTCCGGACCGGCAAGGTGGACGAGACCGGGCTGCACCCCAACGAGATGGGGGAGGTCCCGGACGACGACCCGCCCGCCTCCGCGACGTCCGGACCTCGCGCTCCCTGACCGGCCGGTCAGACGGCCGCGCGCTCCCGGGCGAGCAGGGACTCCTTGATCGGCAGCCCGTAGCGGAAGCCGCCGAGGGTCCCGTCGCTGCGCAGCACCCGGTGGCACGGCACGAACAGGGCTGCGGCGTTGCGGGCGCAGGCCCCGGCCGCCGCCCGCACCGCGGCGGGGCGTCCCGTGCGGTGGGCGTACTCCGTGTAGGTGACCGGGTCGCCTGCCGGGACGTCGCGCAGCACCTGCCAGGCGTGCTCCCGGTACGGCCCGGAGCGCTGGCGCACGGGTACCCGCCCGACGGCGTCGACCTCGCCCGCGTAGTAGGCGAGCACGGCGTCCGCGGGGACGGCCACACCGGCGTCCGACGCGGGGACGGTCGGCACGTCGGCCCGGGCGGGGCGCAGGTCCGGGTGGATCAGGGTCAGGAGCGCGTCGACGTCGTCCGTCCAGCCGGAGGCGAGGACGACGCCGTCGTCGGCGAGGAGCGTGAACGGGCCGTCGGGCGTCTCGAGGGTGGTCGTGGAGGTCATGCGGAGGTCCTTCCGGTGAGGGCGGCACGCCAGACGTGCCGGGCGGCGTAGGAGCGCCAGGGCGCCCAGGTGGCGGCGCGCTCGGCCAGGGCGCGGGGGGTGTCGGGCAGGCCGAGCGTCCGGGCGCCGGCGCGCAGCGCGACGTCGCCGGTCAGCCAGGTGTCCGGGTGGCCCAGCACCCGCAGCGCGACGTACCCGGAGGTCCACGGGCCGATCCCGGGGCGGGCCTCGAGGTCGGCGCGCAGCGTGGCGACGTCGGCACCCACCCCGACGGCGAGCGCGCCGTCGGCGAGCGCCCGGGCGGTCGCCGTCACGGTCCCGCGCTGCCGGGCGGGCAGCGCGAGGTGGGCGCCGTCGTCGTCGGCGACCTGCTCCGGGGTGGGGAACAGGCGGGTGAGCCCGGGCAGGCGGGAGACGTAGGGGGTGCCGGTCGCGGTGGCCAGCCGACCGAGGTGCGTGCGTGCGGCGGGCACCGAGATCTGCTGGCCCACGATCGCGCGGACCACGAGCTCGTGCGCATCCGTGGTGCCGGGGACCCGGGTACCGGGTGTGGCGGTGACGCTCGCGGCCAGCACCGGGTCCGCCCCCAGCGCGGTGTCGACGGCGACGGGGTCGGCGTCGAGGTCCAGCAGGCGGCGCACGCGGGCGACGGCGGTGGCGACGTCCTGCAGGGACGTGAGCTCCAGGTGGAGGGCGACGGCGCCGGGGCCGACGGCGGCACCTGCCCGCACCTGCACGGCGCCCGGGCCGTGGGGGAGCCGCAGGGTGCGCGCGTACGTCGCGTCCGCGCCGTCGATCGTCGCGGACTCGACGCCGTCGACGGCTCGGGCTGCCAGGTAGGCGATCGTGCCGACGGCGTCGAACGGCTCACGGACCGGCAGGTCGAGGTCCAGGCGGACCGGCGCGGCGTCGTCGCGCCGGGGGTCGTGAGCGGCGGGCGTCCCGGCCGGGCGCCGGGCGCGCAGCGCCGTCGGCGTGGTCGCGAAGATCTCGCGCACGGTGTCGTTGAGCTGGCGGATGCTGCCGAAGCCCGCGGCGAACGCGACGTCGGCCACGGGCAGGTCCGTGCTGGTCAGCAGCGTCCGCGCGGTCTGTGCACGGTGGGCGCGGGCGAGCGTCAGGGGCCCGGCGCCGAGATCGGCGCGCAGGACGCGGTGCAGGTGACGAGGGCTGTAGCCCAGGCGGCCCGCCAGGCCCTCGACGCCCTCCCGGTCGACCACGCCGTCGGCCACGAGCCGCATGGCGCGGCCCGTCAGGTCGCCGCGCAGGTCCCAGGCGGGGGTGCCGGGCGTGGCCTCGGGCAGGCACCGCTTGCAGGCGCGGTACCCGGCGTCGTGGGCGGCGGCGCTGGTGAGGTAGAAGGTGACGTTCTCGCGGCGGGGGGTGCGGGCCGGGCACGACGGCCGGCAGTAGATGCCGGTCGTGCGCACGGCGGTGACGAACTGCCCGTCGAACCGGGCGTCGCGCGCGGCGATCGCCCGGTACCGCTCGGTGAAGACGTCGGGGGTCATGCCCCCATCGTCGCGCGGCGGACGGGGCGACGGCTAGCGGGAATCGGACACGGCGGTGGGCCGGTCAGACGCTCGCGCCCAGCCAGCCGACGACGGCACGCAGGTACTCCTCGCGGGCTTCCGGCGGCGACAGCGCCAGGTCGTGGGCCCCGCCGCGGATGGTCATGAGGCTGACGTCGTCGCCGAGCGCCGGCGCGACCGCGCGGATGTGCTCGACGGCCAGGACGGTGTCGGTGGTGAGGTGCTCGTCGGTCCCCGAGCGGTCGGAGGTGAGCACGAGCACCGGGACGTCGAGGTCGAGGCCGCGGGCGAGACGTCGTTGCGAGCGCAGCACCGAGCGCATCCAGCCCGCCCGGACGGGGAACGGCTCGTGCCACTTCCACGCCGGGTCGAAGTCCCACTCGCCGCCGTGGTCGGAGTGCATCGCGAGGGCGTAGTCGGGCTCGAGGTGGCTGACCACCGCGCGGGGGGCGACCAGGCCCAGGCCTGCGACGAGGACCGTGGCCGCCCACCGCTGGGGAGCGGGTCGGTTCAGGACGAACCAGGGGCTGTTGAGCACGACGGCGTCGGCCCGTCCGGGGCGCGCGGCGGCCCACAACGGGGCGACGAGTCCTCCCGTGGAGTGGCCGAGCACCACGAGTCGTTCGTGGCCCGCGGCCCGGATCCGCGCCGCCGCGGCGTCGAGGTCCTGGGCGTAGACCGCGATGTCACGCACCTGGTTGGGGTCGTGCCCGGCGGCCACGTGGGCGTCCCAGGACCGTCCGTGCCCGCGCAGGTCGACGGCGTAGAACGCGTGGCCGGCGGCCGCGAGGGCCTGCGCCGCGTGCGGGTGGAAGAAGTAGTCGACGAACCCGTGCACCGCGAGCACCGCGACCCGGGCCGGCGCACCGTCGGGGGCGACGGACGGCGCGTACCGCACGAGCGTGGCCTCGGCGTCGTCGGGCAGCGGCAGGGTGCGGGCCTCGAAGTCCTCGCCCAGCACGTCGGGCCGCCAGGCCGAGGTGCGGAGGTCCTGGGGGTCGGGTGCGGTGCTCATCGCATCGAGCCTACTCAGCCCGAGCCTGCTCAGCGCGGCGCGTCCGGTCCCTGCTCGGGGCTCGTTCCGGGGCCGGGGCCGGGGCCGGGGTCCGTCGGTTCCGCGGACGGGGAGGTCGGGTCCGTCGGGGGCGTGCCCTGCTCCGGAGACGTCCCCGGGGCCACGGGCGGCTGCTGGACGCCGAGCGGCGGGCCGGGCTGCGGCGGTGTCCCTCCGGGGGTGTACGGGTCCGGGACGGGCGTGGCGCCCGGGGTGGCGCCTGCCGTCGCGGTGCCCGGCGCCGCGGTGCCCGCCGTCGCGGTGCCCGGCGCCGCGGTGCCGTCCGCCGTCGGCGAGGTGCGCCGGTTGCTGCGGACGACGAGCACCGCGACCAGGGCGAGCACGGCGATGCCCAGCACCGCGCCGATGATCCACCAGGGGAACCCGCCGGAGCCGAGCCCGCCGCTGGCCTCGCCGCGGGCGAAGATCTCCGTGCTCTCGCCCATCGCGGGGCGCCACTCGACGGTGCTGCCGTCCACGGTGCCGTTGGTCTCGATGACCTCCCCGGGGAAGGTGACGGCCACCCGGACGTCGAAGCTGTCGGCGACCCCCGGGGGCAGCCCGCTCATCTGGCCGGTGTCGTCGGACATGTCCATCGTGCCCTGCACCACGAACTCGTCGCCGTCGCGGGTGACCGACAGCTCGTCGGTCCCGGTGCCGGCGAGCTCCTCGAGGGGCATGTCGGTGAAGGTCACGGTCGTGCCCGTGTACTCGCCGTCGGCGTAGGCCTCCTGCGAGCTGCCGTCCGGGAGGTCGCCGGCGATGTCGTCGCCCGCCTGGTCCCACAGGGCCTGCGGGTCCATCCCCATCGTCTCGGCCAGCTGGTCGGAGAACGCGACGGTCATCGACCCGGAGACGGTGTCGTCCGAGGAGAGGGTGAGGTCCATGTCGACCTTCATGCACCCGGCGAGGGCGAGCAGCCCCACGGCGGCGAGCACGGCGACGGCGGCGGTGCGGAGGCGGCGCGGGCCGCGGGTGGGTGTCTGCACGTCCTCAGCATCCCCCAGGTCGGCACGCGGGGCACCCGCTGGGCGGCGCGACAGGGTTGAGTGGAATAGACTCAACTTTGCGGAGGTTTATCCGAACAGACCACCCCGAGCGGACCCGGAGGATCCATGGACACCAAGTTCACCACGATGTCGCAGCAGGCCATCGGCGACGCCGTGCAGTCGGCGTCGGCCGCGGGCAACCCCCAGCTCGAGCCGGCCCACCTGCTCGCCGCGCTCCTGCAGCAGACCGGTGGTGTCGCCGTCGGGCTGCTGGAGGCCGTCGGCGCGAACCCGCAGCAGATCGGGCAGAAGGCGCGCGCCGCGCTCGTGGCGCTGCCCACCGTCAGCGGTGACGGCGTCGCCCAGCCCGCACCCTCCCGGCCGATGCAGTCCGTGCTCACCACCTCCGCCCGGGAGGCCGAGGCGCTCGGTGACGAGTACGTCTCCACCGAGCACCTGCTCATCGCGCTCGCCGCCGGGCAGTCCGCCGCCGCCCAGGCGCTGACGGGCGCCGGCGCGACCGCCGAGGCGCTGCGCGCCGCGCTGCCGTCCGTGCGCGGGTCGGGGAGGGTCACCAGCCCGAACCCGGAAGGGACCTACCAGGCGCTCGAGCAGTACGGCACCGACCTCACCGCTCGCGCCCGGGACGGGCGCCTCGACCCGGTCATCGGCCGCGACGCCGAGATCCGACGCGTCGTGCAGGTGCTGAGCCGCCGGACCAAGAACAACCCCGTGCTCATCGGGGAGCCCGGTGTCGGCAAGACCGCCGTCGTCGAAGGGCTCGCCCAGCGCATCGTCGCCGGCGACGTCCCCACCTCCCTGCAGGGCAAGCGGCTCGTCGCGCTCGACCTCGCCGGCATGGTCGCGGGCGCGAAGTACCGCGGCGAGTTCGAGGAGCGGCTCAAGGCGGTCCTGGAGGAGATCACCGCCTCCGACGGCGAGGTCATCACGTTCATCGACGAGCTGCACACCGTCGTGGGGGCCGGTGCGGGCTCCGACGGGGCGATGGACGCCGGCAACATGCTCAAGCCCATGCTCGCCCGGGGCGAGCTGCGCATGGTCGGGGCGACCACGCTCGACGAGTTCCGCGAGAACATCGAGAAGGACCCGGCCCTGGAGCGCCGCTTCCAGCAGGTGTTCGTGGGAGAGCCGTCCGTCGAGGACACCGTCGCGATCCTGCGCGGCCTCAAGGAGCGGTACGAGGCGCACCACAAGGTCACCATCGCCGACTCCGCCCTCGTGGCCGCCGCCGCGCTGTCCGACCGGTACATCACCGGTCGCCAGCTCCCCGACAAGGCGATCGACCTCGTCGACGAGGCGGCCTCGCGCCTGCGCATGGAGATGGACTCCTCCCCGGTCGAGATCGACGAGCTCCAGCGGGCCGTCACCCGGCTCGAGATGGAGGAGGTCGTGCTCAAGGACAACGAGAGCTCGGGGGACGCCGCCTCGCGCGCCCGGCTCGAGAAGCTCCGCGCCGACCTCGCCGACCGCCGCGAGGAGCTCGCGGCGCTGACTGCCCGGTGGGAGTCCGAGAAGGCGGGCCACAACCGCGTCGGCGACCTGCGCGCCCGCATCGACGAGCTGCGCACCGAGGCCGACCGGCTCCAGCGCGACGGCGACCTCGAGGCTGCCGCCCGGCTGCTCTACGGCGAGATCCCGTCCGTCGAGCGCGAGCTCGTCGACGCCGAGCTCGCCGAGGCCGACCAGCAGGTCGCCGGCGGCGCGGACACGTCCGCCGAGCCCGGGACACCGATGATCGCCGACAAGGTCGGTGCCGACGAGATCGCCGAGGTCGTCTCCGCCTGGACCGGCATCCCCGCCGGGCGGATGCTGCAGGGCGAGACCGAGAAGCTCCTCGGCATGGAGGACGTGCTCGGGCAGCGCCTGATCGGGCAGACCGGTGCCGTGTCCGCCGTGTCGGACGCCGTCCGGCGCTCGCGGGCCGGCGTGGCCGACCCGGACCGCCCGACCGGGTCGTTCCTGTTCCTGGGACCGACCGGCGTGGGCAAGACGGAGCTGGCCAAGTCGCTCGCGGAGTTCCTCTTCGACGACGAGCGGGCGATGGTCCGCATCGACATGTCCGAGTACTCCGAGAAGCACAGCGTCGCCCGTCTGGTCGGCGCCCCTCCGGGGTACGTCGGTTATGAGGAGGGCGGCCAGCTCACGGAGGCGGTCCGCCGTCGGCCCTACTCCGTGGTGCTGCTGGACGAGGTGGAGAAGGCCCACCCCGAGGTCTTCGACATCCTGCTGCAGGTGCTCGACGACGGTCGCCTGACCGACGGCCAGGGACGCACCGTCGACTTCCGCAACACCATCCTCGTGCTGACGTCGAACCTCGGGTCGCAGTTCCTCGTCGACCCCACCCTGGACGACGCCACCAAGCGGGAGAACGTCATGACCGCGGTGCGCACGGCGTTCAAGCCGGAGTTCCTCAACCGGCTCGACGACGTGGTCGTCTTCGACGCGCTGACGCTCGACGAGCTGGGGCGGATCGTCGACCTGCAGGTCGACGCGTTCGCGGCCCGGCTGGCAGACCGTCGGATCACGCTGTCGGTGACCGACGCCGCGCGCGAGTGGCTGGCCCTGGAAGGCTTCGACCCGGCGTACGGTGCCCGACCGCTGCGGCGGCTGGTGCAGCGCGAGATCGGCGACCGGCTCGCCCGGCAGCTGCTGGCCGGCGACGTGGCCGACGGCGACGCCGTCGTCGTCGACCGTGACCCCGAGGGTGCAGGGCTCACCGTCGCGCCCGAGGTGCTCAACGCCTGACCACGTCCCGCCGGGCGCTGAGCGTGCAGCTCAGCGCCCGGCGGTCGCCACGCCGCGCTCGAACGCCCACACCACGAGCTGGACCCGGTCGCGGGTGCCGGTCTTGGTCATGATGCGACCCAGGTGGGACTTCACGGTGCTGGCCTCGAGGTAGAGCGCGGCGGCGATCTCCGCGTTGGAGGATCCCCGGCACAGCAGCGCGAGGATGTCGTGCTCGCGGGGCGTGAGGAGCGCGGCCGCGTCGTCGTCCCGGGCGGCGGGCGCCCGGCGCCGGGCGAACTCCTCCAGGACCCGTCGGGTGAGGGAGGAGTCCACGAGCCCGTCGCCGCCGGCCACCCGTCGCACCGCGTCGACCAGCACCTCGGGCTCGGCGTCCTTGAGCAGGAACCCGCTCGCGCCCGCCTCGAGAGCGCCGAACACGTAGTCGTCCAGGTCGAAGGTGCTCACGACCAGGACCGGCACCGGGTCGGCCACGCCGGGCCCGGCGAGCTCGCGGGTCGCGGTGATGCCGTCGCCACCGGGCATGCGCACGTCCATGCACACGACGTCCGGTCGCAGCTCCCGTGCGACCCGGACACCCTGGGCTCCGCTCGACGCCTCGCCCACGACGTCGATCCCCTCGGAGCCGAGGATGACCGCGAACCCTGCGCGGACCACGCTCTGGTCGTCCACCAGCACGACGCGGATCACGGGGCCTCCTGCGCGACGGGCTGCCCGGTACGGCCCGGGACCGTGCGGGCACCGCAGGGGACCGCGAGCCGCACCCGCCAGGCACCCCCGGGCACGGCCCCGGCCTCCAGGGTGCCCTCGACCAGCGCGGCGCGCTCCCTCATCCCGATGAGCCCGTGCCCCGGCGGTGCGACCCGGCCGGGCCGGTCACCGGTCGACGTCGACGGCGCGAGGGCTGTGCTGTCCACGGAGACCCGGTTGCGGACGGTGAGGACGAGCTCGGCCGGACGGTGGTCCACGACGACGTCGACCGGCTGACCGGGGGCGTGGCGGCGTGCGTTCGCCAGCGACTCCTGCAGCACCCGGTAGACGGTGCGCTGGGTGTTCGGCGGGACGTCGCCCTGCGTGCCCCGCACCTCGTGGCGGATGTCGGCCCCCGCGGACCGTGCGAGGGCGAGCAGCTCCGGCAGGTCCTCCAGCGTGGGCTGCGGAGCGTCCTCGAGGTCGGCGCCGGTCCCGCCGTCCGACCGCAGCAGCCCGACGACGAGCCGCAGGTCGTCCAGGGTCGAACGGCCCTGGGTGCGGATCCAGCGCAGCGACTCCCGGGCACGCTCCGGGTCGTGGTCGACGAGGCGCTCCGCGGCTGCCGCCTGCACCACGATCCCGGACAGGTGGTGCGCGGCGATGTCGTGCAGCTCGCGCGCCATGCGGCCGCGCTCCTCGAGCACGGCACGGGCCGCCCGCGCCTCGCGTTCGCGCTCGGCCTGCTCCACGCGCCCGCGCAGCTGGGCCTCCAGCTCGCGCCGGGTGCCGACGTAGACGCCGATCAGCGTGGCACCGACGTAGGCGAGGACGGCGGAGACCAGACCCGCCCCGAGCTGGGTCGCGGCCGAGCCGGTGGCTGGGAGGTGCTCGGGGACCGGCCCGACGAGCACGAAGCTCAGGAGCGTGAGCGCCACGGAGGCGACCACGGCCCACCCCACCGCGGCGCGCCGCGGGACGTACGCGCCCACGGAGTAGGCAGCGACCAGGGTGGCCGGCGCCTGGAAGGACAGGAACGGGGGTAGCACCGCCACGAGCGCGACCTGGCCCGCGGTGACGAGCGCGAGGCAGAGCAGGGGGGAGCGCCGGCGCAGGCACAGCAGGGACGCCTGGGCGAGCATCACGGCGGTGACCGAGAGCCGGCCGGCGCCGTCGATCTGCGCGTCGTCGGCACCCTGGCCGACGAGCGGGACGACGACCTCGTCGAAGGCCACCCGCTCCACGACCAGGAACAGTGCGACCGTCAGCAGGCCGACCGCGACCCCCAGCAGCGCGTCGCGCCGACCAGGAGTGGAGCGGACGGCGTCGAGACGCCGGCGCGGGGGTCCGGTCACGGGGAGGCCGCCTCTCGTCGGGTGCTGGGGCGAGACTACTGTCCGGCCCGGCGGGTCCCCCCGCCGGGCCGGACGGGCTCACAGGAGGTCGCGGCGGGAGAACGTGACCGCGCCGGAGCCGAGCACGACGGCGACCCAGGCCGCCAGCCCGGCGAGCGCGGCCGCCGCCCCGGTCGTGGCGACGTCGCCGAGGAGCCCGGCCGCCTGACCCGCCGACGCCGTCGCGCCGAGGGTCAGCGGCAGCCAGGTCAGCGCCGACGACGTCCCGGCGGACACCAGCGCGACGACCGCCTGGACCAGCGGCTCGACGAACGCGACCGCGACGACGACGACGATCGCCGCGACCTGGTTGCGCACGAGGATGCCGACGCCCAGCCCGAGCCACGCGAACGCCACCAGGACGGCCAGGCCCCGCGCCCAGGTGCCGAGGACGTCTCCGCCGTCGACGGCGAGCCCGGCACCCGGCGTGCTCAGGACCGCCGTGGCCAGGCCGAGCGCCGAGACGAGCGCGAGGCCGACGCCGATCGTCGCCGCGGCGACCGCCGTCGCAGCGGCCTTGCCGAGCAGCACCCGGGTGCGCGAGGGGACCACGAGCGCCGTCGGGACGATCCCGCCCGTGCGGAAGTCGGTGGTACCGGCCAGCGCGCCGAGGATGAGCATGCACAGGGTCGCGACACCGACCGACCCGGTCCCCGAGGGGCCGTTGCCGAGGAGGTCGAGCATCCCTCGCTGGGCGCCGGCGGTGCCGAGGTCGGTGAGCGCGACCAGGTCGGGGACGAGGTCGGTCGCCGGTCCGGGGGAGGTGAGCGCGTCCAGCCGGTCGAGCCGGTCGAGCACCCGCGGCATCACGACGGTCAGGGCCTGCACGAGCACCGCGCCGGCGAGGGCGACGATGCCGATGACCCAGGCGGAGCGGGTGGAGCGGAGCTTGAGGATCTCGGCACGGAACATCAGCGGACTCCTGCGGTGGTGGCGGTCAGGTCGAGGTAGACGTCCTCGAGCGAGGCGTCCCGGACCAGCTCGTCGAGCGGTCCGGCGGTGATGACGCGGCCCTGCCCCAGGACCACGACGTCGTCGGCCACCTGGGTGACCTCGGCGAGCACGTGGCTGGCGAGCAGGACGGCACCGCCGCCGTCCGCGAAGGAGCGCAGCATCTCGCGCAGCCAGCGCATGCCCGCCGGGTCGAGACCGTTGGCGGGCTCGTCGAGGACGAGCACGCCCGGATCGCCGAGGAGTGCTGCGGCGAGCCCGAGCCGCTGCCGCATCCCCAGGGAGTACGTGCGCACGCGGCGGTCCGCGGCGGGCGTCATCCCCACGATCTCCAGCACGTCGTCGACCCGGCCGGCGGGGAGCCCGGCGGCCAGGGTGAGGATGCGCAGGTGGTCGCGGCCGGTGCGCCCGGGGTGCAGGCCGCCCGCGTCCAGGAGCGCCCCCACGGTCCGCGCGGGGTCGTCGAGGTCGCCGTGGCGCCGGCCCTGGACGAGCGCCTGGCCCGCGGTGGGGGCGGCGAGTCCGAGCAGGACGTGCAGGGTGGTCGTCTTGCCGGCCCCGTTGGGTCCGAGGAGCCCGACGACGCGTCCCGGCTCGACCGTGAGGTCGACGTCGCGGACGGCGTCGAACCCCCCGTACGACTTGCGCAGACCGGTGATCTGGATGGCGGGCACGTGTTCCCCTCTCGTGGTGGCCCGCACCGTGGCCGGCGCGGTGCTCCCAGACTGGCCGGGGCGACGTCGTCGTCGCTTCTGGCGGGAGGGGGAAGGTGACCTACGACTTTTGGTGGAACGCCGAACAGGAGCCTGGGCCCGTATTCCTCGCGGAATACGGGCCCAGGCTCCTGTTCGGCGTTCGCTTGCGGGAGAGTCTCAGACGCGGACGAACGTGGGGTTGCTCTGCCACATCTTCCGCTTGATGACGCCGGTCCCGGGGCGGGCGGCCTCGATGACCTGGCCCTTGCCCGCGTAGATGGCGACGTGACCCGGGGTGTAGACGATGTCGCCGGGCTTGGCGTTCTGGCGGGAGACCTTCTTGCCCGCCGAGCGCTGCGCGGAGGACGACCGCGGCAGGTTCTTGCCGGTCGCCTTCTTGTAGACGTACGACGTGAACCCCGAGCAGTCGAAGCCCGTCGCCGGGCTGGTGCCGCCGTAGGAGTAGCGGTGGCCGACGTACCGGTTGGCCACGTTGACGACCTTCGAGCCGCTCGTCTTCTTCGCCTTCACCGTGATGGTGCGGTTGCGCTGTACCTGGGCCAGCCCGGTGGACCTGGCCGGCACCACCGTCAGGCGGACACGGTTCTTGCCGACGTCGTAGCGCTTCAGCTGCGGCTTCATGCGCACGATGCCGTTGTTGTTCAGCTTCTTGACGTTGACCTTCTTGCCGTCGACGAAGAGGCGGACGCGACCCTTGACCGGGTCGCCACCCTTGGTCGCCTTGACCGTGAAGACGGGCCGCGTCTTCTTGCTGCCCTTCTGCGCGGACTTCCGGGACACGGAGACCTTGACGGCCGGCTTGGACTTCTTCGCGGCGACGAGCGCCTGACCGGCGACCGACACGTTCGCCACCGTGGAGGAGGTCGACGGGGCGGGTGCGGCGGACGCGGTACCGGCACCGACGACGAGCGTTCCGCCCGCGAGCGCGGCGGACAGGGCGACGGCGACGGCGGAGCGTCGCAGGCGCGGTGATCGTTCGGTGCCCTGCGGGCGCGCAGGACTGTACTGAGTGTGGGACATGGGTACCTCTCCAGCCTGCGAGATGAGCTGTCGGATGAGGCCGAGAAGTGATGGCCCGCCGTCGTGGGACGGCTTAACCCCAAGGACGGAACGAGTCCGCCCGAAGAACGTGGTTCTCCCGCTGCTGCCGTGGGTTCGGTGAAGCCGGACCACCGGCAGCACTGGGCTTGCGGTCCGACCTTTCACCCCGGACACGGGGCGACCCGGGCACGCTAACGGCAAGTGGCCGCTGATCACAATCAGGTAACGGCGCGTTGTCCGTCTTCTTTGCGGAGGAATGGTGAAGCATTCCGGAGGCGTGCTGATGACCGAATTGACCGATCAATACCTTCTCAGTCGGACAAGCCGCTCAGAATGCACGCCCGAGATGTACCGTCTCGGCTGGATATGCGCGCTCGTCGTCGCGGTCGACACCGCTCGTCCGTGCAGGTCGCGGGCGCCTCTTCACGACCGGGGTGACGATGGTCACTCCAGGAGGCTTCCCGTCCTCGGGGCTGTGGTCACCGCCACACACAGTCCGGCACGGTCACCCTGCGCCCAGGACTCCTCGCTCGGGGTCCAGACGACCCACGAGAGATCGGCGCCCGCGGAGGAGCCGACCTCCGACCCGCTCGGTCCGAGCAGATCGGGGCCGCAGGTCCGCGAGACCCGCGTGGCCAGGGCCTGTGCGCCGGGCCACACCTCGTCCACCGCCGAGTCGTGCCGTCCGACCACCTGCCCGGTGTGCTCCTCGGCGCACGGGACCGCCTCGACCGCCTCGACCGTCGCACCGTCCGGGACGTCGGCCAGGCACGAGCCGAGCACGAGCTGGACGGCGTTGACCCGCCTCGTCTCGTCGAGGTCCGCGGCCACCGGCTCCCAGGCCTGGTCGCGCGACTGGTTCACCGTCCAGGCCCCACCGGCAGCCACGCCGACCACGAGGACGATCACGCCGACCATCGACGCGACCCAGATCCTGGCCCGTCGGCGCGCGGCCGCCCGGTCCGCCGCCGTCGGGCCACCGGGAGCTCCCCACCGGGCGCCGAAGGTCGCCGGGTCGTCGGCGCCGACGACCGGGCCTGGTGCGCCGCTCCCGTGCGCACCCGTGCCGTGCGCACCCGTGCCGTGCGCACCTGTGCCGTGCGCCGCCGGCGCGGCCGGTGCGGCGTCCGCCGCCGGCCCCGGGGAGGTGAACAGCGGGTCCTCTGCGCGGTCGGGCACGTCGGTCATGAGAACAACCTAGTGGGGCGAGGGCGGGGCGTCCGCGAGGTCGACGACCACCGGGACGTGGTCGCTCGCGCCCTTGCCCTTGCGCTCGTCACGATCGATCGCCACGCCGGTGACGCGCTCGCGCAGCGCCGCCGAGGCGTAGGCGAAGTCGATCCGCAGACCCTTGTCCCGCGGGAAGGCGAGCTGCTGGTAGTCCCAGTAGGTGTAGGTGTGCTCGGCCGGCAGGTGCTCGCGCGTGACCTCGGTGTAGCCGGCCTCCTCGAACGCCGCGAAGGCCGCACGCTCGGCGGGCGAGACGTGCGTGTGGCCCTCGAACGCGGTGGCGTCCCAGACGTCGGTGTCGAGGGGGATGACGTTCCAGTCGCCCAGCAGGGCGACCTGCGCGGTGGGGTCGGCGGCGAGCCAGCCCTCGGCGTCCCGCCGCAGCCCGTCGAGCCAGGCGAGCTTGTAGGCGTAGTGCGGGTCGTCGAGGGCGCGCCCGTGCGGGACGTACAGCGACCACACGCGGACCCCGGCGCACGTCGCCCCGAGGGCACGGGCCTCGACCCGGGGCTCCTGGTCGGCCTTGCCGAAGGCGGGCTGACCGGCGAACGACGTCGCGACGTCCTGCAGGCCCACCCGGGAGACGATCGCGACGCCGTTCCACTGGTGGTACCCGGTGTGGGCGACCTCGTAGCCGGCGGCCTCGAACGCGGCGACGGGGACCTGCTCGTCCCGGCACTTGGTCTCCTGGATCGCGAGCACGTCGGTGCCCGACCGTTCCAGGAAGGCCAGCACTCGGTCGAGCCGGGTCCGCAGAGAGTTGACGTTCCACGTGGCGATACGCACGACACGCACCCTAGGCCTCTAGAGTGCGTCCATGGGAACCGCGCTCGTCACCGGTGCTACCGCCGGCCTCGGACTGGAGTTCGCCTGGCAGCTCGCCACCGCGCGCCACGACCTCGTGCTCGTGGCGCGCACCACCGAGCGCCTGGAGCAGGTGGCAGGGCAGATCCGTGCCGCCGCCGGGGTCCGGGTGGAGGTCCTGCCCGCCGACCTGGCCGTGCCCGACGACGTCGCCCGGGTCGCGGAGCGGCTGGCGGTCACGGGGGAGGAGCCGGGCGACGAACGCAACCCGGTCGGGCTGCTCGTCAACAACGCGGGGTTCGCCACCGCGCAACGGTTCGTCGGGGGCGACGTCCAGGTCGAGCTCGGGGCGATCGACGTCATGGTGCGGGCCGTCGTCGAGCTCACCCATGCCGCCGCCGGACAGATGACCGCCCGGGGGCGCGGTGCGGTGCTCAACGTCGCCTCGGTCGCAGCGCTGACGGCCGGGGGGACCTACGCCGCGGCCAAGGCGTACGTGCGTTCCTTCACCGAGGGGCTCGCGGTGGACCTCCAGGGCACCGGGGTCACGGCGACGGTGCTGTGCCCCGGGTTCGTCCGGACCGAGTTCCACGACCGGGCCGAGCTGGACATGACGTCGGTGCCCGCGATCGGCTGGCTGGACGCCCCGTACGTCGTCTCGCAGGCGCTCGCCGACGTCCGCCGCGGCGTCGTCATCTCCACCCCGTCGTTGCGCTACAAGGCCGGCTCGGCGTTGCTGCGGCTCCTGCCGCGCTCCGCCGTCCGGGCCATCGGCCACTACCGCTGAGCGGCCTGACGGGCGGCAGCGGCCTGCGCCGCCTCCGCCTCGGCCCTGCGGGCGTCGCGTAGCGCCTTCTCGTGCTCGCGCACCTTCTTCTGCGCCTCGCGGACCTTGCGCTCGGCCTCCTTGCGCTTCGCCGCGGCCTTCTTGACCTTGGCGTCGGAGGAGTAGGCCTGGACGACGGCGGCGACCTCGGCGAGCGCCGCCTCGTCGTCCGGTGCGCCGGCGAGGCCGCCCGCGTGCTCCTCGACGCGGTCACCGCCGTCGGAGGGGGCGCACCGGGTGATGAACGCCGCCACCCCGTCGAGGGTGCGTTCGAGACCCCAGGCGACGTCGTCGACCTCATCGAGCTCGGGGACCTCCGGCACGTACGACCCGCGTTCGACGAGCGGACGCAGGTACGGGAAGCGGATCTCGTCGACGAGCATCCGCAGGGTGTCGGCGATCCCGGCGGCGTCGTACGTGCCGTCCGTCTCGCCGGCCGCTCGGTGGAGGTCGCGGCCGAGCAGGGCGGCGTTGCGGGTGTAGCCGTTGACGAGCAGGATCGTGGCGACCTTCGCGCCGTCGCCGAGCGGGGTGGAGCGCAGCGCGCGCAGGGCGACGTCGGCGGCGCGCAGGTTGTTCGGGGTCATCGGGGCGCCGCTGATGGGGATGTCCAGCACCCAGGGGTGCTGCCGGTAGGTGGCGAGCACGAACAGCGCCCACTCGCGCAGCTCGGCGCGCCAGTCCGGCGGCTCGTGCGCGGGGGGGAACTCGACGTCGAACGCCATCTCCTGCATGAGCAGCAGCAGGTCGTCCTTGCTGGTGACGTACCGGTACAGCGACATCGTGGTGAAGCCGAGACTCTTGGCCACCCGGGCCATGGAGACCCCGGCGAGGCCCTCGGCGTCGGCGATCTCGACGGCGGCCTCGACGATCCGCTCGATGCTGAGCTCCCGGCGAGGGGCCCGCTCGGGACGTTCGGCGACCCCCCAGGTGAGCGCGAGGCGGGCGGGGAGCTCGGGCACGTCGGTCATGGCCCCATCATGACCGACGTGCCCGGGCCCGTCATCGAGCCGTTCGCCGGCGGTAGGTCACGGACCCGGCCAGGATGCTCGCCGCCAGGAAGCCGGCGAGCCACGCGCAGGCGGCGAGGAGGGTGCCCGCGTCGGGAGTGTCCATGAGGAGCCCGCGCACGGACTCGATGACCGGGGTGAACGGCTGGTTCTCGGAGAAGCCGTGCAGCCAGGTCGGCATCGTCTCCACGGGGACGAAACCGGAGCTGAGGTACGGCAGGAAGAGGAAGATCATGGTGACGGACTGGGCGGCCTCGACGCTCATCACCAGGCCGAGCGTGGCGCTGATCCAGGTGAAGGTCAGGACGGCGAGCACGGCGAGGCCGAGGAACCCGAGCCAGCCGGCGATCCCGGCATCGGGTCGGAAGCCCAGGGCCACGGCGGCGAGCACGACGACGACGGCGGAGGCGAGGTTGCGCACGACGCTGGCGATCACGTGTCCCCACAGGGCGGACGGACCGAAGATCGGCAAGGTCTTGAAGCGGTCGATGGTGCCGGTCGTCATGTCCTGCGAGACGCCGATCGCTGCGCTGGCGGAGTTCATGCCCAGGCACATGACGAGCACGCCGGGCACGACGTAGTCGATGTAGTCGCCATCGGTGCTGCCGGAGATCGCCCCGCCGAAGATGACGACGAACACGATCATGATCAGCACGGGCAGGGCGAAGGCGGTGATGAGCCCGTCGACGGAACGCAGCGAGCGCCTGGTCTCGCGCCGGGTCATGGTGACGACGTCGCGCACGGCGGAGCGGTGCTTCAGCGGGGCAGCGGCGCGGGGGGACGCGGTGGTCGCGACGGGCAGGGTGGTGGTCATCGTCGTGCCTCCTGGCGGTCGCGGTCCGAGGTGGCCGGCGACGCGGGCCGGTGGGTCAGGGCGAGGAAGACGTCGTCGAGCGTGGGCTTGACCACGCTGACGGCGGCGATGTCGAGCCCGTCGCGCTCTGCGCGGGCGAGGATCTCGCGGATCGTGTGCACGGGGGTGCTGGTCGGCAGGGTGAGCGTGAGCTGCTTGTCGTCCGACTCGGCCTCGGTGAGTCCGGCGATGCCGGCGAACGAGCGCTCGCGCGCGGTGGTCAGTCCGTCCGTGTCGTCGAAGGTGACCCGGACCCTGTCGTCGTCGACGAGCGCCTTGAGCTCGGAGGCGGTGCCGCGGGCGGCGATGCGGCCGTCGGCGAGCACGGCGATCGTGTCCGCGAGCTGGTCGGCCTCCTCCAGGTACTGGGTGGTGAGCAGGATGGTGGTGCCGTCGGCGGCCAGCGAGCGCACCACCTCCCACAGCTGGGTGCGCGACGCCGGGTCGAGCCCGGTGGTCGGCTCGTCGAGCACGAGGACCTCCGGGTCGGCCACGAGGCTGATCGCCAGGTCGAGCCGGCGGCGCATGCCTCCGGAGTAGGTGGAGACCCGGCGTCGCGCGGCGTCGGCGAGGTCGAAGCGCTCGAGCAGCTCGGCGGCGCGTCGGCGGACGGCGCGCCGCGGCAGGTGGGCGAGGTCCGCCATCATGACGAGGTTCTCCTCGCCGGTCTGGAACTCGTCGACGGACGCGTACTGGCCGGTCAGGGCGATGCTGCGGCGCACGGCACCGGGCTGTCGCACGACGTCGGCGCCCGCGATGGCCGCCGTGCCGCCGTCGGGCCGCACGAGGGTGGTGAGGATGTTGACGCACGTGGTCTTGCCGGCACCGTTCGGGCCGAGCAGCGCGAAGATCTCGCCGCGGCGGACGTCGAGGTCGACGCCGCGCAGCACGGGGTGACGCCCGTAGGACTTGTGCAGCCCACGGACCTCGATCAGCGGGTCGTTCATGGCCGGGCTCCTGGGTCGGTGTGTGTATGACGTACACGAGCGTACGTCATACACAACGGTGTAGGAAATACATCTGGTGTGGTGCGTAGACATCCCTGCCGCCCCCTGCTCAGGCACCCGGATATCCTGGGCCTCGTGACTTCCGCCGACTTCTCCCCGACCCCCCGTGAGCAGCTGCTCGAGCTCGTCCAGGAGCTCGCCGTCGTGCACGGGAAGGTGACGCTCTCCTCCGGCAAGGAGGCCGACTACTACGTCGACCTGCGCCGGATCACCCTGCACCACCGTGCGGCCCCGCTGGTCGGGCACGTGCTGCTGGACCACCTCGAGGAGGTCGGGCTCGGTACGGCCGACGTGGACGCCGTCGGCGGGCTCACCCTCGGGGCGGACCCCATCGCCGACGCGCTGCTGCACGCCGCCGCCTCCCGCGGGCAGGAGCTCGACGCCTTCGTCGTGCGCAAGTCCGCCAAGACCCACGGGATGCAGCGGCAGATCGAGGGGCCCGACGTCACCGGGCGGCGCGTCGTCGTCCTCGAGGACACCACCACCACGGGCGGCTCACCGATCACCGCTATCGAGGCGCTGCGTGCGGCCGGGGCCGAGGTGCTCGGCTGCGCCACCATCGTGGACCGCGACACCGGTGCGGGGGCGAAGATCGAGGCTCTCGGGGTGCCCTACCACTACCTCTTCGACCTGGACGACCTCGGCCTGAGCCGGTAGCGCAGCGGAGGTCGTGGTTGTGGGCGCGATTCTTGGGGCCTGAAACTCCTATTTTCCATGCATATCGGGCCAGGGTTCGCGCCCACAACCGGGTTCAGACGCGGTCGACCAGGTCCGCGATCGAGTCCACGACGTGCGAGGGCCGGAACGGGTGATGGTCCACCTCGTGCTCCGCGGTGGACCCGGTGAGCACGAGGAACGTCTCCAGCCCGGCCTCGATCCCGGCCACGACGTCGGTGTCCATGCGGTCGCCGATCATCGCGGTCGTCTCCGAGTGCGCATCGATCCGGTTGAGCGCCGAACGGAACATCATCGGGTTGGGCTTGCCCACGTAGTAGGGCGACCGGCCCGTCGCCGCGGTGATCATCGCCGCGACCGCACCGGTGGCGGGCAGCGGGCCCTCGGTGGAGGGGCCGGTCGTGTCCGGGTTCGTGGCGATGAACCTCGCGCCGGCCTTGATGAGGCGGATCGCCTTGGTGATCGCCTCGAACGAGTAGGTGCGGGTCTCGCCCAGCACCACGTAGTCCGGGTCCGTCTCGGTGAGCGTGTAGCCGGCCGCGTGCAGGGCCGTGGTCAGCCCGGCCTCGCCGATCGCGTACGCCGAGCCGTTCGGCACCTGGTCGGCGAGGAACTTGGCGGTCGCCAGGGCCGACGTCCAGATCGCCTCCTCCGGCACCTCGATGCCGGACCTGGCCAACCGTGCGGACAGGTCGCGCGCGGTGAAGATCGAGTTGTTGGTCAGCACCAGGAAGGGACGACCGGCCTCCCGCAGCGCGCGGATGAAGTCCGCCGCCCCGGGGATCGCCTCGCCCTCGTGCACGAGGACGCCGTCCATGTCCGTCAGCCAGCACTCGATCGTCCGTCCGCTCATGCGCACACGCTATCGCCAGCGGCGCCCGGTGGGGCCGTAGGCTTCCCTCCGTGACCGACGAGCCGCAGGAATCGACTCACTCCGGCGCCGTGCGCCGCCACGCCGCGCCGCATCCCGGTACGCCCTGGCGCGCCGCGCCCGGCCTCGCCGTCCGTGGCGGGCTGGTCGGCATGGCCGAGTCGGTCCCCGGCATCTCCGGCGGCACCGTCGCCCTGGTCACCGGCCTGTACGACCGGCTGCTCGCGGCCGCGAGCCAGGTGGTGCACGCCGGCCGCGAGCTCGTCCAGGGCATCGCCCGGGGCCGTGGCCTGCGACCGGCAGGACGTGCCCTGCGCGCCGTCGACGCCCGGTTCCTCGTGCCGGTGCTCGTCGGCATGGCGGTGATGCTCCTGGTCTCCCTCAGCCTGGTCGCGCCGCTGCTGGAGGAGAACCCCGTCCCGGTGCGGGCGGTGTTCTTCGGCATGATCGCCGTCTCGGTGATCGTGCCCCTGCGGATGATGCCGGACCGGTTCCGCCCGCTGGACGCCGGCCTCCTCGTCGTCGCCGCGGTCGCCGGGTTCTTCCTGGTCGGCCTGCCCCCGAGCGACCTGTCCGACCCGTCGCTCTGGTACGTCGCCGGGTGTGCGGCGATCGCCATCAACGCGCTCGTGCTGCCCGGCGTCTCGGGCTCGACCCTGCTGGTCGTGCTGGGGATCTACATCCCCGTGCAGCAGGCGATCTCGGACCGTGACCTGGCGTTCGTCGGCGCTTTCGCGCTCGGTGCGATCGTCGGCCTGGCGTCCTTCGTCAAGCTCCTGCACTGGTTGCTGGAGCACCGGCGGCAGGTGACCATGGCGGTGCTCGCCGGCCTCATGATCGGCTCGCTGCGTGCGCTGTGGCCCTGGCAGGACGCCGACGGCGGTCTCCTCGCGCCGCCCGACGCCGGCGCCACCGTCGGGCCGGTGATGCTCGCCGTGGCGGGTGCCGCCGTCGTCGGCGCCGCGATCTGGTGGGAGTCGGTGCGGGGCGACGAGGATGCCTGAGGCGGACGGTGCCGGGGAGCAGGTCGGCGTCGGGCCCTGGTCCGGCGGCTCGCCGCCCGACGACCCCCGCTACGACCCCGAGCTGCTCGCGCACGGCGACCGCCGCAACGTCGTCGACCGCTACCGGTACTGGACGGTCGAGGCGATCCGGGCCGACCTCGACGCGCGGCGTCCGCCGGACCGTCACCTGCACGTCGCGATCGAGAACTGGGCGCACGACCTGAACATCGGGTCCGTGGTGCGCACGGCCAACGCCTTCAACGCGGCCGGGGTGCACATCGTGGGACGGCGGCGGTGGAACCGCCGGGGCGCGATGGTCACCGACCGGTACCTGCACCTGCACCACCACCCGGACCCCGCGGCGTTCGCCGCGTGGGCCGCCCACGCCGACGACGGTGCGCGGCTACCGGTCGTCGGGGTCGACAACGTGCCCGGGTCCGTCCCGCTCGAGGGGCGCGAGCTCCCGGCGCGGTGCGTGCTGCTCCTCGGGCAGGAGTCGAGCGGGCTGACGCCCGAGGCGCAGGCCGCGTGCGACGTCGTCGTGCACATCACCCAGCACGGCTCGACACGCTCGCTGAACGCGGGTGCGGCGGCGGCCGTCGCGATGCACTCCTGGGCCCTGCAGCACGCGTGATCGGGGCGACCGTCTCGCTGGGCGGTACCGGATGTGACGGCCATGACCCGCTCGTGAGAAAATCGGGGCGCATGTGGTCCTGGCGATCGCTCGCCACCAGTGAGGGTGTGTCGCCGCCCGCCTGCGTTCCTCGTACGTTCCCTCATTGGAGTACCGCAGATGCCTATCGCAACCCCCGAGGTCTACGCCGAGATGATCGACCGGGCGAAGGCCGGCAAGTTCGCCTACCCCGCCGTCAACATCACGTCGTCGCAGACCGTCACCGCCGCGCTCCAGGGCTTCGCCGAGGCGGAGTCGGACGGCATCATCCAGGTCTCCGTGGGCGGCGGTGAGTACGCCTCGGGCGCCACGATCAAGGACCGCGTCACCGGCTCCCTGGCCCTCGCCGCGTACGCCGCGGAGGTCGCCAAGAACTACCCCGTGAACATCGCGGTGCACACCGACCACTGCGTCAAGAAGAACCTCGACTCCTGGGTCCGCCCGCTGCTCGCCCTCGAGGCGGAGCAGGTCAAGGCCGGCAAGAACCCGACCTTCCAGTCCCACATGTTCGACGGTTCGGACATCCCGCTCGAGGAGAACCTCGTCATCGCCGAGGAGCTGCTCGAGCTGTCGCAGGCTGCGCGGACGATCCTCGAGGTCGAGATCGGCGTCGTCGGCGGCGAGGAGGACGGCCACGAGGCCGAGATCAACGACAAGCTGTACACGACGGTCGAGGACGGCCTGGCCACGGTCCGGGCGCTCGGCTCCGGCGAGAAGGGCCGCTACCTCACGGCGCTGACCTTCGGCAACGTGCACGGCGTGTACAAGCCCGGCGCCGTCAAGCTGCGCCCGGAGATCCTCGCCGAGATCCAGAAGGCGGTCGGTGACGAGATCGGCAAGGAGAACCCGTTCGACCTCGTGTTCCACGGTGGTTCGGGCTCCACCGCCGCGGAGATCTCCGAGGCGGTCGACAACGGCGTCATCAAGATGAACATCGACACCGACACCCAGTACGCGTTCTCGCGCCCGGTGGCCGGCCACTTCTTCACCAACTACGACGGCGTCCTGAAGGTCGACGGCGAGGTCGGCAACAAGAAGGCCTACGACCCGCGCGCCTGGGGCAAGCTGGCGGAGGCCGGCATGGCCGCCCGCATCGTCGAGGCGGCGCAGCAGCTGCGCTCGGCCGGTCACAAGATGTGATCGTCGCCTGACGTGCGCAGTGCCCCTCCACCGACCGGGTGGAGGGGCACTGTGCGTTCTGCGCTGCCTGGGGGAGCGGGTCGGGCTACCGCGGCCCGGCGGCGGTGATGTCGAGGTCGACGCCCGGGTCCTCGTCGACGATCTCGAGGAGCTCGCCGATGCGGGTGACGTCGAGGAGGAAGCGGACGGTCGGCGGGGCGCGCAGCACCCGGACCTTGTGCGGGCTGCGCGACGCCAGGCGAGCCAGGAAGGCCACGCCGGAGGAGTCCATGAACGTGACGTGGTGCGCGTCGAGCTCGACCGGCAGGCCGGAGGCCTCGGCGTCGGAGATCGCCTCGCCGAGCTCGGCGCTCACGTCGGCGTCGATCTCGCCCGACAGCACCACCCGGGCCCGTGACGTCCCGACGATGACGTGGATGCTCGCAGGGTCACCGATCTGGGGCGCCGTGGAGGCTGCGCCGTCCCCGTTCCCAGGGGTGCCCGGCGTCGTGTTCGATCCGTCCTGCACGGTGCTCCTTCCTTGAGCTGTTCGCTCTCCTCAGGTCTCAGCGGACACCAATCTACGGTTGAATGTGCAGCGAATGCACCAACTTGGCCGTGACACGACGGAAACGGAGGGCGTATGACCGATTTGCCCTACCCCGTGTCGACGACGGCACCGGTTTCCGGGGAGCAGCTGGCTCTCGCGCTCACCACGACCACCGTCCCGGCGTTCGTCACCGGGCCCTGGGAGGCCGGCATGCCGGTCATCTGGGTGAACGAGGCGTTCGAGCGGCTCGTCGGTGTCGGGGCGGAGGACCTCGGACTGCTGGGACCTCATCCCCTGCTGGCCCTGGTCGAGGACGACCCGCACCGCGCGGCGGCCCAGGCGGACCTCGCCGCCGGACGGGCGATGCGGCGCATCGTCAGCGCCCGCAAGCGTGACGGCGGGGTGAGCTGGCTGCAAGTGGACGTCACGCCGATGCCGCGCGCCGAGGGCGAGGAGCTGCGCTGGGTGGGCGTGACCACCGACGTCTCGGAGTACGTGGACCAGCAGGCGGCGCAGCTCGCCTCCCTCGAGGTCGAGCGCCGCGAGCGGGCCGACCTCGACCTCATCGCGCAGACCACGGAGCTGCTGGGTGACCTGGAGTACCCGTTCGCGCTGCGGGACATCGCCGACCTGCTGCGGTCGCTGGTCCCGTGGAGCGGCTTCTACCTGAACGACGACGGGTTGCAGTACGCCGACGGCGTCGACGTCGCGTCCCCGCCGACGGGGCGCGGTCGTCGGCACACCCGGTACGTGCCGGAGACGTGGCACGTCGACCTCGCCGGCGACCCCTCCGGGGTGGTCGGCGGTCACGCTGACGTCCACGACGTCGGAACCGCTCCCAGCCCGGACGCCGCGCCCGCCGTCGACCACGTCCAGGAGCTGCTCGACGGCGTGGTCGACGGCCCCGTACGGCTCGACCTGAGCGGGTCCTACGGTCCGCACACCGCCTCGGGATGGTTGCGGCGGGACCTGGTGCGGCGCGTGGTGGAGGAGTCCGGCGTGGTGCCGCGCTCCGTCGTCGTGCACGCGGTCGCCGGACGACGGCGGGTGCTCGGCCTGCTGGCGACGTGGCACGGCGACGCCGCCCGCGGCCCCGGCGCCGATGCCGGCGGCCGGGCCGAGCCCGCGCCCGAGCACATCTTCACCGTGGTCGAGGTGGTCGCCCGCCGGGCCGGGACGGCGATCGACAACGCCCGGCTCTACGCCCGGGAGCACCGGCTCGCCGAGGCGCTCCAGCGCGCCATGCTCCCCGAGCAGGCCGACGTGACCGGGCTGGACGTCTGGACCTACTACGCCCCCAACGCCGAGCACGCCCAGGTGGGTGGCGACTGGTACGACGTCCTGCAGATCTCCGAGGGAACCGTCGGGCTCGTGATCGGCGACGTCGTCGGGCACGACGTCGAGGCCGCGGCCGCGATGGGGCAGCTGCGCTCGGTGGTCCGTGCCTACGCCTACGAGCTGACCACCCCCGGCACCGTGCTCGACCGGGTCGACCAGCTCGTCACCGGGATGCGCGTGCCGCGCCCGGCCTCCATGGTCTACGCCACCCTGCACCACGTGACCGACGACGACTCCTGGTCCGTCGAGTACACCCGGGCAGGTCACCTGCCACCCCTGCTGCTGCGCGACGGCGACGTGCGGCTGCTGTCCGGTGCCAGCGGCTCGCTGGTGGGGTTCGGCACCGCGGCACGCAAGACCGGCCGTGAGGTGCTGCGCCGCGGCGACGTGCTGCTGTTCTACACCGACGGGCTCATCGAGCGTCGCGACCGTTCGTTGAAGGTGGGGCTCGACACCCTGGTGGAGATGTCGGGCCGGATCACCGCACGGGACGCCGCCGGCGTCGGCGAGGAGCTGCTCTCCCGGCTGGCGGACTCCCCGGAGGACGACGTCGCGATCGTCGTGGTGCGGGTGCCCGACCCGGTCCAGGACGCCCAGGTGACGGCGCTCAGCCCGCGGTCCCGCCGGTGGTTGCTGCCGAGCGAGCCCGCCTCGATCGGGCGCGCACGCCACGCGGTGCTGCGGACCTGCCAGGCCTGGGGTCTGGTGGAGTCCGCGGCGGCCGAGCTCGTGGTCTCCGAGCTCGTCGCCAACGGGGTGCTGCACGGCTGGGGCAACATCGCGCTGCGCCTCTTCGACACCGGCGACGGTCTGCGCATCGAGGTCGAGGACGCCAACCCGGCGCCCCCGGTGGCCACCGACGGTCACCCAAACCGAGTCGGCGGGTTCGGCATGCAGATCGTCGAGCGGCTCGCCGACTGGGGCTGGCGGCCGGCGGGGACCGGCAAGCTGGTCTGGGCCAAGCTCCGGCCGCAGCCGATGCAGCCCGACGAGCCGGCCCCCGCCCTCGGCTGAGGGTGACGACTCAGGCCAGCGCGCGGACCTCGCCCACGGAGGTCCCGGAGTCCACGAGGAACTGCCGGCACCGGTCCGCCTCGGCCGTCTCCCCGATGCGGCCCGCGGCCCGGGAGAGGGCCAGCACGGACCGCAGGAACCCCTGGTTGGGGAGATGGTCCGCGGGGATCGGCCCCTGGCCTCGCCAGCCGGCCCGGCGCAGTGCGTCCAGCCCCCGGTGGTAGCCGGTCCGGGCCTGCGCATAGGCGGTCACGGCGTGGACGACGTCGTCGCCCCCGTCGAGGGTCTGCTCGGCCAGCACGGCCCAGGCCAGGCTGGACGCCGGGTGCGCCGCGGCGACGTGCGCCGGGACGCCCCCCTCCGCCAGTGCGGCGCGGGCAGCGGCGTGCTCGTCCGGCAGGTAGGTCGGTGCCGGACCACCGAGCAGGTTCTCCACAGGATCACTTGGGCTCATGCGGCCCATTGTTCCAGGCAACAGGAGTGGCGCGTGCCCGCCGCGGGTGTTCAGGGCGTCGCCGGGCTCCCGACGCGGGTAGTCTCGTGCGCATGATCGAGATCGCGACGTCCTCGACGACGACGACGCTCGTGATCGCCGGTGATCTCGACCTCGCCGAACGGGACCAGTTCCCCGAGATCGCGGCGCGGGTCGTCGGGCTGCGCCGACAGCTCCTGGTGATCGACATGTGCCGGGTGACCTTCATGGACTCCACGGGCGCGGCGTTCCTCATCTCGCTGGCGGACTCGGGGCGCAAGAGGGGCGGCGCGACGGTCCTGCGCGGCGCCGACGAGCGTGACCTGTTCGTGCTGGAGGTGTGCGGTGCGCTCGACCTGTTCCGCGTCGACCACGACCACCACTGCGAGCAGTCGGACGTCTCCACGGGCGCCACACCGGTACATCTCCCGCAGCGGCACCGTCCTTCCTGACCCGCAGACAGGTCACGGGCGGGTAAACTCTGCCGAGGCCCGGCGGCAGCCCCCGGGTCCACCGATTCACGAGGAGAGTTGATCCATGCCAGCCGTGGTGCTCGTCGGCGCCCAGTGGGGCGATGAGGGCAAGGGGAAGGCGACCGATCTTCTCGGAGACCGCGTCGACTACGTGGTGAAGTTCAACGGCGGCAACAACGCCGGGCACACCGTCGTCATCGGGGACGAGAAGTACGCCCTGCACCTGCTGCCGTCCGGCATCCTGTCGCCCGGCGTCACGCCCGTCATCTCGAACGGTGTCGTGGTGGACATCGAGGTCCTCTTCGAGGAGCTGGACGGCCTGATCGAGCGTGGGGTGGACGTGTCGCGTCTGCTCGTCTCGCAGGGAGCCCACGTGATCGCCGGGTACCACCGCACCGTCGACAAGGTGACCGAGCGGTTCCTCGGCAAGCGCAAGATCGGCACCACCGGTCGTGGCATCGGTCCGGCGTACGCGGACAAGATCAACCGGGTCGGCCTGCGGGTCGCGGACCTCTTCGACGAGAAGATCCTCGCCGAGAAGATCGAGGGCGCGCTCGACCAGAAGAACCACCTGCTGGTGAAGGTCTACAACCGGCGTGCGATCGAGGTGCAGGAGACGGTCGACGAGCTGCTGCAGCACGCCGAGCGGCTGCGGCCGATGGTGGCCGACACGGGGCTCGCCCTGAACCAGGCGTTGGACCGTGGCGAGACCGTCCTGTTCGAGGGCGGCCAGGCGACCATGCTCGACGTCGACCACGGCACGTACCCGTTCGTGACGTCGTCGAACGCGACGGCGGGCGGCGCGGTGACCGGGTCGGGCGTCGGGCCCACGCGTGTGGACTCGGTGATCGGTGTCGTCAAGGCCTACACGACCCGGGTGGGCGAGGGACCGTTCCCCACCGAGCTCTTCGACGACAAGGGTGCCTACCTGCAGAAGGCCGGCGGCGAGTTCGGCGTCACCACCGGGCGGCCGCGCCGCTGCGGCTGGTACGACGCCGTCATCTCCCGCTATGCCGCCCGCGTCAACGGCCTGACGGACCTGGTGCTGACCAAGCTCGACGTGCTCACCGGGCTCGAGAAGGTCCCGGTGTGCGTGGCCTACGACGTCGACGGCGAGCGGTACGACGAGATGCCGATCGACCAGACGGCGTTCCACCACGCGAAGCCGATCTACGAGGAGCTCGACGGGTGGTGGGAGGACATCTCGCACTGCCGCACCTTCGAGGACCTGCCGGTCAACGCCCAGCGCTACGTGCGCCGGCTGGAGGAGATCTCCGGCTGCCGCGTCTCCGCCATCGGTGTCGGTCCTCGTCGCGACGAGATCATCGGCATCCACGACCTGGTCCACCCGCGGGCCTGAGCGCCGCCTACACTGGCTGCCCGTGAAGATCCTCGTCGTCGGGAACGGTGCTCGCGAGCACGCCATCGTCCATTCCCTCGCAGCGGAGCCGGTCACGGTCGGCGTCACGCACGAGCTGCACGCCGCCCCGGGCAACCCGGGGATGGGTGCGCAGGCCAGGTTGCACGCGGTCGACCCGGACGACGGCGGAGCGGTGGCGACGCTCGCCACCTCACTGGGCGCTGACCTCGTCGTCGTCGGCCCGGAGGCACCGCTCGTCGCCGGCGTCGCGGACGCCGTGCGCGACGCGGGGATCCCGGTGTTCGGGCCGTCCGCCGAGGCGGCGCGGCTGGAGGGCTCGAAGGCCTTCGCCAAGGAGGTCATGGCCACCGCGAACGTGCCGACCGCGATGGCGCACGTGTGCACCACCCTCGACGAGGTGGCTGCCGCGTTGGACGCCTTCGGTCCGCCCTTCGTGGTCAAGGACGACGGGCTGGCCGCCGGCAAGGGCGTCGTGGTGACCTCCGACCGGGACGCCGCGCTGGAGCACGCGCGCGCCTCCCTGGTCGCTCGCGGGGACGCAGGCACGGTGGTGGTCGAGGAGTACCTCGACGGTCCCGAGGTCTCGCTGTTCTGCCTGTGCGACGGCTCGACCGTGGTGCCGCTCGTCCCGGCCCAGGACTTCAAGCGCGTGGGCGACGACGACGCCGGTCCGAACACGGGCGGGATGGGCGCCTACACCCCTCTCGACTGGGCGCCTGCGGGGCTCGTCGGCGAGGTGGTCGACCGCATCGCCCAGCCCACCGTCGACGAGATGGCCCGCCGCGGCACCCCGTTCTCCGGTGTGCTCTACGTCGGGCTCGCGCTCACGTCCCGCGGCACCCGCGTGGTGGAGTTCAACGTGCGCTTCGGCGACCCGGAGATCCAGGCCGTCCTCGCGCGGCTGCGCACGCCCCTGTCCGGGGTGCTGCTGGCCGCCGCCCAGGGTGGTCTCGCCCAGCTCGAACCCCTGACCTGGACCGACGACGCCGTCGTCAACGTCGTCGTGGCCTCGCAGGGCTACCCGGAGTCCCCCCGGAAGGGCGACCCGATCACCGGGATCGACGCCGCAGCCGCGCTGGACGGCGTGCACGTGCTGCACGCGGGCACCGCGGTCGACGACGGCGCGCTGGTGAGCGCGGGCGGTCGCGTGCTGTCCGTGGTCGGGCGGGGTGACGACCTCGCCGCCGCGCGCGCCGCGTCGTACGCGGGGGTCGCGCTGATCGACCTGCCGGGGTCGCACCACCGGACCGACATCGCCCTGAAGGCCGAGCGTGGCGAGGTCGCGGTTCCCTGACCTCGCGCCGGGCGGCTACGCGGACGTGACGTGGTCGAGGACCGGTGCCAGCAGCCGAGGCAGCGGCCCGGTGTCCAGCCCGCCGTCGTAGCGTCCGGTGGTCTGCACGACGACGAGGTCGTGCTCGGGGAGCAGGTGCAGGCGCTGGTCGCCGTTGCCGATGCCGCCCACCCAGCGGTCCCGCCCCTCGCCCTGCAGGTACCACTGGTAGCCGTAGCCGCCCCAGCCGGTCGACGTGTGCCGGGTGAGCATCGTGGCGATCCAGTCGGCGGGGACGACCTGCTGCCCGTCCCAGGTGCCGCCGTCGAGCACGGTCTGCCCGATCCGGGCGAGGTCGCGCGGCGCGAACCGCAGCCCCGAGCAGGCGATGGGCGTGCGGTCGGTCGTGGCGGTCCACTCGACCCTCCCGAGACCGAGCGGGGCGAACAGGCGGCGTCGCGCGAACTCTGCCAGCGGCAGGCCGGTGCCGCGCGAGATCAGCCGGCCCAGAACCTCGGTGGTGCCGCCGCTGTAGTTCCACCGCTCGCCCGGGGGTGACACGACGGGACGCCCCAGGACGTAGCGGTACGGGTCCGCGGCCAGTCGCATCGCGATCTCGCCGTTGCGGGGGTCGGTGTACGGCGGCCGCTCCCACCACTCCAGCCCGGTGGTCATGGTCAGGGCGTGCCCGACGGTGATCCGGGCACGCTGCGGGTCCGTCGCCAGGTCGGCGTGCTCCGGGAACTGCTCCAGCAGCGGCGCCTCGGGGTCGGGCACCGAGCCGTCGGCCAGCGCGATGCCGTACAGCAGGGCCACGACGCTCTTGGACACCGAGCGCACGTCGTGCAGCGTGCGCGGCCCGAACGTCACGGTGCCGAGCGGCCTGCCCTGCCGGAAGTCCTTCCCGCGCCCGTACCACTCGGCGACCAGCTCGCCGCGGTGCACCACGACGACGCCGTGCAGCCCGGGGACCTGGTCCGCCACCTGCCCGACGGCGGCACGCAGCTCCGCGGACGCCCCGCCGTCGGGCAGGGGCGCGCCCGAGGGCGCCGACCACGGTGCGCCCGGTTCGCCGTCACCGATGCGCAGCGTCGGGTTGAGGACGAACTCGCGCAGCGTCTTGACCGGGTGGGACGCGAACAGGTGCATGCTGCCTATCGTGGCGCACGGGCGAGGGCGTGAACAGGGTGGGTGCCGCGGCTGTCCTCGGACGCCGACGTCACCGGTCGAGCGGCAGTGAGAGACTGGGCGCCGTGACCGACGCGCGCCCCTCGACCACGCCCGACGCCTTCGCCGGCGGCCCGCTCCCGCTGCCCGGCTGGCGGCACGTCTACTCCGGCAAGGTCCGGGACCTGTACGCCCCGGACCTGCCCGCGCTGGGCGGCGTGCACCCGCTGGGCGACGTCGTCCTCGTCGTGGCGAGCGACCGGGTCTCGGCCTACGACCACGTGCTCAGCCCCGGCATCCCGGACAAGGGCGTGGTCCTGACCCAGCTGAGCCTGTGGTGGTTCGACCAGCTCGCGGACCTCGTCGACAACCACGTGGTGTCGATCGAGCCCAGCGCCGAGCCGGGGGACGGGCTGGTCCCCGACGTCGTCGTCGGGCGCGCCATGGTCTGCCGGCGGCTGGAGATGTTCCCGGTGGAGTGCGTGGCCCGCGGCTATCTCACGGGGTCAGGGCTCGCGGAGTACCGCGCGAACGGTGAGGTCACCGGCATCCCGCTGCCCGACGGCCTCGTGGACGGCTCGCGCCTCCCGGAGCCGATCTTCACCCCGGCCACCAAGGCCGAGGTCGGCGAGCACGACGAGAACGTGTCGTTCGACGAGGTGGCCCGGCGCGTCGGCGACGACGACGCCGCTCGCCTGCGCGACCTGACGCTGGCGGTCTACGGCAGGGCCGAGGAGATCGCCCGCGAGCGTGGCGTCATCCTCGCGGACACCAAGCTGGAGTTCGGTGTGGTGCCCGACGGCGCCGCGGGCGCCGGGCGGATCGTGCTCGGCGACGAGGTGCTCACCCCGGACAGCTCGCGCTTCTGGCCCGCGGACTCGTGGGAGCCGGGGCGCGCCCAGCCGAGCTTCGACAAGCAGTTCGTGCGCGACTGGCTCACCTCGGACGCGTCCGGGTGGGACCGCGCGAGCGACGGCGTGCCACCCGTGCTGCCGGACGACGTCGTCCGGCGCACCCGGGACCGCTACCTCGAGGCGTACGAGCGGATCACGGGCGCGGCGCTGCACTGAGCGCGTCGGTCGTCAGGTCCGGCTCCAGCTCCACGGACTGCTGGGAGAGCTCGTTGATGCCCTCCTGGACGCCGTCCTGGAACTCCTCGGTGGTCACGATCCAGAGTAAGAACGCCACGAGCAGCGTCCAGGCGATCGTGCTCAGCACGCCGAGCACGAGGCCCGCGATGGCGAGGCCCCTCCCGGAGCGGCCGGACCTCTTGGTGCGGACCATGCCGGCGATGCCGAGGCCGACGGCGAGCAGCGCCGTGCCGAGCAGCCCTGCCACGAGGGCTGCGATGGCGACACCGTCCGTGCCTGCGGGCTGCTGCTGCGGCGCGGGGTAGGGCGACGGCCCGCTCGTCGGTGGCTGGGCCGGACCGTAGGGCGCGGCGCCCTGGGGCGGACCGTAGGGAGAGCTGCTCGGCGCCGGCGTCGTGCCGGGAGCGCCGTACGGGTCCGCGGGCCCCGGTCGCGCGGGGCCGGCGTCGTCGGGCGGCCGGTAGGGGTCGGGCGAAGAGGTCGACGTCACGAGGTTCTCCCAGGGTGTTCGAGGTCGTGTCCGACCTCGACCCTAGCGGCGCCCACCGATGTCGGGCGAGACACGGCACCGGGCCGACGGCGGGTAGACTGACCGCGGAATCCCGCCGTCGTGCTCCCGCCCCGTCTCGCGCCGCGTCGTACGCACCGCTCGCGCGCGGACCGGGAACCCGGAGCGACGGCCCGTGCTGAGCCCCTGAGGAGCCCGAAGTGGGACGCGTCGTCGTCGAGGTCATGCCCAAGCCCGAGATCCTGGACCCCCAGGGCAAGGCTGTGGTCGGGGCGCTGCCGCGTCTTGGCTTCACCCAGTTCTCCGGTGTCCGCCAGGGCAAGCGGTTCGAGCTCGAGGTCGACGGCGAGGTGACGTCGGAGGTCCTGGACGCCGCGCGCCAGGCCGCGGAGACGCTGCTGTCGAACCCGGTCATCGAGGACGTCGTGCGGGTCGCCGACGCCTCCGAGGAGTCGGCCGGAGCGGTGGCCTGATGAGCGCCGGCTCCGCCAGCACCACCTTGGACAGCGCCCGGATCGGCGTCGTCACGTTCCCCGGCACGCTCGACGACCGCGACGCCGCCCGGGCGGTCCGCCTCGCCGGTGGTGAGCCGGTGTCGCTGTTCCACGCGGACGGCGACCTGCAGGGCGTCGACGCCGTCGTCCTGCCCGGCGGCTTCTCGTACGGGGACTACCTGCGGGCCGGGGCGATCAGCCGGTTCGCGCCGGCGATGGACGCCCTCGTGGACGCCGCCAAGGGTGGGTTGCCGGTGCTCGGCATCTGCAACGGCTTCCAGGTCCTCACCGAGGCGCACCTGCTGCCGGGGTCGATGATCAAGAACGACCACCTGCACTTCGTGTGCCGCGAGCAGGTGCTCGCCGTCGAGAACGCCGAGACGGCCTGGACCAACGCCTACACCGCGGGGCAGCACATCACCATCCCGCTGAAGAACCAGGACGGCCAGTTCGTCGCCGACGAGCGCACCCTCGACGAGCTCGAGGGGGAGGGGCGCGTCGCCTTCCGGTACGTCGGGGGCAACCCGAACGGGTCGCGCCGCGACATCGCCGGCATCTCGAACGCGGCGGGCAACGTCGTCGGCCTCATGCCGCACCCCGAGCACGCCGTCGAGGCAGGGTTCGGCCCGGACAGCCCTGCCGGGCAGCGTGCGGGCACCGACGGGCTCGGCTTCTTCACCTCGGTGCTGGCGTCCCTCGTCCACGCATGAGCACGAGGAGCCCCCGCGGAGGTGCGCCGAGGGACGAGGTGTGCCGGAGCGAGGCACCGCAGGGTTCATGCGCAGGGAACCCCTCATGAGCCACGCATGACGGCTCAGACCTGCACCAGCACCGTCGAGGTCGGCGAGGTGCCGTGGGACCACCCCGACGCCGTCGCGCTGCGCGCGGAGGCGGTCGCGGACCTCGGACGCCGCTACGGCGGTGACGAGGACGCACGTGAGGTCATCGACCCCGCCACGATCGTGACGACGGTGCTGGCCCGGCTCGGTGGCGCCGTCGTGGGCTGCGGCAGCGTGCGCGACGTCTCCGGCACGCGCGACAACCGCGGCCCGGCGTCGACGCACCCCGCGGCGACCGGAGAGGTCAAGCGGGTGTTCGTGGCACCGGCGGCTCGCGGTCACGGCGTCGCCCGCTCGATCATGGGCGACCTGGAGCGCACCGCGCGGCGGGCAGGGTTCCGCCGCCTCGTGCTGGAGACCGGCACCGCGCAGCCCGAGGCCATGGGGCTCTACGAGACGCTCGGGTACGCGTCGATCGAGTCCTACGGCCGGTACGCCGCCGAGGCGGACCAGCGCTGCTACGGCAAGGACCTCTGACCCGGCCCTCGCTCCGGCACGCATCACTCGGCAGTTCTGGTTCCACTCGGCAACTCCAGCAGCCGAGCGGAGCTGGAACTGCCGAGTCAACCGACCGACGTCAGCAGCGGCCGCACCTCGGCACCGAGGAACCGTGCGAACGCCGGCAGGTCCGGCTCGGAGGCGCTCGGCTGGATCGCCACGGCCGTGGCCCCGGCGTCGACGAGCGTCCGCACCGCCGCAGCGATCGACGCGGCGTCGCCGGCCGCGCCGATCCCTCGTCCCGGTTCGGCACCCCACTGCGGCAGCTCGGCGTCGAGCCGCTCCTGGGCGCGGGGCCCTGTCGTGGCGATGAGCGTGGCGTGCACGTCGGTCAGCTCTCGCCCGGCGTCCTGCGCGGCGCTCCGGGCCGCCGCCACCGACCCCCGCACGTCGTCGGGCGTCAGGGCGTTGGCGAGGATCAACCCGTCGCCGAGCTCTCCCACCAGCGCGAGCGACCGCGGGCCCACGCCGCCCAGCCACAGGGGGACCGGCTCCGTCGGCGGCCAGTCGAGCCGGACGGCGTCCAGCGAGACGTAGCGGCCCGACGTCGTCACCTCGTCGCCGGCGAGCAGCCGTCGCAGCGCCTCGGTGTGCTCGCGCAGCAGCGTGAGCGGCGACGAGACCCGCACGCCGGACTGGCCCATCCACTCCTGGACGCCGTGCCCGACACCGGGCACGAACCGTCCGGGGAAGGTGCGTGCCAGGGTCGCGACCTCCATGGCCGTGACGGCGGTGCTGCGCAGGGGGACGGGCAGGAGCCCGAGACCGACCCGGATCCGGTCGGTCCACGCGAGCGCCGCGGCCGCCGAGGCGAGTCCGCTCTGCTTGAAGCAGTCCTCCCACACCCACAGGTCGTCGAGCCCTGCGGCTTCCGCCGCCTCGGCGAGCGCGCGCAGGGTCTCGGGGGCGTGCGTGGGGACGTGGGCGATGCCCAGACGAACGTCGGTGGTCATGCGCCCATCGTGCCGCACGGTGCCGACAGGGCGGCAGGCCTCAGGTGTCCGTGCTCGGGAGGGTGCGCAGGTAGTGGAGCTGGGCCGCCACCGACTGCCGTGCGGCGCCGATCACCGACGCGTCGACGTCCGCGTACACGCGCGCGACGACGTCGCCGACCGTGGCGTCGGACCCGAGCTCCGCCAGCACGGCCCGGACCTGGTCGAGCCGTTCCAGGCGGTGCTCCCGGTAGGCGCGGACGGCGGTACCCAGGTCCTCGATCACCGGACCGTGCGCGGGCAGCCCCCGGCGGCCGTCACCAGCACGCTCCAGCACGTCCAGGCTGGCGAGGTAGTCGCCCAGCGACCCGTCCGGTGCCGCGATGACCGTGGTGCCCCGTCCGAGCACCGTGTCGCCCGTGAGCACCACCGGGTCCTCGCCGGGCGCGCGGACCACGAAGGACACGGAGTCGGCGGTGTGTCCCGGGGTCGCGAGCACCTCGATCCGCAGACCGGCGGCCTCGATCACCTCGCCTCCGCGCAGGGGCGCGGCCGAGGCGCCGTGGCAGTGGGCGAGGTCGGCCGCCCGCACCGGGGAGCCGGTCATGGCGTGCAGGGCGGTCGAGCCGGCGGTGTGGTCGGCGTGCCGGTGCGTGACGAGGACGAGCTCGACCGGACCGGAGGCCAGCGCACCGAGGTGGACGGCGTCGTCGGGCCCCGGGTCGACCACGACGGCGCTCGGCGCCCCCGGTGCGCGCAGCACGTACGAGCGGGTACCGTCCAGCGTCATCGGGCCCGGGTTGTCCGCGCGGCGCACGGACGCGAAGGGGGTGACCGGTGCCAGCCCGGGCATCACGCCATGGCCTCGGCCAGCAGCTCGAGCGTCGCCACCCGGCCGGGCGTCGCGTCCAGGGGTTCGGTGGCGTACGTGCCGGCCACGGGCACGACCATCACCTCGTCGACCTGGTGCCGGTCGGCGAGCCGGCGGATCTCGGCGGCGGCGTCGTCGGGCGTGGCGATCAGCCACCGGCCGCGCATGTCCTCGATCATCTGCTGGCCGAGACCGTCCAACGGCGTGGCCAGTGCCTCCTCCACCGTCTCGCTGCGCCCCATCGGCTTGCCGGTGCGCAGCCGAGCCATCGCGCGGAGCTGGGGGAGCGCCCGCTCGTGGGCCTCGTCGCGCGTCGGGGCCACGACCGCGTTCACGGTGAGGAAGGTCCGCGGTTCCGGGTGCTCGGCCGACGGGCTGTAGCCGTCCCGGTAGAGGGCGAGCACCTGGTCCATGCCCGCTCCCGAGAAGTGGTTGGCGAAGACGTACGGCAGGCCGAGCTCGGCGGCGAGGCGCGCCGAGTAGTCGCTGGAGCCGAGCAGCCACAGCGTCGGTGCCGAGTCGGCCGCCGGGGTCGCGTGCACGTCGTACACCTTGCCGTCGGTGAGCCGCAGCCGGGCACCGTCCGGGGACATGAGCGACTGGATGTTCTGCACGTGGTCGGGGAAACGGTCCACGTCCGAGGTCGGCCCGGACGAGCGCAGCAGCGCCGTCACCACCGGGTCGGACCCCGGTGCCCGGCCGATGCCGAGGTCGATCCGTCCCGGAGCGAGGGCCTCCAGCGCCGCGAACTGCTCGGCGACCACCAGCGGGGCGTGGTTCGGCAGCATCACGCCGCCCGAGCCGACCCTGATCCGGGAGGTGCGGGCGGTGGCGGCCGCGATCATCACCGGCGGCGTGGAGGCGGCGACGGCCGCCATGTTGTGGTGCTCGGCGAACCAGTAGCGCTCGTAGCCGAGCGCGTCGGCGCGCTCGACGAGCGCCATCGAGGAAGCCAGCGCCTGGGCGCTCGACTGCTCGGTGCGGACCGGTACCAGGTCCAGGACGGAGAGGGCGGGCGAGGTAGTCATCAGACCGGTGAACGCTCGCCGCGGGGCCGAGCATTCCGACGGTCCTCTCATCGTCGTCTCATGAACGCCCGGTAGCGTCCGCCCAGCACTGAGACGATCCACGAACGCACCCGGGGGAATGGGCATGCAGCACGTCCGGCGCGTCGCAGAGACGCTCGGCGTCCGGCGCGGACCGGCCGCCACCGTGCTGGCCATGTGCTGGGGGACGCTCGCGATCCTCGTCGTGGCGCACGTCGGGTTCCGGCAGTACCGGGTCCCGGGTGACGTGGACTTCGCCCTCGGTCGTGAGCGCGGGTACGGCGAGGTCTTCTTCATGATCATGACGATCTGGTGCGTCGCGCTCTGCCTCGCCCTGATGTGGCGCCTGCGCGCCCCGGTGATGGGTGGCTGGGCGCTGGGGTTCGGCATGTTGTTCGTCGACGACTGGTTCCAGCTCCACGAACGGTTCGGCGCCGTGCTCGGACCGTCGCTCGGGGTGCGCAACGCGCTGGGTGAGATCGTCTGGCTCGGCGCCCTGGCCCTCGTGGTCGGGGTCGCGCTGGTCGTTCTCCACCTGGTCGCGCCGGCCGGGACGAGATCCATCTCGGCCGTGCTGTTCGGCCTGGCTGCCGCGCTGGCGGTGGCGGGCGTCGGGATGGACTACCTGCACTCGCTGACGTCCGGGCACGGGCGGTGGCTCAACACCGTCATGATCATCCTGGAGGACGGCGGCGAGATCCTCGTGATGTGCCTGGTGACCTGCTACCTCTTCGCGGTACAGGCGCTCGGTCACCGTCCACGGGTGAGCGGCTGGTTCGGCCGGGTCACGGGCGTCCCGGCCGAGCATCGCGCCCTGCGCTGACGGCCGGCGCATGCTCCTCGTCCGGTCTCCGGGTGCGGCGGACGCCCGCCGCGCCCACCATCAGCTCAGGGACGGCGGGGGCTGGACCGGGAGGTGGCGGACAGCATGGACCGACGCAAGGTGGTCAGAGCGTTGGCGAGGGTGCACCGGACGTGGTTGCGTCACCCGCGCTGGTCGTTGGCGAGCCGGGGCGCGCTCGCCGCGGGCATCGCATGGTTCGTGGGGGTCCTCGCCCCCGCCCCGTTGTCCGACTACCCGTACTACGCGCCGCTCGGCGCGGTCATCGCCACCACGAGCACCCTGGTGCGGTCCGTGCGGGACTCGGTCCAGGTCACCGCGGCGCTGCTCGTCGGCGCCGGGATCGCGCGGGCGGCAGATGTCTTCCTGTCGCCCGGGGCGCTGTCGGTCGCGCTGGTCGTGGGTGCCTCGCTCCTCATCTCCGGTTGGCGGGGCTTCGGCGAGATGGGGAGCTGGGTCGCGACGTCGGCGATCTTCGTGCTGATCCTCGGCAACGTCGACGCCCTGGAGTACGTGGGGTCCTTCGCCGGTCTCGTCGTGGCGGGTGCCGCGGTCGGGGTCGCGATCAACCTGGCGCTGCCTCCGCTGCCGCTGAGGCTGACAGAGGACGCGCTCGAGCAGCTCAGCGACGTCCTGGCCGACGAGATGGAGGATCTGGCGGACGACCTGGACGAGCCGGGAGCGTTGGTGGTCGACGCCTGGGACCTCCGCCGCCGAGCGGTCCACGGGACGCTCGACCGGACCCGTGCGGCGGTCGAGGGGATCCGCGAGGCGGGCCGGGCCAACGTGCGGGTGCGCCGTCACCGTCGCTGGAGCAGGGGCCAGGAGGTCCGGTCCCGGGAGCTCGAGACGGCGGCGGCCTCGGTAGAACAGGTGCTGGGCCTCCTGGTCGACGTCACCGCCCCGATCGACCTCGGTGTGTCGTTGCGGTCGGCCCTGGTGGACGCCCTGCGGTCCACGGCCGCGGTGCTGCGCGCGGACGCCTGGGACCCTGAGCGGGACGAGCTGGTCGATCGCCTGGCCGAGGTGGTGCGGGAGTTCGAGCGAAGGGTCCGGGAGGAGGCCCCGCAGGTCGAGGTGGAACTGGTCGCCGGAGCGCTGGTCGTGTCGCTGCAGCGCGCCGTCGAGGCCTTCCGGGAGTGATCAGGCCCGCAGCGCCTGCTCCACGTCCTCGATGATGTCCAGCGGGTCCTCGAGCCCGACGGACAGCCGCACCGTCGTGTCGGTGATCCCGACGGCGGCACGCCCCTCCGCGCCGAGCTTGCGGTGCGTGGTGGTGGCCGGGTGGGTCATGATCGACTTGGCGTCGCCCAGGTTGTTGGACAGGTCGATGATCCGCAGGGAGTCGAGGAACGCGAAGGTGTGCTTCTTCGCCTCGTCCGGCCCGGCGCCGTCGGGCACGGCGAGCTCGAAGGTGACGACGGTGCCTCCTCCGGTCTGTTGCGCCTTCGCGAGCTCGTGCTGCGGGTGCGAGGGCAGGTACGGGTAGAGCACGCGCGCGATCTCCGCACGGCCCTCGAGGGCCGTGGCGACCTGCAGGGCGGCGGCGTTCTGGGCGCGCACCCGGACGTCGAGGGTCTCGAGCCCCTTGAGCAGCACCCAGGCGTTGAACGGGCTCATCGAGGGCCCGGTGTGCCGCAGGAAGGTCTGGACCGGGCCGGCGAGGAACTCCTCGGACCCGAGGATCGCCCCGCCGAGCACGCGCCCCTGCCCGTCGATGTGCTTGGTCGCGGAGTAGACGACGACGTCGGCGCCGAGCGCGAACGGCTTCTGCAGGATCGGCGTGGCGAACACGTTGTCGACCACGACGACGGCGCCGGCCGCGTGGGCGAGCTCGGCCACGCGGCGCACGTCCACCAGGTCCTGCATGGGGTTGGACGGCGTCTCGAAGAACACGACGTCGGCGGGGGTGGCGAGGGCCTGCTCCCACTGCTCGGGGACGTGTCCGTCCACCAGGTCGACCTGCACGCCCCACGTGGCGAGGATCTCGTCGTAGATGACGTTGGTCGAGCCGAACAGCGCGCGGGCGGAGACGATGCGTGAACCGCTGGACACCAGGGCCGCCAGCGTGGTGAACACCGCGGACATGCCGCTGGCGGTCGCGTAGCAGGCCTCGGCGCCCTCGATGAGGCGCAGCCGCTCCTCGAAGGTGCGCACGGTGGGGTTGCCGTAGCGCGAGTACATGAAGCGCGAGGTCTCGCCGGCGAACGCCGCCTCGGCGTCGGCGGCCGAGGAGTACGTGTAGCCCTGCGTCAGGAAGAGGCCCTCGGACATCTCCTCGAAGTCGGAGCGGCGGTGACCGCCGCGCACGGCGAGCGTGGCCGGGCGGACGCCGTCGGGCAGCGGGCCACGGCCGGAGCCGCCCGGCCTGGTGGCGTCGGCGCCGGGCCCGGTGGGGACCTCGGCGCCGGTCACGCCGTGGCCTCGTCGTAGGAGCCCCAGGGCAGTCCGCGCACCTTCCAGCCCTGCTGGTCGCGGACGCCGCCGAAGCCGGGTGCGCCCTCGAAGCCCTCGAGGACGTTGTAGGACGGCCCGATGCCGGCGGACGTGGCCAGGCGGGCGGCACCGATGGAGCGCTGCCCCGAGCGGCACAGGAAGACGACCGGCTTGTCGGGGCCGACGCCGGCGGTCTCCAGCTCGGCGAGGAACGCGGGGTTGGGCCGACCGTCCGCGGTGACCCACTGGCTGAAGACGGTGTCCTTGCCGAGCCCGGTGACGTCGGGGACGCCGACGGTGCGCCACTCGCCGTCGGTGCGGACGTCGACGAGCACGGCGTCCGGGTCGGCGGAGAGCAGGTCCCAGGCCTGCTGCGGGGTGATGTCCCCGGCGTAGCCCTGCGCGGGGCGGGCCTCGATCGGTGCGGTCATGGCACTCCTCCCATCGGTCGTGGCGGTAGCACCGCGTCCGAGGGCTGAAGGCCCCCGCGGGTTGCTGCGGCGTCGACGTGCCACGTCACTCGGCCGCTCGGGATGGTCAGGGCGATCGTACGACACCGCGTCCGTTGGATGGACAGTCCGTCTCGCAGGCTGGGCACCGGGTCGGGTGCACACCGCGGTCAGCCCTCGTAGCGGAGCTCGACGCGACGGTTCTGCTCGCGGGCCTCGGCCACTGCGTCCTCGTCGCCGCGCTCGTCGACCTTGAGCCGGCTCTCGCCGAAGCCCTCGACGTCCAGGTCCAGGTCGTCCCGGGCCTGCTCGATCGCTGCGGCGACGGCATCTGCGCGCCGTTCGGACAACCCTTGGTTGAACTCCGCGGTGTCGACCGTGTCGGTGTGACCGTGGACCTTCACCGTGGCGTCCTGAGGGATGTCGGCGACCAGCTCGCCGACGCGCCGGACCGCGTCGTCGGACAGCTCCGACTCCGAGGGGTCGAAGAGGATGTCGGAGGACAGCGTCACGACCGTCTCCTCGTCCTCCTGCTCGACCGTCTGCACCTCGTGGACGCTCCGGGCGGGGTCTGCCCAGGAGGTGACGGAGCGGCCCGGGTCGGACCACTCGACGATCGACTGGGCGATCTCCCGGGGCGTCGGGTCCTCGAAGCCCAGTTCCTCCGGTGTGGGCCACTCCGCGGTGGACGGGGTGGAGGCCACGAACGCCAACGTGAGCGCGGCGGCGAGGTGGATGCTGTGCGCGGGCACGCGGATCACTCCCCGGAGGTCAGCGGGACGTCGTCGAACACGGGCCACGAGCTGCTGATCTGGACGTCGACGGCCGAGACGTCGTCCTGGGGGGCCGCGAAGAAGATCTGGAACCCGATCGACTCGCCCTGGGCCGCCTCGGCGTCGTGCCAGTTGGCGTGGTGGATCGGCTGGTACGTCTTCAGGTGGGCGCGGTCGACGAGCTGCGGCCTGTCCGTGCCCAGCAGGGTGTACACCGAGGACAGGCCGTTGCCGCTGCCCACGAACTGGGGCGTCAGGACCAGGCGTAGCTCGGTGGTGCTGCCGTCGGTGGTCAGCGACTCGATGCCGACGCGTACGTCGTCGTCGGTGCCGGGGAGGGTGAAGGTCGCGTCGGCGACGACCTGGTCGGGGTCGGCAGGCGTCACGCCGATGACATCCGTCCGGGAGGCGTCGGCGGTGGTGTCGTTCTCGGGCGCCGGGGTCGCGGCGTCGTCGTCGCTGACGTCGTCGCCCTCGTCGTCTGTGTCGGGATCGGACGGTGCCCCGTCGGTCTCGGGCTGCGTGCTGCTCTGGACGGCCTCGCCCTCGAACGTGGCGTCCTCGGTGCCGAACAGCGCGCAGCCGGACAGGCTGAGCGAGGCGAGCAGGGCGACCGGGACGAGTCGGGTGATGGTGCGCATGGCGTTCTCCTTGATCGGTGGACACCTGGTGGGTCGTCGAGCAGCCCGGAAAAGTTGCATGCGGGGGCGCGCCGATGTCATTCGATGATGTCGGTGCTGGTCATGGCGTGACCCGCAGGGGAAGATCGGCCTCGAGCGGGCGGTCGCCGTCGCGAGTCTGGAGGCGTACCCGCGCCTGGCCGGTGGACGCCGGCGTGAGCGTGATCGACGGTTCGTCGGCCACGTACTGACCGGTGGGCAGCACCCAGACCCAGTGCTCGGTCCCCGCGACGTCGGCCACGAAGGTGGCTGTCTCGCCGACGGAGACCTGCGTGGGCCCCTCGATCGCCACCCGGACGGTATCGGTCCGGTCCGGTGGCGCCGGGCCGGGGCCGAGCAGCGCACCCAGCGTCAGCCCTGCGACCAGTGCCGCCGTCGATGCCGTCGCGGCGACGCGGACCGTCCGTCGCCGCCGTGGCGGTGCGTCCGGTGCGTCCTGCGCGGGGGCGGCAGCGACGGGCTGTGCGTCCTGTGGTGGGCGCGGCACGGGTGGTGGGGTGAGCGCGCGCTCGACGTCGGCGAGCCACTGTGCGGCGTCGTCGTGCCGGTCGGTGGGGTCTGCGGCCAGGGAGCGGTGCAGGGCGTCGTCCAGCGCGTCGGGCAGCTCGGCGCCGTCGCACAGCCATCGCATCAGCGCCGACATGGCCCACAGGTCGGCTCTGGTGTCGACGCGTCCCGGCCCGGCGGACTGCTCAGGCGGACGGAAGCCCTCGGTGCCGCCCGCCACGGTGAGCCCGGAGCTGACCGCCAGGTCTTTGCACATGCCCAGGTCGGCGACGAGCAGACGTTCGTCCTGGGCGACGACGCGTCCGGGCGCGGTGCCGTGCGGTGTCTCGTCGGGCGCCGCGGTCGTGGCCTCTGCCGACGTCAGCAGCACGTTGCCGGGGCTGAGGTCCCGGTGCACGATCTGCACGCGGTGCACGGCCTCGACGGCCGCTGTCAGGCCGCGGGCGACGGCGAGCACGTCGTCGACGGACGCCGTCCACCCGCTCGAGCGCAGGCGTCGCACCCGGTCCCGGAGCGTGCCCCGGTCGGCGCGCTCCAGCACCAGGAACGGCTGCTGACCTGCCGACTCGCCGATGTCGTGCACGGCGACCACGTGCGGGCTCCGGACTCGCCGCAGCGCGCGACCCTCGGCGATGAACCGTTCGCGGACCTCGGGGTTGATGCTGTGGTTCTCCGCGAGCACCTTGACGACGACGTCGTCGTCGAGCCGGTCGTCCCGGGCGGCGTGGACGGTGGCGAAGGAACCGGCGCCGAGCACGATCCCCAGACGGTAGCGGCCGACCCGTGACGCGCCCGTCACATCTCCCCCAGGCGGGCCGCGACCAGCGCGCGACCCCGGGAGACCTGGGCCTTGACGGTGCCGACCGGGCGGCAGAGCCGTTCGGCGACCTGCGCGTAGGTGAGACCATCGATGTCCCGCAGCGCCACCGGTGCGCGGTAGATCTCCGGCAGGCCGGACAGGGCGTCCCGGACGCTGGCGCGTGTCGCCAGCATCGAGCTCATCCGTTCCCCGGGGCCGATGTCGTCGTCGGGCAGGGAGGTGGTGGCGCGGCGCCGGCGCAGGTGGTCCACGACGCGGCGCCGGACGATGCTGTGCACCCAGGTCGTCACCCTGGACGTCCCGGCGAAGCCGTGGATCGACGTCGCCACCGAGATCAGCACGTCCTGCGAGACGTCGTCCACGTCGTTCTCGTCGAGGAGGGCGGCTCGTACGAAACGCCGGACCACGCCGGAGTCGTCGAGGAGCTCGACCAGCAGCTCGACGGCGAGCTCGTCGCCGTCGGCCGCGTACCGGGCGAGCGTCGCGAGGGCGTCGTCGTCGGCGGCCTCGAAGGCGATCCGGCGCGCCGTCGCGGGGTCCGCACCCTCCAGTGCCCGTGCCAGGCCGTCGAGCATCCCGTCCCCCCGCATCGATCTCCGATCGATCCTATCCATACCAGATGATGAGACATGGAGCCCACCTGTTGACACCGCCCGTGTCGATTGGTGACCATGACGACAGGTCATGAGCGCCAGCGCGAAGCCCCGGCTCGCTGGCCGGCAACCCTCCCCTCGCGGCGGGGTGCCCCGGGTGACGACCAGGCACGGCGCCGACCGGCGTCCGGCAAGCGCGGGGAGGCCCCTCCCCGAACGAACGAGGAGGACGTCATGACCACGCTCACCGAGCACCCCGCCTGTCCGGGCACGGACGCCACCGTCGCGGACCTCGCCCCGCTGCTGCCCGTCGTCGGGCACGAGACGCTCGCCCCCCTCGTCGACGGCCGGCGCGTGCCGTACGCGAACCTCGACGTCGCCGCCTCGGCCCCGGCGCTGCAGGCCGTCGCCGACCGCATCACCCGCACGCTGCCGCTGTACGCCTCCGTGCACCGCGGCGCCGGCTACCTCTCGCAGGTCTCCACCTCCCTCTACGAGGCGGCGCGACGCACGATCGGTGCGTTCGTCGGTGCCCGCGAGGACGACGCGACGCTCATCGTGCGCAACACCACCGACGCGCTCAACCTGCTCGCCGGTTGCCTCCCGACCTCCGACGACGGTGCCCCCGGCCGCGTCCTCGTCCTCGACGTCGAGCACCACGCGAACTTCCTGCCCTGGCAGCGCGGCGCCGACGCCACCGTGCTGACCGGCCGGGCCACGGCCGCCGAGACGGTCGTCGCGCTGCGTGACGAGCTGACCGCGGGTGCCACGTCCGGGCGGCCCTACGCGCTGCTCGCCCTGACCGGTGCCTCGAACGTCACCGGCGAGGTGCTGCCGGTCGCCGACATCGTGGCAGCGGCCCACGCCGTCGGCACGCGCGTGCTCCTCGACGGGGCCCAGCTCGTGCCGCACCGCCGCTTCTCCCTGGCCGGGACCGGCGTCGACTACCTGGCCTTCTCCGGGCACAAGACGTACGCGCCGTTCGGCGCCGGGGTGCTCGTCGGCCGGCGCGACTGGCTCGACGCCGGCACCCCCTACCTGGCCGGCGGCGGCGCCGTGCGCAGCGTGCGCGTGGACGGCACCGAGTGGCACGACGGCCCCGCCCGGCACGAGGCCGGCTCGCCGAACGTGCTCGGCGCCGTGGCGCTCGCGGCCGCCTGCGAGGCGCTCGCCGACGTCGACGGCGAGACGTTGCGCGAGCACGAGAACGTGCTGCGCGGCCGCCTGGTGGCCGGGCTCGAGACGATCGACGGTGTGGAGATCGTGCGGCTGTGGCCCGACGCGGCCGACGCCGTCGGGGTCGTGACGTTCACCGTCGACGGCTACGAGCCGGGTCACGTCGCGGCCTACCTGTCCGCCGAGCACGGCGTCGGGGTGCGGGACGGCCGGTTCTGCGCGCACCCGCTGCTCTCCCGCCTGGGGTACGGCGCCGGCGCGGTCCGCTCGTCGGTCGGGGTCGGCACGGCCGGCGAGGAGGTCGAGCGGCTCGTGGCCGCGGTCCGGACCCTCGTGACCGAGGGGCCCCGGGCGCGCTACGACGTCGTCGACGGCCTGTGGATCGTGGTGGACGACCCGCGCCCGGTGCCGGAGGGCTCCGGCCTCGAGGGGCTGCTGGCCACCGCCGGCCCGGGCCGCGACGAGGCCTTCGGCTGCCTGCCCGAGGACGCCTGACCCTCCGATCTCGCGTCAGCGGGGGGCGAGTGCCGCGCGCACCTCGTCCGCCGAGAAGCTCGACACGGGCAGGGCAGAGGTGCGGGCCGAGCGCACCGCTCCGCCGTCGTCGACCACGAACGTGCCGCTGTGCTGCAGCAGGGCGATCTTCTGCAGTCCCACGTCGGAGTGGTCGCCGGTGGCCCAGACCTCGGCCAGCGGTGCCCGGCGCGCCGCGCGCCCGGCGGCCGTGGCGGCCTCGGGGGAGGACCCGGGGGCCAGGAGCAGGAACGCCGCGCCGTGCAGCTCCCCGGCGTCGTGCATGCGCTGGACCGTGGCCGCGTGCGCGAGGCAGACCGGGCACGTCGCCGAGCGCATGAAGTGCACGACGGCGGGGCGCCCGGCCAGCACGTCGGCGAGCGTGCGTCGCTGCCCGTCGGGAGCGACGAGCCCCAGCGGCGGCAGGGTGGTGCCCAGGGCGGGGTGGTGCGAGGCGTCGATGCTCATCGGGGTCCTCCGTCGTAGACTGGAGCCTTATCGTCAATCGGCTTGCGCATATTGTCAAGGGAGTTGCCTAGTTTGTACGACGAGACGCTCGCCCGGCTGGCCGCCGGTGCCCGCGACGACCTGGGCTTCCTCCTGCTGACCGCGGCCGACGCCGTCGTCGCGGCAACCCTCGCGGAGGTGGCCGGCCAGGGGTACCCGCAGATCCGCCGCGTCCACGTGCCCGTCTTCGTGCACCTGGACCCCGACGGCACCACGATCAGCACCCTCGCCGCCCGAGCGGGCGTGACGCGGCAGGCGATGACCGGCGTCGTGCGCGAGCTCGAGGAGGAAGGGTTCGTGAGCACCGCGCCCGACCCCGAGGACCGGCGCGCGCGGCGGGTGTCCCTCACGGCCTCGGGCGCCGAGTACTGCCGGGCCGCGACCGCCGCCAGCGAGCGGCTCAGCGCCCGGTGGGCCGACCGCCTCGGTCCGGAGGCGGTGGACGTGCTGCGCGACCAGCTCCGTCAGCTCGCGGCCGGGTCGTCGCCGACCGTCCCCGACTGAGCGGGCCGGCGGGGTCACCAGGTCGGCGGGCGTCGCTCCGGCCAGCGCAGCACGTCCTCGAGCTGGGCCGCCAGGGCCAGGAGCGTGAGCTCGCCGCCCGCGCGACCGATGATCTGGACGCCCATCGGCAGGCCGTCCTGCGTCCAGTGCGTCGGGACGGTGATCGCCGGCAGCCCGGCCACGTTGAGCCAGGACGTGAAGGGCGTGTACTGGCACTGCTGGGCGAAGTTGCGGTCCGGGTCCTCGGCGTCGAACCAGCCGACCGGCCGCGGCGTCATCGCCAGCGCCGGGGTGATGACGGCATCCAGGGAACCGAGCCCGGCGATGATCCGCCGCTCGAACGCGGACAGCACCCGCAGTGCCTCGACCAGCTCGCGTGCCGGCACCTCGCGACCCCGACGGACCAGCCAGGCGGTCAGCGGCTCGAGCTGCTCCAACGCCGCGGGGTCGTCGATCGGGACCGCAGACGCCCCGGCCATCCACAGGCTGCGGAAGGCGTCCCCGTACTCCGGCGCCGGGTCCCAGACATGGTCCGCGAGCTCGTGACCCAGCCCGGCCAGCGCCGCCACCCCTGCCTCCAGGGCCGCCGTCGCGTCCGGGGCGACGGTGATGTCGTAGTAGTCGTCCCAGGCCGACCAGGTGCTGACGCCGAGCCGGAACCGGCCGCCGTCCTCATCCCGCCCCGCGACCTCGCCGCGCTGCGCCGCAGCAAGGTAGGCCCCGGCGTGCTCGGCCGGGGTGCGCAGCGTGAACGGGCGCCGCACCGCGCCGCCGGGGTCGCGGGCGAGCATGCCCTCCAGGAGCAGCGCGGTGTCCGCCGTGGTGCGGGCGAGCGGGCCGTTGGTGACCAGCCCGCCCGCCGACTCCACCCCCGATCCCGACGGCAGCAGCCCCCGCGAGGGCTTCAGCCCGACCACTCCGCAGGCCGCGGCCGGGATGCGCACCGACCCGCCGCCGTCGGACCCCGGGGCGAAGGGCAGCATCCCGGCCGCCACCGCGACGGCCGCGCCACCGCTCGACCCACCCGCTCCGCGTCCCAGATCCCACGGGTTGCGCGCGACCGGTCCGGCGAGCGGCTCGGTGTAGGCGGGAAACCCGAGCTCGGGGGCGGTGGTGCGGCCCAGGCTGACGCTGCCGGCGGCGTCGAGGTCGAGCACCACGCCGTCGGAGACCTCCGGGACGAACCCGGCCAGGGCCCGCGAACCGAACGCGGTCGGTACGCCGGCGCGCGCGAAGAGGTCCTTGTCCGCGGTCGGCAGGCCCCACAGGGTGCCCGACGGCGGGCCGAGGGTCGCGGCGCGCTCGCGCGCCAGCTCGGGAGTCACCAGGGAGAACGCGCCGAGCTCGGCGTTGCGGGCCGCGATGCGCGCCAGGAAGTGCTCGGTCGCCTCGGCGGGTGTGAGCTCGCCGGCCCGGAGCCGGTCGCGGAGCTCGACGGCGGTCAGCTCGTGCAGGGCATCCATGCCCCGACCCTACGACGGTGCCGAGCAGGAGGTTGGGCCCGCATTGACGGCCCAAAGCGGGCGCAACCTCCTGCTCGGCAGCCTCACAGGGGTGTGACCGTCCCGCAGAAGTGCTGCAGCCGCCGGCGTCCGTTCCACCCGACGTAGGCGAACCCGTCCGTCTCCGGGGTGATCGCCACGTCCACCGTCCCGGGCAGCAGCACCGGTTTGGCGAACTCCACCGTCCAGCGGTAGGCGTCGCCGCGCACGTGCCCGACGTCGGCCAGCGCGCGGGCGGCGGTGTACATGCCGTGGGCGATCGCCCGGGGGAAGCCGAAGGCCTTCGCGGACAGGGCCGACAGGTGGATGGGGTTGCGGTCGCCCGACACCGCGCCGTACGCGCGGCCGGTGCCGGGACCCAGCGCCCAGCGGCCGGTGGGCAACGGAGGGTGCCAGTCGGCGCGGGGTGACTCGTCGCCGGTCGGCGCGTCCGGGAGCTCGAAGCCCTTGGCGAGATAGGTCGACACCCCCCGCCAGGAAGGCTGCCCGCCGTCGGCCCCGCTCTCCGCCCAGACCTCGGACACCAGGTCCACCTGCACGCCGCGCCGGTGGGGGCGCAGGTTCTCCGCCCACGCCCGCACCTCGAGGACGTCGCCGACCCGTACCGGCCCGCGCAGCTCGACGGCGTTGGCCAGGTGCACCATCCCCAGCAGCGGCAGGGGGAAGTCGCCGCGCACCATGACGGCCGTCGCCAGCGGGAACGCCAGCACGTGCAGGTACCCGGCGGGCAACGTGTCGCCGACCGGTTCGTGCAGCAGGCGTTGGTACTCGTGGAGGTGCCGGGCGAGGCCGGTGGTCGTCACACCCGGGACGCGGTAGGCGACCTCGGGCAGGGCGAGGTCGGTCGCGGCACCGGGGTCGTGGTCCGAGCGACCGGAACCGATGCCCGGCAGCCCCGGCAGGGCGCGCCCGGCAGCGATCCGGCCCGACGCCGCGGCGCCCCGTGCGTAGAGGCCGCCGAGCCCGGGGAGGCTCGGCTGGGTCTCGACGTGCAGGGCGGTGCCGTCGCCGGTCCGCAGCGGCTCGGCGGTCACTGGCCCACCAGGTGCTGCCCGCAGACCCGCAGCACCTGTCCGTTGACCCCCGCGGCGGCCGGGGAGGCCAGGAACGCGATCGCCTCGGCGACGTCGACCGGCCGTCCGCCCTGCGCGAGGGTCGGCAGCCGGCGGGCCACCTCGCGGGTGGCGAACGGGATGCGGGACGTCATCTCGGTCTCGATGAAGCCGGGGGCGACGGCGTTGGCGGCGCCCCCGCTCGACGCGAGCAGACCCGCGGTGGCCCGGGTGTGCCCGATGACGCCTGCCTTGGAGAACCCGTAGTTCGTCTGCCCCTTGTTCCCCGCGATGCCGGACGTCGAGGCGAGCGACACGATGCGCAGCCCTTCGATCCCGGCGGCGAGCAACGTCTCGTTGATCCGCAGCTGCGCGGCGAGGTTCACGGCGACCACCGAGTCCCACTGCGCCGACTTCATGTTCGCCAGCAGCTTGTCCCGCGTGATCCCGGCGTTGTGCACGACGACGTCGAGGCGACCGTGGCGCTCGCGGGCATGAGCGAGGATGCGCTCCCCGGCGTCGTCCGTCGTGACGTCGAGCTGCAGCGCGGTGCCGCCGACGGCGTTCGCGGTGGCGGCCAGCGCCTCCCCGGCGGCGGGGACGTCCACGCAGACCACCGTGGCACCGTCGCGGGCCAGGACCTTGGCGATCGACGCGCCGATGCCGCGGGCGGCACCGGTCACGACGGCCACCTCGCCCTCCAGCGGGCGGCGGCCGGTCGTCTCGGACCCCGTGGTGGCGTCGGTGGGCCCGACGCGCAGGAGCTGGCCGTCGACGTACGCGCTCCTGGCCGACAGGAAGAAGCGCAAGGTCGCGAGCGCCGACGTCGAGTCCACGCCGGCGCCGTCGGTGAGCACCACGCCGTTGCCGGTGGCTCCGGCGCGCAGCTCCTTGGCGACCGAGCGCAGGAACCCGTCGACGCCGTTGCGGGTGGCGGCCAGCGCGGGGGAGTCGCCGTCGGCGGGGGCGCGGGACACGGTGACGACGCGCCCGTTGCCGGCCAGCCGCCGCAGCACGGAGCCGGCGGCGAGGACGGTCTCGGCGACGTCGGTGGGTGCGGCGGCCTCGGTGAGCACCAGGACGACGGCGCCCCAGCGGACGTCGTCGGTGGGCTGGCGGCGGACGTCGAGGTCCCAGCCGAGGAGCGCCTGGGCGAGCGCGTCGGCGTCACCCTTCGAGGCGCCGTCGGACAGCACGAGGACAGGGCCGACGGTGAGCGGGTCGCCGGCGCGGTACCGGCGCAGGATCGCCGGGCGCGGCAGGCCCAGCTTCTTGGCGAGGGTCTTGGTGAACCCGGAGTTGACGGCCTGGGTGTAGCGGTCGGTCATCGGTTTCCTTCCCGGCTCAGACGGACTCGACGATGGCGGTGGCCCCGAGGCCGCCGGCGGCGCAGACGGAGATCAGGGCGCGGGCGGGCTCGCCCGTCTCGGCGGCGCGCTGCGCGACGAGCTTGGCGGCGGTGGCGACGATCCGGCCGCCGGTGGCGGCGAACGGGTGGCCGGCGGCCAGCGAGGAGCCGTTGACGTTGACCTTGCTGCGGTCGACGGTGCCGAACGCCCCGGCGAGGCCGAGCTCGTTCTTGCCGTAGTCGGCGTCCTCCCAGGCGGCCAGCGTGGTCAGCACGGTGGAGGCGAAGGCCTCGTGGATCTCGAAGAAGTCGAAGTCGTCGAACGACAGCCCGTTGCGGGCCAGGAGCCGCGGCACGGCGTGCGCCGGCGCCATGAGCAGGCCTTCGTGGCCGTGCACGAAGTCGACGGCGGCGGTCTCGGCGTCGACGAACCGGGCGAGCACGGGCAGGTCGTGGGACTCGGCCCACTCGCGCGAGCCGAGCAGCACGGTGGAGGCGCCGTCGGTCAGGGGGGTGGAGTTGCCGGCGGTCATGGTGGCGGGCGTCTCGAGGGACCGGCCGAACACCGGCTTGAGGCTCGCGAGCTTCTCGATCGAGGTGTCCGCGCGGAGGTTGTCGTCGCGGGTCAGGCCGCGGAACGGGGTGACGAGGTCGTCGAAGAACCCGGACTCCCACGCGGCGGCGAGGTGCTGGTGGCTGGCGAGCGCGATCTCGTCCTGCGCCTCGCGGGAGATCTCCCAGCGGGCGGTGGTGATCGCCTGGTGCTCGCCCATGGACAGGCCGGTGCGCGGTTCGTCGGTGGCGGGGGCCATCGGCTTGAGGTCGCCGGGGCGGATCGTGGCGAGCGCCTTGGCGCGGGCCTGCCAGGTCTTGGCGTGCTGGGCCTCGAGCAGCGCGCGGCGCAGGCCCTCGCTGACGGCGATGGGAGCGTCGGACACGGTGTCGGTGCCGCCGGCGACGCCGGAGTCGATCTGGCCGAGCCGGATCTTGTTGGCGACGTTGATGGTCGCCTCGAGGCCGGTGGCGCAGGCCTGCTGGAGATCGAAGGCGGGGGTGGTGGGCGACAGGGAGGAGCCGAGGACGGACTCGCGGACGAGGTTGAAGTCGCGCGAGTGCTTGAGGACGGCGCCGCCGACGACCTCGCCGAGGCGTTCGCCCTGCAGGCCGAAGCGGGCGACGAGGCCCTCGAGCGCTGCGGTGAACATCTCCTGGTTCGAGGCGTCGGCGTACTTCTTGCCGGCGCGGGAGAACGGGATGCGGTTGCCGCCGACGACGACGGCGTCGCGGACGTCCGGCCGGGCGCCGGCCGCGGGGGCGGGGGTCTGCTGGCGAGTAGCCACTGCGTGCTTCCTTACACTCCGACGATTTCAGGTAGTACTCACAGTACCTGATACTCTGATTCTCGTGAGACGAGTCACAGGGGGTGGCCGATGACGGTCGCAGCGCAGGGTTCCCAGGCCGGCCCGAGGGCCGACGGCCGCTCGACCCGGTGGGACGACCACCGCGCCCAACGGCGGACCGCGCTCGTGCGCGACGCACGCCGGGCGATCCACGAGCTCGGCCCGGGCGCGTCGATGGACGAGATCGCCGCCGTCGCCGGAACCTCCAAGTCGATCTTCTACCGGTACTTCGACGACAAGGCGGGCCTGCGGCTCGCCGTCGCGGAGGCCGTCGTGGCCGGCATGCACCGCAAGCTCGCCGAGGCCGCCCACGAGGCACCCACCCCGCACGCAGCGCTGCGGGCCATGGTGCGCGTCTACCTGCAGACCATCGAGCGCTCACCCCACGTCTACTGGTTCGTGACCCGCACGGCCATCGGCGGCAACGGCCCCGACGACGGCACCTCCGGTCGGGCCGAGGCCCTCGGCGCCTACCTGGACTCGGTCATCACGCTCGTCGCCGAACCGGCGGCCCAGGCCGCCGGCGTCCCGCAGTCCACGGCGGCCGCCTGGGCCGCCGGGGCGGTCGGGTTCGTGCGGGGCACGGGGGAGTGGTGGCTCGGCCACACCCTCGCCGCGGGCCTGACCCGGGACGAGCTCACCGACCAGATCACCACCTGGCTCTGGAACGGACCGGTCGGGGTGCTGCACCACGGCACCGCGGACCGGGCCACCGAGACGACGGAAACCACCCCCACCGAGAAGCAGGAGTCCTGATGACGACGACGTCCGACCGTACGGCCCAGCACGACAGCGCCACCTCCCCGGGCAGCGCGGACGAGCGCATCGACGTCGGCGGGCTGTCCGAGCTGCTCCTGGGCCGGTGGCCCGAGCACCGCCGCGCGGCCCGTGCCCGCGCCGGCGACCCGCGCTTCCACAAGGACGAGACGCTGACGCCGGCCGAGCACCGCGAGCGCACCCTCGAGCAGATGCGCGAGATGGTCGCCGAGGAGGACAAGCTCTCCTGGCTGGCCTTCCCCGAGCGCATGGGCGGCCTCGACCAGCCCGGCGCGAACCTCGCCTGCTTCTCCGAGCTGGTCGCGGCCGACCCGTCGCTGCAGATCAAGGCCGGCGTCCAGTGGGGACTCTTCGGTGCGGCGATCCTGCACCTGGGGACCCCCGAGCAGCAGGACCGGCTGCTCCCGGCCGCGATGGACCTCACGGTCCCCGGCGCCTTCGCGATGACGGAGACCGGGCACGGCTCCGACGTCGCCTCGATCGGCACCACCGCGACCTACGACCCTGCGACGGAGGAGTTCGTCCTCGACACGCCGTTCCGCGGCGCCTGGAAGGACTACCTCGGCAACGCGGCCCAGCACGCCACCGCCGCCACGGTCTTCGCCCAGCTCATCACGAACGGCGTGGACCACGGGGTGCACTGCTTCTACGTGCCGATCCGCGAGACGCTGGCGGACGGCTCCGCTGGGCCCTTCCTCCCCGGCGTCGGTGGCGAGGACGACGGCCTCAAGGGCGGCCTGCGCGGCATCGACAACGGTCGCCTGCACTTCAGCGGCGTCCGCGTCCCGCGCGCCGACCTGCTGGCCCGCTACGGCTCCGTGGCCCCCGACGGCACCTACTCGTCGCCGATCGACAGCCCCGGTCGCCGCTTCTTCACCATGCTGGGCTCGCTCGTCCAGGGCCGGGTCTCCCTGGACGGGTCAGCCGTCAACGCCGCCAAGATCGGCCTCGCCATCGCCGTGAAGTACGGGGCCGAGCGCCGCCAGTTCGCCGGTCCGGGGGTCGATGAGATGGTCATCCTCGACTACGCGACGCACCGCCGCCGCCTGTTCCCCCGCATCGCCGAGGCGTACGCCGGGCACTTCGCCAACGAGCGCCTGCTCGACCTGTTCGACGACGTCTTCTCCGGCGAGCACGACACCCCCGAGAACCGCGAGGACCTGGAGACGACGGCGGCCGCCCTGAAGTCGACGTCGACGGCCTTCGCGCTCGACACGCTGCAGGAGTGCCGCGAGGCGTGCGGCGGTGCCGGCTTCCTCACGGAGAACCGCATCACCTCGCTGCGTGCGGACCTGGACGTCTACGCCACGTTCGAGGGCGACAACACGGTGCTGGCCCAGCTCGTCGCCAAGCGGCTGGTGGGCGACTACGGCCGCGAGCTGAAGGGGGCCACCAAGTCACCCGCAGGCATGGCCCGGTTCGTGGTGGAGCGTGCCGCGGACGCCGCCCTGCACCGCACCGGTCTGCGCCGTGTCACCCAGGCGCTCGCCGACGTCGGGGACCCGCGCCGGGCCGCCGGGCACCTGCGCGACGCCGAGACCCAGCGCGAGCTGCTCGCGGACCGGGTCGCCACGATGGTCGAGGAGGTGGCCATGGCCCTGCGGCCCGCGCAGAAGGCGGCACCCGCCGAGGCCGCCCGCATCCTCGACGAGAACCAGGTGGCGTTGGTCGAGGCGGCCCGCGCCCACGCGGACCTGCTGCGCTGGGAGGCGTTCACCGACGCCCTGAGCTCCATCGAGGACCCGGCCACCCGTCGCGTCATGACCTGGGTGCGCGACGTGTTCGGGCTGACCGTCATCGAGCGGAACCTCACCTGGTACCTGCTGCACGGCCGTCTCTCGGACCAGCGGGCCCGCACGGTCACCGGCTACGTCGACCGGCTGCTGCTCCGCCTGCGTCCGCACGCCGTCGACCTCGTGGACGCCTGGGGCTTCGGGCAGGAGCACCTGCGCGCCAAGATCGCCTCCGGTGCGGAGGCCGAGCGGCAGGACGAGGCGCGGGCGTACTACGCGACCCGGCGCGCGAGCGGTGCCGCGCCGGTGAGCGAGAAGGCGCTGAAGAAGAAGCGCTGACCGTGGTGTGACCGGCACGGGCGCGGGACGTGGCCGCCCCCTCGGCGGCCACGTCCCGGCGGGATCGGCGTGCTGTGACGGTCAGGCAGCGACCGGAGCGGGCGTGCCGACGACGGCGCCCGCCTCGTCGGCGCGCGGGTACGCGAGCACCGCGCCCCCTTCCGCCGACTCGGCCACGTCCGCCGCCGACTCACGCAGTGGCAGGCCGAGGGTGGTCGTGGCCGGGTGCGCAGGAGCCCGGGGAGGAGGCGTCAGCAGGACGACCCCCACGACCCCGCCGGCCCCGAGGGCGGCAGCAAGGATCGTCAGGACCGGCCCTCCCAGTGCGATCGCCGATCCGAGGAGCAGCCCGCCGCAGAGCGCGACGACAGCCCCCGCAAGTACCACCCGTTGCATGTCCGACCTCCACGGTCCGCCTCATCCGTGCCACTCCAGGACACGACACTTCGTCGCCCCGCGCATCCGCAGGCGCGGGCAGGCAGGTCACAAGTCCGTCTCGACCGGCCCTGGACCTCAGGACGACCTCAGGAGGGTGTGAAGGTCGGGCTCTTCACGCGTGGGAGTGGCGCCCGGGGGCGAGGCTGTGGCCGAGCAGCAGCGGTGACGGCTGGGCGTCGGCCTGACGATGCACCTCGCCCGCGAGCCGGAGGGCGAGCTCGAAGCGGACGGCGACCGCCGAGTCGGCGCTGAACCGCCCACCGAGGCGAGGGTGCGGCATGAACGTCAGCACCTCGTCGTCCTGCGGCACGACGCCGTGCCGGGCCGCCTCGATGACGAGGTCCTCGAGGAGCAGGTCGTTCCGTCCGTCGGGTGACTCGAGCTCGGCGGTCAGGTCGACGGCGTTCGGCCAGCGCATCTCGAGCGTGCCCTCCACCGTGTCGAGGAACCACCACCCTTCGAGAGACTCCAGGAAGACGTCGCCGAAGAGCGTCGCGAAGCGCGGGGTCTTGCCCTGGATCCCCAGCCACGACCACGACGCCAGCCCGTAGGAGAAGGCAGCAGCGGGAAAAGGTCGCAGGAGGTCCACGAGCGCATCAAAGCACGGTGCACGGCCCGCGCAAACCCCTCGAACGGGATGAACAAGATGTGACGCGCTTCACGGGCGGAGGTCACCCGGTCCAAGGGTTGTTCAAGGCGTACCCGGCGGGGAACCTGGGCCGTCCCTGGCACGTTGTGACCGCATGAGCCAGTTCGACTCCTCCTCCCGCCCGCCGTCGACCGAGCGCGCCGGGGTGGACCCCCGGTCCGTCGTGATCAGCGGGGTCACGACCTTCGCCTGGTACGCGGTGCCCGACGTCGTCCGGCCACGGTGGGCCCGCGCGCTCGCCAAGACGGGCGTGCTGGCGACCGGCGTGCTGCTCGCGATGGGATCGACGCGCGAGGGCGCAGAGGCGCGGGCCGCCGTGGAGGACCTGCGCAGCGGCATCCGCTCTGCGCAGGACCAGCCACGCGCGGCCGAGCCGGAGGTCGCGGAGCTCGAGGTCGCCTCCTCCGGCCGGGCCGTCGTCGCGACGGCCGCCGTCGTCGGGGGCATGGCGGTGGCCGGCACCCTCGCCGTCCTGGGCGAGCGGTGGGTCTACCGGTTCGCCGAGCGCCTCCGGGGCCGGGGGGTGCGGGCACCGCACGCCACCGTGGGCCTCGTGCTCGGCGCTGCCGCGGCCGGGATGTCCGCGATCGACGTGCCGGTCAACGCAGAGCGATCCAGATCAGGAGCTGAGTGACCAGGAACCCGGTGACGATGTTCAGCCACAGGAACCTGCTCCATCCGGCGTGCGCCCGCTCGCAGTCGGCGTCGTCGAGGTCGCGGAACGGCGCGATGCTCACGACGTAGGGCACCACCAGCAGCGCCGCGAGCATCCCTGGCCACCCGGTCGCCAGCAGCGCGAGACCGCCGAGCACGTAGCCGACCATCGCGGCCCGCACCGTGCGCGCCGCCCCCAGCCACGTGGCCACCGAACCGAGCCCGGCCTCACGGTCGGCCTCGACGTCCTGCACCGCGCCGAACGCCTGCGAGGCCATGCCCCAGCAGAAGAACCCGGTCAGCGCGGCCAGCACGGGCGCCGTGAGCTCCCCGCCCGCCAGCGCGATGCCGAAGACGGCCGGGCTGACGAAGTGCGTGCTCGACGTCGCCGAGTCCAGCACCGGCCGTTCCTTGAAGCGGAGGCGTGGGGCGGAGTAGGCGACCACGGCGAAGATGCTCACCGCGAGCACCGCTGTCGAGGTCGCGTCGCCCACGACGACCAGGTAGGCCAGGAACGGCAGGTTGGTCACCACCGCCGACCACACCGTCAGCCGGTGCCACCGCCGCGACAGCACCACGCCCTCGATACCGCCCTTGCGCGGGTTGCGCAGGTCGGACTCGTAGTCCCACACGTCGTTCAGGCCGTACATGAGCAGGTTGTACGGGACCAGGAAGTACAGGGCGCCGACGACGAGCTCGGTGATGCCCACCGCGCCGATCCCGCCCACCATCACGTACGCGGCGGCGAACGGGTACGCGGTGTTGACCCAGCTCACGGGGCGGGAGGAGCCGATGATCTGGCGCAGCGCCGCTCTCGCGCCGTGCTCGGTGGCCGTGCTCATGCGTCGGTCTCCTTCGGTGTCGCCAGCGCCCAGAGGCTCGGCAGGAGCAGGGCTGCCACGACGGGCCAGGCGATGTCCTCGACCGGGGCGAGCCAGACGTAGGTCCCCAGCAGGAACTCGTCACCGTAACGGAAGAGGTCCGCGGCGATCATCAGGCTGTCGAACACGATGGTCAGCACGGTCAGGATCGCGGCCGTGGCGGCGGTCAGCAGCCACCACCGTGCGCCCAGCCCCCGGACGAGGGACGTGACGACGGCCACGACCAGCGAACCCACCACCACGAGCAGGGCGAGGAGTGCGTACGTCACGAGACCTCCTGACGGGCCCGGCGCGAGCGGGCGTCGGCCCACCGGGCGAGGAGCCCGTGGAGCACCAGGGTGACGTAGCAGAGGAAGAAGACGAAGAACATCTCCTCGAGCGGCAGGTGCGGGGCGAGCTCGATGCCGGTCATCGCCGCGCCACCGCGCTCGTAGTACCCCTCCGCGATGGCCACCACGTCCCAGGCGAGGAAGACCGCCGTCCCCGCGAGGAGCACGACGGCGCCCCGCACCGGGTACGGCGAGAAGAGCACGAGCCGGGCACGGTGGTCGATCAGCGCCATGGATGCGATGGCGCCGACCAGCAGGCCCAGGTAGACGAAGTGGTGCCAGGTCATGCGGCCTCCGCCGTCGTCGGGTCGGTCCGGGGGGCGGGGACGGCACCCGCCGTGGTGTCGCCACGCAGCCGCTTGAGCACGAGCTCGGCGCTGATGAGGCACATCGGCAGCCCGATGCCCGGGATCGTCGAACCACCCGCGTAGAGCAGGCCGCCCACGTGGCGCGACCGGTTCCCGGCACGGAACATGGCGCTCTGGCGCAGGGTGTGGGCCGGGCCGAGCATCCCGCCCGACCACGAGGACAGGTCGGCGGCGAAGTCGCCGGGCCCGACGGTGCGGCGCACGGCGACGCGGTCACGCAGGTCGGGCACGCCCAGGGTGTCGGCGACCCGGTCGATCGCGGCGTCCGCGACCTGCTCGACCACGGCGTCGCCCGCGCCGTCGATCCCCCCGCGTCCGATCAGCGGGTCCGCGGGGACGGGCACCAGGACGAACAGGTTCTCGTCACCGGGCGGGGCGACCGTGGGGTCGGTGCGCGAGGGGGCGCACACGTACAGCGACGCCGGGTCGGGGACGCGGCCGGCTGCGATGTCACCGAAGTTCGTGCGCCAGTCGGCGGTGAAGAACAGCGAGTGGTGGGCCAGCTCGGGCAGCCGTCCACGCACGCCCAGCATGGCCAGCACGCCGCCGGGGCCGGGGTCGCGGCGGTCCCACCAGCGCTGCGGGTAGGTCCGCAGGGCGGCCGGCAGCATCGTCGTCTCGACGTGGTGCAGGTCGGCGGCGGCCACGACGACGTCGGCCCGCGACTCGCGGGCGGTCCCTGCGCCGTCGACCCAGCGGACCCCGGTGGCGTGGGCACGGGCCCGCCGCGGCGACGGGACCCCTGCGGGCCCGCCGCCGGGCGCGGTCGCGATGCCGGTGACCCGCGTGCCGGTGCGCACCCGCGCCCCGGCCTGCTCGGTCCTGCGCAGCACCGCCGTGACCAGGGCGTCGAAGCCGCCCTGGGGGTAGCGGACGCCGCCGTCCAGGTCGAGGGCGCTCATCAGGTGGTACATGCTCGGTGCCCGGTCGGGCGAGGAGCCGAGGAACACCGCGGGGTAGCCGAGCACCTGCTGCAGGCGGACGTCGTCGAAGGACCGTGCGACGAACGACTCCAGCGAGCGTCCCAGCAGCGTGCCGAGCCGGGGCAGCCGGGTGAGCACCTCCTTCGTGGCCAGGCCGCGCCACGACGCGAACGTCGTGTACAGGAAGTGCCGCAGCGCGAGGTCGTAGGTCTCGTGCGCCGAGTCGAGGTGGCGCTCGAGCCGGGCACCGGCTCCGGGCTCGATCCGCTCGAAGGCGGCGGCGTTCGCTGCTCGGTCGCGGACGACGTCGAGGGCGTCGTCGTGGCCTTCGAAGAACACGCGGTAGGCAGGGTCGAGGGGATGCAGGTCGAGCTCTTCCTCGGCCGAGGAGCCCATGAGCCGGAACCAGTGGTCGAACACCTCGGGCATGAGGTACCACGACGGTCCGGTGTCGAAGCGGAAGCCCTGCGACTCCCAGGACCCGGCGCGGCCGCCCACCGCCTCCTGCTGCTCGAGGACCTCGACGTCGTGCCCGTCGCGGGCCAGGAGCCCGGCCGTGGCGAGCCCGGCGATCCCGCCGCCGATCACGACCACCCTCATCGCCGCACCTCCCGGGCGAGCGCTCCGGCGACGAGCCGCGCCTTGACGGGGTCGGGGACCCGGACCCGCTGCTGTCGCAGCGTGCGGGCGGGGGTCTCGCGCAGCCGTCGCGCGAGCTCGGCGAACAGGTCGTGGGCGACCTGCACGGCGACCCGGCTGGAGCGGGGCAGGTCCACGACGGCTCGCTGCGCGACGGCGAGGTCGGCGTCGATGTCGTCGAGCAGCCGGTCGCGGGTGGCGTCGTCGAACGTCGCGGGGTCGAGGCCGGGGAAGTAGCGGCGCCCCCGTGCGTCGACGTCGTCGGCGAGGTCGCGCAGGAAGTTGACCTTCTGGAAGGCGGCCCCGAGCCGGGCGGCCCCGGCGGCGCGGCGCGCGTAGGCGCCGTCGGCCCCGTCGACGAAGATCCGCAGGCACATCAGCCCGACCACCTCGGCCGAGCCGTGCACGTAGCGGGCGAAGCTCTCCTCGTCGTGCACGGCGACGGTCAGGTCGGTCCGCATGGAGGCGAAGAACGGGTCGACGAGCTCGGCGCCGATCCCATACCGGCGGGCGGTGCGCGTGAACCCGTGCACCACGAGGTTCTGGCTGTAGCCGCGCTTCTGGGCCAGCGCCACCTCCTGCTCCAGCGCGGTGAGCAGCTCGTCGCGCTCGGCGGCGGTCAGGTCCGCGGCGACGTCGTCGACGATCTCGTCGGCCACGCGGACCAGGGCGTACACGGCGCGCACGTGGTCGCGCACGGACGGGCCGAGGAGGCGGCACGCCCAGCCGAAGGACGTGGAGTAGGTGTCGACGACGGCAGCGGCGGTGCGCCGTGCGGCGCGGTCGTAGTCGGTCGTGGCCGCAGGTCGGGGGGTCATGCGGCGGCCGCCACGACGCGGGCGCCGCTCGTCAGGCGGACGGCCTCGGCGAGCCCCAGCTCGTCGGCCAGGCTCTCGGCCGCCGAGCGGTGCCGGACCACCAGCCGTTCCACCGCGGCCCGGGCGCCGCAGCGCTCCAGGGCGTCCCGGACGCGGTCGTGGTCCTGGTCGGTGGCGTCCGGGTCGCCGAGCACCGGGGCGATCTCGTCCCACGCCCCGGTGCCGCGGGCCAGCACGACGAGGGCGGTGGCCTTGCCCTCGCGCAGGTCCGACGCGGCACTCTTGCCGGTGACGGCGGGATCGCCGAAGGTCCCGTCGAGGTCGTCCTGGAGCTGGAAGGCCAGGCCGAGCTCGCGGCCGAGCCGGGTGAGGGGCTCGTCGAGGTCGGTCCGTCCGGCGAGGACGGCGGCCGCTCGCAGCGGCAGGCCGTAGGTGTAGACCGCCGTCTTGCGCTCCGCCGTCGTCAGCACGTCTTCCAGGGTGGCGCATGTCGCGACGCTCGACCACACGTCGGCCAGCTCTCCGTCGGCCGTGACGTGGAGGATCTCGTCGAACAGCTCGAGCAGCCGGGCCGTCTGTGCGGCGCCGGCACCGCTGGTGGCGACGGTGCGGAACGCACCGGCGAGGGCGAGGTCCCCGGCGAGGATGCCGGCGGCGGTCCCGTACCCACGGGCAGCGGCGTCGGTGGCGCCGGCGCTGCGGGCCTCCGTGGCGTGGCGACCGGCCACGTTGGGGCGACCCCGACGGACCAGGTCCCCGTCGATGACGTCGTCGTGCGCGAGGAAGGCGGTGTGCAGGAGCTCGACGGCGGCCGCCACGTGCCGGGCGGCCCGGGCGTCGGCCGGCGCGTCCGGGCCGGCCAGGGCGTCGTAGGCCTGCAGCAGGATCCGTGGGCGTACTCGCCGCCCGCCGCGCAGCGCGGCGAGCACGTCGTCCCACAGCCGGGTGTCGCCGGGGCGGGCGGACGCGGCGACCAGGTCGTCGAGCGTCTCGGTCCGATCGGGCGCCGGAGGCGTTCTCTCTGGCTGGCTGTCGGTCTTCCGCCGGGTCACCCGTGCCTCCTCGCCGCAATCCTCAGACTGCTTAGTAAGTATCTAACTGGGCGAGATACTAACCACAAGGAGGCTACGATGTCGCCGTGACCCAGGCAAGCAGCGGATCGACGCCGTACTGGTACGGCGACGACGACGAGGAGGCGCGCGGTCTGCTCGACGCCGTACGCGACCTCCGTCGGGCCGACGAGGCCATGCGCCTGCGCGCCAGCCGCGAGATGGACATGAACGTCAGCGACCTGCGGGCGCTGCGGTTCGTCATCGAGTGCGAGCGGGGCAGGACCCCCGTGACCCCCCGGATGCTGACCGCGCACCTCGAGATCTCCACCGCCGCGACGACGAAGCTCGTGGACCGGCTCTGCCGCTCGGGCCACCTGGAGCGCCGGCCGCACCCGAGCGACCGGCGCTCCGTGGTGGTCGTGGCGACCCGCGGCGCCCACCACGAGGTCCGGCAACGCCTCGGGGGCATGCACGCACGCATGCTCGACATCGCCCGCTCGGTGCCGGACTCGGCGCGACCGGCCGTCCGTGACTTCCTGCGGGCGATGTCCCACGAGCTCGCGCGCGAGCACGACGACCCCGCCGCCGTCGTCGCCGTCGACCAGGTGCCGGCGGGCAGGGATCCGACCGCGCGGACCGCCCCGCTAGACTGAGCCGCGCGCCGCCCCGTCCCGGCTCGTGTCCCGTCCGGGACCTTCGCCCGGAGCCCGGGGTCGCGCGCGACCTGGTCCGGACCGACGCCGGATCGGCGTGGACGTGCGGCGAACGCCGTGCGCCCCGACGATCACCCGGTCCGGCGCCCCGTGCGACCCGAGGGAAGTTCATGACCGCCGCTGCCGAGGCTGCCGCCCCCCGCCCGACGCTCGACACCGTCGAGCACGCCGCTACGACTCCCCACGAGACCCAGCCGTACGCCGAGCTCGGGCTCAAGCCCGACGAGTACCAGCGGATCCGCGACATCCTCGGTCGGCGCCCGACCGCCGCCGAGCTGGCCATGTACTCCGTGATGTGGTCCGAGCACTGCTCGTACAAGTCCTCCAAGAACCACCTGCGCAAGTTCGGCGACCGGGTGACACCGGAGATGACCGAGCACCTGCTGGTCGGGATCGGGGAGAACGCCGGCGTCGTCGACATCGGGGACGGCTGGGCGGTCACCTTCAAGGTCGAGTCCCACAACCACCCCAGCTACGTCGAGCCCTACCAGGGCGCTGCGACGGGCGTGGGCGGCATCGTCCGCGACATCATCTCGATGGGCGCCCGCCCCGTGGCCGTGATGGACCAGCTGCGCTTCGGTGCCGTGGACCACCCCGACACCGCGCGGGTCGTGCACGGGGTGGTCGCCGGCGTCGGCGGCTACGGCAACTCGCTCGGCCTGCCGAACATCGGCGGCGAGCTCGTCTTCGACTCCTCCTACCAGGGCAACCCGCTCGTCAACGCGCTGTGCCTGGGCGTGCTGCGCCACGAGGACATCCACCTGGCCAACGCCTCCGGCACCGGCAACAAGGTGATCCTCTTCGGTGCGCGCACGGGTGGCGACGGCATCGGCGGCGCGTCGATCCTCGCCTCGGAGACGTTCGAGGACGGCGTCCCCGCCAAGCGGCCGTCGGTGCAGGTGGGCGACCCGTTCATGGAGAAGGTGCTCATCGAGTGCTGCCTGGATCTCTATGCGGCGAACGTCGTCGAGGGCATCCAGGACCTGGGTGCGGCGGGGATCTCCTGCGCCACGTCCGAGCTCGCCTCGAACGGCGACGGCGGCATGCACGTCGACCTCGACGACGTCCTGCTGCGCGACCCCTCCCTCAACGCCGGCGAGATCCTCATGTCGGAGTCGCAGGAGCGCATGATGGCCGTGGTCACGCCGGAGAAGCTCGACGAGTTCCTGGCCATCACCGGCCGGTGGGACGTCGAGACCTCCGTCATCGGCGAGGTCAACGGCTCGGGACGCCTGACCATCGACCACCACGGGCAGCGGATCGTCGACGTCGACCCCAAGACCGTCGCGCACGAGGGTCCGGTCTACGACCGGCCCTACGCGCGCCCGGCGTGGCAGGACGAGCTGCAGCGCGCGTCCGTCTCGGGCCTCGGCCTGGAGCGACCGGAGTCCGGCGCCGAGCTGCGCGCCACCGCGATGCGGCTCCTCGCCTCGCCGAACCTCGCCTCCGCCGCCTGGGTGACCGACCAGTACGACCGCTACGTCCAGGGCAACACCGCGCTCTCCCAGCCCGACGACGGCGGTGTGGTGCGCGTCGACGAGGCGACCGGCCTGGGCGTCGCCCTGGCGACCGACGCGAACGGCCGGTTCGGCAAGCTCGACCCCCGTGCCGGTGCGCAGCTCGCGCTGGCCGAGGCCTACCGCAACGTGGCCACGACGGGTGCCACCCCGCTGGCGGTCACCGACTGCCTCAACTTCGGTTCGCCGGAGCACCCGGACTCCATGTGGCAGCTCGTCGAGGCGATCGAGGGTCTGGCCGACGCCTGCCAGGACCTCGGTGTACCCGTCACCGGCGGCAACGTCTCGCTGTACAACGGCTCCGGCGAGCCGGGGCACATCGACTCCTCCATCCACCCCACCCCGGTGGTCGGCGTCCTCGGCGTCATCGAGGACGTGCGGACCGCCCTGCCGTCCGGCTGGCGGGCCGAGGGCCTGACCGTGCTGCTGCTCGGCGCGACGGCCGACGAGCTCGACGGGTCCGCGTGGGCCGACGTCGAGCACGAGCACCTCGGCGGCCTCCCCCCGCGGGTCGACCTCGCTGCCGAGCGGGCGCTGGCGGGCGTGCTCGTCGGGGCGCGACGCTCGGGCGCGGCGAGCGCGGCGCACGACCTGTCCGAGGGCGGGCTGGTGCAGTCGCTGCTGGAGGCGTCGCTGCGCTACGACATCGGCGTGTCCGTCTCGCTCGACGGTGTGACGACCCGCGACGAGGTGACGCCGTTCGCGGCGCTGTTCAGCGAGTCGACCGCGCGGGCGCTGGTCGCCGTCGCTCCGGAGCGCGAGGCCGAGGTCGTCGCGGCGGCGGAGGCCGCCGGCGTGCCGGTCGCGCGTCTCGGGTCGACCGGCGGTGACGAGCTCGCGGTGTCGTTCGGCGAGGAGTCCTTCACGATCCGGCTGGACGAGGCGCGCGAGGCGCACGAGGGGACCCTGCCCCGCATCTTCGGCTGAGCCGGAGGTGCAGCGGAGGGTGGGGGCCGAGGGACGAGGCATCCGCCTGCAGCGCAGCCGCAGGTTCGGCCGACGACGGTTCACCTGAGCCGGAGGTGCAGCGGAGGGTGGGGGCCGAGGGACGAGGCATCCGCCTGCAGCGCAGCCGCAGGTTCGGCCGACGACGGTTCGGCTGAGCCGGAGGCGCTCGGCTGACCCAGGACGACGGCGCGGCCCCCGGTGGGGGACCGCGCCGTCGTCGTCCGTGCGGGGTGGGCCGCTCAGGCCTCGTCGTTCTCCGAGGAGATCATCCAGGCCTGCTTCTCCAGGTCGGCGGTGATCTCGTGCAGGAGGTCGGCCGAGGTGGGGTCCTCGGCGTCGACGTCGTCGTGGACCTCGCGGACCAGGTCGACCGTCTGGGCCAGACGTTCGACGATCGCGTCGACGGTGTCTCCGACGGAGAGCAGCCCGGCCGGGTACGGGGACAGGTCGGTGGCGGTGGCCACCGTCTCGGTGCGCCCGTCGGGCACGGCCTGGAGCGCCCGGATCCTCTCGGCCACCGTGTCGCTGTGCTCGCGGGCGACGTCGACGAGCTCGTCCAGCTGCAGGTGCAGGTCACGGAACCCGCGGCCGGTGACGTTCCAGTGGGCCTGCTTGCCCTGGACGTGCAGGTCGACGAGGGCGACGAGCACACGCTGCAGGTGCGCGTGGAGCTTCTCGGACGCGGTGGCGCGGTCCGTGCTGCGGTGGATCGACGGTGCGGACATGGTGTTCCTCGCTCTCTCGGGGATCGCCCGGTGGCGGTCACCGTGCTTCTCGGTGATCCTCGTTCTCTTGAACGGTTCCAGACTAGGAGCATTCCCGCAGGTCCGCCAGCAAGGCGAGGCGACCCTCTGCGGGCGAGGTTTCCCTCGCCTGCACGCCGCCCGGTCCCTACACTGGAGGGCAGGAGGCGCACGATGTCGTGGCTTGCGATGTACCTGCTGGCGCTGGGGCTCTGCGCCGTCGGACTGGCGGCGCGGTCCTGGTTGCGCTCGGCGGGCCACCGAGAGGCGTCTGCCCGGCGTCGACGTCGACGGGCGGGCCCGGATCCCTGGGAGACGCTCGCCATCCAGGTGCGGCTCGGGGAGCTGGCGCAGGAGCTGCGCACGGTGACCGACGACCCGGGGCTGTTCGCCCGTGCCCACCACTGGCGTGCCGTCCAGGACGCCTACGACGCCATGCTGCGGGACGCCTGCCGGGTCGCCGGGCTCGCCGTCGTCGACCATCCGCTGCGCGCCGACGAGCACGTCACCGAGGACGAGCGGCTGCGTGAGGAGCTCGCGCTGGCTTCCCGCGGCTGGTCCTGGTGAGTGCCGCCGGGTGTAACCTCGAAGTGTGGTGCCCTCGACGCGACCGCCCTGTCCGGGGCCGCGTCGACGGCGTTGAGCCTCACCTGAAGCCCGGCCCCGTCGGGTTGCTTGACCGGGACGTCTGACGCCTCTCGCTCCGCCTCGACGGCGGAGGACACGAGCCTTCACGGCCCGAGGAGCAGATCATGACCGTCTCGACCTCCCCTCCTGCCGGGCCGCCGACGCCGCGCGCCCGCCCGACGAGCAACGCGACCGTGCGGGACTACTCGGTCCTGGCGAAGATCGTCCGGGAGTCCGGGCTGCTCCGGCGCCGGTACACCTACTACTGGACACGCCTGAGCCTCGCCGTCCTCGCGTTCGGTGCGGTCTGGGCAGGAGTCGCGCTGGTGGGGGACTCCTGGTGGCAGCTCGCGCTCGCGGCCGCGCTCGCGTTCGTCCTGGCGCAGCTGGCGTTCCTCGGGCACGACAGCGCCCACCGCCAGGTCTTCCGCTCCCGACCCTGGAACGACTGGACGGCCCGCATCATCGCGAACGCCTTCGTCGGGCTGAGCATCTCGTGGTGGACGGCCAAGCACGACGCGCACCACACCGCGCCCAACCAGGTGGGTCAGGACCCCGACATCTCGCCGGGGGTCGTCGCCTTCACCCCGGAGGTCCTCGCGAGCCGTCGCGGCTGGCGAGGCGTCCTCGCCCGCCGGCAGGGGTGGTTCTTCTTCCCGCTCCTGACGCTCGAGGGGCTCTACCTGCACGTCGCGAGCGTGCGCCGGCTCGTGTCGCGCCGGCCCGTCCCGCACCGGGGGGTGGAGCTGCCGCTCCTGCTGAGCCGTCTCGTCCTCTACGTGGCGGCGCTCGCGGTCCTGCTGCCGCCCGGTATCGCGGCAGCGTTCCTCGGCACCCAGCTCGCCGTCTTCGGTGTGCTGCTGGGCGCCGCCTTCGCCCCGAACCACAAGGGGATGCCGATCGTCCCGGCCGGCGCCGACGTCGACTTCCTGCGCCGGCAGGTGCTCATGTCCCGGAACATCCGTGGCAACCCGGTCGTCGACCTCGTCATGGGAGGTCTCAACCGCCAGATCGAGCACCACCTGTTCCCGAGCATGCCGCGACCGAACCTCAAGGACGTGCAGCCGCTGGTCCGTGCGTACTGCGCCGAGCTGGGCGTCACCTACACCGAGGTGGGGTTCTTCGCGTCGTACCGGATCGTGATCGGCTACCTCAACGACGTCCCGGGGCGTGCCCGGGACCCGTTCTCCTGCCCGCTGGCCGCCAGCCTGGGGCGGTAGGGCCGGACGCGCCCGCCGCCCCGGGGACCCGCTGAGGGACGGGGTGTAGCGTCGAGGTATCCGGGCGAACGTGCCCCGTCTGAGGTGCGCGGGCCCGGAACCGCAAGGAGGCCGTCATGGCCGCCCCACACGTCTACCGCACCACCAACGGTCAGCTCAGCACCCCGGGCCCCCTGCGGACCGGGCCGGAGACCACACCACGTTCGCGTCGATGGACCTCGACGGTCCCGAGGACGCCACGGACCCGTGCCGGCGCGACCTGGGTGGGGATCTGTCTCGCAGCCCTGCTCCTGGTCGCTCTCATCGTGTTCATGTTCCAGAACACCCAGCCCGTGCTGGTGTCGTTCCTCGGTACTCAGGCCACGGTCCCGCTCGCCCTCGCGCTGCTGGTCGCGGGAGTCGGGGTGGGCGTCATCGCCCTCGTCGTCGGGACGGTCCGCATCGGGCAGCTCCGTCGGCGCCTCGCGCACGGCGGCTGATCGAGACGCCGACGGCCCGGGGCTCACCCGAACAGGTGAGCCCCGGGCCGTCGGCGTCGTGGGTCAGAAGGTGTCGATCGCCGTGTTGAGGGTCTGCGACGGGCGCATCACGGTGGTGGCCAGGTCACCGTCCGGGTAGTAGTACCCGCCGACGTCGACCGGGTTGCCCTGCGCGGCGAGCAGCTCGTCGACGATCGTCGCCTCGTCCTCGGCGAGCCGGGTGGCGAGCGGGGCGAACGCCGCGGCGAGCTCGGCGTCCTCGGTCTGCGCGGCCAGCTCCTGCGCCCAGTACAGGGCGAGGTAGAAGTGCGACCCACGGTTGTCGATGCCACCGATGCGGCGCGTGGGCGACTTGTCCTGGTCGAGGAACGTCCCGGTGGCGCGGTCCAGGGTGTCCGCGAGGACCTGGGCGCTCGCGTTGCCGGCCACGCGGGCCAGGTGCTCGAACGACGCCGCCAGCGCGAAGAACTCCCCGAGGGAGTCCCAGCGCAGGTAGTTCTCGGCCAGCAGCTGCTGCACGTGCTTCGGGGCCGAGCCGCCGGCACCGGTCTCGAACAGCCCGCCGCCGTTCATCAGCGGGACGATCGAGAGCATCTTGGCGGACGTGCCGACCTCGAGGATCGGGAACAGGTCCGTGTTGTAGTCGCGCAGCACGTTGCCGGTGACCGAGATGGTGTCGAGGCCCTCGCGGATGCGGTCGAGGGAGTAGCGCGTCGCCTCGGCCGGGGCCATGACGAGGATCTCCAGACCGTCGGTCTCGTGGTCCGGGAGGTACTTCTCCACCTTGGCGATGAGCTGGGCGTCGTGCGCCCGGTTCGCGTCGAGCCAGAACACGGCCGGGTCGCCGGACTCGCGGGCGCGGCGCACCGCGAGCCCCACCCAGTCCCGGATCGGGGCGTCCTTGGTCTGGCAGGCGCGCCAGACGTCGCCCGCGGCGACGTCGTGGGAGAAGAGCACCTCGCCGGCGCTGTTCACGACCTCGACGGTGCCGTCGGCGGGGATCTCGAAGGTCTTGTCGTGCGAGCCGTACTCCTCGGCCTTGCGTGCCATCAGCCCCACGTTGGGCACCGAGCCCATGGTGGCCGGGTCGAGGGCGCCCTTGGCCTTGCAGTCGTCGATGACCGCCTGGTACACGCCGGCGTAGGAGGAGTCGGGGATGACCGCGAGGGTGTCGTGCTCGGCGCCGTCCGGGCCCCACATGTGACCGCCGATGCGGATCATGGCGGGCATGGACGCGTCGATGATGACGTCGGAGGGCACGTGCAGGTTGGTGATGCCCTTGTCGGAGTCGACCATCGCCAGCGCGGGCCCGTCCTCGAGACCCTTCGCGACGGCGGCCTTGATCGCCTCACCGTCGGGCAGGGCGTCGAGCCCGGACATGATGCCGCCCAGGCCGTCGCGCGAGGAGAGGCCGGCGGCCTTGAGCTGCTCGCCGTACGTCTCGAAGACCTCGGGCAGGAACGCCTCGACGATGTGGCCGAAGATGATCGGGTCGGAGACCTTCATCATGGTGGCCTTGAGGTGGGCGGAGAACAGGACACCCTCGGTCCTGGCGCGCTCGATCTGCTCGGCGAGGAAGCGGTGCAGCGCGGCGACGGAGAGGAACGTGCCGTCGACGACCTCGCCCTCCTCGACGGCCAGGCCGTCCTTGAGGACCTGGGTGCCCTCGGCGGTGCGCAGCCGGATGGCGAGCGTGTCCGCGGCGGGCATCGTCACGGACTTCTCGTTGGAGAAGAAGTCGTCGGAGCCCATCGTCGCGACCTGGGTCTTCGAGCCGGCCGACCACTCGCCCATGCGGTGCGGGTGCTTCTTGGCGTAGTTCTTCACGGCGGCGGGGGCGCGCCGGTCCGAGTTGCCCTCGCGCAGGACGGGGTTGACCGCGGAGCCCTTGACCTTGTCGAAGCGGGCGCGTGCGTCGCGCTCGGCGTCCGTGGTGGGGTCCTCCGGGTAGTCCGGGATCGCGTAGCCCTGGGCCTGCAGCTCGGCGACCGCGGCCTTGAGCTGGGGCACCGAGGCGGAGATGTTGGGCAGCTTGATGATGTTCGCCTCGGGCGTGGTGGCCATCTCGCCGAGCTCGCCGAGGGCGTCGCCGACGCGCTGGTCCTCGGACAGGTGCTCCGGGAACTGGGCGAGGATGCGGGCCGCGAGGGAGATGTCACGGGTGTCGACCTCGACGCCGGCCTTCGCCGCGTACGCCTGGACGATCGGCAGGAACGAGTACGTCGCCAGCAGCGGGGCCTCGTCGGTGTAGGTGTAGATGATCCGGGCAGCGTCCGGCTGGGGCTGGGGCTGGGTCGTCATGCGGAGATTCTCCTGAGGACGTCGAGATTGCTTGATATCAAGATACTTTGCCGCGACCGGCCGTGTCGAAACAGCGTCTCGCTCCGCGCGCGTCCGCGCAGCGGCAGAACTACGGTCGTGGCGTGCCTATCCGAGATCTCCGGCTCGCGCCCACCAGCACCGAGGACGTCGTGTCCGCGTTCGCCGCCCTGCGGGCGGAGATCGGCGTCCCGGCCATGTACCCGTCGGACGCGCGGGCGGAGGCTGAGCGGGCGGCGCGCGGGGACCTCAAGGACTTCCGTCAGGACCGGCGTGACATCGACTTCGTGACCATCGACCCGGCGGGCTCCCTCGATCTCGACCAGGCCGTGCACGTCGCGTCCTCCGGCCACGGCTACATCGTGCGCTACGCGATCGCCGACGTCGCGGCGTTCGTCTCGCCCGGCGGTGCCCTGGACGCCGAGGTGCACCGGCGGGGCGTGACCTTCTACGGACCCGACTCACGCACGCCGCTGCACCCGACCGTGCTGTCGGAGGGGGCGGCGAGCCTGCTGCCCGACGAGGACCGGCCGGCGGTGCTGTGGACGATCGCCGTGGACTCGTCGGGCGAGATCTCCAGCACCACCGTCACTCGCGCCGTCGTGCGCTCGCGGGCGCGGCTGACCTACGGCGAGGCCCAGACCGCGCTCGACGCCGGGACCGCGCCGGAGTCGCTGACGCTCCTGGCCGACGTCGGGCGCCTGCGGCACGCGCGGGAGCAGGAGCGTGGTGGCGTCTCGCTCGCGGTGCCCGAGCAGGAGGTGGTGCGGCGCGCCGACGGCGCCTACGACCTGGAGCTGCGCCGCACGCTGCCGATCGAGGAGTGGAACGCGCAGATCTCGTTGCTGACCGGCATCGCCGCCGCCGGGCTGATGCGCGAGGCCGGCGTCGGGCTCCTGCGGACGCTGCCCCCGGCCGCGGCGCGGGACGTGGCGCGGCTGCGTCGGACGGCGGCGGCGCTGGGCATCGTCTGGCCCGAGGAGATGTCGTACGCGGAGCTGCTGCCGCGCCTGGAGTCCCGACGGTCCGCGCACGCCGCGTTCCTCAACGAGGCGACCACGCTGTTCCGGGGGGCGGGCTACCTGGCGTTCGGCGTCCCGGGGCCGGGGGGTGGCGCTCCGCTCGGCCTGCCTCTCGACGCGCGGCACGCGGCAGTCGGCGCGGAGTACGCCCACGTGACCGCGCCGTTGCGACGACTGGCCGACCGCTACGCCACGGAGGTCTGCGTGGCGCAGTCGGCGGGCCGCGACGTGCCCGGCTGGGTGCTGGCGGCACTGCCCGACCTGCCCGCGACGATGCAGAGGGCCGCCCAGCGTGCCGGCGCGTTCGAGCGTGCGTGCGTGGACATCGTCGAGGCGGTGCTGCTGGGGCCCCGCGTCGGGCGAGGGTTCGACGCGGTGGTGGTCGACGCCGACGGCGGCGGGTCGGGCGACGACGGGAGACCGCGTCGGCCGCGGGGGCAGGTCGTGCTGCGCGACCCGGCGGTCCGTGCGGCGGTCGTCGGCGCGGAGGGTGCGGACCTGCCGCTGGGGGAGCGGGTCAGGGTGACCCTGGCCGAGGCGTCGGTGCCCGAGCGGCGGGTCCTCTTCACCCTGCCCTGAGCCCGGGGCGGCCGTCGGTGGTCGGTGGCGCGGAGCAACCGCACGACACGTTTTGGTAACACTCCTGCGTTACATCGTTAGAATGGCTGGCGCCACGGTACCGGGTATTTGTTAGGTTGCCTGTCAACCGAGCGGTACCCCTCCGGCGCAACGACCGCGCCGTGGCCCGGCGCACTGGAGCGCCGTGAAAGGAAGGCCCCCATGCACGGACCCACGAGGCGCCGACGCTGGCTCCGCGCCACCGCACTGGCCGCGACCGTGACTCTCCTGGCCGCCGCCTGCGGGGGCGGCACCGCCGAGGCGCCGGAGGACGGCGCGGCACCCAGCGCAGCCGGTGGTGACACCGACAGGGAGCTCGTGATCTGGGCGGGGTCCCAGACGCCGATCACCGCGAACTTCAACCCGTTCAACGCGGCCGGCGTGCTGCACCTCGCCAACGGCGGGATCTACGAGACGCTCTTCGCCTACAACAAGGCGGCCGACACCGAGCCCGTCCCGCTGCTCGGCACCGACTTCGCGTGGAGCGAGGACGGCACCGAGCTCACCGTCACGCTGCGCGACGGCGTCGAGTGGAACGACGGCGAACCGTTCACCACCGACGACGTCGTCTACTCGTTCCTGAACGAGGCGTCCAAGCCGGCCTACCTCGCCGACGCCGTCGCCACCGACGACTCCGCGGTGCTGCTGTCCTTCGACGAGCCGCAGTTCACCAACGAGTTCGCCCTGCTCGGCGCCACCTACATGGTCCCCGAGCACGTCTTCAGCCAGCACGAGGACGCCGAGGACGCCGAGGCGGAGCTCAGCGGGATCGTCGCCTGGCCGAACGCCGAGTCCCCCGTCGGTACCGGCCCGTACCTCGTGGAGACCACCTCCGACGCCGCCTACACCGCCGTGGCGAACCCCGGCTACTGGGGCGGGGAGCCGGCCGTGAAGAACCTGCGCTACGTCGGCATCGACTCGAACCAGTCCGCCGAGGACCTGCTCGCCACCGGCCAGGTCGACTGGGCCACCATGTTCGTCCCCGAGCCCGAGCGGATCGAGGCGGCCGGCTACGGCTATCTCAACACCCCGGTCGACCCCACGGTGCTGTACACCTGCGCCAACGCCGACCTCGGCTGCGAGGGTGACCAGACCGACGTCGCCGTCCGGCAGGCGCTCAGCGTCGCGATCGACCGTGGTCAGATCGCCGAGAAGGCCTTCGTCGGGCTCACCGCGGACATCTCGCCCACGTTCGCGCTCCTCGGCAGGGACGACAAGTGGATCGCCGACGGCATGCCCGCCGCGATCGAGCAGTCGGCCGACGCCGACCAGGCCGGGCAGATCCTCGAGGACGCCGGCTACGAGAAGGACGCGGACGGGTTCTACGGCAAGGACGGCGAGCCCATCGAGCTGACCCTGACCTCCGTCGACGGCTGGTCCGACTACAACAACGCCGCCAAGCTCATCGAGGAGCAGGCGGCGGCCGCGGGCATCAAGGTGATCGCCTCGACGGTCTCCTGGAACGAGTTCGCCGACTCGCGCACCGGCGGCGAGTTCCAGCTCGTCATGGGCGGCGTCATCGGCACCTCCTCGGCCGACCCGTACCAGATCTACCGGGACTGGTTCTCCGGTGACTACACCACCCCGGTGGGCACCGCCCTCGAGCCGGGCTTCTGGAACTTCTCCCGGTACGCGAACGACGAGGTCGACGCCGCGGTGAAGGTGGCCGCCGGGACCGACGACGAGTCGGTGAAGGCCGACGCGTACGCCACGGTCCAGGAGCACATCGTCCACGACGTGCCGTACATCCCGCTGGTCGTCAACGCCACGCAGACGTTCTACAACAGCACCGACTACACCGGCTGGCCCACCGAGGAGGACCTCTACCTCTTCCCGCCGGCCTGGCAGGGACCGACCTCCGGCGTGATCCTCGGCAACCTCACCGGCACCGAGTGAGGCGCTGAGGACGGACCGAGGAGGAGTCGCATGCTGACCAAGGACGGAACGCCATGAGGTTCTACGCCCGGCGGGTCGGGTTCTACGCCCTGACGCTGTGGATAGCGGTCTCGCTGAACTTCCTGCTCCCGCGCCTGCTGCCCGGAGACCCGTACACGATCCTGCTCGCGCGGCTGCAGCGCAGCGGAGACGTGTCCCCGGCAGTACAGAACAGCCTGCGACTCCTCCTCGGCGCCACCGAGGACCAGAGCCTGTGGCAGCAGTACGTCAGCTACTGGGGCAACCTGCTGCGCGGAGACCTCGGGGTGTCGGTGACACAGTTCCCCACCCCGGTCACCGACCTGATCGCCGGAGCCCTGCCCTGGACCATCGGCCTGGTCGGCACCGCCACGATCCTGTCGTTCGTGCTGGGTGTCGGGCTCGGTGCGTGGGCGGGCTGGCGACGTGGCTCCTGGGTGGACGGGGTCATCCCGTCCACGACGCTCCTGCAGTCGCTGCCGTACTTCTGGGTCGCGCTGCTCTTCATCTACGTGTTCAGCGTCGAGCTGCGGTGGTTCCCGATCATCGGCGCCTACGACGTGTTCACCTTCAACGGCCCCGAGCTGAGCTGGGCGTTCGTCGGGTCGGTGCTCTACCACGCCGTCCTCCCGGCGGTGACGATCATCATCTCCTCCGTCGGCGCGTGGATGCTCGGGATGCGCAACATGATGGTCTCGACGCTGTCCGAGGACTACGTCATGACCGCCCAGGCCAAGGGGCTGCACACCCGCCGCATCGCCCTGACCTACGCCGTGCGCAACGCCGCCATCCCGTCGGTGAACGGGTTCGGCGTCGCGCTGGCCTTCGTCGTGGCCGGTTCGCTCGTCACCGAGCAGGTCTTCAGCTACCCCGGTCTGGGCAAGCTGATGATCGAGGCCGTCCGCAACAACGACTACGCCCTCATGCAGGGCGTGTTCCTCATGATCACGCTCGCCGTGCTCGCCGCACTCCTGGTCATGGACCTCGTGCACGGCCTCATCGACCCGAGGGCCCGCCACCGTGACTGACCAGCCCACGGACCGACCAGAGGTCCGCCGCCCGGCCCGCCGCCGCCCGTCCCGCGACGCCAAGCTCGTCGTCGGCCTCGCCGTCGTCGGCGCCACCGTGCTCTTCGCGATCTTCGGGCCGATGCTCACCCAGGACCCGCGCAGCTCCGACAACCCCGTGCTGGTCCCGCCGCAGCCCGGCCACTGGCTCGGCACCACGAGCCTCGGGTACGACGTCCTCGCTCAGCTCGCCGAGGGCGCGCGCGGATCCCTGCTCGTGGGTGTCGTCGCCGGGCTGCTCGCGATCGTGCTGTCCCTGGTCTTCGGCGTGGTGGCCGGCTATGCCCGGGGCGCCACGGACGAGGGGCTGTCCCTGATCACGAACGTCATGCTCGTGATCCCCGGGCTTCCGCTGATGATCGTGGTCTCCAGCTACCTGGAGGTGCGCAGCCTGTGGGTGGTCGCGATCATCCTCGGGGCGACCGCCTGGCCCGGCGCCGCCGTCGTGCTGCGCCTGCAGGCCCGCTCGCTGCGCAGCCGCGACTACGTCTCTGCGGCCCGGGTCGCCGGCGAGTCCACCCCGCGCCTGCTGGGCATGGAGATCCTGCCCAACCTCCTGCCGCTGCTCACCGCCCAGTTCCTCTTCGCGGTGGTGCTCTCCATCCTCGGCGAGGCCGGGCTGTCCTACCTCGGGCTGGGTCCCAACGGGTCGATCACCTGGGGGACCATGCTCAACGAGGCCCAGGGCGGTGGTGCCCTCACGCGCGGCGCCTGGTGGTGGTTCGTCCCGCCGGGACTGATGATCGCCGTCCTCGGGTGCGCGATGAGCCTGATCAACTTCGCCATCGACGAGGTCATCGACCCCAAGCTCCGACAGGCACCCACCGCAGCCAAGCTCCAGCGCAAGGCCCGCAAGGCCGGCCTGGACATCACGTCACCGGCGCACGACGACGACACCCCCCGGCCGGCCCCCGCAAGCCGGGCCCCGGACCCCGACGACCACAAGGAGAGGGTGCAGGCATGAGCGGGACCACCACGGCACCCGGCCCGCTGAGCTCGGCGGCGCACGCGGCCCACGTCGCGCGGCTGACCCCGGTGCTCACCGCGCGGGACGTGTCGATCGAGTACGAGGTCGACCCGCCTGTCCGCGCCGTCCGGGACGTGTCCCTGACCCTGCACCGGGGCGAGATCCTCGGGCTGGCCGGCGAGTCCGGCTGTGGCAAGTCGACGCTGGCCTACGGCCTCGACCGGCTCATCAGGCCGCCCGCCGTCATGACGTCCGGCCAGGTGACCTTCCACGACGCGGACGGCACCGAGACCGACGTCGTCGCCCTCGACGGCGACGCCCTGCGCGCGTTCCGCTGGGACAAGGTGTCCATGGTCTTCCAGGGCGCCATGAACTCCCTCAACCCGGTGATCAGCGTCCGGGCGCAGCTCGAGGACGTCCTGACCACCCACCGCCCGCACCTGACCAAGCAGCGACGGCGGGAACGCTGCGCGGAGCTGTTGCAGCTGGTCGGCGTCGACCCCGGCCGCCTCGACGCGTTCGCCCACGAGCTGTCCGGCGGGATGCGCCAGCGGGTGATGATCGCGATGGCGATGGCGCTCGACCCGCAGGTCATGATCATGGACGAGCCGACGACGGCCCTCGACGTCGTCGTCCAGCGGGAGATCCTGCGCCAGATCATGCGCCTGCGCGAGACGTTCGGCTTCGCCGTCGTGTTCATCACGCACGACCTGCCGCTGCTGCTGGAGATCGCCGACCGCATCGCCGTCATGCGGGCCGGCGAGATCGTCGAGCTCGACACGGCCGAGCAGCTCTACGCCGAGCCGCAGCACGAGTACACGCAGCAGCTGCTGTCCTCCTTCCCGAGCCTGCTCGGGGAGTTCTCCTACGACGAGGAGCGACGATGAGCACCCTCGAGGTCCGCCACCTCGTCAAGGACTTCCGGGTCCGCGACGGGCTGAGGCGCGGCACGCTGCGCGCCGTCGACGACGTCTCGTTCACCCTCGCCGCGGGCCGGACGGTCGCCGTGGTGGGGGAGTCCGGGTCCGGCAAGTCGACCGTGGCGCGGATGATCGCCCAGCTCGAGACCCCCACGGCGGGCGAGATCCTGCTCGACGGCGAACCGATCGGCCGGCGCGGCCGGGCACTGGCGCGCTACCGCAACCAGGTGCAGATGGTGTTCCAGGACCCGTTCGCCTCCCTGAACCCCTACCACCCCGTGAGCTACCACCTCGAGCGCCCGCTGAGGATCCACGGCGTCGCCCGCGGCAAGGAGGTGACCCCGGCGGTCCACCGGCTGCTGCGCAGCGTCGAGCTCGACCCGCCGGAGGTCTTCGCGGCCAAGCGACCCCACGAGATGTCCGGCGGGCAGCGACAGCGCATCGCCATCGCCCGGGCGCTCGCCCCCGGCGCCCGGTTCCTCGTCGCCGACGAGCCGGTCTCCATGCTGGACGTCTCCATCCGCCTCGGGGTGCTCAGCCTGCTCGCCCGGCTGCAGCGCGAGGAGAACCTCGGCGTCCTCTACATCACCCACGACCTGGCCACGGCCCGGCACTTCAGCGACGAGATCGTCGTCATGCTCCGCGGCGACGTCGTCGAGCAGGGACCGAGCGACCAGGTGATCCTCGACCCGCAGCACGACTACACCAAGACGCTGCTGGCCGCCGCCCCCGACCCGTCCCGGCACGGGAGGCTGCGCGACGAGGTGCGCGCCGAGCTCGCGGCGCAAGCCTCCTGACACCGGTCCGTCCGAGGCCGGGCTCCCGCACAGGGACCGCCGTGCGGGAGCTCAGCTCCACCGCGCCCGGTACAGGTCGCGCAGGAGGCACATCTCGGCGCCGTGAGCCATCCCCTCGCGGTTGAGGTGCGCGACGAGCGCCGCCATCGAGTCCTCGGCGAAGTAGCTGCCCTTCGGCCCGAGCGGCCGGGCGAGCTCCTCGTCGTCCAGGGTGGCCACGGCGTCGTACCAGGACCGGTACCCCTCGGCGAGGAGCGCGAGCCCGCCCTCGGCGGTCAGCGGCAGCGGCTCGGGCCAGTGCCGCGGGTCGAACATGTCGGCGTCCTCGGGCGCCGCCGTCGGGCCGAAGAGGGCCCGGGCGCGGCCTCCCCACACGTCACGTCCCAGGTGGGCCATCCTCCAGGCGAGCGTCGTGACCGGTGGGACCGCCGGCTCGGGCTGCGTCTCCTCGATGCGCACGACGCCCGCGGCGTCCGGGCGCAGGCTCCAGCAGCCGTCCACCGGCTCCCACAGGTACTCGTCGTCCGTCAGGCCCTGCAGCCGCGGCCACAGGTTCGACTCCCAGTAGAAGGCCATCTGATCGGTCAGCAGCGTGCGCACCGTCGTCACCACGGAGCCATCATGGTCGGCACCACCGACATAACCTGTGCCCATGCCTGCACGACGACGGACCGACCCTTCCGCCGGGCGCGCCGCGGTGGCCGCCTGGCTCGAGGGCGACCACGCCCGCGCCACGACGACGACGGCGGTGCGGTTCACGCTCGAGGAGCTGGCCGCCGTCGCACCCGGCAACGCGGTCGAGGTGCGCGTCCCGCCGGCCGGTGCCGTGCAGGCCGTCGAGGGGCCGCGCCACACGCGGGGGACCCCGCCGAACGTCGTCGAGACCGACGTCGAGACGTGGCTGGCGCTCGCCACAGGTCGGGCCGCATGGACCGACGTCCTCGCCGCGGGGCGTGTGCACGCCTCGGGCGAACGGGCGGACCTGTCGTCGTGGCTGCCGCTGCAGGCGACGCGCGACCGCGGCTGACGCGGGCACGGCGTCCTGGCCGTCGCCGAGGGTCGTCGGGCGGGCGTCGGTGGGCGGCGGTACCGTCGCGAGCACCGGACTCCTGTCGGCAGCACGTCCGTGACCTGGGGTTCAACCAGGGTTCACACGACCGTGCTTGGCTGAGCCCGCCCTGTCGACCCTGATCGAGGAGGACCAGCGTGGCCACCACGTCACCGACCCGAGGTTCCCGGAAGGTGCGCGCGGCGGTGCTCGCCGCGCTGCTCGTCCCGGCCGCCGCGGTACCCGCCGTCCCTGCTGCCGCGGTGCCGTCGGCGGACGCCGTCGTCGTCATCGACGAGGTCTACGGGGGTGGTGGCAACAGCGGGGCCGTCTACGACCGCGACTTCGTCGAGCTGCACAACCCCGGTGACGCCCCGGTCTCCCTGGACGGCTGGTCCGTCCAGTACGGGTCCTCGACGGGCACCGCGTGGTCCGGGCAGACCGACCTGACGGGCGAGATCCCGGCCGGTGGGTCGTTCCTCGTCGGGCAGGCCTACGGCAACAACACCGACCTGCCGGACCTGCCCGCCCCCGACGTCGAGGGCTCCGTCGCGATGTCCGGCACCGCCGGGAAGGTCGCGCTGGTCAGCTCGACCACGCGCCTGAGCTGCCTCGGGGCGGCCTGCGCCGACGCCGCGGACGTCGTCGACCTGGTCGGCTGGGGCTCGGCCACCAACACCTACCTCGGCAGCGGGCCCGCGCCCGGCACGAGCAACCCGGTCTCGGTGGCACGGGTCGAGCACGTCAACACCGTCGACAACGCCGCCGACTTCGTCGTCGGCACGCCCACGCCGCAGAACAGCGGGACCGACCCGGACCCGGAGCCCACCCCCACCCCGACGGACGACCCCGACCCGGTGACCGTCACCGTCGCCGAGATCCAGGGCACGGGCAGCGCGTCGCCGATCGTCGGGCAGGCCGTCACCACCCGCGGCGTCGTGACCGCGGCCTACCCGACCGGCGGGTTCGACGGGTTGTACCTGCAGACGGAGGGCACCGGGGGCGACCCCGCCGACGACGAGACGCCGGGGGCGTCCGACGCGGTGTTCGTCTACTCGTCGCAGGCCGCCGCCCAGGTCCAGGTCGGCGACCACCTGGAGGTGACAGGCACCGTCGTCGAGCACTTCGGCATGACGCAGGTGACGCCGTCGTCCTGGACCGTGCTCGACGAGCCCGCCGAGGCCGTCAAGCCCACCGTGACCACCTGGCCGGCCACCGAGGCCGAGCGCGAGGCGCTCGAGGGCATGCTGCTCGCCCCCGCGGGGGAGTTCACCGTCACCGACAACTACTCCACGAACTTCTACGGCACCGTCGGGCTCGCCGCCGGTGAGTCGCCGCTGGTCCAGCCGACCGCCGTCGGCCGGCCCGGCTCGGACGAGGCCGCTGCGCAGGCCGCCGACAACGCGGCCCGCGCCGTCCAGCTCGACGACGGCTCCACGCTGAACTTCAACAACCAGGCCAACAAGAGCACCCCGCTGCCCTGGTTGAACGGCACCGACCCGGTGCGGGTCGGTGCGTCGGTCACGTTCACCACGCCGGTGATCCTCGACTACCGGTTCGACGCGTGGAGCCTCCAGCCGCTGGAGCAGCTCACGGCCGCCAACGCCACGACCGTCCAGCAGGCGGAGTTCGAGGACACCCGCACCGACGCGCCCGAGGAGGTCGGCGGCAACCTCCAGGTCGGCACCTTCAACGTGCTCAACTACTTCACCACCACCGGCGACCAGCTCGACGGCTGCACGTACTACACCGACCGCGCCGGCAACCCGATCACCGTGCGGGGAGGCTGCCTCGCCCGCGGTGCCGCGGACGCGGAGAACCTGGACCGTCAGGAGATCAAGATCGTCCGCGCGATCAGCGCCCTCGGCGCCGACGTCGTCGCGCTGGAGGAGATGGAGACGTCCTCGGCCTTCGGCAAGGACCGCGACCAGGCCGTCTCGGACCTGGTGGACGCCCTCAACGACCACGACGGCGCGGACACCTGGGCGTACGTGCCCTCGCCCGCCGAGGTGCCGCAGGACGAGGACGTCATCCGCAACGCCTTCATCTACCGCACCGCGACCGCCGAGCCGGTGGGGGAGTCGGTGATCCTCGACGACCCGGTGGCCTTCGGCAACGCCCGCGAGCCCCTCGCCCAGGTGTTCCAGCCCGCCGGCGGCGCGCAGGCCGACCCGTCCGACGACGTCCTCGTCATCACGAACCACTTCAAGTCCAAGGGGTCGGCGGGGCCGTGGCCCGGCGACGCCGACACCGGCGACGGGCAGGGCAGCAGCGTCGAGTCGCGGGTCCGGCAGGCGACGGCGCTCGCGGGCTTCGCCGAGGACGTCGCGGCCGACGCCGGCACCGACGTCGTGCTGCTGGTCGGCGACTTCAACTCCTACGACCGAGAAGACCCGATGGTGGTGCTCGAGGACGCCGGCTACACCAACCTCGGGGAGATGACGGGCAAGTACTCCTACCTGTTCGGCGGGCAGGTCGGGTCGCTGGACCACGTGCTCGCCTCCCCGGCAGCGCTGGACCTCGTCACCGGCGCGGACATCTGGAACATCAACGCGGTCGAGCCGATCGCGAACGAGTACAGCCGGTACAACTACAACGCGACGATCCTCTACGACGACTCACCCTTCCGGTCCTCGGACCACGACCCGCTCGTCGTCGGGCTCGAGCTCGCCGCCGACGCGCCGGCAGCCCCCGCCTGGGAGGCGGGCACCGTCTACACCGCCGGTGACAGGGTCACCCACGACGGGCGACTCTTCGAGGCGCTGTGGTGGACGCGGGGCCAGACGCCGGGGGAGAGCCCCTGGAGCGCCTGGGCCGAGATCGGCGCGCCGGTCGAGACGGACGCCGGCACCTTCCCGGCGTGGACGCCGTCCCAGGTGTACGTGGGCGGGGAGACCGTCGCGCACGACGGCGAGGTGTGGCAGGCCCGCTGGTGGACGCGGAACCAGGAGCCGGGCGACCCCTACGGCCCGTGGGAGGCACGGGGTTGACCTGACCGTTCGTCATGACCGGTTCCCGGGGCTCCCCACCGCGCGGTGGGGAGCCCCGGGCGCTCAGACGGGGACCGATGCCCGCACGCGGGCCGATCGGCGGAGGACGACGGCGGCGACGGTCGGCATCGCGACCCAGGCCAGGATGTTCGTGGCCCAGAACGTCGTCGGTGCCGCCACCGACGACGCCGTGAGGAGCTGGAGCGAGGACAGAGGCACGGCGTGGGCGAACACCGCCGGCCAGATCGTCCCGCGGCGCTCCACCAGGGCGGCCAGCAGAGGCGCCCAGGCCGCCACGGACAGCGTGGTGGCGATCGCCTCGGCGGTGCTGAGAGTGCCCTGGGCCAGATACGTCAGGTTCAGCGGGACGTGGAACAGCATCCACAGCAGGCCGACGATCGTCGAGGAGCGCCAGAAACCCTGATCGCGCAGCAGGCTCTGCAGCTGTCCGCGCCAGAGCACCTCTTCGCCGACGGTCGAGAGCGCGAAGAGCAGGGTGCCCATCACGATGGTGGGCAGCGCGGCGAGCAGGACGTCGGCCGGCTCGAGCTCGGCACCGAACGCCAGCCCGGCGACGGCGGGGAGCACGAGCGTGGGCAGCATCACGACGAGCGCGAGACCGAAGGAGGCGGCCAGCTCCCGCGGGGACGCCGGCCGCCACCGCCAGAGCCGTGCGAGGTGGTCACGGCCGAGCAACGCCACGACGGCGACGAGGCTGGCGACGCCGGGCAGCAGCCTGCCGAGCAGGACGAACAGGTCGGGGACGTCCGTCCCGCTGATGAGGAACATCAGGCAACCGCCGACCATGGCGGCGAACGAGGCGGCGACGGCGAGCACCGCCGCGCGGAGCTCGGTGCGAGGGAGTGTGGTGTGAGGGGGCACGGAGTTCAGTCTCGCGACGGCCGCCGCCCCCGGGCATCGGGGATGTCCCTGAGGTGCACCCCGGCGTCCGGAGGCTCCCCGGGGTGCGGTTAGGCTCGAGGAGTGAGCAGCACCAGCCCCGAGCACACCCCCGAGCCGTCCGCCGAGCCGTCGCCGTCGTCCGCCGAGGAGTCTTCGGTGGAGCCGACCACTCCCGGTGAGCCCGACGAGCACCTGCTCGTCGACCCGGCCCGGGTCCGGCGGGCACCGCGCTACCGGGGGTTCTTCACGGTCGGCGCGGTCGTCGGCGTCGTCGTCGGGGTCGTGCTGGGCGTCTGGCTGTCCGGCATCGCCACCTCCGAGGGCGCGTTCCTGCTCAAGCCCGGCGTCTTCGTCTCCGTGATCGTGCTCGGCACCACGACGCTGTTCGTCCTGCTGGCGGGCGCTCTCGCCGTGCTCGCGGACCGCCGGAGCCTACGCCGCAGGTGAGGGCGACGATGGCCTGAACCGTCGTCTGTGGGATACTCGGGCCATGCCCTTGCGCCCTGACGGCCGTCTGAACCACGACCTCATGCCCGGCGAGAAGGGGCCGCAGGACGCCTGCGGCGTCTTCGGTGTCTGGGCCCCCGGCGAAGAGGTCGCCAAGCTGGCCTACTTCGGTCTGTACGCCCTGCAGCACCGCGGCCAGGAGTCCGCCGGGATCGCCACCAGCAACGGCGAGCAGATCCTCGTGTACAAGGACATGGGCCTGGTGTCCCAGGTGTTCGACGAGACCGCGCTCAACGCCCTGACCGGTCACATCGCCGTCGGGCACTGCCGCTACTCCACGACCGGTGGCGTCACCTGGGAGAACGCGCAGCCCACGCTCGGAGCGACGGCCTCCGGCACCGTGGCCCTCGGTCACAACGGCAACCTCACCAACTCCGCCGAGCTCGTGGACCTCGTGGCGGAGCGCTACGGCGCCCAGCGCCGCGGCGAGCTCGCCCGCGGCAACACCACCGACACCGCGCTCGTCACCGCCCTGCTGGTCGGCGACGAGGACCACACCCTCGAGCAGACGGCGCTCGAGGTCCTGCCGCGGCTGCGCGGTGCCTTCTCGCTGGTGTTCATGGACGAGCACACGCTGTACGCCGCCCGTGACCCCCAGGGGGTCCGCCCCCTCGTGCTCGGCCGCACCCAGCGCGGATGGGTCGTCGCCTCCGAGACCCCGGCGCTCGACATCGTCGGTGCGTCCTTCGTGCGCGAGGTCGAGCCCGGCGAGCTGATCTGCATCGACGACGACGGGCTGCGCTCCACGCGGTTCGCCCAGCCGGAGCGCGCGGGCTGCGTCTTCGAGTACGTCTACCTCGCACGACCCGACACCTCGATCAACGGCCGGCCCGTGCACGCGGCGCGCGTCGAGATGGGGCGGATCCTCGCCCGCGAGCACCCCGTCGAGGCCGACCTGGTGATGCCGGTGCCCGAGTCGGGGACGCCGGCCGCCGTCGGCTACGCCCAGGAGTCCGGCATCCCGTTCGGCCAGGGACTGACGAAGAACGCCTACGTGGGGCGGACGTTCATCCAGCCGTCGGACACGCTCCGCCAGCTCGGCATCCGCCTCAAGCTCAACCCGTTGCGCGAGGTGATCCGAGGCAAGCGGCTCGTCGTCGTCGACGACTCGATCGTGCGCGGCAACACCCAGCGGGCCCTCATCCGTATGCTCCGCGAGGCCGGCGCGGCCGAGGTGCACGTGCGGATCTCCTCGCCACCGGTGAAGTGGCCCTGCTTCTACGGCATCGACTTCGCCTCGCGCGCCGAGCTGATCGCCAACGGGCTCACCCCGGAGGAGATCGGCCAGTCCCTGGGCGCGGACAGCCTCGGCTACATCTCGACGGAGGGCATGATCGCCGCCACCGAGCAGCCGTCCTCCCAGCTGTGCGCGGCCTGCTTCACCGGGAAGTACCCGATCGAGCTGCCCGAGGCGCACCAGCTCGGCAAGTACCAGCTCGAGCAGGCCGAGCTGCCGCTCGGTGCCCCGGAGGACGGCCTCGTGCAGCTCTCCGTCGGCGTCGGCGGGCAGACCGCGCTCAACCACCCCTGATCATCCTGACCGTGCCGCGGCCGACCACGCTGCGACCGGACCACCCGCACCACCCAGGAGCAAGCCGCCGTGACTGATGGACTGACCTACGCCGCCGCCGGCGTCGACACCGAGGCCGGCGACAAGGCCGTGGAGCTCATGAAGGACGCGGTCCGCCGCACCCAGGGCCCGGCGGTGATCGGTGGGGTCGGAGGCTTCGCCGGTCTCTACGACCTCTCGGCGTTCCAGCGGTACCGCAAGCCGTTGCTCGCGACCTCGACCGACGGCGTCGGCACCAAGGTGGCGATCGCCCAGGCGCTGGACAAGCACGACACCATCGGGTTCGACCTGGTCGGCATGGTCGTCGACGACATCGTCGTGGTCGGCGCGGAACCGCTGTTCATGACCGACTACATCGCGACGGGCAAGGTCGTCCCGGAGCGGGTCGCCGACATCGTGCGCGGCATCGCGCAGGCGTGCGAGGTCGCCGGGACGGCGCTGGTGGGTGGCGAGACCGCCGAGCACCCGGGCCTCCTCGCGCCCGACGAGTACGACGTCGCCGGTGCGGCGACCGGGATCGTCGAGGCCGACTCCGTGCTCGGCCCGGAGCGGGTCCGTGCCGGCGACGTCCTCATCGCGATGGCGTCCAGCGGGATCCACTCCAACGGCTACTCGTTGGTCCGCGCGGTGATCAAGCACGCCGGCTGGGAGCTCGGCCGCCACGTCGAGGAGTTCGGCCGGACCCTCGGTGAGGAGCTGCTCGAGCCCACCAAGGTCTATGCGAGCGACTGCCTCGCCCTGGCGCGTGACGAGGCCGCGCAGGTGCACGCCTACACCCACGTGACCGGTGGCGGGCTCGCCGCGAACCTCGCCCGAGTCCTCCCCGAGGGTGTCGTCGCGACGGTCGACCGGTCGTCGTGGGAGGTGCCGGCCGTCTTCCGCACGGTGCGCGACCTCGGCGCCGTCCCCCGCGGCGACCTCGAGAACACCCTCAACCTCGGTGTCGGGATGGTCGCGGTGGTGGGGGCCGACGGCGCGGACGCGGCGCTGGCGCGACTGGCCGCCCTGGGCGTGGACGCCTGGACGCTGGGCACCGTCGACGAGCACGACCCGTCGAGCACGTCGGAGGACCTCGTGGTGGGGACCAAGGGGGTCCACGCCGGGGCGGTGCGGCTGGTCGGCGACTACCGCTGACGGCCTTCCCTGCGAACGGCTGCGGGGCCGGACAGCTGTCGCCGTCCGGCCCCGCAGATGTTCGTGCTGAAGACGAGACTCAGCGGCGGTCGTCGTCCCACGTGGCGTAGCCGTTGTCGTACGCGGAGTCAGCGCTGTCGCTCCAGCGGTCCTCGGTGACGACGTCGGTCGACTGGCCGGCCTTGAGCTCTTGCTCCAGAGCGTGGTAGTTCGTCTCGGGGCTGTAGTACTTCAGCTCGCGAGCGACCTTCGTGTGCTTAGCCTTCTGACGGCCACGGCCCATGGCTCCGACCCCCTCAACGTAAGAGCGGGGCGGCAACGTCGCAGACGTGCGGCCCCGAGAGAAGATTTCGTCTGTTCAGGTTCTAACGGTACATGCTGTGACCGCATTCCCTCTACTCGGCATGGCGTCACGGCGGGGCGAGATCCATCGAGGTCGGTCCTGGTCAGGCCGCGGAGGCCCCGTTCGTGACCCATCTCACGCCGAGCCCGTGGTCGAGACGCCGTCGGGGGCGCCGCGCGGAGCACCTCGCGGGCGGTGGCGATCCGGACCCACGGGGCGAGCGGGACCTGACGCCCGCAAGCCGTGCTCGGTTCAAGTCGCCTCAATCCCGCTTTCTGCACACAATGGAACGACACGGCCGTGGAGTACTTCGGGCGCCGTCCGAGCCGGTCGCGTACCAGGAGGTGCAGGGGATGTCGTTCCATGGAGACTCCGAGGTCCTGTTGACGCCCGCCGAGGTGGCCAGCCTCTTCCGTGTCGACCCCAAGACGGTCACCCGCTGGGCCAAGGCAGGAAAGCTCTCGTCGATCCGGACGCTGGGCGGGCACCGTCGCTACAAGGAGTCGGAGGTCCGAGCACTGCTCGGCGCCGCCTCCGAGGCTGCCGAGGCCGAGGCTGCGGCGAACGCCGCAGCGGCGGAAGGATCCGACGGCCCGAAGTAGACCGCCGTCGGCCGCCCGGCCGACGGCGGCCGGGTCAGCGGCGCACGGCGCGGACGACGAGGACCGCCACGGCCGCCGCGCCGACGGCGGCCACGCCGAGGAGGATCTTGGCGTTGCGAGACCTGCGCGCGTCGTGGTCGGGCAGGCCGTTGCCGGCGAACAGCCCGCGGACGTCCGTCGCCGCCTGTCGCGTCCCGTGCGCCAGCTGCGCCGCCTGGTAGGAGGGTGACAGCCGGGTGGTGAGCTCGTCGAGCGCGGTGCCGAGCTCACGGCGGGCGTCGCGTACCTGCGCCTCGAGCTCGGCGCGAGACGGTGCCGGCTCCTGGCCCGCCGAGGTGGGGGCTGTGGAGTCAGAGCTCATCGGTTGATCCCTTCCTTGAGCGCGGCGACATCGTCCTTGACGCGGTCGATCGTCTCCGGCCGTCGGGCGGCCTGCTTGAGCTGCCGTACGGCGACGAGCACCATGACGACGGCGAGCAGGACCATCGCGACCCCGACGACGAGGGCGGAGAGCCACAGGGGCCACGCCTCGGCGAGTCCGATGATGGCCGACCAGATCAGGACGCCGACCGCGTAGAGCACGACGACCAGCGCCGCGCCGATCAGGCCGATGCCCACGGCCGAGCGCTTGGCCTTCTCGGCGAGCTCCGCCTTGGCCAGCGCGATCTCGGCGCGGACCAGTCGGGTGGCCTGCTCCGAGAGCTGCTCCACCAGCCGGCCCATGCTGGGGGGTCGGTCCGCCGGTGGCGCGCCCCCGTCGTCCCAGTCCGTCATCGGCTGCTCCGATCCTCGACGAGTGTGTACGTGCGGTCCCCACTCAACCCGTCCTGGCTGGTCCAGGCAATTCCAAAGGTCCGGAGCCGCGCCGGCGGGCCGCTCACAGAGGGCCCTGCACGACGAAGACCCCCGGGCTGCTGCCCGGGGGTCTTCTGCGGTGGCTCCGACCGGCGTCGATCCGGTGACCTTTCGATTTTCAGTCGAACGCTCTACCAACTGAGCTACAGAGCCGTGCCGTGACACGAAAGCCCGGGGCGCCGTTGCCGACGAACCGGGCGCTTCATGCGCGACCCTGACGGGACTTGAACCCGCGACCTCCGCCGTGACAGGGCGGCGCGCTAACCAACTGCGCTACAGGGCCAAGATCGGGGTTGATCTCCCGATCGAGGAGCTCTTTTCGAGCCGAGGAAAAGCGTACCCCATGCTCGGCTGGATCCTGAAATCGGCTCCTGACCAGGCATTTCGTCCAGGTTCCGGCGAGCGGAGACCTCTGGAGTACCCCCAACGGGATTCGAACCCGTGCTACCGCCGTGAAAGGGCGGGGTCCTAGGCCGCTAGACGATGGGGGCCGGTCGGCACAGCATACCGGGAGGCGCGGCGTCGTCCACAGCCGCCGCCGTGAGGGAGGATGGATCGCGTGGTGGAGATGTCGCGGGAGGACTTCGAGGCAGCCGTCTCGGAAGGCCTGGACCAGGTGCCGGCCGAGCTGACGAGGCTCATGGACAACGTCGTGGTGCTGGTCGAGGACGACGCCCCGGCCGACGACCCCGGGCTGCTCGGTCTCTACGAGGGTGTGCCCCTGACCGAGCGGGGGGAGTCGTGGGCGGCAGGGTCGCTGCCGGACCGGATCACCATCTACCGCAACCCGACGCTCGCCTTCTGCGAGACGCTCGACGAGGTGGCGGACGAGGTCGCCGTCACCGTGGTCCACGAGATCGCGCACCACTTCGGGATCGAGGACGACCGGCTGCACGCGCTCGGCTGGGGCTGACCCACGGCGGAGGCGGGTCAGTCGAGCGGCGTGTACTCCCAGTGCCAGGCCTCCGGCTTCGAGCCGCCCGCACGCGCCCAGTCGGGGTTGTCCCAGCCGAACGCCGGGGCGTGCTTGCGCAGCCACGTGTACTGAGGCGTGCCGAAGGACTCGACACCGTCGCTGAGGTCGACCGCGATGCCCCATCCGTGGTTCGAGTGACCCGGCACGGCGGCCATGTGCCCCTTGAGCGCCTTCGTGGCGACCTGCGACTCGTAGGACCGGTAGGTGTCGGTGATCGAGAGGTGTCCGCCGAACTTCGCCTGGTAGGCGACGTCGAGCCGCTCGAGCTGGGCGGCGGCGTCACAGCGCAGCATCTCGCCGCCGGCGAAGGAGAGCTCGCACATCGCGTCGGACGGGATGCGCCCGTTGGCGTAGTCCGCGGTCGACCCGATCTGCCGGGCGAGCTCGGCGGCCGCGTCGGCGGCCTCCTGCTTCTGCGCGGTGAGGATCTCGGCCGGCGTGGCGGGTGCCGCCTCGATCTGGACGGTGCTCTCCGCCTCCTCGAGCAGCTCGGTGAGCTCCTCGGTGGCCGCGGTGAGCTCGGCCTCCGTGGTCGGGGCCTCCTCGGCCGCGGACGGTCGCGCGTCGGTCGTCTCCTCGTCGGCGTCGGCGTCGGCGTCGGGCTCCGGCTCGGTGTCGTTGTCGGCGTCGGGCTCGCTGCTGGCGTCCGTGCCGGGCTCGGGCAGCGCGGTGCGCATGGCCGAGCGGGAGGCAGCGGTCTCCTCGCGGGCCACCAGCATCTCGGTGAGCTGCTCGGTGCGTGCGGTGATCGCGCGCTCTTCCTTGGCCGAGAGGGCGGTCGACTCCGCGGTCACCTGCCGCGCTCGCTGCAGCGCGGCCGTCGCGGCGACCGTGGAGCTGTCGGTGGCAGTGTCGGGTGACGCCCCACCCTGGACCTTCGCCTCGGACGACGGCTCGTCGGTGGTGGGGGCCGCGACGACCGTCGTGGAGCCCGCGCTGGTCGTGCTCTCGGTCAGCGGGGTGACGGCGGTCGCCGTGCCGGCCGTGAGGGCCAGCAGAGCCATGGCGGCGGCGACGCCGGAGCGCGAGGTGCGCGCGGCGTCGACGGTGTGACGGGGGTGGAGGGCGGCGTGCCTGCCAGGCTTGCGGGTCTCGCGCTGCCAGGGCAAGGTGAAGCGACGTGTGCTCAAGGGTGATGTCCTCGGGTCTCGGGGCCGTCGTCCATCGTGGCCCCCGGTTGTGACCGGCCCCTGCAAGGGCTGCGACAGTTGCTCGACCATCTGGCGTGGGATCTGGGTGGTGTCGGTGAAGATCCGGACGGATGCCGCGAGTTGCCCCTTGACAACCGCTGTGATCGCCGCCACGTCCGCATCGTGGGACTGACAAGTCCGGTGCCGGAGAGCGACGCGGCGTGCACGTGCCGCGCACCCAACACTGGCCCGTATGAGCCCCGCCCCCGTCACCGTCTCGATCCACCGTGTCGTCAGCCCCGACCGGGTTCCTGAGGTGACGTCGTGGGTGCAGGCCGGCGTCAACCTCGCCAACCGGTGGCCAGGGTTCCTCGGTTCGGGGTGGATCCGCGCCGCGGAGGGTTCGCACGACTGGGTCATGCTCTACCGGTTCGCGGACACCGACCGGCTCGAGGCGTGGGAGAGGTCGTCCGAGCGTCGGGAGTGGCTGGCCCGCGGCGAGCACCTGGTGACCGAGCGAGGCGTCGCCCGGCGCACGGGGATCGAGGGCTGGTTCGACCCGCCGGTCCGTCAGGACGAGCCCGCCGGCGCGCCGCTGCTGCCCGCGCCGCCGCGGTGGAAGCAGTCCGTGGCGATCTGGCTCGGCTTCTTCCCGGTGAACCTCGTCTTCACCGCGCTCATGGTCTGGCTGCTGCCCGCCTTCCGCGACCTGCCGCTCGTCCTGCAGGTGCTCGTCTCGACGCTCGTGCTCACCCCGATCATGTCCTTCTGGGTGCTGCCGTGGGTCACGGGGCGGCTGCGCGGCTGGCTGCACCGCCCGTCGCGAGGAGCCTGAGCCCACGAGGGGCAGAACCCACAGCGCGCGCCCAGGTCGGCCTCCTTAGTGTGGAGGCATGTTCTCGGACAGCGACTCCCCGATCGACCCCGGCACGGTCGAGTCCGGCGTGGCACTCACCGTCACGCTGGCCTGGGCCGCCGCCGCCCTCGTCGCGGCCTATGTCGTCGTGACCCTGCTGTCGGTGCTGGTGCGGAGGTTCACGGGTCGCCGTCCGCTGCTGCACGACCTGGCGACGCGGCTGCGCCACCCGATGCGCGTGCTGCTCATGATCGTGGCCGTCTGGGTGGCCTTCCGGCTGTCGGCGCACGAGGACGAGGCCTGGTTCCCCGTCCTCCAGCACGGTCTGCTCATCGCGACGATCGTCGCGGGGGCGTGGCTCGTGGGTGCCATGGCGTTCGTGGTGGAGGACCGCACCCTCGCGAGGGTCAGCGGCTCGTCCGACGACCGGCACGCGCGGCGGGTGCAGACGCAGATCTCGATCCTGCGGCGCGTCACCGTGGCGATCATCGTGATCCTGGCCATCGCGGCGGTCCTGCTCACGTTCCCGACGGTGCGGCTGGCAGGTGCCTCCATCCTCGCCTCGGCCGGCCTGCTGTCCGTCGTCGCGGGCATCGCGGCGCAGTCCAGCCTCGCCAACGCGTTCGCCGGGATGCAGATCGCCTTCACCGACGCCATCCGCGTCGACGACGTCGTGGTGCTCGACGGCGAGTTCGGGCGGATCGAGGAGATCACGCTCACCTACGTGGTCGTGCACGCGTGGGACGACCGCCGCCTCATCCTGCCGAGCACGTACTTCACGACGACCCCGTTCGAGAACTGGACCCGGCGCGCGGCCGACCTGCTCGGCACCGTCGAGGTCGACGTGGACTTCAACGTGCCGCTGCCGGCCATGCGTGCCGAGCTCGAGCGCCTCCTCGACGCGTCCACCCTGTGGGACCAGCGCGTCGGCATCCTGCAGGTCACCGCCGCGACGGGGGGCATGGTCCAGGCCCGGGCGCTGGTCAGCGCCGCCGACGCCGGGACGCTGTGGGACCTGCGCTGCCACGTCCGCGAGGGCCTGGTGCAGTGGCTCCAGCGTGAGGCCCCCTACGCCATGCCGCGTCGGCGCTACGAGGACGCGGTGGCCCTGCCCGACGGCGGTGTGCCGGGGCCGTCGGCCGCGTCCGGGCAGGAGTCGCCCGCCGAGCCCGAGCCCCGGCCGGAGCCCCTGGAGCTGCCGGCCTCCGTGGAGCCGTCCGCGGCCTCGGCCGCCTCGGCCGCCTCGGCCGCCTCGGCCGCCTCGGCGGCGTCCGCGCCGGGGTCGCGCATCGGTCGTCGGCCCGGCAAGCCGGTGGTGGTGCCCGGCCGGTCGAGCACGAACCGTCCCCCGCGTCCGTCCGTGCTCCACCGGCAGCGCTCGCGGACCGGGGTGCCGCCGTCGGACCCGGAGGACGGCGCGACGGTGGTGCTCGGCGACGTCCCCGCCCCGCAGCGGGGTGCGGAAAAGACCACCGTGATGCCCCCCGCGCAGCCCGCCGGGCTCTACACCGGCAGCGAGGAGGCCGAGGCCCGGCGGGAGCACTTCGAGGGACCGGGCCAGGACGCGATCGACGAGCGCGAGGCGGTGGCCGAGCGGCGGATGACCGGCGAGATCGAGGTGGACGACGACGGCGAGGTGCGGCCGGCGTCGCGCGGGACGGGCCGGAACCGGCTCGCCCCGGACTCGGGCGACGGTGGGCCCACCGACGGGCCGGGGGAGGGCGGCGGGCCCGGCGACGGGGCGGGTGACGGTGGCCCGTAGCCGCCGCGTCTCAGCGCAGCAGCGTCCCGGAGCGTCCCGCGAGCCAGCCGCGCAGCTCGCCCGGCCGGTCGGTGATGATCGCGTCCACGCCGGCGGCGAGCAGGCCCTCCCACTCGCTGGTCTCGTTCGCCGTCCACGGCATCACGCGCAACCCCTGCGCGTGCGCGGTGGTGACCAGACCGGGATCGGCCAGCACGGCGGCGACCGAGGGATTGACGGCGACGACGCCGAGCTTCTCGGCGACCTGGAAGAGGTCGTGCGGTGCCTCGTTGCAGAGGAAGCCTCGCGGGAGGTGCGGTGCCGCCTCACCGAGAGCCAGGACGGTGCGCCGTCCGAAACCCTGCACGACGGTCCGGCCGGCGAGCCCGGCCCGGTCGATCGTGGCGATCGTGGGGGCGAGCTCGGCGGCCGTCCACTGCCCCTTGTACTCGCACAGCAGGTCCATGCCCGGGCGAGCGGCCACGAAGTCGATCGCCTCGGCGAACGTCGGGATCCGCTGACCGGCGAACACCGGTGAGAACCGGGACCCGGCGTCGAACCCACGGATCGTCGCGGCGTCGAGCGAGCCCACCGCACCGGTGCCGTCGGACACCCGTTCCACGACCGGGTCGTGGATGATCACGGGGACGCCGTCGGCGCTGAGCCGCACGTCCAGCTCCAGGGCCTGCGCCCCGGCGCGCCACGCCGCCTCGAAGGCGGCCAGGGTGTTCTGCGGGGCGACGGCACCGTAGCCCCGGTGGGCGACGACGACGGGTCCGTCCGGGTGGGGGGTGTCGGGCAGGAGCGTGGTCACCTGGCCCATCCTGTCGTGCGCGGGCGGGCCAGGCCAGCAGCGCCGGCGTCCGGTCGTGTCCGTTCCTGATCGTTCGCGCGGCGGGCCTGGGCAGGCGGGCGACGGTGGCCGAGACTCGGAGGTCCCCCACGAAGGAGTGCGATGAGCGACGAGGCGACGACCTCTCTCGACCGCACCGCGGTCGACTACAACCCCTGGACGCTCGCGGAAGCGGCGGGACCGGAGCAGAAGGCGCGCCAGCACGCGCTGCAGCGACGGCTTGCCGCCGAGCGTGGGTTCCGGTTCGGCGAGGGGTGCTTCCTCTCGGAGCTCGCGTCGGTCACGAACGACACGCTCGAGCTCGGTGACCGGACCTATGTGGCCGCGGGTGCCTACCTCACCGGGGACCTCGTCGCCGGCCGCGACTGCTCGATCAACCCCTACACGGTGGTGCGCGGCGCCGTCACGCTGGGCGCGGGAGTGCGCATCGGCGCCCACACCTCGTTGCTGGGCTTCAACCACACGATGGACGACCCGGACGTCGAGATCTTCCGCCAACCGTTGGTCACCGAGGGGATCACGGTGGGCGACGACGTGTGGATCGGCTCGCACGTCGTGGTGCTCGACGGCGTCACCGTGGGGGACAAGGCCGTCCTGGCAGCCGGGGCGGTGGTCACCAAGGACGTCCCGGCCGGCGCCGTCGTGGGTGGCAACCCGGCGCGCCTCATCCGGTGGCGGACCGGCCCGGCCGCCCGCACCGGCAACCGCCCCGGCGACCTCGCGGGTGCCGTGGCCGCGCTCGCGGACTCGGCCAGGGAGCAGGCGGGCCACCTCCTGGACCGCTGCTGGGACGACGGTGCCGAGCTCTTCGTCGACGCCCCCGGCGCGGTGCCGACGGTCCGCGCGCAGTGCGACGCCGTCGAGATCGCCGACCTGCTGCTGGACGGACCACCCCCGCATCGACCGGCCGAGGACGCCGCCGCGCTGCTGCGGTCGTGGCAGGACCCCACCACCGGGCTCGTCGGCGAGCTCGGGGCCGACGGCCGGCCCACCCGGCCAGGAACCTTGCTCGACGACGGCGCCGCGGCGTACCACGTCCTGGCCGTCGGCTACGCGCTCGACCTGCTGAGGAGCCGGTTCGACCACCCGATCGCCGTGGTGGCGGACCTGGACGCGGACGAGGTCGTCGAGACGCTCGCCGCCCTCGACTGGCGGGACGACGCCTGGGCGTGCGGGCACCTGGTCGACGCGCTCGGCACCGCGCTGCACTGGAACCAACGGCTCGGCCGTGCGCACCGCACCGGTGCGACGGAGGCGTTGTTCGGCTGGTTGCTGACGAGCGCCGACCCGCGCACCGGGATGTGGGGTGCCCCGAGCCGGGCTCAGGGTCTGCTCCAGATGGTCAACGGGTACTACCGCGCCGCGCGGGGCACGTTCGCACAGCACGGTCTACCCGTGCCCCACGCCGAGCGCGTCGTCGACACCGTCCTGGAGCACGTCCGTGACCCGCGCTGGTTCCGGCCCGAGCAGCAGAACGCCTGCAACGTGCTGGACGTGGCGCACCCGTTGTGGCTCACCCGCGGTGCGGGGCACCGGGGCGACGAGGTGGTCGACGTCGCCCGCGGGCTCCTGCGTGACGCGCTGGGGACCTGGAGGACGGACGAGGGCTTCGCCTTCCGAGCACCGCACCGCACGACGTCCGGGGCGCAGGGGACGACCCCCGGGCTCCAGGGCACAGAGATGTGGCTGGCCGTCGTCTGGTACCTCGCGGACCTCGCCGGCGTCAGCGACGAGCTCGGCTACCGTCCGCGTGGTGTGCACCGACCGGAGCCGGTTGCCGCCCTCGGCGAGTCGGTGCGCCGGCGCTGGTGAGGTGGTGGCGAAGTGCTTGGTCGGAAGGGTGGGCCCCCCGGGGATCGAACCCGGAACCCGCGGATTAAAAGTCCGCTGCTCTGCCAGTTGAGCTAGAGGCCCGCCGCCCGCTCGGCGTGCGAGCTGCGGCTGCGGGTCAGCCTACGCGGGAGGAGTGCGGGGCGGGACGGGAGCGGCTCGGGGTGTGACCAGCCTCTCGAGGCCCGGAGGGCAGCCTACGTCCGGCCCCGCGACCTGGCAGGGGATGTCTCGTCCTGCGAGAGATCGCGCGGCGATCCGGTCCCCGCGTTGCGTGAAGCCCCGGGTTGCTGCTTCGGTGGAGGCGTCGCGTACCCGACGAGAGGAGCCACCATGCTCACCGTGACGGACAACGCTCGCACCGCCGTCGAGTCGCTGGCCCAGCAGGCCGGCGTCCCGAGCGAGGGCGGGCTGCGGATCGCGCAGTCCACCGACCGACCGGGCAACTTCGAGCTCGCGCTCGTCCCCGCCCCCCAGCCCGACGACGCCGTCGTCGACGACTCCGGCGAGACCAAGGTCTTCGTCGACAACGAGGCTGCCGACGCGCTCGACGCGCTGCAGCTCGACGCCGAGCCCTCGACCGAGGGCCCGGGCTTCGTGCTCACGCCGCAGCAGGCCTGAGCGCCCCTGACTCTGGCGGACGGCGGGTCTCCCCTCGAGGAGGCCCGCCGTCGTGCTGCTGCGTGACCCGGTGGCGCTCCGGTCAGCCGCGCACCCAGGCCAGGCCACGGGCGGACACCTGGACGCCGTCAGGGCGCTCGACCACGACCATCAGCACGCCGCCGCACCCGCGGCATCGGACGACCTGCCCCATGGGATGGTCGAACACGACCGCGCGGGCGAGCACGGCGACGTCTGCGCACCCGGCGCACCGCCCGGTCGCGACCGTCACGTCGAGCGCCCACACCTCGGCCAGCGATCCGGCGAGCACGTTCCCGTCGAGCATCACGCACCTCCGAAACGTTCGGTCCTGACCAGATCAGGATCGTGCCCGGCGTCGAGCAGCAGCGCCGCCGCGGCCTCCACGAACCCCGTGGGACCGCAGACGAAGACGCGCGGACTCTCGCCGGGCGCGAGCACGTGCGCGGCGACGTCGTCGGCCGAGAGCCGCCCCGCCGGGCGGGTGACACCCGGCGGGACCTCGCGGGTGTAGACCCAGGTGGTCTCCACCCCGGGCGACGACGACAGCTCGTCGGCCCAGAAGGCGTCCGCCCGTGTGCGCACGGAGCACAGCAGCCGGAACGGGGCGGGCGAGCCGGCCGCCGCCCGGGACCGCACCATCGCCGCCAGCGGGACGACGCCGGAACCACCCGCGACGAGCTGCACCGGTCCGACGTCGTCGGGCCGCCACACGAAGAAGCCGCCCAGCGGCCCTCGGACCTCCATGCGGTCACCCACCTGCGCGTCGTCGACCAGAAAGCCCGAGACCTCACCACCGGGAATCCGGTCCACCGCGATCTCGACGACCTCGTCGCGGCCGACCCGCGCCAGCGAGTACGCACGGACCGCCTGGTAGCCGTCGGGAGCCGTCAGGCGCAGGTCGACGTGCTGGCCGGCGACGGCCTCCACGAACCCCGGCACCGACAGCGTCAGGGCCCGTGCGCTCGCCGTCAGGCGCTCGACCGCCACGACCTGGGCGACGTGCCACAGGCTCACGAGTAGCGCTGCTCCGACCAGGGGTCGCCGTACAGGTGGTAGCCGTTCTGCTCCCAGAACCCCGGCTCGTCGTGCTCGTGCAGCACCAGCCCCCGCAACCACTTGGCCGACTTCCAGAAGTAGAGGTGGGGGACCAGGAGCCGGACCGGGCCCCCGTGCACCGGCGCCAGCGGCTCGCCCTCGTACTCGAAGACGACCCAGGCGCGGCCGTCCAGCAGGTCGTCCAGCGGCAGGTTCGTCGTGTAGCCGCCGTACGAGTGCGCCACGACGAAGTCGGCGGCCGTCTCGACGTCCTCGAAGAACGCGTCGACCGGTACGCCCCGCCAGTGCGTGTCGTGCTTGGACCAGCGGGTCACGCAGTGGATGTCCACCGTGACGTCCTCGGCGGGGAGCGCCTGGAGGGCCGCCCGGTCCCAACGATGCTCCGTGCCCGACTCCGTGCGGACGGTGAGCTCCCAGCGCGACGCGTCGACGTTCGGTGTCGGGCCCGTCGACAGCACCGGGAAGTCCTGCGTCAGGTGCTGCCCGGGGGGCAGCGGTCGCTCGGGCTCGGGACGGCGGCCGCCGAACCCTCGGGTGAACACGGCCATGACGCCTCCTGGTGTCGAGGTCTCCGGACCAGTGTCGCGCGGCACCGGCCGGTTGGCGCGCGGTGGCGCTGGCGGGCGGCACCGATGTGCGACAGGGTGGCGGCGACGCCGCGAGACCCGTGGCCGACGGAGGTGACCTGTGTCCACAGGAGGACGAACGCACGGCGCGGCCCACCGCGCCCGTCAGAGCACGTGGCTGCGCACCCTGGCCCGTTCCGGCTACGCCGCCTCGGGTGTCGTGCACCTGCTCATCGGCTGGCTGGCGGTCCGGCTGGCGTTCGGTTCGTCCTCGGGCAGCGCCGACGAGTCAGGGGCCTTCCGCGAGCTCGCGAGCACCGCCGGCGGGACGTTGATCCTGTGGGCGGTGACCGTCGGCTTCGCCGCCCTCGCGCTGTGGCAGATCGTCGAGGCGCTGGTCGGGGTGCCCGGCACGGACGACGCGAAGGAGGCCGGTGCGCGGATCAAGGCCGCGGGCAAGGGCATCCTCTACGGCGTGCTGGCCGTCAGCGCCGGCCGTTACGCCGTCGGTGGCGGTTCCGGTGGGGGTGGAGAACAGCAGGAGAGCCTGACGGCGACCGTCCTGGAAACCCCGGCGGGCCGCTGGCTGGTGGCCGCGGGCGGCCTGGTCGTCGTGGGCGTCGGGGTCTTCCACGTGGTCAAGGGGTGGCGCAAGAAGTTCCTCGAGGACCTGCGCAGCACCGGCGGCGGGACGGTCGGTGCCGCCGTCGTCCGGCTCGGTCAGGTCGGCTACGTCGCCAAGGGCGTGGCGCTCGGGGTCCTGGGCGGGCTCTTCGTCGCCGCGGGTGTCACGCACGACGCCGACAAGGCGGGCGGCCTCGACGACGCGTTGCGCACGATCCAGGACCAGCCGTTCGGCACGGCCCTGCTGGTCGTCACCGGCGTCGGCATCGCGGCGTACGGCGCCTACTCGTTCGCGCGGGCCCGGTACGCGAAGGTCTGAGACGCGGCGTGCCGCGGCTCAGGCGGCGACCGGGCCGACGATCCACCCGCCGCCCAGCACGAGGCAGCCGAGCGTGACGAGCCCGAACACGACGACCCACACGAGACCGGGCACGCCGGTGAGGCGACCGAGCTGGTCGGCGTCGGACGACCGTGCCCGCCCGCGGGCCCGCTGCGCCTGCAGCTCGAAGACCGGCCGGACCGCGCCGAGCAGCAGGAACCAGGTCACGGCGTAGGCGACGGCGGACTGCGCGGCGGGCTCGAGCCACCAGGAGACCCCGACCAGTGCCGCCCCGCTGACCAGCACGGACCACAGCCCGAACCAGTTCCGGATCTTGAGCAGCAGCAGGGCCAGCAGCGCGACGAGGAGCCACAGCAGCCCGACGGCGTAGCCCGCCCGCAGCAGCCACGCGGCGCCGAGCCCCACCAGGCCCGGGCCCACGTACCCGGCGAAGGCGGTGAGGATCATCCCGAGCCCGCGGGGCCGTCCCGCGGTGACGGTCAGGCCCGAGGTGTCCGAGTGCAGGCGGATGCCGTCCAGGCGGCGACCGGTGAGCATCGCGACGACCGCGTGCGCACCCTCGTGCGCGATGGTCACCACGTGCCGGGCCACGCGCCACACGGGCCCGACCGCCACGACGGCGAGGGCCACCAGGGCGACGGCGAGCACGACGGTCTGGTCCGGCGGGTCCACCGGGGTGGTGGCCGCGGTCCAGATCTGTCCGAGCACGTCGCCGGCGGTCGTGAAGAAGTCGTCCACGCGCCACATTGGACCATGCCCGTCTGAGTGTCCGCCCTGCTACCTGTGGGGTGTGTCATAGGGGTGCGGGCCGCCTGGCGTGCAACAATCGGTCCGAGAGGGCAGTGCGATCCAGCGCGCCCCACGTCGTGGAGATCCCCCCGGATTGCGTGCGGCGGACCCCGACCCCGGGCGTCGTCCGACGCCCCAGAGAGGCATCTTCCTTGACTACCTTTGCCGATTTCGGCCTGCCGACCCCTGTCGTGAAGCACCTGACGGACGCCGGCATCACTACTCCCTTCCCCATCCAGGCGGCGTCGCTGAACGACACGCTGGCCGGGACCGACGTCCTCGGCCGCGGCCGCACGGGCTCCGGCAAGACGCTGGCGTTCTCGCTGCCGGTCGTGACGCGCCTGGCCCGTGAGACGGCGCAGAACAAGGCCGCAGGCCGTCGCGGGCTGCGCTCGGCGGCGCCTCGCGCGCTCGTGCTCTGCCCGACCCGTGAGCTCGCCAACCAGATCGACGCGGTCATGAAGCCGATCGCCCAGGCGCTCGGCCTGCGCACCGCGACGATCTTCGGCGGCGTCGCGCAGTCGCGCCAGGTCACCGCGCTCAACCAGGGCGTCGACATCGTCATCGCGTGCCCCGGGCGTCTCGAGGACCTGCTCAACCAGCGGCTCCTGACGCTCGACGACATCTCGATCACCGTGCTCGACGAGGCCGACCACATGGCCGACCTCGGGTTCCTCCCGGGCGTCAAGCGCATCATGGACCGCACGCCGCGCGAGGGTCAGCGCCTGCTGTTCTCGGCGACGCTGGACAACGGCGTCGACGTGCTGGTCAAGCGCTTCCTGAAGAACCCGGTGACGCACTCGGTGGACGACGCCGCGGCGCCGCCGCCGCAGATGACGCACCACATCCTCGCGGTGGCGGACAAGGACGCGAAGAAGGAGGTCGTGCACCAGCTCGCGCAGGGGACCGGGCGTCGCGTGCTGTTCATGCGCACCAAGCACCAGGCGAAGAAGCTCGCCAAGCAGCTCACGGCCGCGGGCGTGCCGGCGGTCGACCTGCACGGCAACCTCGGCCAGGGCGCCCGCGAGCGCAACCTCGCGGCGTTCTCCTCCGGTGACGTCAAGGTCATGGTCGCCACGGACATCGCCGCGCGCGGCATCCACGTCGACGAGGTCGAGCTGGTCGTGCACGTGGACCCGCCGGCCGAGCACAAGGCGTACCTGCACCGCTCCGGCCGCACGGCCCGCGCGGGCTCGGTGGGCGACGTCGTGACGGTCATGCTCCCCGAGGAGCGGGGCGACGTGCGCGACCTGACCCGCAAGGCCCGCATCGCCGCCCGCCCGCAGCCGGTGGCTCCGGGCGACCCGGTGATCACCGCCCTCGTGGGCGAGGTGGCGGCGTACGTGAAGCCGGCTCCGCCGGTCGAGCAGCAGCAGCCGGCGCGCAAGAAGCCGCAGGGCCAGCGATCCGGCGGCGGTCAGGGCGGCGGCGGCCGACGGACCGGCCAGGGTGCGGCGCAGACCCCGGGGACGTCCTCGGGCGGTCGCAACCGCCGTCGTCGTGGCCGGGGTGGCCAGGGTGCTGCGGGCGGCCGTGCGACCCAGGGTGCGGCGCAGGGCGCCTCCCGCGGGCGTCGCTGAGAACCTGTGCGTGACGACGGCCGGGCGGGAACACCGCCCGGCCGTCGCCTGTTGACCAGGACATGACGTACGAGGTGTCCAAGAGCGAGGACGAGTGGCGCGTCGAGCTGTCGCCGCAGGAGTTCACGGTGCTGCGGCAGGCCGGCACGGAGCGCGCGTGGACCGGTGAGCTGCTCGACGAGAAGCGCGAGGGCGTCTACCGATGCCGGGCGTGCGGCAACGAGCTGTTCCGCAGCGAGACGAAGTTCGACTCGCACTGCGGCTGGCCGTCGTTCTACACGCCGCTGGCCGGCGAACGCGTCGAGCTGATCGAGGACCGGTCGCTCGGCATGCTGCGGACCGAGGTTCGCTGTGCCCGGTGCGGCTCGCACCTGGGCCACGTCTTCGACGACGCGCCGCAGACGCCGACGGGCGACCGCTTCTGCATGAACTCGGTCAGCCTGTCGTTCGAGCCCGCGACACGGTAGCCGCTACCGTCGGGACATGAGCGTCGAGATCTCCGCCGTCCCCGACCGGCTCGTGAACCTCCGCGACGTCGGGACCGCCTCGCCCGAGCTGCGGACCGGTGTGCTGCTGCGGTCCGACGCGCCCCGCGCCGACGACGTCGTGCCTGCGGACGTGGTGTGGCCACCGCGCACGGTGCTCGACCTGCGTGACGGCGGCGAGGCCCGGGAGGCGCACCCGCTCGCCGAGGTCGCGACGGTGGTCTCCCTGCCGGTGCTGGCCGGTGCCACCACCCGGGCCGAGACGTCGTCGCAGCCGGTCCCCTTCGACCTGGGCCGGCTGTACCTGGAGATGCTCGAGGAGCCGGGCGCGACCCGGCTCGTGGCGGGCGTCCGGGCGGTCGCCGTCGACGACGGCCCGGTGCTGGTGCACTGCACCGCGGGCAAGGACCGCACGGGCGTGCTCGTCGCCCTGGTCCTGGCGCTCGTCGGGGTGGACCGGGCGAGCATCGTCACGGACTACGTGCGCACCGACGTGAACATGCCGCAGGTGCTGTCCCGTGCGCGGGCGACGGCCCGTGCCCCGCGCCGTGACGCGCACGTTATCGCGGCGCTGCCTCCCGAGCTCCTCACGGCGCCCCCGCACGCCGTCGAGGCTGTGCTCGATGCTCTCGCCGCGCACGACGACGGAGCGGTCGGATGGTTCGCCGCGCACGGCGGCGACCAGGCGACGCTCAGCGCGCTGCGTGAGCGTCTGCTGCGCTGAGCCTGAGCTGCGCCGCGCCCTGCTGGCTGCCGAGCCACGCGACGACGTCCGCCGAGTAGTGGTTCAGCAGCCGGGCGAGCTCGGCGACCTCGTCCTTGTCCCACTGCGTCAGTGCGGCCTCGAGCATCGTCACGCGGGCGTCGCGCGCCTTCTGGAAGCGGGCCGCGCCGTCGTCGGTGAGGGTGATCTGCTGCCCACGTGTGTCCTCGGGGTCCGTCTCGCGGTGCACGAGGCCCAGCTCGGCGAGGCGGCTCAGCTGCCGCGACACGGTGGCGCGGCCGACGCCGAAGTGCGCGGCGAGGTCGGACCCGCGCGTGCCCGGGTGCATCGCGATGTGCGCGAGCAGAGGGTAGGCCGACGCCTCCAGCTCCGGGTGGATGAGGCGTGCGGTCAGCGCCGAGGTGGACTGAGCTCGTCGGATGAGAACACGCACCTCACGCTCGAGGGCGCCGAACGGGTCGGTCTGCGGGTCCGGCGGTGCGGGGAGCGGGGCGGTGTCGTGCATGGGCCCATCATGGCCTTCCCTGGAGAGCGCCGGGACCTTTCGCGGGTCACGATTTGAGGTCGAGGGGCTTCTGGGCGGGTGAAATGCGCCCGTAGGCTCGTTCCATGACCCTGTCAGCGCTTTCCCGTGTCCCTCGCCCTGTGTCCGTCCCGGCCCCCGGTGGCCCCGGGTGGTCGCGTCCGTTGCCGACCGGTCTCACCGTCAGCGCCGTGTGCGCCGGGGGGAGCCCGCTGGGTTCCATGCCAGGGGTCTTCGGCTACGGCGTGGCCCCGGACCGGGCCGTGGAGACGGTGCTCGCCGTGCTCGAGTCCGACGTGCGGTTCCTGGACACCGCCAACGGCTACTCCGACGGCGAGAGCGAGCGGCGGATCGGCCTCGGGCTGGCCGCGTACCGCGAGCGCCACGGATCTCTGCCCGAGGACTTCGTCGTGGCCACCAAGGTCGACCCGCGCGACGGGGACTACTCGGGGGACCGGGTGCGCCGGTCGGTGGACGAGTCCCGCGAGCGGCTCGGCCTGGACCACCTGCCCCTGGTGCACCTGCACGACCCGGAGAACTTCGACTTCGCGGAGCTGACGGCGCCGGGCGGTGCGGTGGACGCCCTGCTGGCGCTGCGCGAGTCGGGCGAGATCGGGGCGGTCGGGCTCGCCGGCGGCCCGGTGCCGGAGATGCGGCGCTACCTGGACCTCGGCGTCTTCGACGTGCTGCTCGTCCACAACCGGTGGACGCTCGTGGACCGGTCGGCGGGGTCGCTGGTCGCGGCCGCCGCCGAGCGAGGGACGGGCGTGCTCAACGCCGCGGTCTACGGCGGCGGGATCCTGGCGCAGCAGACGCCGTCGGCGGACCGGCCCAGCGCGACCCGCTACGGCTACCGCGAGGCGCCGCCGGAGACGCTCGCCGCCGTCGACGGCCTGCGCGAGCTGTGCTCACGGCACGGCACCACGCTGGCGACGGCGGCGCTGCAGTTCTCGGTGCGCGACCCGCGGGTGGCCTCGACGATCGTGGGGATCTCGCGACCGGAGCGGGTCGCGCAGACGCTGGCGGCCCTCGACGCACCGTTGCCGCAGGACTTCTGGGACGAGGTCGAGGAGCTGCTGCCCGGGTCGCAGGCCTGGCTCGACGGAGCCTGAGCTGCGACCCGGGCCACCGGGCTACCGCCCGGTGGTGCCCGCCTGCTGCGCGGCCAGGTCCCGGGCCTGCTCGATGCCGGAACGTTCGGACAGCGGGATCTCCCGGATGAAGCAGATCGCCACCAGCGCCACCACGGCCAGGGGCACGGCGACGAGGAAGATCCCGGTGATGCCGTCGGTGTAGGCACCGGCGACGACGTCCACGACGGGCGCGGGCAGCTGCGACATGTCGGGCACGGCTCCGGCGGGACCGCCCACGGCCGAGGCGGGGACGCCGAGCGCGGCGAGGCCCGAGGCGAGGTCGTCCTTGACGTGGCTCGCCAGGACGGCGCCGAGCACGGAGACGCCGACGGCGCCACCGAGCGAGCGGAAGAACGCGACGGTGGCGGTGCCGGCGCCCATCTCGCGCACGTCGAGCGTGTTCTGCGTCGCCAGCACCAGGTTCTGCATGAGTGCGCCGACGGACAGCCCGAGGCCGAACAAGTACACCGAGACGACGACGAAGCTGGTGTCCGTCCCGATGGTCGACATCCCGAACAGCGACGCCGTCAGCACCGCAGCACCGCCGACCATGATCGCCTTGTAGCGCCCGGTGCGGGAGATGATCCGCCCGAGCACGATGCCGCCGAGCATGGTGCCGACCACCATGGGGATGGTGAGCAGGCCGGCCTCGGTGGGGGTCTTGCCGCGGGCGAGCTGCAGGTACTGCGAGAGGAACACCGCGGTGCCGAACATGGCCACGCCCACGGCCGCGGAGGCGACGATGGACAGGACGAACGTGCGGTTGCGGAACAGGTGCAGCGGGATGATCGGCTCGGACACCTTCCGCTCGACCAGCACGGCGACGGCGAGGGAGACGACGGCGCCGCCCACCATCGCGCCCGTCTGCCAGGAGGCCCAGGCGAACTGGTCGCCCGCGAAGGTGACCCAGACCAGGAGCAGCGCGACGCCGAGGGCGATGAGCGTGGCCCCGAGGTAGTCGATGGTGACCTTGCGCCGGCCACGGGCGGGCAGGTGGAGGGTCTTCTGCAGCACGATCAGAGCGGCGACGGCGAAGGGCACACCGACGAAGAACGTCCAGCGCCAGCCGAGGAACGAGTCGGTGATGACGCCGCCCATCAGCGGACCGCCGATCTGTGCCACGGCCATGACGCCGCCCATCAGGCCCATGTACTTGCCACGCTCGCGGGGGCTGATGATGTCAGACATCAGGACGGTGGCGAGGGACATGAGGCCACCGGCGCCGACACCCTGCAGGGCGCGGAACGTGATGAGGGTCCCCATGTCCTGGGAGAAGCCGGCGGCCGCGGCGGACACGACGGTGATCACCAGGGCGACCTGGATGAGCACCTTGCGGTTCGTCAGGTCCGCCAGCTTGCCCCACAGCGGCGTGGACACCGTCATCGTGAGCAGCATGGCCGTGACGACCCAGGTGTAGGAGTGCTGGGAGCCGCCGAGGTCCGCCACGATGCGCGGCAGCGCCGTCGACGTGATGGTGGTCGCGAGCAGCGACACGAAGACGCCGAGCAGGATCCCGGAGAGCGCCTCGAGCGTCTCGCGCCGGCTCATGGCGGGGTTCGCGCCGGCGACGGTGTCGACGAGAGGAGCGGGTCGGGTGGTGTCGGTCATCGGGGCGGGGCCTCCTGGGTCATGGTGCTGAGGGCGGCCGCGACGTTGCGGATCTGGGTGATGGCGTCGGCGAGGCCGGCCGCGGACCAGTCCGCGAAGGCCTCGTCGACCAGCTCGTCGAAGTAGCGGTCGGACTCCGCGGCGAACGCGTGCCCGGCGTCGGTGAGCTCGAGCGTCCGGGCGCGACGGTCGGACGGGTCGACCGTGCGACGGAGGAACCCGGCGTCGACCAGCGCACTCACCTGGCGGCTGGCGACGGAGGCGTCGACACGCAGCACGTCGGCGACCTCGCAGAGCTGGGCAGGGCCTCGCGACCGGAGCATCCGGACGACGCCGAGCCCGGCGCGGGGCCGGTCGAGGTCTCGCGCGATCCGTGCGGACGCCTCGCGCTGGGCGCGCGCGAGGGACTCCAGCGCGCTCACGAGCGCGGTCGCGGCACCTTCCGGCACGACAGCTCCTTTCGTTGCTCCGGGAAACAGTAGGATAGATGCTTGCGTCAAGCAAGTATTGCCCCGGAACATTCCCGCACGACGACGGCGGCCTGCCCCCTCCGCAGGGGGCAGGCCGCCGTCGTGCCGTGGGAGCCGCTCAGCCGCGGTGCCGTACCTCCTCGGTCATGTCCTCCAGCTCCTTGCCCTTGGTCTCGGAGACCTTGAACCAGATGAAGAAGAAGGACAGCGCCGCGAAGAACCCGTACATGCCGTACGGCACCGCCGGGCCGAAGGTCGACAGCATCGGCGGGAACGTCAGGGTGATGGTGAAGTTCGCCAGCCAGTTCGCCGCCGCGCCGACCCCGAGCGCCGCGGCCCGGATCCGGTTGGGGAACATCTCGCCGAGCATCACCCACATCAGCGGGCCCCACGTGGCCCCGAAGAAGACCACGAAGGCGTTGGCCGCGACCAGCGCGATCGTCGCCCACGGGTCGCCCAGGGAGAGCGTCGACTCGCCCGCGGCGTCGACCGTCGTCGTGCCCTGGGTGAACGCCGCCGCCATCGTCAGCAGCGACACCGCCATGCCGGCCGACCCGACGAGCAGCATCGGACGGCGCCCCACCTTGTCGATGAGGGCGATCGCGATGAAGGTCACGGCGATGTTCGTCACCGAGGTGATGGTGGAGACCAGGAACGCCTGGGACTCGTCGAACCCGACCGCCTGCCACAGCGTGGTCGAGTAGTAGAAGATGATGTTGATCCCGACGAACTGCTGGAAGACCGCCAGCAGGATGCCGACCCAGACGATCGACTTCAGGCCGAGGAACCCCTGGCCGCGCAGGGACCCCAGCTGCGCGTTCTTCTCGTCGACGGCGATCGAACGCTTGATCTCCTCGATCCGGTCGCCGACGCCCTCCTCGGGCCCCAGCACCGAGTCCAGCACGCGACGGGCCTCGTCGACGTCGCCCTTCGCGACGAGGTAGCGAGGCGACTCCGGCATCCGCAGCGCCAGCAGCCCGTAGACGATGGCGGGGACCGCCTCGACCAGGAACATCCAGCGCCAGGCCTCCCACCCCAACCACAGCTCGTTCGCCGCACCACCGGCCGCGTCCGCCAGGATCTGGTCGCTCAGCAACGCCGAGAAGATGCCCACCGTGATGGCGAGCTGTTGCAGGGAGGCGAGGCTGCCCCGGATTTTCGCCGGGGAGATCTCCGCGATGTAGGCGGGAGCGATCACCGAGGCGATGCCGATCCCGATACCGCCCAGGAATCGCCACAGCGACAGGTCCAGCGCCGACCAGGCCAGCGCCGACATCACCGCGGAGAAGAGGAACAGGCCCGCGCCGAGCACCATCACCTTGACGCGACCGATGCGGTCGGCGAGCCGTCCCGCGCCCCACGCGCCGAGCGCGCAACCCAGCAGGGCGACGGCGACCACGAGCCCCGTCACCGTCGAGCTCAGGTCGAACTGGCCCTCGATGGCCGAGACGGCGCCGTTGATCACCGACGAGTCGAAGCCGAAGAGGAAGCCGCCGACGGCGGCGGCGAACGACAGCGCGATCGCCTTGCGGTGCGCGGAACGCGCCCCCTCGGACTGCGGTGCAGATGACATCGTGAGAACTCCTCCCGAGCCCCGGGGGCGGGGCCCTCCCTCGGTGATGCTAAGAGCGTCGGCCGCAACGAGCACGGTGAACGCCGCAGCCGACCTGCGAGACTGGCCCGATGGACGATCGACCCAGGTTCCGCCGCCCGGCGATGCTCGACCCGCGCGACGCCGACGCGTTGCCCGGTGCGCTCGACCCCGCCCGCCGCGACGAGGTCGCCCACACCACCGCCCGCGCGGTCGTGCACCAGGCGCGTGCCGCCGAGGACCCCGAGGTGGTGGCCCGCCTCGTGCGGCTCGTCGAGGACGAGGGGCTCGACGTCGTCGCCGAGCTCTGGTCCGACGCCGCGCCGGCCACCCTGCCCGGGGCGCTCTGGAGGCTGTACGCCCTGCGGGAGTGGGTGCGCCGGGACCCTCGCACCATCGGGCTGCGCTACCGGCTGGGCGTCGACGCCGCGCCCGTCCAGGAGGCCGTGGCCGGGGTGCCTCGCCCGCCCACGCCGTCGGACCTGCGAGAGCTCGCCGACACGGTGCTGTCCGGGGTGTACTCCGGCGACCTCGCCGTCGCCCTCGAACGGGCGGCGGCCTTCTGTCGGATCCTGGCGACCGGTGCCGCCTACGACGCCGACGTCCGCGAGGTCGCCGACCCCGACGCCGCGGCCCGGATGACGCGCGGTGCCGCCGACCTGGTGGGGACCGCCCTCGAGCTCGAGCACGCGGCGGCGCTCTGGCGTGCGGGTTCGCTCGACTGACGGTCCCGCCCTTACGATGGACGGGCGGCGTCGGGCCGCGGTAGCCCCGGGCTCCATCTTGAGCCGCTTCGAGCGGCCACGCGCCGAGAGGCGCTCCCGGTCCGGCGTCGCACTCTTCTCCCGTCCGGGGTCGAGCCACTCCGCAGACGGATTTAGCCCGGCCGCGAGGCGGGATCTACTCTGTGACTGACCGAGCGTCCTTCCTCACCGGGAGCCTCACGTGCGCCTGCGCCTCACCCCGCGCGACACCACCTTCTTCGACCTGCTGGCCGTCCTCGCCGGCCACACCGTCACCGGCGCCACGCTGCTCGCCGAGCTCCTCGGTGCGTCGCGTCCCGAACGCGAGCAGATCGTCGAGCGGCTCACGGAGGCGGAGCACGAGGCCGACGAGGCGACCCACTCGATCATGCGGCGGCTCAACAAGACGTTCGTCACGCCCTTCGGTCGGGACGAGATCTACAGCCTGGCGTCCGCGCTGGACGACTGCATGGACGCCATGGACGAGGCCGGGCAGCTGATCGTGCTGTACAAGATCGACGAGCTGCCGATGGCGGTCTCCGAGCAGATCCAGGTGCTGCTGCGCTGTGCCGAGCTGACCGCCGACGCGATGCCTCGGCTGCGCAAGCTGGACGAGCTGCCCGAGTACTGGGTGGAGATCAACCGGCTGGAGAACCAGGGCGACAGGCTGCACCGCACGCTGCTCGCCCACCTGTTCGACCGGGTGGCCGACCCCATCCTGCTGATCAAGCTCAAGGAGGTCGTGGACATCCTCGAGGAGGCCACCGACGCCTTCGAGAAGGTGGCGAACCTCGTCGAGACGATCGTCCTCAAGGAGTCGTGAGCGTGGAGCTCGCACTCGTCGTCCTGGTCGTCGCCGTGGCACTCGGCTTCGCCTACACGAACGGGTTCCTCGACGCGGCGAACTCGGTGGCGACGTCGATCTCGACGCGGGCGCTCACGCCCCGCATCGCCGTCGCGATGGCGGCCGCGATGAACTTCATCGGCGCCCTCCTCGGCACCGCCGTCGCCGAGACGATCGCGACCTCGATCGTGGACCTGGACGGCGTGACGCCCGTGGACTCGCTCGTCGTCGTGCTGAGCGCCCTGCTCGGCGCGATCGTGTGGAACCTCGTCGCGTGGTGGTTCGGCATGCCGACGTCGTCGACCCACTCGCTCGTCGGCGGGCTCCTCGGGGCCGGGATCGCCGGTGGCATGACGGTGCACGCCGACGAGATCCTCGACCGGGTCGTGCTGCCCCTGCTGATCTCGCCCGTCGCCGGTTTCGTCGCGGCGTTCGCGCTCATGGTGGCCCTGCTGTGGATCTTCCGGAACGCGGCGCCGTCGCGCGTGAACCGGCGGTTCCGGATCGCGCAGACCGCCTCGGCGGCCGCCGTCGCCCTCGGCCACGGGCTGCAGTCGGCCCAGAAGACGATGGGTGTCGTCTGGCTGGCGCTGATGACGATCGGCGCGGTGAGCCCGGTCGCCGGGATCCCGCTGTGGGTCAAGCTCGCGGCGGCGACGGCCCTCGCCGCGGGGACCTACGCCGGAGGGTGGCGCATCATGCGGACCCTCGGTCGGCGCATCATCGAGATCGACCCGGCGCGCGGGTTCGTCGCCGAGTCCGTCTCGGCGATGGTGCTGTACGTCAGCTCGATCGTGCTGCACGCCCCGGTGTCCACCACGCACACCATCACGGCGGCGATCGTGGGTGTGGGATCCACCCGGCGGCTCTCCGCGGTCCGCTGGGGAGTGGCCCGGACGATCGCCGCCTTCTGGCTGCTGACCGCGCCGACCGCGGCGCTCCTGGCGGCCGGGGCGACCTGGGCGCTGCTCCCGCTCGTCGGCTGACGCTCAGGGCCCGACATCTCGACTCTGGCGGTGCTCTACGAGCACGGCCTGCTCGGTGGGTGGGTGCGCTCCGAGCGTGGTCACGTCCACGTCCGCCAGGATGCCGTCCCGACCAACGGCTTCAACGGGCCCGCCGGCTCGAAAGCCCCCACGAAGAGCTGGGCGTAGATTTCGCCGCCTTCCATTCGAGGCACGTAGTTGCTTCGGCGCGCTTCGGTTCTCCGCTGAACGGGTCAGTTCGGCGATCTCGCCCAGCTCACTCCGTCCTGGCCGAGGTGTTCCCCGCCGTGGTGGTTCCGTCGAACACCCAGTCGACGGCGATCCGCAGAGTCTCGGCATCGTCGAGAGGGCGGGTCGGTTCGGACGGGAGGGCCTGCGCGATGGAGATGCCGGTGACAACCGTGACGAGGAAGGTGGCCCGCCGGAGGTTGTCGCCCGGCGGGAGCGCCCCCTCGTCCTCGAGTCGGGTGAGGAGGTGCTCGATCCGACGTGCGATCTCGCGCTCGACCGCGAGATACTCCTCCCTCGTCTCGGGGGAGAGTGGCGTCTCGACGTAGCGGGTGAAGGTCTGGCGCCAGGCTTCCGCCGCATCGAAGTTGTCGGTGGGCGCGAGGATCGTGTGCAGGTACGCCATGACGCGGTCGCGCGCCGGGGCCGCGGTCCCGTCGAGGTCGCCCGTGCGCAGCGAGAAGTCGTACACCAGCTTCATCACGGCGTTGATGAGTTCCCGCTGTGTCGGGAAATGGTGTCGCAGCGAGCCGACGCTCACGCCCGCCTTCGCCGCGACCGCGCGAACGCTCAGGGAAGCCCCGGGACCGTCTCCGAGCAATGAGGCCCCTGCCCAGAGGACACGGTCACGACTGTTCAAGCCCTCGGGCATCTCGCTCATGCGGCCCCTCCAATACACCGTACTAGTTTCTGTGGTACGTTCGCTGCTCAGACTAGTACACCGTATTGGTTCTTACGCATTCAGGGAGCAGATCGCCATGGAACACCCCACCACGCCCGTCGAGTACCACCGCGGGCTCGTCAGTGACGAGCGGCGTATCGGCCGCGGCATCCTCGCCATCGCCCTGCTCCTCGGGGGCATGCAGGTCTTCATCCTCGGGCTCGTCATCGTCGCCGCTCTGATCGATGCGGCGCTCGGAACCGAGGCCCGGTCCGGGTACACCCCCCTCGTCAACGCCGCCGGCGCATTCGCGGTCGCGCTGCTGATCCCGTGGAGCATGCTGATCCAGCGCTGGCTCTACGGGGTGCGCGGCGGTTCGCTGTCGTCGGTGCTGGGCCACTTCCGCTTCGACCTCTTCGGTCGCGCCCTCATGATCCTCGTTCCGGTGATCGTCGTGGTCCAGGTCGTCTACTACTGGGCGCCGTTCCCGCAGACGACCTGGGCGTGGCACGACCTCCTCCTTCTCGTCGCGACGGCTCTCGTCCTGACACCGTTCCAGGCCGCGGGCGAGGAGTACGGCTTCCGCGGACTCATCCTCCGCGTCGTCGGCAGTTGGACGCGCAACGCCCGGCTCGGACTCGTGCTCGCGATCACCGTCTCGAGTGTGCTCTTCGCGCTGGTCCACTTCTCCACGAGCGGGCTGCTGAACGTCTGGTACCTCGTCTTCGCGGTCGGCACCGCATGGATCACCTGGCGCACCGGCGGGCTCGAGATCGCCATCGTGCTGCACGCCGTGTTCAACGCGACCCAGTTCGTCATCGACGCGGCGCTCCAGATCGATCCGACCGTCGCGACCGACCGCTCCGCCGGAGCGATCGACCTCAGCGTGCTCATCCCCGTGCCGCTCATCATCGGCGCCGTCATCGTCGTGGCGATCCGCACACGACGCACGGGGACGGTGCTGACGCCCAGCGCGCGCATGCAAGAGGACGGGGTCTCGGGGCATCGGTGGCCCTAGGCAAGTGTCCGGTGAATCGCGGAGCCAGAGCACGGCGGCGTCGTCCTTGACCTGTGCCACGACGAAGGCCACCGGCAGCGAGATGACGGCACCAAGCTGGCCGAGCCGAAGGGTCATCGCAGCAGCCTAGAGGCCGGAGCCGAAGAACCGCCCGGTGAGGCCCTCGTCGCCGCGGAAGGGCTCCACGGGTCAGTTCAACGTCCCCGCGCACCGAGCCGTGCGCTGATCGTCTCGGCCGCCCGGGCGACCTGGCGGGCGAGCCGGTCACGTTCGACGGACCCGTGGTCCTGTGCGCGGAACGTCAGCGCGAGCCCGGCGACGGGCCGGTGGAGGTGGTCGACGACGACGTCGGCCACGGACGCGAACCCGGCTGACACCTCGCCGTCCTCCATGGCGTAGCCACGGCGGCGCGTCTCGCGCAGGACGGCGCGCAGCTCGCTGAGCGAGCGGGGCCCCCGGCCGGTGCGGTCGCTGAAGGAGCCGGCGGTCGGATAGGCGGCCCGGACCTGTGCGGCCGGCAGCCGGGCGAGCACGGCACGTCCCGACGCCGTCAGGTGCGCCGGCAGCCGCACGTCGACGTCGCTCACCAGCGGCGGCCGGCCCGCTGCCCGCTGTTCGATGAGGTAGAGGACCTCGCGGTCGTTGAGCAGGGCGAGATGCCCGTTCTCCCCGGTGGTCTCCACCAGGTGTGCGACGACCGGGCGGGCCAGGCGCGTCATCGGCGCCTGGCGCGCGTAGGCCGAGCCCAGCCCCAGCGTCGCTACTCCGAGGCCGTAGCGGCGCTCCTCGGCGACATGGGTCACGAACCCTTCGTCGGCCAGCACGGACAACAGGTGGTACGTCGTCGACCGGGGCAGCCCGAGGCTGGACGCGATGGCCGAGGCGGGAACCGGGCCGGGCTGGGCCGCCAGGTACGCCAGGAGCCGGACCGCCGAGCGGGCGGCGGGCACGTCGCTGCTACCGGCCATGATCCGCTCCTTGAGTCTGGTATCTCAGACACTATCGCCCCGTCGGGCCTCCTGCGGGCGCCCTCGCAGGTGTGCGATGAGGAGATGAGCCGCATCCCCGCCGTGGTGCTGGACGGCACCGTGCTGACCGTCGAGCAGGTCGTGGCCGTCGCCCGCCACGGTGCCTCCGTCACCGTGTCCGAGCAGGTCCGGGAGTCGATGGCCGCCACTCGCGCCGTCATCGAGGACCTCGCTGACGACACCCGCCCGCACTACGGCGTCTCGACCGGGTTCGGTGCCCTGGCACGTCGTCACATCCCCACCGAGCGGCGCGCCCAGCTCCAGCTCAGCCTCGTGCGTTCGCACGCTGCCGGTTCCGGCCCGGAGGTCGAGACGGAGGTCGTCCGCGCCCTGCAGCTCCTGCGCCTGGCCACCCTGGCCACTGGTCGCACCGGTGCCCGCCCCGTCGTCGCCGAGACCTACGCCGCGATGCTCGACGCCCGCCTGACGCCCGTGGTGCACGAGTACGGCTCCCTCGGCTGCTCGGGCGACCTCGCGCCGCTGGCGCACGTCGCGCTCGCGGCGCTCGGCGAGGGTCAGGTGCGCGACGCCGACGGCGCGCTGCGCCCGGCCGGTGCGGCGCTCGCCGAGGCAGGGATCGACCCGCTGGTGCTCGCCGAGAAGGAGGGCCTCGCCCTCATCAACGGCACCGACGGCATGCTCGGCCAGCTCTGCCTGGCACTGCACGACCTGCGCCGGCTGATGGCCGCGGCCGACGTCGCGGCGGCGCTCAGCGTCGAGGCCCTGCTCGGGTCGGACGCGCCCTTCGCCGCCGACCTCGTCGCCCTGCGACCGCACCCCGGCCAGGGCGTCTCCGCGGCGAACCTGCGCCGGATGGTGGCCGGCTCGCCGCTCATGGCCAGTCACCGCGCAGTGCACGACGACGGCACCCCGGTGTGCACCCGCGTGCAGGACGCGTACTCGCTGCGCTGCGCCCCGCAGGTGCACGGCGCCGCCCGCGACACCGTCGACCACGCCGCCGCCGTCGCGGCGCGGGAGCTCGCCGCCGCGATCGACAACCCGGTGGTCACGGTCGACGGGCGCGTCGAGTCCAACGGGAACTTCCACGGGGCACCGGTCGCCTACGCCCTGGACTTCCTGGCCATCGCCGTGGCCGACGTCGCCGGCATCTCCGAGCGACGGACCGACCGGTTCCTCGACGTCGCCCGCAACGAAGGGCTGCCGCCGTTCCTCGCCGACGACCCCGGGGTGGACTCCGGGCACATGATCGCCCAGTACACCGCGGCGGGCATCGTCTCGGAGCTCAAGCGGCTCGCTGCACCGGCGAGCGTCGACTCGATCCCGTCGTCGGCCATGCAGGAGGACCACGTCTCGATGGGCTGGGCGGCGGCCCGCAAGCTGCGTCGCGGCGTCGACGGCCTGGGGCGCGTGCTGGCGATCGAGATCCTCACCGCCACCCGTGCCCTCGACCTGCGCGGCACCGAGACGGTGCCGGCCGCGGGGACCGCCGCGGTGCGTGACCTGGTGCGCTCGCACGTCGCCGGGCCGGGCCCCGACCGGTACCTGGCCCCCGAGATCGAGGCCGTCGTCCGCCTCGTCACCGACGGCGCCGTCGTCGACGCCGCCGCGGCCGCGGTCGGCGAGATCGGCTGACCACCACCACCCGAGGAGTCCAGCGATGACCACCTACGACCGCGGGACCCCCGTCCCGGTGCGGGCCCCCCGCGGCACGACGCTCACCGCACGCAGCTGGCAGACCGAGGCGCCGCTGCGCATGCTCATGAACAACCTCGACCCCGAGGTCGCCGAGCGGCCTGACGACCTCGTCGTCTACGGCGGCACCGGCCGCGCGGTGCGCGACTGGCCCAGCTATCACGCCATCGTGCGCACGCTCACGGACCTGCGCGACGACGAGACCCTGCTCGTGCAGTCCGGCAAACCGGTCGGCGTGCTGCGCACCCACGAGTGGGCCCCCCGGGTCCTTCTCGCGAACTCCCACCTCGTGGGCGACTGGGCCACCTGGCTCGAGTTCCGCCGTCTGGAACAGCTCGGGCTGACGATGTACGGGCAGATGACCGCCGGTTCGTGGATCTACATCGGTGCGCAGGGGATCCTGCAGGGCACGTACGAGACGCTCGCCGCGGTGGCCGCCCAGCGGGTCGGCGGCACGCTCGCCGGCACGCTGACCGTCACCGGCGGGTGCGGGGGCATGGGCGGTGCCCAGCCGCTCGCCGTCACGCTCAACGGCGGGGTGTGCCTCGTGGTCGACGTCGACCGCTCGCGGCTGGAGCGGCGCGTGCGCGAACGCTACCTCGACGTCGTCGCGGACTCGCTCGACGACGCCGTGCGGCAGGCGCTCGCCGCCAAGGCCGCCGCACGGCCGCTGTCCGTAGGACTGGTCGGCAACAGCGCCGAGGTGCTGCCCCTCCTGCTGCGCCGCGGCGTCGAGGCCGACGTGGTCACCGACCAGACCTCCGCCCACGACCCGTTGTCCTACCTGCCCCTCGGGGTGGACCTGGCGGACTGGCACGAGTACGCCGCCACGAAGCCCGAGGAGCTCACCGACCGGGCCCGCGAGTCCATGGCGCGGCACGTCGAGGCGATGGTCGGATACCTCGACGCCGGCGCGGAGGTCTTCGACTACGGCAACTCGATCCGCGACGAGGCGCGGCTCGGCGGCTACGGGCGGGCGTTCGACATCCCGGGGTTCGTGCCGGCCTACATCCGCCCGCTGTTCGCCCAGGGCAAGGGACCGTTCCGCTGGGCCGCGCTCTCGGGCGACCCGCGGGACATCGCCGTCACCGACGCCGCGGTGCTCGACCTGTTCGACGACGACCACCTGCACCGATGGATCCGGGCTGCCCAGGACAAGGTCGCCTTCCAGGGCCTGCCCGCACGCATCTGCTGGCTCGGCCACGGGGAGCGCGACCGGGCCGGCCTGCGCTTCAACGAGCTGGTCGCCTCCGGCGAGATCAGCGCGCCGATCGTCATCGGCCGTGACCACCTCGACTCCGGGTCGGTGGCGTCCCCGTATCGCGAGACGGAGGCGATGGCCGACGGTTCCGACGCGATCGCCGACTGGCCCCTGCTCAACGCGCTGGTCAACACCGCCTCGGGCGCCACCTGGGTGTCCCTGCACCACGGTGGCGGCGTCGGCATGGGCCGGTCGATCCACGCCGGGCAGGTCACCGTCGCCGACGGCACCGAGCTCGCGGCCCGCAAGCTCGAGCGCGTGCTGTCCAACGACCCGGCGACGGGTGTCCTGCGGCACGCCGACGCCGGGTATCCCGACGCCGTCGCGGCCGCGGAGCGGGGCGGACTCACCCGGCCGATGACGGAGGATCGCCCATGAGCTGCGTCACCGGTCTGCTGAAGGACGTCGCCGACGTCGGACGGGCCACCGCGGGCGGATACGCCAGGTTCGCGTGGACCACGCCCGACCTGGAGCTGCGCGAGTGGTTCGCCGCCGAGGCGGCCGCGCGCGGGCTGGACGTCGTCGTCGACCGGGCGGGGAACCAGTGGGCCTGGTGGGGGGACCCGGACGCGGACGGCCCCGGCGTCGTCACCGGCAGCCACCTCGACTCCGTACCGGGCGGCGGAGCGTTCGACGGGCCGCTCGGCGTCGCCTCCGCCTTCTGCGCGATCGATGCCCTGCGTGCGCACGGCGTGCAGCCGTCCCGCCCGCTCGGCATCGTGAGCTTCTCCGACGAGGAGGGCGCTCGCTTCGGCCTCGCCTGCCTCGGGTCGCGGGCGGTGACCGGCACGGTGGCAGCCGGGCGGCTGCTCGGGCTGCGCGACGACGACGGCGAGACGTTCGGCGACGTCCTGGCGGGCGCCGGCGTCGACCTGGCCCGCTACGGCCGTGACGACGAGGCGCTGGCCCGCATCGGCGTGTTCGTCGAGCTGCACGTGGAGCAGGGCCGGTACCTGGCAGATCTCACCGGCACCGACGAGGCGCCCGTCGCGGTGGCGAGCACCATCTGGCCGCACGGCCGCTGGCGCGTCGACCTGCACGGCGAGGCGAACCACGCCGGCACCACCCCGCTCGCGCACCGCCACGACCCGATGCTGGACCTGGCCGGCGTCGTCCAGGACGTGCGTGCCGCGGCCACGTCCGCCGGGGCCCTGGCCACCGTCGCCAAGGTCGCCGTCGAACCCAACGGGGTCAACGCCATCCCGTCGCGCGTGCGGGCGTGGATCGATGCGCGCGCCCCGCAGGAGGGTGCGGTGCGCGCCGTCCTCGCCGACCTGGCCGGTCACACCCCCGTCGAGGAGTCGTGGACGCCCGCCACCGTGTTCGACCCGGAGCTCGCGGCGCGTCTCGCCGCCGTCGTCGGCCGCCCGCGTTCCGGTGACCCGGCACCCGTGGTCGGGACGGGTGCCGGGCACGACGCCGGCATCCTGGCCGCCGCAGGCGTGCCCACCGCCATGCTGTTCGTGCGCAACCCCACCGGGGCGTCGCACACCCCGGCCGAGCACGCCGAGGACGCGGACTGCGAGGCCGGTGTCGTCGCGCTGACGCGGGTACTGGCCGACCTGCTGCTCGGGGAGGCGCCATGACGTTCTGGTGCGAGCACGCCTGGCTGCCCGGCGGGCTCGCCGACGGCGTGCGCGTCGACGTCCGCGACGGACGGTTCACGGCGGTCACGGCCGGTGCGACACCGAGCGCCGGGGACACGATCCTGGACGGCGTCGTGCTGCCCGGTCTCGCGAACGCGCACTCGCACGCCTTCCACCGGGCGCTGCGCGGCCGCACGCACGACGACGGCGGGTCGTTCTGGACGTGGCGGGAGCGCATGTACGCCGTCGCCGACGTCCTCACCCCGGACCTCGTCGAACGGCTCGCTGCGGCGACGTACGCCGAGATGGCGCTCGCCGGCGTGACGTCGGTGGGGGAGTTCCACTACCTGCACCACGTGCTCGACGGCGGACGCGACGGCGACCCGCTCGCGATGGCGCAGGCGCTGCGCCGTGCCGCGGCGCGGGCCGGGGTGCGCCTCACGCTGCTGGACACCTGCTACCTGCACGGCGGGCTCGACGCCGACGGGTACCAGCCCCGTGCGCCCGCTCAGCGGTGTCTCGGTGACGGCGACCTCGATACCTGGCGCTCGCGGGTGGACGCCCTGCACGCGGCGTGGCGGGGGGCGCAGGACGTGCGGGTCGGCGCCGCCGTGCACTCCGTGCGGGCGGTGGCCCCCGACGAGATCGCGGCGGTCGCGTCCTGGGTGCGCGAGCACGACGCCCCGCTGCACGTGCACCTGTCCGAGCAGCGGGCCGAGAACGAGGCCGCCCTCGCGGCGCTGGGTGCGAGCCCGACGCGGATCCTCGACGAGGCCGGTGCCCTCGGGCCGCACACCACAGCTGTGCACGCCGTGCACCTGGACGCCGACGAGATCGCACGTCTCGCGACCACCGGCACGGCGGTGTGCGTGTGCCCGGCGACGGAGCGCGACCTCGCGGACGGCCTCGCCCCGGTGGCTCGGTTCGCCGCGGCCGGGGTGCCGCTGTGCGTCGGCTCCGACCAGCACGTGACCACCGACCTGCTCGCCGAGGCGCGCGGGCTCGAGGAGCACGCTCGCCTCGGCAGCGGGCGGCGCGGTGTGCTCGCTCCCGCCGACCTGGTGACGGCGGTGACGGCGGCGGGCCACCGGGCGCTCGGCTGGGACGACGTCGGGCTCCTCGAGGTGGGAGCCCGCGCCGACCTCGTCGCCGTCTCCACCGACGGAGCCTCGACGGCCGGGGCCGACCCGGCACAGGTCGTCCTGGTGGCCGGCGCTCACGACGTGCGTACCGTGGTCCGGGACGGCCGGACGCTCGTGCGCGACGGACGGCACGTCGATGTCGAGGTCGCAGCCGCGCTGCGCTCGGTGGTCGCCGAGGTGTGGTCCCGGGTGGAGCAGGCGTCATGACGACCGACGATCGCAGCCTGGTGATCACCGGCATCGGCGAGCTGGTGACGAACGACCCGGCCCACGGCGGGCCGCTGGGAGTGCTGCACGACGCCGCCGTCGTCGTGGCCGACCGCCACGTGGCGTGGGTCGGCCCGGCCTCGCAGGCACCGTCCGCCGACGACCGGCTGGACGCCGACGGCCGGTGCGTGCTGCCCGGGTTCGTCGACTCGCACTCGCACGCCGTGTTCGCCGGCGACCGGTCGGCCGAGTTCACCGCCCGGATGGCCGGTACGCCGTACACCGGCGGGGGGATCGCGACGACCGTCGCGGCGACGCGCGCCGCCTCGGACGGTGAGCTCCGCCGTCGGGCACGGTGCCTGGTGGAGGAGATGCTCGGGCAGGGGACCACGACCGTCGAGATCAAGAGCGGGTACGGCCAGGACGTCGCGACGGAGGTCCGGACGCTGCGCATCGCCCGTGAGCTCACCGAGGAGACCACGTTCCTCGGCGCGCACACGGTGCCGGCCGAGTACGCGCACGACCGCCGCGCCTACCTGGACCTGGTCACCGGGCCGATGCTCGCGGCCTGCGCCCCGCACGCCCGGTGGGTGGACGTCTTCTGCGAACCGGCCGCGCCCACGGCTTTCGACGCCGACGAGGCGCGCGAGGTGCTGCAGGCCGGGCGGCGCGCCGGGCTCCTGGTGCGCGTGCACGGCAACCAGCTCGGCCACGGCCCAGGTGTGCGCCTGGCCGTCGAGCACGGTGCCGCCAGCGTGGACCACTGCACGTACCTGTCCGACGACGACGTGGCCGCCCTCGCGGCGTCGGGCACCGTCGCCACCCTGCTGCCCGCCGTCGAGTTCTCCACCCGGTCGCCGTACCCGGACGCGCGCCGCCTCCTCGACGCCGGGGTCACGGTCGCGCTGGCCACCGACTGCAACCCCGGCACCTGCGGCTCGTCGTCGATGCCGCTGGTCGTGGCGCTCGCGGTGCGGGAGCTGCGCATGACACCGGAGCAGGCGCTGTGGTCGGCGACGGCGGGCGGTGCTGCCGCGTTGCGGCGAGCCGACGTCGGCTCCCTGCGCGTCGGCGCGCGCGCCGACCTCGTGGTGCTCGACGCTCCGACCTTCGTCCACCTCGCCTACCGGCCCGGCGTACCGCTCGTGCACACCGTGCTGCGCGAGGGTCGCCCGACCGGCGGGCTCAGAAGACCGGCGGGGCAACCCTCTCGGCCGCGATGACGCGCGGCCCCTTGGCCGTCGTGGCGACGTGCGCCACGAGCGCCTCGCCCGGCTCCAGGTACGGGTCCCGGCGTGGCAGCGCGTTGGCCACCGCACGGCGCGAGTGCTGCCCGAGCACGTCCAGGACGGTCGGCAGGACGGGTCGGTGCGTGCACAGCACCGACGACCGCCCGGACTCGAGCAGGTCGCGCACGGCCGCCGCGACGCGTGCCGGCGACCGCTCGTGCTGCGCCTCGCCGAGGTTGTCGCTGTACTGGGGCCGGACGCCCGACGCCCGCACGTACGGGTCGATCGTCGTCGCGCACCGCTCCCACCGGCTGGACACCACCGAGTCGACACCGTAGGCCGCGAGGACCGGCACCAGCGCCACCGCCTGGGCGTGGCCGATCGGTGTCAGCGGCCGCTCCTGCTCCTGGCCGTACCAGGACGCCCGGGACAGGGCCCGGCCATGACGGACGATCACGACGGCGTGGGTCGCGAGGTGCCCGTCCCGCGCGGCCTCGACGAGAGCGTCCAGGGGCCCGCGGTCGGTCGCCCGCGTGATCTGCTCGGCGGCGACGTCGGCGTCCACCCACTCGCACCGGTCGATCTCGTGCTTGTCCACCGGGGCCACCGGCGCCCGGGCCGCGAGCGGGTGGGCGTCGTCCTTCGGCGAGGCGCGTCGTGCCGCCCAGTAGTGGACCCGCTTCACGCGACCTTCCGGGGTGAGGTACTGCAGCCCCGGCAGCGGCAGGCCGAGCACGACGGGGCGCCCGGTCTCCTCGGTGACCTCACGCACCGCCGTCGTCGCCAGGGACTCGCCCTCCTCGTGCTTCCCCTTGGGCCACGACCAGTCGTCGTAGCGGGGCCGGTGCACGAGCTGGACCTGCAGCTTCTTGTGCCGCAGCCGCCACACGAGCGCGCCCGCCGTCTCGATGACGGGCGCGTGCTGGACCGAGGTGGCGCCGAGCGGGTCGACGAAGGGCGTCGCGGTGCGCAGCGGACGCGGCGATTGCGCGGCGGAGGTCATCGCGCTCCGTCAGCGGGTCATGCTGGGTCGGCGGCGGTGACGCCGGACCAGCCGGGTCTGCAGGTCCGCCAGCGGCTCGCCCTCCGGACCGGCGGCACGGGTCCACGACCCGTCGGGCTGCAGGTGCCACGAGGCGGTGTCGTCGGACATCGACTCGTTCATCAGCTCCAGGAGCTCCAGCACCTGGTTCTCGTCGCTGATGCGCACCAGCGCCTCGACGCGGCGGTCCAGGTTGCGGTGCATGAGGTCGGCGGAACCGATGAAGACCTCGGGACCCGTCTCGGGGCCCTCCCCGATGGCCGGGCCCGCGGAGTTCGCGAAGGCGAAGATCCGTGAGTGCTCGAGGAAGCGGCCGAGGATGGACCGCACCCGGATGTTCTCGCTCAGCCCGGGGACGCCCGGGCGCACGGCGCAGATGCCGCGCACCACCAGGTCGACCTTCGCCCCGGCCTGCGAGGCGCGGTACAGCGCGTCGATCGTCGCCTCGTCGACCGCGGAGTTCACCTTGATCTTCACCCAGGCGTCGTGGCCGGCACGGGCGGCGGCGGCCTCCCGGTCGATGCGTTCGATCAGGCCGGTGCGGACGGTCCGTGGAGCGACCAGCAGGCGGTGGAACTTCGAGCGCGGTGCGTACCCGGAGAGCTGGTTGAACAGGCGGGTGAGGTCCTGGCCGACGTCCGGGTCGCACGTGAGCAGCCCGTGGTCGGTGTAGAGCCGGGCTGTCTTCGGGTGGTAGTTCCCGGTGCCGACGTGGCAGTAGCGACGCAGCCCGTCCGACTCCTGCCGCACGACGAGGGACAGCTTGCAGTGGGTCTTGAGACCCACGATGCCGTAGACGACGTGCACGCCCGCCTGCTCCAGCTTGCGGGCCCAGGAGATGTTGGCCTGCTCGTCGAACCGCGCCTTGATCTCCACCAGCGCCAGCACCTGCTTGCCGGCCTCCGCGGCGTCGATGAGCGCGTCCACGATCGGGGAGTCGCCCGAGGTCCGGTAGAGGGTCTGCTTGATGGCCAGCACCTTGGGGTCGGCGGCCGCCTGCTCGAGGAAGGTCTGCACCGACGTCGAGAAGGAGTCGTACGGGTGGTGCAGCAGGACGTCCCGTTCCCGGATCGCCGTGAAGACGTTGCCCGGCATGGCGGACTCGACCTCCGCGAGCTGGCGGTGGGTGGTCGGGATGAACGGGGGGAAGTGCAGCTCGGCCCGGTCGATGTCCGCGATGACGTTCAGGCCGGTGAGGTCCAACGGCCCGTGCAGCTCGTAGACCTCCTCCTCGACGACGCCGAGCTCACGGACCAGCAGCTCACGGATCCGCGGGGAGATGCCCTCGGCCAGCTCCAGGCGGACCGGCGGGCCGAACCGGCGTCGCAGCAGCTCCTTCTCCATGGCCTGCAGGAGGTTCTCGGCGTCGTCCTCCTCGACCTCCACGTCCTCGTTGCGGGTGACGCGGAAGGTGTGGTGCTCGCGCACCTCCATGCCGGGGAACAGGTGGTCCAGGTGCTGGGCGATGACCTCTTCCAGAGGGACGAACGACTTCTGCGTGCCCCCCGCCTGGGTCGGCGTCGGAGCGCTGGGTCGCCCCCGGTCGTCGACGGCGATGAACCGCGGCAGCAGCGGTGGCACCTTGACCCGGGCGAAGTGCTCCTTGCCGGTCAGGGGGTTGACCACCACCACGGCGAGGTTGAGCGACAGCCCCGAGATGTAGGGGAAGGGGTGCGCCGGGTCGACGGCGAGGGGGGTGAGCACGGGGAAGATGTGCTTGCGGAAGAACTTGTGCAGCCGCTGCTGCTCCTTGTCGAGCAGCTCGTCCCAGTGCACGATCGTGATGCCCTCGTCCGCCAGTGCCGGCTGGACGTCGGTGCGGAAGACGGCGGCATGGCGCTCCATGAGCCGGTGCGCGCCGGCGCCGATGCCCTCGAGGACCTCGCGCGGGTTCAGCCCGGACGCCGCGGTGACGGCGATCCCGGTGGCGATGCGCCGCTTCAGACCGGCGACCCGGACCATGAAGAACTCGTCGAGGTTCGAGGCGAAGATCGCCAGGTACCGGACGCGTTCCAGCAGCGGCAGGGACGCGTCCTCGGCCAGCTCCAGCACACGCTCGTTGAACGCGAGCCAGCTCAGCTCGCGGTCCGCGAACCGGTCGTCGGGCAGCGCGATCTCCTCCGGGGGGACGACGTCGAGATGGTGCGTGACGTCGTCGGCGTCCTCGGCGATGTGCTCGGCGATGTGGGCGGCGAGCTGGGGGTCCATGCGACGGGGCCCTGCCTTTGCGGTCGTTCGGGTCTCGGAGGTGGCGACGTCCGCCGCGGCGACGAACCGCCCGCGGGAGTCTCGCCGCCGGGAGGGGAGCGGGCTGGACGCAGTCATGTGCCCATGTTGGCACCGAATCATGAACGGTGGGTGACGTGTACGGGTTGGGCGATCGGTGGTCGTGCCTCAGGGAGTGAGGGTCGGTGCGTACTGGACGTCGATCGCAGCGCGGTCGAAGCCGGCGCGACGGTAGGTCGCCACGGCGGCGGCGTTGTCGCCGTCGACGTAGAGCACGGCCCGAGTGCAGCCGACGGCCGCGAGGTGGTGGAGCCCTGCGTCGGTGAGCAGCGCGCCGAGGCCGTGGCCCTGGAGGGCCGGGTCCACGCCCACGGCGTAGATCTCGCCGTCGCGCGTGGCGTCGGGCTGGCCGGTGGCGACCTTGGTCCACACCGAACCGACGAGGCGGCCGTCCGGTCCCTCGAGCAGGAGGAAACCCTCGGGGTCGAACCAGTCCTCCGCGACCCGGGCGTGCAGGTCGCGGACGGTCAGACGCCCCTGCTCGGGGTGGTCGGCGAAGGCCTGCGCGTTGAGCGCGACCCAGGCCTCGTCGTCGGCACCGGGTCGGAAGGCGCGGATCCGGTAGCCGGACGGTGGCGCGGGCGCGGTCGGCGCCTGGTCGAGCTGTCGATCGAGCGGTCGGGCGAGCAGGAGCAGCTCGCGGACGCGTCCGTAGCCCCTGGCCGCGGCGAGATCGCGTGCTGCGGGCAGGTCGCCGTGGGCCCACACCCGCAGCGGGACGCGGCGCTGGCCGGGGGAGCCGGACCGGCCCGGCAGGCGGGCGTCCCGCTCGGCGGTGCGGAGCAGCAGGCTGCCGATCCCGGCACGGCGGTGCTCGGGGTGGACGACCAGCTCGGCGCTCGCGACGTCGCCGCCGCGGTCCACCTGGAGGTAGCCGGTGGTGGCGCCGGACTTGGTCTGCACCCGCACGTGGGTGAGGTCGTGGCTGTCGTCGGCGAGGCGCAGGAGCGGCTGCTCCGACAGGGGAGCCACCCCGTCGTGGGCCGCGGCGTCCGCGGCGAGTCGGCGGACGGCGTCCTGGGCGGCAGGGCTCAGCGGGCCGATCTCGATCGGGAAGGGGAAGCGCACCCGCCCATTGTCCACGCCGACCATGCCCTTGCGACAGCCGACCATGCCCTGACGGCCCGTCCGGCGGTGCGGACGGGCCGTCAGGGCATGGTCGGCTGGTGGCGGCGACGAGCGGTCAGTCGTTGCTGCTGCCCGACAGCCCCGCCTGGATGAGGCCCATGACCGACGAGTCCGCCAGCGTGGTGGCGTCGCCGACCTCACGGTTCTCGGCGACGTCGCGCAGCAGGCGACGCATGATCTTGCCGGAGCGGGTCTTGGGCAGCTCGGCGACCACGAGGATCCGCTTCGGCTTGGCGATGGGGCCGATCTCCTTGGCGACGTGGTCGCGCAGGGTCTTCTCGATCCGGGCCGAGCCCTCGTCGGTGGATGCCTCGTCGGCGTGCCCGCCGCGCAGGATCACGAACGCGACCACGGCCTGGCCGGAGACGTCGTCCGCGGCGCCGACGACGGCGGCCTCCGCCACGAGCTCGTTCGACACCAGGGCCGACTCGATCTCCGTGGTGGACAGCCGGTGCCCCGAGACGTTCATGACGTCGTCGACGCGCCCCAGCAGCCAGATGTCGCCGTCGTCGTCCTTCTTGGCGCCGTCGCCCGCGAAGTAGACGCCGGGGAACCGGGACCAGTAGGTGTCCTTGAACCGCTGCAGGTCCCCCCAGATGCCGCGCAGCATCGACGGCCACGGCTCGGCGAGCACCAGGTAGCCGCCGCCGCCGTCCGGGACCGGGTTCGCCTCGTCGTCGACGACGGTGGCGGCGATGCCGGGCAGCGGCACCTGCGCGGAGCCGGGCTTGGCGGCGGTGACGCCGGGCAGCGGCGAGATCATGATGGCGCCGGTCTCCGTCTGCCACCAGGTGTCCACGATCGGGGTGCGGTCGGAACCGATGACGCGGCGGTACCACATCCACGCCTCGGGGTTGATGGGCTCGCCCACGGAACCCAGCACGCGCAGCGAGGACAGGTCGAACTCGGCCGGGATCTCCTCGCCCCACTTCATGCAGGCGCGGATCGCGGTGGGCGCCGTGTAGAAGATCGAGACGCCGTACTTCTGCACGATCTCCCACCAGCGGCCGCGGTGGGGGGTGTCGGGGGTGCCCTCGTAGATGACCTGGGTGGCACCGTTGAGCAGCGGGCCGTAGACGATGTACGAGTGGCCGGTGACCCAGCCGATGTCCGCGGTGCACCAGTAGACGTCGGACTCCGCCTTGAGGTCGAACACGTTCTTGTGCGTGAACGCCGTCTGGGTGAGGTAGCCGCCGGTGGTGTGCAGGATGCCCTTCGGCTTCCCGGTGGTGCCCGAGGTGTACAGGATGAACAGCGGGTGCTCGGCGTCGACCCAGGCCGGCTCGTGGAAGGTGTCGGCGGCCTCGACGGCGTCGTGCCACCACACGTCGCGCCCCTCGGTCCAGGCGACGTCCTGCCGGGTGCGCCGCACGACGAGCACGTGCTCGACGGTGGTGGCCTCCGCGCCGTCCTTCGGGGCGAGCGCCTCGTCCACGGCGGGCTTGAGGGCGCTGGGCGCACCGCGGCGGTACCCGCCGTCGGCCGTGATGACCAGCTTGGCCCCGGCGTCGGAGATCCTGCTGCGCAGGGCGTCGGCGCTGAACCCGCCGAAGACGACGGAGTGCGCGGCGCCGAGCCGGGCGCAGGCGAGCATCGCCACGACCGACTCGACGAGCATCGGCAGGTAGATGACGACGCGGTCGCCGGACTCGACCCCGAGCGCGGCCAGGGCGTTGGCGGCCCGGGAGACCTCGCGCTGCAGGTCCGCGTAGGTGACGGTCCGGGTGTCGCCGGGCTCGCCCTCGAAGTGGATGGCGACGCGGTCGCCGAGGCCGGCCTCGACGTGCCGGTCGACGGCGTTGTAGGCGGCGTTGAGGGTGCCGTCGGCGAACCACCGTGCCACGGGCGCCCCGGACCAGTCGAGCGTCTCGGTGAAGGGCGTCTTCCAGGTGACCAGCTCGCGGGCCTGGCGGGCCCAGAACTCGACACGGTCGGCGGCGGCCTCGTCGTACATCGAGGGCTGGGCGTTGGCCTGGGCCGCGAACTCGGGGCTCGGGGGGAACGCTCGTGTCTCGTGGAGCAGGTTCTCCAGGCTCGGGCTGGTGGACTGGCTGTCGGTCACTGGTTCCTCCGCGTCGTCGCGTTCCGTCCGTGGGCGTCCCCGAGGGGCCGCCTCTGGGGAGTGTAGACCCGAGTCCTGGCGCAGATCACGCCCAGGAACGACAATAATAAGGGGAACTCACTTATCCGACCGTTCGGTCGCCGACGGCGCCGTCCGGCGAACGGTAGAGCGCTGCGCCCGAACGGTCCGCTCCGTGGTGCGAGCGGCGTCTGCCCACGGTGCCGGCGCACGAGTGCGGCGCCCGGGACCGTGCCACCGAGCGCCGCTCTCGCCGGACGGTCCGCGGGTAGCAGGCGCGTGGTCCTCACGTCGTCGTACCGGGTCCAGCCCGCTCGACGAGTCCTCAGTGGACTGTCTGTGCGTGGGTCCCGCGGCCCCTCCTGACACCTTCCATGGAACGCCTGACCGGCACGATCCGCAACAGGTGTCCGTGAAGATTCAGGCCCGGCGCCGCAGGCGTCGCCACAGCGCCCAGGCGAGACCCGCCAGCGCCAGCGAGCCGACGACGGCGAGCACCGGCGTCGGGCGGATCCGGGGCCGCAGCGCGACCGGGCGCGTGAAGGTGAGCGTGCCCCACCCGTTCTGCGCCGCCAGCCGCCGCAGCGCGCGGTCGGGGTTCACGGCGAACCCGTGCCCGACCGTCGCGAGCATCGGCGCGTCGGTGATCGAGTCCGAGTAGGCGTAGCAGCGCTGCAGGTCGTACCCGCGGGCGGCCGCCAGCTCCGACATCGCCGTCGCCTTGTTCTCGCCGTAGGCGTAGAAGTCGATCTCCCCCGTGAACCGGCCGTCGGCGACCGCCATCCGGGTCGCGACCACGTGGTCCGCACCGAGCATCCTGGCGATCGGCTCGACCAGCTCGGTGCCCGACGCCGAGACCACGACCACGTCGTGGCCCAGCGCGTGGTGCTCCTCGATGAGCGCCACCGCCTCCGCGTAGACGTAGGGGTCGATGTGCTCGTGCAGGGTCTCGGCCACGATCTGCTCCACCGTGGCCACGTCCCAGCCGGTCGCCAGCTCCGACAGGTGCCGTCGCATCCTCTCGGTCTGGTCGGCGTCCGCGCTGCCCGCCAGGTAGAGGAAGTGGGCGTAGGCGCTGCGCAGCACGTCGCCGCGCGTGATCAGCCCCCCGGCGAAGAACGAGCGGGAGAACGCCGCCGTCGAGCTCGTCGCGATGACGGTCTTGTCGAGGTCGAAGAATGCGGCCACCCGGTGCCCGGCCCGGGCCCGCGTCCGCTCCCGCGGCGGGGGCGTGGCCGACGACGAGGAGATCACCCGACGAAGCCTATCGGGACCCGCCGGGACCACTGCCGGCCCGACGCGCCGCCGTCAGGACGCCACCCCCAACCGGCGCCGCTGCACAGCCGCGCCCACCGTCGGCGCGCGGTGGGGCCGCCGCACCCCAGGATCGGGCGCCATGAGCACAGCCCACCCCACGACGGCGACACCCCGAGCGGTGCACCCCCCTGCCCCGGAGCCCCGCCCCACGACGACGCCGTCCGGCGCCGTCCGGATGGTCGCCGTCCTCGGTGCCCGTGGTGGTGCCGGCACCAGCCTGCTGGCCGCCGCGCTCGCCCGTGCCCTGCGGCGCCGCTCCGGTGCCGCGGCCCTGGTCGACCTGGACGTGCCCGGAGGAGGGCTGGACGTGCTGCTCGGGATCGAGGACGTGCGCGGTGCCCGCTGGCCCGACCTCACCCACGCCCGAGGGGCGCTCGACGGCGACGGCCTGGTGGCCGCCCTGCCTCGCTGGGGAGCCGTACCGGTGCTGTCCGGGACCCGCAGCGCCGACGGGCAGCGCGCCCCCGACCACGGCGTCGTCCTCGACGTGACCACCGCGCTGCTGCGGTCGGGCCACCCCGTGGTCCTCGACGTGCCGCGTCCGAGCGCGTGGCGCGAGGCGACCCGTGCCCTGGTCTCGGCCGCCGACGCGGTGGTGCTCGTGGTCCCGCTCACCGCCCCCTCCGTGGCCGGGGCCGTCGCGAGCACGGCACTCCTCGACGAGCTCGGTGCGGGGCCCGTGCACGTCGTGCCCCGTCGCCCCGCCCCCGGTCGCGTCGACACCGCCGGTCTCGAGGTGGCCCTCGCGCGGCCCGTGGCGGCCACCCTCGGCTGGGACGGCCGCCTCGCGGCCGCCGTGGAACGTGGAGACGGGCCGCGCGTCGGCCGACGCAGCCCGCTCGGGACCACCGCCGCGCGGTTGGTGGAGCTGCTCGACCGCCGTCCGGTCGCCACGACGGGGACCGGCACGTGAGCACCGCCGCAGGTCCCCTGATGCCCGGCCACCGCGCACCCCTCGGCCCCGGGCTCCTGGCCGAGCTGCGGACCCGGCTCGGCGGCACCGCCGGCGGTGGCACCCCGCCCGACGACGCCGCGGTCGCCGAGGCGCTCCGTGCCAGCGGTCGGGTGCTCGGTTCCGAGGCGCTGGCCGACCTCACCCGCGAAGCCCGCGCGGAGCTGTCAGGTGCCGGCCCGCTGCAGCCGCTCCTCGAGGAACCCGGGGTCACGGACGTGCTCGTCAACGGACCGGACGACGTCTGGGTCGACCGCGGTGACGGGCTGCGGCGCAGCGACGTCGGGCTGCCCGATGCCGCGTCCGTCCGGGCGCTCGCGGTCCGCATGGCCGCCGTCGCGGGAGCCCGGCTCGACGACGCCAGCCCGGTGGTGGACGCGCGCCTGCCCGACGGCACCCGCCTGCACGCCGCCGTCGAACCCGTCGCACCGGCCGGCGCCGTGATCGCGTTGCGAGTGCTGCGTCAGGCCGTGCTCGACCTGTCGGCCCTCGTCGCCGGCGGCGGGGTGCCGACCGCCTGGGAGCCGCTGCTGCACGACCTGGTCCGACATCGCGCCAACCTGCTCGTCACCGGCGGCACCGGCACCGGCAAGACGACGCTGCTCGCGGCGCTCCTCGGGCTCGTCCCGCCGGACGAACGGCTGCTCACCGTCGAGGAGGCCCGCGAGCTCGCACCCCTCCACCCGCACGTGGTGGCGCTCGCGGCCCGCCGGCCCAACGTCGAGGGCGTCGGGGAGGTCACGCTGACCGATCTCGTCCGCGGTGCGCTGCGGATGCGCCCCGACCGGATCGTGCTCGGGGAGTGCCGCGGCGCCGAGGTCCGGGAGCTGCTGCTCGCCCTCAACACCGGGCACGACGGCGGGATGGCCACCGTGCACGCCAACGCGGCCGAGCACGTCCCGGCACGCCTGGAGGCGCTCGCCGCCCTCGCCGGGATGCCCCGGCCCGCCGTCGCCGCGCAGGCGGCCGCTGCGCTCGACGTGGTGCTGCACCTGCGCCGCCGTGGTGGTTCCCGCTACCTGGCACAGGTCGCCGTCGTCGGTCTGGGCGGCCCGGGCGACCTGGCGGTGCGGCCGGTTGCCTCGTGGGACGGTCCCGGCTCGGGGCAGCCCCGCACGTCGGACGGCTGGGACCTGCTGCTCGAGCGGTGGTCGACGTGCTGACGCCGGTGGTGCTGGCCGTGTCCTGCGCGGTGTGGTGCGTCGTCGTCCCCGGTGGCCGACGGGCGAGCGCGCTCGCCGCCGACGGCGGACGGCCCGGCCGACGGGGCATGACGGCGTTCCTGCGAGCGCTACGTCCTCGCGAGCCCCGGCCCGACCAGGTCCGCGTCGCCGTCGCACAGGTCGGGGCGATGCTCCGTTCCGGTGCCGCGCCGGCCACGGCCTGGTCCCGGGCGCTCGGGGTGCCCGTCGACGCCGAGGGCATCCCCGAGGCCGACGCGCTGGCGCGGGCCGTGGGCGGCGCCCGTCCGGCAGCGGCAGTGATCGCGGCAGCCCGGCTCGCCCGCGAGGTGGGCGCACCCCTCGGCCGGGTCCTGGAGGCGGTCGGGGACGCGCTGGTCGCGCAGGCGGAGGCGGACGCCGAGCAGGAGGCGTCGCTCGCCGGTCCGCAGACGACCGCGCGGGTCCTGCTCTGGCTGCCCGTCCTCGGGGCGGTGCTCGGCACGGTCCTCGGTGCGGATCCTGTCGCGACCGCGACCGACGGAGGGGCCGGCACGGCCGCCGTGCTGCTCGGTGTGCTGGCGCTCCTGGCCGGGCGCACGTGGACCCGCCGGCTCGTGGACGTGGCTCGCGCGGCGGGACAGGCTCGATGAGCGTCCTGGCGGTCGGGCTGGTGGTCGCCCTGCTCGCGCTCGCCGGCACCGCGCCGTGGCGCTGTGCACAGAGTGCCGCGAGCCGCCGACTGCCCGCGCTCGGCTCGGCCCGGGACCTGTCCGGTGCCGCCTCGGTGCCCGAGCCCGCACCACCGGGCGTCGAGGTCTCCTGCCTCCTGGAGCTGGTGGCGGCGGCCGTCCGTTCCGGCGCGGGAGTGCCTCGGGCGCTGACCGCCGTCGGTGCCGCCGTCGGAGGGCCGGACGGACGGGCCTTGGCTCGGGCCGCCGCCGGGCTGAGGCTCGGTGCGGGGTGGGACGCCGCCTGGGCGGCGGCCGGCGAGGACGGTGGTGGTCCGTCCGGTGAGCCCGGCTGCCCTCCCCGGCTCGACGTGCTGCGTCGTGCGCTGCGTGGCGCGTGGGAGGACGGCGCGGCTCCCGGTGAGGCGCTGCGGGCCGCCGCGGCGGAGCACCGGCACGAGCGCCGGGCCGCCGCCCGGACCGCGGCCGCCCGCCTGGCCGTCCGTCTCGTGCTGCCGTTGGGGACGTGCTACCTGCCGGCCTTCGTGCTCGTCGGGCTCGTGCCCGTGCTGCTCGCGCTCGGTGTGGACCTGTTGTCCGGCTGAGCGTGCCCGTCCGGGCCGGTCGGCGCGGACGGACTCCCCCGGGACCAGCCGGTCGCGGGGCCACGAACCGGGCAGGAGCCCGGAGGAGAGAGGAACGACCATGACCGTCCGAACGAGGCCCGCGAGCACCGTCGTGGACCGGCCGAGCGGCACCCCGGACCACGACCCCGAGGCCGGGCTCGCCACCGCCGAGTACGCGATCGCGACGATCGCCGCCGTCGGGTTCGCCGGCCTGCTGATCCTGGTGCTCCAGAGCGACACCGTGCGCGGGATGCTCGAGTCGATCATCGGCTCGGCGCTGTCGGTATGAGACGCCGCGGCCGGGCGGAGCGCGGGTCGGTGACGGCGGAGCTCGCCGTCGGCATGCCGGTGGTCGTCCTGCTCCTGGTCGCGGTGCTCACGCTCGCGGCCGCGTCCACCGCGCAGATGCGCGCGGCGGACGCGGCCCGGGCGGGCGCCCGGCAGGTCGCCGTGGGGGAGGACCCTGCCGTCGTGCGGTCCGTCGCCACCCGGGTGGCGGGTCAGGGCGCCGACGTCACCGTGACGCAGGACGGTGAGTGGGTGCGGGTCGTGGTCACCCGCCCGGTCGTGGGCGGGTGGTTCGCCCCAGGCCCGCTCCGCGCCACCGGAGAGGCCGTGGCCTGGGTGGAACCATGACCGGTCGGTGCGACACCTTCGGCGAGGACGAGCGGGGGGCGGGGACCGTGCTCGTCCTCGGGCTGGCGGCCGTGGTCGTGGTCCTGTGCGTGGCGCTCGCGGCGCTCGGCGCCGCCCAGCAGGCACGGTCGGTCGCCCGGTCGGCCGCGGACCTGGGGGCCCTCGCGGGAGCCACCGCGCTGCGGTGGGGTCACGACCCGTGCTCGACGGCGACGGAGGCGGTGGGACGTCACGGGGCGCACGTGGTGTCCTGCGAGGTCCGGCACGGCGGGGTCGTGGGGGTCACCGTGGCCCGGTCCGCCGTCGGGCCGGCCTCGTGGTCGAGGCTCGGCACCGCGGAGGCGACCGCGTGGGCCGGTCCCCGGCCCGCGGCGCACGCCTCGCCGGGGTTCGACGTCGGACGATCAGCTCGGTTCGATGCCGAACAGCTCGGCGCGCTGGTTGATGAGGCGGGCGCGCGCCAACCGGGGCTTGTCCGAGCCGTCGCGGATGACCGACCCGGAGGCCTCGAACTCCGCGAGGAAGTCGATCGCCCACGCGACGTCGGCCGGCGCGGGGGAGAGGACCTCGTTGACCACGGCGGGCTGCTCCAGGTCCAGGCAGAGCCGTCCGGTCATGCCCATCGCGACGGCGTCGCCCGACTGCTCGCGCAGCAGTGGGTGGCTGGAGCCCACCGTGGGGCCGTCCACCGGGCCGGGGAGCCCCCCGATGCGGCTCGCCGTGACGAGCCGGGAGCGGGGATAGGCCATCGCCAGCGGCTCGTTGGCGGCGCCGGTGTCACGGCGGTAGTCGCCCGAGCCGAAGGCGAGCCGGAACGACCCCGGGGTGCGGGCGATGCTCACGGCGTCCTCGATGCCCAGCGCCGACTCCACGAGGGGCATGACGGGGACGTGACCGCCCAGTCGTTGCGCGGTGTCCACCACCTGGTCGGGGCTCTCGGTCTTGGCCAGCATGACGCCGCACAGGCCCTCGACGTCCCGGAAGGCGCGCACGTCGTCGGACCAGGCGTCCGACCCGCGTTCGTTGATCCGCACCCACGCGCGCCCCCCGTCGGCGAACCAGCCCAGGACCCCGTCGCGCGCCTCGTCCTTGCGCGACTCGTCCACGGCGTCCTCGCAGTCCAGCACGAGCTGGTCGGCGCGGGAGAGCTGCGCGGCGTCGAAGTCCTGCGTGCGCAGGGCGTTGAGCAGCAGCCAGGAGCGAGCGTTGGCGGCGTCCACCCGCCGCGACTCGCGGTGGTGGCGGAGGGCGGTCAGGTCGTCGGTGGTCACGCGACGATCGTAGGCGCTACGGCCGGGCGGGCACGGTCGGGACCGGCTCCGTCGCCTGGTCGCTGCCGGGGGCGTGCCGCAGCAGGGCGTCCAGCACGCGCACGGAGGCGGCCTTGTCCAGCGGCGAGTTGTCGTTGCCGCACTTGGGCGACTGGACGCAGGCGGGGCACCCGGCGGCGCAGGGGCAGGCGGCGACGGCGTCCCGCGTGGCGCGGACCCACCGTTCGGCGAGCTCGAAGCCCCGTTCGGCGAAGCCGGCACCACCGGGATAGGCGTCGTAGACGAAGACGGTCGCCTCGCCGGTGTCCGGGTGCTGCGCCGTCGAGACCCCGCCGAGGTCCCACCGGTCGCAGGTGGCGAGCAGCGGCAGCAGGCCGATGGCGGCGTGCTCCGCCGCGTGCAGCGCGCCGGGGGTCGCGTCGTCGTCGACGCCGGCGGCGCGCAGCACGTGGTCGGGCACGGACCACCACACGGCCGTGGTGCCGAGGGTGCGTGACGGCAGATCGAGCGCCTCGGTGTCGAGCACCTGCATGTCCGGGATGCGACGCCGCTGGAAGCTGACGACCTGGCTCGTCACCTCCACCGGGCCGAGTCCCCAGGTGATCGGGCCCCACGCGCGCTGCTGCGGGGGCCGGGAGCCCTCCGGGGCGGGGTGGTCCGGGTCGCCGGGCTCTTCGAGGGAGATCTCCATGACGTCGCGCGACCAGGTCGCATGGTCGACGTCGCGGCGTGCCACGAGTGCCACGTGGTCGGTGAGGTCGAGGTGGTCGACCACGTAGGTGGCGCCCTGGTGGACGTACACCGCGCCGTCGTGCACCTGGCCGTCGGCGGACGAGGCGTCGACCGTGCCGAGCAGACGGCCCGTCGTCGCCTCGACGACGCGGACCGGTTGCCCGCCGGCGCCGCGGAGGTCGGCCATGGCGGCGGCGGGCTGCGCGTGCGTCCAGTACCAGCCGGAGGGTCGACGTCGCAGCAGGCCGCGGGCGACGAGGACGCCGAGGACCTCCCGCACCCGGTCGGGCTCCCCGAACCGTGCCAGCTCCTCGGCGCGGACGGGTACCTCCTGGGCGGCGGCGCAGAGCTGGGGGGCGAGCACGTACGGGTTGCCGGGGTCGAACACGGTGGCTTCCAGGGGCGCGTCGAACACCGCCTCGGGGTGGGTGACCAGGTAGGTGTCCAGCGGGTCCTCCCGGGCGACGAACGCCACGAGCCCGTCGGCACCGGCTCGCCCTGCCCGGCCGGCCTGCTGCCACAGGGACATGCGGGTGCCGGGCCAGCCGGCCACGAGCACGGCGTCGAGCCCCGAGATGTCGACGCCGAGCTCCAGGGCGTTCGTCGTGGCGAGGCCGAGCAGCTCCCCGGTGCGGAGCGCCCGCTCGAGCTCGCGCCGTTCCTCGGGCAGGTAGCCGCCCCGGTACGCCGCCACCCGCGCGGCGAGCTCGGTGGAGACGGGCCGAAGATGGTCGCGGACCTGCTGGGCCACGGACTCCGCACCGCGACGGGACCGCGTGAAGGCCAGCGTCCGGGCGCCGTGCGCGGCGAGGTCGGCGAGGAGGTCGGCGACCTCGGCGGTCGCGGACCGGCGCGGGTGCTCGGCCTTCCCCTCGGTGGTGAGCACGGCGTCGGACTCGTTCGCCGCGGGATCGAGGGGGTCGGGGAGCGTCCAGGGGTCGGAGGCGTCGTCCGCTGCGCCGTCCGAGCGCTCGAACGCCGGGCCGGTGATCTCGGGTGGCTGCCACAGGACGACGGTGCGCCGGCCGGCGGGCGAGCCGTCGTCGCGGACCTCGGTGACGGCGTCGGGGACGGTGCCGAGCAACCGTGCCACGCTCACGGCGGGCTCTGCCGTGGTCGCGCTCGCGACGACGAACGTCGGGGCGGTGCCGCCGTAGTGCTCGGCCAGCCGGGCCAGACGGCGCAGCACGAGGGCGACGTGCGCCCCGAAGACCCCGCGGTAGGCGTGCCCCTCGTCGACGACGACGTACCGCAGGCCGCGCAGCAGCCGTGACCACCTGCGGTGACCGGGCAGCAGCGCGAAGTGCAGGAAGTCGGGGTTGGTGAGCACGACGTCGGCGTGGTCCTGCACCCAGCGACGCTCGTCGGGCGGCGTGTCACCGTCGCAGGTCGTCGCCCGGACGTCTCGGGTCCCGGCGGCGTCGAGGAGCCGGCTCAGGGCGGCGAGCTGGTCCGCGGCCAGCGCCTTGGTGGGGGACAGGTACAGGACCGTGCCGGGCCGGGAGGAGGACTCGATGCGGTGGCGGTCGTCCTGCGAGGCGGCACGCGTGGCGCGTACCGCGGTCAGCGCCGGCAACCAGAAGGCCAGGGACTTCCCGGATCCTGTCGAGCTCGCGAGGGCGACGTGCTCGCCGCGCCAGGCGGCGTCGGCGGCGGTGACCTGGTGGGTCCACGGGCGATCGACGCCGAGGGCGCGGTACCCGGCGACCAGGGGGTCGTCGGCCCAGGCGGGCCACTCGGCGTGCCGGGCGGGGCGCGCGGGGAACGTGCGGGAGTGGAGGAGGCGGTCGGCGCGGGAGCCTCGGGCGGTGAGCACGTCCAGCAGCGGGTGAGCGGCAGGCGCGGGGTCGGGTGCCACGCGGACAGTGTCGCACTGGTGCCCGCGTCGACTTTCACCCGAGCTTCTACCACAGGTGGGTGTTGCTCGCAGACCGAGGTCGCTATCATCGGTCATCGATCCATCAGCCCGGCATCGGTACCGTGTCATGACTTCACACACATAACGTGCATCCCAGGCGGTGGCACCGCTCTCACGGATCTGGCTGCCGGCCGGGCGCCATCTCGACGAAGGACCTCCATGCGCAAGCTCTCGACCACGGCGCTCGCCGCCGCTCTCGTCCTCACCCCGGCATCGCTGGCCTGGGCAGGCGGGTCGGACGCACCGACGCCGTACGACGTGACGGCGGAGGGCATCCGGCTGCACCACGGCACGTTCGAGGACAACGATCACGTCAACGTCACCGGGACGTTCGGCACGGTGAACCTCCACCTGGAGAGCAAGTACCAGGACCGCGACCACGCAGAGTGGCGGAACCTCCCGTTCGACCCGGAGAACCCCCAGGGCAAGTACATCGGGAAGTCCTTCGTGCCGTGGAGCGCGTTGACCGACGCCGAGGACTTCTGCATCACCTGGGTCCAGGTGCACGGCGTGAACCAGCACTTCGGAGAGGGCGGGCAGGAACCCGTCTGCACCGGCTCGCCGTCCGAGACCTCGGACGACGCGGACGAAGGCGAGACCCCGGACGAGACCGAGACCCCGGACGAGACCCAGGGACCTGACGAGACGGACGAGACCGAGCCCCCGGCCGAGACCCCGGGCGACTCCGACGAGACCCCGGACGAGACGGACGAGACCGAGGGCTCGGAGGGGTCCGAGGAGACCCCCGGCGGCACCGAGCCCCCGGCCGAGACCCCGGTGGACCGGGAGACCGTGCCGTCCGAGGCCACCGAGACCGAGGACACCGACTCGACCATCGGCCGTCCCCAGCAGGTCGTGGACATCTCCGCGGACGACGACGCCGCGGCGGACACCGCGGAGGCCGAGGAGGTGCGGGCCCAGACGACCGCCGAGGAGCTCCCGCAGACCGGTGCGACCGTCACCGGCATCCTGCTGGCCGCCGGTGCCCTCGTGGCAGGTGGCGCGGGCTTCCTGCTCGTGCGTCGCCGTCGGGCCGCGCTGCAGCAGGCCTGACCGGTCGACCTCACCGTCGGGCGCCCGGCAGGGGTGCCCGACGGCGGGGACGGACGACATGTCCCGGATCGCCCGGCGCTGGGCCGGATGCGCGGTCCGGGCGGTGCAGGAGGCTCGTCCCTGATTGCGCCATCGAGTTGCGGTCCCGCGGTGAAGGTCTTGCGAGGAGTCGCCGGACGAGGCCGTGATCTGATCGTGACCATCGTTCCCTGGTGTCATGCCCCTCACCAGATCTCGGCGGCTCGTTGCTGCCCTCGCGGCGGCCACGGCGGTCACGCTCGCCCCGCTGACGGTCGCCCCTGCGCAGGCCGCCCCTGCCGCCCCCGCGGCGGCGAACGCTCCTTCCTCGGCGAGCCCCGCCGTCGGAGGTCTCGCGACCGCCCCGCAGCGCGCCGTGCGCTGGGTGAAGGTCGACCGCGCCAGAGTCACGGTGAAGCGTGACCGGTCCAGCCGGACCGTCGCCCGTCCGGGTGCCGGCACACGGCTGGTGGTCCTGGACCGCAAGCCTCGGCTGCTCGAGGTGCGGCTGCCCGGTGGCAAGGTCGGCTGGGTCGGCAAGCGCGCGGTGACGTCCGTGCCGCTCCAGGGCACCAGCGGCAAGCGGTTCACCACGGGACGGGTGGCCGTCAGCCAGCACGTGCGGCCGGCGTCCCGCTCCGTGGAGCGCGCGGCGCTGGGCACGAAGGTCGTCAAGCTCGCCCGCACGACGGGCCGCGACGTCGACCGTGTCAAGGTCAGGCTGCCGAACGGGAAGTCGGGCTGGGTGTCCGAGAAGAAGCTCCGCAAGCGCGACGTGTGGGGTCAGCTCGCCCAGTGCGAGTCGGGCGGCCGGCCCCACATCGCCACGGGGAACGGCTACTACGGCATGTACCAGTTCACGGCCCGCACCTGGCGCTCCGTGGGCGGCAAGGGCCTGCCGCACCGGAACAGCGCGAAGGAGCAGACCGAGCGTGCGCAGATCCTGCAGGCCCGGGCCGGGTGGGGGCAGTGGCCGCACTGCTCGCGCAAGCTCGGTCTGCGCTGAGGGTCAGCCCGCGCCGAGGGTCAGTGCACCAGCACGGCGCTCATCGCACGCGTCAGGTACCAGGGGTCGACGACGGCGGTCAGCTCGCGTGCGGAGTGCATCGACAGGATGGGCACGCCCACGTCCACCACGCGGATGCCGAGCCGTGTCGCGGTGATCGGACCGATGGTGGAGCCGCAGGGGATCGCATTGTTCGAGACGAACTCCTGCGACGGCACGCCGGCCGCCTCGCAGGCCGCCTGCCACAGCGCCGCCCCGTGCGCGTCGGTCGAGTAGCGCTGGTTGGCGTTGATCTTGAGGATCGGACCGCCGCCGGCGTGCGGGTGGTTGGCGGGGTCGTGACGTTCCGGGTAGTTCGGGTGCACGGCGTGCCCGACGTCGGAGGAGACGCACAGCGAGGCGGCCAGGGCTCGACGGCGTTCCTCGCCCCGGGCCCCCAGTGCGCGTGAGACGCGACCCAGGACGTCGGCGAGGAACGGCCCGGCGGCGCCCGAGCGGGACTCCGACCCGATCTCCTCGTGGTCGAAGGCGGCCAGGACCGCGATGCCGGTCAGGTCCTCCGGCGCCGCGGAGAGCAATGCCGTCAGGGCGGCGTGCGTGGACAGCAGGTTGTCGAGCCGGCCGGACGCCCACAGGGATCGGCCCGTGCCGAACGCCCGGGGCGCCTGGGTGTCGGCGACCACCACGTCGTAGCCGAGGACGTCCTGCGCCGCGACGGTCGCTCCCTCGACGCGGGCTGCGAGTTCGGCCAGGACGTCGGCGTCGCTGACCTCGCCGAGCCCGAGCACCGGCTGGGTGTGCCGCTGCTTGTCGAGGGTCAGACCGTCGTTGACCGCGCGGTCCAGGTGGATCGCGAGCTGGGGGATGCGGGCGAACGGCCCGGTGCGCACCAGGTGCTCGGAACCGTCACGGGTGACGAGTCGCCCGGCGAGCTCGAGCTCGCGGTCGAGCCAGGAGTTGAGCAGGGGCCCGCCGTACACCTCGACGCCGGCCTGGACCCAGCCGTCGCGCCCGGTGGTCGGCTTCGGCTTGAGCTTGAAGCCGGGAGAGTCCGTGTGCGTGCCTAGCACGGTGAACGGCATGGTCGGACCGGCCGACGGCGGCACCACGAAGGCGATCGCCGAGCCGTCGCGCACGACGACGTAGCGGCCTGCGGGGACGACCTCCCACGCGTCGGTCTCGATCAGCCGGATGAACCCGGCCTCCTCGGCGCGACGGGCCACCTCCGCGGCGGCGTGGTAGGACGACGGCGAGGCGGTGACGAACGTGCCGAGGTCCTCGGTGTGCGTGCGGGCCGCGTCGGGGACCTGGGACAGGGCGGTGACGGGGGTGTGCTCCGGCATGGGGAGATCCTCGCACGGCAGGGCGACAGCACGGCCGGTCGGCTGGACGACCGGCCTGCCCCGGTGCCTCCTGATGCCACTAGTGTTCCGCCATGCCGTTCACGCCTGCCCACGCCGCCGCGGTCCTCCCGCTGGGGCGGACCGCCCTGCCGATGAGTGCGCTGGTCGCAGGCTCCGTGGCGCCCGACCTGCCGATGTTCCTCCCCGGACGGCCGGGCTACGAGGTCACCCACAGCCTGTGGGGCGTGGTGACGGTCGACGTCCTGGTGGCGATGGCGGCGCTGTGGCTCTGGTTCGGGCTCGTCCGGGACCCGTACGCCGACGTCGTGCCCTGGGTGCGCGACCGGGTCCCGGCGGCGACCTCGCTGACGCGGACTCGGCGACGCACCCGGGCCGGTGGATCGTCGAGCGCGTCGAGTGGCTGCAGACCCCGCATGCGGGGCTGCTCGGCTCGCAGTGGGCGCAGTACGTGTCGGGCGTGCTCGGCGTGGCGGTCCTGGTCGGCTACACGGTGTGGTGGCTCCGCCGCCGCCCGGTGACCCGACGAGAGCCGCGTGTGCGACACGCGACGACGTGGGCCCTGGCCGCGCCGGCCGTCCCGGTGGCCGGCACGCCCTGACGGCGTTGTCCTCAGAGGTGGGCGGCCAGCGACACCAGCGCCGCCTCGCCGACGGGTTCGGCGGCGAGCAGCGGCACCTCGTCCACGGGCAGGTGCCCGAGGTCGTCACGCAGGGTCAGCAGGTGCTGTGCCTCGGCGGCACGGCGCGCCGCCAGGAGCTCCCCGGCGTCGGCGGGGGACCGCTTGTTCACGACCAGCCCGCCGACGTCCACGCCGAGCTTCTCGAGCCGGCGGGCCAGCTCGACCGTCTCCAGCACGGGCAGCCGCTCGGCGGCGAGGACGACGACGAAGGTGCAGGCCTCGTGGTCGGTGAGGACCTCGCGCAGGCGGGCGAAGCGCTCGCGGCGCCGGGTCAGCACGGCCCGGATCTCCGCGTCCCGGCGGGCCGTGGCCTCGCCCCGCCCGCCGAGCATCTGGGCGGCGGCCCCGAGCCGGTCTGAGCGGTCGCGCCGGCGCAGCAGCCCGTCGGTCCAGGCACCCATGGTCTCCGGCAGGGACAGCAGCCGGGCGGTGTGCCCGGAGGGCGCGGTGTCGAGGACGACCAGGTCGTAGTCCGCCGTGCCGGTCTCCACGAGGTCGGCCACCCGCTCCAGGATCGCGGCCTCGTGCATCCCCGGGGCCTCGCGGGCCAGGTCCAGGTGCCGGTCGACCTCGCCGCCCAGGTGCTCCGGCATGAGACGTCGCAACGTGGCCCGGACCGCGGACAGGTGGGCCGCCGTCGTACGCTCCGGGTCCACCTCGACCCCGTCGAGGTAGCCCTCACCGGTGGCCGTGGCGAGCCGCACGACGTCGTCGCCCACGCTGCGCTGCCACAGGTGGCCGAGGTTGTGGGCGGGGTCGGTGGAGACCACCAGCACCCGTCGCCCCGCCCGGGCCTGGGCCAGGGCGACCGCCGAGGCGATCGAGGTCTTCCCGACGCCGCCCTTGCCACCGAGGAAGACGACGCGTCGCCGGGCGGCGAGGTCTAGCAGCACGAGACGTGCTCCAGCGGTGAGCGGTCCAGGCCCATCCGGGTGTGCCACTCGTGCACACGGTCGGCCACGAGCGGCAGCATCTCGACGGTGTAGTAGGAGGCGGGGTCGGGCACCCCGAGCGCCTCGGCGAGCACGACCAGGGTGAACAGGTCGTCCTCGTCGCGCCGGGCGCGAGCCATCGTGCGCCGGTAGGGCGCCTCGTAGAACTCACGCAGCCCGGCCGAGAGGGAAGCCAGGACGCTCGGGGTGCCGACCATCAGGAATCCTGCGAGGTGTCGGCCCCGGCTCCCACGGTCCCGCTGGGGACCGGCTCGTCCGTCTCGGGGTCGAAGGTGCCGCGGCGGGCCGCGTTCATCGCGGCGACCGCCTCCACCGCGACCCACAGCGACGCCACGAGGATGATGACGTCGAGTCCCAGCAGCAGCCAGTTCTGGTCGGACCAGAACGTGCCGAGCTGCACGATCAGGGCGTAGATCGACATCACCAGGACGAAGACCAGCGGGATGAGTACGGGCACCGGGTTGCGCTTCTTGCGCAGCAGGATGACGGCCACGACCGCCAGCGTGAGCGACGCCAGCAGCTGGTTCGTGGTCCCGAACAGCGGCCAGATGAGCAGACCGCCGTCGCCGTCGCCGCCGGAGCTGAAGACCAGCCCCATCGCGACGACGAGCACGATGACGGTACCGACGAGCTTGTTGACCCGGATGCCCGCCAGCTCGCCCGCCTCCTGGACGACGAACCGCTGCAGCCGCACACCGGTGTCCATCGTGGTGGCGGCGAACAGCACCGCCATGGTCGCCAGGATCGTCGCCGACAGCGAGGCGGGGATGCCCAGGCCGCTGTTGACGATCGCCGCACCGCCGTCGACGAACGCGCCCACCCCGTTGACGGCGAACGAGGAGTAGACCGCCTCCCAGTCCGCCAGGGTCCGGAAGCCCGCCGTGGTGGCGATGATCGCGCCCAGGGCCAGCATGCCCTCGCCCACCGCGCCGAAGTAGCCGACGAACCGGCCGTCGGTCTCCTTGTCGAGCTGCTTGGAGGAGGTGCCGGACGAGACCATGCCGTGGAAGCCGGAGATCGCGCCGCAGGCGATGGTGACGAAGAGCAGCGGGACCAGGCTCGGGGTGTCCGCGGGGACGTTCTCGTTGTAGGCGGGGGCCACGATCGTCGGGCTGGAGAACAGCACCGCGCCGTAGAGGATGCCCAGGCCGATGAAGAGCTGGACGCCGTTGATGTAGTCGCGCGGCTGCAGCAGCACCCAGACCGGCAGCAGCGAGGCGATGCCCGCGTAGAGGAACAGGGCCACGATCCAGAACGTGGCCGGGGACATGCCGAGGATCGGGTCGGGCAGGACCACCGGGAAGCGGTCGCCGACGAGGATGAGCGAGTACAGCGCGACGACGCCGATGACCGTCGTCACGAGCAGGTTGATCTTCCAGCGGTAGATCATCTGGCCGATGATCAGCGCCACCACGATCGCACCCCACACCGGGATGACGGACGACGGCGTCGCGATGAGCAGGTTCTTGATGACCACGGCGAAGGCCGCGATGACCATGAGCAGCAGCAGGAAGATCACGACGAGGAACAGCCCGCGGCCGCGTGCGCCGATGTAGCGGCCCGACAGCATGCCCATCGACCGGCCCTTGTTGCGTACCGAGGCCCACAGCGCGCCCATGTCGTGCATGCCCGCGAAGAAGACCGTGCCGAGCGTGACCCAGAGGAACGCCGGCACCCAGCCCCAGACGACCGCGATGGCGGGGCCGACGATCGGCGCCGCGCCGGCCACGGACGTGAAGTGGTGGCCCCACAGCACGAACTTGTTCGTCGGCACGTAGTCGACGCCGTCGCGCATCTCGTGGGACGGCGTGCGGAAGCCCTCGTCCAGCTTGTAGATGCGGTGGGCCAAGAACTTCGAGTAGAGGAAGTACCCGGCGAGGACCATCGCCAGGCCCACCACCATCAGCACCAAGGAGTTCACGTCGCGCTCCGATCCAGTCGTCGTTGACCTTGTGGCGGGGAGTCTACGACTCCCACCTGGCTGCCCGGAGCACCTGCCGGTTCGTGACAGCCGTCACACGTGAGTAGACTCACGCGCATCCCGCCGTCAACGGCGACGGCGGGGTCTCAGGTAGACGCTCCCGCCCTGGTCGACGGCGACCCGGACGTGGTGCGCAGCACACGTCGAGGAGGACGGATGCTCACACTCGGGTCCGACAGCATCACCATCGTCGCGGTCATCGCCGTGATCGCCGTGGCGGCTCTGGTCTGCGCGGGGACGCTGCGTCGGCAGGTGCTCGCCGCGGAAGAGGGCACCGACAAGATGCAGGACATCGCCCAGGCGGTCCAGGAAGGGGCCTCGGCCTACCTGAGCCGGCAGTTCCGGACGCTGGCGCTGTTCGCTGTCGTCGTGTTCGCCCTGCTCTTCCTGCTTCCCGGCGACGGCGGCGTCCGCATCGGCCGATCCGTGGCGTTCCTCGTCGGGGCCGGTTTCTCCGCGGCCATCGGCTACCTCGGGATGTGGCTCGCCGTGCGGGCCAACGTCCGTGTCGCGGCTGCCGCCACCCGACCCGACGGACGCCGGGTCGGCGCCCGCATCGCCTTCCGTACCGGCGGCGTCGTCGGTATGTCGGTGGTCGGGCTCGGCCTGCTCGGAGCCGCCGGCGTCGTCCTCGTCTACCGGGGCGACGCCCCCGCCGTCCTCGAGGGGTTCGGCTTCGGTGCGGCGCTGCTGGCGATGTTCATGCGCGTCGGTGGCGGCATCTTCACCAAGGCAGCCGACGTCGGCGCGGACCTCGTCGGCAAGGTCGAGCAGGGCATCCCCGAGGACGACCCGCGCAACGCCGCCACCATCGCGGACAACGTCGGTGACAACGTCGGCGACTGCGCCGGCATGGCCGCCGACCTCTTCGAGTCCTACGCCGTGACGCTGGTCGCCGCACTCATCCTCGGCAAGGCCGTCATGGGGGAGCAGGGCCTGGTGTTCCCGCTCGTCGTCACCGCCGTCGGCGCCTTCGTCGCCCTGCTGGGCGTGATCATCACCCGCATGCGGGAGAACGAGTCCGGGCTGACCGCCATCAACCGCGGCTTCTACGTCTCCGCCGTCGTCGGCGCGCTCCTCGCCGCCGTCGCGGCCTTCGTCTACCTGCCGAGCTCCTTCGCGGGGATGGGCGGCACCGCCGACCTCGACGGCGTGACCTCCGACCCGCGCGTGGTCGCCTCGCTGGCCGTGCTGATCGGCATCGTGCTGGCAGGCGTCATCCTGTGGATCACCGGCTACTTCACCGGGACCGACTCCAAGCCGACCAAGCACGTCGCCGCCACCTCGCGCACCGGCGCGGCCACCGTGGTCCTGTCCGGCATCGGGATCGGCTTCGAGTCGGCCGTCTACACCGCCGGTGTCATCGCCGCCGCGATCTGCGGCGTCTTCCTCCTGGCCGGCGGGTCGATCTGGCTGTCGCTGTTCCTCGTGGCGCTCGCCGGCTGCGGGCTGCTCACCACCGTCGGCGTCATCGTGGCCATGGACACCTTCGGGCCGGTGAGCGACAACGCGCAGGGCATCGCCGAGATGAGCGGCGACGTCGACGAGGAGGGGGCGCAGATCCTCACGGACCTCGACGCCGTCGGCAACACCACCAAGGCGATCACCAAGGGCATCGCGATCGCGACGGCGGTGCTGGCGGCCACCGCGCTGTTCGGCTCCTACGCCGACGCGGTCGAGAAGGCGGTCGCGGAGGTCGCGACGGTCGGCGGCGGGCTCGTGGGCTCGATGCTCAGCTACGAGATCATCTCGCCGGTGACGCTCGTCGGCGTCATCCTCGGCGCGGCCACTGTGTTCCTCTTCTCCGGGCTGGCGATCGATGCCGTCACCCGTGCCGCGGGTGCCATCGTCTACGAGGTGCGACGCCAGTTCCGCGAGCACCCGGGCATCATGACCTACGACGAGCGGCCCGAGTACGGCAGGGTCGTCGACATCTGCACCAAGGACTCGCTGCGCGAGCTCGCCACCCCCGGCCTGCTCGCGGCGTTCGCCCCCATCGCGGTCGGCTTCGGCCTCGGCGTCGGGCCGCTGGCCGGCTTCCTCGCCGGGACCATCGGAGCGGGCGTGCTCATGGCGATCTTCCTGGCCAACTCCGGCGGGGCGTGGGACAACGCGAAGAAGATCGTGGAGGACGGCGCCTACGGGGGCAAGGGTTCGCCCGCACACGAGGCCACCGTCATCGGGGACACCGTGGGCGACCCGTTCAAGGACACCGCGGGCCCGGCGATCAACCCGCTCATCAAGGTCATGAACCTGGTCTCCCTGCTCATCGCCCCCGCGGTGGTCATGCTGAGCGTGCCGGAGGACGCCAACCACGTGCTGCGGATCTCCATCGCCGTGGTCGCCGCCGGGATCGCGATGGGAGCCGTCGTGCTCTCCCGTCTGCGGGCGGCGCGGGTGGACCGCGAGGCGGAGGAGAACGAGCCCGCCGTGGTGCGGCGCTGACCGGACGGCGTTCGCAGAAAGTGTGTCGCCGGTCACACCGATGAAACATCGATGCTCCAGGCTGAGCGTGTGGGGTCGGCGCCCGAGGCGCCGACCCCGCCCCACTGCTCGTCACCGAAGGGGTCTCATGAAGCTGCAGCGCGTCATCGCAGGACTGGCGGCAACGGCCGTCGCGGTCTCCACGCTCGCCGCGGGGGCCGCCGTCGCCGACGACCACGACGAGAGGGTCGCGGCGGGCCAGTCGAGCGGTCGAGGGCCGGACCGGGAGGGGCCTCCCGGGTCGGCCCGCGCGTTCGCCGAGCTGGTCGAGGCGGCTGCCGGCAGGCCCGCTGCGAAGGCCACGGACGGCGCCATCGACATGCCGGCGTCCTACCCGCACCAGCCGAGGCTCACGGTGCACCCCGCCGACCCCGACGACGCGACGCGCCTCAACGAGACCATCGCCTACTCCGAGCTGGCGCCCCGGCTGAACGCCCTCATGGCGGCCAGCGACCGCGTCTCGGCGCAGGTGGTCGGGCAGTCCACCGAGGGGCGTGACCTCTACCTGGTCACGCTCACCGCGCCGGAGAAGCGCGGCGAGACGTCGAAGCAGACCCGCTGGCGCGAGCAGATCCGCACCGCCCCGCAGCGGGCGGCCCGCGACAAGCAGCTCGCGGCCGGCTACAAGACGCCGATCTGGATCAGCTCGAACATCCACGGCAACGAGTGGGAGGGCACCGACGCCTCGATGCAGCTCATCGAGGAGATGGCCACCTCCGACGACGCGGCGGTGACCGAGCTGCTCGCGCAGCACCGCGTCTACTTCTCCGTGTCGCTGAACCCCGACGGCCGCACGGCGGCGACCCGGGCCACGTCGCTGGGCCTGGACGCCAACCGTGACATGGTCACCGGCGCCACCCCGGAGGCGACGTCGTTCATCGCCACCGCGCAGGCCTTGCAGCCGCTGTACGCCGCCGACTTCCACGGGTACACCAACGTGCTGCAGATGGAGCCGTGCGGTCCCCCGCACGGGGAGAACTACGAGTACGACCTGTTCGTCCCGCACGGCTACGCCCTGGCCCTGCAGGTCGAGGCCGACGTCACCGCCGCCCAGATCCCGGGGAACACGTACTACGACACCACCACGGGGCAGGTGACCACGCGCAACACCGGCAACATCAAGATCCCGTACCGGGACACGCCCTCCGGCTGGGACGACTATCCGCCGATCTTCACCGCGCAGTACGCCGCCTACCACGGTGCCGTCACCGCGACCGTGGAGCTGCCTCGCGGCCGGACGGGTCCCACCACGACGCCGGCGAACGCGGTGATCAACACCGCGGTCGCCAGGACCACCATGGAGTCGATCCTCGACTACGTGTCGGCGAACAGCGACGCGATGCTCGCCGACCAGATCGAGCTCTTCCGGCGCGGTGTGGCCGGCGAGCCCAAGGCGGCCCTCACCGCCGACGACGTGGCGGCCGTGCCCGGCCCCGACCAGTGGAAGGAGCACTGGGACGCTGCCGACGACCAGAACCCTGTCGACCTCCCGGCGGCGTACGTCGTCCCGGTCGGTGACGGCCAACGCTCCTCCTCCGACGCGGAGGCGCTCGTGGACGCGCTGCTCCTCCACGGCGTCGAGGTCGGCACGCTGCCACGCGCGACACGGGTCGACGGCGTGACCTACCCGGCCGGCTCGTTCGTCGTGGACATGCACCAGCCGCGGCGAGGGCTCGCGAACGTGCTGCTCGACCTGGGCACCGACATCTCCGGCCAGATCCCCTCGATGTACGACATCTCCGCGTGGAGCCTGGCCCACACGTGGGGCGCGACCGTCGACAAGGTCGGTTCCGTGGAGGGCCCGCGGGTCCGGCCGGTGGTACCGCTGAAGCGGGTGCCGAGCGACGGCACGCTGCCTCGGAGGGCCGACCACGTCGCCTTCGACGTGGCGGGGGTCGAGGACTACCGGGCGCTCAACCACCTGCTCGGCGAGGACGCGCCCGTCTGGCTGCTGGACGACGGCAGGGCCGTCGTCGGGCCGGAGGGCCTGCCGGTGGCCGCGGAGGTCGTCGTGGAGTACGACATCGCCTTCGAGAAGGTGTCGCGCGACGTCGTCGTCTCGCTCGACGACGACGCACGCCTCGAGGACCTCACCGTCGCCGTCGCCGGGAACCAGGACGACGTGCTGTCCCTGACCGCGCTGGGCTTCGACGACCTGGTCCGCGTCACGGCGGCCGGGGTCAACGCCGGGGCGGCGACCGCGACGACCGGCCTGGAGGGCGCCGACGTGCTGTGGGTCGGCACCTCGTTCAACCTGGCCGCCGGTTCGGCCGGCCGAGCCGCCGTGGCCGACTGGCTCGACGACGGCGGCGCGATCGTCGGCCGCACGAACCAGGCGTTCACCGTGGCGTCGTCCTTCGGGCTGGTCGCGGGAACCGTCGTGGCCGGCAACGGCTCGGGCAACGGCATCGTCGACGTCGACACCCCCGGGTCGTCGATCTTCGCGGCCCACCCGCAGGACACGTCGTTCATCTACCCGGCGTACTGGTTCACGGACCTGGGCGAGGGGACGACGGCGGAGCTGCGGTACGACGCCGAGCAGCCGTTCCTGGCGGGGCACTGGCGCGGGACGGGCAGCGGGGCGAACGGTCCCGTCGCGGCCGCCGGGCAGGCGGCCGTCATCTCGGGGGAGAGTGCCTCCGGGGCGCGGGCCGTCGTCTTCGGGACGTCACCGTTCTTCCGCACCCACCCGAAGGGGCCGATGAGCCAGGCGGCCTCGGCGATCTTCTGGGCGGCGTCCGGCGACTGAGCAGGGCTACAGCAGCACGAGGACGGACACCCCGATCCCCAGGGTCACGAGCAGCAGCGTGGCGTCGGCCCAGGTGAACCGGAGGTGTGCCAGCCGGAGCCGCCGGCCGGGGTCGTCCGTCCCCGTGGGCGAGAATCCGCGAGTCTCCAGCGCCTCGACCGTCGTCCGGGTCCGCTTGGCCGTGTTGAGGATGAGCGGGTAGAAGGCCTGCACGGCGATGGTCCCGATCCGGACGGCGGTCCTCCAGCCGAGGAATCCGTGGCCCCGGGGCGGGGCGCCGCGCAGGCGGTGCCCGTCGACGATGGTCTGGAACTCGTCGATGAGCAGCGGCACCATCCGGTAGCCGTAGCTGACGCCGAACCCGAGCACGGCCGGCGCCCGCAACGCCTGGAGCCCGTCGGACAGCTTCTCCGGGTCGAGGGAGACGAACGCGGCCATCGACGCCAGCGAGATCGCACCGAGCTTGAGAGAGATCTGCAGCAGCCCGTCGATCGCCGCGGCGTTCCCGCCGAGCACGAAGACCAGCACGAGCACGTAGGCGGCCTGCCCGAGCAGGCCGAGCGTGAACAGACCGAGCAGCAGCGGTCCGATGCGCGCTGCCAGCGCGCAGGCGAGAGCGAGGACGAAGAACACCGCGAGGGCGGGGGTCGAGTAGGTCAACCAGGGCACCACGGCGCACACGAGGTACCACCCCAGGACGGCGCGAGGGTCCCGGCGGGCCAGGAAGCCGCCTCGGGTGGCGTAGGCGACCCGCATCAGCTCGAGCTTGACCCACTCGACCGTCACCCGGTCGAACCCGGAGCGGACGGACTTCCGTCGGCCACCGCGCTCGGCAGCGGCGGGGCCGTCCGCAGGGGTCGGGAGGGTCGGGCGGTCGGTGGCGACGGCGGTCATGCGGTCTCCTCGGCAGGGCGGGACGAGGCCTGGCGGACCAGCTCCTCGACGGTCAGGGGCAGCACCGGGAGCCTCAGCGCGGCACCCACCTGGGTCACCTGGGGCGGGACGAGGCGGGCCTGGTCGAGCACGTCGGGCGAGGAGAACAGCGTCCGTGGGTCGGTGTCGGCGATGACGCGCCCCTGGTCGAGCACGACGACGCGACTCGCCCACTCGGCGACCAGGTGCATGTCGTGCGTGGCGACCACGGTGCAGCGGATGTGGTCGCTCAGGGCGTCGAGCATCCCGATGACGTCGTCGCGCGAGGCGAGGTCCAGGCTCGACGTCGGCTCGTCGAGCAGCAGCAGCCGCGGGCGCATCGCGAGTCCGATCGCGAGGGTGGCCCGGCGCTGCTGCCCGCCGGACAGGAGCCTCCCGTCGCGGTCCGCGAACCGGCTCAGGTCGACCCTGGCCAGCACCTCCTCGACGAGCTCGTCGGCGTCAGAGGCCCGGCGTCCGCGCGGATGCATCGCGACGTCGGCCCGGACCGAGTCCTGGAGGAACATCTCCTCCGGGCGTTGCACGAGGTAGCAGACGGTGTCGGCGAGCGAGGCCGCGGGGACCGAGCGGGTGTCGCGGCCGTCGACCTCGACGGTGCCGGCGCGCGGGACGGCGAGGCCGGACAGGACGGAGAGCAGGCTCGACTTGCCGGCTCCGTTCGAGCCGACGAGCGCCACCCGGTCGCCGTCGTGGAGGTCGAGATCGAGGTCCCGCAGCACGGTGTGCCGGTCGCCGGAGACCGTGCGGTAGCCGTGCTCCACGCCGACCATGCGGGCCACCAGCGGCCTGCCGACCTCGTCGGCCGGCGGGAGACCGTCCGGGCCCGACGGCGCGGGTCCGTCCTGCGCAGAGGTGCGCACGGAGGGCCGGAGCAGGTCGGCGCACTCGTCGACGGTGATCGGGACGGGGCGCTCGCCGCGCGCGATCTCGGGGACCAGCGCGCGGCTCAGCGCGACCACCTGGGGGTCGGGGACGTGGGCCTCGGCGAGGTCGTCGCGGCGCGCCAGCGCCTCGCGGACGGGCAGGTGCCAGCGCACCCGTCCGTCGGACATGAGCACCACACTGCGTGCGTAGCGCGCGATGAGCTCGGCGTGGTGCTCGATGACCACCACCGTGATGCCGTGCTCCTGGTTGAGCCGGGTCAGGTGCTCGTACACGACCGCGGCGCGGCGCGGGTCCACCTCGGCGGCGGGCTCGTCGACGACGAGGACCGAGGGTGCGAGGGCCAGGGCCCCGGCCAGGGCGGTGAGGTGCTGCTGGCCGCCCGAGAGCTGCCAGGTGTGGGTGGCGGCCACGTCACCCAGGCCGAGGGAGGCCAGTGCGCGGTCGGTCCGGTCCGCCCAGTCCTCGTGCCCGAAGTTCAGGGGGCCGAAGGACACGTCGTCGCGCACCGTGGGCCGCACGAGCTGGTTGCCGAAGTCCTGGAAGACGTACCCGACGTCGTGCGAGATCTCGCCGACGCTGCGCCGGGCGGTGCTGCGCCCGTGGATCCGGACGCGCCCGGTGATGTCCCCGTTCCAGAAGTGCGGGACGAGTCCGTTGAACGCCTTGCACAACGTGGTCTTGCCCGAGCCGTTGCCGCCGACCACGGCGACGAAGTCCCCCGGCTGGATCGCCAGGTCGACGTCGTGCAGCGAGTCCTGCGAGGCCCCGGGGTAGCGGAAGGTCAGTCCCTGCACCTCGATCGCCGGGGTGCCGGTCGTCGAGTCGGCCGGGGGGACCGCCGTCACCGTGGTCGGCGCCGGCATCAGAAGCTCGCCTCGTCGTCCTCGGCGGTGCTCGCGGCGGGCGTCTCGGCGTCACGGGACCGTCGTGCCCTGAGCGCGGCGACGACCACGAAGAGCCCGAGGCCGACGGTGAGGGCGACGGCGCCGGCCACCCACATCCACGCCTCGCCGAACTGGTCGACGAAGTCCGGCTCGAACGAGCCGAGGGTCGACAGGCCTTCCTCACGCCCGACGAACTCCTCCCAGGTGGCGAACAGGGCGACGGCCCCGGCGGCGAGCAGGGCGAGGAGCGCGATCGGCCAGAAGCGCATCCCGGACGGGCCGGTCAGGCGCGGAGGGTCGTGGGGGTCGCGCGGGCGCAGGCCCATGATCGGCTCGATCTTCCCGTAGAGCCGCGGGGTCAACCACAGGGCGGGCAGCGCACCGAAGAGGATGCCGGAGAACACGACGGTCACCACGATGTCGAGGCCCTCGGCGAGGAGGAACGCCCCGAGGAGACCGTCCGCCTCCTCGAGAGACTCGGGGTCGATCCCGATGACGACCTTGAGGATGTCGACGATGCCGCCGCTGACCTTGTCGACGAGCACCATGACGACCGGCGCGAGGGCGACCTGCACCCGGTTCAGCGGGTTGCGCACCAGGCATCCCGCGACGTAGATCGCCAGGGCCGTCTGCAGGAAGCCCTCGAGCTCGCTGAGGCCGCCGAAGTCCCCCAGCAGCATGTCCGAGAAGACGAGCTCGCCCAGCGGGGCGCCGAGCGCCACCCAGAACGGTGACAGCAGGGCCGCGAGCACCACGGCGATGAACGCGAAGTAGGAGACGCCGAGCTCGAGAGGCCCGACCTGGACCTCGGGCACGACGTTGGCGACGATGTCGCCCACGCCGTACAGCGTCATGGACAGCACGAGGATCATGAGCTTCTGGGGGCCGGAGAGCTGTTCGGACCGCGGCAGCCTGCTGCGGGCCTTGTCGACCGTGGCGGCGACGTTGCTGGACATGAGTGCCTTCCTCGAAGGTTCGTCTCGGGTCTTCCAGGGCGACCGGCGGGTGCCGGCGATCAGGGGGTGGGCGCAGGACGCGACGTCCGCTCCCGCAGGAGCTCGGCGGCAGCGGCCATGTCGGGGGCGAGGTGGTCGGGCCGGAGAGGGGCGTCGGCTCCGAGCGCGTCGAGCTGCTCGTCGGACGTGGCACCGCCACGGACCAGGACGACGGTGCCGACGCCGGCAGCCCGGGCCGCGGCGACGTCGCGGTGCGGCTTGTCGCCGACGAACACGGCGCGGGCGGCGTCGGCGTCGAGGGCCGTCAGGGCGGTGCGGACGGTCGCGGGGTCGGGCTTGCGCAGCCCCAGCTCGTCGGAGTAGACGTGCGCGCCGACCAGGTGGTCGAGGCCGTGCTCGACGAGCTCGGCGCGCACGGCCCGCCCGCACACCGTGTTGGACACGACGGCGACGGGGACGTCGGCGTCGTGGGCGGTGGCGAGCAGCTCGCGCACGCCGGGTCGCAGCACGGGCGTGGACTTGGTGCGTGCGTAGTCGACCATGAGGGCGTGCGCCTCGGCACGCAGCCAGTGCCGCACGCCGGGGCCGTGGTGGTCGAGCAGGGGGCCGACGAGCTCCACCCAGAACGTCGTCGCGTCGATCTCGGCGACCCGGGTGCCGCCGTCGGGCGCGACCTCGTGGCGCTTCTTCCAGGACTTGTGGGCGGCGCGGGCCCGGTCCAGGACGTCGGCGGCCTCGTCGACGCCGGTCGGGTAGCCCGCTGCGGTGAGTCCGGCGGCGAGCTGCGCGGCGAACGCGCGACGGGTGGCGTCGTCGGGCCGCGAGACCGCGATGACTCCGCCGTGGTCGAGCAGGAGCGCGCTGACGCCACGTGGCGAAGGCCTCGTCGCGCCGTCGGCGACGCGCGCGCCGTCGGCGGGCGAAGCCTGGCCGGCGTCGCGGAGCAGGTCGACCAGGCCCGTCGGGTCCTCCAGGACGAGGTCCGGCTGCTCCGTCACAGGGAACGGCGAGCGGTCGGTGTGGTGGTCGCGGGTGAGGACCAGCCCGGCGACGGCGGCGCGTCGCCCGGCGACGACGTCGCGGTCGAAGGTGTCCCCGACGTACCAGCAGTGCTCCGGCGTCGTGCTCAACGCCTGCGCGGCGAGCTCGATCATGCCGGGGTGCGGCTTACGGATCCCGACCTCGTCGGAGTAGACCTGCACGGCGAACGCGTCGGCGATGCCCTGCTCGGCGAGGATCGCGCGGTGCGCGCGGCCGGAGTGGGCGTTCGACACGATGCCGACCGGGACGCCGAGGTCGCGGGCGAGGGCCAGCAGCTCGCGCACGCCGGGGCGCACGGTGTGGTCGGTGAGCGTGCGGGTGATCGTCTCCTGAAGCTGTCCGGCGGACCCGGCGAGCACCTCCCGCTCGGCCGGGGTCAGCGGCGAGCCGTAGAACTCCCGCCAGATGGTGCGGTGGTCGAGCTCCTCGGGTGCGAGGCGACGTGACGCGGCGTTCTTCCAGTCCTTGAGCGCCGTCTTGCCGCCGCGCAGCACGGGCACGAGCTCGAGCGGCGTGCGGCGGTGGCCGGCGCGGGCCAGGACCTCGGCGACGTGCTCGGCCATGAGCTCCAGGCCGCCCGGGCGCTTGCTCGTGGTGAGCACGACGCCGCCGAAGTCGAGCAGGAGCGCGGCGGGCCGGGTACGCAGCGCGGCCGGCACCTCGGCGGGGCGGGGCAGAGGCTCGGGCAGGGAGGTCTCGGGGCTGGGAGCGATCGTCACGACGGTGACGCTAGGGACGGGCAGCGACCGGGCGGCGTCGTGCCGGTGGCCTGACGGTGAACGAGGATCGAACATCTGGAACGTTCCAGATCGATGCCGAGCGATGGTTTCGCGGTCACGCCCTCAGGTGGGCAGGATGAGCCTGTGCCCCCCGCCTCCGCCCGCCCGCGCCCCACCCTGGTCGACGTCGCCTCCGCGGCCGGGGTGTCCAAGTCGCTCGTCTCCCTGGCGCTGCGCGGCGACGCCGGCGTCTCGGAGAGGACCAGGGAGCGCATCCTCGTCGTCGCCGAGCGGGTCGGCTACCGGCCCTCGCTGACCGCGCGGACGCTCAAGCAGGGCCGGTCGATGATGCTCGGCGCCGTCATCTCCAGCCTCGACAACCCGTACCACACGGAGATCGTCGCCTCGGTGGAGGCCGCCGCCGAGGACTCCGGACTCTCCGTGCTCCTCGCCCACGGCTCGCGCGACCGCGGGCGCCTCGCTGACCGTGTCCAGCAGCTGCTGGACCTCGGGGCCGACGGGTTGGTCGTGGTGTCCTCCTGGGTGCCCGAGGAGGTGCTGGTGGCCGCCGCGCGGCGAGCACCCGTCGTCATGGTCGGGCGGACCGCCGAGCCCGTGAGCGGCATCGACTCGGTGAACAACGACGACGAGCACGGCGCGGCGCTCGTCGTCGAGCACCTGGTCGCACGTGGGCACCGGCGCATCGCCCACGTGACGTCGTCCACGCGGCCTGCCGGGATCGCCCGGCGCCGCGGCTACGAGGCGGCCATGCGCGCCGCCGGGCTCGACGACGAGGTGCGGGTCGTGGCCCCGGACCCGGTGGCGCTCGGCGCACTGCTGGACGACGGCACCTCCGCGGTGTTCGCGCGCAACGACGTCGAGGCGGTCGACGTCCTCGACCACGCCCTCGACGCGGGGCTGCGCGTCCCGGACGAGCTCGCCGTCGTCGGCTACGACGACACGGTGCTCGCCCGCCGGGCCCGGCCCGCGCTGACCACCGTGCAGCAGCAACGGGACGTCATGGGTTCGCGGGCCGTGGCCCTCCTGCGTGAGCGCCTGGACGGCAGGGCCGAGGACGTCCATGAGGTGCTCGAGCCACGGCTGGTGGTCCGGTCCTCGAGCTAACACCGCTGGGGGTGCTCACCCGGCCCTGAGGGGGCGGAACGACAGATCCCCACCTCCGGGACCGCGGGGGGCGGAACACCCGGAGATGGGGATCGGTGTCCTCCCACGGACCGGTCGGTTCGCGGGAGAGCTGTCAGGCCGTCAGGCGGTGGTGCAGGTGGCGGTCGGGGTGGTGGTGTTGCCGTTGGAGTACAAGGTGATGCCGAAGGAGTTGCCGTTGCCGTTCGGTGTGGCGGTCAGGGTGCCGCTGGTGCCGGAGACGCTGGCGTTCCAGGAGTTCTGCAGGCTCTGGCCGTTGCCGGTGTTGATCCGGACGGTCCAGGCGTCGCTGCCGGTGACGGTGAACGTGGTGTTGAACCGGTCGCCCCAGGAGTCGCCGGAGGTCGCGGTGACCGAGCAGCCGCTGTCGCCGCCGGACGCCGACGAGCAGGTGGCGGTCGGGGTGGTGGTGTTGCCGTTGGAGTAGAGGGTGATGCCGAAGGAGTTGCCGTTGCCGTTCGGTGTGGCGGTCAGGGTGCCGCTGGTGCCGGAGACGCTGGCGTTCCAGGAGTTCTGCAGGCTCTGGCCGTTGCCGGTGTTGATCCGGACGGTCCAGGCGTCGCTGCCGGTGACGGTGAACGTGGTGTTGAACCGGTCGCCCCAGGAGTCGCCACGGGTGACCGTCACCGAGCAGGTGCCGTCACCGGGGTTGCCAGGGTTTCCGGGGTTGCCCGGCTCGCCGGGGTCGCTCGGGTTGCCGTCGCCGCTGTTGAGCTGCTCCAGCACTGCGTGGTACGCGGCCTTCTTGCCGCCGTTGCCGTCGAAGAGCAGCGGGGTGCCCTGGGCGCGCCACGAGTCGGTGTCTCGCACGCCCCAGACCGAGATGCCCGTGCAGCGCGCCACGGACATGCAGGCCTGGTGCACACCGCGGAACTGCTCGGCCTGCGAGGTCCCGGAGCCTTCGATGTCGAGCTCGGTGATCTGCACGTCCACGCCGAGGTCGGCGAAGTTCTGGATGGTCACGTGGTAGTCGCTCGGCACGGGGTTGCCCGAGTTGAAGTGGGCCTGGAGGCCGACGCAGTCGATCGGGACACCACGGGACTTGAAGTCGGCGACCATGGCGTGCACGGCCCGGGTCTTGGCGTGGTTCCAGTTGTCGATGTTGTAGTCGTTGTAGCAGAGCTTGGCCTGCGGGTCCGCAGCGCGGGCGGCGCGGAAGGCCGCCTCGATCCAGTCGTTGCCGGTGCGCTGCAGGTTGGAGTCACGCCGGGCGCCAGAGGATCCGTCCGCGAACGCCTCGTTGACGACGTCCCACGAGTGGATCTTGCCGCGGTAGTAGGTGGCGACCTGGGTGACGTGGTCCAGCATGGCCGTGCGCAGCGACGACCCCTCCATGGACTGCATCCACCCGGGCTGCTGGGAGTGCCAGGCGAGGGCGTGACCACGGACCTGCTTGCCGTTCTGCAGCGCCCAGTCGACGATCCGGTCACCGCTGGCCCAGTTGAAGTTTCCGCGCTGCGGCTGCATCGCGTCCATCTTCATCTCGTTCTCGGCGGTGATCATGTTGAACTCGGTGTTCGCGATGTTCATGTACTGCTGGTCGTTCATGCGGCTGGCGGCGATCGCGGTGCCGTAGTACCGGCCCGTCTCGGCCGCCGCGTCCTGCAGGGTGGACCCTGCTGCCTGGGCGGAGCCGACGCCGAGACCGGTGGTGACCACCAGGGCGGCGAGTGTCGCGAGCGCTGACGTACGGCGCCTCGCCTTGCTTCTCGGGGGTAGTGCTCGGGTCATCATTGATCCTGTTCCTCCCTGGACGACCGCCGTTGGTCGTCCGATCGAAAAGGTTTTCGAGATCGAACGTAGCGGCTCCGGGAGGGCTTCGCAATCGTTTTCGAAGACTGGATCGATTCACCCGGGCAACTTCGTGGACCGCGCGACGGCCCCCGGACCTGCCGGAACGGTCCGGATCAGAGCCCGGTGCGCCCGTCGATGCACTCGCGCAGCAGGTCGGCGTGCCCCATGTGGCGGGCGTACTCCTCGACCATGTGGATGATCACGTCGCGCACCTCGACGGTGCCGCCGTCGAACGGCACCTCACGGCCGAGCTCCTCGCGGACCAGCTGCTCGTCGGCCGCCTCCACGGCGGCGTGCCAGGCCTCCCACGCCTCGCCGACGCACTCGTCGGTGGGATAGGCCTCGTCGAAGTCGACGTCGACCGCACGCGGGCGCTCGAACGGGCCGGGAGCGACCGTGCCCTGCAGCACACGGGTGAACCAGTGGTGCTCGGCGTTGGCGAGATGACGCACGAGGCCCAGCAGGGACAGGTTCGACGGCGGGACGCTGCGCCGTGAGAGCTGCTCGGCGTCCAGGCCCTCGCACTTCATGACGAGCGTCATGCGGTAGCGGCAGAGGTACTCCCAGAGGGTCTCCTTCTCGCCGACCGGGTCGACCCCGGTCGTCCGGGGGTCCTGCTCGGGTGCGACCCACATGCCCGTCATCGTTGCGCTCACCCGCACAATCTGGTGCTCGACGGGCATCCAGGTCAAGGCCGCGGAGGCAACGATCTGGACACCTTCGGCGTGTCATTGGGTAGCCTTCGCGATCATGAGGCGGAGAACAGCGGACGACGACGCGCTGCCGCCCGACGACGGCTGGCCCGTCCCCGCACCTCAGGGCGGCTTTCCCTTCGCGCCGGTCGGCGGTGGCGGAGCTGCCCCGGCGAGCCCCTGGGAGAGTCCACCGCCCTTCCCCGGCGGCCCCCCGACCGGCCCCGCCGGCCACGGTGACCACGGTGACCACGCCGAGCCGGCCGAACCGGCGGCGGGCGCCCTGCCCTGGGCGAGCGCCGTCCCGACCGACGTCCCGGCGCTCGACGACGTCTTCGGTGGGTCGGCCGACAGTGCGGCGAGCCCGGAGGGTGCGGACGCCCGGCCCACGGCCTCCGGCCGGGGCCGGCGCAAGGGAACGAAGAAGCGCAAGAGCTCGGGCAGGCGCAGCGCCGAACCGGCCTCGCCCCCGAGCCCGAGCCCGAGCTCGCGGACCTCACGGCGGCGGAAGGGCGACGACGAGGTCGCCGTCAGGGAGAGCGGCACCGTCCGTGTGCTGACCGACCGGGCACGGACGGCAGTCACCTCCGCGATGCGCGGGAGGCGAGCGACCGGGCTCTTCGCGCGTCGCGCCACCCTGTTCGTCGCCGGAGGGCTGGCCCTCGTCGCGGGGGTGGGCGCGGGCGCCGCGGCGGACCTGCTCGGTCGCGACGCCGAGGCGAGCACCGACGCCGCGACCGCCGCCGTCGTCGAGGTCACCCCCGAGGTGTGCGCCGCGGCGCAGGTCGCCTGGTCCCGCGCGGCGTCCGCCCAGGTGCGCATGGACGTCGAGTCGCCCCGGTCGTTGCGCACCGGCTTCGTCGGCGCCCGCGACGCGCTGAGCAAGGTGGACCCGCCCGGCGCCGTCATCACGGACTGGGCCACGGTGCTCACCTATGTCACCACCGCGGCGGACGCGACGCAGGACGTGGAGGACGACGAGGTGGAGGATGCCGTGGCCGGTGCCCTCGCCGAGCTCGACACCGACAAGATGACCGCCGCGTCCCAGCGCATCACCGAGTACCTCGGCGGCGACTGCGCGCCCTGACTCGTCCGTCTCGTCCGGTCTGCCGCGTGAGACGTCTCACGAGGCAGACGCTCGATTTCCCGACCTCGACGGATCTGGGTCACCATGGTGGGATGCTGTCCCTCCGTCTGCGCACCCGTCGTGCCGTCGCCGCCCTCGTGGTGACGCTCGCGGTCGGGACGACCCTTGGTGCCTGCAGCTCCTCCGAGGGGCCCTCCTCGGCCGCCCCCGAACCTGCTCCGGCGGTCTCGGTGGACTCCGGGCTCGCGATGAGCAACGAGGGCGACCCCGCGCCGTCGTCGACCCTCAGCGAGGAGTGCGCCGAGCTCCAGGAGGCGTGGGCCGCGACGAACCGGGCGCTGGCCGGGATCGACGAGGAGCACCCGCGACTGCTGGTCGCCGGTTTCCGGGAGGCGTACCGCTCCATCACGTCGGTCGAGGACACCGAGGACGTGCCGGGCTGGGACGGGATGACCACCTATCTCGACAAGGCCGTCGGCGCGTTCGAGGACATCGACACCGACGACGCGCAGGCGGTCGCCTCGGCGGTGACGCTGGCCCTCTCCGACGTCGACACGGCACGCGCCACGACCGCGCACGGGTCGGTGACCGAGTACCTCGACGCGGGCTGCCGCCGGTGACCTCACCCCCTCCGCCGGCCGCCACCGGTCCGGCCGTCGCCGCCCTGCGCGCCGCCCTGGAGACGACCGGGTTCACCGTCGACGGTGTCGAGGAGCTCCTGGGCGAGACGGCCTCCGGCGCGCTGCACCGCGAGCAGACCCTGCCCGCGCGCCGGGCGGCGGCCGGCAGCGACGACCCCCGGGCCACGCTCGCCGCACTGTTCCTGCTGGGGGTCGACGTCGCTCGTGCGGCGTTGGACAGGGCCCTCCCCGGCGTCGGGGCCGACGGCGCCGTCGGTCTCGGCCTCGTCGAGACGGCGGGACAGGGCAGCGACGACCCGGTGCGCGCCGTCGTCGACCTGCGGCCGTACGCCGCCACGGACGCGAACGGCCCGGTCTCCTGGTGGCTGACCAGCGACCTCGGTGAGACGGCCACCGGGCGTCGCCTGGCGGTCGACCACGTGCTCGGCGCCGGCGGGGCGTCGACCACGCTCGCGCAGGTGACCGTCCGTGACCAGGTCGGACGGGTGCTCGACCTCGGCACCGGCTGCGGCATCCAGGCGTTGCACGCGGCGAGGCACGCCGGGTCCGTCGTGGGGACGGACATCTCTCGACGCGCCCTCGCGTTCGCCCGGTTCAACACCGTGCTGAACGTGCCTGACGCCGACCTGACGCTGCGGCACGGCTCGATGCTGGAGCCGGTCGCGGACGAACGCTTCGACCTGGTGGTCTCCAACCCGCCGTTCGTCATCACGCCGCACGCGGGGGAGCCCGGCGCCGCCGTGACGGAGGCGCTCGGCGAGTTCGAGTACCGCGACGGCGGCCGGTCCGGCGACGATCTCGTGCGTGACCTCGTCACCGGCGTCGGATCCGTCCTCGCCCCGGGCGGGGTGGCGCAGATGCTCGTCAACTGGGAGCACCGGCGCGGCGAGCCGTGGACCGAGCGTGTCGGGGCGTGGCTGGACGCCTCCGGCCTGGACGGCTGGGTGATCGAGCGCGAGCTCCTCGACCCGGCCGAGTACGCCGAGACCTGGATCCGCGACGGCGGCACCACGCCCGAGCGGGAGCCCGCCGCCTGGGCGTCGGCGTACGGCGCCTGGCTGGACGACTTCGCCTCCCGCGACGTCGAGGCGGTCGGCTTCGGCATCGTCACCCTGCGCCGTCCGTCCGACGTCGGCACCACCGCCGGACGCGTGACGTTGCGGCGGCTGGAGGAGCACCACGGTTCCCTCCGGCAGCCGCTCGGCGGTCACCTCGCGGCCTCGTTGGCCGCGCACGACTGGCTGGAGGCGCACGACGACGACGCGCTGTCCTCCGCCCGGCTCCTCGTGTCGGCGGACGTCACCGAGGAGCGCTACCTGACGCCCGGGGCCGCCGACCCGAACGTGGTGATCGTGCGCCAGGGGGACGGACTGGGGCGAGGGATCCAGGCCTCGACGGCCCTGGCCGCGTTCGTCGGGGTGTGCGACGGCGAGCTCACCGTGGGCCAGACGGTCGGCGCGCTGGCGGCACTCCTGGACGTGCCGCCGTCGGACCTCGCGGGCGAGCTGCTGCCCGCGGTGCGCGGTCTGGTCCGCGACGGGTTCCTCGGCCCCGCCTGACCGTCACTGCCCCAGGTAGGGGTCCGCCCAGGCGCTGACGATCCGCGCGGCGCGCCGCGCCTGGCCAGGGCGGGTCAGCAGATGGTCTGAGCCTTCCAGCGACACGAAGCTGCGCGGGTGCCGTGCAGCGCGGAAGATCTCGCTGGCGTTGTCGATCCCCACGGTGTTGTCGGTGGGGGAGTGCATCACCAGCAGCGGCAGGCCCAGCTCGGGGATGCGGTGCGCGAGGTCGGCGGCCCGGACGTCCTCGACCATGCCGCGCTTGAGGTTCAGGCGCTTGCCGCCGACCTGCCACACCGCGTTGCCCTCCTCCAGCACCTGGTCGACCAGGCCGTCGTAGTGGTGCTCGGCGTGGCTGGGGTCGAAGGGTGCGCAGGCCGTGGCGACCGCGCGGGCGGTGGGGATCTCGGGGGCGGCGGCGATCGCGGCCGCCCCACCCCAGGAGTGCCCGGCCACGAGCTCGACCGGGGTGCCGCGCTCGGCCATGAGCGCGGCGGCCAGGACCGTGTCGGCCACCTTCACGGTGAAGGACCCGTCGCCCCAGTCGCCCTCGGAGTCGCCGAGCCCCAGGTTGTCGTACCGCAGCATGCCGATGCCCTCCGCGGCGAGCTGCTTGCACAGGCGGGAGGCGGCCGGGGAGTCCTTGCCGAGCGTGAAACCGTGGACGAACAACCCCCACCCCCGCACCTCGCCCTCGGGCTCGTCGATGATGCCGGCGAGCCGTGGTCCGGTGCTGGACGCGAACGTCACCCGTTCTGCCATCGTGGTCCCTCTCTCGGTACTGCTCGTCGTGGTCCCGTGGTCCGGTGTGACCGACGGGGCATCCCACCGATGCTCTGGGGGAGATATCTTCTCGGTATGGAGATCGACCTCCGGCACTTGCGGCTGGTGTCCGTCGTCGCCGACCAGGGCAGCGTCACGAAGGCGTCCGCCGCCCTCGGCATGGCCCAGCCCGCGTTGTCCGCACAGCTCAACCGTATCGACCAGGCTCTCGGCGGCCCGGTCTTCGTCCGTGACCGGCACGGCGCGCGCCCCACCCCGTTGGGCGAGCTCGTGCTGCGTCACGCGCGCGTGCTGCTGCCCGCGATGGAGGCCTTCCACGACGACGTGCGCCGGCACGTCCTGGACCGTCCCGACGTCGCGACGTCGTTGCGCGTCGGGACGGTGGCGACGGTCCTGGGGGGCATCTTCCTCAGCCGGCTGCGGGCGGACCTCGCCGGCGTGAACGTCACGTCGTTCACGTCGTGGTCCGCCGACGCGGTGGCGTTGCGGCTGGCCGACGGCACGCTCGACATCGCCCTCGTGGGCGCGTGCGGCGACGCCGTCCTGCCGACCGAGGGCGGGGTCGAGTGGACCCAGGTGCGGACCGACCCCGTCTTCGTGCTGGTGCCCGAGCGCCATCGGTTCGCCGATGCCGACGAGGTGCCGCTCGGGGAGCTCGCGAGGGAGAACTGGCTCTCCGCGCCGGGTGACGGCTGCTTCGAACGGTGCTTCGTCGCGGCGTGCGCTCACGCAGGGTTCACGCCGCGCGAGGTCAGCGAGACCGAACGGGCCTCCGCGGTCGAGCAGGTCCGGGAGGGGCACGCCATCGCGCTCGTCCAGCCGCTGCTGCTCGACCACCCCGGGGTGCGTGCCGTCCCGTTGCAGGCGGAGCCGCTGCGCTGGACGCAGTACGTGGGGTGGCGCGGCGATGCGGGCGAGCGCTTCGACGTCGACCTCGTCCGCGCGGCGGCCGTCTACTCCCACGCCGAGGCCGTGCGGCGGTCGCCCGCCTACGAGCGCTACGTGGTCGCGCAGGGGTCCGCGCGGTAGGCGCCCCGGGCTCCTTGCCGGGTCCGCGGTGCCGGGCGGGCGGATCGTCCCTTTCGTTCCGTCCGGGCGCACGCTACGGTTCCAGGGATGACCCGTCGACGAGGAACCGCGTCCCCGGTGCGCCAGCTCGCCGCGCTCCTGGCGACCTTCACCCTCGGTCTGGGCCTGGTGGTGGTGGCGGCCGAGGTGGCTCCGGGATCGTTGCGCATCGCGAGCTACCTGCCGGACGGGGCGGCACCGGGATCTCCGACGGCCACGAGCGAGGAGCCCGTCGAGCCAGGCGCTCGAGCCGCGGCAGGCGAGAGCGCCGCGCGGGGCGCGCCGGAACGGGCCGGCGGGAGGTCCGGTGATGTGGGGGGCGAGGACCCGCAGGACGCCGGTGCCGACGCCTCTGCCGAGCCTGACGACGCCGAGAGCCCGGACGCCTCTGCCGAGCCTGACGTCTCGGAGAGCGCGGAGAGCCCGGACGCCTCCGCCGAGCCCGACGTCTCGCAGAGCCCGGACGCCCCCGCCGAGCCCGACGTCTCGGAGAGCCCGGATGTCCCGGAGACCGTGGAGCGCCCTGACGGCCCGGCCCCGTCCGCCGCCGCGGCCGCGCCGTCGTCGTCCCCCGACGGGACGGACTCGGCGCTGGTGCTCGAGCTCGTCAACGCTGAGCGAGCGGCTGTCGGTTGCGGCGCGCTGCGGGCGGACGCGGGGCTGGACGACCTGGCGCTGAGGCACTCCGAGGACATGGCGGCCCGGGGCTACTTCGCCCACACGACGCCCGACGGGCTGACACCGTGGGACCGGGCGGCGGCGGCGGGGGTGCAGGGCGCGGCTGCCGAGAACATCGCGCGTGGTCAGCAAGATGCCGCAGAGGTGGTCAGGGCGTGGATGGACAGTCCTGGCCACCGGGCCAACATCGTGAACTGCGAGCTGACGCGCCACGGGCTCGGCGCGCACCGCGCCGACGGGGGGCCGTGGTGGACGCAGGTGTTCGGGCGCTGAAGGGTCGCGCGCCCTCGGTGGCCGTCAGCCGATGATCACCGCGGACTCCGGGCGGCGGTAGAGCTTCTGCCGCTGCCGCAGTGCCAGCCCGGTCCCGAGGGTGATCGGGCCGAGCCGGCCGAGGAACATGAGCACGGCGAGCAGCACCTGGTGCCAACCTGCGAGCTCCGCGGTGATGCCCGTCGAGAGCCCGGTGGTGGTGAAGGCGGAGATCACCTCGAACAGCACCCGGTCGAGCGGGAGGACCGTCGGCGACACGGTGAGGGTGATCGCGAGCGTGGAGACGACGACGGCGGCCACCCCGACGAGAGCGACGGTGAGCGCCTGGCGCTGGGTGGCGCGGGCGAGGCGCCGGTCGAACACGGTGACGTCGGGGTCTCCGCGCAGCTCTGACCAGATGATGAACGCCAGGACGGCGAACGTGCCGACCTTCACTCCTCCGGCGGTGCCGGCGCTGCCGCCACCGATGAACATCAGCATGTCGGTGAAGAACCAGGTGCCGTGGTTGAGCTCGGAGGTGTCGATCGAGTTGAAGCCGGCGGTGCGGGGCATCACCGACTGGGTGAACGCGGCGAGCACCTTGCCCGGGACGCTCAGCGGGCCGAAGGTCTGCGGGTTCGCCCACTCGACCACGAGGAAGAAGGCCGTGCCGACGGCCAGCAGCACCGCCGTCGCCCCCAGGGTCAGCCGCGTGTGGATGCTCCACCGCGAGGGGTCCCGCAGGGCGGATCGACGACCGTCGCCGCGTCGTGATCGCGACAGGCGCCACAGCTCGAGCAGCACGGGGAACCCGATGCCGCCGATGATGACGGCCAGGCAGATGGGCAGGCAGACCCACGGGTCGCTGACGAACCGCATGAGGGAGTCGCCGTAGATCGAGAACCCGGCGTTGTTGAAGGCGGACAGCGAGTGGAACAGGCCCGACCACGCCGCGTGGCCGAGGCTCTCGCCGTACCCGACCACGAGGCGGACGGTGAGGACGACGGCGAGGACCAGCTCGGCGACCACGGTGAACCGCAGGGCTCCCAGCATCACTCGTCTCACGTCGCCGAGGCCGACGGTGTGGGTGGCCTGCGCAGCCACCATGCGGGTGCTCAGGCCCAGGCGGCGGGACAGCAGGAGACCCAGCAGCGAGGCCACGGTCATCACGCCGAACCCGCCGATCTGGATCAGGACCAGGATCACGGCCTGCCCGAACGGCGACCAGAACGTCTCGGTGTCCACGACGACGAGCCCGGTGACGCACGCCGCCGACGTCGCGGTGAAGAACGCCTCGACGAGGCTCGCCCGTTCCCCGGTCGTGGAGACGGGGAGCAGGAGCAGGCCGGTGCCCACCGCGATCGCGGCGAGGAAGCCGAGGGTCACGACCTGGGCCGGACGACGGCGCAGGCTGGCGGGGGAGGGGCCCGGATCGTGCGGCGAGCGCCGCGAGGGCATGTGCACGAGGAGCCAGTGTGGCACCACGGGACGGGTCGCGCACCGGGGTCGCCGTCGCCGGCGCAGATCCGCAGGGCTCGCGCCCTGACCGCACGGCGTGTCCACGAGCACACCGAACGGATACGGTGACCTGCGTGAACGGCGACACTCGGAAGTTCTCGGCGGCGGTCCCCCCAGCGGGTCCGCCGTCGATCCCGCCCGGCCGCGCCCCGGCAGCCGGGGTGCCGACTCCTGAGCGCGGGGTCACGCCGGTCGCGGCCGTGACGGCCCCACCACGGCCGCGGGTGCGCCCGGGGGCGCAGGCGGTCGCGGCCGTCGTGGCGGTGGTCGCCGTCGTCGCCTTCTGGGCGACCTACCGGTACTTCGTCACCACCGTGTCCGGGCAGACGCTCGACGAGCTGGCCTTCTTCGGCGCGAACTACGGGCAGGGCCGGCTCTGGCAGGTCGCGGAGCCGGTGCTCGACGTGGTCTCCGTCGCGTTCGTGGTGGGTGGCATCGGTGCGGCGATGGCGGTGGCCCTGGCCAGACGCCGGTGGGTCCTGGCGTTGCAGGTGGCCGTCCTCGTGGGTGGTGCGAACCTGACGACCCAGCTGCTCAAGCACCAGGTGCTCTCGCGCCCGGACCTCCTGCCGGGCTGGAACGGGGGGAACACCCTTCCCAGCGGGCACACGACCGTCGCGGCGAGCGTCTCGGTGGCGTTGCTGCTGGCCACACCACGGGCGTGGCGTCCGACCGTGGCCCTCCTCGGTGCCGTGTACACCGGAGCGACCGGGGTGTCGACCCTCATCGGTCAGTGGCACCGGCCGTCCGACGTGGTCGCAGCGCTCTTCGTGGTCCTGGCCTGGGGCGCCCTGGTGTGCGCGATGACTCCCGCGAGCTCGCTCGACGTCGCCCCCCGTGGGCGGCGTCTGCCGTCCGGCCTGCCACGGCCGAACGCCTTCCACTCCCCGGGGTCCTCGGTCGTGGCGTGCCTGCTGCTGCTCGGTGGGGCCGTCGCGGGAGGCCTCGCGATGGTCGCGGCCCTGCGGATCCTGGAGGCGGACACCGTACCGATGGCGGACGACGTGACGGCCTACGCGGCCGGGGTGCTCGGGGTGCTGGCTGCCACCGCGGTGACGTTCGGGCTGCTGCTGCTGGTGCGCCAGGCGACGGCTCGTCCGCGCCAGGCGCCCTGAGCCACCCGGCACCCACAGCGGTCATGGGGGAGCGCCGGGGCGGGTTGGCGAGCGGGCCGTGCGCGGTCACAGTTCGGTGACGAACAACGTCCGACTGCTTGATGCCAGAGCATCCATGCCTATGCTGTGACCGTTCACAGCACCGAGCGCCATCGGCGGCGCGCAGGAGGATCCACCGCGACATGGCAGTCACCGGCACCTGGCCCACGGGCCGCACCCTCGGCTTCGGCGGTGACTACAACCCCGAGCAGTGGCCCCGCGAGGCGTGGGACGAGGACGTCCGGCTCATGCGCGAGGCGGGCGTCAACTACGTCAGCGTCGGCATCTTCTCCTGGGTGCTGCTCGAACCGCGCCAGGGGGAGTACGACTTCACGTGGATGGACGACCTGCTCGACCTGCTCCACTCCCACGGCATCATGGTCGACCTCGCCACGCCCACCGCGGCCCCGCCCGCCTGGTTCTACGCCGCCCACCCCGAGGCGCGGGTGGTCACCCGCGACGGGGTCGCCCTCGGCCCCGGTTCGCGTGGTGCTGCGTCGCCGTCGCACCCGGCCTACCAGGCCGCCGCGCGCAGCATCGCGAGCCGGATCGCCGAGCGCTACGCGGACCATCCCGCCGTCGTCATGTGGCACGTCCACAACGAGTACGGCGCACCCGTGGGCGAGGACTTCTCCGAGGCTGCCGTCGCCGCGTGGCGAGCCTGGCTGCAGCAGCGATACGGCACCCTCGACGCCCTCAACGAGGCCTGGGGCACCCGCTTCTGGGGCCAGGTCTACGGCGACTGGGAGCACGTCACCGCACCCGGGCCGACCGCGTCGACCGTCAACCAGGCCCAGAGGCTCGACTACGCACGGTTCACCGACCACCAGCTCCGGGCGCTCTTCGTCGCCGAGCGCGACGCCATCCGTGAGCACTCGGACAAGCCGGTGACCACGAACTTCATGGCCAACGAGTGCCCCACCACCGACCTGTGGGCGTGGGCGCGAGAGATCGACATCGTCTCCAACGACCACTACCTCACCGCGGCCGACCCGCGCGGGCACGTCGGCCTCTCGCTCGCCGCGGACCTCACGCGGTCCGTGGCCCGCGGCAAGCCCTGGATCCTCATGGAGCACTCCAGCTCCGCGGTGAACTGGCAGCCGCGCAACATCGCCAAGCGGCCGGGCGAGATGGCGCGCAACTCCCTCGCGCACGTGGCCCGGGGCGCCGACGTCGTCGGATTCTTCCAGTGGCGCGCCTCCCGGTACGGGGCCGAGAAGTTCCACTCGGCGATGCTGCCGCACGCCGGGACCACGTCGCGGGTCTGGCGCGAGGTGGTCGGGCTCGGGCGCGACGTCGCCGCGCTCGCCGAGCTGCAGGGGTCCACGGTGCAGGCCGACGTGGCCCTGCTGTGGGACACGGAGTCGTTCTGGGCGCAGGACCAGGAGTGGCGCCCGTCCGTCGACCTGCAGCACAAGGAGCGGATGCGCGCCTACTACGAGCGCCTGTGGCGTGACGGGGTGACCGTCGACTTCGCGCACCCGACCCAGGACCTCTCGGGGTACCGGCTCGTCGTCGCTCCGGCGTCGTACCTGCTGACCGCCGAGGCCGCCGCCCACCTCACGCGCTACGTGGCCGACGGCGGCACGCTCGTCGTGTCCTGCTTCTCGGCGGTGGTGGACGCGCACGACGCCGTCCACCCCGGCGGGTACGCCGCGCCGCTGCGCGAGGTGCTCGGTCTGCGGGTCGAGGAGTTCCTGCCGCTGCGGGACGGCGAGGTGACGACGGTCCGGTGGACCCGGGACGGGGCCACCACGCTGTGCGCCGACGTGTGGGCCGAGGACCTGGTGCTCGACACGGCCGAGGTCGTCGCGCACCACGTCGACGGCCCGGCCGCGGGGTCGCCCGCCATCACGCACCACGCTCACGGCGCCGGCCACGCCTGGTACGTCTCCACCCGGCTCGGCGTCGACGGTCTCGCGCCCGTGATGCGCGCGGCATACGCCGACGCCGGTGTCCTCGCGGCCGACCTGCCCGAGGACGTCGAGGTCGTGGTGCGGCGTGGTGACGCGGCCGACTACGTCGTGGCGATCAACCACTCGGAGGCCGCGGCCACGATGCCGGACGTCGCGGGCACGGAGCTGCTCTCCGACACGGCCGTCGGCCCCGACCTCAAGGTTCCCGCCGGCGGCGTCGCCGTCGTCCGGGTCTCCCGCGAGGGTGGAGGTACCTCCCGCTGACCCTCACGGCGTCGGGCCCGTGCCCGTCTCCGCCCCCCACGAAGTCTGAGCGCCGCTCAGCTCGCAACGTCGCGATCACCGTCCTGTCGAAGGCATCGCGGCCCCGTCCGGAAGGAAGAGTCATGCGCAAGACCACGTTGTCGGTCGCCGCCGTCGCGGCCGTCGCCCTGCTCGCCGCGTGCAGCGGCGGAGACCCCGAGCCCGCCGAGAACGCCGCCACCGAGGAGGCCGCGGCCGCACCCGAGGCCGCCGGTGAGCTCGTCATCTGGGTCGACGAGAACCGTCAGCCGGCCGTCGCCGCCGCCGCGGAGGACTTCACCGCCGAGACCGGCGTCGAGGTCGAGCTCGTCGTGAAGAACTTCGAGGACATCCGCGCGGACTTCCTCGCCCAGGTCCCCACCGGCGAGGGGCCCGACCTCACGGTCGGCGCCCACGACTGGCTGGGTTCCTTCATCGTCAACGGCGTCGTGGACACGGTGGACCTCGGCGGCCAGGAGTCGGCCTTCGAGGACGTCGCGATCGAGGCGCTGACCTACGACGGCCAGCTCTACGGCCTGCCGTACGCACTGGAGTCGGTGGGGCTCGTGCGCAACACCGAGCTCGCACCGGACCCCGTGCCGGCGACCTTCGACGAGATGATCGCCGAGGGCGAGGCGAGCGGGGCCAAGCTGCCCTTCGTCATCAACACCGCCGGTGCTGACGGCGACGCCTACACGTACTACGCGTTCCAGACGTCCTTCGGTGCGCCGGTGTTCGTCCAGAACGAGGACGGCTCGTACACCAACGAGGTGGGCATGGGCGGCGACGGCGGCTACGCGTACGCCGAGTGGCTCGCGGAGCACGGCCAGGCCGGTGACGGCTTGCTGAGCACCGACTGGACCTACGACATCGCCAACCAGGAGTTCGCCGACGGCAACGCGCCGTACACCGTGGCGGGACCCTGGGCGGTCCCGACGTACACCGAGGCCGGCATCGAGGTGGCCGTGGACCCGATCCCGGCCGCGGGCGGCGAGACCGCCGCGCCGTTCGTCGGCGTGCAGGGCTTCTACCTGTCGGCACGCAGCGACAACGCGCTGGTCGCCACGAGCTTCCTGACGAACTACATCTCCACCCCGGAGGCGATGCAGGCGCTGTACGACGCCGACCCGCGCATCCCCGCGCTCAGCGAGGTGGCGGAAGCCGTCGCCGAGGACCCGGTCGTGGCAGGCTTCCTCGCCGCCGCCCAGAACGGCGCCCCGATGCCCTCGATCCCCGAGATGGGTGACGTGTGGGACCACTGGAACGCCGCCGAGGCGTCCATCATCTCCGGCGACGCCGAGCCGGAGGCCGCGTGGGACAAGATGCTCGCCGACCTCGACGCGACGCTGAACGGCTGACCCACCCCTCACGCCGAGCAGGAGGTTGAGCCCGCTTTCGCGGGACATTGCGGGCTCAGTCTCCTGCTCGGCACCGACCGTCGTTGACCGGAGGATCGATGTCGACCGACACCACCGCGGCTCCCCGGGAGTCGCACGCCCGTGCCTGGGAAGGCTTCGGCTGGGGTTTCGCCGCGAAGCTCGTGCTCATGGCGGCCGTCAACGCCGTCGGCCTCTACGTCGCCTGGTCCGCGTGGGACGTGGAGCAGTGGGGCGTGCTGGTGGTCTCGCTCGCCCTCGTCGCCGTCGCCGACGTCGTGTACTTCTCCCGCCGCCGGCTGGCCGGCAAGTACATCTTCCCCGGTCTGGTCTTCCTGCTCGTCTTCCAGGTCTTCACCATGGCGTACACGGTGTACGTCGCGACGACGAACTACGGCACCGGGCACAACAGCACCCAGGACCAGGCCGTCGACGCGCTGCTCATCCAGAACGAGCGGCCGGTCGAGGGCGGGGCGACCTACCCGTTGACGATCCTCATCTCCGACGACGGGCCCGGGTTCGCGGTCGTGGGCGAGTCCGGCGAGGTGCTCGCCGGCACCGCCGAGGAACCGCTCGCCCCGGTGCCCGGCGCCGCGGTCGACGGCGAGCGCGTCACCGCGGTCCCGGGCTACGACGTCGTCGACCTGCCCACGCTGCTCGCCGACACCGACCTGCAGCAGGACGTGCTCGAGCTGCGGGTGCCCGTCTCCGAGGACGCCGACGACGGTTCGTTCCGTACGCGCGAGGGCAGCCGGGCGACGGTCTACGCCTCGTCCCTGGCGTGGGACGAGGACGTGCAGACCATGACGGACACCACCACGGGGACCGTCTACCGCGCCGACCAGGACACCGGCAACTTCCGCGCGGACGACGGGTCGACGCTGCCCGTGGGCTGGCGGGTCGGCGTCGGGCTCGACAACTTCACCAAGGCGTTCACGGACACGAACTACTCGGGACCGTTCTGGAAGATCACGGCCTGGACGTTCTCGTTCGCGTTCCTCACGGTCGCCTCGAGCTTCCTGCTCGGGCTGGCGATCGCCCTGCTCTTCAACGACACCCGCATCCGCGGCCGGGCGGTGATGCGGACCCTGTTCATCCTGCCGTACGCCTTCCCGGCGTTCCTGTCCGCCCTGCTGTGGCGCGGGATGCTCAACTCGAACCCTGACTACGGGATCATCAACAGCCTGTTCTTCTTCGGGCAGCGGATCGAGTGGCTCACCGACCCGACGCTCGCGAAGCTCGCGATCCTGGGCGTGAACCTGTGGCTGACGTTCCCGTACTTCTTCCTCGTCTGCACCGGCGCGCTCCAGTCGTTGCCGACGGACATCGAGGAGGCGGCGCGGATCGACGGGGCGGGTCGCTGGCGGCAGTTCCGCGCGATCACCCTGCCCCTGCTGCTCATCTCGACGACGCCGCTGCTCATCGCGAGCTTCGCGTTCAACTTCAACAACTTCGTGATCATCTACATGCTCACCGGCGGGGGGCCACGGTTCACCGACACGTCGGCACCGCTGGGACACACGGACATCCTCATCACGATGATCTACCAGATCTCCGGCGTCCAGGGCGGCAGCGCCGACTACGGGCTGGCGAGCGCGCTGTCGATCATCGTCTTCATCGTGGTGGGCGCCGTCTCGGCCGTCGCGTTCCGCCGTACCCGCAAGCACGAGGAGGTCCTGTGATGTCCGGATCCGACGCCACTCGCACCTCTGCCCGCCGTCGGCGCTGGTGGGCGGAGGTCGGCTGGAAGTACCCGCTGGCCGCGCTGGTGATCTTCTACGCCGCGTTCCCGCTGGCCTACGTGCTCTCGGCCTCGTTGGCGCCGTCGGGCACGCTCACCGGGAGCACGAGCCTGTTCCGCGAGATCTCGGGGCAGAACTTCACCGCGCTCGGCGACACCCGGTTCTGGCAGTGGGCCGCGAACAGCATGGTGATCGGGGTCAGCGTCGTGGTCGGGGCGGTCCTCATGGGTGCCGCCGCGGCGTACGCGTTCAGCCGGTTCCGGTTCACCGGGCGGCGGCTGTCGCTGACCTCCTTGCTGATCGTGCAGATGTTCCCGCAGATGCTCGCGTTCATCGCGATCTTCCTGCTGCTGATCACTCTGGGCAGCGTGGTGCCGGCCCTCGGGCTGAACTCGAAGATCGCCCTGGTGTGCGTCTATCTCGGCGGCGCGCTGGGGAGCAACACGTTCCTGATGTACGGGTTCTTCAACACGATCCCGCGCGAGCTGGACGAGGCGGCGAAGATCGACGGCGCGACGCACGCCCAGACGTACTGGACGATCATCCTGCGCCTGGTCACCCCGATCCTCGCGGTCGTCGCGCTGCTGACCTTCGTGGCGACGTTCGGGGACTTCATCCTGGCCCGGGTCATCCTGACGTCCGAGCAGAACTGGACGCTCGCCGTGGGCATGTACGCGTGGGTCTCGGACCAGCTCAACGCGAACTGGGGGCTGTTCGCCGCGGGCGCCGTGATCGCCAGCCTGCCGATCCTCGCGCTGTTCCTGTTCCTGCAGAAGTACATCGTGGGGGGCCTGACGGCGGGTTCCGTCAAGGGCTGAGGGTCCGCGACCGGGCCGCCCGCCGGCTCCCACCATCGTCAGATCACCGTCGATCGAGAGAAGGAAGCCGACATGCATCTCCTGCACCGCAGACTGGGAGCGGTCACAGCCGTGGCGCTCGCCGGCACGTTGCTCGCCGCGCCCGGCACGGCCGCTGCGCCCGCCACCGCGGCCGCGGCCGCCACGGGCGCCACCGCGGCCGTCGAGCCCGACAGCCCTGTCGAGGCGGGCATCACCGTGCCGAAGGTCGAAGGCCTCGCCGAGGACTTCGTGCACGGGGTGGACGTCTCCTCCGTGCTCTCCCTGGAGGAGAGCGGCGTGACGTTCTACGACGCCGACGGCGCCGAGGCGGACCTGTTCGCCGTCCTCGCCGAGCACGGGGTCACCGACGTGCGTGTCCGGGTGTGGAACGACCCGTGGGACGCCGACGGCAACGGCTACGGCGGTGGCAACACCGACGTGCCGCGCGCCGTGGAGATCGGCCAGCGGGCCACCGCGCACGGCATGCGGGTCCTCGTGGACTTCCACTACTCCGACTTCTGGGCCGACCCCGGCAAGCAGCAGGCCCCCAAGGCCTGGGAGCACCTGGACGTCGACGGCAAGGTCGCCGCGACCCGTGAGTTCACCGCCGACGCGCTCGAGGAGTTCGTCGCCGCCGGCGTCGACGTCCGCATGGTGCAGGTCGGCAACGAGACCACCAACGCCGTCGCCGGGGTGTCCGCCTGGCCGGACCGGGCGCAGATCTTCGCGGCGGGCAGCGCCGCAGTCCGCGACGTCCTGCCCGACGCGCTCGTCGCGGTGCACTTCACCAACCCCGAGCGCGCGGGGAACTACGCCACCTTCGCCCGGCAGCTCGACGAGAACGGCGTCGACTACGACGTGTTCGCGTCCTCCTACTACCCGTTCTGGCACGGCAGCCTCGACAACCTCACCAGCGTGCTGAGCCACGTCGCGGACACCTACGGCAAGCAGGTCGCCGTCGTGGAGACCTCCTGGGCGTACACGCTCGAGGACGGCGACGGGCACGAGAACACCGTGCACACCTCCTACCCGCAGTACCCGATCTCCGTGCAGGGGCAGGCGCTCGCGGTGCGTGACGTCATCGCGGCCGTGCACGACGTCGGTGAGGCCGGCATCGGCGTCTACTACTGGGAGCCCGCGTGGCTGCCCGTCGGGCCGCCGGAGGACCTGGAGGACAACCGGCTGCTCTGGGAGGAGCACGGCTCCGGCTGGGCGACCTCCTACGCCTCCGGCTACGACCCGCACGACGCCGGGCAGTACTACGGCGGGACGTCCTGGGACAACCAGGCGCTGTTCGACGTCGACGGGGAGCCGCTGGAGTCGCTCCGGGTGTTCGAGTACGTCCGCACCGGGGCCGTCGCCGAGCGTGAGGTGCTCTCGGTGACGCCCGTCGAGGTCACGCTGACCGAAGGCGAGCCCGTCGAGCTGCCCGCCACCGTCGAGGTGACCTGGACCGACGGCACCGCCGGCCCGCAGCCGGTCACCTGGGACGCGGCCGACCTGGCCGCCGTCGCCGGGCCTGGCACGTACCGGGTGGCAGGTGTGACCGACGGCGGGGTCGAGGTGACCGCGACCGTCGTCGTGCGCACGGTCAACCACCTCGTCGACGGCTCGTTCGAGGACGGCGGCACGGCGTGGGCCGTCACCGGGACCGGCGCTGCGGTCCAGGGCACCGCCGACGCCGCCGACGGCGACCACGCCGTGCACTTCTGGGCGGCGGACGACTACTCCTTCTCGGTGAGCCAGACGGTGACGGGTCTGGCCCCGGGGGCGTACCGCGTCTCGGCCACGACCCAGGGCGGCGACAGCCCGGCCGAGGACGCCCGGGTGCTGCGACTCGAGACGGCCGGCGGTGCCACGGAGGCCCCGCTCCAGCTCGCCGGCTGGCAGCAGTGGCGCACGGCCACGACCGACGCGGTGAGCGTGGGAGCCGACGGCGCGGCCACGGTGACGGCGTCGTTCGCGCTGACGGGCGGTGCCTGGGGGACGTTCGACGACGTCGTGCTCGAGCGCGTGGGGGACACGCAGCCCGGTGCGCCCACCTGGGAGGAAGGCGCCGTCTACACCTCCGGGGACCGGGTCACGGTGGACGGGCGGACGTTCGAGGCGCTGTGGTGGACCCGGGGTCAGGAGCCGGGCGCCTCGGCGTGGGGGGCGTGGCAGGAGATCGCCGAGGCGCCGGACGGCACCGCGATGTGGACCCCGTCACGCGTCTTCGTCGCCGGGGACGTCGTCGAGCACGGCGGCGCCCGGTACGAGGCGCGGTGGTGGACCCGCGCCCAGGAGCCCGGTGACCCGCACGGACCCTGGGAGCGCCTCGGCTGACTCGAGAACCCGTGGGAGGGTGTGGACCACGCGGAGCCGGCGGCGGCACTCCTCGGTAGAGTGCCGCCGTCGTCGTCCGTGTCGTACCGTGACAGGACGCCGCACCCAGGGTGCGCCTCAGCGCCGCCGCCCCACCACATGTCGGAAAGCAGGAACGGATGCCACAGGCCCGCAAGCTCGTGATCGTGGAGTCTCCCACCAAGGCTCGCAAGATCCAGGGCTACCTCGGCGACGAGTACGTCGTCGAGGCGAGCGTCGGCCACATCCGTGACCTGCCGCAGCCCTCGGACCTGCCGGCGGAGATGAAGAAGGGCCCCTACAAGAAGTTCGCCGTCGACGTCGACAACGGGTTCGACCCCTACTACGAGGTGTACGCGGACAAGAAGGCCAAGGTCCGCGAGCTGAAGGCTGCGCTGAAGGAGGCCGACGAGCTCTTCCTCGCCACGGATGAGGACCGCGAGGGCGAGGCGATCGCCTGGCACCTCATCGAGGCGCTGAAGCCCAAGGTGCCGGTGCACCGCATGGTCTTCCACGAGATCACCCGCGAGGCCATCGCCCGCGCCCTGCAGAACACCCGCGAGCTGGACTCGGACCTCGTCGACGCCCAGGAGACCCGGCGCATCCTCGACCGGCTCTACGGCTACGAGGTCTCCCCGGTGCTGTGGCGCAAGGTCCGCCAGGGCCTGTCGGCCGGGCGCGTGCAGTCGGTGGCGACGCGCCTCGTGGTCGAGCGTGAGCGCGACCGCATGGCGTTCGTCACCGCCGACTACTGGGACGTCACGGGATCGTTCGCCCCGCAGGACGGCGACGACGCCGGACAGCTCTTCCGCGCTCGCCTCACCGGTCTGGGTGGGGATCGCGTCGCCTCGGGCCGTGACTTCGACGACCGCGGGCGCCTCAAGGTGCGCACCGGCGTCGTGCACCTCGACGAGGCGGAGGCGCACGCCGTCGTCTCCGGGCTCGACGACGCGTCGTTCGCCGTCCGCTCGCTCGAGACCAAGCCGTACTCGCGCAAGCCGGCCGCCCCGTTCACGACGTCGACGCTGCAGCAGGAGGCGAGCCGCAAGCTGCGCATGGCCTCGCGCCAGACGATGCGCACCGCCCAGGCGCTGTACGAGAACGGCTACATCACGTACATGCGGACCGACTCGCCGGCGCTGTCGGCCGAGGCGACCGACGCCGCCCGCCGCCAGGCCGCCGAGCTGTACGGCCCCGAGTACGTGCCCGGTGCACCGCGGCTGTATGCCTCGAAGAACAAGGGCGCCCAGGAGGCGCACGAGGCGATCCGTCCCGCAGGTGACTCCTTCCGGACGCCGGCGCAGGTCGCCCGCGAGATCTCCGGTGACCAGTTCAAGCTCTACGAGCTCATCTGGAAGCGCACGGTCGCCTCGCAGATGGCCGACGCCAAGGGGTCGACGGCGTCCGTGCGGCTCGCCGCGACGCTCGGCTCGGGCGCGGGGGAGCGGGCCGGCAACGACGCGGTGTTCTCGGCGTCGGGCACGGTCATCACGTTCCGCGGCTTCCTCGCGGCGTACGAGGAGTCGCGCGACGTCGAGGACGCGGAGAGCGCCGGCGGCCCGGCGGCCGGCAGCGGCTCCGGTGCGGCCAAGGAGAACCGGCTGCCGCGCATGGCCGAGGGTGACGCCCTGGCGGGCACGGAGCTGGCGGCCGAGGGTCACTCCACCTCGCCGCCCGCCCGGTACACCGAGGCGTCGCTCGTCAAGGCGCTCGAGGAGCTCGGCATCGGCCGTCCCTCGACGTACGCGGCCACGATCTCCACGGTCCAGGACCGCGGCTACGTGCGGACCAAGGGTCAGGCCCTGGTTCCTACCTGGCTGGCGTTCGCCGTCGTGAAGCTGCTCGAGGAGCACTTCGGCCGTCTCATCGACTACGACTTCACCGCCGCGATGGAGGCGGATCTCGACGAGATCGCCGCGGGGGAGCGCGAGCGCGTGGCGTGGTTGACCCGCTTCTACTTCGGGGACGGCACCGAGGGTGCCGCAGCGGCCGGGGGTGCCGGGTCTGACGGTGGTGCCGCCGGGTGGGGCCTGCGCGACCTGGTGGCCGACCTGGGCGAGATCGACCCCGTGGCGATCAACTCGGTCGAGATCGGTGAGGGGATCCGGGTGCGGGTGGGCCGGTACGGGCCGTACCTCGAGGACCTGCGGGCCGAGCCGGACAAGGAGGGCAAGGCCCCGCGTGCCTCGGTCCCCGAGGACATCGCACCGGACGAGCTGACCGTGGCCAAGGCACGCGAGCTCCTCGCCGCCGGTGCCGAGGACGGCCGGGTGCTGGGCGTCGACCCGGGGTCGGGCAACGAGATCGTGGCGAAGAACGGCCGCTACGGTCCGTACGTCACCGAGGTGCTCGACCTGCCGGAGATCGACCCGGACCTGTCGGCCGCGGCGAAGAAGAAGGCGAAGGCCGCTCAGCCCAAGCCCCGCACGGGCTCGTTGCTGAAGTCGATGGCGCTGGAGTCGGTGACCCTCGAGGACGCGCTGAAGATCCTGTCGCTGCCGCGCGTGGTCGGCAAGGACCCGGAGTCCGGTGACGAGATCACCGCGCAGAACGGCCGCTACGGTCCGTACCTGAAGAAGGGCACGGACTCGCGCACCATCGCCTCCGAGGAGCAGCTCTTCACCATCACGCTGGACGAGGCGTTGAAGATCTACGCCGAGCCCAAGCGCCGGGGCCGGGCGGCGGCCGCACCGCCGCTGCGCGAGCTGGGCGACGACCCGACCAGCGGCAAGCCGATCGTCGTCAAGGACGGCCGGTTCGGCGCCTACGTGACCGACGGCGAGACGAACCGGACGCTGCCGAAGGACCTCACGCCGGAGTCGATCACGCCGGACCGCGCGATCGAGCTGCTGGCGGAGAAGCGGGCGCAGGGACCGAAGAAGCGCAAGGCGCCCGCGAAGAAGGCTCCTGCCAAGAAGCCGGCCGCGAAGAAGGCACCGGCGAAGAAGTCGACGTCCACGAAGTAGCAGCCGGTGCGTGCCGACCTGCGGGGGACGTCGGTGGATGCCCTCGCGGGCGAGTACGCCACGCTGCTCGGGACGGAAACGGTCATCGCTCCTGCTGATCAGGGGGCGGGTCCAGTGGTTCTGCGCGACGCGGGCTGAGACCCTGCTCGTCGTGCGTGGGCCGCTCGCCCTGGCGCTCGACGACGTACGAGTGCCCGTCCGGTCCCGTGACGCGCTCGAAGGTCTGGCGGAGCCGTGCCTCGCGTGCCTGGTCCTCTGCGCTCGGAGGGACGGCCGGGCCGCGTCGGATGTTGGCAGGGCCGAAGATCGGCAGGAAGCTCTCGGTGAACCGCATGCCCCAGGTGCGGTCATCGCCGGGTCGGCGTCTGAACAGTCCCATCGTCACTCCTTGGTGCGCCAATGATTGGTACACCAAGTGTATCCGGACCTACGCTGTCCCCATGAACCAGCCGCAGGACCCGCTCGCGCTCGAGGCGCAGGTCTGCTTCGCCCTGTCCGCCTCCGCGCGGGCGATGGTCGCGCTCTACCGGCCGATCCTCGAACCGCTGGGGATCACCCACCCGCAGTACCTCGTGCTCCTCGGGCTCTGGGAGGACGCCGGGGCGGGGCGGACGACGTCGGTCACCGGTCTGGCCGCCCGCCTCTACCTGGACCCGGGCACGCTGTCGCCGCTGCTCAAGCGGCTCGAGCAGCAAGGGCTCGTCGAGCGGCGGCGTGGCACCGCGGACGCCCGGGTCGTCGAGGTGCACCTCACCGAGGCGGGGGCCGCGTTGCGCGAGGAGGCGCTCCAGGTGCCCGGACGCGTGGTCGAGAGCAGCGGCCTGAGCCTCGACGAGCTGGAGCAGGTCAAGGCCGCCGCGGACGCCGTCGTCGCCGCTGCCCACGGTCCCGCTACCGTGGGCGCATGACCGACACCGCCGCCGTCGACCCGGCCGCCTATGCCGCCCGCCTGACCACCGCCGACCTCGACGGGACGGTCCCCGAGCTCCTGGACGCGCCCGCGATCCGCTGGGGGGTGCTCGGCGCGGGCAACATCGCCGCCTCGTTCTCCGACGGGGTGCGCGAGCGCACCGCCGCCCGCGTGACCGCCGTCGGCTCCCGGTCGGTGGACAAGGCCCAGGCGTTCGCCGACACGCACGCCCCCGGCGCCCGTGCCCACGGCAGCTACGAGGCGCTGGTGACCGACGACGAGGTCGATGCCGTCTACGTCGCCACCCCGCACTCGCACCACCTCGAGCACGCGCTGCTGGCGATCGAGGCCGGCAAGCACGTGCTCGTCGAGAAGCCGATCACCCGTTCCGTGTCCGAGTCGCGCACGCTGCTCGACGCCGCCGAGGCTGCCGGCGTGTTCTGCATGGAGGCCGTGTGGACGCGGTTCCTGCCGCACGTCGCGGCGATCCGCGGCGCGATCGCCCGTGGGGAGATCGGCGAGGTGCGCACCGTCATCGCGGAGTTCGACGTCGCGTTCGCGTTCGACCCCTCGCACCGGCTCTTCGCCCCGGAGCTCGCCGGCGGCGCGCTGCTCGACCTGGGCATCTACCCGATCACGTTCGCCCACGACCTCCTCGGGGCGCCGGACACCGTGCTGACGCACGGCACGCTGGCCGAGACGGGCGTCGACGACCACGTGAGCATGATCCTCGGGTACGACGGCGGCGCACAGGCGATCCTGCACACCTCCTCGGGGGCGTCGGGCGGGGCCGGGGCGCGCATCATCGGCACGCGTGGCCGCATCGAGATCCCGTCGTTCTTCTTCGGGCCCACGGCTTTCGAGGTGGTGCGCGACGACGGCCCCTCGTGGTCGTTCACGTCGCCCGAGGGGGAGGGCAAGGCCTACGAGGCCGCCGAGGTCGCCCGCTGCCTAGCCGCCGGGCGGACCCAGAGCGGGCGGATGCCGTGGTCCGACACCCTCGAGGTGATGGCGGTCCTCGACCAGGTGCGTGCCGAGCTCGGGGTCGTCTACCCGGGCGAGTGACGCGTTCGTCCCTGGACGGTCGGCGGGTCGGCCGTCAGCGCGTCAGCCGGCGTCCCGTGACGGTGGTCGGCGTGATGCGGACCCAGACGTCCTTGCCGTCGTCGAGGTAGGAGACCAGGCCGGTCGCCTCCGCGGCGGCCACGTCGGCATCGCGGTCGAGGATCTCGGCCGTGCCCTTGACCACCACGCTCGTGGCGACCTCGGGCGTCCACTCGTCGGCCTCGAAAGCGACCCGGGCGTTGACCGCGACCTCGACGAGCTTGCTGCCGGGGTGCGTCCGGAACACGACGTGCCGCTCGGCGACGGCGAAGGAGATCGGGAAGATGTCCGGCTCGCCGGCCACGGCGGTGGCGAGGCGCCCCACCGGCCGGTCGCCCAGGAACTCCCAGCACTCGTCGGCGGACAGTGTCGTCGTGGACGCCTTGTCGGTCATGTGCGTCTCCCCTCGGGCCGGTGGTGCACCCATCGTCCCACGGGGTGACGCACCGGGGCAGGTCCGGCGCTCGCGTGTGGGCGGCCGCGGCTAAGGTGGCGGCCGTGAGCACTGCACGGGGGTACTTCGTCTCGTTCGAGGGTGGCGACGGCGTCGGCAAGACGACGCACATCAGCCTGCTCGGTGACTGGTTGGGCGAGGTCACCGGCCGCGAGGTCGTGCTGACCCGTGAGCCGGGCGGCACCGAGCTGGGGTCGACCCTGCGGCAGGCGGTCCTGCACGGCGAGGACCTCGACCCGCGCACCGAGGCGCTCCTGTACGCCGCCGACCGCGCGCACCACGTCGCCACGGTGGTGCGGCCGGCCCTGGCCCGGGGTGCCGTGGTCGTCACCGACCGCTACCTGGACTCGTCGGTCGCGTACCAGGCCGGTGGGCGGGAGCTGGCCGAGCAGGAGATCGAGGACCTGTCCCGGTGGGCCACGGGGAGCCTGCTCCCCGACGTCACGGTGCTGCTCGACCTCGACCCCGTCGAGGCCGCCGGACGGCTCGGGGGCCCGCCCGACCGCCTGGAGCGCGCCGGCAGCGACTTCCACCGCCGGACCCGGGAGGCGTTCCTGCGGCGGGCCGCGGCGGACCCGGACCGCTGGATCGTCATGGACGCCTCCGCACCCCGTGAGGACGTGCAGGCCCAGATCCGGGTCGACGTCGCAGCGCGCCTGGGTCTCACGCCGGCGGTCCCGGCGCACCACCCGGCCGAGAGGGAGTCACCGTGAGCGTGTGGGACGACGTCGTCGGGCAGCCGGAGGCCGTGCGCGTCCTGCAGGCCGCGGCCACCGACCCGGCCGCCATGACGCACGCCTGGCTCGTGACCGGACCGCCCGGGTCCGGGCGGTCCGTCGCGGCCCGGGCGTTCGCCGCCGCGCTGCAGTGCGCGGCCACGGACGAGGTCCCCGGCTGCGGGCGCTGCCAGGCCTGCACCACCACGCTGGCCGGGACGCACCCGGACCTCACCGTCGTGGCCACGGAGAAGGTGGTCATCACCATCGACGAGGTCCGCGACCTCATCACGAAGGCCTCTCGGTCCCCGTCCGGGGGCCGGTACCGGGTCATCGTCATCGAGGACGCCGACCGGATGGCCGAACGCACCACCAACGTGCTCCTCAAGTCGATCGAGGAACCGCCCCCGCACACGGTGTGGGTCCTGTGCGCCCCGAGCATCCAGGACGTGCTGCCCACCATCCGCTCCCGCTGCCGTGCGGTCGTCCTCCGGGTGCCGCCCGCCCAGGACGTCGCGGACCTGCTCGTCCGCCGTGACGGCGTCGAGCCCGGGCTCGCCCTCGACGCGGCGCGGGCAGCGCAGTCGCACGTCGGCCTCGCCCGTCGTCTCGCCCGCGACCCCGAGGCGCGCGAACGCCGCAGCGCCGTCCTCGAGGTCGCCCGGAGGATCCGCGGCGTGCCGGACGCCGTGCTCGCCGCGGCGGAGCTCGTGGACGTCGCCAAGGCGGAGGCGGCGGCCGCCACGGTCGAACGGGACGCGACCGAGAAGGCCGAGCTGCTGCGGGCCCTCGGTGTCGGCGACGGGGACACGCTGCCGCCCAAGCTGCGCTCGCAGCTCAAGCAGCTCGAGGACGACCAGAAGCGACGCGCCACCCGGCGCCAGCGGGACGTGCTCGACCGCGCGATGGTCGACCTGCTCTCGCTCTACCGGGACGTCCTGGTGGTCCAGCTCGGCGCCGAGGTGGAGCTGGTCAACACCGCGCACGCCGATGTCGTGAGGTCGTTGGCCCGCGACGCCACGCCCGAGCAGACCGTGCGCCGGATGGACGCGATCGGCCAGGCGCGCGAGCGGCTCGAGGGCAACGTCGCGCCGCTGCTGGCGCTCGAGGCGATGACCGTGGCGCTGCGTCCGCAGGGCTGAGCCGCGCCCCGATCAGAGCCCGATGTCAAGAGGGGCCTTGCGTTTTCACCCGCTTTGCTCTGTGATCGTCCGTGGCGTTCCATCCGGGCACGCCACCGACGATGAGGATGATGATGCGGATCCTGCTGCTGGTCTCGGCGTTCAACGGTCTGACACAGCGCGCCTGGTGCGCGCTCACCGACGCCGGTCACGACGTCGGCGTGGAGATCGCGCCGGCGTTCGACACCCCGGAGGCGCTGACCGCGGCCGTGGCGGAGGCGGACCCGGACCTCATCCTGTGCCCGTTCCTCAAGCACCGGGTGCCCGAGGAGGTCTGGGGCCGCTGGACCACGGTCGTCGTCCACCCCGGACCGGTCGGTGACCGCGGGCCCTCCTCGCTGGACCACGCCATCCTGACCCGTCAGGAGCGATGGGGGGTCACCGCCCTGTCCACCGTGGAGGAGATGGACGCCGGGCCGGTGTGGGCGACGTCGACGTTCCCCCTGCCGGACGTCCCGGTGGCCAAGAGCGCGCTCTACAACGGTCCGGTGGCCGACGCCGCGATGGCCTGCGTCACCGAGGTGGTGCGGATGGTCGCCGCCGGCGAGGAGCCGGTGCCGGCCGACGACCTGCCCCGCGACGTCCCGGGGACGGGCGAGCTGCCGCTGCTGCGCCGGCCCGCGTTCGCGGTCGACTGGTCGCTGCCCGTCGAGGAGCTGGCGCGCCGGGTCGCGGCCGCCGACGGCGCCCCGGGGGCACCGGCCGAGATCGCCGGCGAGCGGTACTGCCTCTTCGACGCGGTCGCGACGCCGGAGGTGCTGGACCCGCAGGCCGCACCGGGCGCCGTCGTCGGCCGCGACGTCGACGCGGTCGCGCTCGCTGCCACCGACGGCACCCTCTGGGTCGGCTACGCGGCCACGCTCGGCGAGCGGCGCGGCACCAAGCTGCCCGCCCGCAGCGTGCTGGACCCGCACACGGCATCGCCACGACACGACGCACCCGGCGAGCTGGCCGAGTGCCGCTACGAGCGCGACGGCGACGTCGGCATCCTGACGTTCCGCTCCTACAACGGGGCGATGCACACCGAGCAGTGCCGGCGCCTCACCGCCGCGGTGCAGGCCGCCCGCCTGGACGACACCGCCGTGCTCGTGCTGCGTGGCACCGACAGCCTGTTCTCCAACGGCATCCACCTCGGTGTCATCGACGCCGCGCAGAACCCGGCCACCGAGGCCTGGGCGAACATCCAGGCCATCGACGACCTGTGCGAGGCCATCGCCACGGCGGACCAGCTCACCGTGGCGGCCTTCACCGCCAGCGCCGGAGCCGGCGGCGTCATGACCGCCCTGTGCGCCGACGTCGTGCTCTCCCGCGACGGGGTGGTGCTCAACCCCTACTACGACATGGGGATCTACGGATCCGAGCTGCACACCTGGTCCGTCGAGGCGCGTGTCGGGCAGGAGGTGGCGGACCAGCTCCTCACGGGCTGCCTGCCCGTCTCGGCGCCCCGGGCCGCCGACCTCGGACTGATCGACGGCGTCGGCCCCCGCGACGCGGGCGAGTTCGACGCCTGGCTCGCCCAGCGGGCGGCCGAGCTCGTGAGGCCGACCGAGCGGGCGACGGCGGAGCAGGCGGCACGACGCCGGGCCCCCGCGCGGCCGCTGTCCTACCACCGCACCATCGAGCTGGCGGAGATGGCCCGCGACCTCTTCGACGACCGGCACGGCTTCGCAGCCCGCCGGCGCGGCTTCCTGCGCAAGACGGCGGCGGCCGAGACGCCCGCACGGCTGCGCTTCACGACGAGGTCGACGGCGGCGCTCGCGGAGGTTCGGTGAACGGCGGCAGGATGCCTGGCCCGGCCGGTAGGTTGGGCTCCGTGATCTCCGCCCGCCGCCGCTCGTCCGTCGTCCGCTCCCCCGTCCTGGCGGCGTCGCTCGCCGTCCTCCTCGTGGCCACCGGGTGCACGGCGGGCGCCCCGGGCAAGGACCAGTCGCCTGCCGGGGAGGGGACGGCACCGGTGGATGCCGGAGCCCCCGAGGGCTTCGAGTCGTTCTACGGCCAGGACGTCGTGTGGACCGAGTGCCGGTCCGACTTCGAGTGCGCCACCGTCGCGGCACCGCTGTCCTGGAGCGACCCCGACGCCGGGGAGATCGAGCTCGAGCTCATGCGGACCCGCGCGACCGGGGACAAGATCGGCTCGCTCCTGGTGAACCCGGGGGGTCCGGGCGGGTCCGGGATCAGCTACCTCGAGGCGGCCGCCGGAAGCCTCGGGGAGCGCGTGCGCGAGTCGTACGACGTCGTGGGTTTCGACCCGCGGGGTGTGCGCAGCTCGACCGAGGTGGCCTGCTACGACGACGCCGCGAAGGACGAGTACCTCAGCGAGGACGCCGACCTGTCGACCGACGAGGGCCTGGAGGCGGCCGGCGAGTCGAGCGCCGCGTGGGCCGAGGCCTGCGCCGAGAACACCGGCGAGCTGCTCGGCAACGTCGACACCCAGAGCGCGGCCAAGGACATGGACATGCTCCGTGCCGCGCTCGGTGACGACGAGCTGCACTACCTCGGCTTCTCCTACGGCACCAGCCTGGGGGCCACCTACGCCGGGCTCTTCCCCGACCGTGCGGGGCGACTGGTGCTGGACGGCGCCATCGACCCCCGGATCGACTCGGCCGAGATGTCTGCCGGGCAGGCGGTCGGGTTCGAGAACGCGCTGCGGGCCTACGTGGGCGACTGTCAGGCCGGGCCCGACTGCCCGTTGTCGGGGTCGGTGGACGACGGGATGCAGCAGGTGCGCACCGTGCTCGACCAGGCGTACGACCGCCCGTACCCCACCGACGGCGACCGGGTCGTGACCCAGACCCTGGCGTTCTACGGGATCGCCGTCACGCTCTACGACGAGCAGAGCTGGTCGCTGCTCAGCCAGGCGCTGGACGAGGCCATCAACAGCGGGACGGGGTCCACGTTGCTGTTCCTCGCCGACTTCTACAACGACCGGAACGCCGACGGGTCCTTCGCCACGAACTCCACCGAGGCCTTCACCGCGATCAACTGCCTGGACTACCGCAGCTCCGACGACGTCGACGTGATGCGGGAGGAGGCTGCCGCGATCGAGGAGCAGGCGCCGACCATGGGGTCGTTCTTCGGCTACGGCGGCCTGACGTGCGCCGCCTGGCCCTACCCGCTGGCGGAGCGCGAGTACGACCTGGCCGCGCCCGGTGCGGCGCCCATCGTCGTCATCGGCACCACCAACGACCCGGCCACGCCGTACGTGTGGTCCGAGGGCATGGCCGAGGCGCTCGACTCCGGCGTGCTGGTGACCTACGAGGGCGAGGGGCACACCGCTTACGGCCGCTCGAACGACTGCATCATGGACGCCGTGGACGACTTCCTCGTCGACGGGACCGTGCCCGAGGACGGCCTCACCTGCTGACCTGAGGCGCGGGGGACCGGCCGTGCGCCGCTGTGATCGACGCGACGGCGCCGGGCCCGGGATCCTTTTGGAGTCCGGGCCCGCGGTCGGGTACTGTGGGCGCGCCCGCTGATCGAGGTCCTGCCTCGGTCGCGCTCGGGCACGCCGCCTTAGCTCAGTCGGTAGAGCGGTTCACTCGTAATGAACAGGTCGTCGGTTCGATTCCGACAGGCGGCTCACCAGGCGTCAGGCCCGGAACCTCAACGGTTCCGGGCCTTCGCATTTCCCTCCCGGGTTGGCGCCGCGTGAGGTTCAATCCGGCCAAGTGTCCGGCCAACTCGCGTCAGCCTCGATCTGGCGCTGCGCCTCGCCAGCAAGCGAGTCACGCACGAGCACGCCGTCACGCTGGCGCACGTTGGCACGATTCTGACGAACCGAGACCTGCCCGCGATCCAAGCCAGCCCGGAGCGGTTGTGGAGGATCGAACGAGTCAGGCTCGAGGAGCAGATCGAGCAGGAGTGCGCCGCCACGAGGGCCGCCGTTGAGAGCCGTGACAGGGCGCCCGGCCGCGGCTACGGCGTCACGAACCACACCTCATCTTCAGAGGTCGGATCGTCTTCAAGCACCTGAGCATCTATCGCCAGTGCAGCACTGACATCCCGTGCGACTTCCGGGGAGGATGCCATAGTCACTGAGAGGCGGTTGACCATCTCGTCCGCGCCGCCCGTCAGGGCGAACGCTCGCTCGAGAATGGCTCGAACCTGCTCATGGTCCGGGCGGCGGGTGACGGCGCCTTCGAGGGTGCGCCGCTGGTATGCCGCACGCTCGGCACGAAGCCTTGCTTCCTCAACGGTGGCGTTCGCTTCGGCTACGCGCGCTTCGTTCTCGGCACGTCGGGCTTCATGCTCCGACCGGTTCGCCCACCACCAGCGCCCGGGATCGACGATCGCCCGCATCATCGCGCGCAAGGTTTCGGCAAGTGGGCCGCTCTCCAACTTGATCGAGATGGCGCTTCCGTAGTGGATCGTCCGCACTGCTAGTACGTTCTGGGCCGCTGCGGCGACCAGCCAGCTGACCGGGATTGCGCGAGGAGCGGCGTTCGCCTCCTGCAGAAGCAAGGAGAGTCGAGCCTCGTCCAACCCGGATGCGGCACCGTACTCAAGTGCCGCCCGCTCGCGGCTGGCCAACCTGGACGCGACAACATCCAGCTCGGGCGAGGTGCCTAGTGGCAGTTGTCCAGATCCGGTTCGGCGGTCGGATTCTGGCCACTGGATTCCATAGAGGCCGACCTCAGAGGCGAGTACAAGCTGCCCGGCGGCCAGCACAGCTGCAGTGTTCACCAGGGCGGTTGGGATGTAGGTTGCCGCGGCGGCCGAGAGCCCCGCGGGTGCAGGCACTTCGACCGTGAAGCTCATGCTCGGAATGCTAGGGAGGTGCCCCATGACGGCGGTAGTGCTTCTACGGGTGAACTCGCGGTTCGTGCTGCTTCCGCCCGAGTGAGGCTTCCCGAAGTCGAACCCGGTTCAGCCAGGTGGGATGGCGGTCCGGCCGCGCTCGTCGCCGTGCGGCCCATCATGCCCGCGCGGGCCTACCTGCTACGTCGGTGGCAGGTGAGATCCTCCGCCCGACAGGCCCACTAGGCGACAGGAGGACGGATGCTGGATGCGATGAGGTCGATCCCGGAGACGCTCAAGAACTGGAGCGAGAGTCGAGACTTGGTCTATGGCGTCGTAGCGAGCATCGCAGCATTTCTTGTAGTGATCGCGGTCACGACCGGCTCGCGCCCTACTGACTCACTCGCAGTGGTAGCCCACGGGTTCGGGTTGTCGTCGCTCTCTGAGTGGCTGACAGAAACCGCACCGCCGTTCGTCGCTGCGCGAGCCCCGGGCGTGCATGAGGTGTTGCTGGTCGCTACCTCCCTTCTGTTCACGTTCATGATTTTCGTGCCGTTGCTTCGTAACCTTCACGCGGACAGCAACGTATTCACCGAGTCGTGTCTTCGCCTCATTGGGTCGCCAGCGGCCGCGACGGTCTGGGTGTTGCTGGCCGTCGCCGCGCAGCACGGTGACATCACTCCCATGCTGGCCCGTTGGGCGCAGGCCAGCTTTGCGATCCTCCTGTCACTGATCGGGGGACTTTTCGCGGCAGGGATCCTTTACCTCCTCGCCCATAGGAGGGAGTCCGAAGTGGTGCGTGTGTTGAGGTGGCCAGCAGTGGTGATGTGGCGCGCTTGCTACGGCGGCCTGCTGGCGTTCCTAGCCGTCATGTTCGCGGCCATCGCCCTGCCGCTGTCATTTCTTGGGTGGTTCGCTGACCTCGAGTCAGATCACAGCCGCAAGGCCCGTGCTGCGAGAGCCAAGGAGCGAGCCGCACACGGATCCAGACCCACTGGGGCGAGCGCAACTTGACCGCTCCTGGCAGCGATGCCGCAGTGGCGGGTATGGACCACGTCGTCAGCCGCGCGGGTGCGAGCTCGTGCGCTGGTACCGCTCCGGCGGGGAGGGTTCGGCGGCGGTCTGCGGGGTCGCCTTGCCGCCTCGGCGGGTCCCGTCGGGCGCGGACCCGGCGTCGGGGTCGCCGCCCGAGGGCTCGGCGCCGGCACGCAGCTCTTCGAGGCGTTGCTCGAGGACGGTCAGGACGGGAACACGGCGGCCGTGCGCCCGTTCGTAGGCGATCACCTTCTCCAGCCCGTCGGCGTCGAGCTGGCGCACCCGGTGGGCGAGCGTCCCCACGGGGAGGTGGTCGTAGTCCGGCAGCGGCAGGTCGTCGCGGTCCGGCGCGGTGTTCTCGTGGGCCTGGTCATCGGTCCGGTGGGTCATCGTGTCCTCCCTCGCGCTGGCGGTGGTGGGCCCCACGACCGTAGGCACGCTGCGGGTCTTCACGCATCCGCGGTCCGTCCGGCCGCGGGGGCGTCTCGCGCGCCGGTACCCTCGTGGGCATGGCTTGGAGCTTCGGTCGGCGGCGTCCCACCACGTATCTGCTCGGTGAGGCGGTCGACCCGTACCCGGCCCAGGTGCCCGAGGGTCGCCGTGGCAGGGTGCAGCGGATCACCGAGATCGGGGAGCCGGTGCTGCACACGCCGGCCCGGAAGGTCGAGGAGTTGTCGACGCCGGAGCTGGCGCGGCTCGTGGAGGACCTGTTCACCACGATGGAGGTGGCGCAGGGAGTCGGGCTGGCCGCCCCGCAGATCGGTGTCGACCTGCGGGTCTTCGTCTACGACCTCACCGACGAGCGCGGCGACCGGCACGTGGGTCATGTCGTCAACCCGGAGCTCGAGATCGACACCAGCGCCGACCTGATCACCGAGGAGGAGGGCTGCCTGTCCGTCCCGGGGGCGTACGTGCCGCTGGCGCGTCGCGGCGCGGCGTCGGTCCGGGGGGTGGACCAGCACGGCGGCCCGGTCCAGCTCGAGGCCGTCGGGTTCCTGGCGCGATGCTTCGTGCACGAGGCGCAGCACCTGGACGGCACGCTCTACTGGGACCACCTGTCGGCGGCCGACCAGCAGGACGCGCTGCGTCAGCGCGACGAGGAACGTGCTGAGGTGCTGGCCTCGCGGCGGGAGATCGCGATCGAGCTGGGAAAGCGTCCCGCGGAGTACCCGGACCGTCCTGCCGGCGGTCGCTGAGGCGGTCGGGCCCGCCTACTCCGGTCCGCGACGCGTGCGCCAGACGACGATCCCGCCGGCGGTCAGGCCGACGACGGCCAGGCCGAGGCCGCTCGCGGCCCACAGCTCGCCGTCGGACACGCGGTCGCTCCGTGAGGCGGCGAGCTGCTCGTCGATCACCGGGAGATCGTTGCGGAAGCTGCGCCTGAGCGCCTCGAACTGCTCGGCGCGCATCGCCTCGGCCGCAGCGACGGCGGAGTGCGACGGTGAGGGCGTCGGGGACGGTGTCGGCGACGGGCTCGCGGTGGGGGTCGGCGTCGGTGACGGCGAAGGGCTCGGGTCCGGGCTCGCCGACGGTCCGGGGCTGGAGGCTGCCGCCTCCGGCTCGTCGGTCGGTTCCTCGGGCTCGTCGCTCGGCTCGGCGGAGGGCTCGGGTGTGGCGGCGGCCTTCGAGGGCCGCGCGCTGGGCGAGGTGCTGGGTTCCGCGCTGGGCGCCGCCGTCGTCGGGGCTGCGGCCGGCTCGGTGCAGCGTCGGTTCCCGGAGGACTCGTGCCACTCACCGACACCGGGCACGCGGACGTAGGTGACGCAGTACCCGTCCGGCATCTCGGCCGTTGCGCTGCTGAAGGCGACGTAGCCGCTGCTCCCACGGAGCGGCTCGGTCAGCCAGGCGTAGCGCCACCCCTCGGCGCTGCGGATCGAGTAGCCGACCTGCTGGTGCCGGCCCTCGCGCTCGACCTGCCGGCCGTCGAAGGACACGCCGTCGGTGGTGACGGTCAGGTCGTCGTCGGCGGTCGCCGGTGCCTGTGTCGCCGTGACCAGGATCGCCCCGAGGGCAGCGCCGAGCAGGGCACGGACCGCAACGTGGGCGACGCGCACGCGTGACCTTCCGACGCTGGGAGCCGGGGATCCGGCGGGGCGAACCACATCGTAGAGGACGGCTCGGCGGCGTCGGTCGCGGGTTCCGTTCAGAGGGAGGCGCACCAGTCGGCGACCGCGGCGGCGACGGCGGCGTCCTGGTTCCGCAGGTCATGAGCGCCCGGAAGCGTGATGGTCGTGACGGGTCCGGGGATGGCGGCGCTGTGCTCGGCGAGCTCGGCGGGACTGCCGAAGGGGTCCCGGTCGCCGGAGACGAACAGGACGGGGACGTCGAGGTCCCCGAAGTGCTCGACCCGCAGCTTCTCGGGCTTGCCGGGCGGGTGGAGGGGGTAGCTGAGGAGCACGAGCCCGGCAGCCGGAAGACCTTCGGCCACCGCCATGGAGCACATGCGCCCGCCGTAGGAACGGCCGCCGAGCAGGATCCGGTCGGTCCCGACGCCGAGGCGTGCGGCGAGCTGTTCCGCCTGGTCGCTCAGGTGGGGGATCGCCACCGCCGGCCGGTCCGGCATGCGTCGGCCGGCGAGCCGGTACGGGAAGTCGATGCGCTCGACGGTCAGCGCCGTCGTCGTGGAGACGTGGCCGGCGACGGCGCGCAGCGCGTGGTGGTCCCGGTCGGCCCCGGCACCGGGGGTGAGCAGGAGCCCGGCGGGTGCGGGGTGTGAGGGGGTGGGCATGGACCCAGTCTCGCGCAGGGGGTAACCTCTGATCTTCTACATCGTTGTACACGCAAACCGAGGACACCATGACGGACCAGGTCATCAGCAACCCGATCGTGCTCCAGCGCGCCGACCCTCACGTGCTGCGGCACGACGGGCAGTACTACTTCACCGGTTCGTACCCGGCGTACGACCGGGTGGTGCTGCGGCGCGCCGAACGCCTCGAGGACCTGCAAGCAGCCGAGGAGGTGACGATCTGGACCCGCCACGAGTCCGGCCCGCAGTCGCACCTCATCTGGGCGCCCGAGATCCACCGGGTCGACGACGCCTGGTACGTGTACTACGCCGCGGCCCCCGACGACCAGGGCCGGGCCGACGCCCCCAGTGCCAACGAGACGTTCAACCACCGCGTCTTCGTCCTGGAGTGCACCGCCGAGGACCCGCTGACCGGCGAGTGGGTCGACCGCGGCCAGGTCGACACCGGCTGGGAGAGCTTCGCGCTCGACGCGACGAGCTTCGTGCACGAGGGTCAGCAGTACCTGGTGTGGGCGCAGGAGGACCTCGAGGTCTACGGCCACTCGAACCTGTACATCGCCCGCATGGCGAACCCGTGGACGCTCGCCACGCCCGCCGTCGAGCTGACGCGACCCGAGTTCGACTGGGAGACCAAGGGGTTCTGGGTCAACGAGGGGCCGTCGGTGCTGATCCGGGACGGTCAGGTCTTCCTGACCTACTCGGGCGCGGCGACCGGCATCGACTATGCGATGGGCCTGCTCACGGCCGACGCCGGCGCCGACCTGCTGGACCCGACGTCCTGGACCAAGAGCGCCGACCCGGTGTTCGTGTCGGACCCGTCCGTCGGGCAGTACGGCCCGGGCCACAACTCGTTCACCCAGACCGACGACGGCGAGACGGTCCTCGTCTACCACGCGCGCACCTACACCGAGATCGTCGGTGACCCGCTGTGGGACCCGAACCGGCACGCCCGGGCCCAGGTGCTGCCCTTCGACGCGGACGGCGACCCGGTGTGGGGCACGCCGGTGCCGGACGCCCGCCCTGTCCCCGACTCCACCGAGGTGCTCGCCCCCGACGGCGGCAGCATGGCGTTTCTCACACGGTGACGTCGGTGCTGGTCAGAGTGCTGGGCTGAGGTTTGATGGGTGCCTGGGGCACCTATACATCGTTTACCGTGGCGGGGCACGGGCACCGTGAGGTCGTTGCCGCCCGTGCCCCAGCAGCCCGGAGGGAACGCCGATGACGGTCCAGCACGAACCCCACCACCCGCCCTCAGCGCCGACGGGCGCCGTGACGCCGCGCGCCCGCGACTCGCTGCGGAAGCCGGCCTTCTGGAACATCGGCGGGCTGTTCTTCTTCTACTTCGCCATCTGGCAGCTCGTCTTCACCTTCCTGGGCCCCTGGCTCGAGGACCAGGCGGGCATGACCAGCGGGAACATCGGCCTGCTCAACTCGGTCATGGCCCTGACGGCGCTGTGCCTGCAGCCGTTCTACGGGTTCATCCAGGACCGCCTCGGCTTCCGTAAGAATCTCTTCGCGTTCGTCGTGGTGGTCGGTGCCTTCATGGGACCGTTCTTCGCCTTCGTGTTCGTGCCGATCGTCGAGCTCAACCAGGTCCTCGGCGCGGTGGTCGGCGGCATCTACCTGTCCCTGGTGCTCAACTCCGGTGTCGGCGTCGTCGAGGCGTTCAACGAGCGCACCTCGCGCGCGAACCGGTTCGAGTACGGGCACGTACGGCTCTTCGGCTCCGTCGCCGGAGCCACGGCCTCGCTGGTCGGCGGCTTCATCTGGGCCGCGAACCCCGACAACGTGTGGTGGGTCGGCACCTTCTCCGCCGTCGTGCTGGGCGTCCTGCTCTTCGTCGTCCGGACGCCGAGGCCGGGGGAGAAGGGCAACGCCGCCGCCGGCGACGACGGAGCCTCGGCCGAGGACCGCACCGGCGACGAGGATCGCCCCCGGGTGACCAAGGAGACCGTCCTGCGGCTGTTCCGCGACCGCTCCTTCGTGGGGTTCATGGTGCTCATGTTCGGCACCGTCGCGCTGTACGACGTGTTCGACCAGCAGTACGCCATCTACTTCGGCAACCTGTTCGACGGAGTCGGCGACCCGCAGGTGTTCTTCTCGCGGGTGGTCTTCGTCCAGATCCTGCTCGAGGCGATCGTGATGGTGGCGATGCCGTTCGTGATCAACAAGATCGGCGCGAAGCGCGGCCTGCAGCTCTTCGCCGTCGTCCTGGTGGTCCGCGTCGTCGGCTCGGCGCTGTTCACCTCCACCGAGCTCCTCGTCGTGTGGCGCCTGCTCGCCGCCCTCGAGATGCCGCTCATGCTCGTCTCGGTGTGGAAGTACATCACCCGGATGTTCGACGTCCGGATCTCGGCGACCGCCTACATGATCGGGTTCAACACGGCCAAGCAGATCGGCATCGTCGTCTTCTCCTGGGTGTTCGGGCTCTCCTACGACGCGATCGGGTTCGGCAGCACGTACCTGATCATGGGTGTCGTCGTCGTGGCGGTCACCGCGGTCGCGAGCGTCCTCATGCGGGACGACCGTGGGCGCGTGGCACCCGGCGCGGGCGACCTCACGCGTGCAGCACCGTGACCGGGCACCCGGCGAAGTCCAGCACCTGACGGCTGGTCGACCCCAGCAGCAGGCGGTCGAAGCCACCCAGCCCGCGGGCGCCGACCACGAGCCGGTCGGCGCCCACCGAGGCCTCGATGAGAACCTTGGCGGCCTGCCCGTGCACCACGTGGCGACGGAGCCGGTCCGGCGCCAGGTCCACACCCGCCGCGGTGACCGCAGCGTCCAGGCACTCGCGGGCGAAGTGCTCGTAGTCGCTGATGGGGGGAGCCCAGCCCCAGGAACCGGGCAGCGGCGCCAGGGTGGTGATCTGCCAGGCGAAGACGGCCTCCAGCACGGCCCCGGTCCGGTCGGCGACCTCGGCCGCGTGCCGCAGCGCCGTCACCGACGGCGCGGACGTGTCCACCCCCACCACGACCCGCGGCGTGCCCGACGGCGGGGGCGCGGGGGCGTGCGACCCCCCTGCGGCGGGCTCGCCGCGGTCGTCCGTGCGGCGCACCACGGTCACCGGGACGCGCGCGTGCTCCACGACGGCCGCGGAGACCGATCCGAGGATCCGTCGCCCGATCCGGGCCCGCCGTCGTCGGCCGAGCACCAGCATCTGGGCCGTCGCGCTCGCCGCGAGCAGCGCCTCCGGCACCGGGCCGGGCAGCACGGCGTACTCGGCGTCGAACCGGTCGTGCCGCTCTCGTGCCCGGTCCAGGATGGCGGCGGTCTCCGCCCGGACCTCCTCCAGGACGCCCGTCAGATCCGCCTCGTCCACGGCCGGGGCGACCCGGACGATCGTCAGTGGGTGCCCGCCCGACGAGGCCTCCGCCACTGCCCAGTCCAGGGCCTCGTCGGCCTCCGTCGTCCCGTTGACGCCCACCACGATGCCTTCCATGGGGTCAGCGTAGGTCTGCCGGCGCACACCGGCAGGGCGGGCCGTCAGCGACGCCGGGGTGTGCCGAGCAGGGAGCGGATCGGGCGGGTGACGACGTCGACCCGCTCCACCAGGTCGGTCGGCCCGGACACGACCAGCCCTCGACCCTCGAGCGAGACGTGCACCGCCGTGAGGTCCCGGACCCGGACCCGGGTCGCCGGCCGTGCGGTGCCGTCCACGGTGAGCTCCGCCGTCTCCAGGGGAACGGCATCGACCTCGGTCACGATCGCGCGCATCGCGCTGCGGTAGTCCGCGAAGTCGTCGGCGAAGTCGGTCGTCCCGTGCGACGTCGACTCCCCGTCCGGCTCGACCGGTGCCGAGATGTCGGCGTGCAGCGGGGCGGCGAGCGCCCCGCTCGCCGCCGCGCGCACCACGTCCTCCACGGCGTCCGGCGCCACGGACGTGCGCAGCGTCTCCACCTCGAAGGACTCGCGGGCGAAGGTGCGGTACGACCGGACGAAACGGTCCGACGTCGGGTCGGCCTCGTCGTCGTACCCGGTGAGCGCCTCGTCCTCGAGATCGAGGCCCCAGGTCAGCGGGTCCACGACCTCGCCGACGACGCCGGAGAACCGCGCCAGGCGCACGTCCACCGCATCGGACCTGCCCTGCCCTGCCTCGTGCCCGACGTCGTCCATGGTGGACCTCCCCCGATCGCGCGACCCCTGCTGGTCCCACCATCTCCCTGCCCGGGCGCGATCGGCAACGGGGCGCGCCGTCACGCCCCTGGCGAACACGGGCATCTGGAGGGGGGTCGGGGTGTTCGGAGCGAATAGAGTCGTAGCGGTCAGGCTGTCGCCGTCGATCCGACGGGGTGCAGGGAAACGCCGCTCGTGAGGGAGCAGCACATGTTCGAGAGATTTACGGACCGAGCCCGTCGGGTGGTCGTCCTCGCGCAGGAAGAAGCGAGGATGCTCAACCACAACTACATCGGCACCGAGCACATCCTGCTCGGCCTCATCCACGAGGGTGAGGGCGTGGCGGCGAAGGCGCTGGAGTCGTTGGGCATCTCGCTCGACGGCGTGCGCGCGCAGGTCACCGAGATCATCGGTGAGGGCCAGCAGGCCCCGAGCGGGCACATCCCGTTCACCCCGCGCGCCAAGAAGGTGCTGGAGCTGTCGCTGCGCGAGGCGCTGCAGCTGGGCCACAACTACATCGGCACCGAGCACATCCTGCTCGGCCTCATCCGCGAGGGTGAGGGCGTCGCAGCCCAGGTGCTCACCAAGATGGGCGCTGACCTGAACAAGGTGCGCCAGCAGGTCATCCAGCTGCTCAGCGGCTACCAGGGCAAGGAGCCCGTGGCTGCCGGCGGCCCGCAGGAGGGGCAGCCCTCCGGGTCCGCGGTGCTGGACCAGTTCGGTCGCAACCTGACGCAGGCGGCCCGCGAGGGCAAGCTCGACCCGGTGATCGGCCGCAAGCTCGAGGTCGAGCGGGTCATGCAGGTGCTGTCGCGCCGCACCAAGAACAACCCCGTCCTCATCGGCGAGCCCGGCGTCGGCAAGACCGCCGTCGTCGAGGGCCTGGCGCAGGACATCGTGCGCGGCGACGTGCCCGAGACGCTCAAGGACAAGCAGCTCTACACGCTGGACCTCGGGGCGCTCGTGGCCGGCTCGCGCTACCGCGGTGACTTCGAGGAGCGCCTCAAGAAGGTGCTCAAGGAGATCCGCACCCGCGGCGACATCATCCTGTTCATCGACGAGATCCACACCCTCGTCGGGGCCGGGGCCGCCGAGGGCGCGATCGACGCCGCCAGCATCCTCAAGCCGATGCTGGCGCGCGGCGAGCTGCAGACGATCGGTGCCACGACGCTCGACGAGTACCGCAAGCACGTGGAGAAGGACCCGGCCCTGGAGCGCCGCTTCCAGCCGATCCAGGTCAACGAGCCGTCCCTCGAGCACGCGATCGAGATCCTCAAGGGTCTGCGCGACCGGTACGAGGCGCACCACCGGGTGTCCATCACGGACGCCGCCCTCGTCTCGGCCGCCCAGCTCGCCGACCGGTACATCAACGACCGGTACCTGCCGGACAAGGCGATCGACCTCATCGACGAGGCGGGCGCGCGCCTGCGCATCCGTCGGATGACGGCCCCGCCTGAGCTCAAGGAGCTCGACGAGCAGATCGCCGACGCCCGCCGCGACAAGGAGTCGGCGATCGACGACCAGGACTTCGAGAAGGCCGCCGGGCTGCGCGACACCGAGAAGCAGCTCTCGCAGCAGCGCGCCGAGAAGGAGAAGGCCTGGAAGTCGGGCGACCTCGACACCGTCGCGGAGGTCGACGAGGAGCTCGTCGCCGAGGTGCTGGCGATGTCGACCGGCATCCCGGTCGTCAAGCTCACCGAGGAGGAGTCGAGCAAGCTCCTGCACATGGAGGACGAGCTGCACAAGCGGGTCGTCGGCCAGGACGTCGCCATCAAGGCGCTGTCCCAGGCGATCCGGCGCACGCGTGCGGGTCTGAAGGACCCGAAGCGCCCCGGTGGTTCGTTCATCTTCGCCGGGCCCACCGGCGTCGGGAAGACCGAGCTCGCCAAGGCGCTCGCCGAGTTCCTGTTCGGTGACGAGGACGCGCTCATCCAGCTCGACATGTCCGAGTTCTCGGAGAAGCACACGGTCTCGCGGCTGTTCGGCTCGCCCCCCGGCTACGTCGGGTACGACGAGGGTGGACAGCTCACCGAGAAGGTGCGCCGCCGTCCGTTCTCCGTCGTGCTGTTCGACGAGGTGGAGAAGGCCCACGCGGACATCTTCAACTCGCTGCTGCAGGTGCTCGAGGACGGTCGTCTCACCGACTCCCAGGGTCGCGTGGTCGACTTCAAGAACACCGTCATCATCATGACGACGAACCTCGGCACGCGGGACATCGCCAAGGGCGTCCAGACCGGCTTCAACGCCGGTGGCGACCTGGCGACGGACTACCAGCGCATGCGGGCGAAGGTCAACGAGGAGCTCAAGCAGCACTTCCGGCCGGAGTTCCTCAACCGTGTGGACGACACGATCGTGTTCCCGCAGCTGTCCGAGCAGGAGATCATCGAGATCGTCGACCTCGAGGTCGCCAAGCTGGACAAGCGTCTGCGCGACAAGGACATGGGCATCGACCTCACCCCGGCGGCCAAGAAGCTGCTGGCGGAGAAGGGGTACGACCCGGTCCTCGGTGCGCGGCCGCTCAAGCGGGCCATCCAGCGGGAGATCGAGGACGCGCTGTCCGAGAAGATCCTGTTCGGCGAGCTCAAGGCCGGCCAGATGGTCCTCGTCGACGGCGAGGGCGAGGGGATCCTCGGGGAGTTCACCTTCCGCGGGGTGCCGAAGTCCGAGCACGACCGGGGGCCCGTCTCGGTGGGCGCCGCCGCGGCGCTCGACGCGCCGACCGGCGTCTCGGTGAAGGACCTGCCGCCGACGGGTCAGATGCAGGCCGGCGCTGAGTAGTGCGATGTAGCCCGCCTGCTGCGTGACGACGAAGGCCCCGGACCCTCCTCACAGGGTCCGGGGCCTTCGTCGTCAGGCCACGGCCTCCGCTACTGCCGCGTGGCCGCTGCGACGGCGGCCCGCAGCCGGCCGGCGAACCCGTGGGCGTTCCAGCAGCGCACCGACAGGGCGCTGTCGTCGGTGTGCGCGGTGACGATCCCGGTCAGCACGCCCCACCGGTAGGTCACGCGGGTCACCTCGGCCAGCTCGACCGCGGCGTCCAGCGGGCCGGAGTGCACCGACCGGTTGAGGGCGTTGGGTGCGAACGCCAGCGTGGTGGTCGTCAGCGTGACGCGTCCGCCGACCCAGAGGCCGCCGTAGCCCCGGCGGATCATCCACAGCACCGGGCCGAGCCGCCACCAGGGGACGCTGGGGGCGGCGTCGCGCACGAGGGCGTTCGCCACCTTGGTCTCGAGCAGCGTGCCGCTCACGCGAGACGCCCCGCGGAGGCCCCCAGCCGGGTGAGCACCGCGCCCGCGAGCCCTGCGACGTCGTCGAGGAGCCCGACGGCGCCCGCTGCCGCCAGCTCTCCTGGGGCGGCGTAGCCCCACGTCACGCCCAGGCAGTCGATGCCGTGCTCCGCGGCGCCGTGCACGTCGTGCTCCCGGTCGCCGACCATGAGGACCGGGCCGTCGGCCGGTGTCGCCGGGGACGTGCGCCCGAGCGCGGCGAGGGCCTTCGCGATCACGTCGGCCTTGGTCGAGGTCGCCTCGTCCAGCGGGGCACCGAACACGCCGTCGAGCAGCTCGGTGAGGCCGAACCGCTCGCAGATCGGCCGGGCGTAGACCTCGGGCTTGGACGTCGCGACGGCGAGGGTGCACCCGGCCTCGCGCAGCTCCCGCAGGGCCGCGGGGACGCCGTCGAACACGGCGTTGTCGAACATGCCCCCGGCGGTGAACGCCGCCCGGTAGGCGGCCAGCGCCTCACCGACCCGTCCCGGCGGCACGCCGTGCGCGGGGAACGAGTCGGTGATCGGCGGGCCGACGAAGGAGCGCAGCGTGGCGGCGTCGGGCACCTCGAGGTCGAGGGCGCGGTAGGCGTGCGCCGCCGACGCGGTGATGCCTGGCGCCGAGTCCATGAGCGTGCCGTCGAGGTCGAGCAGGACGAGGGGAGAGTTCACCGCGCCAGGTTACGCGCGCGGGCCGGCAGTCTCAGACCGACCGGGCGTGCTCCACGAGCCGGTCGAAGGCCCGGTCTCGCGTCTCGTCGACCGCCTGCGCCTCCGGGTGCGCGTCGTACCACGCGATCTGCTCGTGAGCACCCTGGTCGTAGGTGATGGTGGTCCTGAACTCCGGTACGAGCGCCTGCAGCTTGGCGCAGTCGAAGAGCATCGAGTGCGCCTTGTCGCCGAGCAGGCCGTCGCCGTCGTCGGGCAGCACGCGGGCGATCGTCTCCGACGCCACGTGCACGATCTCCGGGTCGGGCACGCCCGCTGCCGCACCGAGCCAGGTGTAGACCTGGTCCCAGGTCGGTGCGTGGGTGCCCATGATCTGGAACGTGTCGCCGACGGCCAGGGGGTGGCCGAGCAGGCCGACGAACCCGACGGCGAAGTCCTCGGTGTGCGTCAGCGTCCACAGGCTCGTGCCGTCGCCGTGCACGACGACGGGCCGGCCGGCGCGCATCCGGGCGACGTCGGTCCACTGCCCGGTGGTGGGGATCAGGGTGCGGTCGTAGGTGTGGCTGGGGCGCACGATCGTGGCCGGGAAGGCGTCCTCGCGGTGGGCGCGGACGAGGAGGTCCTCGCCGGTGATCTTGTCGCGGGAGTACTGCCAGTACGGGTTGCGCAGCGGGGTCGACTCGGTGACCGGCAGGCGCGAGGGCGGGGTCTGGTAGGCCGACGCGCTCGAGATGAACACGTACTGGCCGGTGCGCCCCGTGAACCTCTCGACGTCGCGGGCCACGTGGTCGGGGGAGAAGGCGCGGAACTGGGCGACGACGTCGAAGTCGCGACCGGCCAGCGCGGCGTCGACCGCGGCGTCGTCGGCGACGTCCGCGACGAGGGTCTCGACCTCGTCGGGCAGGGGGCGGGTGGCCGAACGGCCGCGGTTGAGGACGGTGACGCGGTGGCCGAGGGCCACGGCGCGGGTGACGGATGCGGCGCTGATGATGCCGGAGCCGCCGATGAAGAGCAGGTCGAGCGGGTTGCGGGATCGCGGGGTGGTCATGGCAGCCATGGTGCCCGACGGCGGGGCCTCCGGCTGCGTGCGACGCTGTGGAACCTCAGCCTTCGCGTGCTGATGCGTGAGCCGGCGTTGCGGCAAGAGTGGGCGACGTCGTGGAACCTCGCACGTCACGACCTGAAGAGTGAGCCTCCGCTACGGCGCCGGCGGCACGGCGAGGCCGGCGGGCAGCACCGTGGGCAGGAGCTCGCGCAGGGCCGAGATCCGCGCGTCGCGCGCGGGGCCGGTCATGCGCTCGACGGGCGCCGTGATCGAGACCGCGGCGAGCGGCCGACCGGCCCGGAGCACGGCGACGGCGGCGCAGGCGATGCCGGGTTCGTTCTCCTCGGTCTCGGTGGCGACGCCGGTCCGTCGAGCCTCGTCCACCGCCGCCCGGAGCCGGTCGGTGGTGGTCCCGGGTGCGGTGTACGCGGCGAGCGCGGCCTCGGTCTCGGGTGTGCCGCCGTCGGGCCCGGCAGAGAGCGGCCCGGCAGAGAGCGGCCCGGCGGCGAGCAGCGCACGTCCCAGCGCGGTCGTGGCCGCGGGGCGCCGTCGTCCGACGGCGGACCAGACGCGCACCGCCCGTCGCGGCTCGACCTTCTCCAGGTAGACGACCTCCTGGCCGGCGAGGACGCCGAGATGGACGAGCTCGTCGACCTCGGCGCTGAGAGCGTCGAGGGCGGGCCGCAGCAGGGCGGGCAGGTTCTCCTCGGCGAGGAACGCGCTGGCGAGGCCGAGCACGGCCGGGCCGAGGCGGTAGGTGCCGTCGGCGGACTGCTCGGCGTAGCCCCGGTGGCGCAGGGCCGCCAGCGTGCGGTGCAGCGTGGACTTGTTGGCACCGACCTCCGTGGAGAGGGCCGCGAGGGAGGTCCCGTCGGCGCCGGCGCGGCCGAGTGCGTCGAGGGTGAGCAGCGCCTTGTCGACGCTGCCGAGAGGGCTGGGTTCCATGGCGGCCGTCCGGTAGAGTGTTTCGCAGTGAACAACAGACGTTCACCATAGCGAAACGGAGAGCAGATGTCACCCGCCGACACCCTGGCGTCCCTGAAGAAGCACCGGCTCGTCCCCGTCGTCGTGGTCGACGGCGCGGACCAGGGCGTCCGTCTCGCCGAGGCGCTCGCGGACGGCGGGCTCCCGGTCGCCGAGATCACCCTGCGGACCGCCGGCGGCCTCGAGGCGATCCGCGCCGTCGCCCGCGACCGCCCGGACGTCGTCGTGGGCGCGGGGACCGTCACCCACGCGACCCAGGTCGACGCCGTCGTCGACGCCGGGGCGCGCTACATCGTCTCGCCCGGCCTGTCGCGCCACGTCGTCGAGCGCGCCCAGCACCACGGGGTCCCCGTGCTGCCCGGCGTCGCCACCCCGACCGAGATCATGGCCGCGCTCGACCTCGGCGTCGAGACCGTCAAGCTCTTCCCGGCCTCCGTCGTCGGCGGACCGGCAGCGCTCAAGGCGTTCGCCGCACCCTTCCCCGACCTCCGGTTCGTCCCGACCGGTGGCGTGAGCGCCACCAACCTCGGCGAGTACCTGGCGCTGAAGCCGGTCCTGGCCGTCGGCGGCTCCTGGATGGTCGCCAAGAGCCTCGTCGACGCCGGCGACTGGGCCGAGATCACCCGACTGACCACCGAGGCCGTCGACCTCGTGAAGGAGAACTCATGAGCAACCCGTCCATCACCACCCGCCCCGCCGCCGAGTGCCGCTACGACGCCGTCGCCCTCGGCGAGGTCATGCTGCGCCTCGACCCGGGCGACCGACGCATCCGCACCACGCGGAGCTTCGACGTCTGGGAGGGCGGCGGCGAGTACAACGTCGCCCGCGGGCTGCGGCGGTGCTTCGGGCTGCGCGGCGCGATCGTCACGGCGCTCGCGGACAACGAGGTCGGACGCCTCGTCGAGGACTGCATGCTCACCGGCGGTCTCGACACGTCCTGGGTGCAGTGGCGCGACTTCGACGGCATCGGCCGCGAGGTCCGCAACGGCCTGAACTTCACCGAGCGCGGCTTCGGGGTACGCGGGGCCATCGGGGCCAGCGACCGAGGGCACACCGCGATCTCGCAGATGCGGCCCGACGACGTCGACTGGGACGCGCTGTTCGGCTCCGGGGTGCGGTGGCTGCACACGGGCGGCATCTTCGCCGCGCTGTCCGAGTCCGCCGCGGACGTGGCCGAGGCCGCGATGTCCGCCGCGCGACGGCACGGCACGGTGGTGTCCTACGACCTCAACTACCGGCCCTCGCTGTGGAAGGGCATCGGCGGCGTGGAGCGGGCGCGCGAGGTCAACCGCCGGCTCGCCCACCACGTCGACGTGATGATCGGCAACGAGGAGGACTTCACCGCCTCTCTCGGGTTCGAGGTCGAGGGGGTCTCCGAGGACCTGACGGACCTGGACACGGGGGCCTTCCGGGCGATGATCGGCACGGCGGCCGAGGCGTACCCGAACTTCCAGGTGATCGCCACGACGCTGCGCGGCGTCAAGAGCGCGTCGGTGAACGACTGGGGCGCCATCGCGTGGTCGCGCGCCGAGGGCTTCGTCGAGGCGACCCACCGCGCGGACCTGGAGATCTTCGACCGCGTCGGCGGCGGCGACTCCTTCGCCTCGGGCCTGGCCTACGGCCTCATGGAGCTCGGCTCGCTGGCCGAGGCGGTCGAGTACGGCGCCGCGCACGGCGCGCTGGCGATGACGACCCCGGGCGACACGACGACGGCGACCCTCGCCGAGGTCGCCAAGCTCGCCTCCGGGGGCAGCGCCCGGGTCCAGCGCTGACCCACCCCGCCACCCACGACGAGGGGCGCGCGGGCGGCGGCGGGAGCGGTCAGGGCGGCGGGGCGGTGGACTCGCGGACGATCAGCTCCGTGGCGAGGTTGACCCTCGTGACCTCCGGGCGGACGCCGGCGGCGAGGTCGAGGACGATGCGAGTCGCGGCCGACGCCATCTCGGTCAGCGGCTGACGGACCGTGGTGAGCGCCGGTGAGGTCCAGCGGGCGATCGGCAGGTCGTCGTAGCCGACCACGGACAGGTCCGCCGGGACGCGCAGCCCGAGCTCCTGCGCGGCCCGCAGCACGCCCATCGCCTGCATGTCCGACCCGGCGAAGATGGCCGTCGGGCGGTCGGCACGGTCGAGGAGCCGTCGGGTGGCCGCATAGCCCGCCTCCACGTAGAAGTTGCCCGCGTCCACGAGGCCGGGGTCGACGTCGATCCCGGCGGTCTCCAGCGCGCTGCGGTAGCCGTCGAGCCGGGCGCGGCTGCACAGCATGTCCGAGGGGCCGCCGATCGCGGCGATCCGCCGGTGGCCGAGCTCGACGAGGTGCCGGGTGGCTGCCAGGCCGCCGTTCCAGTTGTCCGATCCCACGGTGGGCACGTCGGCCGGTGTGTCGCCGTCGGTGTCGATGACGACGAACGGGATCGCGCGGCTCACCAGGCGTCTCTGCTGAGTCTCGGTGAGCTGGGAGGCGACGAGCAGGACACCGACCGGTGGACGGGCGAGAGTCGTCTCGAGCCAGGTGCGCGGTGGGCGGTGCTCGCCTCCCAGCTCGGAGAGGATCACGCTGGTGCGGGCCGCGGCAGCAGCGCGCTCGACGCCGCGGATGATCTCCATGGACCAGGTCGAGCCGAGCTGGTGGAAGACCAGGTCGACCAGTCCGGCGCCGTCGGGCGGGGCACCGGGGCGCCGTCGCCGGTACTGGTGCCGTTCCAGCGCCTCCTCGACTCGTCGTCGAGTGGCCGGTGCGACGTCGGCCCGCCCGTTGAGCACCTTCGAGACGGTCGGGACGGACACCCCGATCTCCCGCGCAACCTGCGCGATCGTCGGTGGTGGTCCGGACCTCGCGGGCGAGGGTGTGCCCGGCGGGGACGGTGAGGTAGTGCCCTGGGTCATCCGGTCTTCCGTCGTTCGGGGTGTGTCGCAGTCGCTCGCAACTTTCGGCCACACAGTACTCCAGGTGGGACGGCGAAAACGTTGTCATGGCATCGTTCTCACCCGCTCGGCCCCGATTCGCCAGCCGAGATCGAGACAGGACCGTGATGGAGGCAGCGCTTGACCGGATGTGATCTACGCCCTAGTCTCCCGATTGCGGAAACGTTTTCTATGACGAAACTTTCGTTCGCGGCATCGCTGCCGCGCCGAAGCACGACGACGTGACGGACCAGGAGCGCGCATGGCACGAGGAACAGGCACGGTGGTCACCGCGCCCGTGGAGGTGAGTGCGACCGACGCCTCGCTCGCCGGCACCGGCGGGCGTGGTCGTGGGGCGGGGCGTCGGCGCACACGTCCCCGGAGGCCGGGACAGCAGACGTGGGCCGCGGCGATCCGCAAGGACTGGCGGCTGTACTCGTTCGTCGTGCTGCCGCTGCTCTTCTTCGCCGTCTTCAAGTACGCACCGATGCTGGGCAACGTCATCGCCTTCCGGCGGTTCCGGCCCGGTGGCAGCGTCCTCGGGGACGAGTGGGTGGGCTTCTACTACTTCGAGATGTTCATCCACAACCAGCAGTTCTGGCAGGTCTTCTGGAACACGGTCATCCTCGGCCTGCTCACCCTGCTGATCTGCTTCCCGCTGCCGATCGTGCTCGCGCTGCTGCTCAACGAGCTGCGCTCGCGCCGCTTCAAGAAGATCATCCAGACGATCTCCTACCTGCCGCACTTCATGTCGATCGTCATCGTCGCCGGGCTGGTGCTCCAGCTCACCGCGGTGACGGGGACCGTCAACCAGATCATCGGCGCGTTCGGCGGCGACGCGGTCGCCTTCATGCAGCAACCCGAGTGGTTCCGCACGATCTACGTCAGCTCCGAGGTCTGGCAGACGGTGGGGTGGGGGACGATCCTCTACCTCGCGGCGCTGACCACGATCGACGACCAGCTCTACGAGGCGTCTCGCATCGACGGCGCCAACCGATGGAAGCAGACGTGGCACATCACGCTGCCCGGTATCCGCCCCACGATGATGGTCCTGCTCATCCTCAACATCGGTTCGTTCATGGCGGTCGGCTTCGAGAAGGTGCTGCTGCTGCAGAACCCGCTCATCTACTCCACCGCGGACGTCATCTCCACCTATCTGTACCGGGTGGGCATCCAGTCGGCCCAGTTCTCCTACGGCACGGCGATCGGCCTCTTCGAGGCGCTCATCGGGCTCGTCCTCGTCTTCTCCGCGAACTACGCCTCGCGCCGCATGGTTGGAGCCTCGCTGTGGTGATCAACACGTCCACCCCCGATCTCGCCGCCGTCCGCAGCGAGCCGACGACGGTCAAGGACACCCGGGGCTACCGGGCGTTCCGTGTCGCGAACGTCATCATCCTGCTGAGCGTCTGCGCGGTGACCCTCTACCCGTTCGTCAACCTCGTCGCCAAGGCCTTCTCGTCCGAGGGCTTCATCGCCGCCGGAGAGGTCAACCTCTGGCCACGCGGGTTCAACATCGACACGTTCCGGTACGTCATGGGCGACCAGATGTTCTGGCTCAACTACCGCAACACGGTGCTCTACACGGTCGTCGGGACCTTCATCTCGATGGTGCTGACCTCGACGTTCGCGTACGCCATCAGCAAGCCGCACCTCAAGGGGCGGACGTTCTTCATCTGGGTCGCCGTCTTCACGATGTTCTTCAGCGGCGGGCTCATCCCCAACTACATCCTGGTCGCGAACGTGCTCGGGATGCGGAACACGATGTGGGCGATCGTCGTGCCGACCGCGATCTCGGTGTTCAACCTGCTGGTGATGAAGTCCTTCTTCGAGAACTTCCCCGCCGACCTCGAGGAGGCCGCGGCGATCGACGGCCTGACCACCTACGGGATCTTCCTCCGGGTGGTGCTCCCGCTCTCGAAGGCCGTGCTCGCCACGATGACGCTCTTCTACGCCGTCGGGATGTGGAACTCGTGGTTCAGCGCGTTCCTCTATCTCGACCAGCGTGAGCTCTTCCCGGTGACGGTCTACCTGCGCAACATGATCGCCGCCGCCGGTCCCGCGGTCGACCCGAGTCAGGACGCCGTCCAGATCGGGGCCAACATCCAGTCGGTGACGATGCTGCTCACCGTGCTGCCCATCATCTGTTTCTACCCGTTCATCCAGAGGTACTTCGTCTCCGGGATCATGCTCGGCTCGGTCAAGGGTTGACCGTGCGGGCCGTCCCGGGAAAGCCGGTCGATGTCGAGAGCGACGACGCTCATCACACGAGGAGAGATATGAACACCAACAGGATGCGTACGGCCACCGCCGTCGTGTCGGCCACGGCCCTGGCCCTCGGCCTGGCGGCCTGCGGCAGCAGCGACGACGACGCGGGCACGGGCGAGGAGAGCCCCGACGGCGGCGTCGCCATCGGGGCGGACCAGTCCGTCGGAGCGATGGAGGACTTCGGTGTCGGGACCACGTTCCAGGCCACCGAGCCCGTCACGTTCTCGCTGATGTACCGGGACCACCCGAACTACGAGGTGACCGACGACTGGTCGATCTTCGAGCACCTCGAGCAGGACCACGGGGTGACGTTCTCACGGACCGACATCCCGCTGGCCGACTGGGAGCAGAAGCGGTCGCTGCTGATCGGTTCCGGCGAGGCCGCCGACCTCATGCCGGTGACCTATCCCGGCCAGGAGACGCAGTTCGTGTCCGGCGGGTCGCTCCTGCCGGTCTCCGACTACCTGGAGTACCTGCCCAACTTCCGGCAGAAGGTCGAGGAGTGGGGTCTGCAGGAGGAGATCGACAACCTCCGTCAGGACGACGACAAGTACTACATGCTGCCCGGCATCCGGGAGATCCCCGACGTCCAGTACTCGGTCGTGATCCGTGACGACCTGTGGCGTGAGGCCGGCATCACCGAGGACCCTCAGACCTGGGAGGAGTTCGCCGAGGATCTCCAGACGGTCCAGGACGCCCACCCCGAGCTCGACTACGCGTTCTCCGACCGGTGGACCGACGGTCAGCCGCTCGGCGCACTGCTCAACGTCATGGGACCGAACTTCGGCGCTGCCGGCGGCTGGGGCTACGCCAACACCTGGTACGACGAGCAGGCCGACGAGTTCGTCTTCAACGGGGCCAGCGACCAGTACCGCGCGATGCTCGAGACCGTGCGCGGCATGGTCGAGGCCGGCGTCATGGACCCGGAGATCACCCAGAGCGACGACCAGGCGGAGCAGAAGTTCATCTCGGGCCGCTCGGCTGCGCTGTCGAGCAACACCCAGGAGATCACCGCCCACCGGACCAAGTTCGCCGACGCAGGGGTCGACGCCGAGCTGCGTCTGCTCGTCATCCCGGGCGGACCGTTCGGGGACAACCTCGCGGCGAGCCGACTGTCCTCGGGGCTGATGATCGCCAGCGCGGCCGCGGAGAAGCCTCACTTCGAGGCGTTGCTGCAGTACATCGACTGGCAGTACTACTCGGACGAGGGCATCGAGTTCGCGCAGTGGGGCGTCGAGGGCGAGACGTTCGACCGGGAGGCCGACGGTACCCGGACGATGAAGGAGGACATCGGCTGGAACGCCATCAACCCGGACGCGTCGGAGCAGCTCAATGCCGACTACGGCTACAGCAACGGTGTGTTCCTGCTCGCCAACGGCACCACCCAGGATCTGCTCGAGTCGGTGATGTCCGACGAGATCAAGGAGTGGACCCGCGCCGTGCTGGAGCGCAAGGAGACCCTCCCCATCGCGCCGGCCGCGCGCCTCGACGAGCTCGAGCTGGAACAGACCTCCCTGCTGGACAGCCAGCTGAACGACGCCGTCCAGGCGGCGACGGCGGCCTTCATCACCGGCCAACGGTCGCTGGACGACTGGGACGCCTTCGCCGCCGAGATGGAAGGTCTGGGAGCCTCCCAGATCGTCGAGACGTACAACGCCGCCTACGCACGCCAGAGCGACTGACCAGCCACGGGGCGCCTCCGGACCACGGTCCGGGGGCGCCCCGCGCCGCCTGCTGAAGACCGCCACAGCACAGGAGAGCATCACCGTGACATCCCTCGTCGTGCCGTCCGAGCCCACCGGCGTCCTCTCGGACGCCTGGCGGACCTGTGTCGGCACCGGTCGGCTCAACCTCGCGCTGCGACGCGACCACCACGAGTCGCTCGCCCTGGCCCAGTCCGAGATCGGGTTCCGCCACGTACGGGGGCACGGGCTGCTCTCCGACGACATGGGCGTCCATCGCCCCTACGACGCCGCCGGGCACACGGGCACCCGGTACGGGTTCTCCTACGTCGACCAGGTCTTCGACGCCTGGCTGAGCCTCGGCATCCGGCCCTTCCTCGAGCTGGGGTTCATGCCGTCGGGCCTGGCGTCCGGGAGCCAGACCGTGTTCTGGTGGCAGGGGAACGTGACCCCGCCTCGCGACTACCGCGAGTGGGCGGACCTCGTCCAGCACCTGGTGCGCCACGCCGTCGATCGCTACGGGCTCGACGAGGTGCGCCGGTGGCCGATCGAGGTCTGGAACGAGCCGAACCTCACGCAGTTCTGGCAGGGCGCCTCGCAGGAGGAGTACTTCCGCCTGTACGAGGTCACGGCGGCAGCGGTCAAGGACGTCGACCCTGCCCTGCAGGTCGGAGGGCCAGCCGTCTCGCCGGGGGCGGACGACTGGTGGCAGCCGTTCGCGGACTTCGTCACGGACCGTGACGTGCCCGTGGACTTCCTGTCGTTCCACGCCTACACCGCCGGTCCGGCGCAGCACGTCCCGTTCGGGACCTACCAGTCGTTGCGTCCCCCGGAGGTGCTGCTGGAGCAGTTCGCCCGGCCCGCGCAGCTGCTCGCCGGGAGCCGGTTGGCGGGGCTGCCCGCCCACGTCACCGAGTTCAGCACGAGCTACCGACCGGACAACCCGGTGCACGACACGGCGTACCAGGCTGCCGCGTTGGCCCCGGTGCTCGCGCGGGGTGGCGACCTGGTGGACTCCTTCTCCTACTGGACGTTCTGCGACGTCTTCGAGGAGGAGGGGGTCCCCACCACGATGTTCCACGGCGGGTTCGGCATGCTCGGGCACCGGCAGGTCCGCAAGCCGGTGTTCCACCTGTACGCCTTCATGGCCCGGATGGGGCGCGACGTGCTGCAACGTGGCGCGGACCACCTGGTCACGCGAGGTGCCGGCGGGCGGCTCACGGTGCTCGCGTGGCAGCCCGTGGGGGGAAGTGAGGCGCCACCGGAGACGGATCGTCACGCGCTGCGCCTGACCCTGCCGGTGGGCCCGACGGCGTCGCGCGTCTCGGTCCACAGGTCGCGGGTGGACGAGCAGCGGGGCAACGCCTTCACCGCCTGGCGTCATCTCGGCCGGCCGGCCTCACCGACCAGCCGCCAGCTCGCCGTCCTGGAGGAGGCAGCACAGCCCGAGCGCTCGACGACCTCGCTGCCCGTGGCCGACGGGAGGGTCGAGCTGCGGATCGAGCTCGAACGCCACGAGGTCACGCTCGTCGAGATCGACGTCGTGGACGACGAGACCCCGCCGTGGCTCGACGACGCCCGCATCCTCGGCCGTGCCGGCGATCCCGGTCAGGGCGCCTGACGATGGCGGCGACCACGAGCAGCCGGGACTTCGGGGACGGCACGCTGAGCCGGGTGACCCGGGCCGTCTACTGGTACCTGGTGGTGGGGGTGCTCACCGCTCTCGGGTGCGCACCCACCCTGGTGCTGACGGCGCTGCTCGACCGGTCCAGCGGCAACGTCCTGCTCGTCCCGCTGTGCCTCGTGCCTGCCGTCCCGGTGTGGTCGGCGGCACTCTTCGCGATCGGACGCCGGCACGAGGCCGACGAGGCCGGACCGGCGCGGACGTTCGCCCGCGGGCTGCGGCTCACCGCCCGCGACGTGCTGGTCCTGGCCGCCCCCGCGCTCGCGTTGCTCGGGGTGATCGCCACGTCGGTGGTGCACCACGAGGCGGCGGGGGTGTCGGTGGGCTACGCGGCGGTCCTCGTGGTCGTGGGCGTCGGTGTGGTCCTGTGGCTGCTGCAGGTGCTGCTGCTCTGCTCGGCGTTCACCTTCCGCACCCGGGACGCTGCACGGCTCGCTCTCGAGCTCATGGGTCGGCACCTCCTGCCGACGGCGGGGCTTCTCGCGCTGCTCGTCGTGGCAGGGGCCGTGGTGTTCTGGTTCGGCGAGGCGGTCCTGACCTTGTTCGTCGTGGTGTGGCTGTGGTTCCTCCTGCGCACCGCCCAGCCCGTCCTGGAGGACGTCCGGCGGCGGTTCGTCGCCTGAGCCGGTGTCCGTTCCACCTACCGACCACGTCTGCCGTGTCCGCCCGACCGGAGGAGACCTGACCATGACCGCTGAGTACGACCTGTCGCGCAAGATCCGGTACGGCGGCGACTACAACCCCGAGCAGTGGCCCCGGGAGATCTGGGAGGAGGACTATGCCGCCTTCGACCAGGCGTCGATCGACACGGTCACCCTCAACGTCTTCTCGTGGGCCACGCTGCAACCCGCCGAGGACGTCTACGACTTCGACCTGCTCGACGCCGTCGTCGGCCGGGCCGTCGAGGGCGGCCGAGACATCGTGCTCGCGACGTCGACCGGTGCCCTCCCGCCGTGGCTCGCTCATCGGCACCCGGAGGTGAACCGCACCGACTTCCAGGGCCGCCGGCACGTCTACGGCCAGCGCCACAACGCCTGCCCGAGCTCGCCCGTCTACCGTCGGCTGTCGGCCGAGCTCGCGGGGCGCCTCGCCGAGCGGTATGCCGGTACGCCGGGGCTGGTCGCGTGGCACGTCGGCAACGAGTACGGAGGGTACGACGGCGGCTGCTGGTGCGACCTGTGCGCCGCAGCCTTCCGCGTGTGGCTGCGCCGGCGCCACGGCACCCTCGACCGTCTCAACGAGGCGTGGAACACGACGTTCTGGTCGCACACCTACTCCGACTGGGAGCAGGTCGTGCCGCCCAACATGCTCAGCGAGCACTGGCGAGGCCCCGACCACACCGCCTTCCAGGGCACCACGTTGGACTACCGACGCTTCCAGTCCGACGCGATGCTCCAGAACTTCCGTGACGAGAAGGAGCGGATCCGCGAGCACGACGTGGTGACACCCGTCACCACCAACCTCATGGGGATGTTCCGGCCCCTCGACTACCACCGGTGGGCCCCCGATCTCGACCTCGCCTCGTGGGACAACTACCCGCCGGGCCAGCGCGAGCACGTCCGGATGGCGCTCGCGCACGACCTGATGCGTGGTCTCAAGGGCGGTGCCCCCTTCTGGGTCATGGAGCAGACGCCGACCATCACCGCGTCGCGCGACGTGAACCCGGTGAAGCGGCCGGGCGTCCTGCGGCTGTGGTCGTGGCAGTCGGTCGCCCACGGGGCGGACGCCGTCCTGTACTTCCAGATGCGGCAGTCGCGGGGTGCGTGCGAGAAGTACCACGGGGCGGTGCTCGACCATGCGGGGCGGACAGACACCCGGTCGTTCCGCGAGGTGGCCGCGCTCGGCGCCGAGCTGCGCGACCTGGGTGACGCCGTCGTCGGCGCGCGCACGCCCGCCCGCGTGGCGATGCTGTTCGACTGGGACTCCTGGTGGGCGGCGGAGATGACCGACGGCTTCAACCGTCACGCCCGGTACGTGCCGACGGTGCTGGCCTACTACCGGGCGCTGTGGCAGGCAGGAGCCCAGGTCGACGTCGTGCCGACGTCGGCGGACCTCTCGCGTTACGACGTCGTCGTGGCGCCGATGCTGCACCTGCTCAAGGGAGACATCGCCGACCGGCTCGAGGCCGTGGTGGCTCGCGGCGGGTCGGTGCTCTCGTCCTTCTGGGCCGGGCGGGTCGACGAGGACGACAACGCGTTCCTCCGGGACGCTCCCGGACCGCTCGGCCGGCTGTTCGGGCTGCGGGTCGAGGAGACGGACTCGGCCGAGCCTGGTGACGCCTGCCCGGTGCGGCTGACGGACCCCGGGACGGGGGAGGAGACCACGTGCGCGGCCGAGCTCGTCTTCGAGGTCGTCGTGCCGCAGGGCGCCGACGTCGTCGGCACCTACGGCGCCGAGTTCTATGCGGGCACGCCCGCGGTGACGCGCCACCGGCACCCCGGCACCCCCGGGGAGTCGGCCGAGGCCATGACCGGCGAGGCGTGGTACGTCGCGACAGGGCTCGACGACGCCGGCACCGCCTGGGTGGTGCGTCAGGTGCTCGACCGGCACGGGCTGGTCGGACCGTACGCGGACGCCGCCGACGTCGAGCTCGCCGTGCGCGAGCGGGCCGGGCAGCGATACTCGTTCGTCCTCAACCACTCCGGCGAGGCGGTGGACGTCCCCGCGCACGCTGCGGGCACCGATCTGCTGACCCACCGGCGCATCGAGCGCGGAGAGGAGCTGCACCTGGCACCGACCGACGTGGTGGTCCTGCGCGAGGAGTGACGCCGCCCGGTGGGCGAGTCAGTACGGTGAGCCCTGTGAACTCGACCGACGAAGGAAACCCGGCCGGCGCGGCACGAGAGACCCCGGTGGTCATCAGGCTGCTGGTGGTCGGGGTGCTGCTGGCTCTCGCCGTCTCTCCGACCGCGGTGCTGGTGACCCTGCTCGGGTTCGGGCCGGTCCCGGCCGCCGTCGGGACTCTCAGCGCGGTGTTCGTGGGGCCGGCGGTCTCGGCGGCGCTGTTCGCGCTGGGGGAGAAGGCCAGGGACGACGGCCTGTCGCCCGCCGCCGCCTTCGGTCGCGGCTACCGGCTCAACGCCGTGGACGTGCTGAAGCTCTGGTTGCCGACGCTGCTGGTGCTCGGCGTGCTGGCGTTCATGGTGGCGGACGCGCTGGCGCAGGGCGCCCCCGCGTGGGTCGTCGGGCTCGGTGTGGGCCTCTTCCTGCTGATCGTCCTGTGGCTCGTCCAGGCGACGGTGATCTCGTCCTACTTCGCGTTCCGCGGACGGGACGTGGCCCGGCTGGCCGTGTACTTCCTGGGGCGGTTGCCCAAGGTGACTCTCGTCGTCCTGGTCGTGGTCGTGCTCGCGACCCTCTTCGCCTGGCTGACGTCGGTGGCGCTGCTGGCCCTCCTCGGCGTGCTGTGGGTCGCCGTCCTGCTGCGCAGCGACAAGCCGCTGCTCGCCGAGGTACGGCTGCGGTTCGTGGAGGACGAGTGACCGGACCGCGCGGGACGTTGCTAGCGTGACGGCATGACGTCACCCGAGGGTTCACGGTTCTGGCAGCTGATGGGCGAGCAGGTCGGCCACGAGCTGGCGGCGCACCAGCAGTACGTCGCCATCGCGGTCTGGTTCGACGGGCACGACCTGCCACAGCTCGCCGCGCACTTCTACCGCCAGGCGCTCGAGGAGCGCAACCACGCGATGATGATCGTCCAGTACCACCTGGACCGGTCGCTGCCGGCGAGAATCCCCGGGACTCCCGAGGTCGTCAACGACTTCGCGGACGTGCTCGAACCGCTGCAGCTCGCGCTCGACCAGGAGGAGCAGGTGACCCGGCAGGTCGAGGCGATCTTCCGGGCGGCGCGCGACGAGGGCGACGTCCTCGGCGAGCAGTTCATGCTCTGGTTCCTCGAGGAGCAGGTCGAGGAGGTGGCCTCGGCCAACACGCTGCTCACGGTGGCGCGGCGGGCCGGGGACAACCTGTTCGACCTGGAGAACTACGTCGCCCGTGAGGCGATCGGTGATGCCGGTGAGTCCGCCGACGCCCCGAAGGCCGCCGGCGGGGCGCTCTGACCTCGACCCCACCCACAGCGAAGAGGGGTGGGGTCAGTAGATCGTCCGGCCCTGCTCGTCGGGGATGCCTGACTTCCGCCAGAAGTACGTGGTGACCTGGTCGCGCCACTCGACGGCCGAGCGACGCTGCTCGGTGAGCCGGTCGCTCACCCGCCGCGCGACGTCGTCGGGCACGAGACCGGCGACGTCCTCCCAGCGTTCCACCATGCGCTCCACCCGCTCGACGCCCTCGAAGTGGGTGTCGTAGACGTGCTGGACCACCGTCTTCCCGCTGTGCAGCACGTGGGTGTACGGCACGTGGTGGAAGAACAGCAGCAGCTCGTCGGGGCACGAGTCGAGGGACTCGTAGACCTCGCGCCACGGCGCCGGGTACTGGCCGGTGTATCCCGTGCCGGTCGCGCGGGTGCGGTCCACGCCGATCCCGTCCCGGTCGGCGAAGTGGTAGGTGCCCCAGGGCGTGTACTCGTAGCCGTCCACGTCCGGCCCGTAGTGGTGGCCCGGCCGCACCATGAACCCGATGCCCAGCGGGGCGGTGTACAGCTCGTACGTGTGCCAGGACTCGTCGAGGATCGCGTGCACCGCCGCCCGCAGCTCGGCGGGCGCCCCGGGGAACGTCAGGTCGATCCACTCGTCCAGCACCGCTGGCGGGTCCAGGGCCGGGTCCCAGGCGAGCCGCCCGAACGCATAGAGGTTCGCCTGGGCCAGCGGGTGCCCGGTCCAGAAGCGGTCGTCCCCGACGTTGGAGACCGCCGCGATCCCACCGCCCTGCCCGCCCGGGCCACGGCCGGAGGCGAGGTCGGCCACGGTGACCGGGGCGCCGCCGTCGGGCGCGTCGTCGGGGCCCGCGGCATCGCCCCACGGCTGCCAGCGCAGGATCTCGCTCCACGCCGGCCCCAGGTAGACGGCGTGACGCTGCTGACCCGTGTACTCCTGCGTCACCTGCAGCTCGAGCGCCACCCGAGTGCGCGGCATCGCGGCGAGCACGGGGGAGACGGGCTCGCGCACCTGGAAGTCGACCGGCCCGTGCTTGACCTGGACGACCACGTTGCCGGCGAACCTGCCGTCGAGCGGTGCGAAGTGGTCGTGGGCGGCGCGGGCACGGTCGGTGGTGCGGTCCCGCCAGTCCTGGGTGTGGTTGTAGACGAAGGCCCGCCAGTGGACGAGGCCACCGTGCGGGGCGACGGCCTCGGCGAGCATGTTCGCGCCGTCGGCGTGATCGCGTCCGTGCGCGAAAGGACCGGGCTGGCCCTCGGAGTCGGCCTTGACCACGAACCCTCCGAAGTCGGGGACGGCGCGCCAGACGACGTCCGCGGCGTCGCGCCACCAGGTGCGCACCGCGGGGTCGAGCGGGTCCGACGTCGGCAGCCCGCCGAGGGTGACCGGTGAGGCGAAGCTCACCGACAGGTGGGTGCGTACCCCGTAGGGGCGCAGCGCGGCGGCGATGCGCGCGACCTCGGGCAGGTCGTCGGTGAGCAGGCGGGCCTCGCGGGCGGCGACGTTGACGTTGTTGATCGCGACGCGGTCGATCCCGACGGCGGCGAGCAGACGTGCGTACGTGGTGACCCGGCTCAGGTCGGCGCGGACGTGGCCGGCGTCGTAGAAGATCGACCCGCCCGCGTATCCCCGCTCGACCTGCCCCATGACGGGGTGCACGTCCACGTTGTCCCAGTGGTCGAGCATCCGCAGCGCGCTCACCGGGGCGTGGTGCTCGTCGGTGTCCGGGCCGTCGAACGCGACGGCGCCGAGACGGACCACGTGGAACCACCCGTGCAGCAGGCTCGTGGGGTGGTCCGCGGTGACGGTGACGCGGCCGGCGGCGCGAAGCAGCCGGTAGCCGGCGGGCTCGGCGGGCTCGGCGGGTGCCGGGTCCGCGGGGTCGAGGGCGAGGAGCAGGTCGGGCTCGTCGTCGTGCCCGACGACGGCGCCGCCGTGGGCGCGGGTGGCGCGGTCCAGCTCGGCCGACAGGGTGGCGAGCACGGCGCGGTCGGTGCGCCGGGAACTGCTGCGGTCGGTATGTTCGGTCGCGATCGGTCCCTCGAGCTGCCGATCGCGGCTGGAACTGCCGACCGGAACGCCGGCTTCGTCGTCGGGCGACCGGAGCGCGAGACGGCGGCTGCCGACGGTCTGCAGCGCGGCGTCAGGCAGCCAGGCCGGGTGGAAATCGTTGTCGAGCATGAGGCGGCTCTCCTTCGAGCGGCAGCCGCTGATCGTTGTGGGCGCGATTTCTGTGGGTAGATATCTCGTAGAACGGTCATATCGGGCCAGAAATCGCGCCCACAGCCTCAGCGGGGGGCGGGGTAGGCGGCCAGGGGGAGTCGGTAGGCGAGGTCGACGGCGGTCTCGGTCGCCTCGTCGAGGTCGAGACGGTGCTCCGCGACCAGTCGCGCCAGGTAGCCGGCGTCCACCCGGCGGGCCAGGTCGTGGCGCGCAGGGATCGAGCAGAAAGCCCGGGTGTCGTCCACGAACCCGCTCATGTTGCTGAAGCCCGCCGTCTCGGTCGCGGACTCACGGAACCGGCGCATCGCGTCCGGGGCGTCGAGGAACCACCACGGGGCACCCAGCCTCAACGCCGGGTAGACGCCGGCCAGCGGTGCGAGCTCGCGCGAGTAGACGTCCTCGTCCACCGTGAAGGCGATCATCCGGAAGGCCGGGTGGTGCCCGAAGGCGTCGAGGATCGGACGCAGGGACCGCGTGAACTCCGTGACGACCGGGATGTCGTACCCCTTGTCCGGTCCGAACGCCGCGAACGGCGCGGTGGCGTGGTTCCGCAGCACGCCCGGGTGCAGCTGCATGACCAGGCCGTCCTCGGTGGACATCGCGGCCATCTGGAAGAGCATGTGCCCGCTGAACGCCTCCGCCTCCGCCGCGGTGACGGCGCCGGCCAGGGCGGCGTCGAACACCCGGCGAGCCTCGAGATCGTCCAACGGCGTGGTGTCGGCCGCGAGGTGGCCGTGGTCGGTGGCACGGGCGCCGGCCTCCACGAACCGCTGGCGCTGGACCCGCAGCGCAGCGAGGTAGGTCTCGTACGACCCGATCTCGACGTCGGCGGCCCGGCCGAGCAGGTCGATCTCCTCGCGCCACGTGGTCCGGTCGACGTGCAGCAACGGGTCGGGACGGAAGGTCGGCAGCACGCGGTCGCCGTAGCCGTCCTTGGCGAGCCGGGTGTGGTCCTCCAAGGATGCCCAGGCCGGGTCGGTGGTGGCGATGACCTCGATGCGGAAGGTGTCGAGCAGCGCGCGGGGGCGGAACTCCGGTGACTCGATCCGGGCGGCGACCTGGTCGTAGATCGCGTCCGCGGTCGCGGCCGACGGGCGTTGTGTGACGCCGAAGATCTCGACGAACGCGTGCTCGAGCCAGTACCGCGTCGGGGTCCCGCGGAAGTGCTGCCAGCCGGCGCAGAACCGCCGCCAGATCTCGCGGGGGTCCTGCTCGACGGCCTCGGTCTCGGTGGATCCGACGCCGAGCCGGGGCAGGGTCTCGCCCTGCGAGACCAGCATCCGGGTCAGGTAGTGGTCGGGCACCACGAAGAGCTGGGCCGGGTCGCCGAACGACGAGTCCTGCGCGAACCACTCGACCGGCACGTGACCGTGCATGGACACGATCGACAGGTCCCTCGTCGCCGCGTAGACCTCGCGGGCGATACCGCGGACGGTCGGGTCGGCGGGCAGGGCCCGGTCGGGGTGCAGGGTCCAGGGCTCGCTCACGGGCGCCTCCTCGTCGAGTGGGTGACAACGTTTGCATCATACGGACTTCGATCCTCGGTGTCACGATGAAGGCGTTAGGCTGTCCCCGGGACAGTCAACCTGTAAACGTTCGCAGCCGGAGGGGCTCATGGTCACGGTGCACGACGTCGCCCGGTCGGCCGGGGTGTCCATCTCTACCGTCTCGCGCGCGCTCGCCGCACCCGAGAAGGTCGCCTCCGCGACCCGCGAGCGCGTCCGGCGGGCCGCCGCGGAGCTCGGCTACCGCCCCAACCGTGCCGCTGCCGTGCTGCGGGCCGGCCGGTCGGGCGCCTACGGGCTCGTGGTGCCAGACCTCGCGAACCCCTACTTCGCGGCCGTCGCCAAGGGCGCTCAGGAACGGGCCCGCGAGCACGGCGCAGGACTGTTCATCGTGGACACCGACGAGGACCCGGACCTCGAGGCCGAGGCGATCCGTGCCCTCGCCCCCCAGACGGACGGCGTGGTGCTCTGCTCGCCCCGAGCCGCCGACCGTGCGTTGGGTGCCCTGGACGGGCGACCTGTCGTCCTCGTCAACCACGACGTCGCCGGTGTCCCCGCGGTCGAGGCCGACCATCGCGGCGGCATGCAGCGTGCGCTGGAGCACCTGCGCGCCCTCGGTCACCACCGGGTGGCCTACGTCGGCGGACCCGAACGCTCGTGGAGCGATCGCCGTCGTCGGGCCGGCCTCGTCGAGGCGTCGGCCCGGTACGACGACGTCGAGGTCGTCGAGCTGGGAGCGTTCCGTCCCCGGGTGGAGGGTGGCCAGGCGGCGGCCGACCTCGTCGTCGCGTCCGGCGCCACGGCCGTCGTCACGTTCAACGACCTGGTCGCCGTCGGTCTCGTCGACCGGCTGCGGGCACGAGGCCTCGACGTCCCGCACGACCTGTCGGTCGTCGGCTGTGACGACTCCTACGTCGCCTCGCTCGTCACCCCGCCCCTGACCACCCTGCGTGTCGACCTGCGCCGGCTCGGGCGCCACGCCGTCGACCGCCTCGTCGCCTCGGCGTCCGGGGGCCGATCGACCGGCGCGGAGACTCCTGTCCCGGACGCGCCCCCGCTCGACGTCGAGCTCGTCGTGCGGTCGTCGACCGCACCTCCCGTCCGTCACTCGTCCGGAGGAACCTTGTGAACGACCGTCTGCACCGTCGCGCCGTCCCTGCCGACCTCGAGCCGCCGGTCCACCCGGAGTCGGTGGGCATCGTCCACCTCGGCATCGGCGCTTTCCATCGCGCGCACCAGGCCGTCTTCACCGAGCTCGCGGCCCGCTCGAGGGGTGACCTGCGCTGGGGGATCCTGGGCGTGACGCAGCGGTCGGCCACGGTGCGCGACCAGCTCCGGCCGCAGGGCGGGGTCTACTCGGTGCTCACGGCCGGGCGTGAGGAGTCCTCCGTCGATCTCGTCGGGTCGGTGCTCGACGTCGCCTGGCCCGCGGAGGAGACTGCGCGGGTCCTGGGCACGATCGCCGCACCGACCACGCACCTGGTCACGCTCACGGTGACGGAGAAGGGCTACTGCCGCGACGCCGGGGGAGCGCTCGACCTGGGGCTGGTGCGAAGCGACCTGGACGCCCTCGGCGCCGAGCAGGAAGCTGCGCCCGGTATGCCGGCGCACAGCGGGACCAACCTCCTGGTCGGCGGGGCGGTGCCGGCGTCGACGGCGGTCGGCCTGCTGGTCCGCGGGCTGGCCGCGCGGTACCGGGCCGCCCGGGCCGCCGGCGAGCTGCGGCCGCTGACGGTGCTGACCTGCGACAACATGGTCGACAACGGTCGAGTGCTGGAGGGCCTCGTGCGTGCGGCGCTCGAGGCCGCCGTGCCCGGCGACACCGCTCTGCGGGCCTGGCTGGACGAGCACGTGACGTTCCCCTGCTCGATGGTGGACCGCATCGTGCCGGCCACGACCGCCGCGCAGCGTGACGCCGTCGAGCAGCGGCTCGGTGTGCGCGACGAGGGCCTGGTGGTCGGTGAGCCCTACCGCCAGTGGGTCATCGAGGACCGGTTCGCCGGGCCGCGCCCCGCCTGGGAGGACGCCGGCGCGACGATCACCGACGACGTCGCCGTCTGGGAGCGCGCCAAGCTGCGGCTGCTCAACGGCACGCACTCGTTGCTCGCGTACGCGGGCCGGCTCGCGGGCCACGCCACGATCGCAGAGGCGATCGACGACCCGGCGATCGAGGCCCGGGCGCGGCAGCTCCTCTTCGACGACGCGCTGCCCACGCTCACCCCGCCCCGGGGGGCGGACCTCGCGGCCTACGGCGAGTCGCTGCTGGAGCGCTTCGCGAACCCGGCGACCGGGCACACCACGGTGCAGGTGTCGATGGACGGCACCCAGAAGATCCCGTACCGCTGGGGCGACACGGTCGCCGAGCGGCTGGCGGCCGGAGAGATCCCGCACGGCGCGGCCTACGCGCTGGCGGCATGGTCGGAGGTCGTACGGCACGAGGCGCTGGCCGGCCGGCTCGTCGACGACCCCCGCGCGGCGCAGCTGCGCGACGTCGTCCGCGCGGTGGGTCGGGGGTCGGTCGAGGCAGCGCGACCTGAGGACGTGGCGCGGGCGCTCACCGCGCTGCCCGGCCTGCTGCCCGGCGGCTCCGGGACGGACCCGGCGCTGCTCGACGCGGTCGTGGACGAGGCCGAGAGGCTTGTCGGCGCGGAGGCTGTCGCGACGAGGTAGCGCGCGGCCGCGACGTCGGAGCCGTCGCGGCGCGCGCCGTGGCCGAAACCGTGCGAGCCGGTTCGCGAATCCGCGCGGCCCGGTTCGCCCGCTGAGACATGGATCACCTACGCTCGGCGGGATGTGAGCGCTCACATCACCGCCGGTGAGGACCCCGTCGTCGCTGCCGATGGGGTCCGGCTCGTTGCCGGATCGTGATGAAGCGCTTTCCCGAAGGGCTGGACACCGACGCTCAGACCTGTATTGTATCGTTTCAAGTCGACGGGACAGAGGGGCCACAGGGGGCTTCCTCGGCGTCGACGTCCTGAGCAAGGAGGCTCCGATGAGGATCTCGCGCAACGCCGCCGGCGCAGTCGCCGCGACCGCCGCACTCACTCTCGTCCTGACCGCGTGCAGCGGTGACGACTCGAACGGCTCCGGGGGCGGCGAGGGCGGCGACGTCACGCTGACCGTCGCCTGGTGGGGCAACGACGACCGTGCCGACAAGTACGAGGAGTCGATCGACCTCTTCGAGGCGGCCAACCCCAACATCACCGTCCAGACGCAGTTCCAGGCCTGGGACGACTACTGGACCGCGCGCAACACCGAGGCGGCCGGCCAGGCGCTGCCCGACGTGTTCCAGATGGACCTGTCCTACCTGCGCCAGTACGGCAGCACCGGCCAGCTCGCCGACCTCTCGGGCAGCTCCATCGACACCGCGGGCTTCGAGGAGGCGCTCCTCGAGGCCGGTCAGATCGAGGGAGCCCAGTACGGCATCCCGACCTCGCAGAACACGCTCGCACTGTTCTACAACGGCGACGTCCTCGACGAGGTCGGCGTCGAGCCCCTCGAGGAGGGCTACACCTGGGAGGACTTCAACGCGTTCATCGCCGAGGTCTCCGAGGCCGGCACCGACGAGGAGCCCGCGATCTACGGCTCCGGCGACTACACCGGCACCTTCTGGTTCTTCGCCCAGTGGCTGATCCAGCAGGGCGTCCAGCCCTTCACCGAGGACGGCCAGCTCAACTTCGACGAGTCGCACGCCACCGAGTTCCTCAACCTGGCGAGCGGCCTGCGCGAGGCCGGCCAGCTCTTCCCGACGGACCGCGCGACGCAGCTCGCCCCGCTGAGCGGCTTCACCTCGAACGAGGTCGGCGCCGAGGCCAGCTGGGACAACTTCCTCGCCGGCTACGTCTCGGACGCCGGCACGGAGAACATCCACATGCTCCCGATGCCGTCGGGCGACAACGGCCCGCAGCAGTTCTGGAAGCCGTCGATGCTGCTCTCGTCGAGCGCCAGCTCCGAGCACCCCGAGGAGGCCGCCGCGCTCATCAGCTTCCTCGTGAACGACCCCGAGGTCGGCGAGATCTTCGGCACCTCGAAGGGCGTCCCCGCCGTGGCCGCCCAGCGTGACGCCATGAACATCGAGGAGGGCTCGGTCGACGCGACCGTCCTCGAGTACGAGGAGGCGGTGGCCGCGGACGTCACCGAGACCGCCCCCCTGCCCGTCGAGGGCTTCGGCTCCATCGAGGCCGAGTGGATGCGCCTGGCCGAGGAGCTGGGCTACGGCAACATCACGGTCGACCAGTTCGTCGAGCAGTGGTTCATGTTCGCCGCCGACGCCGTCGGCCAGTCCTGACGCTCTCTACGTAGCGTGCGGTCCCGCGCCTCGCGGCGCGGGACCGCACGCACCGGAGGTACCACCATGTCTTCCATCGAACCGGGCGCGGTCGCTGCCCCGGGGCAGCCGCTCCCCGCGCAGCACCTGCTGCGCACCGACGCCGAGACGCCGCTGAAGCAGAAGCCCCAGCGCAAGTACAGCCGTGCTGACACCCGCGCGGGGTATGCGTTCCTGTCGCCGTGGATCATCGGGTTCGTCGGTCTGACGGCCTTCCCGATGCTGGCCTCGTTGTACCTGGCGTTCACGGACTACAACCTGTTCACCCCGCCGCAGTGGGTGGGCTTCGACAACTTCGTGAACCTGTTCAACGACCCGCGATACCTGCAGTCGGCCCAGGTGACGGCCGGCTACGTGCTGCTCGGCACGCCGATCAAGCTGGCCTCGGCGCTGGCCGTCGCGATGCTGCTCAACATGAAGCACCGCGGCCAGGGCGCGTACCGGTCGATCTTCTACGCGCCGTCGCTCATCGGCGCGTCGGTCTCGATCGCGATCGTGTGGAAGGTGATGTTCACCAACGACGGGATCGTGGACCGCATCCAGCGGCTCGTCGGGATCGACATCGGAGGGTGGGTCGGCAACCCGGCCATGTCGCTGCCGATGCTGATCCTGTTGGGCGTGTGGGGCTTCGGCGCCCCGATGGTGATCTTCCTGGCGGGCCTCAAGCAGATCCCGCAGGAGCTCTACGAGGCCGCGGAGTGCGACGGCGCCGGCCCGGTGCGCAAGTTCGTCAACATCACGATGCCCATGCTGTCCCCGGTGCTGTTCTTCAACCTGCTGCTCGAGACGATCGCGGCGTTCCAGGTCTTCAGCTCGGCGTTCATCATCTCCGGCGGGACCGGCGGGCCGGCCGGCTCGACGATGTTCTACACGCTGTACCTGTACCTGCGCGGGTTCCAGGACTTCAAGATGGGCTACGCCTCGGCGATGGCCTGGGTGCTGGTCATCGTGGTCGCGCTGATCACCCTGCTGATGTTCCGCACCTCCAAGGGCTGGGTCCACTACACGGGAGACGAACGATGACCATCACCGACGCCCCCGCAACCTCCCGAGAAGTCGACCACGCGGCCGTCGCGCGCCGCGCCGCGGCGAAGAACCGCCGTCGCGTGAAGTCCGTCATCTTCCACACCATCGCCATCGCGGCCACGATCGTGGTGCTCTACCCCGCGGCGTGGATGCTGTTCGCCTCGATGAAGCCGAACTCGGACATCATCGGCAACGTCCAGCTGTTGCCGGACATCTGGACCCTCGAGCACTACGCCTCGGCGCTGTCCGGCATCGGCGGGGTGAGCTTCTGGACGTTCTTCGGCAACTCGCTGCTGCTGGCCTCGCTCAGCGTGGTCGGGACCGTGCTGTCCTCGACGGTGGCCGCCTATGCGTTCGCCCGGATCAGCTTCCCGGGGCGCAACGCGATGTTCGCGATCATGATCGGCACGCTGCTGCTGCCGTTCCACGTCACGATCATCCCGCAGTACATCCTGTTCAACAATCTCGGGATGGTGAACACCTACATCCCGCTGCTGGCCCCGAAGTTCCTGGCTGCCGAGGCGTTCTTCATCTTCCTCATGGTCCAGTTCATCCGTGGCATCCCGCGGTCCCTGGACGAGGCGGCGCGGATCGACGGTTGCGGGCACGGGCGCACCTTCTGGCGGATCATCCTGCCGCTGATGCGCCCGGCGATCGTGACGAGCTCCATCTTCACGTTCATCTGGTCGTGGAACGACTTCCTCGGCCCGCTGCTCTACCTGAAGAACCCGAGCCTGTACACGATGCCGATCGCGCTGCGGCAGTACGTCGACCAGACCTCCGTGTCCGACTACGGCGCCCAGATGGCGATGGCCGTCCTCGCGCTGCTGCCCGTGATGATCTTCTTCGTGGTGTTCCAGCGGTTCCTCATCAACGGCGTGGCCACGCAGGGCCTGAAGGGCTGACCGCGTGAGCCCGGCTCGCCACGACGGCCCGACACCACCCCGGCGACCTCGTCGTCGGGGTGGTGACGGGCGCCTGCTGGGCAGCCTGCACCTGTTCGCCGAGGTGATGATCACGGGCCTGATGGTCGCCGTCGGCTCCCTCGCCCTGGTGACCCTGGTGCCCTCCCTCGCGGCCGGCGTCGCGCACCTGCGACGCGACCTCGGCGGCCGCGAGACGTCCGTGCGGCGCTTCGCCGCCGAGTGGTGGGCGGCCGTGCGAGCCCTCTGGCTCCTCGGGCTGGCCACCCTGGCCCTGGCCGTCCTGCTGGTCGGTGACTGGCAGCTCGCCACCTCCGGAGTGATCCCCGGCGCGAGCGTGGTGGCCGTCGTGGTCGCGCTGTTCGCCGCCGGTGCCGTCGCCGTCGTCCTGCGCGCCGTCGGCGCCTGGTCCGACGACGACGGCGAACCCGTGCCGGGCGCGACCACGCGCGCCACGCTGTCGGTCGCCACGCAGCGTGCCGTCGACGACCTCACCGGGTCGGCGCTCCTGGGCGCCGCCGTGCTCATGGCCGTCGTGCTGGTGTGGATGCTCGTGCCGCTGGTGCTCGTGGTGGGCGGGCTGCTGGCGATGGCGGTCGTCGGCGTGGAGATCCGCCGCCGGACCCCCGGTCTTTCCTGACCGCCCCAGAGCTCCCCTCGTCACCACGGTGGGGAGGGTGATCGCAAGTGCACTGATTGCAACGATGCAAGGAGGAGACAGAGCGATGAGACTCCACCGCACGACGGCCTGTGCCGTCGCCGCCGCGACCGTCGGGGCCCTGGCCCTGGGGTCGACGGCCACGGCCGCCCCGGGAGGCCACCCCGGCCAGCCCGGCCACGGTCAGGACGACGGGATCGTCCTGGAGGACCTGGACCGCGGTCTGGTGGCGGCCAGCACCAGCGAGGGTGTGTTCCTCAGCTGGCGGCTGCTCGGCCACGAGGTCACCGGTGCCACCGAGACCGGCATGGACGGCGTCGGGTTCGCCGTCTTCCGCGACGGCCGGCAGATCGGCACCGTCACCGACTCGACCAACTACGTCGACCCCGACGGCGGGGCCGCCTCGCGCTACGTCGTCGCGCCGTTGCGCGACGGCCACCCGGGCAAGGGGCACGTCAAGGGCAACGGCAAGAACCACGTGCACTGGGGCCAGCGGAGCGAGACCGTCGTGCCGCTGGCCGACGACCACCTCGACATCCCGCTGAACAAGCCGGCCGACGGTGTCACCCCGGTCGGGGAGGCGTACACGTACTCCGCCAACGACGCCTCCGTCGCGGACCTGACCGGCGACGGCACCTACGAGGTGATCGTCAAGTGGGACCCGTCGAACTCCAAGGACGTCTCGCAGAAGGGGTACACGGGCAACCAGTACCTCGACGCGTACACGCTCGACGGCGAGCAGCTCTGGCGGATCGACCTCGGCGTCAACATCCGGGCCGGGGCGCACTACACGCAGTTCCCGGTGTACGACTTCGACGGGGACGGCCGTGCCGAGGTGATGGTCAAGACGGCCCCGGGCACGAAGGTCACCACCTACCGGAACGGCGAGCCGAGGCGCGACGCGTACGTCACGATCCCGAAGGACGACCGGAAGGCCGGCGTCACGCACGCCGACGACTACCGGTACAGCGCGGACGACTACTACGAGCACGTCGTGGAGATGTTCCGCGACTGGGCGGACTACCCCGAGGTGACCAGCGGTGAGTGGCCGGCCACGCTCGAGGAGGCGTTCGGCATCGACCCGCAGCACGACTACCCGTTGTCCGACGCGGACGCGCGCGAGCTGGCCGACCACTTCATGGACGTCTACGCCCCGGAGCGTTCGGGCCGCAACGACCTGCGCACCTTCGAAGGGTTCGTGATCTCCGGCCCCGAGTACCTGTCGGTGTTCGACGGCCGCAGCGGGCGTCCGCTGGAGACGGTCGACTACGAGCCGGAGCGGTACGACGACGGTCTGCGCTGGGGCGACTACGCGATGAGCCGCATCGAACCGGGCAACCGCGTCGACCGGTTCCTGGCCGGTGTGGCCTACCTCGACGGCGAGACACCGTCGGCCGTGTTCGCCCGTGGGTACTACACCCGCTCGACCATCGCCACGTACGACTGGGACGGCAAGCGCCTGACCCAGCGCTGGATGGTGGACTCCGGCTGGACGCCGATGTCGAACCCGTTCAACGACGGGCCCCACGGGACGCTGGGTACCGACCCGGAGTTCGGGTCCATCACGACGCAGGGCTTCCACTCGCTGTCGGTGGCCGACGTGGACGGTGACGGCAACCAGGAGATCGTCTACGGCTCGGCGACGATCGACCACGACGGCTCGCTGCTGTACTCGTCGTTCGACACCCTGCCCGAGGGCTCGGCGGACCCCGGTGCCTGGGCAGGGCTCGGGCACGGCGACGCCATGCACGTGACGGACATCGACCCGTCACGTCCCGGCCTCGAGATCTGGACGTGCCACGAGGGCGGGGCCTGGGCCCCGTACGGGACCGCGATGCGCGACGCCGCCACCGGGGAGGTCCTCTTCGGGGCGTACTCCGGGCGGGACACCGGCCGGTGCATGATCGGCGACGTCGACACCGAGGTGCCGGGCATCGAGGTGTGGGGCTCGATGCCGGGTGGTTCCGACGGCTCGGGGACGCTGAGCGCGACGGGCGAGCTGGTCGCCACCTCGACCCCGGGGACGAACGCCTCGGTGCGCTGGGCGGCCGACGGCAGCACGCAGCTCATCGAGGGTGCGATCACAGAGACCCCGCGGATCGTGGCCGGTGACGGCACGGTGCTGCGGACCCTCGACGGCACCCTGACCAACAACCACACCAAGGGCAACCCGTCGCTCGTGGCGGACGTCCTGGGTGACTGGCGCGAGGAGGTGCTCGTGCGCACCGAGGACTCCTCGGCGCTGCGGGTGTACTTCGCGACCGAGGTCACGGACATCAAGATGTACACGCTGATGCACGACCCGCAGTACCGGGTCGAGGTGGCGCGGCAGCAGACCTCGTACAACCAGCCGTCCTACCCCGGGTTCTACCTGGCGTCGGACACCGACTGGTCGCAGGTGCCGGTTCCCGGTGCCCGTCAGTGACCTGACCGGCGGTCACTGACCAGGTGCCGCCGGGGCGGGTGCGGGGGAGACCTGCACCCGCCCCGGCGGCACGTCATCGACGACTTGAGAGAGTAGGACCCATGAAGGTCAGCATCCTGGGGGCCGGCGCGATCGCCCACGCCCACGCCGACGCCGTCCGTGCACTGGCAGCCCTGGAAGGGCTGGGGGACGTCGAGCTGACCGGGGTGGTGGACGTCGACGCCGCACGCGCCGAGCAGTTCGCGGCGCAGCACGGCATCGCCCACCACGGCACCGACCTGGCGGCGCTGCTCGCCGCGGGGGAGGTCGACGTGCTGCACATCTGCACGCCGCCGTCGCTGCACCTCGAGCAGGCCCGCGCCGCCCTGGCCGCGGGGGCGCACGTCGTCGTCGAGAAGCCGGCCGTGCTGTCCCTGGCCGAGATCGACGCCCTGGCCGAGGCGGAGCGCGCCGGGGCCGACGGTGCCCGGTTCACCCAGATCGTGCAGCACCGGTTCGGTGCCGGGGCGCTGCGGCTGCGGCGGTTGCTCGCCGACGGCACGCTGGGCCGTCCGCTCGTCGCGACCTGCGACACGATGTGGTTCCGGCCGCCGGAGTACTTCGAGGTGCCGTGGCGCGGCCGGTTCGACACCGAGGGCGGCGGTCCCACGATGGGCCACGGCATCCACCAGTTCGACCTGCTGGTCTCGGTCCTGGGGGAGTGGACCGAGGTGCGGGCCATGGCCGGCCGGCTCGCCCGCCACGTGGACACGGAGGACGTCTCGATGGCGATGGTGCGCTTCTCCTCGGGCGCCATGGCCAGCATCACCAACTCGCTGCTCTCCCCGCGCCAGACCTCCTCGCTCCGGTTCGACACCGAGCGCGCGACCGTCGAGCTCGAGCACCTCTACGGTTACGACGACGACTCCTGGCGCGTCACGCCAGCCCCCGGCGCCGACGACGTCGTCACCGCCTGGACCGCGGACGTCGCGGCGGGGGAGCGGGTCGACGACGGCCGCTCCGGGCACCTGGCCCAGCTCGTGCCGACCTACCGTGCGCTGGTCGCCGGCGAGGCCCCGCCGATCACGGTCGACGACGCCCGGGGGACGCTCGAGCTGGCGGCCGCGATCTACCGGTCGGCCTTCACCGGCGAGACCGTGTCCCGTGGGCAGATCAGCACCGACGACTCCTTCTACGCCAGCATGGGCGGCACGGGGGCACCGTGGCCCCCGGTCAAGGACGTCCCGGCACAGGAGGCCACCCCATGAGCGTCACCCTGGACTGCGGCGACGGCGCGATGACGGGGTCGCGCGACGGCGTCGACCTGTTCGAGTACGTCTACCGCCCGACCGACGTCCCGTACGAGAGCCCGCGACCCTACCTGCACCCGCTGCGCACCCGCGGCGGCGCGGTGGTCTCCGAGTACCGGCCGTGGGACCACGTGTGGCACAAGGGCATCGCCTGGTCGTTGCCGCACGTGGGGCCGTGGAACTTCTGGGGCGGGCCCAACTACGTCCACGCCGAGCGCGGCTACGTCGACCTGCACAACGACGGTTCGATGGATCACGAGCAGTTCACCGCCGTGGGTCCGTGCGGGTTCGTCGAGCGGCTGTCCTGGCGCACGCCGCCCACCACCGGCCCGTACGGTGACGTGCCGGGCGACGTCGTCGTCCGCGAGGAGCGCACCGTGCAGGTGCTGCTGCCCGACGCCTCGCCGGACGTCTGGGCGCTCACGTTCACCTCCGAGATGACGAACGTCTCCGACGGTCCGCTCGACATCGGCAGCCCGACTACCAACGGGCGCGAGAACGCCGGGTACGGCGGGCTCTTCTGGCGGGGGCCGCGCTCGTTCACCGAGGGTCGGGTGCTGCTGCCCGGTGCGGACGGCACGGGCGTGGTGGCGGACGCCGAGGACGCCCGCGGGCTGCGGGCCGAGTGGCTCGGGTTCGTCGGTCGGCACGACGGCGCCGCACCCCCGACCACGAGCGGCCGGCACGGCGGCTCGCGCAGCTCGACCGTCCTCATGGTCGATCCCGGCACGAACCCTGGAGGGACCCCGCAGTGGTTCGTGCGGTCGGTTCCCTTCGCCTGCGTGTGCCCCGCGCCGTTCTTCAGCGAGGAGGTGCCGTTCGGCGCCGGCGAGACCCTGCGGTTCACCTATGCGGTGATGATCGCCGACGGCGAGTCCGACGGTGCGCGGGGAGCCGGGCTCGCCGCGCTGGGCCGGCAGGTGCTCGCCGGCGAGGGTGGCCGGCTCGAGCCGGGGCACGTCGCGCCCGCCGCGCATGCCGCGCCGGCCGGCGGGCGCCTGCCCGCATGACGGCTGTCTTCCCCGGCGGCACGTCCGTCAGCCACCTGCAGGTCTACGACTGGCCCACGCAGGACGCTCCGCAGGGCAGCGGGTCGCCCCACCTGCACACCACCTCGACCGAGGCCTACGTGACCCTGGCCGACGTGCTCGCCGACCCGGAGCGGTACGCCGCGGCCGCCGCCCTGCCGCGCCTCGACGACGGTGCCACCGACGCCGATCTGGCCGCGGCTGCCCGGGCCCGCCGGGACCTGGCGCTGGAGGGCTACGCGGCGCTGCGCTCCGCCGTCGACCAGCACGGGCCGGACGCTCTGGCGCCCCTGTACGACGCCGCGGCCCGGCTGGTGGCCCCGCGCACGGGGACCTGGCGAGAGATCTGGGAGGGCTCGGTCCAGCAGGCCGCGGGCCAGACCGACGCCGCCCTCGAGGCCCTCGCCGACGCCTCACCGGTCACCCTGGACGAGGGGAGCGTGGCGGCCGCCGACGCGGCCGAGGGTCCGCGTCGCTACGGCATGTGCGGTCGCCTGCGCACCTGGCCGCTGGCCTGAGCACCGCCCTGCTCCGTCCTGCCGACGTCGGCAGGACGGAGCAGGGCGTCAACGGGCAGGCGTCTCGCGCAGCACGCGGACGGCGCCGGCAGGCACGGGCAACGAGCCGCCGACGGCGCTGTCGCCGACCAGCTCGACGCCCGTCACCCCGTCGATCGTGACGTCGTCCTCGGTGTGGTTGATGGCGAAGAGCCAGGTGGTGGCACCGTCGTCCGAGCGCCGCCGCACCAGCTCGACGCCGGCCGGGGCCTCGAGGTCGGGCCGTACCCCGGACTCCTCCACGAGGGTCCTCGCCAGGGCGTCCAGCCCTTCGCGGTCGAGCCGGGTACCCACGTACCAGGCGGTCCCGGCGCCGACGTCGCGACGGGTCACGGCCGGACGCCCTGCGAGCGGCCCGCCGTCGTACGTCGCCACGACCTCGGTGCCGTCCAGCACGTGGGTCTTCTCGCTCCACAGGTCCGCCGTGGCGTCCCCGCCCACGGCCTTGCCGACGACCTCGACCCGCTCGTCGACCTGCAGGGGGACGAACTCCTCGGTGCGGACGCCGAGCAGGTCACGGAACGCGCCCGGGTAGCCGCCGAGGCGGACCTGGTCGTGCTCGTCGACGATGCCCGAGAAGAACGTGATCGCCACGGTGGCGCCGCGCTCGGCGGCCGCGGCGACGTTCGCGGCCGCCTCGTCCTCCACCAGGTAGAGCGTGGGGGCGACGACGAGGTCGTAGCCGTCGAGATCGGCGCGCGGGGGCACGACGTCCACGGACACCCCGAGGCGCCACAGCGCCGAGTACCAGGAGCGCACCTCGTCCATGTAGCGCAGGTCCTGCGTGGGGTGGGAGTCGAGCTCGGCGGCCCACCAGGCCGGGTAGTCCACCAGCAGCGCGGCCCGGGCCTCGACCCGCGAGCCGCGGACCTCGCCGAGACTCTGCAGCACGCCACCGAGCTCGACGGTGCCTCGCCACACGTCGGTGTCCGTCCCGGCGTGCGGCAGCATCGCCGAGTGGAACTTCTCGGCGCCCGCCCGGGACTGGCGCCACTGGAAGAACATGACCGAGTCCGCGCCGCGGGCCACGTGCTGCAACGAGTTGCGCAGCATCTCGGCGGGCGTCTTGGCGCGGTTGCGCGGCTGCCAGTTGACGGCCGACGTCGAGTGCTCCATGAGGATCCACGGCTCGCCGCCTGCGACGCCGCGCGCGAGGTCGGCCGACAGGGCGAGCTCGACGTGCCGCTCGGGGTCCGCGGCGATCGTGTAGTGGTCGTTGGCGACGACGTCGAGGTCGTCGGCCCACGAGAAGTAGTCCATCCCCTTGGTGGTCGACGTCGTCATGAGGTTCGTCGTCGTGGGGACCTGCGGGGTGATCTCGCGCAGGGTGTCGCGCAGGTCGCGGTAGTAGTCGAGCAGCGCGTCGGAGCTGAACCTGTCGAAGTCCAGCTGCTGCGTCGGGTTGGCGAACATCGGGGCGACCAGCGGCGGCAGCACGTCGTCGAAGGTGGCGTACCGCTGCGACCAGAACGCGGTGCCCCAGGCGTCGTTGAGCCGGTCGATCGTGCCGTACCGCTCGTTCAGCCACGTGCGGAACGCGGTGGCAGCGGCGTCGGAGTAGTCGCGCGGGACGTGGCAGCCGATCTCGTTGTCGACGTGCCACAGGGCCAGGGCGGGGTGGTCGCCGTAGCGCTCGGCCATGCGGGCGGTCATGCGCAGGGCGTAGTCGCGGTGCACCGGGTGGGTCACGGCGTACGACTGGCGGGCGCCCTGGTGGAGCACGGTGCCGTCGGCGCGCTGCGGCAGGATCTCCGGGTGCCGGCGGGTCAGCCACGGCGGCGGGGACGCCGTGGCCGTGGCGAGCGCGACCTGGATGCCTGCTGCGTGCAGCTGATCCATCGTGTCGTCCAGCCATCCCCACTCGAGCTCGCCCTCGCGCGGCTCGATCGTGGCCCAGGCGAAGATCGCGACGCTCAGGAGGTTGACGCCGGCCTCGCGCATGAGGTGGAGGTCCTCGGCGCGGACGTCGGCGGGCCACTGCTCGGGGTTGTAGTCGCCACCGAAACCGAGACCGTCGATCCGTGCGTTCCAGGGGGTGACGGCGGCGGGGTCGAAGGTGGGGGAGGTGCGTCGTCGCATGGCCGAAGTCTGCCATAAATCGATTCAAACTCCGAGCCCGGGGCGACGAACCGGGCGGCCCTACGGCGCTCGGGTGGTGGAGGACTCGCGGACGACCAGCTCCGGCTTGAACACCACGTGCTCGGCCGGCGCGTCGGTGCCGCGCAGCATCATGTCAGCAGCGCGGGCGCCGAGCTCGTGACGCGGCTGGCGCACCGAGGTGAGCGGGGTGGCGAGCTCCGCCGCGAAGGTGACGTCGTCGTACCCGACCAGCGCGACGTCGTCGGGCACCGAGACGCCCGCCCGCCGCAGCGTCCGCAACGCACCGAGGGCGACCAGGTCGTTCACGCAGAAGACGGCGGTCGGGCGGTCGTCGGCCTCGAGCAGGGCGCGGATGCCGGTCTCGCCACCGTTCGCGTCGAGCGGGACGGTGACCTCGACGAGCGCCGCGTCCGGGTCGCGACCTGCGTCGGCGAGCGCCCGACGGGCGCCCTCGAGGCGATCGGCGCACTGGCGTATGGAGTGCGTGCCGTTGAGGAACGCGATGCGGGTGTGCCCCTGGTCGAGCAGGTGGCGGGTCGCCAGCGCCCCGCCGAGCACGTCGTCGACGGCCACGGAGGACACCGAGTCCACCGGTGAGGGGTGGTCCAGCAGGACGACGCCGATCCCGCGCTCGCGGACGGCGAGCAGATGGTCGATCGACTCGCCCGTGGGGACCACCATGACCCCGCGCACGCCGTGCTCCTCGAAGAGTCGCAGGTACCGGGCCTCGCGCTCGGGCTCGCGGTCAGAGCTGGCCACCATGAGCGTGTAGTCGTCGGCCGTGAGCCGTTCCTCGATGCCGCGGGTCACGTCGGTGAAGAACGGGTTCGAGATGTCGAGCACGATCGCCCCGACGGTCGTGATGCGCCCGGCCCGGAGCTGGCGGGCCGAGCCGTTGCGGACGAACGACAGCTCGGCGATCGCGGCCTCGACGCGCTCGCGGGTGGTGGGGGAGACCCGGTCGGGCCGGTTGAGGACGTTGGAGACCGTGCCGACGGACACGCCGGCACGACGCGCGACATCGGCGATCGACGTGCGCCGGGTGCGGGGCGACATGGGGGTCCCTCTCCTCGTCGACAGGGGCTGGTCGGGTCGTGGGGCGCGGTCGGTGACCGCACCCAGGGATGGTAGCCGTTCGCCACGCCGTGGGGGGCGCGGACGCGCAGGTAGGGTGGAAACCGGTTACCACCCCGGGCCGTGCGCTGCGATCGGTCCGTTCGGCAGCGCTCGGCATCTCGAGCTGCCGAGTGCTGCTCGATGTGCCGACCGGAGGGCGAACGGCGCGGGGCCGGATCTTGCATCTGCCGGGGGCGCCAGGTACCTTGACCACATTGAATCGATTCATAACGCGTCGACGACGATGCGAGGAGGAGCAATGGAGGACGACGGCACCCGCCGCGTCATGTTCCGGTTCCGGGTTCGACCGGACCGGCTCGAGGAGTACTCGCGACGACACGCCGAGGTCTGGCCGGAGATGCTGCGCGCCCTGCACGCCACGGGCTGGCGCAACTACTCGATCTTCACCAGCCCGGAGGGAGACGTCGTCGGCTACTTCGAGAGCAAGGACCCGGACGCCGCCCGCGCGGACATGGGCCTGTACGACGTCAACGCGCGCTGGCAGGCCGAGATGGCGGAGTTCTTCGACGGCGCCGGTCCGGACGAGTCCATGACCGAGCTCACCCCGATCTTCCACCTCGAGACACAGCTCTCCGCCGCCGAGCCGGCCCGGGACGCCGGCACGAACGCCACCCAGGACTGAAAGAGGACGACCATGCCCCGCTTCGACGACATCACCCCGGTCCTGGACCGACTCGCCATCGAGGTCCCCTCGTGGGCCTACGGCAACTCCGGCACCCGTTTCAAGGTCTTCTCCACGCCGGGCACCCCCCGCACCCCCGAGGAGAAGATCGCCGACGCCGCCCAGGTCCACCGGCTCACCGGCCTCGCGCCGACGGTGGCGCTGCACATCCCGTGGGACAAGGTCGACGACTACGCGGCGCTGCAGCGCTACGCGAACGACCAGGGCGTCACCCTGGGCACCATCAACTCCAACACGTTCCAGGACGACGCCTACAAGCTCGGTTCGTTGACCCACACGGACGCGGCCGTGCGTCGCCAGGCCATCGACCACCACCTCGAGTGCCTCGAGATCATGGACGCCACGGGGTCGCAGGACCTGAAGATCTGGCTGGCCGACGGCTCGAACTACCCCGGCCAGGCCGACATCCGCACCCGCCAGGACCTGCTGCACGAGGCGCTCGCCGAGATCTACGCCCAGCTCGGCGCCGAGCAGCGCCTGGTGCTCGAGTACAAGTTCTTCGAGCCGGCCTTCTACCACACGGACGTGCCGGACTGGGGCACCTCGTACGCCCAGGTCGCCGCGCTCGGCGACCAGGCGTTCGTCTGCCTCGACACGGGCCACCACGCCCCCGGTACCAACATCGAGTTCATCGTCGCCCAGCTGCTGCGGCTCGGGAAGCTCGGGTCGTTCGACTTCAACTCGCGGTTCTACGCCGACGACGACCTCATCGTGGGCGCCGCCGACCCGTTCCAGCTCTTCCGGATCATGGCCGAGGTCATCCGCGGCGGCGGCCTCGACGAGGGGTCCCAGGTGGCGCTCATGCTCGACCAGTGCCACAACATCGAGGACAAGGTCCCCGGTCAGATCCGCTCCGTCCTCAACGTCCAGGAGATGACGGCGCGCGCCCTGCTCCTCGACCGAGAGGCCCTGGGCAAGGCGCAGGAGTCCGGCGACGTGCTCGCCGCCAACGCGATCTACATGGACGCGTTCTACACCGACGTCCGCCCGATGCTCGCCGGGTACCGTGCCGCCCGCGGCCTCCCCGAGGACCCGATGGCGGCCTTCGCCGAGTCGGGCTACCTGCCGAAGATCGCCGCGGAGCGCGTCGGCGGGCAGCAGGCCGGCTGGGGTGCATGATCGCGGCCATGACCATCACCGACCGGGTCCTCGACGGCCCTCACGGAAACCTCCCCGTCCGCCTCTACGGGCCAGAGACCGAGGACCCGCCGGTCGCCGGCCTGGTCTGGGCGCACGGAGGCGGATTCATGCACGGCGACCTCGACATGGCCGAGGCCGACCACGTCGCCCGCACGCTTGCGCAGCGCGGCATCGTCGTCGTGAGCGTCGACTACCGCCTGTGCCCCGAGATCGACTGGTCCGACCCGGAGGCGTCGATCGCCGCCGGAGGCGTGCGGTTCCCCGTCGCGCACGACGAGCTCGTCTTCGTGTTCCGCTGGTCCGTCGCCGCCGGGCTCGGCGCACCGGCCGGCACCTGGTCGCTGGGCGGTGCCAGCGCGGGCGGCAACCTCGCGGCAGGTGCGTCGCTGCGCCTGCGCGACGACGCCGTCCGCGAGCACCCGGAGGCGTACGGCAGGACCGCGGTCACGCCGTCGGGCACCCCCGTGGCGGACGCACCGACGTCGGGCACGGTGCAGGTGACGCCGCGCAGCGTGCTGCTCGCCTACCCGGTCGCGCACGAGCGGCTCCCGGAGCCGACGGCGGAGCTCGCCGCGAAGATCGCGGGCCTGCCCGCGGACCGCAACTTCCCGCCCGAGGTCGTGCGCGTGATGAACGCCAACTACCTGGGGCACCGCGAGGGATCGCACTCGCCGTACGCGTTCCCCGGCGGGAGCGACCTGAGCGGGCTGCCGCCGACTCTGGTCGTCAACTCGGATCACGACGCGCTGCGGTCGTCGGGTGAGGCGTACGCCGCCGAGCTCGCCGCCGCCGGCACCGACGTGCTGGTCGCCCGCGAGGACGGCACCCTGCACGGCCACCTCAACGACCCCGAGCACCCCGGCTGCGCCCGCAGCCTCGACCGCATGACCACCTGGCTGACCAGCCCGCTCGTGGGCACCACCCACGAGCCGCTGCTCGCCGTCCTGGACGAACCACTACGGAGCAACTGATGACGAACGACACCGTCGCCTCCCTCGTCGAGCGGTCCAACCGCCTGGGCGCCGACCCGAAGAACACCAACTACGCCGGGGGCAACACCTCCGCCAAGGGCGTGGCGACCGACCCCGTGACGGGGCAGGACGTCGAGCTGCTGTGGGTCAAGGGCTCCGGCGGGGACCTCGGTACCCTCACCGAGAAGGGCCTCGCGGTGCTGCGCCTCGACCGCATGCGGGCCCTGGTGGACGTCTACCCGGGCCTCGAGCGCGAGGACGAGATGGTCGCGGCGTTCGACTACTGCCTGCACGGCAAGGGTGGCGCGGCGCCGAGCATCGACACCGCCATGCACGGGCTGGTCGACGCCGCGCACGTGGACCACCTGCACCCCGACTCCGGCATCGCGATCGCCACGGCGGCGGACGGCCCGGAGCTCACGCAGAAGATCTTCGGCGGCAAGGTCGTGTGGGTGCCGTGGCGCCGTCCCGGGTTCCAGCTCGGGCTCGACATCGCGAAGATCAAGGCGGAGCACCCCGACGCGATCGGCACCGTCCTGGGCGGGCACGGCATCACCGCGTGGGGCGACACGGCCGAGGAGGCCGAGGCGAACTCCCTGTGGATCATCGACACCGCGGCGGCCTACATCGCCGAGCACGGCCAGGAGGAGCCGTTCGGGCCTGCCCTCGACGGCTACGGAGCCCTGCCCGCGGACGAGCGCCGTGCCAAGGCCGCCGCGCTCGCCCCCCACCTGCGCGCGATCGCCTCCCAGGACAAGCCGCAGGTCGGGCACTTCACCGACTCCGACGTCGTCCTGGACTTCCTCGCCTCCGCGCGGCACGCGGAGCTGGCCGCGCTGGGCACGTCCTGCCCGGACCACTTCCTGCGCACCAAGGTCAAGCCGCTGGTCGTCGACCTGCCGGGCACGGCGAGCGTCGAGGAGATCGTCGAGCGCCTCCCCGCGCTGCACGAGGCCTACCGCGCCGACTACACCGCCTACTACGAGCGCGGCGCCGCCGAGGCGCGGGCGAAGGGCGAGGAGCCGCCGGCCATCCGCGGCGCGGACCCGCTGATCGTCCTCGTCCCGGGCGTCGGGATGTTCTCCTACGGCGGCGACAAGCAGACCGCGCGCGTGGCCGGCGAGTTCTACGTCAACGCCATCAACGTCATGCGCGGCGCGGAGGCCCTGTCCACCTACGCCCCGATCGACGAGTCCGAGAAGTTCCGCATCGAGTACTGGGCGCTGGAGGAGGCCAAGCTGCAGCGCAAGCCGAAGCCGAAGCCCCTGGCCACCCGCGTCGCGTTCGTCACGGGCGCGGCGTCGGGCATCGGCAGGGCCATCGCCGAGCGCCTGGCCGCCGAGGGCGCCTGCGTCGTCGTCGCGGACCTGGACCTGGAGAAGGCCCGCGCGGTCGCAGCCGAGATCGGGAACGCCGACGTCGCGATCGGCGTCGCGGCGAACGTGGCCGACGAGGCCGCGGTGCAAGCCGCCCTGAACGAGGCCGTGCTGGCGTTCGGCGGCGTCGACATCGTGGTGAACAACGCCGGGCTGTCCCTGAGCAAGTCGCTGTTCGAGACCACCGAGGCCGACTGGGACCTGCAGCACGACGTCATGGCCAAGGGCTCGTTCCTCGTCGCGAAGAACGCCGCGCGCATCCTCGTGGACCAGAAGCTCGGGGGCGACGTCATCTACATCTCGTCGAAGAACTCGGTGTTCGCCGGACCGAACAACATCGCGTACTCCGCCACCAAGGCCGACCAGGCCCACCAGGTGCGGCTGCTGGCCGCCGAGCTCGGCGAGCACGGCATCAAGGTGAACGGCATCAACCCCGACGGCGTCGTGCGCGGTTCCGGGATCTTCGCCTCCGGCTGGGGCGCCAACCGCGCCAAGACCTACGGCATCGACGAGCAGGACCTGGGCGCCTTCTACGCCCAGCGCACCCTGCTCAAGCGTGAGGTGCTGCCGGAGAACATCGCCAACGCGGCGTTCGCCCTGTGCACGGCCGACTTCTCGCACACCACCGGTCTGCACGTGCCCGTCGACGCGGGTGTGGCGCAGGCGTTCCTGCGATGAGCGGCTTCGTCGCGGTCGACCTCGGGGCCACCAGCGGGCGGGTGATGCTCGGCGTGGTCGCCGGCGAGGCCGGTGGCGAACGCGTCGACCTCACCGAGGTGGCGCGGTTCGGCAACGGGCCGCTCGAGGTGCCGGCCGGCGCGACGACGGCGCTGCACTGGGACGTGCTGCACCTGTGGCGGGGGATCCTCGACGGCCTGCGCGCCGCCGGGGCCCTCGCCCGGGAGCAGGGAGTGGAGATCGCCGGGATCGGGATCGACTCCTGGGCCGTGGACCACGGGCTCTTCGCGGCCGACGGCTCCCTGCTGGGGAACCCGCGCCACCACCGCGACCCCCGGCTCGCCGGGGTCGCGGAGGAGGTGCTCGGCAGGCTCGGTCCGGGTGAGCACTACGCGGTCAACGGGTTGCAGACGTTGCCCTTCAACACGGAGTTCCAGCTCGTGGCCGCCCGCCACGACGCGGTGTGGCCGTTGACGGAGTCGATCCGGCTGATCCCGGACCTGCTCGGCTCCTGGCTCACCGGAGTCACCGTCGCGGAGGTCACCAACGCCTCGACCACCGGGCTGCTGGACGCGACCACGCGCCGGTGGTCGCAGCCTGTCCTGGACGCCCTGGCGCGCGAGTACCCCGAGCTCGGTGACGTGCGCGCCCGGCTGGCCGACGTCGTCGAGCCGGGGACCGTGGTCGGCCACCTCACCGACGCCGTGCAGACCGCCACCGGGCTCGGGGCGGTGCCGGTCGTCGCGGTGGGGTCGCACGACACGGCCTCGGCCGTCGTGGGTGTCCCCGCCGCGGACGAGCGGTTCGCCTACGTGTCCTCGGGGACGTGGTCGCTGGTCGGTGTCGAGCTCGACGCCCCGGTGCTGACCGAGGAGAGCCGCCGCGCGAACGTCACGAACGAGCTCGGCGTCGACGGCACGGTGCGGTACCTGAAGAACGTCATGGGGCTGTGGGTGCTCTCCGAGACGCTGCGGACCTGGCGCGAGGCCGGCACCGAGGTCTCGCTCGCCGACGCGCTGGCCGCGGCCGAGGCGGCGGAGCCGGGCCGCACCGTCGTCGACGTCGACGCTGCGGAGTTCCTGCCACCCGGCGACATGCCTGCGCGCCTCGCGGCCGCGGCACGGGCGGCCGGGCAACCGGTGCCCGACGGCGTCGGGCAGGTCGTGCGGTGCATCCTCGACTCGCTCGCCGACGCCTACCGCCGGGTGCTGGCGGAGGTCACGCGCCTGTCCGGGCGCGAGGTCGACGTGCTGCACGTCGTGGGCGGCGGGTCGCAGAACGAGCTCCTGTGCCGCCTCACGGCGCAGGCGACGGGGCTGCCCGTCGTCGCCGGGCCCGTGGAGGGCGCGGCGCTCGGCAACGTCGTCGTCCAGGCGCGGGCCGCCGGGACGCTCGCGGGTGACCTGACCGCGCTGCGCGCCGTCGTGCGGCGTTCCTCCCACCTGCGCCGCTACGACCCCTGACCCGCGCGTGAGCGCTCACACGGCGTCGTCAGAAGGAGCGACGACGAACCGCGCCCAGACGTGCTTGGCGCCGTCGGGGGTCCGGTACCAGCCGACGTCGTCGGCGACCTTCAGGGTGAGCTGGAGGCCGAACCCGCCCGCGCCGAGCGCGCGGTCGAACGTGAGCACAGGAGGGTCGTCGGGCGCCCGGTCCCGCACCGAGATGGTGACGGCGGCGCCGTCACGGACCACGTCCAGGCGGGCCGGGCCGCCGGCGTGCTCCAGCGCGTTGGCGGTCAGCTCGCTGGCGATCAGGATGATGTTCTGCGACGAGGCCCGGGTGAGCCCCGGTGCCACCCCCGGCGGGTCGCACGCGCAGAGGGCGTCCTCCAGGCGCGAGCGCACCGCGGCCAGCTCGTCGACGTGCGCGACGGTCCAGCTGTCGATGAGGGTGGCGGCGATCGAGGTGACGGCGTCCTCGGTCATGACGTCGCCGTCGTCGTGCCGTCTGGGGTGAGCATCGCTACTCCTCGTCGTGGGCCGCCTCGGCCCCGGTCCGCGACGACACTACCTCCGTCCCGACGGGACTGCCCGTCGTGACGGGGCGGTGTGACGAACGGATCAGAGGAAGCGTTGGACCGCCTGCGGAGCCGCCTCGGCGAGCTCGCGGACGGACGGGTGCGTCGACTCGGCGAGCACCGTCGACAGGGGGCCGGAGGCCACGAACGTGCCCTCCGCCAGCACGTGCACCGTGGGGCAGAGCCGCTCGACGAGCTCGAGGTCGTGGGTGACCAGCAGCACCGCGGTGCCCAGCGACGCCGCGGCGTCACCCAGGCGGCGGACGACCTCGCCGCGCATGGCGGGGTCGACGGCGGTGAGCGGCTCGTCCAGGAGCAGGGCGTCCGGCCGGGTCGCCAGCGCCATCGCGAGTGCGACCCGCTGCTTCTCCCCGCCCGAGAGGGTGCCGACCTGGCGGGGGGCGAAACGCGGTTCGAGCGCGACGTCCTCGAGCAGCTCCTCCACCGTGCTGCCGCTGGGGCGGCCTGCCTTGCGGGCGTCGGAGAGAGCCTTGGCGACGACACGGTCGACGGTGGTCCGCGGTTCGACGCCGCCGATCCCCTCCTGCGCGACCCGGCGGACCTGGGTGCGGAACGCCTTCTTGTCCCGCAGCCCGATCCGGGTGACGGTGCGCCCGTTCCAGGTGACGCGACCGGCGGTGGGCTTCACGGCACCGGTCAGCGCCCGCACGATGGTGGACTTGCCCGCGCCGGAGGGGCCGATGATCCCCACGGGGGCGTCACCGGTGGCCAGGGCGAGATCGATGCCGTGCACGACGTCGGCGCCGCCGTAGCCGGCAGCCAGGCCGTCGGCGCGGAGGATCGGGGTGGTGTCGGCGTGCGTGCTCATGAGGAACCTCGGTGCTGTGGACGAGTGGTGGCCCGCCGACGGAAAGGGTGTCGGCGGGCCACACCGTATGACGAACGGCGCCCGGGGCGAGTTCCCCCGCGCTCAGAGGTGCGGCAGGACGTGCTGCGCGAACCGTGCGCCCACGGTCGCGGCGGTCTCGGCGGGAGGTGCCGCCCAGATCTCCTCGTTGAAGATCTCCGTCTCCACGTCCCCGGTGTACCCGGCCTCGGCGACCCACCGCGAGACGGTGGCGAAGTCGATGTAGCCGTCGCCGACGTGACCGCGAGAGTTCAGCGCGGCGGGCGCGAACGGCAGGTTCCAGTCGCACACCTGGTAGCCGGCGATCCGGCCCTCGCGGCCGGCCCGCTGGATCGCCGCCTCCAGCGCCGGGTCCCACCACACGTGGTACGTGTCCACGACGACGCCCACGGTGCGGGCGTCGAACGGCGCGGCGAGGTCGAGCGCCTGGCCGAGCGTGGACACGACCGCGCGGTCGGCCGCGAACATCGGGTGCAGCGGTTCGAGGACGATCCGCACGCCGTGCTTCTCGGCGACCGGTGCGAGGTCGGCCAGCCGGTCCGCGACCCGACGGCGCGTGGCCACCAGGTCCCGGTCCGTGCCGGGCGACGGGGGAGCCTCGGGCGCGGAGCCCGGCAGGCCGCCGACGACGAACACGAGCTCGGACGTACCGACCTCGGCCGCCTCGATGAGCGCCCGCTCGTTGTCGGCCACCGCCTCCCGGATGCCCTCGGCGGACGTCGCGGTGAGGAAGCCGCCGCGGCACAGGGACGACACGCGCAGCCCGGCGTCCTCGACGATCTTGCGGGCGGTCCCGGCCCCGGACTCCTGCACCTGGTGGCGCCAGAGCCCGACAGCACCCATCCCGGCGGAGGCCGCCGCCTCGACGGCCTCCGTCAGGGTGGCGTGCTTGACCGTCGCGGTGTTGAGCGAGCAGCGGGACAGGTCGCTCATGAGTCCGCCCCGTTCACGGTCAGCAGTGCCTGCAGGCGGGCCGCGGCGGTGTCGGGCGCGAGCAGCATCCCGCAGTCGTCGGCGAGGCGGGCGAGCTCGACGAGGTGCGCCACCGAGCGCCCGGAGTGCAGCCCGCCCACGAGCTGGAAGCCGGGCTGGAACCCGTTCAGCCAGGACAGGAACGCCACACCCGTCTTGTAGTAGTAGGTCGGCGCCGCGAAGATGTGCCGGCCCAGCTTCTCGGTCGAGGCGAGGATCGCGTGACCTCGTGCTGCCGCCCCCTGCTCACCGTCGAGCGCGGCGTCGAACGCCTGCAGCGCCGTCGACGCCGCGGGGTAGACCGCCGCGAAGATCCCGAGCAGGGCGTCGGAGTACCCCTGCTCGTCACCGGCGATGAGCTCCGGGTAGTTGAAGTCGTCGCCGGTGTAGAGCCGCACGGGTGATCCCTCGAGCGCGGCCAGCGCCCGGCGCAGGCCGATCTCGTGCTGGGCGTCCAGCAGCGACACCTTGACGCCGTCGACCTTGTCCTGGTGGGCCGTGATGAGGTCCAGGAACGTGGCGGTCGCCGTGTCCACCGAGTCCGAGCCCCAGTACCCGGCCAGGGCCGGGTCGAACATGGTCCCCAGCCAGTGCAGGATCACCGGGCTGTCGGCCTCGGCGAGGACGGCGTCGTAGACGCGGGCGTAGTCCTCGGCCGAGCGGGCGACCTTCGCCAGGGCGCGCGAGGCCATGACGATGACGCGGGCGCCGGACTCCTGGACCACGCGCACCTGCTCGCGGTAGGCGTCGACGACGGCGGCGAGACCCTCCTCACCCGGCTGGACGGCGGCCGGGTCGAGCTGGTCGGTGCCCGCCCCGCAGGCGATCGAACCGCCCACGGAGGCGGCCTCGGCGGCCGAGCGACGGACGAGCTCCTGCGTGGCGGCCCAGTCGAGCCCCATGCCGCGCTGGGCGGTGTCCATGGCGTCGGCGACGCCCAGACCGTGCGACCAGATGCTGTGCCGGTAGGCGAGGGTCGAGTCCCAGTCGACGACGGCGGGCGCGCCGGGCACGTTCTCGGCCCCGACCTGGGGCACGACGTGCGCCGCGGCGAAGGCGACCCGGGACCGCAGCGGCCCGTCCGGCCTCCGCCACGGGCCGGGCGCGTTGAGCTCGCGCACCTCGGTGCCGACGAGCCGGCCGCCGTCGTCGAACCGCGGCAGGCGGACGGTGACGCCGGACCCGGTGAGCGTCGGTGCCCCGGGAGGGGCGGTCACGGCGCTCACAGCGAGATCTCCGGCACGTCGAGACGGCGACCCTCGGCGGACGAGCGCAGGCCGAGCTCGGCGAGCTGCACACCCCGCGCGGCGGACAGCAGGTCGAAGCGGTGCTCGCGCCCGGCGACGACGTCGCGCAGGAACTCCTCCCACTGCGCCTTGAAGCCGTTCTCGACCTCGGCGTTGGCGGGGACGTCGGCCCACTGCTCGCGGAACTTCTCGGTGGTGGGCAGGTCGGGGTTCCAGACCGGCTTGGGGGTGTGGGCGCGCTGCTGGGCGACGCAGGAGAAGAGCCCGGCGACGGCGGAGCCGTGGGTGCCGTCGACCTGGAACTCGACGAGCTCGTCGCGGTGGACGCGCACCGCCCAGGAGGAGTTGATCTGCGCCACGACGGGGTCGCCGCCGGGCGTCTCGATCTCGAAGATGCCGTACGCGGCGTCGTCGGCGGTGGCGTCGTAGGGCTTGCCCTGCTCGTCCCAGCGGGTGGGGATGTGCGTGACGGTCTGGGCGTTGACGGTCTTGACCGAACCGAGGATGCCCTCGAGGACGTAGTTCCAGTGGCAGAACATGTCGGTGGTCATGCCACCGCCGTCCTCCTTGCGGTAGTTCCACGAGGGCCGCTGGGCGGGCTGGTGCTCGCCCTCGAAGACCCAGTAGCCGAACTCGCCGCGCAGGGACAGGATGCGGCCGAAGAAGCCCTCGTCGACGAGCCGGCGCAGCTTGACCAGGCCGGGCAGGTAGAGCTTGTCGTGGACGACGCCGGCGGTCACGCCGGTCTCGTCGCGCAGCTGGGCGAGCTCGATCGCCTCGGCGAGGGTCTCCGCGGTGGGCTTCTCGGTGTAGATGTGCTTGCCGGCCTTCATGGCCTTGGCGAGGGTGGCGGGGCGCAGGTTGGTCATCGCGGCGTCGAACACGATGTCGGTGTCGTCGGCGTGGACGAGGCCGTCGAGGTCGGTCGTGTACTCGGTGATGTCGTGCTGCTTCGCGAGGTCGGCGAGCTTGGACTCGTTGCGGCCCACGAGGATCGGCTCGACCTGGACGCGGGAGCCGTCGGGGAGCGTGACGCCGCCCTGCTCGCGGATCGGCAGGATCGAGCGCAGGAGGTGCTGGCGGTAGCCCATGCGGCCGGTCACGCCGTTCATGGCGATGCGCAGGGTGCGGGTGGTGCTCACTGGCGGGGACTCCTTCGTCGGGGCACCGGGGGCGGTGCTCGTCGCTGAGCGCGCTCCAGAGGGAATGCGCTTTCCGGTCTCACGGTAAGGTGTCTGCGGCGGTGCGTCAAGCAGCCGCCGCCCGGCGGGAGGAGTGCCGCCCGCCCGGGGCCCCAGCGGACCAGGAGGTGCCCGTGGCCAGACCGCGGCTGCAGGACGTCGCCAACCATGCCGGGGTGTCCCTCGCGACGGCCTCCCGGGTGCTCAACGGCTCCTCACGTCAGCCAGGACCCGAGCTCGTCGAGCGCGTCCGGGCCGCCGCCGCCGACCTCGGCTACGTCGTCAACGCCCAGGCGCAGGCGCTGGCGAGGTCACGGACCGGGCTGCTCGGGCTCGTCGTCCAGGACATCTCCGACCCGTACTTCTCCTCCATCGCCGCCGGCGCCCAGGCCGCCGCCCGCGAGCACGGGCGCATGGTGCTCCTCGCCTCGACCGAGCGGGACCCCGATGCCGAACGAGACGCCGTCGCAGCCTTCGCCGCGCACCGCGTCGACGCCATCGTCGTCGTCGGTACCCGGTGGTCGCCCGAGGAGGACGCCCCGGTCGCCGCCGAGCTGGAGACGTTCGAGGCCGGGGGCGGGCGCTCCGTGGTCGTGGGGCAGCCGCTCGGCTCGGCCCGCGTCGTGCGGCCCCCCAACGCCGAGGGCGCCGCCGACCTCGCCGCCGCGCTGCGCGACCAGGGCCACCATCGGTTCGTGCTCCTCAGCGCCCCCGACCGCGTCGTCACCGCCCAGGAGCGGGCCGGGGCGTTCACCGCGGCGGTCACGGCCGGCGGAGGAGAGGTGATCGAGGTCGTCGAGCAGCAGTTCTCCCGCGACGGCGGGTACGCCGCCGGCGACCGGGTCGCCGAGATCGCCCGCGAGTCCGCCGACGCCGGCCTCGATGCGCCCTGCGTCTTCGCCGTCACCGACGTCATGGCCATCGGCCTCATCGCCCGGCTGCGAGAGCTCGCGGTCACCGTGCCCGACGACGTCCGGGTCGCGGGCTTCGACGACATCCCCACGCTGCGCGACCACGTCCCCTCGGTCACCACCGTGACCATCCCGCTGGAGGAGATGGGGCGCCTGGCCGTCGCCGCGGCGGTGGCGGAGCAGGGAGCCGAGCCGGGTGCCGCCGTCGGGCACGAGGTCGTGCTGCGCCGGTCGACGGCGCGTCCGCCCCGCTGACCCTGCGCCGAACATGCCGTGACGACCGCCGAACATGTCGTGACGGCCCGTCCGGACGTCCGGACAGGCCGTCACGACATGTTCGGCGGTCGTACGGCCGCGGGGCCGCGGTCAGACGGCGATGCGCAGCCCCGTGCCGCGGACGGCCTGCTCGAGCACCTGGGCGTACCCGGACAGCATCCGCACGTGGCTGAACCGTTGCCGGGCCGCTGTCAGGGCCCCGCGCAGCTCGCCCCGGCGCGCTGCCGCCTCGATCCACGTCTCCGCGATCTCCACGGCGTCGAACCCGGTGACGAAGCCGATGCCGGCCACGAGTCGGGCGCTGTCCCCGACGGGCGTGGTCACCGGGACGGCCCCGCACATCGCGCCCTCGATGAGGCACAGGGGTGCGGCCTCGCCGAACGCCGAGGTGAGGGCCACGACGTCCGCGATCGCGTAGACGTGCTCCATGTCGCGCCGCACGCCCCACGCGTGCACCCGGCCCAGCAGGTCCGGCCGGTCGGCGAAGGTCTCGTCGAGGTCGGCGACGAGGCCGGGGTTGTCCAGGGTCATCCCCGCGCCGCACATCACGACGTGCCCGGCGTCGTCACGTCCCAGGAACTCCCGGGCGGCGGCGAGGAACAGCCGAGGGTTCTTCATGGCGTCGTAGCGGGCCGCGTAGGCGACGAGCGTGGCATCAGCGGGGATCCCCGCTGCCCCGCGCAGGGCGAGGCGCCGCACACGACGCAGGGGGTGGAACCGGGTCAGGTCGATCCCGTTGGGCACGACCCGCAGCAGGTGCTCCGGGACGCCGGCCGCGGCGTAGGCGTCGCGGGTGGACTCGGCGCAGCACACGGCCGCGGCGAGCAGGCCGCTGTCGGCCGCGGCGCGCAGGTCGTCCAGGGCGGCGCCCGAGTGCTCCGGGTCGGAGCGGTGCAGGCATGCGACGACCGGCCGCTGGGGGAACCCCGCCTCGTTGACCAGCCGTAGCGGCTGCTCCTTGAGCGACATCACGACGTCGACCCCGGTGGCCTCTCGTGCCGCGATCTCCATCTCGGCGTCGGTGAACCGGCGGGGGTCGTGGTCGTCGTCGGTGGACCTGCCCAACGTGGCGACCCGGACCCCGGCGGCGCGCAGCGTGCGGAACCGGGGGTCGTCCTCCATGTGCTGCAGCATCGTCTCGCGGCGCACCGCGCTGTACAGGCTGAGCGCCGAGTGCTGCTGGTGGCCGTGGGCGTGCAGCCCGGCCACCACCGTCGAGTGCAGCACCCGGGCGCCGCCGGAGAAGAAGCCCTCGTAGAGGGACAGGACACGCAGCGAACTGTGCTCGAACATGGCGACCACCTCCTGTCACCAGAGTGAGGTGGGGTGATGTGGGGTGGGTGACCTGCGTGTTACGTCTTCATGACACTTTCGCGGGTGTTGCGGGCCGGACTCATGCTCCGCCGGCCGTGCGCAGCGACCGGATGTCTCGCTCGGCCTGCGCGGGCGTCGCGGCGCGGCACCCGAGTCCCGTCCACCGCCGCACCAGCGCGGGCTCCGCGCGCAGCAGGCCCCAGCCGCGGCGCAGGAGCGTCGGCAGCGGCTTGCGCGCCTCGGCCACGTCCCGCAGGAGACGGAACCAGAAGGTCACGAGGCGGGGTCGCGAGAGGCAGAGGGCGTCGGCGAGGAACCCCTCGGCACGGCAGTCAGCGACGAGCTCGGCAGCGAAGACGCCCTCGGCGAGGACCACCGGCTCGCCCCGGGCCTCGACGACCGCGGTTCCCGTGCGGCGCGAGGTGGGGATGTCGTAGACGGGCAGCTCGGCGCGTCCCGTGGTGGCGAGCGTGCGCAGCGCCTCGAGCGCGCCGTCGTGGTCCCAGCTGGCCGGGTCGTCCCAGTCGACGATCCCGTAGGCGTGCGGCATGCCGGGGTGGTCGGCGTCGCGGTAGAAGTCGTCGAGCATCACCACGGGCAGTCCCAGGCGCCGGGTGAGCGCCGACTTGCCGCTGCCCGACGCACCGGTCAGAAGCACGATCCGCGTGGCCGGGCGGCGTGCCTCCGGGGGGACGTCGAAGAGCGCGTCGGACACCGGTGCGGGTTCGGGCAGATCGCTGTCGGTCACGGGAGCCCATTGTGAGGCACCCGCAGCGCGAAGGCTGGGTCAGGTGACCAGGAGCACGTGGAGGGTGCGGGGGCCGTGCACGCCCTCGACCCGGTCGAGCTCGATGTCGCTGGTGGCGCTCGGTCCGGAGATCCACGTCTGCGGGCGCTCGGGGTGCGCCGCCAGGATCCGGACGGCCTCGGGGATGGTCTCCACGACCTGGTCGGCGCGCACCACGCACAGGTGAACGTCCGGGACCAGCGAGATCGCCCGCCGTCCCTGGTCGGGCCCGCCGTCCAGGACGATCGTGCCGGTCTCCGAGCACGCCACCCGCGCAGCGGTCAGCACGGCGCCGATCGCGTCGAGGTCGGTCGCGCCCAGCGGCGAGTCCGGGCCGGCGTGCGTGTCTCTGTGCACGACGACGTCGCCCGGCAGCGGGGCGAGCCACGCCTCCTCCAGCCCGGACGGCACGACGACGGAGCCCGCCCCGCCGAGGACCTCGGCGACCGCGTCCGGGAGCTCGTCCTCGGACACGACCTGGACGTGCGCCTGGTAGTCCTCGAGCCGGTCCACGAGCTGGGTGAGCACCTCCGGCGATCCGGGCTCGTGCTCGCCGGCCGCCCGGTAGGCCCGGGGCACCTCCACGACGCCCGGCGTCGTGCCGATCTTGCCGGCCGCCGTCGTGCCCACGCCGGAGCCGCCCAGCGCGGCCCGCACCCGGTTCAGCACGTCCTCGCGCGCGCTCATCGCTCGCCCCCGTCCTGCTCGCCGTGCTCGTGCTCGGCCATCCACTGCCGGAACGTCTCGTCGGGCGGTGCCGGCAGGTCCCGGTCCCGCGTCCAGGCCGACGCCGGTGGTGGGGCCTTCGAGATGACGCCGTCGCGCCCGCCCAGACCGTGCCCGAGCGTGGCCGCGCGGCCGGCGAGACCGAACCGGCCGCCGTCGGACATGACCCAGGACGCCGCCTTCATGGCGGCCCGCCACGGGTCGACCTTGTGCTTGCCGCGGTCGGCGTCGACCTCGCGGGCGCGCAGGTCCACCAGGATGGACGGGATGTCGATCTTCACGGGGCACACGTCGTAGCAGGCGCCGCACAGCGTCGAGGCGTAGGGGAGCGAGGCGTTGACGTCGTCGGCGCCGGAGACCCCTCCGGAGGCAGCGGTGAGCTGCGGGGTGAGGATCGCGCCGATGGGGCCGGGGTAGACCGACCCGTAGGCGTGGCCGCCGACCCGCTCGTACACCGGGCACACGTTGAGGCACGCCGAGCAGCGGATGCAGTGCAGCGCGCTGCGGCCGACCTCGTCGGCGAGGACGTCGGTGCGCCCGTTGTCGAGCAGCACGAGGTGGAACTCCTGCGGGCCGTCCCCAGGGGTGACGCCCGTCCACAGCGAGGTGTACGGGTTCATGCGCTCGCCGGTGGAGGATCGCGGCAGGAGCTGCAGGAACACCTCGAGGTCGGTGTAGGTGGGGATGAGCTTCTCGATGCCCATCACCGTCACGAGGGTCTCGGGGAGGGTCAGGCACATGCGGCCGTTGCCCTCGGACTCCACCACGGCCAGGGTCCCGGTGTCTGCGACCCCGAAGTTCGCGCCGGACACCGCGACCTTCGCCGAGAGGAACTTGCGCCGCAGGTGTGCGCGGGCGGCCATGGCGAGCTCGCGGGGGACGTCGGACAGGTCCGGCGGGGCGTCACCCATCCGCGCGAGGAAGATGTCCCGGATCTCGGCGCGGTTGCGGTGGATGGCGGGCACGAGGATGTGCGAGGGCATGTCGTCGGCGAGCTGGACGATCAGCTCGGCCAGGTCGGTCTCGATCGCGGCGATGCCCTCGTCGGCCAGGTGCTCGTTGAGGCCGATCTCCTGGGTGGCCATCGACTTGACCTTGACGACCTCGTCGGCGCCCTTGGCCTGCGCGATCTCGGTGACGATGCGATTGGCCTCGGCGGCGTCCCGGGCCCAGTGCACGACGCCGCCGCGCGCGGTGACGTTCTCCTCGAGCTGAGCCAGGAGGTCCGGCAGCTGCGCCATGACCTGCTCCTTGACCGCCGATCCGGTGTCGCGCAGCGCCTCCCAGTCCGGCACCTCGTCGACGACGGCGGCCCGCTTGCCGCGGATGGTGCGGGTGGCGTGGCCCAGGTTCTTGCGGAGCTGTTCGTTCTTCAGGGTGTGCTTCGCCGCGGCCGGGAAGGACTCGCCCCAGCGCAACGGCTCGTCGGGGTGGGGGACGGCGCCCCAGGGCTCGGCGGCGCTCGCGGCCGTCGCGCCGTCGTCGGGCACGCGCCGCCGCAGGCCGGGGAGGCCGAGGAACGTGCTCATCGGGCCACCTCCGGCGTGCGGGTACGGGGCAGGGGTGTCGGCTCCTCGCGGGTCGAGGCGAGGATCTCCGCGAGATGCATGGTGCCGACCCCTGCCCGCTGCCGGGAGAGCCCGCCGCCGATGTGCATGAGGCAGGAGTAGTCGCCGGCGGTGACCACCTGTGCCTCGGTGGAGCGGACGTTCGCCGTCTTGTCCGCGAGCATCGCGGCCGAGGTGTCCGCGTTCTTCAGGGCGAACGTCCCGCCGAACCCGCAGCAGGACTCGGCCTCCGGCAGCTCGACCAGGTCGATGTCCGTCACCGCGCGCAGCAGCTGCAGCGGCTTGTCGCCCACGCGCAGCATCCGCAGCGAGTGGCAGGTGGGGTGGTAGGTGACGCGGTGGGGGAACCAGGCGCCGACGTCGCGCAGGCCGAGCACGTCGACGAGCAGCTCGCTCAGCTCGTAGGTCTTCGCGGAGACGGCCTCGGCGGTGCTGGCGAGGTCGTCGAGTCCGGCGCGGCGGCACACCATGGCCTGCTGGTGGCGGATCGACCCGGTGCACGAGCCGGAGGGGACGACGACGGCGTCCCACTCGCCGTCGGCCGCGGGGGCGAACGTCTCGACGTGGTTGCGGATGACGGGCACGGCCTCGTCGAGGTAGCCGGTGTTGACGTGCATCTGCCCGCAGCACGCCTGGCCGCGGGGGAAGACGACGTCGTGGCCGAGCCGTTCGAGCAGGCGGACGGTGGCGCGCGGCGCGCCGGGGAACAGGGTGTCCGCGATGCAGGTCGCGGCGAGGGCGATGCGCAACGTCCGGCTCCTTCGGCGGGGTGGCAGGGCTGATCCGTGCTGTGGTCCGACCACTGTAGCCCACTCGCCGGCTGTGGTCAGACCACGGCTAGGATCGTGGCGTGCGCACCCACGAGAAGGTCCTGGCCCGCATCGAGTCCGAGCTCGCCGCGGGCCGTTGGGCGCTCGGCGAGCGTCTCCCGGCCGAGCGGGCGCTCGCCGAGGAGCTGGGCGTCTCCCGGCCGTCCGTGCGCGAGGCCCTGCGCATCCTGGAGGCGATGGGGATCATCCGCACCGCCGTGGGCTCGGGGCCCGACGCCGGCGCCACCGTCATCGACCGGCCCGCCGCAGGCCTCGGCGCCGCGGTCCGGCTGCACGTGGCCTCCGGGACCCTGCCCGTGCACGACGTCGTGAGCACGCGCGTCGCGCTCGAGACCTGGGCCGTGCGGCAGGCGGCGCTCGCGGCCGGTGCCGACGATGCAGCGCCCGACGCCGACGACGGGACGGAGGCCCACCGGCTCGTGCGGGCGATGGCGGTGCCCGGCCTCGCCGTGGAGGAGTTCGTGCGGCTGGACCAGGACTTCCACCTGGCCATCGCGCGCCGGGCGGGCAACCAGCTCGTCGAGGCGATCCTCACCGGCCTGCGCAGCGCCGTGCGCGACTACGTGGCCCGGGGGATGGCGGGGCTGCCCTCGTGGCCGGACACCGCGCGACGGCTGTGCGCCGAGCACGAGGAGATCCTCGACGCCGTGACCGCCGGGGACGCGGACCGCGCCGAGCGGGCCGTGCGCGACCACATCGTCGGCTTCTCCCGCGAGGCCGGGCTCGCCGGGGCCGGGACGACGGGCCATCCGGAAGGAGGGAACCGATGAGTGCCGAAGCTGTTCCTCTTCGGCTCGACCATGACCGAGAGGTGGACGCTGCCTACATCAACCTCACCGGGCGGGATCTGGTCGACGGAGAGGCCATCACCCAGATCCAGGTCGAGGACCCCCGGCTGCACGGCACGATCGTCATCGACCTCGACGGGGACGAGCGGGTGCTGGGCATCGAGCTCGTCGGGTTCGAGGAGATGAAGGCCGGGATCGTCCCCCGATGACCTCCGGTGACGACATCGCAGCGGACCTTCGCCAGTTCGCCGAGCTGGCGCGCTCGTCGCGGGCATGGAGCGTGGATGTCGACGAGCCGACATCCGCGTGGCGCACCGTGAGGGTGACGGTGTCCCGCGGCGATGGATTCGTGACCCTCTTCGAGGACAACGAGCAGGTCTGCTGGATGTCGAGCGCGGTGCCGCACTCGACGCCGGCTCGGAGCAGGGAGCCCGGAGAGCTGATCGGTCTCGTCGAGGAGCTCTGGGACGGGGCCTGAGGAGTGCGCGTCAGCGCACCCCGAGGACGCAGAAGTCGTTGCCCTCCGGGTCCGCGAGGCAGACCCAGGGGACGTCGTCGCCCTGGCCGACGTCCGCGTCGGTGGCACCCAGCGAGCGCAGCCGTGCCAGCTCGGCCGCCGGGTCACCGTCGCGGTGCGACAGCACGTCGAGGTGCACCCGGTGGTGCACCGTTCCCGGGTCGGGGTGCCGGACGAGCTCGAGGTACGGGCCGACGCCCTGCGGCGCCCGGAGCCGCACGAGGTCGTCGGAGGCCTCGTGCCGGGTCCAGCCGGTGACCTCGCGCCAGAACGCCCCCAGTGCGCGCGGGTCCGTGCAGTGGACGACGACGGCGGCGATCGGCCCGGTGTCCCGGTAGACGTCCCGGGGCTCCAGCACGCAGAAGACGTTGCCCTCCGGGTCGGCGAGCACCGTCCAGGGGACGTCTCCCTGGCCGATGTCCGCCGGTGTCGCGCCGAGCCCGACCAGGCGGGCGACCAGCTCTGTGTGGTGCTCGGCCGAGGAGGTCGCGAGGTCGAGGTGCGCGCGGTAGCGGACCGACTCGGGGTCCGGGACGGCGACGACGTCCACGCAGAGCGCGGTGGGGTCCGGCCAGTCGAAACCGGGCGGCTCGACGTTCGCCACTCCCGGTGCCTCGCTGGACAGGTCCCAACCCAGGGCATCGGCCCAGAACCGGCCGATCGCCGTCTCGTCGCGGGCCTTGATGTTCACCTGGACCAGCTGCAGCACCATCGTGCGCCAGCGCCGGTCAGATGGCGCCCGAGCCGGCCCGGCCGGCGGACTCGGCGAAGGAGCCGGCCAGGGGAAGGTCCGGGACGAGGAGGGCCTGGACCGCGTGGTAGATGTCCGGCTTGCCGGCCCACACCTCACCGGCCGGCTGGTCCGCGGCGTCGAGCTCGTGGTGCCAGGAGCCGCGCTCGGGGTCGACGAACCGGTCGCGGACCAGCTCCCACCAGGCGGCTGCCTGCTCCGCGTAGCGAGCGGAGCCGGTGACTCGGGCGAGGACCTCGGCCGCGGCGACGGCCTCGGCCGCCACCCAGTGGAAGCGTCGGCGTTCCACGGGTTCGCCGGACCAGTCGACCGTGTACACGAACCCGGTGCCGTCGAACCCGTCGGACAGCGCACGGTCGAACAGGTTGACGGCCGCCTCGGTGCGGCGGCCCACCTGCTCGGACGCGACGTCGAGCTGGAGCAGCAGGCGGGCCCACTCGAAGCCGTGCCCGGGGGTGGAGCCGTAGGGCTTGAACTGGTCGTGCGGGCGGTCGGCGTTGAACTCGAGGTCCGGTGCCCACTCGGCCGTGAAGTGCTCGGGGATGCGCCAGCCGTTGTCCTGCGCCCAGGCCGCCGTCCGGTCGACGACGCGGGCGGCCCGGTCCCGCCACCGGGCGTCGCCGGTGGCGTCGGAGGCCGCGAGCAGGGCCTCGACGCCGTGCATGTTCGCGTTGATGCCCCGGTAGGTCGAGAGCTCGAGCCAGGGGCGGTCCCACTCGTCGGCGAGCAGGTCGGACTCGGTCTCCCAGAACCGCTCGTCGAGCACGTCGAGCGCCTCGCCGAGCAGGGCCTCGGCACCCGGTCGTCCCGCCTGGGACGCCGAGGAGGCGGCCAGCACCACGAACGCGTGGGCGTAGGCGGCCTTGGTGCCGTCGACGGCGTCGCCCGGGCCGGACGACGCGAACCAGCCGCCGTGCTCGTGGTCGTGCAGCGTGCCGGTCAGCCCGGCGAGCGCCCGGTCGACCCGCTCGCCGCAGTGCGGCACGCCGAGCAGGTGACCGAGGGCGTAGGTGTGCGCCATGCGCGAGGTGATCCAGGTGTGGACGGGCTGACCCGTGTCCGGGCGACCGTCGTCGTCGAGCCACGTGGCGCCGTCTGATCCCTCGACCGACGGCGCGCCGAACTCCAGGAGCTCTCGGACCTGCTCGGCACGCCAGGCGGCGTCGGGCTGGCGGGGGGTGCTGGCCTCGTGAGGCATCGGGGTCCTCTCCGGCGGGGCCGGTCGTCCCGGTGCCTCCGCTGTGGTGGTCCTGCTCCCTGACGGCGGTGCCAGGTGCGCGGGGCCAATCTCTCATGCGGGCTGCCCGGCCTCAACCGTCGCCGGCGGGATCGACCGCGACGCGGTGCGCCGGGTGCTGACCTGGTGTGGACAACGCCGTGACGAGCGGGCATGATGACGACGACGCGCGGATTGAATCCATTCATTAAATCCGTTGAACCAACCTCACCGACGAGGGCGCGTCACCGGCCGAGGCCGGACTCAACGACGAGACGACGAGGTGAACCGTGCAGCAGCCCGACAGGCTCTCACGTGCCGAGCGTGAAAGCGCTTACCGGCACCGTTCGACCACACCACCCCCGAGCCGCCGCCCAGCCCGAGGCCTGGTGGCCGGCGCTGCCGCCGCGGCCCTCGTGCTGCCGCTCCTGCCCGCCACGGCGGTCGCGGCCGACGACGACGCCGTCTGGCTCTTCGACTTCGGCACCCCCGACAGCCCCGTCGCCGAGGGGTACGAGCGCGTGGACCCCACCACCGCCTACGACGAGGACGCAGGCTTCGGCATCACCTCCGGTGACGTCGCCGCCCGCGACCGGTCGACGGACGTCGACCCGCTGACCGGCGACTTCGTGCTCGGTGCCGAGTGGGAGTTCGCCGTCGACGTGCCGGACGGGACCTACGACGTCGAGGTGTGGGTCGGGGACACCCTCGCCGGCACCTCCAGCGTGCGCACCACCGTCGCCCCCGAGGGCGGGGCCGGCACCAACATCACCGCCGACGCCGAGCAGACGAGCAGCGGCACGCTGACGGCCGAGGTCTCCGACGGGCAGCTCAACCTCGGCATCACCGGCAAGGGGTACGGCTACGTCAACGGCCTGCGGATCACCCAGGTCGCCGACGACTCCGAGGAACCGGGCGACGGCGGCGCTGAGCCCGGCGAGGAGCCCGACGACGGCGACGGCGCGCCCGGCCCGGCGAACCTGCGCGTCGCGGCAGCGAGCGACGGCGAGGTCGTCCTGCGCTGGAACGAGGTCTCCGGCGCCACCGGGTACACGCTGACCCGCAGCGACGCCGTCGACGGCGACTACACCGAGATCGCCGCCACCGGCGCCCGCGAGGTCTTCTTCGCCGACACCGACGTCGACACCTCGGCGGTGAGCTACTACCGCGTGCACGCGGTCACCGGCGACGGCACCACGGCGGCCTCCGCGCCCGCGGTCGGCACCCTGTCGAGCGAGCCGAACTTCCCCGAGGGCGGCACGCTGCACATCGACCTGGGCTCCGGCGCGGTCGACGGTGACGCCGTCGTCGTCGACGCCGACACCGCCTACGACGCCGAGAACCGTCTCGGGTTCGTCGACATCTCCGTGGTGACGGCCACCGACCGCGGCGGGGACGACGCGCTGCGCGGCGACTTCGTGACCGCCGACGGCGCCGAGCTCGTCATCGACCTGCCGAACGGTGACTACACGGTCGCCGTCGTCGCCGGCGATGCCGAGGCGGCCACCGACGTCGCGATCACCGCCGAGCAGATGGCCAAGGTGCAGCCCACCGAGAAGCCCGCGGGCGAGTTCCTGGAGATGGAGTTCGACCTCGCGCTCGTGGACGGCCAGCTCAACCTGCAGCTCGCCGGCAGCGCCGCGAACCTCAACGGTCTGACGATCACCCGCCAGGACGACCGGGACGCCGCCGACCAGTCCACCGTGTACGTCACCGGCGACTCCACCGTGCAGACCTACGACCCCTACTGGGCCCCGCAGGCCGGCTGGGGGCAGATGATCGAGCGCTACCTGTCCGACGACGTCGTGGTCGACAACCACGCGATCGGCGGACGGTCCTCGAAGAACTTCATCAGCCAGGGCCGTCTCGACGAGGTCCTGACCCAGATCCGCCCGGGCGACCACCTCTACGTCCAGTTCGGGCACAACGACAACAGCTACGGCGTCGACGACCGCTGGGCGGGCCCGGGCGACTACTACTACTACCTGCGCACGTTCATCGACGGCGCCGTGCAGCGCGGTGCGCAGCCGATCGTCGTCACGCCGGTCTCGCGCCGGTCGTTCGATGCCGCCACTGGCCAGTTCAACGTGTCCTTCCCGGAGTACGTGGACGCCGCGACCCGGGCCGCGGCCGACACCGGCACCCCGCTGGTCGATCTCTCGGCCTCGTCGCGGGCCTTCCTCGACGAGATCGGCCCCGAGGAGGCCAAGAGCGTGTTCCTGCACGTGCCGGCCGGGGTCTATCCGAACCGGCCGCAGGGCACCACGGACGACACCCACTTCCAGGAGTACGGCGCCATCCAGATGGCCCGGCTCGTCGCCGTCGGCACCGCCGAGCTGGACGTCCCGCTCGCGGGCGAGGTCGTCGACGCAGAGCCGCCCGCCGAGGTGCCGGACGCACCTGCCGGGCTCGTGGCGGGCAACGTCTCGGCCACGAGCGTGACCCTGTCGTGGACCGAGTCCGAGGGTGCGGACATCTACCGCGTGCTGGCCCGGACCGGGGACGGCGACTTCGGCCTGGTCGCCAGCTCGACGGTCGGCGTCGCCGAGGTGACCGGCCTCGAGCAGGGCACCTCGTACGACCTGCGGGTCGTGGCGGTCAACGGCCGGGGCGAGTCCGCGCCGTCGGCCACCCTGTCGGTCACCACCAAGGCGCCCCTGTACAAGTTCGACGTGCAGGTCTCCGGCAACAGCACCCAGGACGGCTACACGGCCTTCGACGAGACGACGCTGTACACCGCCGAGCGCGGGTACGGGTTCACCTCGGACTCCGGTCCGGGAGGCCGCGACCGCGGCACCGGCGACGGGGCGCTGAACGACCTGCAGCGGGACTTCCTGCTGCCTGGCACCGGCCACCCGATGCGCTTCGACGTCCCCAACGGCACCTACGCCGTCGAGGTGATCTGGGGTGACCTCATCGGCACCGCACGCCTCGGCGTGACCGTGCAGGGTGTCGACCACGGGTCGGCCAACGCAGGCCGGGGCAGCACCTCCAGCAAGATCGTCCAGCCCGTGGTCGTCACCGACGGCAAGATCGACGTCGTCGCCGACGGCTGGCTGAACGGCCTGGAGATCACCTCGCTCCTCTACGCGCCGACCGAGCTCGTCGCCGGTGACGTCTCGATCGACGGGGCCGACGTCTCGGTGCCGCTGTCGTGGCAGCCGGCGCAGGACGTCGCCGGCTACCGGGTCTACCGGCAGGCGGAGGGCGCGAGCCGTCCGACGGCCCTGGCGGACGTGGACGCGACGGAGCTGGTCGACACCACGGCCGACGTCGGGCTGAGGTACACCTACACGGTCGTCGCGCTCGACGCGGCGGGCAACGAGTCGGTCGCGTCCAACGCGGTCGAGCTCACCACGGTGGATGCCGACGCCGAGCCTGCCGCGACCCCCACGGGCCTGGCCGTCACCGGCATCGAGAAGAACGCCGTGTCGCTCGCCTGGGAGCCGTCCGAGGGTGCGCTGTTCTACCACGTCTACCGTGCCGACAAGGCTGGTGACCTGGTGCTCGTGGACCGCACCGACGACCCGGAACACCGGGACACGGACGTCCTCACCACCATCGGGTACACGTACGCGGTGGCCTCGGTGAACGCGGGTGGCGTCTCCGAGCTGTCGGGGACCGTCACCTCGGACGCCGTGACCGAGCTGGCCCGGCAGGCGGAGCGCACCGGCCGTCAGCCCGTCGCAGCAGTGTCCGACGACGGGGTGTACGTCGGCTGGCGCATGCTGGGCGACGACCCCGAGGAGATCGCCTTCCACGTCTACCGCGACGGGGAGCGGATCACCGCCGAGCCGGTCACGGGATCGACGAACCACGTGGACGCGGAGGGCACGCAGGACGCGACCTACCGGATCTCCGCCGTCGTCGACGGGACCGAACGCTGGGCCACGGGGGACTTCGTGCCGTGGGACGGCCAGACCCTCGACATCCCGCTGAACACCCCGCAGGACGGCACCACCCAGGACGGCCAGCCGTACTCCTACAGCGCGAACGACGTGTCCGTCGGCGACGTCACCGGCGACGGGCAGTACGAGTACATCGTCAAGTGGAACCCGTCCAACGCGAAGGACAACTCGCAGTCGGGCTACACCGGCAACGTCTACCTGGACGCCTACACCCTGTCCGGCGAGCAGCTGTGGCGCATCGACCTGGGCCACAACATCCGTGCCGGGGCGCACTACACCCAGTTCCAGGTGTACGACTACGACGGCGACGGCAAGGCCGAGATGATCGTCAAGACCGCCGACGGCACCGTCGACGGTCAGGGGACGGTCATCGGCGACGCCCGGGCCGACTTCCGCAGCTCGGCGGGCTACGTCCTGTCCGGGCCGGAGTTCCTCACCGTGTTCGACGGTGAGACCGGGGCCGCGATCGACACGATCGACTACGTGCCGCCGCGCGGCGACGTCGGCTCGTGGGGCGACGGGTACGGCAACCGCGTGGACCGTTTCCTGGCGGCCACGGCCTACCTGGACGGGGAGACCCCGACGGCGATCTTCTCGCGGGGCTACTACACCCGGGCCGTCATCGCGGCGTTCGACTTCGACGGGTCCGAGCTCACCGAGCGGTGGGTCTTCGACTCCGACGTCGAGGGCGACCAGTACCGCGGCCAGGGCAACCACGACATGCAGGTGGCCGACGTCGACGGGGACCAGAAGGACGAGATCGTCTTCGGGTCCATGACCGTCGACGACGACGGCACGGCGCTGTACAACACCCGTCTCGGGCACGGTGACGCCATGCACGTCGGCGACTTCGATCCCTCGCGTCCGGGCCTCGAGATGTTCGCGGCCCACGAGGACATGCGGGCGTCGGGCAACCGGGGCGGCACGTTCCGCGACGCCGCCACGGGGGAGGTCCTGTGGTCCGTCCCGGCGCAGGTCGACACCGGCCGGGCCGCGATGGGTGACATCGACCCCCGGTACGACGGCGCCGAGGGCTGGGCCATCGGCGGCGACGGGGCGTGGAACTCGCCGGTCGGCTACCTGATGTCCGCCAGCGGGGAGCTCATCTCCGAGAACATCCCGGCGGCGAACTTCCTGACCTGGTGGGACGGCGACCTGCTGCGCGAGATCGGCGACCACGACTGGGACGCCGACTCCTCCACGGGTGTACCCACCATCGCCAAGTGGGACTGGGAGAACGAGACCGAGGTCGAGCTGTACCGGGCCGAGGGCACGCTGTCGAACAACAGCACCAAGGGCAACTTCTCGATCCAGGCCGACCTGTTCGGTGACTGGCGCGAGGAGATCGTCACGCGCACCGAGGACTCGTCCGCGCTGCGCATCGCGACGACGGTGATCCCCACCGAGCACCGCCTGCGGACACTGATGTCGGACCCGCAGTATCGCCTCGCGGTGGCCTGGCAGAACACCGCCTACAACCAGCCGCCGCACACCTCCTACCACCTGGGTGAGGGCATGGAGGCCCCGGAGGCGCCGCGGCTGGCGTACACCTCCGAGGCGGAGCCGGGTGAGATCGTGCCGGGCGAGACCGACCCGGGCGAGACGCCCGCCGCCTGGTCGGCGGACACCGTCTACACGGGGGGCGACCGCGTGGAGCACGACGGCGTCGTCTTCGAGGCGCTGTGGTGGACGCGCGGCGAGGAGCCCGGGTCCTCGCCGTGGGGTGCCTGGCAGGAGATCGGCCCGGCCGGTGAGCCGGCGCCGGAGTGCGGGGCCCTGTGGACCGCCAGCCGCATCTTCGTCGCGGGCGACCAGGCCGTGCACGAGGGCGCCCTCTGGGAGGCCAAGTGGTGGACCCGCAACCAGGAGCCCGGCGCCAGCCCGTGGGGTCCCTGGGAGCAGGTCGGCGAGTGCTGAGCTGACCTGAGCAACGGCCGGGGGTCGTCGTCGCGTACGCGGCGGCGACCCCCGGCCGTCCGCGTGGAATGATCGGGAGCATGTTCACGCTGCCCGCCGGTGCTGCCGGCTCCCGCATCGTCGGCCTCGGGCACCACCAGCCCGCCCGGGTCATGACGAACGACGACGTCGCCCGGTTCGTGGAGACGAACGACGAGTGGATCCGCTCGCGGACCGGGATCGTCACCCGGCACGTCGCCGCCGACGACGTCACGGTGGCCGACATGGCGACCGCCGCGGCGGAGCACGCGCTCGCCGACGCCGGGGTGGACCCTGGTGACGTCGACCTGGTGATCGTCGCGACGACGACGGCCGTGGACCGTTCGCCGAACACCGCCGGCCGGGTGGCGTACGCGCTGCGCACGGGGGTCCAGCCCGGCGCGAGCACGCCCGAGGGCGAGGAGGCCCCCGACCTGCGCGACGTCGTCGGCCCGGGGGTCGTGGACATCAACACCGCCTGCTCGGGCTTCGCCTATGCCATGGGTCTGGCGGACCAGGCGATCCGCACCGGGAGCGCGAGGACCGCCGTCGTCGTGGGCTCGGAGAAGCTCACGGCCGTCACCGACTGGAGCGACCGGTCCACGAGCATCCTCACCGCAGACGGCGCGGGAGCGGCCGTGCTGCAGGCGACCGACGAGCCCGCGGTGAGCCCCGTGGTGTGGGGCTCGGAGCCGGAGATCACGCCCGCGGTGGTCATCGAGGCGCCGACCGAGAAGTTTGCCCAGGACGGCCGGACGGTCTTCAAGTGGGCCATCACGCGTGCCGCCGACCGCGCCCGGCGTGTCGTGGAGGCCTCGGGCCTCGGGCTCGACGAGATCGAGGTCCTGGTCGCCCACCAGGCGAACCTGCGGATCATCGAGCCGCTGGCGAAGTCGCTGGGGCTCGAGGACCGGGTGGTCGTCACCGACATCACCGAGTCGGGGAACACCTCGGCCGCGTCGATCCCGCTGGGGATGTCGAAGTGGTGGCACGCGGGCCGGCTGCCCGCCGACGCGCCGGCGCTGTTGTTCGGGTTCGGCGGCGGCTTCACGTGGGCCGGCCAGGTGGTGCTCACCCCGCGGCGGTAGCCGCTGATCCGGTCGGCACGATGCGGCCGGGTCGGTACGCATGTCTGCCGACCTGGCCGCATCGTGCCGATGGGATGCCGTGACCCTCTCGGGTACAGTGGTGGGAAACCGCTTTCTGACCGCGAGACACAGGAGTCCGACGTTGTCCTCCACCACCCCCAGCCGCCTCCGCTACGCCGTCGTCGGCACCGGCCATCGTGCCGGCATGTACGTCTCGGCCCTCGTCGACGCCCACGCCGACGCCGGCGAGATCGTCGCGTGGGTCGAGCCCAACCCGGTCCGCGCCGCGGTCCACGAGGCCCGGGTCGCCGCGAAGGTCGGCGGCGAGCGTCCCGTGTACGCCCCGGCCGACCTCGAGAAGGCCGTCACGGAGCAGCGGGTCGACCGCGTCGTCGTCACCAGCATCGACAACACCCACGCCGACATGGTCTCCCGCGCGCTGCGCGCCGGCGTCGACGTCGTGGTGGAGAAGCCCATCGCCGCCACGGCGGAGGAGGCGCGGCAGATCACCGACGCCGTCGCCGAGACCGGGCGCGACCTGACCATGACCTTCAACTACCGCTACTCGCCGCGGAACTCGGCGCTGCGTGAGGTCATCGCGTCCGGCGAGATCGGGAAGGTGTTGTCCGTCCACTTCGACTGGTCGCTCGACACCGTGCACGGCGCGGACTACTTCCGCCGCTGGCACCGCGAGAAGGTGAACAACGGTGGCCTGCTCGTGCACAAGTCGAGCCACCACTTCGACCTGGTCAACTGGTGGATCGACGACGTGCCCGTACGGGTCTTCGCCTCCGGCGGACGGCGCTTCTACGGCGACGACGCTGCGCACGCACAGGGCTACGAGCCGACGGGCGGCGAGCGGGCGCTCAACGCCGAGGGCGTCGACCCCTGGGCGCTGGACATGGCCAAGGACCCGTACCTCGGCGAGCTCTACGGACCCGAGGCGCAGGCGCACGACGGCTATGTCCGCAACAGGTCGGTGTTCGACGCCGGCATCACCACCGAGGACACCCTGGGCCTGGTCGTGGAGTACGCGGGCGGGCCGATGCTCACCTACTCGCTGACGGCGTCGGCCCCCTGGGAGGGCTACCGGGTCGTGGTCAACGGCTCGCGCGGGCAGGCGACCCTCGAGGTGACCGAACGCGGTTCGGTCGTGTTCGGCGAGGACGGGAAGGCGGTCCTGGACCCGAGCCTCACCGAGGCGTTCGCGCAGGACGAGGTGCGACCCAACGGCGAGCGGCTGCTCGTGCAGCGGCACTGGGAGCGTGCGGAGGAGCGGCCGATCGTGGCCCTCGGTGCCGGTGGGCACGGCGGCGGCGACGCGCTGCTGCTGAACGACATCTTCGTGGGGCGCGACGAGTCGGACCCGCTGGGGCGGGCCGCCGGGTTCGTCGACGGGTTGCGGGCGTCGGGTGTCGGCTACGCGGGCAACCGCTCGCTCGAGACGGGCGAGCCGGTGCGCCTCGCGGACCTGGGTCTCGGCGTCGACCTGACCTGACCCGCGGCTCGCTGATCGCCACCCGAGATCGACCCACCCGTACGGGTGGGTCGATCTCGGCATGTGGAGCCCTCTGGCGGAGAGCCGGGGGCGAGGTAGTGTGGACTTGAAAGCGCTTTCCCGCTGACCGAGCGTCCACCCCGAGGAGCCCGACGATGACGTCTCCCCCCTTCGCCGCCCCGGCCACCGAGGCCGGTCCCACGCCGGCACCCCGCCGGACGCGCCGCCGGTACGCCGTCGTCGGCACCGGGCACCGAGCCCGCCTCTACACCGACGCGATGACGGGCGAGCACGCCGACGTCGCTGACCTGGTCGCGCTGTGCGACACCAACCCCGTCCGTCTCGCCTTCCACACCGAGCGGGCGCGGCGCGCCGGGGCGGACGTGCCGGCCGGCTATGACGCGCACGACGTCGGCCGCATGCTCGACGAGGTCCGGCCCGACGTCGTCGTGGTCTCCTCGCCCGACCGGATGCACGCCGAGCACGTGGCCGCCGCGCTGCACCACGGGGCGGACGTCGTCGTCGAGAAGCCGCTGACCATCGACGCCGCCGGGATGTACACGATCCTGGCCGCCGCCCGCACCAGCGGTCGCCAGGTCACGGTGGCGCACAACTACCGGTACGCGCCCCGGAACGCCGCGCTGCGCCAGGTCGTCGCCGACGGTCGCATCGGCGACGTCGTCTCGGTGCACTTCGAGTGGCTCCTCGACACCGCCCACGGCGCCGACTACTTCCGTCGTTGGCACCGGGACAAGGCCACCTCCGGCGGGCTGCTGGTGCACAAGGCCAGCCACCACTTCGACCTGGTCGGCTGGTGGACGCAGGACGTCCCCGAGTCGGTCTACGCCCGGGGCGGGCTGCGGTTCTACGGCGAGGCCGCCGGCGACGGCGGGCCTCGCTACGCCCTCGACCTCGCCGCCGACCCGGAGCTGGCGTCCCTCTACGCAGGTGACGCGGCCACCGACGGGTACCGGCGCGACCGGGACCCCTTCAGCCCGGGGGCCACGATCGAGGACACCCTCAGCCTGCTGGTGGGCTACCGGTCGGGCGCGTCGATGACGTACTCGCTCACCGCGCACAGCCCGTGGGAGGGGTACCGGGTGGCGATCAACGGCACCCGCGGTCGGGCCGAGCTGGACGTCGTCGAACGGTGCCACACCACGGAGGGCCTGCCCGGAGCACGGCCCGACGACGGCGCCTCCGCCTGCTGCGAGGTGCGGCGCGGCGGCGGGCGGCTCGTGGTGCAGGAGCACTGGGGGCGTGCGGTCGAGGTGCCGCTGGTGGGGTCGGCCGGCCACGGTGAGGGGGACGCCGCGATGCTGCACGACGTGCTCCGTGACCACCTGCCGCCGTCGGAGGGTGGCCCCGTGGCCGACCCGCTCGGCCGCCGCGCCGGGGTGGTCGACGGGCTGCGCGCGGTGGCCGTCGGCGTGGCGGGCAACCGGTCGCTGGCGACCGGTCAGGTGGTACCGGTGGCCAGCCTCGGCATCCCTCTGTAGGCGCCGATCGCGTCCGGCGGGCCGGGGTCAGGTCCTGCCGCGGCTTCTGAGCAGCAACACAGCGGCGGCGGCGACGAGCAGAGCACCGCCGACGGCCAGGGCGAGGCCGGTCGACGCCCGCTCCGACACACCGGCAGCACCGTCGGCATCAGCGGGTTCGTCCTGATGGTCCGCCTCGAGCTCTGCCCACTGTGCGGTCTTGAGGTCGCGCAGGGTCTGGACGTCGATCTCCCCGGATCCGATGAGGTCCGCCGCCTCCTCGCTCAGCGCCCGGACGGTCGTCAGCTCGGCCGAGGCCGCGTAGGCCTCGCCGAACCTGCCGTCGGTGAGGAGCACCTGACCCGGCTCCATCGCGGCGATGGCGTCGACCTCCTCGGGGGCGAACCCCCCGTACCCGCCGAACGCGCCGTCTTCCTCGATGATGAGAGTCGATTCCGGCGTCCCGTCGAGCAGGTCGACCGTGATGTAGAAGGGTGGGAGGTCGTCGAAGTCGCTCTCCGTCAGAGTGGCCCCTGCGGAGCCTGGCGCCAGGTCGAGGTAGGCGTACCGGTGCACGTCGTCGAAGGTGCGCACCGCCCCGTGCGCGGTACCTGACGGCAGCTCCTGATCGTGCTCCGCCAGCCACGCCAACCCCGCGCCGCCGGGCTGCAGGCTCTCGAGGACCGCGTCGGGCACGTCGCCCGTCGCCGCGAGCGACAGCGGCAGCGTGTGGAGATCGGCCGCGAGCACGAGCGCGCCGCCTGCGAGGACGTTCCCCATGCCACGAGCTCCTCGCCGGGTCGGTGGCCGGCACCGGTGCCGACCTGTGCCGGGAACCTAGCAGGGCCGGGCCCAGGGAAGGCTGCACGCTCAACGAGCCCAGGGTGCCCCGAGCTCCGAGAACGTCCGCTGGGTCCGTGCGACCTGCTCGCACCACGTCTCGACGTCCTGGACGACGGGACGCCGCGTGTCGCCGTCGCCGGCCCAGGTGACGGCGTCGGCCGGGACGGGTCGTGGGTCAGGTCCCGTGCGCACGGCCTCGAGCACCCGCATGAAGGCACCGGTGTCGCGGACGTCGCACAGCAGCGTGCGCCCCGTGTCACCGGTGGCCCGGGCGGTGCGCACGTCCAGCAGGTCCTCCAGCAGGGGCGTGCGGCCGTACGTCTTGTCCATCGTCACCTTCTCGGTGCGCAGCACGAGCCGGTCGTGCTCGTACTGCAGCTCGATCTCGCCCAGGGTGCCGAGCACGAGCACGTGGGCGGTGCCCCGCTCGGCGGCGCACAGGGTCAGTCCGAACCCGTAGCGGGTCCCGTCGGTCGCCGTGACCCGGACCGACGAGGTGTCGTCCGCCTCGATAGGGTTCGCCCGGTACAGGTCCGTGTCCACCCAGGCCACGTCCTCGGCGCGGGTCGCACCACCGATCCGCAGCGTCGTCGCCACGGCGTGCGCGAGCGGGTTCGTCACGACGCCGTCGACGACGTCGCGCCCGTCGAGCCGCCGTCGTCCCGCCCAGGGGGCGCGCGCCCAGTACGCGGCGTCGCGCACCCAGGTGCCCACGGCGCCGTAGCCGATCACCTCGCCGATCTCGCCGCGGGCGACGAGCTCGGCGACGGCGTCGAGCGCGTGCGACCCGAACGTCTGGAAGCCGACCTGGCAGAGCCGGCCCGTCCGGTCGCTGATCGTCACCAGCTCGGTCAGCTCGGCGAGCGACGCCGTCGTGGGCTTCTCCAGCAGCACGTCCATCCCGGCCTCCATCGCGGCCTTGGCCAGCGGCAGGTGCGTCGGGATCGGGGTGCAGAGCACGACGACGTCGGGGCGGACGTCCGGGTCGGGGGAGGACAGCAAGTCGCCGAGGGTCGGGAACCACGGGGTCCTCGTGCCGTACGCCGTGTGACCCTCGGCGGGCTCGCGCGGGTCGACGACGGCGCACAGGCGTGCCCGCCGGCCGTCCGTGCCGAGCTCCAGCGCGTGCTGCACGTGCTTCTCGCCGTGGCCGTGGATGCCGACGACGGCGATGCGGGCGTTCGTCATGGAGCTCTCCGTGAGTGAGGGGGGTCGTGCCGCCGGGGTCGTCAGCAGAGGCAGGTCGTCAGCGCAGACCGGTGGCGAGCGTGGCGGCCTCGGTGGCGTCGAGCTCGCGGTCGAACATCGCCGCGACGAGCCCCGTCTCGACCGTGCCGCCGGCGGGGACCGTCAGGGGCGAGTTCCACGCGAGCGCCGGGCAGGCGCCCGGGTACTCCTCGGAGCGCAGGAACCAGTGGCGGGCGGGCGAGGTCTGGGCGAGCAGCGTCGTCGTCGACCGCTCGCCGCCCCGGGCGTCACGGTGGCGCTGGACGAACGCGACCCAGGGTGACGTCGAACCATGGGCCAGGTCCTGCCCCTCGCCGTCGGCGGAGAGCACGCGGGTGGACGCCGCGATCGGCAGCCGCCAGAACACCCCGCCGTACCCGGCACCCGGGCGGCCGTTGGTGGCGGGGGACCGGATCTCCAACGGGCCGTGCGCGGCGTGCAGCGTGGAGCGCCACTTGAGCGCCCAGCCGTCGTCGAGCAGGCGGGCGCCGATGCGGCGTCGTTCGTCGAGCTGGGGCGCGCCGTGCTCGTCGGTCCACAGCACGGTGTCCAGCAGCAGGTGCGGGGACAGGGGGTCGACGAGCGTGCCCGTCGACGTCTGCCGGCCGTGGTTCGGCAGGAGCGTCGGGCCGACGTCGGTCACGAACGTGCGCCCGCCCCAGTGGCTCGTGCCGTTGACGTCCGCGACGGCGATGCTCACGCCGTAGTGGTGGCGATGGTCGACGGGCCCCGACTCGGTCAGGGGCACCCCGGCCAGGGAGTGGACGGGGTGCAGGAACGGGCGCGGCGAGTGGATCGTGGGCAGGCCGACCCCCGACTCGTAGCGGGACAGCGCGACGCGGTCGGCCGCCCGGCGCAGGACCGGGACACCGTTCTCGACGGTCCAGGCCGGTGCCTGCTCCGTCTCCTCGTCCGGGGCGTCGTACGCCGTCGGGGCGGTCGACGCCTCCACCGAGGGCTCGGTGCGGACGGGGCTGCGAGGGACGGGGCCGGTGCTGGCCCGGACCTCGAGCCGGACGCCGAACCGCGTGGTCTCGGCGGCGCTCGCGGTGTTGTCGATCACGGCGTGCAGTTCCCTCCAGGCATGCCGTCCCAGGTCCTCCTGGGGAACGGCGACGGTGGTCAGTCCCGGCGTGGCGTACCGGGCGAGCTCGATGTCGTCGAAGCCGCACACGGAGATGTCCGTGGGGACGGCCACGCCCGCCTCGTTGAGCGCTGCGAGCAGCCCGAACGAGACGAGGTCGTTGAAGGCGACCGCGGCGGTGACCCGGCTGGCCAGCACGGCGGGCGCGGCGGCGTGGCCGGCTGCGATGTCGGAACCGGCGGCGATGTCGACGATCTCCAGGTCGGTGTGCCGCTCGCCGCACAGAGTGAGCCCTCGCCGTCGCGCACCGTCCGAGACGGACGCCGCGGGGCCCGAGAGGTAGGCGATGCGGCGGTGCCCGAGCCCGACCAGGTGCTCGATGACCTGCACCGTGGCGTCGGCGTAGTCCACGACGAGGCTCGGCGTGCCGCCCGCGACCTCCCGGTTGATGACGACGGCGGGGGAGACCTCGGGCAGGAGTGCGTCGAGGGCGGCGTCGGGCATCCGCGGGGAGACGAGGATGAGGGCGTCGCAGCGGTGGCGGGCCTCGCGGGCGATGGCCGCCTCCGCGCTCGGGTCCTCCGCAGAGTCGGCCACCAGCACGCGGTACCCGTCCTCGCCGGCGGCCGAGGAGACGCCCCCGAGGATCTGCTGGAACACGGGGTTGCCGAGGTCGGGGACGACGAGGGCGACCGTCGTGGTCCGTCCCAGCGACAGGCTGCGGGCGACGTTGCTCGGCCGGTAGGACAGCTCGATGGCGACCTCCTGCACGCGGGCCGAGATCCCGGGGTCGACCGTGCTGCGACCGTTCATCACGCGGGAGACCGTCGCACGGGAGACGCCGGCCGCTCTCGCGACATCGGCGATCGTCACCGCGGGACGGCGTGTCTTCGCGTCGGGCATCGTTGCCTCCGTCCTCGCGTCACGCGCAGATCACGCGTGGATCACGTTCTGATCACTGCCGGCGCCCTGACGGGGGGCCGGTCCAGAAGATGACGGTACACCATGGGAAACCGGTTCCTACTGTGATACCTTCCTCAGCAGCAACCGGTTTCCCGGCCTGGAGCACCCGCTCCGACCGGCAGCCGCGATCGACGACGATCAGGAGGACGACGATGGTGTCCACCCCTGCACGGCACGGGGAGGTGCGGTCATGGCGATGATTCAGGAGGTCGCCAAGACCCGGCACGCCAGCCGTGAGACCCGCAAGGGCGACGGCAAGGCAGCCGCCGTGTTCCTCGCGCCCTGGTTCATCGGGCTGGGCCTCATCACGGCCTTCCCGCTGCTGGCCTCGCTGTACCTGTCCTTCACGGACTACAGCCTGCTCGAGCCCCCGAACTGGGTCGGCATCGAGAACTACCAGCGGATGTTCGAGGACGCCCGGTGGATCCAGTCCCTCGGGGTGACGTTCCGGTACGTGTTCTTCTCGGTGCCGCTGCAGCTCGCGATGGCCCTCATGCTCGCCATGGCGCTCGACAAGGGGCTGCGCGGGCTGGCGTTCTACCGGTCGATCTACTACCTGCCCTCCCTGCTGGGCGGCTCGGTGGCGATCGCGCTGCTGTGGCGCCAGGTGTTCGGCGCCGACGGCCTGGTGAACCAGTTCCTCGCGTACTTCGGGATCCAGGGCTACGGCTGGGTGTCCCACCCGGACTACGCCCTCGGCACCCTGATGATCCTCAACGTGTGGACCTTCGGCGCGCCGATGGTGATCTTCCTGGCCGGCCTGCGGCAGGTGCCGACCATGTACTACGAGGCGGCGTCCATCGACGGGGCCAGCAAGGTGCGCCAGTTCTTCAGCATCACGATCCCGCTGCTGTCACCGATCATCTTCTTCAACCTGGTGCTGCAGCTCATCGGTGCCTTCCAGGCGTTCACCCAGGCGTTCGTCGTCTCCGGCGGGACCGGTGGCCCCATCGACTCCACGCTCTTCTACACGCTGTACCTCTACCAGCAGGGGTTCAAGTCCTTCGACATGGGGTACGCCTCCGCGATGGCCTGGTTCCTGCTCCTCATCGTCGCCTGCCTGACGGCGGTCAACTTCTTCGCCTCCAAGTACTGGGTCTTCTACGATGACTGACACGCCGGTGCGCCCCGACGCACACACCGAGACCACCACGACCACCGCGCAGCGCATCCGTCCCGAGCGCACGCTGTCCGAGGTCGCCGCCGAGGTCCCCGACGTCCGGCGCAAGCGCAGGGTCGGACCGCGCACGCGGCGCCTGATCAAGCACCTGCTGCTCATCGGGTTCGGGCTGATCATGCTCTACCCGCTGCTGTGGATGCTCTCCAGCTCGTTCAAGCCCAACGAGATCATCTTCCGCGAGCCGGGCCTGATCCCCAGCGAGATCGACCTCACGAACTACACCGCGGGCTGGAACGCGCTGCTGCACCCCTTCAGCCACTACCTGATGAACTCGGCGATCGTGGTGATGGGCAGCGTGCTGGGGAACCTGATCTCCTGCTCGATGGCGGCCTACGCGTTCGCGCGGCTCAAGTTCCGGGGCCGGCCGCTCTGGTTCGCCATCATGCTCATGACGATCATGCTGCCGATCCACGTCATCATCGTGCCGCAGTACATCCTGTTCTCCCAGCTCGAGTGGATCAACACGTTCCTGCCGCTGATCGTGCCCAAGCTGCTGGCCACGGACGCGTTCTTCATCTTCCTCATGGTCCAGTTCTTCCGGGGACTGCCCAAGGAGCTCGACGAGGCCGCGCGCCTGGACGGCTGCGGGCACGGGCGCATCTTCCTGCGGATCATGCTGCCGCTGTCCCTGCCGGCGCTCGCCACCACGGCGATCTTCACGTTCATCTGGACGTGGAACGACTTCTTCAGCCAGCTCATCTTCCTGACCCGGCCGGACATGTACACGGTCCCGATCGCGCTGCGGACGTTCCTGGACGCCACGAGCAACAGCTCGTGGGGCCCGCTGTTCGCCATGTCGATCGTGTCCCTGATCCCCATCTTCTTCGTCTTCCTCTTCGGCCAGAAGTACCTGGTCAAGGGGATCGCGACGACCGGCATCAAGTAGCCGCTCCACCACCCGGACCCCGACGGCGGGGTCCGGTGCTCGATGACAACGACGACGTTCTCGTCACGCACACACAAGGAGAATCATGCGAGCCACGACCACACGGCGGGGACGCTCCCGCGCCGCGTTCATCGCCTTCACCGCCGCCGGCGCCCTGGCGCTGGGTGCCTGCTCCGGGGACTCGGGCGTCCCCGGCGAGGCCGGTGAGACCGAGGCCTCCGAGGAGGGTGGCGACGGGGACGTCTCGATCCGCTTCTCCTGGTGGGGCTCGGACGACCGGCACCAGACCACCCAGGAGATCATCGACCTGTTCGAGGAGAAGAACCCGGGCATCACGGTGGTCCCGGACTTCACCGACTGGGGCGGCTACTGGGACAAGCTGGCCACGACGGTGGCGGGCGGGGACACCCCCGACGTCATCACGCACGAGGAGCGGTTCATCGCCGACTACGCGAACCGCGGGGTGCTGGCGGACCTCGAGTCCCTGGACATCGACACCTCGGAGATCCCCGAGACCGTCCTCGACGGCGGGCGGGTCGACGGCGCCCTCTACGGCCTGGCCACCGGCGTCAACGCCTACGCGATGGTCGCGGACCCCGAGGTCTTCGCCGACGCGGGCGTCGACGTCCCCGACGACACGACGTGGACGTGGGAGGAGTTCGTCGAGGTCTCGGGCCAGATCTCGGAGGCCGCCGGTGACGGCGTCTGGGGCACCCAGGACCTCGGCTTCAACGAGGCCGGCCTGAGCATCCTCGCCCGGCAGAAGGGTCAGGCCCTCTTCAACGAGGACGGCACGCTCGGTGTCGACGCCGAGACGGTCTCGCAGTTCTTCCAGATCGGCCTGGACCTGCAGGAGAACGGCGGCTCCCCGGACGGCTCGCGCACCACGGAGATCCAGGCGGCCGGCCCCGAGGGCTCGCTGCTGGGCACCAACTCCGGCGCCATGGGCGTCTGGTGGTCGAACCAGCTCGGCGCGCTGAGCTCGGCCTCGGGCCACGACCTCGAGCTGCTGCGCATCCCCGGCGAGACCGAGTTCGACCGCACCGGGATGTACTTCAAGCCCGCGATGTTCTACTCGGTCTCGGCGACCACCGAGCACCCGGAGGAGTCGGCGCTGTTCGTGGACTTCCTGCTCAACGACCCCGAGGCCGCCGCGCTGCAGCTCACCGACCGCGGCCTGCCGTCGAACCTGTCGGTCCGCGAGTCGATCCTGGGTGACCTCGAGGCCGCCGACGCCAAGGTCGCGGAGTTCATGGCCGCGCTCGACGAGGAGATCGTGGACGCCCCGCCGGTGCCGCCGAACGGTGCCGGTGACGTCCAGGACATCATCACCCGCATCAACTCCGAGGTGCTCTTCGGCTCCATGACCCCGGACGAGGCCGCCGAGGCGTTCCTCTCCGAGGTCGAGGCAGCCACCTCCTGAGCCGCCTCGGTCCCGAGCCGATGCCACGGCTCACCTGACCCGAAGGGTGCGGGGCCGCCGACCGGAACCTCCGGCGGCCCCGTGCCCGACGGTCCCCGCCCCGTCGGCCGACGGGGCCTTCGCCCTGTGGAGGACGGAAGAACCCGATGAACGACCTGCTGGTGCTCCGCGAGGGCGACGACGTCGCCGTCGCCACGCGCGACCTCGCCCCCGACGACCGCGCGGTCGCACCCGACGGGACCGCCGTCGTCGTCCTCGACGCGGTCCCTCGCGGGCACAAGATCGCGCTGCGGCAGGTCGCCGTCGGAGCTCCGGTGCGCAAGTACGGCCAGGTCATCGGCGTCGCGACGGCGGACGTCGCGCCGGGCGCCCACGTGCACTCCCACAACCTGGGGTTCGACCAGGGCGAGCGGCGGGCGCCGCTCGGTGGTGTCCACACCGAGCTCCCCGTGCCGGCCGGGCCACGTCCCACCTTCCGCGGCTACCGTCGCGCCGACGGGCGCGTGGGCACCCGCAACTACGTCGCGATCCTCACGAGCGTGAACTGCTCGGCCTCGACGGCGAAGATGATCGCCGAGCAGTTCCGTGGTTCGGCGCTGGACGAGTTCGGAGGCGTCGACGGCGTCATCGCCCTGACGCACACCAGCGGGTGCGGCCTGGTGCCGGACTCCGAGGGCGGACAGCTGCTGCTGCGCACGCTGCGTGGGTACGCCGCCCACCCGAACGTCGCCGGCCTGCTCGTGCTGGGACTGGGGTGCGAGATGGTGCCGGGCGCCGCGCTGTCGGCGCGCTCGGGCGCCGTCGCCGACCTGGGGATGCCCGGCGTCGGGGCTCCGGGGCCGACCGAGAGCGCCGGGCTGCTCGCCGCGATCCCGGGCGACACCGTGGTGCGGTCGATGACCATCCAGGAGACCGGGGGCGTGCGTGCTTCGGTGCGCGCCGGCGTCGAGGCCGTGCGGTCGATGCTGCCGGAGGTGAACGCCCGGCAGCGCGTCGAGTGCGACGTCTCCGAGCTGGTGCTGGGGCTCAACTGCGGCGGCTCGGACGGGTACTCGGGCATCACGGCGAACCCGGCCCTCGGCTGGGCCTCGGACCGCATCGTGAGCTACGGCGGCACGTCGGTGCTGGCCGAGACGCCCGAGGTCTACGGCGCCGAGCACCTGCTGACGGCCCGCGCCACCGAACCCGGCGTCGCGAAGAGGCTGCTCGACCGGATCGACTGGTGGCAGGAGTACGTCGCGGCCGGCGGCGGGACCCTCGACAACAACCCCTCGCCGGGCAACAAGGCGGGGGGCCTGACCACGATCCTGGAGAAGTCGCTCGGTGCCGTGGCCAAGGGCGGCCAGGCCGACCTGACGGCCGTCTACGAGTACGCCGAGCCGATCACCGACCGGGGCTTCACCTTCATGGACACCCCGGGGTACGACCCCGTGTCCGTAACGGGTCTGGTCGCGGGCGGAGCGAACGTGGTCGTGTTCACCACCGGGCGCGGGTCGGTGTTCGGCTGCCAGCCCACGCCGTCGATCAAGGTCGCCACGAACACCCCGATGTACGACCGGATGAGTGAGGACATGGACCTCAACGCCGGCACGATCGTGGACGGGACCGCCACGTTGGACGAGGTCGGCGCGGAGATCCTGGCGAAGATCCTCGCGGTGGCGTCCGGCGAGCAGTCCGTGAGCGAGGAGCTCGGCATCGGCGCCGAGGAGTTCATCCCCTGGCACCTCGGCGCCGTCACCTGATCGTTGTGGGCGCGATCTCTGGCCCGATATGTTTGTTTTGCCCAGGCTGGAAGCCCAGAAATCGCGCCCACAGCTCTTCGGTGGGGTGGTCGGAGTCAGGCGGTGGTGACCGGCTGCTGCAGCTCGGTCACCCAGTCGCTCTGGTCCTCGTCCGGCTCCGCGCGGACGTAGAGCTCCCGGCACGGTCCGGACGGTACGAGCCCTCGCGCCGTCATCTCGGTGTGCAGCGCCTGCCAGGACTCGCCGATCCGGTCCATCGAGCCGTGGTGCACCGCGCACACGGCGATGTCCACCGCCGGCAGGTCGACGACCTCGAACCCGGGCCGCGCCTCGCCGGCGTAGGCGTACCCGACCACGACGCGTAGACCGTCCTCGCCGGCGTCGTACTGAGCGATCGGCGTCTCCAGCAGCCCCTGGTTCGGCTCGAGCGCCCGGGCCACGGCGTCGAAGGACGGCCCGACGACGGCGGCCACCTCCGGCTGGGCGGCCACCACGGTGGTGCGCGCCGCGAGCCGGACGGCGGGCAGGGACTTCTTGACGATCTCGATGCTGGTCATGGCCTTCTCCTTCTCGATGAGCCGGAGCCTGCGCTCCACGTCGACGAGCCGCGCCGTCGCCTCCTCGTGCTCCCTGGCCACCTCGGCCCTCCGGACCTGCAGCAGGCCGGTGAGCTGCTCGGCGTCCACGCCGTCGGCGAGGACGAGCGCGACGTCGTCGAGGCCGAAGCCGAGCTGGCGCAGGGCGACGATGCGATGGAGCCGGTCGAGCTGGGACGGGTCGTACGAGCGGTACCCGGTGAACTCGTCGACGTGGGCGGGAACGAGCAGGCCGGCGGAGTCCCAGTGCCGCAGCATGCGGTGGGTCACCTGACCGATCTGCGCGAACGCCCCGATGGACAACATGGCACCGTTCTCCCGTCTGTCACCGTGTCAGGGTCAAGCGCCTCCGAGGGGCAAGGTCTTGCCGGTCAGGTCCCGGGTGCGATGGTGTCGCCGACGACGGCGCACCGGTCGTCGTGCGGTGCGGCCCCGCCGGCCGCCCGCTCGAGCAGGGTGCGCAGCGTCGCGCGCTCGGCGGGGTCGAGGGTCGACAACAGCTCGTCCTCGGCACGGGCGACCGCGCCGTCGAGCCCGGTGACGATCTCGCGTCCGCGCGCGGTGGCGACGATCCGACGCGCCCGCCGGTCGCTGGGGTCGGGCTGCCGCCGGGCGAGGCCCGCCGCGTCGAGCTCGTCGAGCAGGTAGGTCATGACCGTGCGGTCGATCCCGAGGCGGGCGGCGAGCGCTGCCTGGGTGGGGGGCTCGTCGTGCACGACGGCGGAGAGCACCTCGTAGCCCCGGGATCCCTGCGGCAGCTCGCTGCATGTCGCGGCAACCCGCTGTTTCCACTCGCGCAGGAGCGCGGCGAGGGACCAGCCGAAGGGCGAGGGCGCGTCGGGTGAGGGCATGCGGCGATCCTACCGCGGAATGCGATGTCGTCGAGATGAGTTGTTTCGACTATCGTCTGTTCAACAGATTAATCTCGTCCTCAGGAGCAGCCCCATGACCGACTACGGCCACGACCTGGTCTTCGGTACGTTCGTCACCCCGTCGAACCGTGACCCTCAGCAGCCCGTCCGGCTCGCCCAGGCCGCCGAGACCGCCGGCCTGGACCTCGTGACCTTCCAGGACCACCCGTACCAGCCCGGGTTCCTGGACACGTGGACGCTCATCTCCTACGTGGCGGCCGCCACCGAGCGGGTGCACCTGGCCGGCAACGTCCTCAACCTGCCACTGCGCCAGCCGGCCGTGCTGGCGCGGTCGGTCGCCAGCCTCGACCTGCTCAGCGGCGGGCGCATCGACCTCGGCCTCGGTGCGGGCGGGTTCTGGGACGCCATCGAGTCCATGGGCGCCGAGCGGCTGACCCCGGCGCAGTCCGTCACGGCCCTCGAGGAAGCCCTCGAGATCATCCGTGGCATCTGGGACCCCGGTGAGCGTCGCGGCCTGCGCACCAGCGGCGAGCACCACCGCGTCACCGGGGCGAAGCGAGGGCCCGCCCCGGCGCACGACGTGCCCGTCTGGCTCGGCGCGTACAAGCCCCGCATGCTGCGACTCGTCGCGCGCAAGGCCGACGGCTGGCTGCCCTCCCTCGCCTACCTGAAGGACGGTGACCTGGCCCGGGGCAACAAGGTCATCGACGAGGCCGCCGAGGAGGCCGGCCGCCACCCCGCGGAGATCCGCCGCCTGCTCAACGTGCAGGGCGCTGTCGCACCCGCACGCCAGGGGTTCCTGCAGGGGCCCGTCGAGCAGTGGGTCGACGAGCTCGCCACCCTCGCCCTGTCCGACGGCATCGGGACGTTCGTCGTCGCCACCGACGACCCGACCCAGACGGCGGTGCTCGGCCACGAGATCGCCCCGGCGGTGCGCGAGCTGGTCGCCCGCGAGCGCGCAGCCGCCGGGACCGCCCCGGCCGCCACCCGCCGGGGCAGAGCCGCGATCGAGCTGCGCCGGGACGGGATCGACTACGGCGCCGTGCCGGCCGCGCTGGCGAGCACCGCCGTCGAACCGGGCGACCGCGCCTACGACACCGTGCGCCACAACTACCTGCGCTCCGGCGCCCCGGGCCTCGTGCTCCGTCCCCGCGACGCCACCGAGGTCGCCGAAGCCGTCGCCTATGCCCGGGCGCAGGACGTCCCGCTGGGCATCCGCTCCGGCGGGCACGGCATCAGCGGGCGGTCCACGAACGACGGCGGGATCGTCGTCGACCTCGGGTCGCTGAATGCCATCGAGGTGGTCGACGACGCCACCCGCCGCGTGCGGATCGGTGCCGGCGCCACCTGGAGTCAGGTCGCCGAAGCGCTGGCACCGCGCGGCTGGGCGATCAGCTCGGGTGACTACGGCGGTGTCGGTGTCGGCGGGCTCGCCACCGCCGGCGGGGTCGGGTTCCTCGGGCGCACGTACGGGCTGACCATCGACCACCTCGTGGCGGCGGAGGTCGTGACGGCGGACGGGCGCGTCGTACGAGCCTCCGCCACGGAGCACCCCGACCTGTTCTGGGGGCTGCGCGGTGCCGGCGGGAACCTGGGCGCCGTCACCTGGGTCGAGATCGAGGCGCAGGAGGTCGGCGACGTTGTCTTCTCCCAGATGACCCTCGACGCCACCGACACCGCCGGGCTGCTCGAGCGCTGGGGGAAGGCGGTCGAGACCGCTCCCCGCGAGCTCACGAGCTTCCTCATCCTGTCGCCAGGCCGGCGTGGGAACGGGCCGGTCGCCCAGCTCATGACCGTCTGGGCCGGTGACGACACCGTCGCGGCCGTCACCCAGCTCGAACGGTTGGCCGACGCCGGACCGCTCCTGGGGCACGAGGCGTACCTGCTGCCCTACTCCGGCGTCGTGCAGGCGGCGGCGAAGCAGCACCAGGGCGGCGGCGACCCGGCGGTCCGTTCCGCTCTGGTGACCCACCTCGACACGGCGACCGCCCGCGCCTTCGAGCGGGTGGCGGCGTCGGGCGCCGCCTACTTCCTGCAGGTCCGCGCGACCGGCGGGGCGACCCACGACGTCCCGGTGGAGGCCACGGCCTACGCGCACCGGCGGCAGAACTTCGTGCTCTCGGCGATGGGGAGCTCGCAGGAGCAGCTCGACATGCTCTGGGACGCCGAGATGGCGTCGCACACGGACGGGCTCTACCTGTCCTTCGACACCGACACGCGACCCGAGCGGCTCGACGAGGCGTTCCCCGGGCCGACCCTGGCGCGGCTGCGCCAGGTCAAGCGGGACTGGGACCCGACGAACCTCTTCAGCGCCAACTTCCCCGTGCCGCCGGCGGAGTAGCTCGCCGGTTCAGCCGTGGCCGATGCTCGCGGCGAGCGAGAACAGCACGACACCCAGCGTCACGACGCCCGTCATCGCCCCCACGAGCCCCCGGGCGGTGCCGGGGCGCGCGTCGCGCTCGGCGACGTGGATGGCGAACGATCCCAGGCCGATGGAGGCGAGAGCGAGAGGGGCGGCCACCCAGTCGCCGACCACGGGGACGACGGCGCAGGCCAGCCCCGCCACCCCGAGTGCCACCGACCACTCGGCCGAGCGCGGCACGCCGGGCCCCGAGGTGTCGCCGTCGTCCATGTGTCGCTCCGTCTCGCCGGTCCCGTCCTCGTCCGGGTCAAGTGTGACGGGTGTCAGATGAATCCTGCTCTGCTCATCGTGTCGACCCTCCCCCTCGAGTGGAGTCAGGTTCACTCGACCCTCCCCCTTGAGTGGAGTCATGTTTACTCAACCCTCCCCCTCGAGTGAGTATGGTGCTACCTTCATTGCCTGCGCGATGACTCCATCCGGCACCACCTCAGCGAGCGAAACCCCTGGTGGAAGGCGCAGGTGCTCGGCGAAGAGACTACCGCTTGGACGCGGCGGCATCCTGTGCTGCAGGGGTTGGCCACGTACGACATCGGATATCGGGCGGAAGCGCTCGACGACGTCGCGACGGATCCGCTCGGCGATCGGTTGATCGTCCTGTCGGGGCCGCGGCGCATCGGCAAGTCGGTCGTGATGCTGCAGCTCGCCGCGACGCTCTGCGAACGGAGCGATATCGATCCCCGGCAGATCATCCACGTCCCGTGCGACACGTTGGCACTGCAAGACGTCCGCCGCGTTCTCACGCTCGCGCGCAGCATGACGGAGTCGGTCGACCTCGACGGGGCGCGGCCTCGAGTGTGGCTCTTCGACGAGATCACCTCGGTGCGTGGTTGGTCGTCCGTGTTCAAGGACGCCCGGGACAACACGGCGTTCGCGCACGACACCGTCATCGCCGCGGGGTCCCGATGGGACCCGGACGAGGACATCGAGGGCAACCTCATGGCAGGTCGGGCAGGTTCTGAGACACGTCGCCGCCGAACACTCCTGCCGATGAGCTTCCGCGAGTTCCTCATCACCACGCGTGAGAACCTCCCCGTGCTGTCACGTCTTCATCCAGGTCACTTGCAGAGTCGCGAGGCGCGTGCCCAGCTCGCCGAGACGGAACTGTTCGTCGACGAGTTCGATCTGGCTTGGCAGCAGTTCCTGAGTGTGGGTGGGTTTCCGCGCGCCGTGGCCGAGTACGTCCGGAACGGTGCCGTCTCGGATGCGTATCTGCAGGATCTCCAGGCGTGGACTCGGGCGGCCTTGGAGACCCGGCTGACGCGGATGGTGTCGTCGCACGCTGTGCTGCGCTGTCCTCAGCGAGACGACTTCGGAGCGCTGGTGCCTCGAACGCAGTCCAAGCACTACCTCACCGATCCGGTCCTCTCGTGGTTGCCGTCACGCCTACGTGGTGGGGCGAAGGCGCCCGACATGACGTCCCTGACCGAACAGGCCATCGGTGTGCACCTCGCGCGTGCGGTGGACGCCCACTCCGAGGGGCGATGGCTGGCTGGTGACACCATCGGATACGCACGGACGAGCAACGACCGGGAGATCGACCTGGCGCCGGTCTCGTTGCCGTCCGCTGCGGGGACCGTCATGAGCGTGCCGATCGAGTCGAAGTGGGTCTCGCGTGGCTGGAAGAGCGAGGCCCGCGTGATCATGGGGAAGTACCAGCGGGGAATCCTCGCGACGAAGTCGATCTTGGACACGAGCGGAGAGGTGTGGGCCGTCCCGGCGCCGCTGCTGGCGTTGACGCTGCTCTGACAGGATGCTCCTATGCCTCTCGCACCTCGCTACCTGGCCGCCGACACCCGTTACGACACGATGACCTATCGCCGGACGGGTCGTTCCGGGCTGGACCTGCCGGCGCTGTCGCTGGGCCTGTGGCACAACTTCGGCCACGTGAACCCGCTGGAGACGCAGCGTGCGATCCTGTGCCGCGCGTTCGACCTCGGCGTGACGCACTTCGACCTGGCGAACAACTACGGCCCGCCGTACGGCTCGGCGGAGGAGAACTTCGGCCGCCACCTGGCCACCGACCTGCGGCCGTACCGCGACGAGCTCGTCATCTCCACCAAGGCGGGCTACGACATGTGGCCGGGCCCGTACGGCGACCACGGCTCGCGCAAGTACCTGCTGTCCTCGCTCGACCAGTCCCTGCACCGCATGGGTCTCGACCACGTCGACATCTTCTACCACCACCGCCCGGACCCCTCGACGCCGCTGGAAGAGACCATGGGTGCCCTCGCCTCCGCCGTCGCGCAGGGCAAGGCGCTGTACGTCGGGGTCTCGAACTACTCGCCGTCGCGCACCCGGGAGGCGGCCCAGATCCTGGCGGAGCTGGGTACCCCGATGCTCATCCACCAGCCCAGCTACTCGATGTTCAACCGGCACATCGAAGACGCCGAGCGCGAGGACCCCTACGACGGTCAGCAGAGCGAGTCCCTGCTCGACGCCGTCGAGGACCTGGGAGTGGGCACCATCGTCTTCTCCCCGCTGCAGCAGGGACTGCTGACCGGCCGCTACCTGGGCGGTTCGGCACCGGAGGGGTCGCGCGCGGCGCGGTCGGACTCGCCGTTCCTCTCCAGCGACGCCCTCAGCGAGACCTACCTCGAACGGGCGCGCGCCCTGCACGAGATCGCCGCCGGGCGCGGGCAGAGCCTCGCCCAGCTCGCGCTGTCGTGGGTGCTGCGGGACTCGCGCGTGACGTCGGCGCTGATCGGGGCGTCCTCGGTGGCGCAGCTCGAGGACAACGTCGCGGCGCTCGCGGCCGGGCCCTTGACCGAGGACGAGGTCGCCGCGATCGAGCCGTACGCCGTCGACGGCACCGGCCGCTGACCGGGAAGGGGACTCGGATGAGCACCTGCTGGTTCGTGGGCCTGACCACGCTCGACGTCGTGCACCGGGCCACCGCGCGGCCGGGCAGCGACGAGAAGGTCACGGCCGTCCGCCAGGACGTCGCCGCGGGCGGTCCGGCTGCCAACGCCGCCGTGACGGCCGCCGCGCTCGGGGTCCGGGCCGTGCTGATCACGGCGCTGGGTGACGGGCCGGTCGCGATGGCGGCGCGCAGCGACCTGGCCGCCCACGGCGTCGAGGTCCAGGACGTGGCCGCCGGGTCGGACTTCCCGCTCGCCGTCTCCGCGGTGCTGGTCGACGACGCGACCGGGGAACGGTCGGTCGTCTCGGCGGACGCGGCGCTCGCCGACGCCCCGGCGCCGTCGAACCTGCCGCAGCTGCCCACCCCGGACCTCGTGCTGCTGGACGGGCACCACCCGGCGATCGCCCGCGCCGTCGTGGAGCACGTCGGGACCCTCGACCGCCGCCCACCCGTGCTGCTGGACGCCGGGCGGTGGCGGGAGGTGTTCGCCGAGCTGATCCCTGCCGCCGACGTCGCCGCGCTCTCGGCGGACTTCTCGGTCCCCGGGCACGACGACGGCGCTTCGGGCGCCCGGGCGCTCGGGGCCGGCGCCGTGGTGGTCACCCACGGCGGCGACCCGGTCGAGTGGTTCGGCGCGGACGGGTCCGGGACGGTCGACGTGCCGGAGGTCGAGGTCCGCGACACGCTCGGCGCGGGCGACGCCTTCCACGGGGCGCTCGCCGCCGCCCTGGCCGGCGGGGCCGCACTGTCCGAGGCCTGCGCGCAGGCGGCACGGGTCGCGAGCACCCGGGTGGCTCACGACGGACCACGTGCCTGGCTCGCGGAGCTGCGCGGGTGAGCACGACGGCGGAGCTCGCCGCCCGGGCGCGCGGGCTCGTCGCGTCAGGGGAGCGCGCGATCCTCGGGATCGTCGGGGCACCCGGCTCGGGCAAGTCGACGGTGGCGGCGGCGCTGGTCGAGGAGCTCGGGCCGGAGCTGGCCGTCTGCGTCGGGATGGACGGCTTCCACCTGTCGGACGCGGTGCTGGCCGCGCACGGGTCCCGGCACCGCAAGGGCGCGATCGACACGTTCGACGACGCCGGGTACGCGGCGCTGATCGCGCGGCTCGCCGACGCCCGCCCCGGTGACCCTCCGGTCTACGCCCCGGTGTTCCGGCGGGAGATCGAGGAACCGGTCGCCGCCGGTGTCGAGGTGCCGGCCGAGGTGCCGCTGGTCGTCACCGAGGGGAACTATCTGCTCGCGGCGTCGGGCGCCTGGCCCGCCGCACGGGCCCGGATGGCCGAGGTCTGGTACGTCGAGCTGCCCGACGACGTCCGCCTGGCCCGCCTCGAGGCGCGGCACCGGGCGTTCGGCAAGAGCGCCGAGGACGCGCGGCGCTGGGCGCGCGGCTCGGACCAGGTCAACACGGAGCTCATCGAGGCGACGCAGGGTGCGGCCGACCTGGTGGTCGGGCTCTCCTGACGCGACGGCTCCGGTGCGCGCGGACCTTCCCGGCGCGTGCCGGTGCTGACATCATGGCGCCGGGCCGCGGCTGCGTCCCCGCAGAACGAGGGGAGACGCGGTGCGTGGCGGGACGGTGGTGGCCGGAGCAGTGCTCGCGCTCATGGTGCTGGGCGGTTGCAGCGGCAACATGTGGATCGGGTACGGGCGGGAGTGCGAGGAGTCCGTCGAGGCGTACGGGGAGGCCCTGAGCGCGGAGGCGGAGCGCCTGGCCGCGGAGCTCGGGGGTGGTGCACCGCACGAGGTGACCTGTGACACCGATGGCGGTCCGACGGCGTGGGTGGGCTTCGACCTCGACGCGCCGGGGGCCGTCGACGTCGAGACCGCTGATGCCCGGTTGACGGAGCTGGGGTGGGTCCCCGAGAGCTCCGAGGAGGAGGCCGGCGGATACCGAGAGCTGTGGTACGCCGCCGGCGACGGAAGCGGCATGGGCCTGATCCTCACGCGGTTCACGACCGGCGACGTCCGCGTGAGCGTCCACCGCGGGCCACCGGGCGACGACTGACGGCTCACAGCCCGCGGCGCAGCTTCTCCACGAGCGGCTGGATGCGGAACGGCACCAGCTCGCCCATCGAGAGGGACGTCTCGGTGCGCTGCACGCCGTCGATGCGCAGGATCGCGGCGTCGATGCGGAACAGGTGATCGGTGTCCCGGCAGACGACGTGGACGCGCAGGTCCGCTGCTCCGCTGTGCCCGAACGCCTGGATCACCTCGGGGATCTCGGCGAGCTCGGTGACGATCCGGGCGAGCTCCTGCTGGTGCACGGTGACCTCGATGAAGGCGGTCAGCGGGTGACCGAGCACGGCAGGGTCGATGCACCGGTCGAACTCCCGGAAGGCGCCGGCGTCCTCCAGGCGGGTCAGCCGGGCGGCCACGGTGTTGCGCGAGATGCCCAGCCGCTGGGCGAGGGCGACCGTCGTGGCGCGCGGGTCCTGCGAGAGGGCCCTCAGCAGTGCGAGGTCCACGGCGTCGATGCTGTGCACCCGATCAGCCTATCCGTGATGCGCACCACGTTCCGGTCGGCACGTTCGGCTCCGGTCGGCAGCCGCAGTGACCGATCGGAGCCGGAGGTGCCGACCGGAGCGCTGAGGTCACGAACCGCGCCGGGCTGTGCACTCTGCTCAGCCCGACACCACGCACCAGAGCACTGTGCGTAGCGTGCCCGACGGCGGTGGTGCGGTGTGACCCAGCCGCGTTACGTTCGCCACATCGGCGCTCGACGAGGAGCGCCGTCTCCGATGCGAGGTGAGGCCACCCATGCCCAGCACCACGGATCCGAGGACGCGGCGCCTGTCACGAGCAGGCCACGACTCCTCGGTGGACAGCGCCCACGGCGGCGCGCGCGACCATGCGCCCGCCACCGCCCGCCCGGCCTCCGCGCGCGAGGGCGTCGACCCCGGGGACGGCACCGTCCGGCTGGTCGACGCCGACGGCGTGCGCCACCCGGACGCGACGTACGACGCCTGGGTCGAGGACGTCGACCACGCCGCCCTGCTGCGCCTCTACGAGGACATGGTGGTCGTGCGTCGCATCGACACCGAGGCCACCGCCCTGCAGCGCCAGGGCCACCTCGCGCTGTGGCCCCCGCTGCTCGGCCAGGAGGCCGCCCAGATCGGCTCGGCCCGTGCCCTGGACGTCGACGACTTCGTGTTCTCCAGCTACCGCGAGCACGGCGTCGCCCACGTGCGTGGCATCGCCGGGGCGGACCTGCTGCGCGTGTGGCGCGGCGTCACCGGCGCCGGGTGGGACCCGCACGAGGCCCGGATGGCGCCCATGCAGGTGATCATCGGTGCCCAGGCCCTGCACGCCGTGGGCTACGCCGTCGGGATCCTCGCCGACCAGGAGACCGACGAACGGGGCGAGGCCCCGGGCTCCGGTGCCACCGCCGGGGCCGCACCCACCGAGGCCGTCATCTCCTACTTCGGTGACGGCGCGACGAGCCAGGGCGACGTCGCCGAGGCGTTCACGTTCGCCTCGACCTGGACGGCGCCCGTGGTCTTCTTCTGCCAGAACAACCAGTGGGCGATCTCCGAGCCGGTGTCGCTGCAGTCCAAGGTGCCGCTCGTCGAGCGTGCCCGGGGCTTCGGCATGCCGGGCGTCCGGGTGGACGGCAACGACGTGCTGGCCGTGCTCGCGGTGACGCGCCAGGCGCTGCACCGGGCGCGCACCGGCGGCGGCCCCACCTTCATCGAGGCCGTCACCTACCGCCGCGGGCCGCACACCACGGCCGACGACCCCACCCGTTACCGCACCTCCGCCGAGATCGAGCACTGGGAGGCGCGCGACCCGGTCGACCGCATCGCCGCCCACCTGCGTGCCGAGGGTGCGCTCGACGACGACGGCGAGGCCCGGGTGCAGGCCGCTGCCGACGCCGTCGCGGCCGAGCTGCGCGCCGGCGTCACCTCCATCGCGGACCCGTCGTGGCCCGACGTCTTCGCGGACGTCTACGCCGAGCCGCACGCCGAGCTCGACGCCGAGCGGGACGCCTACGCCCGCTACCTCGACGGCTTCGAGACCTCCGAAGGAGGCGGACGATGACGACGCAGACGATGACGCTGGCCCAGGGCCTCAACGCCGGCCTGCGGCAGGCGCTGCGCGACGACGACCACGTGGTGCTGCTCGGTGAGGACATCGGCGCCCTCGGCGGGGTCTTCCGGGTCACGGACGGGCTGCAGCGCGAGTTCGGGCCGCGCCGGGTGGTGGACACGCCGCTGGCGGAGTCGGGGATCCTCGGCACCGCCATCGGGATGGCGTACCGCGGGTACCGCTCGGTGGTGGAGATCCAGTTCGACGGGTTCGTCTACGTCGCGTTCGACCAGATCGTCAGCCAGGTCGCCAAGATGCACGCCCGCACGAGGGGCAAGGTGCCGATGCCGCTGACGATCCGCATCCCCGTCGCCGGCGGAATCGGCGCGGCGGAGCACCACAGCGAGTCCCCGGAGGCGTACTTCGTGCACACCGCGGGGCTGCGCGTGGTGTCGGTGTCGAACCCGCAGGACGCCAGCACCGTGCTGCGCCAGGCGATCGCCTGCGACGACCCGGTGATCTTCTTCGAGCCCAAGCGGCTCTACCACGTCAAGGGCGAGGTCGACCCCGCCGTCGACCTCGCCGACGCCCCGCCCATGAGCGCAGCCCACGTGGTGCGCCCCGGCCGTGACGTCACCGTCGCCACGTGGGGCTCGCACGTCGCCACCGGCATCGACGCGGCCGAGGCGTACGACGGCGCGTCGATCGAGGTCATCGACCTGCGGTCGCTCTCGCCGTGGGACGCCGACGCCGTCACCGAGTCCGTGCGCCGCACGGGGCGGCTCGTCGTGGTCCACGAGGGACCACGTCAGGCGGGCGTCGGTGCCGAGATCTGCGCGACGGTCACCGAGCGGTGCTTCGAGCACCTCGAGGCCCCGCCCGTACGCATCACGGGCCACGACGTGCCCTACCCGCCGGCCAAGCTCGAGGGACACCACGTGCCCGACCTGGACCGGGTGTGCTTCGCCGTCGACCAGGTGCTGGGCAGGGTGCCGCTCGACGTCCCGACGGTCAGCGCGGCCGTCCGGTCCGGCGGGGAGATGGCGGCATGAGCGCGAGCAGCGAGGCGCGGCAGCGTTCAGGCAAGGAGGACGACTCATGAGCACCCAGGAGTTCCTGCTCCCGGACCTCGGCGAAGGACTGACCGAGTCCGAGGTGGTCGAGTGGCGCGTGACGCCGGGCGACACGGTGACGCTGAACCAGGTGATCGCCGAGGTCGAGACCGCCAAGGCGCTCGTCGAGATCCCCTCGCCGTACGCGGGCGTCGTCGCGGTCCTCCACGCGGAGGAGGGGCAGATCGTCGAGGTCGGCGAGCCGCTGGTCACCTTCGAGCTCGAGACGGCGACCGGCTCGCCTGCCGCCCACGACGGCCCGGCACCTGCGACGGAGGAGCCGGCCGCGTCGCACGAGCTGTCGGCCCCGTCCGGGACGCCGACGTCGTCGGCCTCGTCGGAACCGGCGGACGAGGAGGAGTCCCGGCCCAACCTCGTGGGCTACGGGGCCCGCGCGGCCCGTCGCGGCCGCGCGACCCGCCGTCCGCGCAAGCCGGTCGCCGTGCCCGGGCCGGCGCCGTCGGACGGGGTGGCCCCGCGGGCCACGGCCACCCGCCGCGCCACCCCGGGGGTCCGCGCGATGGCCAAGCGGCTCGGTGTCGACCTCACGCAGGTCACCGGCACCGGCACCGACGGGCGCATCTCGCGCGACGACGTGGAGACCGCTGCGCACGGCGCACCGGGCGCCGGTCCCCGCCGCGTGGAAGCTGCCGAGCACCGCGAGCCGGTGCGCGGCGTGCGCAAGCACACCGCCGCCGCGATGGTCGCCAGCGCCGCGATCCCGCAGGCCACCGTGCACCTCACCTGCGACGTGACGGCGCTGACCGAGCTGCTGGCGCGCCTGCGCGAGCACCCGCGCACCGCAGGGACCCGCCTGACCGTCCTCGCCCTCGTGGCCCGCGCGGTGTGCGCGCTGCTGCCCGACCACCCGGCGCTCGTCACGCGGTGGGAGGAGTCCGACGAGGGCCCGCAGCTCGTGCGCCCGGCGCACGTGCACCTGGGGATCGCCGTGGCCACGGACCGCGGGCTCGTGGTGCCGCACGTGCCGCACGCCGACGAGCTGTCCCTGGTCGGCCTGGCCCGGGAGCTCGGCGAGCTCGTCGCGGTCGCCCGCGCCGGACGGACCCGGCCCGAGCGGCTCACCGGCGGCACCCTGACGCTCACCAACGTCGGGGTGTTCGGGGTCGACGCGGGCACGCCGCTGCTCAACCCCGGCGAGTCGGCCATCCTCGGGATCGGGCGGCTCGCGCGGCGGCCCTGGGAGCACGCGGGCGAGATCGCGCTGCGCGAGACGTTGACGCTCAGCCTGACCTTCGACCACCGGGTGGTCGACGGCGAGCAGGGCGCCCGGTTCCTCGCCGACCTCGGGGCGGTGCTCACCGACCCTGCGCTCGTGCTGCTGCTCGGCGGTTCCGACCGCGCGGACGGCCTGGGCGCCGTCCACGGCTCTGCAGCGACCGGCGACTCCCCAGGACCCGAGGGGCGGGTCGCATGACCGTCCTGACCTCCGCCGTCGACCCCGCGGCCGATGCCGTCCGGGCGAACGCCGACGCGCAGCGGGCGCTCGCGGACGAGCTGCGCCGTCGGACCGCGCAGGCGGCCCGCGGCGGCTCCGACGCCGCCCGGGAGCGCCACGTGGGCCGGGGCAAGCTGCTCCCGCGCGACCGCGTCGACCGGCTGCTGGACCCCGGCAGCCCGTTCCTGGAGATCTCCCCGCTGGCGGCGTACGGGGTCGACGCCGGCCCGGGCGAGGTGGGCGAGTGGCCCGGCGCGGGCGTCGTGGCGGGCGTCGGGCTGGTGAGCGGGCGCCAGGTGATGGTGGTGTGCAACGACCCGACGGTCAAGGGCGGCACCTATCACCCGTTGACGGTGAAGAAGCACCTGCGCGCCCAGGAGGTCGCGCTGGAGAACCGGCTGCCGTGCGTGTACCTCGTGGACTCCGGCGGGGCGTTCCTGCCCCGGCAGGACGAGGTGTTCCCCGACCGGGACCACTTCGGACGGATCTTCTACCACCAGGCGCGGCTGTCCGCGGAGGGGATCCCGCAGATCTCGGCGGTGCTGGGCTCGTGCACGGCCGGCGGGGCGTACGTGCCGGCGATGAGCGACGAGACGGTGATCGTGCGGAACCAGGGCACGATCTTCCTCGGCGGCCCGCCGCTGGTGAAGGCTGCCATCGGCGAGGTCGTCACGGCCGAGGAGCTCGGCGGGGGAGAGCTGCACGCGCGGCGCTCGGGCGTGGTGGACCACCTGGCCGAGGACGACGAGCACGCCCTGGACATCGTGCGCGACATCGTCGCGACGCTGCCGCCGGACCCGGAGCCCGCGTGGGAGGTCGTCGAGACCGAGGCGCCCGCCGTCGGGCCGGACGGACTCGACACCGTGGTGCCCGTCGACGTGCAGCAGCCCTACGACCCGCGTGAGGTGATCGCCCGGCTCGTGGACGGCAGCCGGCTGACCGAGTTCAAGGCCGAGTACGGCACCACGCTGGTGTGCGGGTTCGCGCACCTGCACGGCCACCCCGTCGGCGTGCTGGCCAACCACGGGGTGCTGCTGCGCGAGTCGGCCCTCAAGGGGGCGCACTTCATCGAGCTGTGCGACCAGCGCGGCATCCCGCTGCTGTTCCTGCAGAACATCTCCGGGTTCATGGTGGGCACCGACGCCGAGGCAGGCGGCATCGCCAAGGACGGCGCCAAGATGGTCACCGCCGTCGCCACGGCCCGGGTGCCGAAGCTGACGGTCGTCGTGGGCGGGTCGTTCGGCGCCGGGAACTACGCGATGTGCGGCCGCGCCTACTCCCCGCGGTTCCTGTGGACGTGGCCCGGGGCGCGGGTGTCGGTGATGGGCGGCGAGCAGGCCTCCTCGGTCCTGGCGACGGTCCGGCGCGACCAGGCCACAGCCCGCGGCCAGGAGTGGGACGCCGAGGACGAGGAGGTCTTCCGCCGCGAGATCCGCGACTCCTACGAGGCCGCCGGCAACCCGTACCACGCGACCGCGCGGCTGTGGGACGACGGCATCATCGAGCCGGCCGAGACGCGACGCGTGCTCGGCATGGCCCTGGCGGTGTGCGCCCGCACCCCGCTCCCGGCGACCCAGGGCCCGCGCTTCGGGCTCTTCCGGATGTGAGGCACGTGTTCCCGTCGGTCCTGGTCGCCAACCGCGGCGAGATCGCCTGCCGCGTGATCGGCACGCTGCGCCGCCTCGGCATCCGCTCCGTGGCCGTGCACGCGGGACCGGCCGGAGGGATCGACGCGCGATCTCGCCACGTGCGCGAGGCCGACGTCGCGGTGTCGCTCGGCGGTGAGGTCGGTGCCCGCGCCTACCTGGACGTCGAGGCCGTCGTGGCGGCCGCCGTCGCCACCGGGGCGGAGGCGATCCACCCCGGGTACGGCTTCCTGTCGGAGAACCCGGAGCTCGCCCGTGCCTGCGAGCGGGCCGGGATCGTCTTCGTCGGACCGCCGGTCGGCGCGATCGAGGCGATGGCCGACAAGGTCGCCGGCAAGCGGATCGTCGCCGAGCGCGGCGTGCCCGTGCTGCCCGGCACGCTCGACGCCTCGCTCGACGACGACGCTCTCGTCGCCGCCGCGGACGAGGTCGGCTTCCCGCTGCTGGTCAAGCCGGTCGCCGGGGGCGGCGGCAAGGGGATGGTGGTCGTCCGGGCCGCCGCAGCGCTGCCGGACGCGCTGGCCTCGGCCCGCCGCGTGGCGACGTCGGCGTTCGGCGACGACGGGCTGCTGCTCGAACGGCTCGTGGACACCCCCCGGCACATCGAGGTGCAGGTCCTGGCCGACATCCGCGGCGCCGTCGTGCACCTGGGCGAGCGGGAGTGCACGCTGCAGCGCCGCCACCAGAAGATCATCGAGGAGGCGCCGTCGCCCGTGGTCGACGAGACCACCCGGGACCGCCTCGGCGCGGCCGCCTGCGAGGTGGCCCGCTCGGTGGGGTACGTCGGTGTCGGCACGGTGGAGTTCCTCGTGCCCGCGGACGCCCCGGACGACTTCGCGTTCATCGAGATGAACACGCGCCTGCAGGTGGAGCACCCGGTCACCGAGATGGTCACCGGCCTGGACCTGGTGGAGGCGCAGCTGCGGGTCGCCGCCGGCGAGCCGTTGTGGTTCGGCCAGCAGGACGTGCGGATCACGGGCCACGCGATCGAGGCCCGGGTGTACGCCGAGTCGCCCGCCCGCGGGTTCCTGCCGTCGGTGGGGCGCGTCGAGGTGTTCGACGACGCCGGGGTGGGCGCCGGGCCGCAGGCCTTCCCGCTGCGCCTGGATGCCGGGATCCGTGCCGGGGACGAGGTGAGCGGGGACTACGACCCGATGCTCGCCAAGGCCGTCGCCCACGGCGTGGACCGGGACCAGGCGCTGGCCCGGCTCGACGGGCTCCTGGCCCGCACGGCGGTGCTCGGCGTCGAGACCAACACCGCGTTCCTGCGCGACCTGCTCGCCGACCCGGACGTCCGGGCCGGCAAGCTCGACACCGGGCTGGTGGACCGGCTGGTCGTCCCCGCGGAGCCTCCGGGGCCGGCGCGGGACGGGCAGGACGCCGACCTCGACGATGCGGTGGTGGCTGCGGCGATGCTCGTCGGCACCACCTCGGCCGGCGACGACGGTGGCGCTGGTGACGGCGTCGCGAGCCCCTGGATCCGCGACGGCTGGCGCCTCAACGCCGCACCCGCCACCCGTCGGGTCGCCCTGCGCGACGCCGCCGGGACGATCCACGACCTCGAGGCCACCGGGACGCGGGACGCCGCCACGGTGGCGCGCGCACCCGGGGGCCCCCAGGGGCCGCGGCGTGGCGGGGACGCCTCACGGGCCGACGGCGGCACCCCGGTGCGCGCGTCCCTGCGCCCGGCCGGTGGCGCCCCGCACCGCCGCCTGCTCACGCTCGACCGACGCACGACGCCGGTCCACGTGCTGCGGCAGGGCGACCTCGTGTGGGTCGCCGCCGCGGGCCGCACCACCGTGCTCACCGTCCTGGACCGTGCCGCCCGCGCGGCGCTGCGCCGCAGCGGACGGGTAGCCACGGGCGGACCGGGATCACCGACCGGTCCCACCGAGGTCCGGGCCCAGATGCCCGGCACGGTGACCGCCACCCATGCCGAAGGACCCGTCCTCGCCGGTGCCGCCGTCGTCGTCGTCGAGGCCATGAAGATGGAGCACCCCCTGCCCGCACCCGCCGCAGGGACCCTGCGCGTCGTGGTGCACCCGGGCGACCAGGTCCGCCTCGACCAGGTGGTCGCCGTCGTCGAACCCGAAGGAGCGTCATGATCCCCGACACCGCCGCCACCGCCCTGACCGACGAGCAGCGCAAGCTGAGCCAGACGGTGCGCGAGTTCGCCGACGAGGTCGTCGCGCCGGCCGCCTACCGGTACGACACCGAGCGCCGGCTGCCGATGGAGATCATCGCGCAGATGGGAGAGCTCGGGCTGTTCGGGCTGCCGTTCCCGCGCGACGTGGGCGGGCAGGGCGACGACTACGTGTCGCTGTGCCTCGCCGTCGAGGCGCTCGCCCGGGTGGACCAGTCGATCGCCGTGACGCTGGAGGCCGGCGTCGGGCTCGGCATCATGCCGATCTTCCGGCACGGCACCGCCGAGCAGAAGGAACGCTGGCTGCCGGACCTCGTGGCCGGCCGGGCGCTCGCGGCGTTCGGGCTCACCGAGGCCGGCGCCGGCTCGGACGCGGGGGCGACGCAGACGACGGCGCGGCTCACCTCGGGCCCGGCCGGGGACGAGTGGGTCATCGACGGCACCAAGCAGTTCATCACCAACTCCGGCACTCCGATCACCAGCGTCATCACCATCACGGCCGTCACGGGCGAGCGGACCGGTGGCGACGGCGTCGTGCGCCCCGAGCTGTCGTCCATCCTGGTGCCCGCGGGCACCCCGGGCCTGACGGTCGGCGAGCCCTACGACAAGGTCGGCTGGCACACCTCGGACACCCACCCCTTGCGGCTCGACGGGGTCCGGGTGCCGGCGGCGAACCTGCTCGGCGAGCGGGGCCGCGGGTACGCGAACTTCCTCCACGTCCTCGACGAGGGTCGCGTCGCGTTCGCCGCTCTGGCCACCGGCGCCGCGCAGGGGTGCCTGGAGGAGGCGCTGCGGTACGCGAAGGAGCGCACCGTGTTCGGGCGCTCCATCGGGAGCAACCAGCACGTCGCCTTCACCCTCGCGCGGATGCAGGCGCGCGTGCACGCGGCCCGGCTGTGCTGGTTGGACGCGGCGCTCAAGCTCACCCACGGCAAGCCGTTCAAGGCCGAGGCGTCGGTCGCCAAGCTCACCGGTGGGGAGGCGGCGATGGCGAACGCCCGGGACGCCTCGCAGATCTTCGGCGGGTACGGGTTCCTCAACGAGAACCCCGTCGCCCGGCACTACCGCGACTCGAAGATCCTCGAGGTCGGCGAGGGCACCACGGAGGTCCAGCTCATGATCATCGCCCGCGACCTGGGGCTGGCTTCATGAGCGCAACCATGAGTGCCGAACAGGACCTTGCGCCCGCTATGGGCCCGTACAGCGGGCCCAGGTTCCTGCTCGGCACCGGGGGGTGGAGGGGCGATGCGTGACGAGATCCAGCGCGGCCTCTACTACGACGAGCTCGACGACGGCGTGCGGTACGTGCACCGGCCCGGCCGCACCCTCACCGAGGCCGACAACACGCTGTTCACGTCGGTGACGATGAACCCGCAGGGCCTGCACCTGGACGCCGCATGGGCGGCCACCCAGCCGTTCGGGCGGCCGCTGATGAACTCCATGCTCACGCTCGCCACCCTGGTCGGGCTCAGCGTCGCCCACCTCACCAGAGGCACCATCGTGGCGAACCTCGGGTTCACCGAGGTGCGGTTCCCGGCCCCGATGTTCCCCGGCGACACCCTCTACGGGTCGACGACGGTGCGCGACCGCCGGCTCTCGGCCTCCCGGCCGGGCACGGGGATCGTCACGCTCGAGCACGTCGGCACCAACCAGGACGACGTCGAGGTCGCCCGGGCCGTGCGCACCGTCCTGATGTGGACCCGCGCCGGGCACGAGCAGGCCGGGAAGGACGAGCCGTGACCCCGGAGCCCTTCACCCTCGGACCGGCCCTGCTGTTCTGCCCGGCCGACCGCCCCGACCGGTTCGCCAAGGCGGCCGAGAGGGCCGACGGCGTGATCCTCGACCTGGAGGACGGCGTCGGACCGGCGTCGCGGGAGGCCGCCCGCCGGGCACTGCAAGAGCACCCCCTGGACCCCGCGCGGACCATCGTGCGGGTCAACGCCGTCGGCACCCCCGACCACGAGGCGGACCTGGCGGCGCTCGCCGGCACCGCCTACACGACCGTCATGCTGCCCAAGGCCGACGGCCGGTTCGTCGGTCCGCTGCTGCGGGCCGACGGCGCCCCCTACGCGGTGGTGGCCCTGTGCGAGACGGCCGCGGGGGTGCTCGCCGCCCCGGCGCTCGCCATGCGGCCCGACGTCGTCGCGCTGGCCTGGGGTGCCGAGGACCTGGTCGCCTCCCTCGGCGGCACGTCCAGCCGGCGAGCGGACGGCACCTACCGCGACGTCGCCCGGCACGCCCGGTCCGCCGTGCTGCTGGCCGCGGGGGCGGCGGGCAAGGCCGCCGTCGACGCCGTGCACGTGGACCTGGACGACCTCGACGGGGTGCGCGCCGAGGCCGAGGACGCCGCCGCGTGCGGGTTCACCGCCACGATGTGCGTCCACCCGCGGCACGCCGAGGCGGTCCGCGCGGCGTACGCACCCAGCGGCGAGGAGGTGGAGCGGGCCCGGCGCCTGCTCGACGGCGCCGGGGTGCCGCCCTCGGGCGGTGCGGTACCGGGCGGGGCGGCGCGCGTCGATGGGCAGATGGTCGACGAACCGCTGCTGCGGCACGCGCGCACGGTGCTCGAGCGGGCCGTGGCAGGAGGGGCCGTCGGCGAGCACTAAGGTGCTGTGCGGCGGGCGCCCGGTCCGCCGCGGACGGCAGGGAGGTGCCCGGTGGAGCTGTCGCTGGTGCTCGGCCCGATGAAGTCCGGCAAGTCGCTCGACCTCATCGCGCAGGTCGCCCCGCTGGCGTACTCGCGGCTGAGCTGCGCCGTCGTGCAGTCCGCCCGGCACGTGCGCGACGCGCAGATCGTCTCGCGCACGGGGGCCTCGCTGCCCACGATCAAGCTGGAGACGCTCGAACCGCTGCTGCACACGGACGAGGACGTCGTCGCGATCGACGAGGTCCACATGTTCACCCCCGCCGACGTCCGCGTCGTCGAGGAGCTGGTGCTGCGCGGCACCCGGGTCATCGCCTGCGGCATCGACCTCGACCATCGGGGCGAGCTGTTCGCGACGATCCGCGCCCTGCTGGAGCTCGGCCCCACGGATGTCCGGTACCGCCGAGCGGTGTGCGACCGGTGCCAGGACCTGCACGCGGCGTTCACGCAGGTGCTCAGCGGCGGGGTGCCGTTCCTCGAACCGCTCGGGGCCTCCGAGCCGTTGCCCGACGACGGCACCTTCACCTACGAGGCGCTGTGCCGCCGCTGCTTCGTGCTGCCGGAGACGGCGATCGTCACCGGCTCGCCCGGCGTGCCGCGGGCCACCGCGCAGCCGTAGCGGCTCCGCGGCACGGCCGCGAGAACGCCGCCGGCCCGGACCCGACCGCACCTCGGCCGACATCCTCACGACGTGGCACCATCGTGCCGTGACGACGACGCCTGAGCCCTCCGAGAACCCGTACCGCGTCCTGGTGCTCGCCGGTCGTGGCCGCTACGAGGACCCGTGGCACGACCACGCCGCGACGAGCCACCGCCTCGCCCTGGCGCTGGACGAGCTGGAGCTCGGGGGCAGGACCACCGACGTCGTCGTGCGATCCACCTTCCCCGACGCGCTCGACGACCTCGACGACGTCGACCTGCTGGTGGTCAACGCCGGCACCTCCTGGCCGGGTTTCCGCGAGGCGGGCATCGGGCCCGACGACGACGCGTGGGCGCCGTTCCACGCCCGGCTCGACGCCTGGGCACGGGACGACGGGCGGGTCCTCGCGGTGCACCAGTCGGCCAACACGTTCGACGACGCCCCGGGCTGGGAGGAGATCCTCGGGGGCCGTTGGGTGCCGGACACCTCGTACCACCCGCCGTTCCGCCGGACCGAGGTCACCCTGGCCACCGGCGGGCACCCGATCATCGCCGGGTCGCCCGGCTCGGTCGACCTCGACGACGAGCGGTACTGCGCGCTGCGGGTCGCGGCGTCGTCCGAGGTGCTCGGCTGGGTCCCTGACGACGACGGCGGGCGGCAGCCGGTCGTGTGGGCGACGGAGGAGCACGGGGGCCGCACGGTGTACAGCGGTCTCGGGCACGACGTGCGGGCCTACGACTCCCCGGGCTACCGGAACCTGCTGCTGCGCGCCGCCACCTGGTTGCTGGCGTGAGGGTTCGTGCCCTGATCTCCGGCGCCGTCGGCGTGGTCCTGGTCCTCGGGGTCGCGCCTCCTGCGTCGGCGCACAACTACGTGGTGAGCACGGACCCGGCCGAGGACGAGGACGCCACCACGGCCGTCGAGGAGGTCTCTGTCACGTTCAACGACGTGGTGCTCGACCTGGGCCGCGACGCCACCACGGTCGATGTCACGGGACCCGACGGCAGGCACCACGCCGTCGCCTGCCCCGAGCTGTCCGACGAGACGGTGTCCGTCCCGGTCGAGCTGGGCGGGCCGGGGGAGTACCGGGTCGCCTGGCGGATCGTCTCGGCCGACGGTCACCCGGTCTCGGGCGACTTCACCTTCACCTACACCCCTCCGTCGGGCACCGACGAGGCCGCGGGCGCCGCTGGACCCGTGTGCGCGCCGGCCGGAGCCGGCACGGGGGAGGCGGAGGACGCGCAGGGCGACCAGAGCACCTCCGGCTCCACCCCGCCGGCCGGCGTGCTGATCGCCGTCGCGGGCGGCACGGTCCTGCTGGGCGTCGCGGTCGTGCTCGCCCTCGTCGTGGCGGGCCGCCAGCACCGACGCCGACAGGACGGCGCCTCGGACTGACGGGTCCGGCATCCTGGTCAACTGGTCCCGGTGGACGATCAACTCCGTGGGACGGCGGCGGCACAGCATGGTCGGGTGACCACCTCGACACGTCCCCCGACCGCGCCGACGGCGAGAGCGACCTGGACCCCCGTCCTCTCCCTGACCTTCGGCATCACCATGCTGGTCTCCAGCGAGTTCCTGCCCGCCGGGGTGCTGCCCGGGCTGGCCGCCGACCTCGGCGTCACCGAGGGCACCGCCGGCCTGGCCGTCGCCGCGACCGCCGTGGCCGGGCTGCTCACCGCCCCCACCATCGCCGTGGTGGTGCCCCGTGCCGACCGCAGGACCGTGCTGTCCGCCCTGCTGGCGGTCGGCGCCGTGGCCAACCTCGTCGTCGCCGTCGCGCCGTCGTTCGGCGTGCTGCTGGCCGGCCGGCTCCTGCTGGGCGTCGCCGTCGCCGGCTACTGGGCCTTCGCGTTCGCGGCGGGCATCCGGGCCGTGCCGGGCCGCGCCGCCACCGTCTCGACCACCCTCGCCCTCGGCGTCAGCATCGCCACCATCGCCGGGGTGCCGCTGGGGTCGCTCCTGGGCGACGTGTTCGGCTGGCGGCTCGTGTTCGCCCTGGCCGCGCTGCTCACGGCCGCCAGCGCCGTCGCCGTGTGGATCTCGATGCCGAGCGTGCCCGCGCAGCCGGGTGCCGGCCTGGCGATGCTGCGCCAGGCCCTGGCGCACCGGCGGCTCATGCTCGGGATCGGGTTCCTCTTCGTGGCGGTGCTGGGCAACTTCGCGGCCTACCCGTTCATCCGCCTCGCCATCGAGAGGGTGGATGTCTCGGCGGTCGCGCTGCTGCTGCTCCTGTGGGGCCTCGGTGGCCTGGGCGGCAACCTCGCCGCGGGGGCTCTGTCCCGTCGGTTGCGGCTGGCCACGACGGCCGGACCGGCGCTGTTCGCGCTCGCGCTGGCCGTGCTGGCCGGGGCGGACACGTTGTGGGTGGCGGTGCCGGCGGTGATCCTGTGGGGCTTCGGGATGAACATGGTCCCGGTGTCGACCCAGCTCTGGGTGACGACGGCGGAGCCGCGGCGCACCGAGTCGGCGCTCGCGCTGCAGGTGACCGCGTTCCAGGCCGCGATCATGCTGGGGTCGGTCCTAGGGGGCCGGCTGCTCGACGGGTCAGGTCTGACGCCGGTGCTCCTGACCGGTGCGGTCCTCGCCCTCGTGGGTGCTGCGGGCTTCGCGAGCCTGCGCGGGCGGACGGGATGAGTGCGCACGCCAGCAGCGCGGCGTCATCCCGTGCACGCTCGTGAAGGCGCGGCTGAACGCGGCGACCGACCCGTAGCCGACGGCGAACGCGACGTGGGTGACCGAGCGGTCGTCGTCGGCGAGCAGCTGGCGGGAGCGGTGCATCCGTACCTGGCGGACGAACTGCAGGGGGCTGGTCCCCAGCGCCACCCGGAATCGCTCGCCGAGGCTGGAGCGGCTCAGGTGCGCGATCCGGGCGAGCTCCTCGAGCGTCCAGGAGCGGGCGGGGTCGTGGGAGACGGCGGCCACGACCCGTCCGAGCTCGGGGGCGAGGCTCTCGGGGGCGGGCGGGTCGTCGGCCAGCTCGCGGTGGTGCTTGCGCATGGCCGCGGCGATCAGCTCGCCGTAGCTCGTGGCGAAGTAGCTCAGGTGGTGGGCGGTGGACATCGGGCACATCTCGACCAGGGCGGTGATGCCGCGGTGCGTGGTGCCGAAGTCGCGCGCGACGAAGTGCTCGGGCAACGGTGGCTCGCCGCCCGACTGGCGGACGGACGCCAGGACGAGTCGCGTGGCTTCCGTGGTCCGCACCCGGTACGCGTGCGCCCGGCCGAGGAAGGCCGCGTCGCTCGCCGTGAGGACCTCGGTGGCCTGCCACGACTCGACGGCGAGCTCGCCGTCCAGGACCAGGAGCCAGGCGGACGGGCCGGGAAGGTGGACGGTGGTGCCCGCTCCGAGGTGCTCGACGCTCGACCCGGTCAGCTCCCAGCGGGCGGTACGCGGGTCGACGGCGGACGACGTGCCGCTCGGCGCGACGCGTGGGGGCTCCAGGACGACCATGACCGGCACAGCGCGACCCGGGCCGGGACTATTCCCTCAGGCTCCGGCGAACCCGGTCTGGCGCCAGGCCTCGTAGACGGCGATCGAGGCCGCGTTGGTCAGGTTCAGGGAGCGGCGTCCGGCCAGCATGGGGATCCGCAGCTGGTCGGTCACCCGCGGGTGCGCCAGGACGTCGTCGGGCAGGCCGGTGGGCTCCGGCCCGAAGAGCAGCACGTCGCCCGGCGTGTAGGTGACGGAGGTGTACGACGTCGTCGCCTGCGTGGTGAAGGCGAAGACGCGGGCGTCCGGCAGGGCATCGAGCACGGCGTCCAGCGACGTGTGCACGTCCATGAACGCCAGGTCGTGGTAGTCCAGCCCGGCCCGCTTGAGCTTGGCCTCGGACAGGTCGAAGCCGAGCGGCTCCACGAGGTGCAGGCGCGCGCCGGTCACCGCGGCGAGGCGGATCGCCGACCCGGTGTTCCCGGGGATGCGCGGCTCGAAGTACACGACGTGGACGAACGGGTCTGGCTGGGGCACGCCCACGATTCTCGCACCCGCGCCCGGGGGCTCCTGCGGCCGGACGGCGCGCCTCGTGCAGCAGGCGCGCTGCGCAGCCCCTAGCCTCGATGGATGGAACCCGTACCTGCACAGATGAAGGCGGTCCAGCTCGTCGGGCACGGCGGTCTGGAACAGCTGGTCTACCGGGAGATCCCCACCCCTGCCCCGGCTCGGGGGGAGGTGCTGATCGACGTGCACGCCTGCGGCATGAACAACACGGACGTCTGGGTGCGCGAGGGCGCCTACGGCACGGAGACCGACGCCGCGGAGGTGTCGACCTGGCGGCGCGGCCGCTCCACCCTGGAGTTCCCCCGCATCCAGGGGACCGACACCGTCGGGGTGATCGCCGCGGTCGGCGACGGCGTGCCGGCCGAGCGTGTCGGCGAGCGCGTCATGGTCGACTTCAGCATCTACAACAGGCCCGAGGGCGACGAGTCCCTGGCCGACATCGACTACATCGGCCACGGACGCGACGGCGGGTACGCCGAGTACGCCACGGTGCCCGCCGAGAACGCCTACGAGATCACGTCCGACATCAGCGACGCCGAGCTCGCCACGTTCTGCTGCGCCTACCTCACCGCGGAGCAGATGCTCGACCGCGCACGGCTGGCTTCCGGCGAGAACATCCTGGTCACGGGGGCCTCCGGCGGGGTGGGCTCGGCGATCGTGCAGCTCGCCCGGGTCCGCGGGGCGATCCCGTACGCGGTGACGAGCGCCGGCAAGGAGGACGCGCTGCGCGAGATCGGTGCCGAGGGTGTGATCCTGCGGGACACCGACGACCTCGTGGCCGCGACCGAACGCGTCGTCGACGGACCGGTCGACGTCGTGGCGGACCTGGTGGCCGGGCCGATGTTCAACGACCTGCTGCGGATCCTGCGACCCGAGGGCCGGTACACCACCGCCGGGGCGATCGGGGGCCCGGTGGTCGACCTCGACCTGCGCACCATGTACCTCAAGCAGCTCGAGCTGCACGGTTCCTCGCAAGGGACACGGACGGCCTTCCGCCGGCTGGTGCGCTACATCGAGAGCGGTGAGATCAAGCCGCTGCTGGACCGTGCCTTCCGGTTGTCCGAGTTCCACGAGGCGCAGCGCACCTTCATGGCCAAGACCTATGTCGGCAAGCTGGTCGTCGTCCCCGACCGGCACTGGGAGACGGTGGGAGCCGATCATGCATCGTGAGCGGACGCTGCACCTCATCGACACCCAGTCCGGCGGGGACGTCAGCCGGATCGTCACGGCCGGCGTCGAGCTCATCCCCGGGACGACCGTGCTGGAGAAGGCTCGATACCTGGAGCGCGAGGGTGACGGCCTGCGCCGCCTGCTGCTCTCGGAGCCCTACGGCGACCCCGCGATGTCGGTGGACCTCGTCGTGGAGCCGAGCCACCCCGAGGCACAGGCCGGCTACATCATCATGGAGGCGATGGGATACCCCCTGTACTCGGGGTCCAACACCATCTGCACCGCCACAGCCCTGCTGACCAGCGGCATGATCCCGATGCGCCCCGACGACGGGCTGCAGGCCGTGGTGCTGGAGTCCCCGGCCGGGCTGGCGCGCATCACCGCACAGATCGCCGGCGGCCGTGTCGAGTCGATCACCACCCAGGGCGAGCCGGCCTACGTGGCCGACGAAGGGCTCGTCGTCGACGTCCCGCACTACGGCGAGGTGCGGTTCGACCTGGTGTGGAGCGGTGCCTACTACGCGATGATCGAGGCTGCCGCCCACGGGTTCACCATCAACGCCGAGGAGCAGATCGCGCTGACGGCCTTCGGCGACGCCTTCGTCCGGGCCGCCCGCCCGGGGCTGCTGGAGGAGCACCCCGAGCTCGGTCACGTCGGCCCGCTGCCGTTCGCGCACTTCATGGGCCCGGTCCGCGGCGTGGGACCCGGCCACCTGGAGTCGCCGTCGGCGACCTACGTCCACCCCGGCGTGATCTGCCGCAGCCCCACGGGGACCGGCACCTCGGCACGGCTGGCGCTGATGGCTCAGCGCGGCGAGATCGCCGAGGGCGACGCGCTGGAGACGATCTCCCCGCGCGGCAGCCGGTTCGTCGGCACCGTGCTGGGGGAGGCGCACGTGGGCGCCTACCGGGCGCTGCACTCGACCATCACCGGGTCGGCCCGGCTGCTCGCGCACTCGCAGATCACGGTCGACCTGGACGACCCGCTCGTCGACGCCTCCGACCTGGAGCACGTGCTCGCGGTGCAGGAACCTGCCTGACGGCAGGTGCAACCCCCGCCTTCCCGTCCAGGGACGTGACAACATGCGGTGTGATGACCCGCACGGACCCCGGTGACGCCGCCCTGCACGACCTCACCGGCCGCGCCTCCACGATGCTCGGCGTCTCGTTGAGCCTGGTCGGTTCGCTCGGCGGCTCGCGGCGGTCCACCGTCGTGCGATACACCCGGCCCGGCGGCGACGCCGTCGTCGTCAAGCAGGTGCACGACGACGGCACGGAGGCCCGGGAGAGGTTCGTGCGGGAGGTCGTGGGGCTGAGGGTGCTCGACGGCGTCCCGCGGGCGCTGGCTCGCGACGACGACGCGATGGTCGTCGTCATGGATGACCTGGGTGACGGGCCGACGCTCGCCGACCTGCTGCTCGCCGACGATCGCGACACGGCCTGGGAGGGCACACGCGCATGGGCCCGCGCGCTCGGTGTGATGCTGGGACGGTCAGCTGGTCGACTCGGGGAAGCGCGGGAGCAGTTCGCGGCCGTGGGTGTGGACGCCCGCTGGTCGGCTCGCCACGTCGTGATCCGTGGCCTGTGCGTACTCACCGGGCGTGATCCGGACGATGTCCGCGCCGGTGACGCCGGCCTTGCCGACGAGCTGGCCCGCGTCGAGGCAGTCCTGCGGCCCAGTGCCTCCGACGTGCTCTCGCCGACCGACACCTGCCCCGACAACGCGATCCTGACGAGGGTCGGCTGGCGGTTCCTCGACCTCGAGGGCACCTCTGTCCAGCACGTGGCGCTCGACGCCGCGTACACACTGCTGCCCTTCGCGACCTGCTGGTGCGTCTACGACCCGCCCCCCGGCCTCACCGACGATCTGATCGGCACGTTCCGTGCCGGGCTCGGCGAGGCGGCCCCGGCACTGGCGGACTCACCCACCTGGGACGACGACGTCGACGCGGCCTGTGCAGGGTGGATCCTGGCTGCGACCGGCTGGATGGAACGCGGCGCGCAGGCGGGAGATCCGCACGTCGGATTCACCGACCAGGCGCCGCCGTACCGTGAGCTGCTGGTGAACCGCTGGCGCTGGGGCGCGGCCCACCTGGGGTACACGTTCCCGCGGCTGGCCGAGATGTTCGCCGACGCCGCCGAGCGCGCCGACGCCGCATGGGACGCACCACGCCTGGCCGGATACCCAGCGTTCGCCTCGTCACGGGTCGTCGGAGAGTCGTTCCGTCGTGCGTCGGGGCCAGGCTCCGATGTCGTGCGCGCCGACCTCGACGCCTACGTCGACCAGGGGATCGACCCTCGGACCTGATCCGCTAGCCTGGTCGCATGACGGGGCGTACCGACTGGTGGCGGCTGCAGCAGCAGTCGTGACCTGACGCGCCCCGAGCCCACGAGTCCCGAGCTGCCCGCCGCAGCCCGGGACTCGTCGCGTTGGTGCCGACGTCGGGCACCGGTGGCCGGCACCCACCGAAGGAGCCGACCATGAGCACCACCACGACCACCAGCCCCAGCCCCGTCGCTGCGCCAGCACCGGTGCCCGAGACCGACACCGAGACCGCCTCCGTCCGGGCGGCCCGCACCCGCAGCGCCGAGATCGAGCGGCGCATCGCACGCGACCCGAGCATGTTCCGGGTGCTCACCGGAGACCGCCCCACGGGCGCGCTGCACCTGGGCCACTACCTCGGCACGCTGGCCAACCGGGTGCGGCTGCAGGACGCCGGCGTGGACGTCGTCCTCGTCGTCGCCGACTACCAGGTCATCACCGACCGCGACGAGACCGGCAACCTGCCCGCCGTCGTGCGCGAGGTGGTGCTCGACTACCTCGCGGCCGGCATCGACCCGGGCCGGTCCACGGTGTTCGCCCACTCCTCGGTGGCGGCCCTGCACCAGCTCATGCTGCCGTTCCTGTCGCTGGTGACGGTGGCCGAGCTGGAGCGCAACCCGACGGTGAAGGCGGAGGCGGTGGATGCTGCCGGCCGGCAGGGGCGCGGCATGTCCGGGCTGCTGCTCACCTACCCGGTCCACCAGGCTGCCGACATCCTGGCGGTGCACGGCAACCTGGTGCCGGTGGGCGCCGACCAGCTGCCGCACCTGGAGACCTCGCGGACGGTCGCGCGGCGGTTCAACCAGCGGTTCAGCGCGGCGCAGCCGTACTTCGCCGAGCCGGAGCCGCTGCTCGCCGACACCCCGACGGTGCTGGGGAACGACGGCGCCAAGATGTCGAAGTCGCGGGGCAACGTGCTCGAGCTGCGGGCCGACGAGGACGAGACGGCCGCCTACCTGCGGCGGGCCCGGACCGACTCGCAGCGGCACATCACCTTTGAGCCGGACACCCGCCCGGAGGTGGCGAGCCTGCTGCGGCTGGGCGCGCACTTCGTCGGGACGACGCCGGAGGCCCTGGCGGACACGATCGGTGCGGCCGGCGCCGGGCGGCTCAAGGAGGTCGTCACCGAGGCGGTCGTCGAGGGGCTCCGCCCGCTCCGTGCCCGACGGCGGTCCCTGGCAGCGGACGGGCCCGCCGTCGTCGGCGAGGTGCTCGCGCGCGGGGCGCAGCGCGCGACGGTGCTCGCGGAGGGCACGCTCACCGACGTCCGCGAGCTCATGGGGATGACGTACCTCTGAGCCTTAGGTCGCCGAACATGCCCTGACGACGGCCGAACATGTGATGGCGGCCCGTCCCGGACTCGGGACGGGCCGCCATCACATGTTCGGCGACGGGGGGAGGGGTCAGCGGAGGCGGTCGGCGAGCCGGTCGAGCTGGTCACGCAGAGCCTGCGGGACACGGTCGCCGAAGGTGTCGAAGAACTCCTCCGTCAGCCGGGTCTCGGCCAGCCAAGCGTCGCCGGGCACGTCGAACAGGGCGGCCAGGTCCTCGTCGGCCAGGTCGAGCCCGCTGACGTCCAGCGCTCCCGGAGCCGGGAGGAGCCCGACGGGGGACGGGACGGCACCGGAGTCGGTGCGCACGCCCCGGGACCGGTCGATCTGCTCGGTGATCCACTTGACCACGCGGGAGTTCTCCCCGAACCCGGGCCAGATGAACGAACCCTCGGCGTCCTTGCGGAACCAGTTGACCTGGAAGACCTTCGGCCGGTGCTCGGAGGACAGCCCGCTGCCCACCCGCAGCCAGTGCGACCAGTGGTCGGCCATGTTGTAGCCGCAGAACGGCAGCATGGCGAAGGGGTCGCGACGCAGCTCGCCGACGGCACCCTCGGCCGCCGCCGTGCGCTCGGAGCTGATGGTCGCACCCATGAAGACGCCGTGCTCCCAGCTCGTCGCCTGGGCGACCAGCGGAACGTTCGACGCCCGGCGCCCACCGAAGACGATCGCGTCCACCGGCACGCCCGCCGGGTCCTCCCACCCGTCCGCGATGGACGGGCACTGTGCGGCGGCCACCGTGAACCGGGAGTTCGGGTGCGCGGCGGGCTTGTCGGAGGACGGCGTCCAGTCGTTGCCCTGCCAGTCGATCAGGTGCTCCGGCGGCTCCGCGGTGAGGCCCTCCCACCACACGTCGCCGTCGTCCGTCAGCGCGACGTTGGTGAAGATGACGTCGTGGGTGAGCGTCTCGATGGCGGTCGGGTTGGTCTCGACGCCCGTGCCCGGCGCGACGCCGAAGAACCCGGCCTCCGGGTTGATGGCGCGCAGCGAGCCGTCCTGGCCGGGGCGCATCCAGACGATGTCGTCGCCGATGGTCTCGACCGTCCACCCCGGCACGGTCGGCTGCAGCATGGCGAGGTTCGTCTTGCCGCACGCGCTGGGGAACGCGGCCGCCAGGTGGTACTGGCGCTGCTCGGGCGAGGTGACCCGGATGAGCAGCATGTGCTCGGCCAGCCAGCCCTCGTCGCGGGCCATCGCCGAGGCGATGCGCAGCGCGAAGCACTTCTTGCCGAGCAGCGCGTTGCCGCCGTACCCGGAGCCGTAGGACCAGATCTCCCGGCTCTCGGGGTAGTGGACGATGTACTTCTCGTCGTTGCACGGCCACGCGACGTCCTCGTGCCGCGTGCCGTCGTCCTCGACGAGCGGTGCGCCCACCGAGTGCACCGCGGGCACCCACTGCCGGCCACCGTCGATGAGGTCGAGCACCTCGCTCGAGACCCGCGTCATGACGTGCATGGAGACGACGACGTAGGGCGAGTCGGTGACCTCGATGCCGACCTGGGAGATCGGACCCCCGACGGGACCCATGGAGAACGGCACCACGTACATCGTGCGGCCCCGCATCGAGCCCTCGAAGACGCCGTCCAGCTCGGCACGCATCTCGGCCGGGTCCCGCCAGTTGTTCGTGGGGCCGGCGTCGCCCTCGCGCTCGGAGCAGATGAACGTGCGGGACTCGACGCGGGCGACGTCCGACGGGTTCGACCGGGCGAGGTAGGAGTTCGGTCGCCTCTCCTCGTTCAGCCTGGTCAGCGTGCCGGCCTCGACCATGCCGTCGATCAGCCGCTGCTTCTCCTCGGCGGACCCGTCGCACCACACGACGTCGTCCGGCTGGGTCAGCTCGGCGATCTCGGCGACCCAGGCGTGGGGGTCGCGGGTCGGCACGCTGCCCGACGGCGTCGCCGCGGTCGTGGGGTACCCGGCGGCGTCGGTGCGGTCCAGCAGGTCGGGGACGATCTCGGCGAGCGCGAGGCGGGTCCGGCGGGGATTGGCGGTGAAGGTCATCGGTGCTCCTGGATCGACGCGGGTCCCGCCCGGGGGGCGAGGTCTCTGTTCTCACCCTGGACCCGAACAGGCGGCCCTTTCCACCAAGTCGGCCGTGAAGATTCGCAGATCTTCACGTAACGTGAAGCCATGACCGTAGCAACGCCGTCGGACACCCCGGACCTCATCACCCTGGGCCGGCGCATCCGGCACGCCCGCACCTCCCGCGGGCTCACGTTGGACGGCCTGGGCCGGTCGGTGGACTGCGCACCCAGCCTGCTCTCGCTGATCGAGAACGGGCGCCGTGAGCCACGGCTCTCGCTGCTGCGTGCGCTCGCCGAGGCGCTCGGCGTGACCCTGGCCGACCTGCTCGCCGACGAGCCGCCGTCGCGTCGCGCCGAGCTCGAGATCGCCCTGGAGCGGGCTCAGCGCGGTCCCCTCTTCGGTGCGCTCGGGCTGCCGGCGGTCCGGCCGAGCCAGAAGCTGCCCGTCCCGGTGCTCGAGCAGCTCGTCGGCCTGCACGTCGAGCTCGCCCGGCGGGAGGAGGAGGCCATCGCCACGCCCGAGGAGGCCCGGCGCGCCAACACCGTGCTGCGCACGGAGCGCCAGGAGCGTGACAACCACATGCCGCAGATCGAGGCGGTGGCCCACGACATGACGCGCCGCGCCGGCTACACCGGGGGAGCGCTGACCCACCGGACCGTGGCCCGCATCGCCGAGGACCTGGGGCTGACGATCCTGCACGTGGACGACCTGCCGCGCTCCGCGCGCTCGGTGACCGACTGGAAGAACGGCCGCATCTACCTTCCGCCGGCCTCGATCCCCGGGGGTCACGGGCTGCGATCTCTCGCGCTGCAGGCGATCGGGCACCGCGTGCTCGGCCACGAGCGTCCCCGGTCCTACGGCGAGTTCCTGCGTCAGCGCGTCGAGATCACCTACTTCGCCGCGGCCTGCCTGATCCCGGAACCCGCTGCGGTGGAGTTCCTGACCCAGCGCAAGCGCCAGAAGGACCTCGCGGTGGAGGACTTCCGGGACGCGTTCGGCGTCACCCACGAGGCCGCCGCGATGCGCCTGACGAACCTCGCCACGGTGCACCTGGGCATCCCCCTGCACTTCCTGCGGGTGGGCGACGACGGCGCCCTGTTCCGCGGGTACGCCAACGACGGCATCCCGTTGCCCCAGGACGTCACCGGCGCCATCGAGGGGCAGCTGGTGTGCCGGTGGTGGCCGGCGCGCGAGGCGTTCCGCCGACGGGACCGCGCCACGGAGTCCTACCAGTACACCGACACGCCGGCGGGGACCTTCTGGGACTCGGTGCAGACGGGGACGGCGGCGGACGGCCGGCAGTTCTCCATCACGGTCGGCGTGCCGTACGTGCACGCGAAGTGGTTCCGGGGCCGCGACACGCAGGTGCGCCACACCTCGACGTGCCCGGACCCCGCCTGCTGCCAGCGGCCGCCGTCGGACCTCACCGAACGCTGGCAGGCGCACTCCTGGCCGAGCGCCCGCATGCACCAGCAGGTGCTCGCGGCCCTGCCGCGCGGGGTGTTCCCCGGGGTGGACGACACGGACGTCTACCGTTTCCTGGAGCGGCACGCCCCGGCGGACGACGACGGGCGACCGGCGGGATGAGCACGCTGCTCGTCCGGGTCGCGGCCCTGCCGGGAGGGCGGACCTCGCCGGCCTACCGGGACGTCCGCACGGCGCTGCTGGACAGCGTCCTCACCGCGGCCGGCCTCGACCTCGGTGGGGCGGTCGCCGTCCTGCGGCGTCGCTGCCTCACGTGCGGCGGGACCGATCACGGCAAGCCCGAGGTCCCGGCGGCGCTGGCGGCGGGCTGGCACATCGGCGTGGCGCACACCGCGACCCGGGTGGTCGTGGCGGCGTCCGGTGCCGGTCCGTGCGGTGTCGACGTCGAGGACGTCGACGCGGTCGCCCGGGCGCCCGTGGCGCCGGTGCTGCTCGCGCCCGAGGAGCGGGCGGACGCCGGTGCGGAGTCGGTAGAACGGCTCGCGCGGACCTGGGTCCGCAAGGAGGCGCTCCTGAAGGCCGTGGGCCACGGGCTGGCCGTGGACCCCGCGTCGGTGGTCCTCGACGGCGAGCAGCGTGCTCCGCGGGTCGTGCGCTGGGCGGGTCCCGGTCGTGCGCCGGTGCCGGCGGCCTGGGTGGAGGACGACCTGCCCGCGACCCTGGGCGTGCCGCGCGCGCTGGTCAGCGCCGTCGCGCTGCGCGCGCCCTGAGACCGGCGCCGCGGGAGCCGGGTTCCCCGCCCGACGGCAGGTCCGGCAGCTCGGCGTCGTCGAGCCAGCGGTCCAGCAGCTCGTCGAGGCCGTCCGGGGCCGCCGCCACCTCGAGCACCAGCGACCGCAGGTCCGCCGTCGTGGCGTGGCCGTGCCGGTGCCGACCGGTCCAGGTCTGCAGGAGCTCGAAGAAGGCGTCGTCGCCGAGCGTCAGGCGCAGCGCGTGCAGCGTGAGCGCCCCGCGCTTGTACAGCCGGTCGTCGAACATGAGGTCGGGCCCCGGGTCGGCGATGACCAGGTCCTGCTCGAGCACGGCGAGCCGGCCGTGGTGCTCGCGGGCGACCTGGTCCGCCGTCGGGCCTCCCGACCCCTCCGACCACAGCCACTCCGCGTAGCAGGCGAACCCCTCGTTGAGCCAGATGTCGCGCCACGCCCGCACCGAGACGCTGTTGCCGAACCACTGGTGGGCGAGCTCGTGGGCGACGAGGCGGTCGGAGCCCTTGCTCCCGTCCAGGTGGTTCGCGCCGAACACCGAGACCCCGTGCGCCTCGAGCGGGATCTCGAGCGGGTCGGACGTGACCACGACCGTGTACTCGGCGAACGGGTACGGCCCGAAGAGGCCCTCGAACAGGGAGAAGAGCTCGTCGTGCCGATCCAGGTCGTGCGCGACGTCGGCGGCCTGGCCCGCAGGCCGGGCCACGCGGGCACGGTCGCCCAGGGCCGCGACGTCGTACGGGCCCACCTGCACCGTGGCGAGGTAGGAGCACATCGGCTCGGTGCGCTCGAACGTCCAGGTGCGGGTCCCGGCCCGGCGGGTGACCGTGCGGAGGGGCGCGTTGGCGACCACGGTGTACGGGGCGTCGGTCGTGACCGACAGGTCGTACGTCGCCTTGTACCCGGGGTGGTCGTTGCAGGGGAACCAGGTGGGCGCACCCGTGGGCTGCCCGGCGACGAGCGCTCCCTCGGTCAGCTCCTCCCAGCCGACGTCGCCCCAGGGACCCGTGGCCGGTGCCGGGTTCCCGGCGTAGGCGACGGACACCGCTGCGGTGCCTCCGGCCTCCAGGGCGTCGGCGAGGCGGACCCGGACGGAGCCCTTGCGCTGGGAGTGGCGGACGCGGACCCCGTCGACCTCGACGCGGGAGACGCGCAGGCCCACGAGGTCGAGCTGCAGCTCGTCGAGCGCGCCGAGTGCGCGCACGGCCAGGCGGGCGCGGCCCTCGAGCCGGTTCGGTTCCACGCGGTAGCGCAGATCCAGGTCGTAGTGGTCGACGACGTAGTCGCGCGACCCGTGGTGCGGCACGTAGGGGTCGGGGTCGCTCGCGCGGCTGTGCAGCATGGTCGGTGAGCCTATCCGTCCTGGGTCGCCGGCCACGGCGAGACCGGGTTGCCGTGCCAGCGCGAGCCCGCGGGAAGCACCTCGCCCCGCATCACCAGGGATGCGGGGCCCGCCACGGCCGTGCGTCCCAGGCGGGTGGCGGGCAGCACCACCGAGTGCGGCCCGACGGTCGCGCCGGGCAGGAGCTCGACCGTGTCCAGGCTCATCACCCGGTCGTGGAACAGGTGGGTCTGCAGCACGGTGCCGCGGCCGACGACGGAGCCGTCGCCGAGGCGTACCAGGTCGCCCTCGGGCAGCCAGTACGTCTCGCACCACACGCCGCGGCCCACCTGCACGCCCATGGTGCGCAGCCAGCCGGTGAGCAGCGAGGTACCCGTGACGTGGTTCGCGAACCACGGGGCGGCCACCACCTCGGTGAAGGTGTCGGCGAGCTCGTTGCGCCACACGAAGCTGCTCCACAGCGGATGGTCGCCGGCCCGGAACCGGCCGACCAGCAGCCACTTGGCGGCCGACGTCAGGAGGGCGGCGAGGAGGCCCCCGGCGAGCAGCGCCGGCCCGGCCAGAAGGCCCGCCGCCCCCCAGCCCGCGGCGCGGGCCGCCTCGAGCACGACGGTCACGACCGCGGCGGCGAGCCCGGCCGAGACGACCACGGCCGACAGCCGGAGCACCTCGACGGCACCGCGAGCCCACAGCAGCCGTCGGTTCGGGTTGAAGGTCAGCCCTTCGTCGGACTCGTCGGCCGTCGCGCGGCGCAGCAGGACCGGGGGGCTGCCGATCCAGGAAGAGCCCTTGCGCGCCTTGTGCGGTGCAGCGGACAGGACGGCGACGAGCCCGTTCTTGGGCACGCTGCGGCCGGGCGCGGTGATGCCGGAGTTGCCGAGGAACGCTCTGCGCCCGACCTTGGCACGGGCCACGCGCATCCATCCGCCACCCAGCTCGTAGGGCGCCACCATGGTGTCGTCGGCGAGGAAGGCGCCGTCGGAGGCCTCCATCATCGACGGGATCCCCACGACGGTCGACGCCTCGACGTGCTTGCCCATCCGGGCGCCGAGCAGGCGCAACCACCCCGGTGTGAACACGCTCGAGTAGAGCGGGAAGAGCGCGGTGCGGGCCGAGTCCATGACGCGCTCGGTGGACCACGCCTGCCAGCCGACGCGGCTGCGCACGGGATGGTATCCCGCGGTCATGCCCAGGCTGAGGACGCGGACGAGCGCGAGCGTGAGCAGCGCGTAGGTCGCGAACGCCGCGAGAGCTGCGGCCGGGAGCCGGGCGGCGGCGGCCACCATCACGTCCGCCGGCGTGGGCGTACCGGCCGGCGGGGGGCCCGCGAGCAGCACGAGCGCCCCGACGGTGACGGCGGCCACGGGCAGCAGGGACAGCAGGACACCGCCCACGCCGTAGAGGACCACCCAGGCCGGGCCCCGGTCCGGGCGCCCGTCCGGCCACGGGTGCTTGACCTGGCTGCGGCGGCGGGTCGCGGGCGATCCCTCCCAGTACTCGTTGCGGCCCGTGGAGCCGACGACGGCGGACCCGGCCGCCACGTCGGTGCCACGGCGGACACGTGCCCCCGGCAGCAGGACGCTGCGCGCGCCGATGGTGGCGCCGCGGCCGATGGTGATCGGGCCGAGGTGGAGCACGTCGCCCTCGATCCAGTGCCCGGAGAGGTCGACCTCCGGCTCGACGGCGGCGCCGTCACCGATCCGCAGCATGCCGGTGACCGGCGGCAGGGTGTGCAGGTCGACACCGCGGCCGATGCGCGCGCCCAGGGCCCGGGCGTAGAGACCCACGAGCGGGGCGGCCGAGACCGTGATGCCGCCGAGGGCGTCGACGAGCCGTTCGGCCAGCCAGAGTCGTCGGTGCACCGAGCCCCCTCGGGGGTGGTCCCCGGCACGCACGCCACGCAGCAGGACCCGGGCCCCGAGGGCGGCGAGGGCCAACCGGCCCAGCGGCGTCACGAGCAGCAACCAGGCGAGGATCACGCCGGCCGCGGGCACAGCCGGGACACCGTCCACCATCCGCGCGGTACCGGACCCGGGATCGAGGACCCCGACGTCGACGGCGCCCCGGGTGGCGACCACGGCCAGCGCGGTCCAGGTGGCCCAGCGCAGGCCCGAGACCACTCGGAGCGCCACGAGCATCACCTGCTGGAAAAGGTGCGTGCCGGGCGCCGTCAAGGGGACCGGCGCGGTGGGGTCCGCGGCCGGTTCGAGGTCGGCGAGCCCGTACGTCGCCTCGAGATGCTCGGCGAGCTCGGCGACGGTGGGGTGGGCGTAGAGGTCGGCGACCGTGGCGGCGGGGTAGCGCTCGCGGACGGACGAGACGACCTGGGCGGCCGTGAGGCTTCCACCACCGAGGTCGAAGAAGTCGTCGTCGGGGTTCGCGGGAGCGACGCCGAGCACCGCCGACCAGCGATCGGCGAGCCAGACGGCGGTCGGCCCGCCGAGGTCGGAGCCGCTGTCGGGTGGCGTTCCCCCGCCTGGTTCGACGAGCGGCCAGGGCAGTGCGTCGCGGTCGACCTTGCCGCTGGTGCGGGTCGGGATCTCGTCGACGACGCCGAGCAGCGGAACGAGCGCCGCGGGGAGCACGTCGCGCAGGTGGGCGGTCAGGGCGTGGGCGTCGAAGGTGGCCGGGTCGGTCGGCACGACGTAGCCCACGATCACCTGGTTGCCGGCACCGGACCGGCGGACGGCGGCGGCCGCGGCCGAGACCTGCGGGTCGGCGAGCAGGGCGGCGTCGATCTCTCCCAGCTCGATGCGCCGGCCGCCGACCTTGACCTGGTCGTCGGCGCGTCCCACGAACAGCAGCCCGGCCGGGTCGTTGACCACCAGGTCGCCCGACCGGTACGCGCGCTCCCAGCCGAGCGAGGGCAGCGGGGCGTACTTCTCGGCGTCCTTGACGGGGTCGAGGTAGCGGCCGAGCCCGACGCCGCCGATCACGAGCTCACCGGTCGCGCCCGCGGGGACGGGCTCCCCGGCGTCGTCCACCACGACGAGGTCCCAGCCCTCGAGCGGGAGGCCGATCCGGATCTCGCCCGTCCCGTCGAGCGGCGCCGCGCAGGCCACGACGGTCGCCTCGGTGGGGCCGTAGGTGTTCCACACCTCGCGGTCCGGCCCGACGAGCCGTGCCGCCAGCTCGGGCGGCACGGCCTCGCCGCCGAAGATGAGCAGCCGGACCCGTTCCAGGTCGGAGGCGGGCAGCAGCCCGGCGAGCGTGGGGACGGTCGAGATCACGGTGATGCCCCGGTCGGCGACCCACGGACCCAGGTCGAGCCCGGTGCGCACCAGCGCGCGGTCGGCCGGGACGAGGCAGGCGCCGTGGCGCCATGCCAGCCACATCTCCTCGCAGCTCGCGTCGAACGCCACGGACAGGCCCGCCAGCACGCGGTCGCCCGGGCCCAGCGGTGCCTGCTGCAGGAAGAGGCGGGCCTCGGCGTCGACGAAGGCGGCCGCGCTGCGGTGGGTGACGGCCACGCCCTTCGGGACGCCGGTCGACCCGGAGGTGAAGATGATCCAGGCGTCGTCCTCGGGTCGGGGCGGTGCAGGGGCGTCGGTGCTCGCGAGGTCGTCGGGGTCGACGACGGCGGCAGCGCCGTCCGGGAGGGCATGGCCCGGCCCGGGGACGACCTCGCCGTCGTCGCCCACCACGGCGACGACCCCGGCCTCGCCGAAGACGAGCTCGGCTCGTTCGGCCGGGTCGTCGCGGTCGACGGGCACGTAGGCGGCACCGGCGTGCAGGACCGCGAGGATCGACAGGTAGAGGTCCGCACGGCCGGACGTGGCACGCACGCCGACGCGATCTCCGCGCCGGACGCCGTGACGGGCCAGCGCCGTCGCCCGCGACCGCACCTCCGCGTGGAGGTCGGTGTAGCTCCAGGTCCTGGCGTCGTCCTCGATGGCCGGGGCGTCCGGGTAGGTGGCGGCGGTGCTCGCCAGGACGTCGACGAGGGTACGGACGGAGGGTGTGCGGTCGCTCGCGAGCAGGGACGAGGTCGGGGACACACGGGTCCTCTCGAGGTGGCCGAACGGGTGCGCCTTCACCCGGATCGTATGTTCCGGCGTCGCGCACCGCTCGTCGTGTCCGCGGGCGCCGTGCGTCGAGCCTCGGCCCTCGTGCGGCGCGTGCTCAGTCGTCCGTGCGGTGCTCCCACGCGTCGAGGCGCACCGTCCAGGGCCAGGGCAGGGCCGCCTGGAGCGCGTCGCGCAGCCGCTCGCCCTCGGCCCGGTGCTCGCCTGCCACGGCGGCGTCGTCCCAGCCGTCGAACGGGCCGAAGTGCTCCTGGAACGTCTCCGCCCAGGCGCGGAGCCGGGAGCGCAGCGTGTCGTCGATGCCGTCCTCGATGCGCGCCGGGAGGCTCGACCACAGCGGCCACTCGGCGGAGTAGTCGTTCATCAGTCGGACCTCGTACGCCGCGTGCGGCGACGGAGGCTCCGCGGGGCTCTCGGCAGAGAGGTCGGTGCCGACGCCCGGGCTGTCGCCGACGGGGTCCGCGCTGTCCGCGGACGACTCGTCGGCGGACCCCACGCCGTCGGGGGCGAACACCTCGCCCGACTGCGGTGCGTAGGCGAACCACCCGAAGGACGCGCTTCCGGCACCTGGCTCGGCGAGCGGCCCGCCGCGCGCGTCGAGCCGCTCCAGCAGGCGGGCGAAGACGTCGCCGGCGCGCAGGCCGTCGTGCTCGAACTCGTTGGTCACCCAGGCGCGGGCGTTGCCCACCCGGGCCGTGGTGTCCAGGGAGAGGCCGGCGTCGACGAACATGTCGTCGTGGTAGACCGCCGCCTCGAGCGGCACCTCGTTCGCGGCGAGCACGTCGAGGTCGTACAGGTCGCGCCAGCCGTCGCGGGCGGCCAGCGCCTCCGCGGCCGCGCGGAACGGCCGCAGGGCGGCGACCTGCTCGAACATCCAGGGGTAGATCATCTCGCCGGTGAGGAGCAGCGGCCGGGCGCCGGTGGCGAAGGAGGGGTCGGCGTCGCGCACCCGCTGCGCCGCCCACGCCGTCGGCCCGGTGCTGGACTGGGCGTAGATGGACTCGTGCAGCACGGCGTACAGCGGGTTGGTGGCGAAGCCGGTGGCGGCCTCGACCTCGGCGAGGAAGGTGTCGGTGAGGGTGTCGGCGGCGCCTGCTCCAGGCAGGTCGTCGAACGCCTCGTCGATGATCCAGTGCACCCGTTCGAACCCAGGCCCCATGCCGAACGCCATGCCGAGGCTCTGGAAGCGCTCGACGGTGAGCAGGTCGCCACCGGGCAGGTGCACGTCGCCGACGGCGATCCGGTCGGCGATCCGGGCGATGCGGTCGGCGTCCTGCGGGTACCGCGCCCGGTACAGCGCGTTCTTCGCGACGACGCGCGGCTGCGTGCGCCCGTAGACGTCGTCGGCGCTCGCGGTCAGGCCGGCCAGCCCGCCGGTGACGTACGACGCCGCCACGCCCTCGGGGGCGAGCGACAGGTAGGTGAGCGTGAGGAACCCGCCGTACGACTGGCCGAGCGTGGACCAGCGCCGGTCGTCGTACAGGGTCCTGCGCACGTGCTCGGCGTCGAGCACGATCGAGTCGGCGCGGAAGTGCGACAGGTGCTCGGCCTGGGCCTCGGCGGTGCCGAGCGCGGCGAGCGTGCCTGCCCGGACCGCTGTCGACCGCCCCGTGCCGCGCTGGTCGAGAAGCACCACGCGGAACCGTTCGAGCGCCTTGCCGAGCCAACCCTCGGGTCCGGTGGGGCGCGGCCCCTTCCCGCCGGGGCCGCCCTGGAGGAAGACCAGCAGGGGTAGGTCGTCGTGACGGCGCTGCGGGGCGACGACCTCGCGGACGAACAGCGAGAGCGTACGGTCGTCGCCGGGCGTCGCCCAGTCGAGGGGGACCGTGAGGGTGCGGTCGGTGACGTGGGCGCCGGGGATCGTGTACCCGGCGGTCGAGGTGATGGTCACGGAAGCAGCCTAAGCCCGGCTTGAGTTCTTGGAGCGGTTGCTCGGATAATGGTCCGGTGACCCCGACGGAACTGCGCCCCTCCCACGCCGCCGCGGTGGCCCTCGGCGTCGGCACGCTCGTGCTGGGCGTGGTGCTCGGCCTCGTCCTGTCGCCCGTCGCCCGCTGGTTGCAGGACGTGCTCGAGGGCACCCCGCTGCCCGTGCACGGTGCCGTCGGGGTCGTCGCCGACCTGCCTCTGACCTGGTCGCTGCCGATCCTGTCCGGCGCGGGCCTCGTCGGGGGAGTCCTGCTCGCGCTCGTCGCCGAGTCCGAGATGCTGCGCCTCACCGTGGCCGACGACCACCTCGAGCACCGCACCGACGACCGCGAGGGCTGGATCGAACGCAGCGACGTCGCGGCCGTGCACCGTGACGGCAAGGACCTCGTCCTCCTCGGTGACGGCGGGCGACCCCGCGCCCGGATGGCGGCGGACGACCTGAACGGCTCGGCGATCGCGAGCACGCTGCGGGCGCACGGGTGGCCCTGGCTCGACGAGGACCCGTACGACGCCGACTTCGAGCCGTGGATCCACGGCCGGCCCGGGTTCAGCGACGTCGAGCAGAACCTGCTGCGGGACCGGCTCGACCAGCGCAAGGACGCCGCCGCCGTCGTCCGGCTGGACGACGAGCTCGCCGCCTGCGGGCTGGCCGTCCGCGAGCGCGACGGACGGCTCCAGGTCCGGCGCTGCGGTGGAGATGGGGAAGGCCGTGGCACGGCCCGTCGACCTTGAGCGCCACGCGGCCCGGCGTCTGCAGATCATCGACGCGGGGCTGACCGTCTTCTCCGAGCGAGGGTACGACGGCGCCACGACGGCCCGGATCTGTCAGCAGGCCGGGATCGGGTCGGGCACGTTCTTCCACTACTTCGCGACGAAGGCCGACCTGCTGGTGGCGATCCTGGAGCTGGGCACGGACGAGGTCCGCGAACGGGCGGCCGGGCTCGCGGACCGCACGGACCCGGTGGGTGTCCTGCTCGAGCTGGTGGGGTCGACGGCGGAAGATGCCGCCGACCCGAGGATCCCCGGCTTCGTCCGGGCGGTGGCCGGGGTGATGGACGAACCGCGGATCGCCGAGGCGCTCGCCGTCGACGACGCTGCGCAGCGCGACGTCCTGCGGCAGTGGGTGGAGCGCGGCCAGTCGGCCGGTGAGGTCCGCACGGACGTGCCGGCGGAACGGATCGTGTCGTGGCTGCTGCTCCTCACCGGGGGCTTCCTCGAGAGGGTCGCCGTCGACGAACGCTTCGACCCGACGGTGGAGAACGGGCTCCTCGTCGCCACGGCGCGGAACCTCCTGCGCGGTGGGTGAGGTGGGGCGCCCGGCTCTCGACGGGTGCCCTCGCGTGCGACCATCAGACCGTGAGCCAGTCAGAGGCGGCGTCCCCGCACCGACGCGCCAGCCGTGACGAGCTCGTCCGTGTCGTCGGTCGGCTGCTGTGGGTGGGTGCCTGTGCCGGCCTGGGCGTGGGCGCGGCGGTGGGACTGGTGCTGCTCTTCGACACCCCTGACTACGTCCAGCCCGGCCTGCTGCTCGGCGGGCTGCTGGGGGCTGCCGTCGCGGTCCCCGTCCAGGCCGTCACCGGCGTGATCGTCTGGAACCTGCTCGCGTCGGTGCACCCGCGGCGCCGACGGGCGGTCGCCGCGGCCGTCGCGACGCCGACGCTCGCTGCCGCGCTGGTCACCGGCGTCCTGCTGGTGTGGTTGGACGCGCCCTCGAACTGGCTGCTCCCCGCCGTCGCCGTGGTGGTGCTCCTCGTGAGCGGGGCGACGGCGCGGTGGTGCTTGAGCCCGGCGGGGTGACGTCGCGTGCCGGAGGACGTCGGAGGCCGCCGCCCCTGAGGGACAGCGGCCTCCGACGCGGCACCGGGGGTCAGCGGGCCTCGGCGTCGTCGTCCACCCAGTCGAAGGTCTTGGTCACGGCCTTCTTCCACTGCCGGTAGAGGCGCTCGCGCTCCTCCTCCGCGACCGACGGCGTCCAGCGCTTGCCCTCGGCCCAGTTGTCGGTGACGTCCTGCTCGCCCTGCCAGAACCCCACGGCGATGCCCGCGGCGTAGGCGGCGCCCAGCGCCGTCGTCTCGGCGACCTCCGGGCGGACGACGTCGACCCCGAGCTGGTCGGCCTGGAACTGCATGAGCAGCTCGTTGGCGACCATGCCGCCGTCGACCTTCAGCTCGGTGAGCTCCACCCCGGAGTCCGCCCGCATGGCGTCCACGACCTCGCGGGTCTGGAAGGCGGTGGCCTCCAGCGCGGCACGGGCGATGTGGTTGCGGTCCACGTACCGCGTGAGACCGACGAGCGCCCCGCGGGCGTCCGGACGCCAGTACGGGGCGAACAGGCCGGAGAACGCCGGGACGAAGTAGGCCCCGCCGTTGTCGTCGACCTTGCGCGCCATGTACTCGATGTCCGGTGCGTCGGCGAACAGCCCGAGGTTGTCCCGCAACCATTGCACCAGCGACCCGGTGACGGCGATCGAGCCTTCCAGGGCGTAGACGGCGTCGGCGTCGCCGATCTTGTAGCAGACCGTCGTGAGCAGGCCGTTCTCGGACGGGACCTTCTCCGTGCCGGTGTTGAGCAGCATGAAGTTGCCCGTGCCGTAGGTGTTCTTCGCCGTGCCGACCTCGAAGCAGGCCTGCCCGAAGGTCGCGGCCTGCTGGTCACCGAGGATCCCGGCGATCGGCACGCCCGGCACCATGCCGCGCGGACGGCCCCGGCCGTACACCTCGGACGAGGAACGGATCTCGGGCAGCATCGACAGCGGGATCCCCATGTCGGCGGCGATGTCCTCGCGCCAGCTCAGGGTGTCGAGGTCCATGAGCATGGTGCGCGAGGCGTTGGTGACGTCCGTGACGTGCACGCCCCCCTCGGTCCCGCCGGTCATGTTCCACAGCACCCACGTGTCGGTGTTGCCGAACAGGAGGTCGCCGCGCTCGGCGGCCTCGCGGGCGCCGTCGACGTTGTCGAGGATCCACTTGATCTTCGGCCCCGAGAAGTAGGTGGCCAGCGGCAGACCGACGACCGACTTGTACTTGTCGGCCCCCTCGTCGCCCCCGAGCTCGTCGACGATCGCCTGTGTGCGGGTGTCCTGCCACACGATGGCGTTGTAGACGGGCTTGCCGGTGTTCTTGTCCCAGACGACGGCGGTCTCGCGCTGGTTGGTGATGCCGACGGCGGCGAGATCCTCGTGCGAGATGTTGCCGCGGGTCAGCGCCAGGCCGACGACCTCACGGACGTTGTTCCAGATCTGCTCGGCGTTGTGCTCGACCCAGCCGGCCTTGGGGAAGATCTGGTCGTGCTCGAGCTGGCCCGTCGCGACGCTGCGACCCGAGTGGTCGAAGACGATGGCACGCGAGCTCGTGGTGCCCTGGTCGATGGCGAGGACGTAGTCGGCCATGCTGTGCTCCTTTGCTTGAGGGTGTTTCGATGCGATGGAAGGGCGCGGGTCAGCCGAAGGCGACCGCGGGGGCGAGCAGACCGGCGAGGATCCCACCGGTGACGGGGCCCGCGACGGGCACCCAGGAGTACGCCCAGTCGCTGGATCCCTTGCCCTTGATGGGCAGCAGGGCGTGCGCGATGCGCGGTCCGAGGTCACGGGCCGGGTTGATGGCGTAGCCGGTGGGGCCACCGAGGCTGGCACCGATGCCGACCACGAGCAGGGCGACGGCCAGCGGTCCGATGTCGCCGGGCCAGTTGCCGAAGTTCAGCACCACGAACACCAGGACGAAGGTGCCGATGACCTCGGTGACGAAGTTCCATCCGTAGGAGCGGATCTCCGGACCGGTCGAGAACACGGCGAGCTTGGTGGCGGGGGGCGCCTCCTCGTCGAAGTGCTTCTTGTACGCCAGGAACGCGAGCGTCGCGCCGATGGCGGCTCCCGCGATCTGTGCCGAGACGTAGATGAACCCGTTCAGGGCGGTGACCGGGATGCCGGGACCGAACTCGGAGGCGCCGCTCGCCCAGATCCCGAACGTGACGGCCGGGTTGATGTGTGCCCCGGACTTGAACGCCACGAACACACCGGCGAAGACGGCGAGGCCCCAGCCGAAGTTGATCAGCAGCCAGCCACCGTTGAACCCTTTCGACTTCGGCAGGATGACGTTGGCGACGACGCCGGCACCACCCAGCAGCAGGATCATCGTGCCCAGGAACTCGGTGATGAAGAGCTCACCTGACGACATTGTCGTACTCACCTTCTGTCGGACTTCGTTGTCGGATCCCCGGCGGGTGCCGGGGTCGTGCAGGGACGAACCAGTCGTGAGGGCCCGCAGAACCGGTCAGGAGCTGCGCAGCGGTTGCATCGGGGCGACGTCGGGCGCCTCTGCCCGCGCCCGCTCGGCGGACGCGTCGTCGGTCTGCCGCGCCGCGGCATCCTCGGCGTCGGCGCGGGACCGGTAGGCGTCGATCTCGGAGCGCTTCGTGTCCTCGTCCCAGCCGAGCAGCGGCGCGGCGATCTCGGCGATCTCCTCCAGCGCGGCGCGGCCCTTGTCGGGCACCTCGTAGACCAGCCGGGTGCGTCGCAGGAGCAGGTCCTCCAGGTGCAGCGCGCCCTCGTGGCTGACGGCGTAGTGGATCTCCGCGCGCAGGTACGCCGGGGCGTGCTCGAGCGGTCGGGCGAGCGAGGGGTCCTCCTCGCAGAGGGTGACGAGCTCGCGCAGCGCGGAGCCGTAGCGGTGCAGCAGGTGGTCGAGCATCGCCGGGCTCCACCGGTAGCGCTGCGACCAGGCGCGGGCCTGACGGCGGACGGCGGCCAGGCCGACGGCGCCGATCAGCGGGATCTGGTGCGTCACAGACGGCAGGGCTTGCGCGCGCTGTCCGATCGCGAAGTCCACGGCGTCCTTGGCCATCACGCGATAGGTCGTGAGCTTGCCGCCGGCGATGACGGTGAGACCGGGGGCGGGGGAGGCGACGGTGTGCTCGCGGGACACCTTGGCCGAGCCGGTGCCCTCCTTCGTCCCGGGCTGCAGCAGCGGACGCAGGCCGGCGTAGGTGCCGATGATGTCGTCGCGGGTCAGGGGGTGCGCCAGGACGGCGTTGGCGTGGTCGAGGACGTAGTCGATGTCGGTGGCGGTGGCCACGGGGTGGACGGGCTCCTGCTCCCACGGGGTGTCCGTGGTGCCGATGATCCAGTAGCGCGACCAGGGGATGATGAACAGCACCGACTTCTCGGTCTGCAGGATCAGTCCGACGGTGCCCTTGATGCGCTCCCGGGGGACGACGATGTGGATCCCCTTCGACGCCAGCACCCGCAGCCCGCCCTCGTCGCCGGCGAGCGCCTCGGTGTCCTCGGTCCACACGCCGGTCGCGTTGATGACGTGCCGGGCGCGGACGCTGATCTCGCGTCCGGTCTCCAGGTCGACCACGACGGCGCCGTTGACGGCGCCCGTCGCGCTCTTGGTCAGGGCGACCACCTGGGTGCGGGACGCGGCGTGGGCGCCGTAGTCGACGGCGGTGCGCACGAGGGTGCTGACCAGCCGGGAGTCGTCCACCGAGGCGTCCCAGTACTGGACGGCGCCGATGGCGGCCTCGTGGGCCAGGTCGGGGAACTTGCGCGCGATCTGCCGCCGGCTGAGGTGGCGGTGGATGGGCATGGCACGGCGGCCCGGCGCGACGGCGGCCAGGGTGTCGTACAGCGCGATGCCGGCGCCGACGTACGCCCGCTCCCAGACGCGGTGCTCGAGCGGGTACAGGAACGGCACGGGCTTGACCAGGTGCGGGGCGAGCTCCTTGAGCAGCAGGTCACGCTCGGTCAGGGCCTCGTGCACGAGGGAGAAGTCGAGCATCTGCAGGTAGCGCAGCCCGCCGTGGACGAGCTTGCTGGACCAGCTGGACGTGCCGGCGGACCAGTCCTGGGCCTCGACGATCGCGGTGGACAGGCCGCGGGTGACCGCGTCGAGGGCGATGCCGGCGCCGGTGACACCACCGCCGACGACCAGCACGTCGAGCTCGGTGGCGGGTTCCTGCGAGCTCTCCAGGGCTGCCAGTGCCCTGGAGCGTGACTCTGCCGTGAGTCGGGAGGCCATCGGTCGTGCTCCTCTCGGTCGGTTCCCCACCAGGGCAACACCTCGGGAACGTTCTCGCAAGCCAGGTGCACGAACGTGCAATCCGCGGCTTCGCGGGGCATCCTGGGGCGGTGACAACCTCCCGGGAACGCGACGTCGTGATGGCCGCGACCATGTACTACCTGCAGGACATGAAGATGGAGTCGATCGCGCGCCACCTGCGCACCTCGCGCTCCACGGTCTCGCGGCTGCTCAAGCGCGCGCGGGACACCGGCGTCGTGGAGATCACCCTGCGCCCGGCGCACTCCCGTGCGCCGGGGCTCGGCCGGGAGCTCGCCTCGCGGTACGGCATCGAGGTGTACGTCGTCCCGGTGGCAGACTCCGCCGACGACACCGAACGGCTCGGCCAGGTCGCCCGCACCGCCGCGCGACTCGTCTCGCGCTGGTTCGACTCGGACATGGTGCTCGGCGTCGCCTGGGGGACCACCCTGGCGGCGGTGGCCGAGCACCTGACCCACAAGGCGACCCGCGGTTCGGTGGTGGTCCAGCTCAACGGGGCGGCCAACACCCGGACGTCCGGGGTGAGCTACGCGGGCGGACTGATCGACCAGATCGGAGCCGCTTTCGAGGCGAACGTGCACCATTTCCCCGTCCCGGCCTTCTTCGACTACGCCGAGACCCGCGCCGCGATGTGGCGCGAGCGGTCGGTGCGCCGGGTGCTGGACGTCCAGGCGCGCACCGACCTCGCGGTCTTCTCGGTCGGGGCGCTCACCGGGGTGCCCTCGCACGTGTACTCGGCCGGGTACCTCGACCCCGAGGACGTCGCCACGCTGGACCGCGCCGGCGTGGCCGGTGACGTCTGCACGGTGTTCCTGCGACCCGACGGCTCCTACCGGGACATCGACATCAACGCCCGTGCGACGGGGCCGACGCCCGACCAGCTCCGGCGCATCCCGCGACGGCTGTGCGCCGTCGCCGGCGACAACAAGATCGTCCCGCTGCGCGCGGCGCTCGCCGCCGGGGTGGTCACGGACCTCGTGGTCGACGAGGCCACGGCCGCGGGCCTCGCCGACGCGGCGGGAGACTGAACGTTCGTGCGCGCGGCGGGGTTCCTGCCCGGCCCGACGTCGCGGTCCTACAGTGGCGGGGTGCGCCCCGCGAGCTTCGTCGTCCGTCAGGCCCTCCCCGCCGACATCCGTGTCGTGCGGGACCTGGTCGAGCCGTACGCCGCCGAACGGATCCTGCTCGCCAAGGAGATGGTCGGCTACTACGAGGCCGTCCAGGAGTTCGCGGTCGCCGACGCCGGACCCGACCACGGTGTCATCGGCTGCGGTGCGCTGCACGTGATGTGGGAGGACGTCGCCGAGATCCGCACGCTCGCCGTCGATCGCTCCTGGACGGGCCACGGCGTCGGTCACGCCCTGGTCACCGAGCTCATCGGCCGGGCGCGCGGCATGGGCCTGCGCCGCCTGTTCTGCCTGACGTTCGAGGTCGACTTCTTCGCGGCGCACGGCTTCGAGGAGATCGACGGCACCCCGGTCACGCACGAGGTCTACGCCGAGCTGCTGCGCTCCCACGACGACGGCGTCGCGGAGTTCCTCGACCTCGCCCGCGTCAAGCCCAACACCCTCGGCAACACCCGGATGCTGCTCGAGCTGTGAGGCTCACGCCGGCAGCAGGTAGCGCCCCGCGTCGTCGGTCTCCGCCAGGCCGTCCTCGACCAGCCCGGCGAGGCACCGGTCGAGCTGGTCCGGCGGACCGGCGTCGGCGAGCAGCGCCCGGTGCACGGGGGACTCGGCTCCCCGCAGCGCCGCCATGACGCGACCCCGCACCTGCCGGTCCGTGCCCTCCCAGGCCTGGGTCCGCCGTCGGGCGGCGTGCTCGTCCGCCGGGAACCCCGCGAGCCGCCACGCGCAGGTCGTCCGCAGCGGACAGTCGTCGCAGTGCGGCACCCGCGCGGTGCAGACCAGGGCCCCGAGCTCCATCGAGGCGGCCGCCCACCGGGCGGCCGTGGCGTCGTCGTCGGGCACGAGGGACGCCGCGAGGCGGCGCTCGGCCGCCGTGTACGACGGTGCGGGCAGCGCGACGCCGGTCACGGCGCGGGCCTGCACGCGGCGGACGTTCGTGTCGACGACGACGGCGCGGCGCCCGAACGCGAACGCCCGCACCGCGGCGGCCGTGTACTCCCCGACGCCGGGCAGCGCCCGCAGCGCGTCCTCGTCCCGGGGCACCTCGCCGTCGTGCCGCTCGACGACGGCCCGGGCGCAGTCGGCAAGCCGCAGCGCGCGGCGGGGGTAGCCGAGGCGCCCCCAGGCGCGCAGGACGTCGGCGGTGGGTGCTGCCGCCAGGTCGGCGGGCGTGGGCCAGCGCCGCATCCACTCCCGCCACACCGGCTCGACCCGCACCACGGGGGTCTGCTGGAGCATCACCTCGCTCACCAGCACACCCCAGGGCGTCCTGTCCGCGGCACGCCAGGGCAGGTCCCGGGCGGCGTCGCCGAACCATGCGGTCACCCGCTCGACCAGTTCTTGCACGAGCGCCATTGTGCCTGGTCCGAGCCCCGGGTGATCCCGGCGGTGCAGCGGCGCGGCTTCGTGGTCGAGCGCTCGTGACGACGTAGCGTCTGCCGCAGGACGAAGTGTCAGGAGGCGGGGGCGCAGTGGCGACAGCGAAGGACCGGGGTCGAGGCGACTCCTCGGGCGGACGGCGGGCGACGCGGTCCGCGCGGGCGTCGTCGGGCGGTCCGCGCACGTCCTCCCGGTCCTCGTCGTCGCGGACGACGGCGGCGCGCGGCGCCAGCGGTGCTGCCGGCAAGAAGTCGGCACCCCGTGCTCCGACGGCGAAGAGCAGCGGTGCGGCGAAGGGTTCGAGCACGAGGAAGCCGGCGGCGAAGGGCTCGACGGCGAGGAAGCCTGCCGCGAAGAAGCCCGCTCCGAAGAAGCCCGGCGCCGCACCGAAGAAGCCTGCTGCGAGGAGTGGCGGCCAGCGGGCGGCGGCCACGCGGCCTGCCGCGAAGACGGGCGCTTCCGGCAGGTCCGGTTCCACGAAGCGTGCCTCGGCCCCGCGGTCCGGGCGTGCCCCGTCGTCGACCGGCCGCCAGGGCGGCGGGTCGCGAGCGCGCGCGGTGACGACCAACGGCCTGGTCGCCCCCGGCGCGACGCCACGTCCGCGACCCAAGCCGTCGTCCCGCAGCACACCCCAGCGCCGACCGAAGAGGCCCACGGCACAGCAGCTGCGCCGTCGTCGAGCCGTCCGCAACGGCATGCTCGTCGTGCTGCTCAGCGTCGGGCTGCTGGTCGGCCTGGGAACGGCTGCGGGCTACGGCATCGGCCGAGCCGTCGACGTCGTCCGCGACGTGTGGCCCGAGGCAGGTCCGGACCTGACCTCCGACAAGGCGCTCCCCCCGGAGCCGATCGACCTGACCGGCCCCGCCGAGGCGTGCACGGCCGGCGCCGTCGCGCTGGACCTGACCGCCGGCGCGACCACCCTGGTCAAGGGCGAGGTGCTGCCCTTCACCCTGCGCGTCACCAACGAGGGGCGCGTGCCGTGCCTGCTGGACGGTCGAGGCACCAGCATGCAGGTCGTGGTGACCGACGACGAGGGGGAGCGGGTGTGGTCCTCCGCCGACTGCGGTGCCGGGGGCGGGAGCGACCTGCTGCTGGGCGCCCGGAACACCCTGGACACCTGGGACACCACGGTCCGCTGGAGCGGGGCGTCCTCGAAGCCCGGGTGCGAGGGCGAGCGAGCGCGCGTCCCCGCGGGGGAGTACACGGCCACGATGACCCTGGCGGACGTCCCCGACGCCGTCGGTGACCCGGTGACGGTGACCGTGGTGGAGCCTCCGGCGAAGGAGTCCGCCGAGGATGACGAGAAGCCTGCCGACGAGAAGTCGGGCGATGACGAGGAGCCGGCCGGCGAGTCGTCGGACTGAGTCCGCCTCCTCGCCGTACGGCCGAGCTACACGTAGCGCTCGAGGATGCTGGACTCCGCGAGCCGGGACAGCCCCTCGCGCACCGCACGGGCGCGCTGGTCCCCGACGCCGTCGACACCCATGAGGTCCTCGGCGCTGGCGGCGAGGAGCTTCTGCAGCCCGCCGAAGTGGGCGACCAGGCGGTCGATGATCGAGGTGGGCAGGCGCGGCACCTTGGACAGCAGCCGGTACCCGTGCGGGGCGACCGCGGCGTCGAGGGCGACGCCGCCACCGGGCAGGTCGAGGACACGTCCGATCTGGGACAGGTCCAGGAGCTGGGCCGAGTCCAGTGCGGCGAGGTCGGCGTGGACCTCCTTGATGCTGCGGCCCGACCGGTCCACGTCCACGTAGTCACGCACGACGAAGTCGCGGTCGGCGCCGATGCCGCCGATCAGCTCGTCGAGCTGCAGGGCGAGGAGCCGGCCGTCGGTGCCGAGCTCGACCACGTAGCCGTCGATCTCGTCGGAGATCCGGCGGACCATCTCGAGGCGCTGGACCACCGCGCAGACGTCCCGGATGGTCACCAGGTCCTCGATCTCGAGCGCCGACAGCGTGCCGGAGACCTCGTCCAGGCGCGAGCGGTACCGCTCGAGGGTGGCGAGAGCCTGGTTGGCGCGGCCGAGGATGGTGTCCGAGTCCTCCAGGACGTGGCGCATGCCGCCGATGTAGATGGCCACGATCCGCATGGACTGGCTCACCGAGACGATCGGCAGGCCGGTCTGCTTCGCGACCCGCTCGGCGGTGCGGTGGCGGGTGCCGGACTCGCTCGTCTCGATCGTGGGGTCCGGCAGGAGCTGGACGGCCGCACGCCGGATGCGGGTGTAGTCCCGGTCGAGCACGACGGCGCCGTCCATCTTGGACAGCTCGCGCAGCCGGGTGGCGGAGAACTCGACGTCGAGCACGAACCCGCCGGAACAGATCTCCTCGACCGTCTTGTCCAGCCCCAGCACGATCAGCGCCCCGGTGCGGCCGCGCAGGATGCGTTCGAGGCCGTCGCGCAGCTCGGTCCCCGGCGCTACCGCGGCAAGGGTCTCTCGCAGCAGGGCGTCGGGGTGCGCGTTGGAGGGAGCCACCTGCGTATTCTACGACGGACTGCCCTGTCGGCCACGGGTTGTCCGACTGGTGTCGTCCTGTGCTGCGAGCTCCACGGCCTCGGCGATGTGCCGGGCCTCGGCCAGCCTGAGACCGGCGGGAGCCTTGACCGAGGTTCCGGCGGGGACGACGGCCCGGCTGAACCCCAGCCGAGCAGCCTCGGTGAGCCGTCGCTCGAGGCCGGTCACCGGGCGGATGTCGCCGGCGAGACCGACCTCGCCGACCGCGACGGTGCCGGAAGGCAAGGCGTCCCCCGTGCGGGCCGAGACGATCGCCAGCGCGGTGGCGAGGTCCGCGGCGGGCTCGGTGACCCGGGCCCCGCCGATCGTCGAGGCGTAGACGTCGGAGTCGGCCAGCCGCAGGCCCGCGTGCCGGTGCAGCACCGCGAGGATCATCGCGAGCCGCTGGGACTCGACGCCGCTGGTCGCCCGGCGAGGATTCGCCAGCGGTGACGGCGCCACCAGCGACTGGATCTCCAGGGCGAGCGGGCGGCGACCTTCCAGGGTCACGGTGACGCAGGTCCCCGGCACGCCGGCACCCAGGTGGGACAGGAACAGCCCGCTCGGGTCGCTGAGCCCGACGATGCCGGACTCCGACAGGTCGAAGCAGCCGACCTCGTCCGTGGGACCGAACCGGTTCTTGACGGCGCGGACCATGCGCAGCCGGGAGTGACGGTCACCCTCGAACTGGCACACCACGTCCACCAGGTGCTCCAGGGTCCGTGGACCCGCCACCGTGCCGTCCTTGGTGACGTGCCCGACCAGGAGCACCGGCACCTGGCGTGCCTTGGCGGCCGCGATGAGCGCACCGGCCACCTCGCGCACCTGGCTGACCCCGCCCGGAGCGCCGTCGACCTCCGCCGAGGCGATGGTCTGCACCGAGTCCACGACCAGCAGCGCGGGGTCGGCGGCCTCCAGGTGCCCGAGCACGGTGGCGAGGTCCGTCTCCGCCGCGAGCAGCAGGGTGTCCGCGAGGGCCCCGATGCGCTCGGCCCGCAGCCGGACCTGTCCGGCGGACTCCTCGCCCGTCACGTACAGCACCGGACGCGCCACGCCGTCCGCCCCGCGGGCCGCGTTCGAGGCGACCGAGAGCAGCAGCGTCGACTTGCCGACGCCTGGTTCCCCGGCGAGCAGCACGACGGCGCCGGGGACCAGCCCGCCACCGAGCACCCGATCCAGCTCCTCCACCCCCGTCGGGGTCGCCCGGGCCGCGTCGACGTCGATCTCCGCGATGGGCCGGGCGGCCGAGCGCACCGGGTTCACCGCCGTCGTGCGTGGTCCCGCCGAGGCCGGACCCTCCTCCGCCACGGTGCCCCACTCCTGGCACTCCCCGCACCGGCCGACCCACTTCGCGGTGGTCCACCCGCACTCGGTGCAGCGGAACGCCGGGCGGGAGGACTTGGCGCGCGAGCGCGCGGAGGTCGTGGTGCTCACGGTCGCCACGCTATGTCCCGGCACCGACACCGGTCGCCGTCCTGCCTGGCGTCCTGCGGATCACGCTGTGGCGGCCGCGGTGTCCATGGTCTGGCTACGCAGCGTTCGGGTGATCATGCGGTCGAGCGTGCGGTCGGAGACGAACCGGATGAGCCGGGACAGGAGCGCAGCCTCCCGGCCGATCGTGTAGCGGGTCCGCGGTCGCGCCGCGGTGATCGCGGTCATGACGGTGCGGGCGGCCTCATCGGCGGTGATGCCCGTGCGATCCAGGGCGGCGGCGTAGCCGAGGAACGCACTCATCGTCTCGCCGTAGAGATCGCGCTGCCGCGGGGTCATGCGCTCGAGCTGTCCCTCGGCCGCCGAGGTGCCCCGCGATCCCATCTCGGTACGCATGCCCCCGGGCTCCACGATCACGACCTGCACCCCGTGGGGTGCGAGCTCCTGCCGCAAGGAGTCACTGATCGCCTCGAGGGCGAACTTGCTGCCGGAGTAGGCGCCGAAGGCCGGCATCGCGACCTTGCCGCCGATCGAGGTGATGTTCACGACCCGCCCGCTGCTGCGGTGCAGCGCCGGGAGGAGGGCCTGCGTCAGGGCGACGGCGCCGAACACGTTCACGTCGAACACCGCCCGCCAGTCCTCCAGGGGCAAGGTCTCCACCGGCGCGTTCGCAGCGAGCCCTGCGTTGTTGACCACGGCCCGCAGCGGCTTGCCGGAGGCGTCGATCCGCGCAGCGAGCCGAGCGATGTCTTCCGCGTGCGTGACGTCGAGGTTCACCGGCTCGGCTCCTGCCTGCCGGAGGCGTTCGCCGTCCTGCTCGCGTCGGACTCCGGCCAGCACGTGGAACCCCCGCTCTGCGAGCGTGCGCGTGGTCGCGGCACCGAGACCGGTGGATGCGCCGCTCACGACGACCGTGCCTGATGTTTCATGTGACAGTGTCATGTCAAACAGGTTAGGCGACTGATGTGACGCTGTCAAATAGACTGTCCGCATGGCAACCAGAGCTGAGACAGCCGCCGCGACCAGACGCGCACTGCTTGACGCCGCGGGGAGTCTGCTCGATTCGGGAGGGCCGGACGCCGTCACGCTCCGAGCAGTAGGTGCGGCCGCCGGGGTCTCCCGAGGAGCGCCCTACGGCCACTTCTCGACCAAGGACGAGCTGCTCACCGCGGTGGCGGCCGAACAATGGGCACTCACCGCGGAGCGACTCGCTGCGCTTCGTGCCGACGAGCGCCTCGCACCCGGAGCGCGCTTGGAGCAGGCGCTGACCGGTTGGCTGCAGCTTGCCCGGAGCCGCCCGCACCTGTACGTCTTCATGTTCGCCCCACCGTCCCCGAACCCGGATGCGCTCATCGCCGCCGCGAACGAGGCGCAGGACGAGTTCCTCGCCCTGGTCTCCGACTCGACGCAGACCGACGATCCCCTCCGGGTCGCCGCACTCCTGCTGGCGACCACCCATGGGGTCGCGGGCCTGGAGCAAGCCGGCCAGCTCGGCACGACGAAGTGGGGAATGACCGGCGCCGAGCTCCTCGGACTGGCCATCGGCCGGCTTGCCTCCTGACTGGCGTGGTGTCGGCGTCGCTCCTCGGCCCCCGACCGGACCGGCGTGCTCTGGGCCCGGTTCCGGTCATCGCTCTGCGCGAGGCCGTAGGCTGCTGCGCGACACCCTCGTCGGCGGCGCCGCGCGGGGGGAGAGCAGGAGGACGTCGATGGTCGACCAGAGGCCCGGGTACATGTCCCCGGGATTCCGGACCCCGGGGGACAAGGTGCACCAGAGGAAGTCTCGGGCCGCCACGGTCCGCCGCCGCAAGATCGGGGTCGTCGTGGCGCTGGTCGTGATCGCCGCCGTGGCCGTCGTGACAGCCTTCGTCTGGCCGGGCTTCGCGCGCCAGGGCGCCGACCCGCAGCCCGACGTCACGGTGACGGCAGCGCCGCCCACCCCGACCGCGGAGCCCGTGGACCTGCCCGGCGACGCGACGGCGTTCCTGTCCGCCATGCCGGGCTCGGTGCTGCAGCTCGTCCGTCTCGAGCCGGCCGAGGACACCGAGCTGGTGGAGGACGCCGACGCCGTCGAGGCCTGGGCGGTCACCTACGGCGACGGGTCCACCGGTGGAGAGCAGGTGGAGCTCCGCGCCGGGCAGTGGGCGGACGCGGACGCCGCCGAGCAGGTGCACTCCGCGCTCCTCGCGGCAGCGGGCGACACCTCCGCCGACGGCGACGTGCTGGTCGACGGCGAGGTCGTCGGCACCTACGCCCTGACGACGGGCAGCCCGGCGGGGACCTCCGTCGTCACCTGGCGCAACGGCACCGCTGTCTTCGAGGTGCGTGGCCCCGACCGGCTGGTCCAGGACTTCTACCAGGCCTTCCCGCTGTGACAGGAGAACCGATGAGCACGCAGATCGCCGGCACCCGGGTGGCCTTCCTCGGGACCGGGAACATGGCCGAGGCCGTCCTGGCCGGAGCGCTCCGGTCCGGCGTCGCGCCGTCCGACGTCGTGGCCACGGTGCGCCGGCCCGAGCGCGGTGCCGAGCTGGCCGAGCGGTACGGCGTCGCCACGACCGTGGACAACGCGGAGGCCGTCGTCGGCGCGCGCGTCGTCGTCGTGGGCGTCAAGCCGAAGGACGTCGGTGCGATGCTCGACTCCGTGGCGGGCTCGCTGGAGCCGGACGCCCTCGTGGTGAGCGTGGCCGTCGGGCTGCCGCTGTCGCTCTACGCCCGCCACCTGCCCGAGGGGCAGGCGGTGGTGCGGACCATGCCGAACACCCCCGCCCAGGTGGGGGCCGGGGTGACGGCTGTCGTCGCCGGACCGACCGCGAGCGAGGAGCACGTCACCCTCGTCGAGGCGCTGCTCGCCGGGACCGGCGAGACCGTCCGGATCACCGAGAAGGAGATCGACGCGTTCGGGGCCCTCGCCGGCTCGGGCCCCGCCTACGTCTTCTACGTCGTCGACGCGATGGCCGAGGCGGGGGTCCTCCTGGGCCTGACGCGCGACGTCGCCCGGCGGCTCGCCGTGCAGACCGTGCTGGGTGCGGGAACGCTCCTCGCGGAGACCGGGGAGCACCCGGTGGTCCTGCGCGAGAAGGTCTCCTCGCCCGGCGGGACCACGATCCAGGCGCTCAAGCGTCTGGACGACGGCGGCGTGCGGGCAGCGTTCCTCGCCGCGCTCGAGGCGGCACGGGACCGCTCGCGCGAGCTCGCGACCGAGCTCGGCTGACGCGGTGGGGGACACCGGTGCCGCCCGGCGCGGCCGGCGCCCCGCAGGGCAGGACACCCGCGCGGTGGTGCTGGACGCAGCACGGGCGGAGTTCCTCGAGCGCGGCTACGACGCCGCGTCGGTGCGCGGGATCGCACGCCGCGCGGGCGTGGACCCCGGGACGGTCCGGCACTGGTACGCCGACAAGCGCGAGCTGCTGACGGCGATGCTGGGCATCGCGCCCCTCGACCCCGCCGCGATGGTGCAGGGAGTGCTGCCTGGTGCCGTCGAGGGGATGGGTGAGCGGCTCGTGCGCGGTGTGCTCGGGCTCTGGGACGACGACTCGGGAGCGACGGTGCGCCTCGTCATGCCGGCGGTGATGGCGGACCCGGACCTGCGCGGCCTGCTGCCGGGCTTCCTGGGCGCGGAGGTCCTGGGCCCGGTCGTCGCGCGGCTGGGTGTGCCCGACGCGCGCCGCCGGGCCTCCCTGGTCGCCTCGCAGGTCGCCGGGCTGCTCATGACCCGGTACCTGGTACCGGTCGAGCCCTTGGCGTCGATGCCGGTCGAGGAGGTCGCCCGGCTCGTGGGACCGAACGTCCAGCGCTACCTGACCGAGGGCCTGGACTAGGACCTCTTGCACGGCGGCTCCCGCAGGAGCACAATTCCTCACATGGAGAAAAACAGGAGCCCCGCCGTCCGCGCCCGGGGACTGGGTGTCGAACGGGGCGGCCACCGGGTGATCGACGGTCTCGACGTCGACGTGCCCGCCGGCCGGGTCGTCGGCCTGCTCGGGCCGTCCGGCTCCGGCAAGACGACCCTCCTGCGGGCCGTCGTCGGCGTCCAGGACCACGTCAGCGGTGAGCTGACCGTCCTGGGCGAGCCCGCCGGCAGTACCGTCCTCCGACGGCGGGTCGGCTACGTCACGCAGGCGGCCTCCGTCTACACCGACCTCACCGTGGCCCAGAACCTGCGCTACTTCGCCCGTCTGGCCGGGCTGCCGCCGTCGGCCACCGGGGCCGGGGTCGCCCGCGCCGTCGCCACCGTCGATCTCGGTGGCCACGAGCACCAGACGGTCGGGACCCTCTCCGGCGGCGAGCGGTCGCGCGTCTCGCTCGCAGCGGCGCTCGTCGGCGACCCGGAGCTGCTCGTGCTCGACGAACCGACCGTCGGCCTGGACCCCGTCCTCCGCCGTGACCTGTGGACCACCTTCCGTGCGCTCGCCGCCGAGGGACGCACCCTGCTCGTGTCCAGCCACGTGATGGACGAGGCCACGCAGTGCGACCGCCTGCTGCTCCTGCGTGACGGCGATCTCGTCGCCGACACCACCCCGGACGAGCTGCTCGTCACCACCGGGGCACCGGACGCCGAACGCGCGTTCCTCGCGCTCATCGACCGCACCACCCAGGAGTCCCGATGATGCTCACCACCACGGGACGGGTCCTCGCCCAGCTGCGTGGCGACCACCGCACCGTCGCCCTGATCCTCGCCCTGCCCTGCCTGCTGCTCGGCCTCATCGCCTGGATGTTCGAGGGCACGCCGGTGCTCGACCAGTTCGGGCCCCTGCTGGTCGGGATCTTCCCCCTCGTCGTCATGTTCCTCGTCACCAGCGTCGCGACGTTGCGCGAGCGCCAGTCGGGAACGCTCGAACGACTCATGACCACGCCGGTCCGCAAGGGCGACCTCGTCGGTGGTTACGCGCTCGCGTTCGGCGTGCTCGCGCTGCTGCAGGCGTTCGTGGTGGTCGGGTTCGCGGTCCTGATCGGCATGGACGTCGCCGGCCCGCTCTGGCTCGTGATCCTCGTCGCCCTGCTCAACGCGGTGCTGGGGTCGTGCCTCGGTCTCGCCGCCTCGGCGCTCGCCCGCACCGAGTTCCAGGCCGTGCAGACGATGCCGGCCGTGATCTTCCCGCAGCTCATCGTCTGCGGGCTCCTCATGCCCCGCGACCAGATGCCGCAGGTGCTCGAGTGGATCTCCCGCGCGTTCCCGCTCACCTACGCCGTGGACGCCATGCAGCAGCTCGCCGCGGGTGGCGGGTGGAGCGACGTGGCGGGTGCGATCGGCGTGACCGTCGCCTTCATCGCGGCCGCGATCGCCCTCGGCGTCGTCACCCTGCGGCGACGGACGCCCTGAGGTTCGGTGCCCGACGGCGTGACCCCGGCCCGAGCGGTCACGGCCTGGCCGAGAACCGCTCCAGCAGGTCCGCGTGGCCCGAGCACACCAGCAGGTCGTTCGCGCTGACCCGCGTCTCCGGCGTCGCGTAGGCGAAGTCGATCCCGGGGGACTTCACCCCGATGACCGTGACGCCGTACTTCTTGCGGACGTCCGACTGCGCCAGCGTGAAGCCCTGCATCTCACGGGGTGGCCGCATCTTGACGATCGTGAACCCGTCCTCGACCTCGATGTAGTCGAGCATCTTGCCGCTGACCAGGTGCGCGACGCGGGACCCGGCGTCGGACTCCGGGAAGACGACGTGGTGCGCGCCGATGCGGGTCAGGATGCGCCCGTGCTCCGCCGAGATCGCCTTGGCCCAGATCTGCGGCGTCCCCAGGTCGACGAGGTTGCCCGTGATGAGCACCGACGCCTCGAGCTCGGTGCCCACACCGACCACCACGACGCCGAAGTCCCGTGCGCCGAGCTGCTCGAGGGCCTCGGGGTTGGACGCGTCCGCCTCGACCACGGGCAGCCGGCCGGACCACTGGGCGACGAGGCGGTCGTCGTTCTCCACGGCGAGCACGTCCTGGCCGAGCCGGTCGAGCGTCGTCGCGATGGACGATCCGAACCGGCCCAGCCCGATGACGAGCACCCCGGCGTCACGCTCGGAAGCCTTCTTGTCTGCCACGTGCGGGTCGTCCTCTCGCAGGGTTCTGTCGGGTGAGCCTCCGGTCTGCCTCGCTGCACCTCCGTCTCACCCGATCACGGGGCGCTCCTCGGGGAAGCGTACGACGCGCCGCCGGTCCCGCAGCGCGATGGCACCGAGCACGGAGATCGTGCCCACGCGTCCCAGGTACATCAGGGCGCACAGCACGTACTTGCCGCCGTCGGGCAGGTCTGCGGTGATCCCGGTCGACAGGCCCACCGTGGCGAACGCCGAGATCACCTCGAACAGGACCTCGGCGAGCGAGAACTCGGTGATGCTCAGCAGGGCGATGCAGGAGGCCAGCACCATGGTCGCGCCGATGAACACGACCGCGATGGACAGTCGCAGCGTGTCCCGCGGGATGCGGCGGCCGAAGACGTCGATGTCCCGGTCGCCGCGGGCCTCGGCCAGGATCGCCAGCAGCATGACCGCCAGCGTGGTGACCTTGATGCCGCCCGCCGTCGAGGCGGAGCCCCCGCCCACGAACATCAGGGCGTCCATGACGAGCCAGGACTCCGGGTTCATCGCACCGGTGTCCACGGTGCTGAAGCCTCCCGAGCGCGGCATGATCGAGGCGAACGACGCCGACAGCAGCTTGGTCGCCACGTCCTGGTCTCCGAACGTGCGGGGGTTCGCCCACTCCATCGCGCCGATGATCAGGAACCCCGCCCCGAACAGCGCGACGCTGGTGGTCACCGTGAGCTTGGTGTGCAGCGACAGGTGGCGGTACCAGCGCCGGCCGAACCGGCGTGCCTGGAGGAGGTTCGCCATCACGGGGAAGCCCAGGGCGCCGACGAACACGCCGAGGCCGATGGGGACGACCACGAGCCAGTCGGACGTGTAGGGCATCAGCCCTTCGGCCGTGGGGACGAAGCCGGCGTTGTTGAAGGCCGAGATCCCGTAGAAGACGGCGTGCCACAGGGCGGAGCCGAAGCTCTCGCCCAGCGCGAGGAAGCGGGGCAGCAGGATCGCTGCGACCGCCGCCTCGATGGTCACGGACACCACGATGATGAGCCGGATGAGGTAGCCGACCTCGCCGAGGCTGCTGGTGCGGACCTTGGCCTCGGAGGCGGTGAGCAGCTTCTGCGTGAGGCCGATGCGCCGCGAGACGGCCATGCCCAGCAGGGAGGCGAGCGTCATCACGCCCAGCCCGCCGATCTTGATGCCGGCCAGGATCACGGCACGCCCGTACTCGGACCAGTAGGTGCCCGTGTCCACCACCACGAGCCCGGTGACGCACACGGCGGACACCGCGGTGAACAGCGCGTCCACGAACCGTGCCCCGGTGCCGGAAGCCGTGGCCCAGGGCGGCAGGAGCAGGAGCGTGAAGATGGCGATCACGGCGCCGAAGACGGTCATCGCGAGGCGTGCCGGGTACTCCCGAGCGGTGCGGTCCACCCACTCCCTCAGCGTCGCACCGCGATCCCGCCACCTTGTCGCCACCGACCGGTTCCTCCGTCGTCTCATCCGCCAGGCGTCTGGCCCAGCCTGCCACGGGTTCGGCTACCGTGGCGGGATGTCCGTCGCCCGGCTGCTGTGGAGTCCTGAGCTCCTGACCTACGACTTCGGCGCCGGGCACCCGATGGCGCCGGCCCGACTCGACCTCACGATGCGGCTGGTCGAGGCGTTCGGCCTCCCGGACTCCCCGTCGCTGGAGATCGCGTCGATCCCGGCGAGCCGGGACGACCTCGTGACCTCGGTCCACGACGCGGGGTACGTCGCCGCGGTCCAGCGTGCTGCCCGCACGGGGGAGCCGGACCTGGAGAGAGGCCTCGGGACCGAGGACAACCCGATCTTCCCCGTGATGCACGAGTCGGCCTCCCGGCTCGTCACCGCCTCGGCGTCGCTGGCCGAGGCGGTGTGGGCGGGCGAGATCCAGCACGGTGTCAACGTCGCCGGTGGGATGCACCACGCCCGTCGTGCCGCCGCGTCCGGGTTCTGCCTGTACAACGACGCCGCGGCGACCGTGCAGCGCTTCCTGGACCTCGGGGCGCAGCGCGTGGCGTACGTGGACCTCGACGCGCACCACGGTGACGGCGTGGAGTCGATCTTCTGGGACGACCCGCGGGTGGTCACGTTCTCGGTGCACCAGGACGGCCGGACCCTCTACCCGGGCACGGGCAGCCCCGCGGACACCGGCGGGCCAGGAGCGGAGTGCTCGGCCGTGAACCTCGCCCTGCCGCCTCGTACGGACTCGGCGCGCTGGCTGCGCGCCGTCGACGCCGTGCTGCCGATCGTCCTGCGGGAGTTCCGACCCGACGCGATCGTCTCGCAGCACGGGACCGACGCGCACGGCAACGATCCCCTCGCGGACCTGAACGTCGGGATCGACGCCCAGCTGGAGGCAGCGTCGTGGGTGCACTCCCTCGCGCTCGAGCTGTGCGAGGGCCGGTGGGTCGCGCTCGGTGGAGGAGGCTACGCCGTCGTCGACGTGGTGCCGCTGGTCTGGTCCGCGCTGGTGGCCGAGGCCGCCCACGTCCCGATCGCGCCGGGGACCCCGCTGCCTCAGGAGTGGCGGGTCGCCGCCGAGGAGATGTCCGGGCTGGAACCCGCGAAGAGGCTCGGCCGCGGCGCCGTGGCGTGGCGTCCCTGGAGTGAGGGCTACGACCCGTCCGACGCCGTGGACCGCGCCGTCCTGGCGACCCGGCGGCACGTGTTCCCCGGTCTGGGCCTGGACCCCTTCCTCGACTGAACCGAAGGTGCAGCGCAGGGTGCGGGCCGAGGAACGAGGCGCTCGCCCGCAGCGGAACCGCAGGTTCGGCCGACGTCGGTTCGACTGAACCGAAGGTGCAGCGCAGGGTGCGGGCCGAGGAACGAGGCGCTCGCCCGCAGCGGAACCGCAGGTTCGGTCGACGTCGGTTCGACTGAACCGCAGGTTCGGTCGACGTCGGTTCGGCCGAGTGACCGGCCAGTTCGGGGCACGGCCCCGGGTCGGGTATTCTGGGGGACGGACTTTTTCGCGTTGGTCGGCAGTGCTTGGTCCCGGGGTTCGTTCACGCGAGCACGGGGCACAGGATCGTCGGGACCAACCGGCCTCCACCACCGATCAGCATTGTGAGGACCTCATGGGCTCCGTCATCAAGAAGCGTCGTAAGCGCATGGCAAAGAAGAAGCACCGCAAGCTGCTTCGCAAGACGCGTCACCAGCGCCGCAACAAGAAGTGACGCAGCGCCCGCCGACGGCGGGCCGCGCGCACCGAGCCCGGACCTCGTCCAGAGGTGCCGGGCTCTTTGCGTTCCCGGGACGAGGCGTGCCCACGGGAGGAGGCGTTCCCGGGCTCGTGGCGACGGCCGTCGCGTCAGTGGCCGCCGAGCCGCCGGCGGACGCTGCGCTGTGCTGCGCGCAGCACGAGACCGACGACCCACGCCGCCCCGGCCCAGGAGGCCGTCCGCACCCCGCGCCCCGCGGCTCGCTGCCCGCGTCCACGGAACTCCCGGATGGGCCAGCCGACCTCCTTGGCGTGCCGGCGCAGCCGGACGTCCGGGTTGATGGGGCAGGGATGGCCGACCGAACGCATCATCGGCAGGTCGTTCAGGGAGTCTCCGTAGGCGTAGGAGGCCTGGAGGTCGAGCCCCTCGCGCTCGGCGAGCTCGCGGACCGCCGCGGCCTTGGCCTCGCCGTGCATGAGGTCGCCGACCAGGGCGCCCGTGTAGTAGCCGTCGGAGTGCTCGGCGATCGTGCCGAGGCACCCGGTCGCCCCGAGGCGTCGGGCGATGAGTCCGCCGATCTCCACGGGGGTGGCCGTCACCAGCCAGACCTGGTCGCCCGCCGCGAGGTGCTCGTCGAGCAGCCTCTTGGTGCCGGGGAAGATCCGCAGCTCCAGGACGGTGTCGTACACCTCCTCGCCGACCGCCGTGACCTCGGCGACGGACCGGCCGGCGATGAGCGACAGGGCGCGCGTGCGCACGGTCTCGATCTGGGAGCGCGACTCGCCGAAGACCAGGTACTTGGCCTGGATCCAGGCGAAGCGCAGCAGGTCGGTGGTCCCGAAGAACCTGCGCTGGTACAGCGCCCGGGCCAGGTGGAAGGAGCTCGCGCCCCGGATGATGGTGTTGTCGACGTCGAAGAAGGCTGCTGCCGTCGGGCGGACCGTGGGCGCAGCGTGAGACGACATGCGGCCCACTGTAGTAGCGCCGATACGCTGTGCTCGTGAGCAGGCCCTCGACCCGACCCGACGCGTCCCGCGTGGTCGTGTACAGCAGAGCCGACTGCCACCTGTGCGACGAGGCGCGGGCGGTGGTCGCCGCGGTGTGCGCCGAGGCGGGGGAGACCTGGCAGGAGATCGACATCGACGCCGAGCCCTCCCTGGTGGAGCGCTACGGCGAGTACGTGCCCGTCGTCGAGGTGGACGGCGTGCAGCAGGGGTTCTGGCGGGTCGACGCGGCGCGGTTGGCGCGGCGTCTCGCCCGGCCCCCGGGAGGGAAGCACAAGTGATCGAGATCGGTGAGGTGACGGTGCCCGCGGCGACGGTGGCGCGGCTGCCGTACTACCTGCGCGCCCTGCGCGACCTGATGCGCGAGGGGGTCGAGACGACGTCGTCCTCGGACCTCGCGGAGCGGTCCGGGGTGGGGTCCGCGCAGCTGCGCAAGGACCTGTCGTACCTGGGGTCCTTCGGGACGCGGGGCGTGGGGTACGACGTCGAGTCGTTGTCGTCGTACATCGCGACGGCCCTGGGGCTCGGCTCGGAGCACCGGCTGGCCATCGTCGGGGTCGGCAACCTGGGGCACGCGCTGGCGAACTACTCGGGCTATGCGGCCCGGGGCTTCCAGGTCGTGGCGCTGCTCGACGCGGACCCCGCGGTGGTCGGGGGTCGGGCCGCGGGGATCGAGGTCGAGCACGTCGACGGGCTCGAGCAGATCATCGTCGAGCGGCACGTGTCGATGGTCGTGCTGGCGACGCCGGGGCCGCCGGCGCAGGAGATCGCGGAGCGGGTCGTGACGGCGGGGGTGCGAGAGATCCTGTCTTTCGCACCCGTGGCGCTGCACCTGCCCGACGACGTCGTCGTCCGCAGCGTGGACGTCGCGGGGGAGCTGCAGATCCTCGCGTTCCACGCGGCGGCGCGGCACGCGAACGGTGTCGCCTCGGCGGGGGCAGACGGCGTCCCCGCCAGGTAGCGCTCGGCCCCGCGAGGTAGTGCTACCTCACGGGGCCGAGCGCGCTGCCTCGCGCGGGGTCAGTTCTGGGAGATCGCGGAGACGTCGAGCGCGATCTTCACCTTGTCGCCGACGAGGAACCCGCCGGTCTCGAGGGCTGCGTTCCAGGTCAGGCCGAACTCCTGGCGGGAGATCTCGACCTCGGCCTCGAACCCGGCGCGGTCGTTGCCGAAGGGGTCCTTGGCGGTGCCCGCGAACTCGGTGGGGAGGTCGACGGTCTTGGTCACGCCGTTGATGGTGAGGTCGCCGGAGATCACGTAGGCGTCGCCGTCCACGGAGATGTTCTTCGAGGTGAAGGACCAGACCGGCTTCTCCTCGGCGTGCCAGAAGTCCGCGCTCTTGAGGTGGCCGTCGCGGTTCTCGTCACCGGTGTTGACCGACGCGGCGTCGAGCTCGGCCCGCACCGCGGTCGACTCGAGGTCCTCACCGACGGTGATCGTGCCGGCGGCGATGTCGATCGTGCCCCGGACCTTGGAGATGCCCGCGTGGCGGACGACGAAGGACGCGGTGGAGTGGGAGGCGTCGATCGTGTAGGTGCCGGAGGTCAGACCGGTGGGCAGCGGCGTAGCCATGGAGATGCTCCTTCTGGTGGATGTCGTGTGCAGTGCGAACCCCACGAGGCGGGTCCATCGAAATGCATCAACCGGGAGCGGTCCACGGCTATTCCCGGTCTCCGGTCGGGGCCGTTCAGGCGTCGGGGTAGCTCTCCCGCAGGAGCCTCCCCAGGAAGCGTGCGATCTCCCGTGGCCCGCTGGCGGGCGCCGTGCTCTCGACGCCCGCGTTGTAGTTGGTGTTGGTGTTGACGTCGTAGGTCAGCACGCGTCCGTCGGCGGTGCGGATGTTCTCCACGCCGGCGATCTCGACGCCGTGGTCCCGGGTGAACCGCAGGTATCGCTCCACCACCGGGTCGTCGTAGCCGGCGCGCAGCGAGAACAGGCTCGTCGCGTCGTCGGGCGCCATCTGGACGGTCGCACCCGGGGGCATGACGGGCCGGCCCGTCGTCGGGTCGATCTCGCAGGCGTCCGCCGGGCAGAGCTGGAAGCCGCCCCGCTCGGTGTCCCCGCGCACGGCGTAGATCATCTCGCCACCGACGATCTCCACGCGCGTGATCCCGCCGTCGGCCGCCGTGACGTACTCCTGGACCAGCGTGATGCCGTCCACCGGCTCGGCGTAGTCTGCGGAGGCGACGTGGTCGGCCAGGTCGTCCACCGCCTCGAACCGCAGCACGCCCAGGCCCTTGCCGCCCTGGTTGTGCTTCGTGACGAAGGGGCCCGGCACGGCGTCGGTGAAGCGGCGTGCCGCCTCGACCACGCGGTCGCGCCCGACGGCCGCCACCGTCCTCGGCACGTCGATGCCGGCGGCCCGCAGCGCGGTGAGCTGGTCGACCTTGCTCATCTCCAGCTCGAGCACCCGCCGACCGTTGACGGTGCGGCGTCCGTGCGCCTCCAGCCAGGACAGCACGGCCCGGGAGTAGTCCTTGGTGAGGGCGTGGTCGCGGGTGTGGGACGACGCCGAGATGCGCGACCAGAAGATCCCCTCGGGCGGAGCCTCGTCCAGGTCGAGCGTGCCGTCGAGAAGCTGCCACTCCACCCAGGGCAGACCCTCGGCGTCGAGGGCGTCGGCGAACACCGTGAACCACTCGGGATTCTCGTGCAGCGCATAGATCATCGGGCGGTCCATGGCTCCACGATAGGCACCGGGAAGGTCGTCCCGATCGCGTCGGGTGAGCTTGTGAGACCTGTCACAACCTCGGGGAGGAATCTCCCGGAGACGGCCGGACGGCACCTGAAGGCGCCCGCGATCTGGGACACTGGGGGCCATGGCCACCACCACCGTCCATCTGCTGCGGCACGGCGAGGTCCACAACCCCGACGGCGTCCTGTACGGGCGCATCCCCGGGTACCGGCTGTCCGAGCGCGGTCAGCGGATGGCGCACCGCGTCGCGGAGCACCTGTCCGACCGCGGTCGGGACGTCGTCGCCGTCGTGGCGAGCCCCCTGCAGCGCGCCCAGGAGACCGCCGCACCCGTCGCCGCCACCTTCGACGTGGAGCTCGCCACCGACGACCGCCTCATCGAGGCGGGCAACAGCTTCGAGGGCAGCACGATCGGCAAGCGGCCCGGCCAGCTCGTGCACCCCCGCTACTGGAAGCTGCTGTGGAACCCGCTGCGTCCCTCCTGGGGCGAGAGCTACGTCGACCAGGCCACCCGGATGCGGGCCGCCGTCGACGACGCCCGCCGTACCTTCGCCGGCCACGAGGTCGTGCTGGTCAGCCACCAGCTCCCCGTCTGGATGGCGCGGCTGTCCTTCGAGGGGCGCCGGCTCGCGCACGACCCGCGCCGCCGCGAGTGCGCCCTCGCCTCCCTGACCTCCGTGACCTTCGACGACGACCGGTTCGTCGCGCTGCACTACACGGAGCCCGCCGGGGACCTGCTCGCCGGCGCCGACCCGGTGCCGGGCGCCTGATGGTGCGCGTCGCCCTCCCCGGTGCCGTGCGGACGGTCGCCCTGGTCGCGGCCGTCGGGCTGGTCGCTGCCTGCGGCGCCGCCGACTCCGGTGCCGGCGACGTCGTCGGGCAGGGCTTCGTGTCCGGCGACGGCTCCGTGCAGCAGTGGGAGCCCGACGAGCGCGGCGACGTCGTGACCGTCGAGGGCACCTCGTTCGAGGGCGACGACGTCTCCACCGCGGACTGGCTCGGCGACGTCGTCGTGCTCAACACCTGGTACGCCGGCTGCGCCCCGTGCCGCGCCGAGGCGCCGGACCTGGTGGCGCTCGCCGAGGACCGTGCGGACGACGGCGTGCACCTGCTCGGCATCAACACCGAGGACGACGCCGGCACGGCCCTGGCCTTCCAGCGCACCTTCGACGTGACCTACCCGTCGATCGAGGACCGCAGCGGCCAGGTCGTGGCCGGGCTCTCCGGCGTCGTGCCGCTGCAGGCCGTGCCGTCCACGGTGGTGCTCGACGCCGAGGGCCGCGTGGCCGCCCGCGTCGTCGGCCAGGTCGCCGGGTCCACCCTGGACGGGATCGTCGACGACGTGCTGTCGGGGACGAGCCCCGAGGGGAGCGCCTGAGTGGGTGAGGCCTTCGCCACCACGGCCGTGAGCGGCTCGCTGCTGCTCGCGGTCCTCGTCGCGCTGCTCGCCGGTCTCGTGTCGTTCGCCTCGCCCTGCGTGCTGCCGCTGGTCCCCGGGTACGTGGGCTACGTCGGCGGGCTCGCGGCGGCGAACGCCGGACCTGCACGTTCAGGGCGCGCCGACGGCCCGGCCGGCTCGGCGGGCACGGCCGGGCCGACGACGGCGGCACCCCCGCGCGCCCCCGGCCGCGGGCGCGTCGTGCTGGGCGTCGCGCTCTTCGTGCTCGGCTTCACCGCCGTGTTCGTCGCGCTCATGGCGGCCGCCGGGGCCGTGGGCTCCTACCTCGTGCGCTACGAGGACGTCCTGACCCGAGTGCTCGGCGTCGTCGTGATCCTCATGGGCGTGGCGTTCCTCGGCGGTATCCGGTTCCTGCAGCGGGAGCGGCGGCTGCACGTCAGCCCGCGCGCGGGTCTGTGGGGTGCGCCGCTGCTCGGCGTCGTCTTCGGCCTGGGCTGGACGCCGTGCCTCGGTCCGACGCTCGCCGCCGTGCAGTCCCTCGCGCTCAACGAGGCCTCGGCCGGGCGCGGCGTCGTCCTGGGGATCGCGTACTGCATCGGCCTCGGCGTGCCGTTCCTGCTGGTCGCCCTCGGGCTGCAGTCCTCGGAGCGCATGCTCGGCTTCCTGCGACGCCACCGGCTCGCGATCATGCGGTGCGGCGGCGGGCTGCTCGTCCTCATCGGCCTGACCATGGTCACGGGTGTGTGGGGCTCGTTGACGAGCATGCTGCAGAGCTGGATCAGCGGATACACGACGGTGGTGTGATGAGCGGACGCAGCTATCGTCCCGAGGGGATCGCGGACGAGTTCACCCAGGGCGCCCGGGGCGGCGAGCAGCCGACCGACGCCGGTTCCGAGGGCGCCGCGCCGACCGACGCTCCGCCGTCGGGCACGGCACGCGCCCCCCGGATCGGCTGGCGCGGGATGCTGCGCTGGACCTGGCGGCAGCTCACCAGCATGCGGGTCGCCCTCATGCTGCTCATGCTGCTCGCCGTCGCCGCGGTACCCGGCTCGATCTTCCCGCAGCGCAGCCAGGACCCGGCCGCCGTCGTCGAGTACCTCGGCGAGCACCCCACCGCGGGCGAGTGGCTCGACCGGTTCGGGTTCTTCGAGGTCTACTCGTCGGTCTGGTTCTCGGCGATCTACCTGCTGCTCTTCGTGTCCCTCGTGGGCTGCATCGTGCCGCGCACGATCGCGCACGCCAAGGCGGTGCGTCACCGGCCTCCACGCCCCCCGGCACGTTTCGCACGGTTCCCCGCCCAGGCCTCGGGGACCACGTCGGCCGCTCCGCAGGAGGTGACGGACGCCCTCGCCGCCCACCTGCGCGGACGCCGCTGGCTGCCGGCGTTCCGCGTGGACACGGCAGCGGAGCCGGCGCACGAGGCCCGCGGCAAGGTCCCCGCCCGGCCCGCGGCGCGCACCGTGGCCGCAGAGCGCGGCTACCTGCGCGAGAGCGGCAACCTGCTGTTCCACCTGGCGCTGCTCGGGCTGATCGTCGCCGTCGGCGTCGGGCAGCTGATGCACTACCGGGGCCAGGCGATCATCACCGAGGGACGCGGGTTCGCCAACGCCGTCGTCGACTACGACACGTTCGAGAGCGGGGCGTGGTTCCAGCCCGAGTCGCTGGTGCCCTTCTCGATGACGCTGGACTCGTTCACCTCGCAGTTCGCGACCGACACCGTCGCCTTCGCGCAGTCGCGGGACTTCACGGCCGCGGTGACGGTGACCGAGCCGGACGGGTCGTCGTCGCAGGAGACCATCAAGGTCAACCACCCGCTGACGATCGACGGCTCCAAGATCTACCTGCAGGGCAACGGCTACGCCCCGCAGATCACGGTCGAGGACGCCGAGGGAGCGATCGCGTTCTCCGGCCGCGTGCCGTTCCTGCCGGAGGACCAGGTCTACACCTCGCGAGGCGTCGTCAAGGTCCCTGACGTCTCGCCCGGCCTCGACCAGGTGGGCCTCATCGGCTACTTCCTGCCGACGGCCGTCATCGAGGCCGACGGCTCGGCACGCTCGGTCTTCCCCCTGCCGGAGAGCCCGCTGCTGGTGCTCGAGGTGTACCGCGGCGACCTCGGCCTGGACGAGGGCGTCCCCCAGAACGTCTACCGCCTCGACACCGAGAGCCTCACGCCGTCGCTGGACGCGAACGGGGACCGGGTGACCCTCCTGCTCGAGCCGGGGGACACCGTCGAGCTGCCCGACGGCCTGGGCACCGTCTCGCTCGGCGAGGACGTGCCCCGGTTCGTCGCCCTCGACCTGCGCCACGACCCGTCGCTGGTCTGGGTGCTCGGGTTCTCCCTGGCCGCGCTCGTCGGCCTGACCGGCTCGCTGTTCCTGCCCCGCCGCCGCGTCTGGGTGCGATCATGGGTGGACGACGGCGTCACGCGCGTCGAGGTCGCCGGCCTCGCCCGGGGCGACGACGTCGGCCTGCAGCCCGAGGTGGATCGCACGCTCGCCGCGGTCCCGGGTCTGGACGACCCCGCCACCGAGCCTGACCCCGACCCTGTCACCGTCACGACGCACGACCCTGAGAGAGGCTGACCATGGAGATCGCCGAGCTGAGCGACCTGCTCGTCTGGGCCGCGGCGACCGCGCTCGCCGTCGCGATGATCGCGTTCGCCGTCGACCTGGGGCGGCGCACCGAGGAGCGCGTCGGCGCCCGCACGCAGGAGCGGGTGGCCGTCGGGGCCGCGACGGCCCCGGGCGCGCCGACCGCCGGTGCCGACGCGCCGGCCGCCGGTGCCGACGCGCCGGCCGAGGCCGCACCGCGCCGTCGGGCCGCGGGGATCGCCATGGCGACCACCTGGCTCGGCACGGCGATGCTGCTGGCCGCCATCGTGCTGCGCGGGCTCGCCGCCGGGCGCACCCCGTGGGCCAACATGTACGAGTTCACGATGGTGGGCTCTTTCATCGCGCTGGTCGTGTTCCTGCTGCTCAACGTGCGACGTGACGTGCGGTTCCTCGGGGCGTTCGTCACCGGGTTGGTGACGCTGTTCCTCGTGGTGGGCCTGAACTCGTTCCACGTGGCAGCGACCGGTGTCCAGCCCGCGCTGCAGAACTACTGGCTGGTGCTGCACGTCGGCGTCGCGATCGCCGCCACCGGGATCTTCACCGTGTCGTTCGTGATGTCGGCGCTGCAGCTCCTGCGCGACGTCCGCGACGAGGGCAGCCCGTTCCTCTCCCGACCAGGGTTCCGCTGGCTGGACCGGACCCCTGTCCCGGCGACCCTGGAGTCGATGTCGTTCCGGCTCAACGCCGTCGGGTTCGTCATGTGGACCTTCACGATCATCGGCGGGGCGATCTGGGCCGAGGACGCCTGGGGCCGCTACTGGGGCTGGGACCCCAAGGAGGTCTGGAGCTTCGTCATCTGGGTCGTGTACGCGGCGTACCTGCACGCGCGCACCACGCGCGGCTGGTCGGGGCGCCGCGCGGCGTGGTTCGTCGTCGTCGGCTACGCCTGCGTGCTGTTCAACTTCACGGGCGTGAACCTGATCTTCAACGGCAAGCACTCCTACTCCGGCATCAGCTGACCGGGTCGGCCCGCCCTTCCGCGGGCGGCTGACCGGGCCGGCCGCGCCGGGTGCTACCTCGGCGAGTCGCCGTCGCCCTCGCCCCGCTCGCGGCGCTGCTGACGGCGCTTCTCCTGCTCGAGGCGCCACAGGAAGTCCGGGTCGTCGTCGGGGGCGACGGGTCCGGAGGGCCGACGGGGGCCGCGACCGGGCCGGGCGCCGCGTCCGCCCGACCCTCCGCGGCGTCGGGACTGCTTGGTGGCGATCCAGGTGATCGGACCGAAGACGGGCAGCAGGACGATGATGACGACCCAGAGCCACTTGGGCAGCCCGGCGCGATCCTCCTCCTGAGACGCGGAGAGGTCGGCGAGGCTGTAGACCAACAGGCCGACGACGACGAGGCCCACCAGGACGCGGAACATTCCCTCAGCCTAGTTCTCCTGGAGGCGGGAACCGAATCGCGGGGGACGGCTCCACGACGGGCGGCCGTATCCTGGAGGGGTGCCTCTCGTGATCTACACCGTGCTCCGCCTGCTCCTCTTCGCCGTCGCGCTCGGCGTCGGGTACCTGGTCGGGCTGCGCAGCTGGTTGCTGCTGCTCGTGGCGATCGTGGTGGCCTTCGGGGTCGCCTACCTGGTGCTGACGAAGCAGAAGGACGCGGCGGCCCGGTGGCTCGCCGAGCGTGCCGAGCGCCGTCGGGCGGGCCAGGAGGGCCTGGACAGGGTCATCGACGAGGATGCTGCCGCCGAGGACTCCGCCGTCGACGAGGCGAGCCGCACCGACGGGCCGAACAGGAACTTGGGCCCGCAATAGTGGCCCGTTGCGGGCACAGGCTCCTGGTCGGCGAGGGCTACAGCGCCAGGCCCAGGCCGAGCAGGACGCCGTAGGCGAGCTCGAACAGCCCGGTCCCGGCGAGCACGGGGATCAGCGCCCTGCCGCGTGCCCCGGCGATCACGGTGGTCGCCAGCAGCACGGCGGGGAGCAGCAGCACGGCGACCAGGATTGCCCACGGGTTCCACACGGCGCAGGCGAGCCCGAGCAGGACGGGCAGCACGACCCACAGGGCGTACAGCCGCCGTGCGCGGCGGTCGCCGAGGCGCACGGCCAGCGTGCGCTTGCCGGCCACCGCGTCCGTGGGGATGTCGCGCACGTTGTTGACCATGAGCAGCGCGCAGGCGATCAGGCCCACCCCGACGGCGCCGAGCACGGCAGGCCAGGTGATCCGGTCCGCCTGCGTGTAGGTGGTGCCGAGGGTGGCCACCAGGCCGAAGAAGACGAACACACCGGCCTCGCCGAGGCCCGCGTACCCGTAGGGCCGTTTGCCGCCGGTGTAGTACCACCCGGCGAGCATCGACACGGCGCCGACGGCGATCAGCCACCAGTGGCCGCTCACGGCGCACAGCGCCAGTCCGAGCAGCCCGGCCACCCCGAACGCGCCGAACGCCGCGGCCTTCACCTGTCCCGGTCGGGCGATGCCCGACGCCGTCAGGCGCAGCGGGCCGACGCGGTCGAGGTCCGTGCCGCGGACGCCGTCGGAGTAGTCGTTGGCGTAGTTGACGCCGACCTGCAGCGCGAGCGCGACACCGAGGGCCAGCACGGCGGGCAGCCAGTCGAAGGCGTCGACCTGGGCGGCGGCGCCGGTACCGATGGCGACGGGCGCGGCGGCGGCGGGCAGGGTGCGGGGCCGGGCTCCGGCGACCCACTGGGCCGTGCTGGCCATGCGAGCTCCTCTCAGTCGCGCGCGGAACGGGCGCGCACCAGGTCGACGACGGCGGCACGGTCGACCTTGCCGGGTCCGCGCAGGGGGAGGTCCGCCACCCGCAGCAGGCGGCGGGGCGCGGCGGCCGGGCCGAGTCTAGCCGCGACGGCGGACCGCACCCGTGCCAGCTCCGTCGCCTCCCCGTCGCCACCCACAGCATCTGACAGCACGGCGACCAGCTCCTGGCCCCACTCGTCGTGCGGCACGCCGACGACGCACACCTCGGCGCCCAGCAGCTCGCCGAGCACCGTCTCCACAGCGGTCGGTGCGACGTTCACCCCGCCGGTGACCACGACGTCGTCGGCGCGACCGAGGACCCGCAGCACGCCGTCGTCCACCACCCCGAGGTCGCTGGTGCGGAACCAGCGTCCGTCCGGGCCCTCGCTGAACGCTGCCGCGCCGGCCTCGTCGTCGCCGAGGTAGCCGGTGGCCAGCACGGGTCCGCCCAGCTCGACGACGCCCGGGTGTCCGCCGGGGGCGTCGACGCGGACCCGCACGCCCCGCAGCGGCAGCCCGTCGTACACGCAGCCGCCCGCGGTCTCGGACATCCCGTAGGTCCGCACCACCGGCACCCCGGCGTCCCGGGCGCGGGCGAGCAGCCGCGGCGGGGTCGCCGCACCCCCCAGCAGCACCGCCCCGCACCGGGCGAGCGCCTCCAGCGCGGCCGGTGCACCGCCGTCGGCGGCCTCGACCACGCGGTGCAGCTGGGTCGGCACCAGCGAGAGGTGCACCGGGTCGTCCCCGGCGAGGGGGTCGGCGAGCAGCTCGGCCAGCGCCTCCGCGCGGAACGGCCCGGGGCCGGCGACCGTGAGCGGCGTGCCGGCCAGCAGCGAGCGCACGATCACCTGCATCCCCGCGACATGGGTGGGCGGCAGGGTCAGCACCCAGCGGCCGGCGGCGCCGAGCCGCTCGCGGGTCGCGGCGGCGGCCGCACGCAGCGCCTCGGCGGTCAGGGCGACCTCGCGCGGCGTCCCGGTCGAGCCGGACGTGCGCACCACGAGCGCGGTGCCCGACGGCGGCGCCTGCGCCGTGAGGCGGGGCAGCGGCGCGACCGGTGGGCCGCCGTCGAGCGCACGGCGCATGCCGCCCACGAGCGCGGCGAGGTCGGGAGTGCTCACCGGCTCACGATAGGCCGCCACGACACCGGCCAGGGGCCAGGCTCCGCGGCTCGGGCTGCTGCGTGACGTAGGGTGTGCGCCAGTTCACACCTCGGAGGACTGATGACCGCACGGTTCACGCGGCCGGCGGCGCCCGGCGCGCTCCTCGGGACCGCCCTGCTCCTGGTGGCCTGCAGCGGGCAGGAGCCTGCTCCGGCCCCGACGACGACGGTCGACGCGTCGGCCGCCGCGCAGAAGGCGGCACCACCCGAGCCGGACGCGTCGATCGTGTGGCCGCTGACCGGCGTCGAGACCGCCGAGGTCGCCGAGCGACCCGCGCTGGCGATCAAGATCGAGAACTCCCGCGAGGCGCGGCCGCAGACCGGCCTGGAGCAGGCCGACCTGGTCTGGGAGGAGGTCGTCGAGGGCGGCATCACCCGCTACGTGGCGGTCTACCACTCGAGCATCCCGGAGGCGGTCGAGCCGGTGCGCTCGGTGCGGCCGATGGACCCCGCGATCGTCGCCCCGCTGGACGGCATCCTCGCCTACTCCGGCGCTCAGCCGCCGTTCATCGACGCGGTGGACGCCAGCGGGACGCAGTCGGTGATCATGGACGCGGGGGACGCCGGCTTCAGCCGGGACCCGAACCGGTACGCCCCGCACAACGTGGTCGGTGATCCCGAGGCCTTCCTGGCACAGGCCGACGGCGAGCGCACCGTGCCGCCCCCGGCGCAGTTCGCCTTCGCCGACGACCCGGGGGAGGGGACCGCCGTGAGCGACGGGACGCCGGCGTCGTCGCTGGAGGTCGTCATGTCGCGGATGCAGACCACGGGGTGGCAGTGGGACGAGGGCTCCGGCACGTGGCTGCGCAGCGAGGGCACCAGCCCGTCGATGTCGACCTCCGGCGACCAGCACGCGGCGACCAACGTCGTCGTCCTCGAGGTGGAGGTCGTGGACACGGCGTTCAAGGACTCGTCCGGTGCGGCGGTGCCCGAGACGAGGCTCGTGGACTCCTCCGGCACCGGGGTGGTGGCGAGCGGGGGCAGCACGATCGATGTCGAGTGGTCCAAGGGTGGGCTCGACGAGCCCATCGAGCTGACGGCGGGTGGCGAGCCCGTCGAGCTGGCACCGGGCAGCACGTGGGTCGGGCTCATGCCGCAGGCCACCGGCTCGCTCACCGTCACAGGGTGAGCGACCGGCGACCGCGTCAGTAGGCGTAGGGGAAGCCGGACCAGTCGGGGTCGCGCTTGGCGAGGAACGCGTCGCGCCCCTCGACGGCCTCGTCGGTCATGTAGGCGAGGCGCGTGGCCTCGCCGGCGAAGACCTGCTGGCCCATGAGCCCGTCGTCGGGCAGGTTGAAGGCGAACTTGAGCATGCGCACCGCCTGCGGTGACTTGGTGGCGATCGTCGCGGCGTACTCCAGCGCCAGGTTCTCCAGCTCGGCGTGGTCGGCGACCTCGTTGACGGCGCCCCAGCGCTCGGCGTCCTCGGCGGAGTACTCGCGGGCGAGGAAGAAGATCTCGCGGGCCCGCTTCTGCCCGACCTGGCGTGCCAGGTACGCCGAGCCGTAGCCGCCGTCGAAGGAGCCGACGTTCGCGTCGGTCTGCTTGAACCGGGCGTGCTCCCGGCTCGCGATCGACAGGTCTGCCACCACGTGCAGCGAGTGCCCACCGCCGGCGGCCCAGCCGTTGACGACGGCGATGACGACCTTGGGCATGGTGCGGACGAGGCGCTGCACCTCGAGGATGTGCAGCCGCCCGGCGCGTGCCGGGTCGACGTGGTCGGCGGTGTCGGCACCGTCGAGGGGGCGGCCGTCGTCGTCGGTGGCCGTGTACTGGTACCCCGAGCGCCCGCGGATGCGCTGGTCGCCGCCCGAGCAGAACGCCCACCCGCCGTCCTTGGGGGACGGGCCGTTGCCGGTGAGCAGCACGGTGCCGACGTCGGAGGTCATGCGGGCGTGGTCGAGCACCCGGTAGAGCTCGTCGACGGTGTGCGGGCGGAACGCGTTGCGTACCTCGGGCCGGTCGAAGGCGATCCGCACGACCGGCAGGTCGCGCGAGGACGGGGTGCCGTCGTCGGACGTGTCGCGCTCCACGCCCCGGTGGTACGTGAGGTCCGTCAGGTCGTCGAACCCGGCCACGGTGCGCCACCGCGTGGGGTCGAAGGTCTCGGAGACGGGTGCGGGAAGGTCGCTGGTGCTCACGCGGGCCAGCGTAGTGCGCTCCGTGGGTTGGCGGTCCACGCGGACTGGTCTGCAAAGTGAAGTCCGGAATGCCTGCAAAGTGTAGCCTGGAGGTCCTGCAAACTGTAGTATTCGCTGGTGGAGTACATCGAGAGGATCGCCGACCGTCTCGTGGCGGACCGACTTCGGTCGGCGGGAGCTGTGCTCATCGAGGGCCCGCGGGCGTGCGGCAAGACGTCCACCGCGCGGCAGCACGCCGCGAGCGCTGTCTACCTGCAGAACGACGACGCCGCGCGCTCGGCTCTCGACGTGGACCCGCGGCTCGTCCTGGCTGGTGCGACGCCGCGTCTTCTCGACGAGTGGCAGGTGGACGCCACCCGCCTCTGGAACGGCGTACGCGCAACCGTCGACGACCGAGGGAAGCCAGGGCAGTTCATCCTGACCGGGTCGGCGGTGCCGGACGACGACGCCCGGCGTCACACCGGCGCGGGACGGTTCGCGCGAGTGGAGATGCGACCGATGGCCCTCGCCGAGTCCGGCGAGTCCAGCGGTGCGATGTCGTTGCGAGCGCTCCTCGACGGAGATCCGCCGGATCCCGGGCGTTCCGACCTGACGATCCCTGACCTGGCACGGCTGGTGGTCCGGGGCGGGTGGCCGCTGCACCTCCGCATGGATGACACCGCCGCGGCCCAGGCGTCGTCGGACTACCTGGCCTCGATCGCGGACGCGGACCTGGGACGCCTGGACACGTCGCGGCGTGATCCTGCGCGTGCCGGACGGTTGCTGCACGCGTTGGCGCGGAACACCGCCATGGAGCTCGTCGTCGACCGTCTGACCCGCGAGGTCGACGGCCCGGACGGCGCGATGGCTCGCACCACGGTCTACGACTATCTCGTCGATCTTCGCCGTCTCATGGTTCTCCAGGAGCAGCCCGCCTGGGCACCACGCCTGCGGTCGAGAGCGCGGTTGCGCACGCGGCCGCGCGTCCACCTCGTCGATCCGTCGCTCGCATCGGCAGCGCTGCAGGCCGACGCCGATCACCTCCTCGCGGACCTGACGACCTTCGGCCTGCTCTTCGAGTCGTTGGTGGTCCGGGACCTACGCACCTATGCCGACGCCCTGGACGCCCGGGTCTTCCACTACCGGGACTCCGACAACCTCGAGATCGACGTCGTGGTCCAACGACGCGACGGTGTGTTCGGCGCGTTCGAGGTCAAGCTCGGTGCAGGGCAGGTCGACGCGGCGGCGGCAGCCCTGCTGCGCTTCGCGGCGAAGCTGGACGCCGATCACTCCGGTGCGCCCGCGGTGCTCGGGGTGATCACCGGCAGCGAGTACGGCTACGTGCGACCGGACGGGGTCGTGGTCGTCCCGCTGGGGATGCTCGGCGCCTGACGTGCCGACGTCCGCTCACAGGTGGATGGTCACGTCGCCCTGGTCGCGCAGCGTGGACACGATCTCCTGGACCGCCGCGTTCTGCTGCTCGCCGGTCGCCTGCTGGGCGAGCTGGTCGCGGACGTCCTCGAACGGCGGGATCTCCGTCTCCGGGGTCTCCTCGCCGCCCTGGGCCTCCAGCTGCTCGACGAGGGCGTCGTACTGGGCGCGCAGCTCGTCCTCGGACGGCTCCTCGATGTCCGCCTCGGCCTCGATGTAGGCGCTGACCTGGAACTGCGCGGCGGCGTCCGAGCGCACCTCGTCCTCCGAGAGACCCTGCTCGCCGAGTGCGGCGATCACCTCGTCGGCGGACTGCAGCCCGTTCTGCGCGGCGATGTCCTCGAGCGTGGTCCGGACGTCCTCGTCGGTCACCTCGATGTCGGCCTGCGCGGCCGCCTGCGTCAGCAGCCGGTTGCCCACCAGCTGCTCGACGACCTGCTGCTTGAGGGCCTCCTGGTCGATCTCCTCGCCGGTGCTCTGCTGGGTCATCGCGGCCTGCTGCAGCTGACCCTCGTAGCTGGCGGCGAACTCCTCCCGGTCGATGTCCTCGCCGTTGACCTCGGCGACGACGTCGGGCACACCCTCCAGGTCGGCCTCGGGGAGCTCGGTGCCTGCGCCGGCGTCGGGTGCTTGCTCGGCGCTCGGGCCGGCCGCGGGGTCCTGGTCGTCGGTCTCGGACGTGCAGCCGGCGAGCGCGACGACCGCGGCCACAGAGAGCGCGACGAGCGGGCGCTTGATCGACATGGTCACTCCTCGTGATCGGTGCTGGGCGGACGACGGTAAACACATGAACCTGAGAGCGGGCGGAGCGGTGATCAGGTCCCGTTCAGGAACCGGACGGACGGTCGCCGGTCACCGAGCCCTGGCACACGGCACCGAGCTCTTGCAGGGCGTCCCGAGCATCCGCGCGCGTCGCCCGCAGAATCTGCACGACGGTGGCGCACCATGGAGTCATGAACACGATGCCACCTCGAGACACCGAGGTCGCCGACCCGGACGAGGTCGTCGACGAGCTCATCGCCTACGACGCCGCCGCCCTGCGCCGCGCAACCGCTGCCACGCAGTCCGTCCCGTTGACCGCACGGCGCGGGCCGAACCGCTGGACGTACCGCAACCCGCCCGAGGAGTTCACGGACTGACGCGGGGACCGGCGCGGCACAGGCCGCGCGGTCCGGTCGGCTCGTCCTACCCTGAGGTCGTGCCCGCCAACCTCTCCGCGACGAGGCAGGACCGGTCCGTCTGGTCGTCCCCCCTGCGCACCCGCTTCCGCCAGCTCGACGTCCGCGACGGACTGCTCCTGCGTGGCGAGTCCGGCTGGGGGGAGCTCAGCCCCTTCTGGGAGTACGACGACGGCGAGTCGGCCGCGTGGCTGCGTGCGGCCCGGGAGGCCGCAGACCTGCCGTTCCCCGACCCGGTGCGCGACCGGGTCCCGGTGAACGTCACCGTGCCCGCCGTCGACCCGGAGCGGGCCCGCGACATCGTGCTGGGCTCCGGCGGTTGCCGCACCGCGAAGGTCAAGGTCGCGCAACGCACGAGCAGCACGGGAAGCGCCGGGAGCACCCGCGGCGTCGTCGAACCCGTCGACACCGAGATCGCGCGGGTCGAGGCGGTCCGCGCCGCGTTCGACGAGGCGGGGATGCCCGACGCCGCGATCCGCGTGGACGCCAACGGCGCCTGGACCCTCGAGGAGGCGCTGCGGCGCATCCCGTTGCTGGACGCCGCGGCCCGCGGGTTGGAGTACGTCGAGCAGCCGTGCGCCACGGTCACCGAGCTGGCGGCGGTGCGCCGTGGTACCGACGTGCCCGTCGCCGCCGACGAGTCGATCCGGCGTGCCGCCGACCCGTTGCGTGTCGTCCGCGAGGAGGCCGCCGACGTCGTGGTGCTCAAGGTGCAGCCGCTCGGCGGGGTGCGGGCCTGCCTGGCGCTGGCCGAGCAGGTCGGGCTGCCCGTGGTCGTGTCCTCCGCCCTGGAGTCCTCCGTCGGCCTCGCGGCCGGCGTCGCGCTCGCCGCCGCCCTGCCCGAGCTGCCGCACGCCTGCGGGCTGGCCACCTCCCAGCTCCTCGTGCACGACGTGACCGGCACCCCGCTGCTGCCCGTCGACGGCGCCCTCCCGGCCCGCCGCGTCGCCCCGGACGCGGACGCCCTGGCCGCCGCCACGGCGCACCCGGCGCTCCGGGACCGGTGGTTCGCCCGCCACGACCGGCTGGCCGCCCTCCTCGACGCGGGACGTGCCGCATGACCCCCGTGCCGGCGTCGGACGGCCCCAGGCCCGCGGTGGAGGCTGCCCGGGCCCTCGTCGCGGACCTCGTCGCCCAGGGTGTCCGAGACGTCGTGCTGGCACCCGGCTCCCGCTCGGCGCCCCTCGCCTACGCGCTCGCCGAGGCGGACGCCCGCGGCGACCTCGTGCTGCACGTGCGGGTCGACGAACGCTCGGCCGGCTTCCTGGCGCTGGGGCTGTCGCGCGGCTCGGCCCTGGGCCCCACGGACGACGGCGGCACCCCGGACGACGACGCTGCTTCCGGTGGCGCCGTTCTGCGCCCGGCCGCGCCACGGCCCGTCGCGGTCGTGACGACGTCGGGCACCGCGGTGGCGAACCTGCACCCGGCCGTGCTGGAGGCGCACCACGCCCACCTGCCGCTGGTCGCCCTGACCGCCGACCGGCCGCACGAGCTGCGGGGGAGCGGTGCCTCGCAGACCACCGACCAGGTGGGGATCTTCGGCACCGCCGCGCGTGCCGCCGTCGACGTCCCCGCCCCGGACGGCCGCCCGGGGGAGGTGCGCGACCTGCTCGCCACCGGGCGGCGGGTGCTGGCCGCGGCGCGGGGGCTGCGCGACGGCCGGCCGGGGCCGGTCCACCTCAACCTCGCTTTTCGTGACCCGTTGCAGCCCAGCAGCGGACTGGCGGGCCACACCGTGGCGGACCCGGACGGCGTCGAGGTGGTGCCGCCGTCACCCGGTCCCGGCGCCGACCCGGCTCTCCCCGGTGACCCCACGCGCACGCTGGTCGTGGCGGGTGACGGCGCAGGGTCCGGCGCTCGACGCCTCGCCGAGGCGCAGGGCTGGCCCCTGCTCGCCGAACCGTCCTCGGGCAGCGCGGGTGGTCCGCTGGCCGTGACCGCCTACCGGTCGGTGCTCGGCAGCGACGGGATCGCCGACGACGTCGAGCACGTCGTCGTGCTGGGCCACCCGACCCTGTCCCGCCCGGTCCAGCGGCTGCTCGCCCGCCCGGACGTCGCGGTCACCGTGGTCGCCCCCGGTGGCGGGCCCTGGCCCGACGCGGCACGCAACGCGACCCGGGTGGTCGAGGCGCTCCACGACCGGTGGTTCGAGCCGACAGCACCTGCCGACGGCGGGGCCTTCCGCTCCCGGTGGCAGGCCGCGAGCGCGGCCGCGGCTGCCGTCGTCGACGCGGCGACCGGCGACGACGCCGTGCGCGAGGGCCTGCTCACGGCCCCGTACGCGGCGCTCGCCGTCGCCCGCGCCGTCGTCGCCGTCTCGGCCCCGGGCGACGTGCTGGTGGTGGGTGCGTCGAACCCGGTGCGGGACCTCGACCTCGTGCTGGGTCTCGACCCGGTACCGGTGCCGCAGGTGCTGGCGAACCGGGGTCTCGCCGGGATCGACGGCACGCTCTCGAGCGCGACGGGGGTGGCGATCGGGGCCGCCCGGGCAGGTCGGCGCACGCGCGCGCTGGTCGGAGACCTGACGTTCCTGCACGACGTCGGCGGGCTGCTGCGCGGTCCCGGCGAACCGCCCGTGGACCTCGACGTGGTCGTGGTGAACGACGACGGTGGCTCGATCTTCGCGACCCTCGAGCACGGGGCGCTCGCGGCGACGGGACCGACGGCGGCCGCGACCTTCGAGCGGGTCTTCGGCACGCCGCACGGGGCGAACCTGGCCCAGCTGTGCGCCGGCTTCGGCGTCGACCACCAGCTCGTGGAGGACGCTCCCTCGCTGCGCCACGCCCTGGCGGGACCCTCGCACGGGGTGCGCGTGGTGGAGGTGCACGTGTCGCGCGCCGACCGGTTCGTCGGGTCGCGGGACCTCACCGCGCGGGTCCAGGCCGCGGTGGCCGCCCGGCTCGGGTCGCTCTGACGCCGGGCGCCCGGCCCGAGCAGCCGCGATCCTCGCCCCGCTGACCTGCTGCGACCGCGTTTGCCAGGGAGTTCACAGGTCCGGCCAAGGGGTGCCCCAGGATCACGGTGTTCTCTGGACCCAGGACATCGAGGAGAGGGCACATGAGCACCGAGAACACGTCGCCGCAGGACCCGTCGCACGGGGAGCACCCGGTCGAGCAGCCCACCGCACCGTTGCACCCCGTCCACCAGCCTCAGCCCGCCCGGTTCGCGCACCCGGCCGCGCCGTCGTACCAGGCCCCGCCGCAGCAGGCCCCCCACGCGGGTGGTCCGCCGCCGGGGTACCCGACGGGCCAGGCGTACCCCACAGGGGGCCGGCCCCTGCCCGCTCCGTACGCCACGGCGGACGCCACGACGCAGCAGCGCCGGCGCTCGGCGTGGGGCCCGGTCGTGGCCGCCGCGGCCGGTGCCGCCGTCCTGGCGAGCGGTGCGACCTACGCGCTCACCGGGACGCTGGGGGGCGACGGCGTCGCGTCGCTCGCCGACGTGGGCACCCCGGAGCAGAGCACCACGGCGCCCGTGGCGAGCTCCAGCAACCAGAACCCCGACTGGCAGGCCGTCACGGCGGCCGTCGCGCCGTCCGTCGTCGCGATCCAGGTGTCCGGTCAGGGCGGCGGGTCCGAGGGCTCGGGCGTCGTCCTCGACGCCGAGGGTCACGTCCTGACGAACAACCACGTCGTCGCCGGCGCCTCCGACGGCGCGGTGCAGGTCACCCTCAGCGACGGCAGGCTGTACGCGGCGACGATCGTCGGCACCGACCCGACCACGGACCTCGCCGTCGTGCAGCTCGACGACGCGCCCGACGACCTCGAGCCTGCCACCTTCGGTGACTCCGACGCCGTGCAGGTGGGCGACTCGGTCCTCGCGGTCGGCAACCCGCTCGGCCTGGCGAACACGGCGACGACCGGCATCGTCTCCGCGCTGGACCGGCCGGTGGCCGCCTCCGGAGACGACTCCGGAGAGGTCGTGGTGACGAACGCGATCCAGATCGATGCCGCGATCAACCCGGGCAACTCCGGTGGTCCGCTGTTCGACGCGCAGGGTCGCGTCGTCGGGATCACGTCCTCCATCGCCACGCTCTCGAACGGTGCGAACCAGTCGGGCTCGATCGGCCTCGGCTTCGCGATCCCGGTCAACCTCGCGACGAACGTCGCCCAGCAGCTCGTCGAGGACGGCACGGCCGAGCACGCGTTCCTGGGCGTCTCGCTCGGGGACGCCACGGCGGAGGCCGACGGCGTCACGCGCCGCGGCGCCGAGGTCGGGCAGGTCACCGAGGGCTCGCCGGCCGCGGAGGCCGGTCTGCGACCGGGTGACGTCATCGTGGCCATCGACGAGGACAGCGTCAACGGGGCGGAGTCCCTCACCGCCTACGTGCGCGAGCGCACGGCCGGGGAGCAGGCCACGATCACGTACGTCCGGGACGGTCGGACCCAGACGGCGGACGTGACCCTCGCGGTCCGCGAGGCGACCACCACCGGTTCCCAGGGCGGCTCCGACGGCTCGGGGCTGCCTGGGCAGGACGGGTCCGGCCAGCAGGGTCAGGGGTCCGACGAGGGCGGCTCGGACCAGGGCGGCTCGGACCAGGGCGGCGAGGGTTCCGACCCGACGCAGCCCGACAACATCCCGGACTGGTTGCACGACCTGTTCGGCAACTGATCCTCCACGCTCCCGCGGCGGCCCGGCGTCCCCCCTCGTCTGTCGCCACCGCGGGTGCCGACCGTGCCGCCTCACCTCGGTTCGGTCGGCAAGCCGCGGCCGGTTCGGCACGACTGCGTGCCGAACCGGCCGCGTCGTGCCGACCGGATGCCTGGCTGCGCCGAGGCGCGCTGCGTCAGGTCAGGAGAGCCCGCCGAGGGCCCAGCTCATCGGGACCAGCTTCGCCTCCGACTCGGCCAGCTCGGCCTGCGGGTCGGACGCCGCGACGATGCCGCAGCCGGCGAAGAGCCGGACGTGCCGGGGGTCCTCGCCGAGCTCGGCGGACCGCAGCGCGATGCCCCACTCGCCGTCGCCGTCGGCCCCCACCCAGCCGACCGGGCCGGCGTACCGGGAGCGGTCGATGCCCTCGATCTCACGGATGAGGTCGCGGGCCGCCGTCGTCGGGGTGCCGCACACCGCGGCCGAGGGGTGCAGGGCGGCGGCCAGTGTCAGCGAGCTGGCGTGCGTCGCGGGGTCGAGCACGGCCGTGACGTCGGACGCGAGGTGCATGACGTTGGGCAGGTGCAGCACGAAGGGTGCGTCCGGCACGTTCATCGAGGAGCAGAACGGTTCGAGCGCCCGTGCGACGGACCGGACCGCGTACTCGTGCTCCTCGAGATCCTTCGAGGAGCGGGCGAGCTGGGCGGCGTGCAGCAGCGCGTCGTCGTCGCTCATCCCGGGCTCGCGGCGGATGGTGCCGGCCAGCACCCGGGAGGTGACGAGGCCCTTCTCGCTGCGCACGAGCAGCTCGGGGGTGGCTCCCACCATCCCGGCGACGGAGAACGTCCAGCAGGAGGCGTACCCCGCGGCGAGGCGGGCCAGCACCCAGCGCGGGTCGACGGGCCGTTCGGTGGTGGCGAGCACCTCGCGGGCCAGGACGACCTTGTCGAGCTCGCCCGCCTGGATGCGCTCCACGCCCTCGGCGACGACGGCGGGCCAGTCACGGGCGGCGACCGCACCGTCGGCGAACCTCACCCGGCCGGGGCTCGTCACCGTTTCGCGCACGGTGCGGGCGAGTGCCTCGGACCCCGGGGCGTCGAGCTGGTCGGCGGGGGAGACGGTCGTCATCCACGACACGTCCCCGCGCCGGCCGACGACCACGCGGGGCACGATGAGCGAGCCCTCCGGCCGGGCGCCGTCGAAGTGGTCGCCGGCGCCGTCGTCGAACGCGAAGGTACCGAAGGCGACCGGGCCCGTGCCCGGCAGCCGGACCTCGTCGCGCACGACGGCGCGGTCCAGGGTCGCGCGCCAGGCGGCCTCGGCGTCCGCGAACCGCCCGGGGCCGAAGCTGTCCAGGCGGAGCGCCTCCCCCCAGCCGACGAGACCGTCCCCGCGACGCACCCAGGTGAGCGGGCGGGTGTCGGGGAGCAGGTCGACCAGTGCGGTGAGGTCGGCGGGCAGCGGGTCGATGCGGGTGGTGCGCACGACGAGCGGCTGCGGCTCGGGGGCCGGTGCGCGGCTGCCGGTGGACGCGCCCGACGGCGGGACCGGCGCCGGGTGGGGCGTGGCGGACATCGGCCCCAGGATACGCCGCGGGTGGCGTCCTGCTCTCGTGCCGGCGGCCGGCCAGGGGGTGCGCACGGCACCACCGCTCAGACCGTCCGGTAGACCCGACGCCCCTCGCCCGGGGTGAAGCCCGCCCGGACGTAGGCGTCGAGCAGGGCGTCGTCACCCGCGGCGGCCACGACGACGTCGCCCGCGGGCAGGTCCTCGACCAGCCGTCGGGCCAGCAGCACCGCCGAGAGCCTCGTGCCCGGGCGCTGGGCGAGCGCGGCGAGCTGCCAACGCCGTCCGCGCGGTGTCTCGTCGCCCACCGGTGACACGCCGACGGCGCTGCCCGAGACCGAGATGACCGCCCCTCCGACGAGCACCCACACCACGGGCGCGTAGGCGCTCAGCACCACGGCCAGCACCCCGCCGTCCGGGAAGACCAGGGATCCGAGGAACCCGAACAGGGCCGCGAACGGCACCAGCACGAGCACGGCGAGAGCGATCTCCAGCGCGGGCCGCCACCTGGCCAGGACGACCATGCCGTCGCCGTCGGGCGAGGAGTACACCGACCGCGTCAGCGCGGAGGGCGCCAGCGCGGCGAGACAGCCGACCACGGCGACCACGGCCGCCGGGCGGGAGCCCGTGAAGGCCCGTGCCATGAGCCACGCGAGCCGGGGGACCTGCCTCATCCGTGTCGGTGACGGCCGTCGGCGGTATGGCTCGGTGTTCACACGACCGATCCTGGCAGACCGGGCGTGACCGCGGTCGCGGAGGTGCGGATGGCCGGCCGGTGACGCCGCCGTGGACGCTCGGTGGCGCCGTCGTGCCTGGTGACGGGGGTCCTGCCTGTCGATGAACCTTGCTCGAAGCATCCGACGGCAATGGTGCAAAAGCCGTATATCGCACCTCGACGACGGTCGTTCCGACCTAGGCTCCGAACAGCCGAACGGCCGAGCACACCACCCCTTCTGCGAAGCGGATCCCAGTCTTGACCACCGTCATCACGCCGGACGCCGACGCCGTCCCCGCAGCCTCCAGGCCTCCGGGCGACCGGCCACGCCCGCCCGCCCCCCGCCGTCCTGCGACGCGCCGATCGTCGGCGCGCCGCCGCCGTCGTGCTCTGTGGTGGGCGCTGCTGCTGGCCGGCCCGAACGTCCTGCTGCTGCTCGTCTTCACCTACCGGCCGCTGGTCGAGAGCTTCTACCTGTCGACCCTGCAGTGGAACCTCGGGGCGCCGTCGGCGCGGTTCGTCGGCCTGGGCAACTACGTCGAGTGGTTCGCCGCCCCGACCACCGGCCGGGTGGTCACGACCACCGTCGTCTTCACGGTCGCCACCGTCGGAGGTGCCCTGGTGCTCGGGCTCGGGCTCGCCCTGCTGCTGAACCGCCGTCTGGTGGGGCGCACCGTCGCCCGGACGGTGGCCTTCGCCCCGTACGTGCTGTCCGGCTTCGCCGTCGGCATCCTGTGGCTGTTCATCTTCGACCCGCGCTACGGGCTGCTCCAGGAGCTGTTGGGCCGGGTCGGTCTGTCGTCACCCGCCTGGTACACCGAGCGCCCCTGGCCGCTGGTCATGGTGATCGTCGTCTACCTGTGGAAGAACCTCGGGTACGTCGCCCTCATCTACCTCGCCGGGCTGCAGTCCGTCCCGCAGGACCTGCGGGACGCGGCGGCGCTCGACGGCGCCAGCCCTGCCCGGACGCTGCGGTCGGTCGTCCTGCCGCTGCTGACCCCGACGACGTTCTTCCTGCTGGTGACGATGCTGCTCGCCTCGCTGCAGTCCTTCGACATCATCAAGGCGATGACGCAGGGCGGGCCGCTCGGCTCGACCACGACGCTCATGTACTCGATCTACGAGGAGGGATTCGTCAACGGCCGGGCGGGATACGCCTCGGCCGTGGCCACGATCCTGTTCGTCTCGCTGCTCGTCGTCACCGCGGTCCAGCTGCGCTACGTCCAACGGAAGGTCCACTACGCATGACCGCGCTCACGAGCCAGTCGCCCGCCGCGCCTCCGGACGCAGCACCCGCGGTCCGTCGCCGCCGTGGCCGGCCGCAGGTCGGCAGCCACCTCACGATGCTCCTTGCGACCGTCGTGCTCGGTGCGCCCCTGGTCTGGATGGCGCTGGCGAGCCTCAAGACCTCCGAGGAGCTGTACCGGCGGCCGTTGCAGTGGCTGCCCGGTCAGGTCTCCTTCGACAACTACGCCCAGGCGGCCGCCACCGTCCCCCTGGGTCAGCTGCTGGCCAACAGCGTCGGGCTGACGGTCGCGGGGGCGGGGCTCAAGGTCCTGCTGGGCCTGTGCTGCGCCTACGCGCTGGTGTTCCTCGACTTCCCCGGCAAGAAGGTCGTGTTCGGGATCGTCATCGCCACCCTGATGATCCCGCCGCAGATCACGATCATCCCCAACTACACGCTCGTGGCCTCCCTCGGCTGGCTCAACACCTACCAGGGGATCCTCGTGCCAGGGCTCGCCAGCGCGTTCGGCACCTTCCTGTTCCGGCAGCACTTCCTCACGCTGCCGCGGTCGATCCTCGAGGCCGCCGAGCTCGACGGGGCAGGCCACTGGCGCAAGCTGTGGCGGTTCGTGGTGCCGATGTCCGCACCGACGCTGGCCGCCGTCGCGCTCGTCTCGGTGGTCGCCGAGTGGAACGACTACCTGTGGCCGTTCCTGGTGGTCGACGACCCCGCCAAGATGACGCTGCCGGTCGGGCTGACCCTGCTGCAGAACATCGACGGCATGACCAGCTGGGGCGTGCTGCTGGCCGCCACCGTCGTCGTGACCCTGCCGATCCTGCTGGTCTTCCTCGTCCTGCAACGACGGCTCGTCGCCGGGCTGACGGCCGGAGCCGTCACCGGCTGACCGGAGACGCCCCCCGATTCCTGCCCGCGGTCGCGGTGCAGGCGACCGAGCGCTCGTGGCTCGGCCGAACCTCTCACCGAAGGAGCACCCGTGCCACACCCCTCCGCCCGGACCCGTCCTGCCCGGCGTACCCCGTCGCGTGCCCTGACGGCCACCCTCGGCGCCACGACAGCCCTCACCCTCGCCGCGTGCGCCGGCCCGACCGTCGGGGCGACCTCCGGCGACGACGCGCCCGGCGAGGCCGTGGACTGGGCCCAGGTCCAGCCGGCGACCGAGATCACCTTCTGGAGCAACCACCCCGGTCAGTCCCAGGAGGTCGAGCAGGACATCATCGACGCGTTCGAGGCCGAGACGGGCATCGCCGTGCAGCTCGTGACCGCGGGCGCGAACTACGACGAGGTCGCGCAGCGTTTCCAGGCCGCCTCCCAGACCGACGAGATGCCCGACGCCGTCATCGCCTCCGACGTGTGGTGGTTCCGGTACCACCTCAACGACCAGATCATCCCGCTCGACGACGTCCTGGAGCACCTGGACGCCGGTGCGGACGACTTCCAGCCGGCGCTGTACTCCGACTACGAGTACGACGGGCAGCACTGGGCGGTGCCCTACGCCCGGTCGACGCCGTTGTTCTACTACAACCGGGACCTGTGGGAGGCGGCCGGCCTGCCCGACCGCGGCCCGGAGACGTGGGCCGAGCTGGAGGAGTGGAGCACGGACCTGCAGGCAGAGCTCCCCGACGACGGGTCCGCCCTCGGGCTGTCCACCGGACCCTCCTGGGGCGCCTGGTGGTTCGAGAACATGATCTGGGGGCACGGCGGCGCCTACTCCGACGGGTTCGACCTCACCCTGGACACCCCGGAGTCGATCGCCGGCGGTGAGTTCCTGGCCGACCTGTTCGGTGACTCGGGGGTGGCGACGCTCTCCTCGGACGACGCGATGGCGGACTTCTCCTCCGGTCTGATCGCCTCGACGATCGGGTCCACCGGATCGCTCACGGGAGCCCTGGAGGCCGCCGCGTTCGAGGTCGGCACGGCCTACCTGCCCGACGGGCCGGCCGGGGGCGGCACCCCGACCGGAGGGACGGGTGTCGCGGTCTCGGCGTCGTCCACGCCGGAGGAGCAGCTCGCCGCGGCGATGTTCGTCGACTTCCTGACGAACACCGAGAACACGTCGAACTACTCGCAGAGCACCGGGTACATGCCGGTGCGCACCTCGGCGGTGGAGAGCGAGGCCATGCAGGAGATCTACGAGTCCACGCCGCAGTTCCGCACCGCCGTCGACCAGCTCGCCGACAAGGCGCGTCCCCAGGACGACGCCCGCGTGTTCATCCCCGGGGCTGACGCGCTGCTCAACGAAGCGATCGAACGGATCGTCATCGAGGGCGCGGACCCCGCCGAGGCGTTCGGGTCGGTGGCCCCGCGCATCGAGACGGCGTACACCGAGAACGTGGAGCCCTACCTGTGACGATGACCGACGTGCTGCCCCTCGTGGTGGCGCACCGGGGCAACAGCTCCGTGGCCCCCCAGAACACGCTCGCCGCCTTCGAGGCGGCGCTGAGGGTCGGCGTGCACAGCATCGAGCTGGACCTGCACCTCTCGGCGGACGGCGAGGTGGTGGTGATCCACGACGAGACCGTGGACGCCACCACCTCGGGCAGCGGCGCGGTGCGCGAGCTCGACGTGGGCGGCGTGCGGGCGCTGGACGCCGGCGCCTGGTTCGCCCCGGCCTTCGCCGGTCAGCGGGTGCCGCTGTTCACCGAGGTGGTCGACCTGGTCGCGGCGCGCGGCGGGGCCGAGCTCCTCGTCGAGCTCAAGGGCGTCTGGAGCGCTGCCGAGGCGCGGCAGGTGACCGAGGTGCTCGCCGCCGCCGGGCTCACGGGCCGGGCGGTCGGGCAGAGCTTCTGGCCCGAGACGGTCGCCGCGCTCCGCGAGGCCGACCCGGCCCTGCGGCGCGGCCTGCTGGTCGCGGCCGTCGACGACGGCCTGCTGGGTCTGTGTGCCGAGCTCGGGGTGACCATGTGCAACCCGGCGGGTCCCGTGCTGCACGACGACCCGACCCTGGTGGAGCGGCTCCACGCCGCCGGGCTGGAGGTCGCGGTGTGGACGCTCAACGAGCCCGCGCACTGGGCGCTCGCGGTCGCACTGGGTGTCGACCAGATCATCACCGACCGTCCGGACCGCCTGGCCGGGTGGCTCGCGCACCGAGCGGCGTGACGAGCGAGGACATGGCCTCGTCGTGGCACGATGAGGCCATGTCCCGCGCCAGCCTGGAGAAGAACCCTGCCGAGGTCGCGTCGATGTTCGACGGGATCGCCCGGCGGTACGACCTGACCAACGACGTGATCTCGCTCGGGCAGGACCGCCGGTGGCGGCGTGCCACGGTCGCGGCGGTCGGCGCACGTCCCGGGGAGAAGGTGCTGGACCTGGCGGCCGGGACGGGCACCTCGAGCGAGCCGTTCGCGGACGCGGGCGCCGTCGTCGTCCCCTCCGACTTCTCGCTCGGCATGCTGCGCGTGGGCAAGGACCGCAGCGCCGACCTGCCGTTCGTCGCCGGGGACGCCACCCGGCTGCCGTTCGCCGACGGGGCGTTCGACGCCGTGACCATCAGCTTCGGGTTGCGCAACGTCGTCGACACGGTCGCGGCGCTGCGCGAGATGCTGCGGGTCGTCCGACCGGGCGGGCGCGTGGTGATCTGCGAGTTCTCGCACCCCACCTGGATGCCGCTGCGGGCCGCCTACTTCGACGTGTTCCTTCGGGGGCTCCCGTCCGTCGCGGCCGCGGTCACGCGGGAGAAGGGCTCCTACGAGTACCTCGCGGAGTCGATCCGTGCCTGGCCCGACCAGGAGGCGCTGGGCCGGCTCATGCTGGACGCCGGGTGGGCGCGGGCGGGCTTCCGCAACCTGTCGGGCGGCATCGTCGCCCTGCACCGGGCGACGCGCCCCGCCTGAGCGGCGGGGGCGCGGTGGGTCAGCCCTTGGCGAACTCGGAGACCTTCTCCTGGACCCGCGGGTCGTTCCAGGTCTCCGTCGCCCAGCCCTTGGCCTGGTCGAGGGTCTCGCGGCCCTTCTCGGTGCCGAGGAAGTAGCCCAGGGCGGCGCCGAGGACGAGAGCGGTCGTTGCCTTCATGATGTGTGCCTCCGAGGTGATGGGTGGCGGGGCCGGGGTGTCCGCGGTGCCGGTCCGCTGCCCCGACCGTATGACGTGACCAGCCTCGACGCCACCGTCAGCGGCAGGGAAGGTATGCCTTCCTACACATCCGCCGTGGAACGTGACTAGAGTGACGACCGAACGTTGTGACTGAGTTCACAAGACGTCCTCGGCAAGGGAGTCGAGGTCTCACTTCGGGAGGAGGCGGGCAGTGCGGGCATCGCATCGCGACGACGCCGACGTGATCGTCGTGGGCGCCGGGCCGGCCGGCGCGTCGACCGCGCACTGGTGCGCCTCCGCCGGTCTGGACGTGCTGCTCCTGGACAAGGCCGCCTTCCCGCGCGACAAGGTCTGCGGGGACGGTCTGACACCGCGCGCGGTGGCCGAGCTCGCCCGGATGGGCGTCGACACCCGCGCCGACGACGGCTGGATCCGCAACGAGGGCCTGCGCGTCGTCGCCGGCAGCCGGTCGTGGGAGCTCGCCTGGCCGGAGCTCACGACCTACCCGGGCTACGGCATGGCCCGCTCCCGCATGTCGCTGGACCACCGTCTCGTCCAGCACGCCCAGGCCTCCGGCGCCAAGCTCGTCGATCGCACGCGGGTCGCCGGGGCGCTGACCGACGACCGGACGGGCCGGGTCGTGGGCGTCACGGCCCAGCCGCTCGACGGTCGGGGGCGAGCCGACGGTCCTGCGGCCACCTACCGTGCCCCGGTCGTGGTCGCCGCCGACGGCGTGTCCTCACGGTTCGCCACCACGCTCGGCATCACCCGCCGCGACGACCGCCCCATGGGCACCGCCGTGCGCACCTACTTCCGCACGGAGGGCACCTCGCGCCACGAGGACGCCTTCATGGAGTCGCACCTCGAGCTCTGGGACGGCGCGCCGGGGGAGTCCAACCTCCTGCCCGGGTACGGCTGGATCTTCGCCCTCGGCGACGGCACCGCGAACGTCGGTCTGGGCTCGGTGAGCTCGACCCCGGCGCGACAGTCCGCCGTCGGGCACGACTACCGCGCCCTGATGGACGCGTGGATGCGCAACACCCCCACGGAGTGGGGCTTCACCGAGGAGAACCAGGTGGGTCCGGTGCGCGGTGCCGCGCTGCCGATGGGTTTCAACCGGTCGCCGATGTACTCCGACGGCACCCTGCTGGTCGGTGACTCCGCGGGGATGGTCAGCCCGTTCAACGGGGAGGGCATCGCCTACGCGCTGCAGGCCGGTCGCGTGGCTGCCGAGGCGATCGCGCAGGCCCGCACCAAGGTGTCCGACGACGCTCGCGAGCGCACGCTGGCGACCTACAGCGACCGGATGCGCGACGACCTGGGCGGCTACTACACGCTGGGCCGCTGGTTCGTGCGCCTCATCGAGCACCCCGCGGTGATGCGGGCGTGCGTGCGGTACGGGCTGCCACGACGGGTCGTCATGCAGTTCGTCCTCAAGCTGCTCTCCGACTGCTACGAACCTCGCGGCGGCGACTGGGTCGACCGGGTGATCGCGGGACTGACCAGGGTGGTGCCCCGTGCGTGAGATCGAGGAGTCCCCGCGGAGGGACGTCGAGGGACGAGGTGTGCCGGAGCGAGGCACCGCAGAGCTCTCGTGGAGGAGCCGGGCATGAACACCGACGTGGCACGAAGGAGTGACACCCACGTGATCGATCCAGGCGAGGAGATCCGATGAACCCGTACGTCCCGGTACTGGTCCTCATGGGGATCGCCGCGGTGCTGGCCCTCGGCGGGGTGGCGGCGAGCGCCGTCATCGGGCCCAAGCGCTACAACCGCGCCAAGCTCGACGCCTACGAGTGCGGCATCGAGCCGACGCCGCTCGCGATGGGTGGGGGGCGGCTGCCGATCAAGTACTACCTGGTGGCCATGACGTTCATCGTGTTCGACATCGAGGTCGTCTTCCTCTACCCGTGGGCGGTGGACTTCGTGGTCCTGGCCGGGTTCGGGCTGGCGGCCATGGTCATCTTCCTGGCCCTGATCACCGTGCCGTTCGTCTACGAGTGGCGGCGCGGCGGGTTCGACTGGGTCTGACAGGCAGTTCGGCAAGGGTGCCGCCGCGGCGGCACCGACGCTCCGCGAAGGAGGAGACATGGGGTTGGAGGAGTCGCCGTCGGGCTTCCTGCTCACGACGATCGAGGACCTCGCGGGCTACCTGCGCAAGGCGTCCGTGTGGCCGGTGACGTTCGGGCTGGCGTGCTGCGCCATCGAGATGATGGCCGCGGGCGCGTCGCGGTTCGACCTGTCCCGGTTCGGCATGGAGGTCTTCCGGGCCTCGCCGCGCCAGGCGGACCTCATGATCGTGGCCGGGCGGGTGAGCCAGAAGATGGCACCCGTCGTGCGGCAGGTCTACGACCAGATGAGCGAGCCCAAGTGGGTGCTGTCGATGGGTGTGTGCGCCTCCAGCGGCGGCATGTTCAACAACTACGCGATCGTGCAGGGCGTCGACCACATCGTCCCGGTCGACATCTATCTGCCGGGCTGCCCCCCGCGCCCCGAGATGCTGATCAACGCGATCCTGGCGCTGCACCAGCAGATCCAGGACACGCCGCTCGGGGTGAACCGCGTCGAGGCGGCCAAGGCGGCCGAGGCGGCTGCGCTCGAGGCGACGCCCACCTCGCAGATGATCGGCCTGCTGCGGTGACCGCCGCGGACGGGCGCGAGGTCGCCCGCGGCGGTCACGACGTGCCGGAGCCGACGGCGGAGCGGGTCGCGGAGCGGACGGGCATGTTCGGTCCACCCGGCACGGGCGACACCTCCGGCTACGGCGGGCTGGTCCGCACGGTCACGATGCCGCCCGCCGCGGCACGGCCCTACGGCAGCTGGTTCGACGAGGCCGTCGACGTGCTGGCGGAGGTCCTCGACGGCCAGGGCGTCCGGCTCGACGACGCGGTCGAGCGTGTGGTGGTCACCGACCCCCGCGCTCGGGGCGAGGGCGACGGACCGAGCGACGACGCCGAGCTCACCCTGTACGTGTCCCGCGAGCACCTCGTGGCCGTCTGCCAGGTGCTGCGCGACGACCAGGACCTGCGCTTCGAGCTCTCGCTGGGCGTCTCCGGCGTGCACTACCCGCAGGACACCGGGCGCGAGCTGCACGCCGTCTACCACCTGACCTCCGTGACGCACGCCCGCCGGCTGCGGCTCGAGGTCACGTGCCCGGACGGCGACCCGCACGTGCCCACCACCACGGGCGTGTACCCGACCAACGACTGGCACGAGCGCGAGACCTGGGACTTCTTCGGGATCGTCTTCGACGGGCACCCCGGCCTGGCCCGCATCGAGATGCCGGACGACTGGCCCGGGCACCCGCAGCGCAAGGACTACCCGCTCGGAGGCATCCCCGTGGAGTACAAGGGCGCCACGGTCCCGCCCCCGGACACGAGGAGGCAGTACTCATGAGCGCGCCTGCCGACCACGCACACCGTGCGCCGCACTCGACCCGTCCGCCCGCCGAGGACTACGGCCCCGGCGTCCCGGGGTTCGAGGCCTCCGGCGGGGACTGGGACGAGATCGCCCGCGAGGCGATCGGCGAGGAGCGGATCATCGTCAACATGGGTCCGCAGCACCCGTCCACGCACGGCGTGCTGCGGCTGATGCTGGAGATCGACGGCGAGACGGTGACCGAGGCTCGCTGCGGGATCGGCTACCTGCACACCGGCATCGAGAAGAACATGGAGTTCCGCACCTGGACGCAGGGCACCACGTTCTGCACCCGGATGGACTACCTCGCGCCGCTGTTCCAGGAGACGGCCTACTGCCTGGGCACCGAGCGCCTGCTCGGCATCACCGACGACGTCCCGGAGCGCGCGAGCGTGATCCGGGTGCTGATGATGGAGCTCAACCGGGTCGCGTCCCACCTCGTCTGCCTGGGCACGGGCGGCAACGAGATGGGCGCCACCACGGTCATGACGATCGGCTTCACGGCGCGCGAGGAGATCCTGCGACTGTTCGAGGCGATCACCGGCCTGCGCATGAACCACGCGTACGTGCGCCCGGGCGGTGTCGCGACGGACACCCCGGAGGGTTTCACCGACCAGGTCCGCGCGGCGCTGCCGAACATCCGCGGCTACCTGGGCCAGCTCGGCGACCTGATGCTCGCCAACCCCATCTTCAAGTCGCGGCTCACGGACGTCGGGGTGCTGAACCTGGCGGGCTGCTTCGCCCTCGGCATCACCGGTCCGGTGCTCCGCTCGGCCGGCCACCCGTACGACGTGCGCAAGGCGTTCCCCTACAGCGGGTACGAGACCTACGACTTCGACGTGCCCACGGACACGGCCGCCGACTCCTACTCGCGGGTCGTGCTGCGTCTGGAGGAGTGCTACCAGTCGCTCAAGATCGTCGAGCAGTGCCTGGCACGCCTCGACGACACGGTCGGTGACCGGGTCATGGTCGCGGACAAGAAGATCGCCTGGCCTGCGCAGCTCGCCGTCGGCTCCGACGGGCAGGGCAACTCGCTGGACCACATCCGCCACATCATGGGCACCTCGATGGAGGCGCTCATCCATCACTTCAAGCTGGTGACCGAGGGGTTCGGGGTCCCGGCAGGGCAGACGTGGCAGACCGTCGAGCACCCGCGCGGCGAGCTCGGCGTGCACCTCGTGTCCGACGGCGGCACGAGACCGTACCGGGCGCACTTCCGCGACCCGTCGTTCAACAACCTCCAGGCGGTGTCGGTCCTGTGCGAGGGCGGCCAGGTGGCCGACGTCGTCGTCGCCGTCGCCTCCCTGGACCCGGTGCTGGGAGGGGTGGACCGATGACGGCCGAACCGGTGGGTGCGCGGTCGCGCACCGGCTACGACGCCGAGACGCTGGCCGCGCTGACGGCCGACGCCGAGCAGATCGTGGCCCGCTACCCGGACCCGCGCTCGGGTCTGCTGCCGATGCTGCACCTGGTGCAGTCCGTGGACGGCTTCGTGAGCCGCGACGGCATCCTGTTCTGCGCGGAGCAGCTGGAGATGACCGCCGCCGAGGTCTCGGCGGTGGCGACGTTCTACACCCAGTACAAGCGCCACCCCAACGGCACCTACACGGTGGGCGTGTGCACCAACACGCTGTGCGCCGTCATGGGTGGCGACCTGATCTTCGACCGGCTCTCGGAGCACCTCGACGTCGGGCACGACGAGACCACCGAGGACGGGGCGATCACGCTCGAGCGGGTCGAGTGCAACGCCGCGTGCGACTACGCGCCCGTGATGATGGTCAACTGGGAGTTCTTCGACAACCAGACCCCGGACTCGGCCGTCGAGGTCACCGACCGGCTCCGTGCGGGCGAGGACGTCGCCCCGACGCGCGGAGCGTCGAGCGTGTGCACGTTCAAGCAGACCAGCCGGGTGCTGGCCGGGTTCACCGACGGACGTGCCGACGAGGGCGTCGGCGCCGGTGGCCCGACCCTGGAAGGGCTGCGCATCGCCCGCGAGCAGGGGTGGACGGCGCCGGAGCCCGAGAGCCCCGAGGCCACCGGGGAGCCTGCGGCCGAGGTGCCGCCGGAGACCGGCACCGCGCAGTCCAGCGCCGAGCGCAAGCCCGCGACCACGCAGGACGAGAAGCCGGGCACGCCGGACGCCTCGGAGCCGGGCAAGGGAGCGGAGGGTTCCGATGACTGACATGCTCACGCCGGTCCTGACCGACACCTGGGACGCCGAGAGCTCCTGGCGCCTGGACACGTATCTCGCGCACGGTGGCTACGAGGGCCTGCGGGCCGCGCTCGCCCAGGACCCGTCCGACATCGTGCAGCTCGTCAAGGACTCCGGCCTGCGCGGCCGTGGTGGTGCCGGGTTCCCCACGGGCATGAAGTGGGGCTTTCTGCCGCCGCCCGACGGCGGGCCACGCTACCTGGTGGTCAACGCCGACGAGTCCGAGCCGGGCACGTGCAAGGACATCCCGCTGATGCTCGCCAGCCCTCAGCACCTCATCGAGGGGGTGGTGATCTCCAGCTATGCCATCGGGTGCCACCACGCGTTCATCTATGTGCGCGGCGAGGTGCTGCACGTCTACCGGCGCCTGCTGGCCGCCGTGCAGGAGGCCTACGACGCCGGCTACCTGGGCACGGACATCCAGGGTTCCGGGTTCGATCTCGAGGTCACGGTGCACGCCGGGGCCGGCGCGTACATCTGCGGCGAGGAGACGGCGCTGCTGGACTCCCTCGAGGGCAAGCGCGGCCAGCCCCGCCTCAAGCCTCCCTTCCCGGCGGTCGCCGGTCTCTACGCCCGCCCCACCGTGGTCAACAACGTGGAGTCGGTCGCCTCGGTGCCCGGCATCGTCGCCAAGGGCGCCGACTGGTTCGCGTCCATGGGCACGGAGAAGTCGCAGGGCCACGGTCTGTTCTCCCTGTCGGGCCACGTCACGCGCCCCGGGCAGTACGAGGCACCGCTCGGTATCACCCTGCGCGAGCTCCTCGACCTGGCCGGGGGGATCCGTGCCGGGCACGAGCTGAAGTTCTGGACCCCGGGGGGGTCCTCGACGCCGATCTTCACCGCCGAGCACCTCGACATCCCCCTGGACTACGAGTCGGTGGGCGCAGCAGGTTCCATGCTCGGTACCCGTGCGCTGCAGATCTTCGACGAGACGACCTGCGTGGTCCGGGCCGTCAGCCGGTGGACCGACTTCTACGCCCACGAGTCCTGCGGCAAGTGCACCCCCTGCCGCGAGGGCACCTACTGGCTCAAGCAGATCCTGCACCGGATCCTCGACGGCGAGGGTCAGCCGGGGGACATCGAGCTGTTGCTCGACCTGTGCGACAACATCCTCGGCCGGTCGTTCTGCGCACTCGGGGACGGTGCCACCTCGCCGATCACCTCCTCGATCCAGTACTTCCGGCACGAGTACGAGGCGTACATCTCCGGGACGGCGACGCCACCGGACCCGCGCCTCGCCACGCTGTTCGACGACGAGCCCCAGGCGCCGGCGGCGCACGCGGGCGCGGGAGGCCGCTGATGACTGCCACGACGGACCGGCACACCGGTCAGCCCGTCGAGACGGTGACGTGCACGATCGACGAGGTCGAGGTCACCGTGCCGAAGGGCACCCTGATCATCCGTGCCGCCGAACAGGTGGGGATCGAGATCCCCCGGTTCTGCGACCACCCGCTGCTCGAGCCCGCCGGCGCCTGCCGCCAGTGCCTCGTCGAGGTCTCGATGCCGGACCGTGAGGGCAACCTGCGGGCGATGCCGAAGCCCCAGGCCTCCTGCACGATGACGGTGACGCCGGGCATGGTCGTCAAGACCCAGCGCACCTCCGCGGTCGCGGAGAAGGCGCAGGAGGGGGTCATGGAGCTGCTGCTCATGAACCACCCCCTGGACTGTCCCGTCTGCGACAAGGGCGGCGAGTGCCCCCTGCAGAACCAAGCCATGAAGAACGGGCGGGCCACGTCCCGCTTCTCCGACGTCAAGCGCACCTTCCCCAAGCCGATCCAGGTCTCCTCCCAGGTGCTCCTCGACCGCGAACGGTGCGTGCTGTGCCAACGGTGCACCCGGTTCAGCGAGGAGATCGCCGGCGACGAGTTCATCGCCCTGCAGGAGCGCGGTGCCCAGCAGCAGGTCGGCCGCTTCGACGAGCAGGTGCTCGACTTCGCCCCGCCGTGCGGTGGTCACCACGGTGCTGACGAGGGTGCCAGCGGTCCGGTGTCCGACGGTCCCGCTGACCCTGCACTCGCCAGCTCGCTCCGGGCCAGCGGTCCGGTGGACATCCCGCTCGGGATCGCCCAGCCCGACGCCTCGGGCCAGCCCTTCGCCTCCTACTTCTCCGGCAACACGGTCCAGATCTGCCCGGTGGGCGCCCTGACGGGGGCGAGCTACCGGTTCCGGTCCCGGCCGTTCGACCTGGTGTCCGCCCAGGGGATCGCGGAGCACGACGCCTGCGGCTCCGCGATCCGCGTCGACCACCGACGCGGCAAGGTGATGCGGCGGCTCGCGGGCGACGACCCGGCGGTGAACGAGGAGTGGATCACCGACAAGGACCGTTTCGCGTTCACGTGGCAGTCGGCCCCGGACCGGATCACGACGCCGCTCGTGCGCACCGACGGCGAGCTGCGGCCCGCGTCGTGGGTCGAGGCGCTCGAGGTCGCGGCGCAGGGCCTGGCTGCTGCGCGGGACGACGGCGGCGTCGGCGTCCTGCCCGGGGGGCGGCTCACCGTCGAGGACGCGTTCGCCTGGTCGCGGTTCGCCCGGACGGTGCTCGGGACGGACGACGTCGACCAGCGTGCCCGGGTGCACTCGGTCGAGGAGGCCGCGTTCCTGGCGCACGGGGTCGCGGGCACCGGGGTCGGTGTCACCTTCGGCGACCTCGAGGCCGCTCCGGCCGTGCTGCTCGCCGGCCTGGAGGCCGAGGAGGAGGCCGGGGTCACGTTCCTGCGGCTGCGCAAGGCTGCTCGGGCCGGCACCCGGGTCTTCTCCGTGGCGCCGTTCCGCAGCCGAGGGCTGGCCCGGCTGGACGGGACGCTGCTGCCGAGCGCGCCGGGGACCGAGGCGGACTGGCTGAGCACGCTCGCGACGCAGGCTGCGGGAGACCTGGTGCCCGCCGGAGCCGACCGCGAGACGCTCGAGGACGTCGCAGGGGCCCTGAGCCAGGAGGGCGCGGTCGTGCTCGTCGGCGAGCGTCTCGCCGGCGCACCGGGCGCCTACACCGCGGCGCTGCGGCTGGCCGAGGCGACCGGTGCCCGGATCGCCTGGATCCCTCGTCGCGCGGGTGAGCGGGGTGGGGTCGAGGCGGGCCTGCTGCCCGGTCTGCTGCCGGGCGGCCGCCCGTTGCACGACGCCGACGCCCGCGAGCAGGTCGCGGCGGCGTGGGGCGTCGATCCCGAGGCCTTGCCGCAGAGCACCGGGCTGGACCTGGACGGCATCCTCGACGCGCTCAGCGTGGGCCAGCTCTCCGGAGCCCTGGTCGGCGGCGTCGAGCTGGCGGACCTGCCCGACCCGGAGCACGCGCGCCGGGCGCTGGGTGCGGCGCGGTTCGTCGTCGCCCTCGAGGTGCGACGCACCGAGGCCACCGAGCTGGCCGACGTGGTGCTGCCGGTCGCGCCGCCCGTCGAGCGGGCCGGTTCGTACTGGAACTGGGAGGGGCGTGTGCGACCGTTCGCCCAGGCGCTCGACTCCTCCGCCCTGCCGGACCACCGGGTCCTCGACGCCCTGGCCGCCCAGCTCGACGTGGACCTCGGCGCGGCGGAGCCGCTCGCGGCGCACTGGGCGATCGCGGCGTTCGGGGCCTGGACGGGACCTCGGGCGGACGCACCGGTCACCGGTGCCTCCGAACCGCCCGCCGTCGGCACCGGTACGGCGGTGCTGGCGAGCTGGCACCTCATGCTCGACGACGGCGCGCTGCAGGATGGTGAGGAGCACCTGGCCGGGACGGCGAAACGTCCCGTGGCCCGGGTCAGCGCCGTGACCGCCGCCGGCTTCGACGTCTTCGACGGCGACCTGGTGACGGTGTCGACCGACCGTGGTGCGATCACGGTGCCGGTCGCCATCACCGAGATGGTGGACCACGTGGTCTGGTTGCCGACGGCGTCGCGAGGGTGCCGGATCCACGACGACCTGGGCGCCCGGCCCGGGGAACCCGTGCGGATCGCCCCCGCCGAGAAGGGAGTCGACGCATGATCCCCGGAGTCGCCGCGGACTTCAGCGCGGACACCATCGTCACGAGCATCGTCAAGGCCGTGCTCGTCGTGGTGTTCCTGCTGACCAGCGTGCTCTTCGCGATCTGGTTCGAGCGCAAGGTCGTGGCCCGCATGCAGGTGCGGCCCGGCCCGAACTGGCACGGCCCGAAGGGCCTGCTGCAGTCGCTGGCGGACGCGATGAAGCTCCTGCTCAAGGAGGACCTGACGGTCACGCGCGCCGACCGGGTGACCTACCTGCTGGCGCCGATGATCTCCGTGTTCTGCGCCCTGCTGGTGTTCGCGGTCATCCCGTTCGGACCCAGCGTGACGATCCCGTTCACGGACTACTCGACCCCGGCTCAGCTCACGGACTTCCCCGTGGCGACGCTGTACGTCCTGGCGTGCGCCTCCATCGGCGTCTACGGCATCGTGCTCGGCGGCTGGTCCTCCGGCTCGACCTACCCGCTGCTCGGCGCGGTGCGGTCCACCGCGCAGGTCATCAGCTACGAGCTGGCGATGGGCCTGTCCCTGGTGAGCGTGTTCATCATGGCGGGCTCGATGTCGACCTCGTCGATCGTCGAGTCGCAGACGAACCTGTGGTGGTTCCTGCCGCTGGCGCCGGCGTTCGTGGTGTACGTCATCTCGATGGTGGGCGAGACGAACCGGCTGCCCTTCGACCTGCCCGAGGCGGAGGGCGAGCTGGTCTCCGGCTACATGACCGAGTACTCGTCGATGAAGTTCGCCTGGTTCTTCCTCGCGGAGTACATCGCGATGATCAACGTCTCGGCGGTCGCCGTCACGCTCTTCCTCGGCGGCTGGCGCGCCCCGTGGCCGCTGTCCGTGATCGGCGACGGCGTGCTCAACACCGGCTGGTGGCCGGTGCTGTGGTTCCTCGCCAAGGTGTGGCTGCTGATGTTCTTCTTCGTCTGGGTGCGCGGCACGCTCCTGCGGCTGCGCTACGACCAGTTCATGGTGTTCGGCTGGAAGGTCCTCATCCCGTTCGCCCTCGGCTGGCTGGTCGCGTTGGCGACCTTCCAGTGGCTGGGCCTGGCGGGCGTCACCCGCACCCAGATGTTCGTGGCGATCGCCGCGGTGGCCCTGCTGGCCGCGGTGATCGTGTGGCTCCTGCCCGAGCGCAAGTCGCCGGACAGATCACCCGACGACGGCGGGGACGGGCGGTTCGACGCCTTCGCGGGCGGGTACCCCGTCCCGCCCCTGCCCGGGCAGAGCCTGCCGCCCTCGCCGCGGGCCCGCCGGACGGTGCCCCCGGCGCCACCGGAGTCGTCAGGATCACCGGCCGACGTCGACGCGGAGGAGACGCGATGACCGACAAGCCGTACGAGCCGCTGCGCCCGACCAAGGGACCGGTGGGCGAGTTCTTCGCCCCGGTCGCCGGGTTCGGCGTCACGTTCTCGTCGATGTTCAAGCCGACCGTCACCGAGGAGTACCCCCGCAAGAAGACGCCGCCACAGAGCCGGTACCACGGCCGCCACCAGCTCAACCGGTACGCCGACGGGCTGGAGAAGTGCATCGGCTGCGAGCTGTGCGCCTGGGCGTGCCCGGCCGACGCGATCTACGTCGAGGGCGCGGACAACGCGGACCTGCCGGAGAACGACGGCGGCGGGGTGCCGGTGCACATCTCGCCGGGGGAGCGGTACGGCCGCGTCTACCAGATCAACTACCTGCGCTGCATCTTCTGCGCGCTGTGCATCGAGGCGTGCCCGACCCGCGCGCTGACCATGAGCAACGACTACGAGATCGCCGGGCCCAGCCGGGAGGGGATGATCTACGAGAAGCAGGACATCCTGGCCCCGCTGGCCGAGGGCATGCTGGCCGGCCCGCACCCGATGGTCGAGGGCACCACGGACACCGAGTACTACCGCGGCGAGGTCACGGCCCCCACGGCCGAGCAGGTCGACTGGGTGCGTGAGCACCGTCCGGACGACCCGACGCTCGAGGCGGCGGACGCCGTCGTCGCCGGGGACGCACCTCCACCGGTGCCCGACCAGCACCGGTTGCGACCCGACCAGGACCGCGCGGCGGCCACCCGTGCCGCGGCGTACGAGTCCAACCTCGACGGCCGCACCGCGCTCGGGACGGAGGCTCACCCGTGAGCGGCGGCGAGGAGGTCCTCTTCTGGGTCCTGGCCCCGCTCATGGTGATCGCCGCCGCCGGTCTGCTGGTGGTCCGCCGGGCGGTGCACGCCGCGGTGTGCGTCGTCTTCGTGATGATCGGCCTCGCGGTGCTCTACGTGGCCCAGGAGGCCCCGTTCCTGGGGATCGTCCAGGTGGTCGTCTACACGGGCGCCGTGATGATGCTGTTCCTGTTCGTGCTGATGCTGGTGGGCGTCGACGCCGCGGACTCCCTCACCGAGACCATCCGCGGGCAGCGCTGGATCGGGGTCCTGCTGGGTCTGGGGCTCGCGGCGGTGCTGCTCGGTGTCGTCGCGCAGGCGACGTTCCCGCCGTCGGTCGGCCTCGAGCAGGCCAACGCGGTCACCAACCCGGTCGCCCTGGCCCGGGTGCTCCTGGGGGAGTACGTGGTCGCGATGGAGGTGGTGGGCATCCTGCTCGTCACCGCGGCTCTCGCCGGGCTGGTCCTGACGCACCGGCGTCGGCTCGGCAAGAAGCCCACTCAGCGGGCGCTGGCCGAGGCGAAGGTCGCGCTGCTGCCCACGGGGCGCCATCTCACCCCGTTGCCCGCCCCGGGTGTGTACGCGCAGAACAACGCGATGGACACCCCGGCGCTCGGGCCCGACGGGCGCCCGCTCGACCACTCGGTGCCGCGGGTGCTGCGCATCCGTGGGCAGCAGCGGTCCGCGACGGAGCTGCTCACGGCCGAGGAGACCCTTGTCGAACGGCGACAGGGCTCCGACGACGTGGCCCCGGCGCGCTCCGACCGTCCTGAGGAGGAGACCCGCTGATGGATCTCGTGAACTACCTCTACCTCGCCTCGATCCTGTTCGCGCTGGGTGCCACCACGGTGCTCCTGCGGCGCAACGCGATCGTCGTGTTCATGGGGATCGAGCTGATGCTGAACGCGACGAACCTGGCGCTGGTGACCTTCGCCCGCATGCACGGCGACATCACCGGTCAGGTGCTGGCGTTCTTCGTCATGGTGGTGGCCGCCGCGGAGGTCGTGGTCGGGCTGGCCATCATCGTGACGATCTTCCGCGCCCGCCGGTCGGCCTCGGTCGACGACGTCAACCTGCTCAAGAGCTAGAGGGGCCGACGACTTCGATGACGATGCAGACACTCTCCCTCGCGCCCTGGCTGGTCGCCACGCCGCTGATCGGGGCGGCCCTGCTGCTCCTGGTCGGGCGTCGCAGCGACCGGTGGGGGCACTGGCTCGGCGTGCTCGCCTCGACCGCCACGTTCGTGATCGGCCTGGTCATCCTGCTCGACATGCTCGCCGCGGACCCCGACCAGCGGGTGGGCGTGCACACGGTGGCGAGCTGGATCGACGTCGGTCCGCTGCAGGTGGACGTCGGGTTCCAGGTGGACCCGTTGTCGATGACCTTCGTCATGCTGATCACGCTGGTGGGCTCGCTGATCCACCTGTACTCCGTGGCGTACATGTCCCACGACCGCGACCGCCGCCGGTTCTTCGCCTACCTCAACCTGTTCGTCGCGGCGATGCTGCTGCTGGTCCTGGCGGACTCCTACCTGCTGCTGTTCGTCGGCTGGGAGGGCGTGGGCCTGGCCTCGTTCCTGCTCATCGGGTTCTGGGACCACCACCTGCCCAACGCGGTGGCCGGCAAGAAGGCGTTCGTCATGAACCGGGTCGGCGACATGGGGCTCATCGCGGCGATGATGCTCATGCTCGCGACGTTCGGCGGGGTGGACTTCTCCACCGTGCTCGGCTCGGCCGGTGCGGCGGACCAGGGCACGACGACGGCGATCGGGCTGCTGCTCCTGCTGGCGGCCTGCGGCAAGTCGGCCCAGCTGCCGCTGCAGGCGTGGCTCGGCGACGCGATGGCCGGCCCGACGCCGGTCTCCGCCCTGATCCACGCGGCCACGATGGTCACCGCGGGCGTCTACCTCCTGGTGCGCTCCGGGCCGGTCCTCGAGGCCGCCCCGGACGCCCAGCTCGTCATCGCCGTGGTCGGTGCGCTCACCCTGCTGTTCGGGGCGGTCGTCGGCTGTGCCAAGGACGACATCAAGAAGGCGCTGGCCGCCTCGACGATGTCGCAGATCGGCTACATGATGCTGGCGGCGGGCCTGGGCCCGGTCGGCTACGCGTTCGCGATCTTCCACCTGGTGACGCACGGCTTCTTCAAGGCGGGCCTGTTCCTCGGGGCCGGCTCGGTGATGCACGCGATGGACGACGACGTGAACATGCGCCGCTTCGGCGGCCTCGCCCGGCTGCTCCCGGTCACGGCGATCACGATGGGCCTGGGCTGGCTCGCCATCCTCGGTGTCCCGCCGTTCTCCGGCTTCTACTCCAAGGACAAGATCATCGAGGCGGCGTTCGTCGGCGAGGGCTGGCGGCCCTGGGTCTTCGGCACCGTCGCGCTGCTCGGCGCGGGGATCACCGCCTACTACATGTCCCGGTTGTTCTTCATGACGTTCATGGGCCGACGCCGGTGGGTCACCGAGCTCGCCGGCGGTGCGGGGCGCGAGGGTGGGTCGGACGGCACCCCCGTGCGGCACCCGCACGAGTCGCCGTGGCTCATGACGCTGCCGATGATCGTGCTGGCCGTGGGGTCGGTGGGGCTCGGGTTCGCGCTCAACGCGGGCGAGCGGTTCGTGCACTTCCTGGAGCCCGTGACGGGCCATGCCGAGCACCACGACCCGGTGCTGCCGATCTGGCTGATCATCACGCTCACCCTGACGCTGGTGGCCGCCGGGCTGGCGCTCGCCTTCGTGCAGTACGCGATGCGTCCGGTACCGACGACGCCGCCTCCCGCTCCGGCGGTGGTCCGTGCGGCCCGGGTGGACCTGCACCAGGACGACGTCAACGAGGCGGTCGTCATGTTGCCGGGGAAGGTGCTGACCCGCTCGCTGGTCTTCGCCGACCGGACCGCCGTCGACGCCGGGTGGCTGGGGCTGGCCGGGGGAGTGGGACGGTTCGGCACCTGGCTGCGGGGGCTGCAGTCCGGCTACGTCCGGCAGTACGCCGCGATGACCCTGGGCGGTCTCGGTGTGATCGTGCTCGTGATCTGGCTGTTCTCCGGCCAGGGGGCGAGCTGAGACATGGAAGGGATGACGATGTCCAGCTTTCCCTGGTTGACCGCCCTGGTGGTGTGGCCGCTGGTCGCGGCCCTGGCGACGGTGCTCACGGGCGCCGGGCGCGGCCGTCCGGCCTCGGGAGCAGCGAGCGGCGGCGGCGCGTTCAGCGCCGGCTCGGCCCGCACGGTGGCTCTGGTCGGCTCCCTGGTGCAGGTCGCCCTGCTGGTCGGCGCCTTCGGGGCGTTCGACACCTCGACGGCGGGCACGCACCAGCTCACCGAGACCTACGCGTGGATCCCGGCGCTCGGGGCGAGCTACGCCGTCGGCGTCGACGGGGTGTCGCTGCTGCTGGTCGCCCTGAGCGTGGGGCTCGTGCCGCTGGTGATCCTGGCGGCCTGGCGCGAGCAGGGCGGTGACCACGTCCGGCTGCGGCGCTACCTGGCCACGGTGCTGGTGCTGCTGTCCTTCATGGTCGTGGTGTTCGCGGCGCGCGACGTGTTCCTCTTCTACGTGGTCTTCGAGGCCATGCTCATCCCGGCCTACTTCCTCATCGGCGGGTTCGGGCAGGGTGCGCAGCGACGCTACGCGGCCGTGAAGTTCCTGCTGTTCTCCCTGGCCGGCGGGCTGGTCATGCTGGCCGCCGTGGTCGCGCTGTACCTGCAGGTACCGGTCGACCCGGCCACCGGGCTGCGTCCCGAGGACGCGTTCCTGACTGAAAATCTCACCGGTCTGGCGCTCGACCCCACGGCCGAGCGGCTGATGTTCGCCGCCTTCTTCCTGGCCTTCGCCATCAAGGCGCCGATGTTCCCGGTGCACACGTGGCTGCCGGACGTCACGCAGAACGCCACCCCGGGAACCTCCACGCTGCTGATCTGCGTCCTGGACAAGGTCGGCACCTTCGGGATGCTCACGCTGTGCCTGCCGCTGTTCCCGCAGGCGAGCCGATGGGCGGCACCCGCGATCATCGTGCTCGCGGTCATCTCGATCCTGTACGGCGCGATCCTCGCGATCGGTCAGACCGACGTGCTGCGCCTCATCGGCTACACCTCCGTGTCGCACTTCGGGTTCATCATCCTGGGGATCTTCACCTTCACGTCGCTGGGCATCTCCGGGGCGAGCTTCATGATGCTCAACCACGGGATCTCCACCGGTGCGCTGTTCCTCCTGGCCGGGTTCACGATCGCCCGGCACCCGCGGCGCAGCCAGCAGATCGCGGACTACGGCGGCATGCGCAAGGTCGCACCGGTCCTCGGGGGGACCTTCCTGGTCGCCGGGCTCTCGGCGCTCGCGCTGCCGGGTCTGGCGACGTTCGTCTCCGAGATCATGGTGTTCCTCGGGGCGTACGCACGGTGGCCCGCGGCGGTGCTGGTCGCTGTGCCCGCGGTCGTCCTGGCCGCGGTGTACGTGCTGCTCACCTACCAGCGCATGTTCACCGGCGAGGTGGGCGCCGAGGTCGTCGGCGCGAAGGACCTGGACGTCCGGGAGAAGACGGTCGCGGGGGTGCTCGTGGCCGCGCTGGTGGTCCTCGGGCTCGTGCCCGGACCGGCGCTGGACTACGTCCGTGAACCGGCGGGCGTGTCCGTCGAGCACGTGGGTGAGACCGATCCGGAGCCCGTGCTCGGGGCTCTCGAGGGGAGCGAGCAGTGATGGAGTTCGAGGCACCTGTCATCGACTGGGCCGTGCTGTCGCCCGTCCTGGTCGTGCTCGCCGCGGGCGTGGTCGGCGTCCTGATCGAGGCGTTCGTCCCCGACCGGGTCCGGCGCGCCGTCCAGGTGGTGCTGACGCTGGCGGCGCTGGTCGGTTCGGTCGTGGCCGTCGCCCTGCTGTGGGACCGTGTCGCCACGGACGGGTTCGCGTTCGTGGTCAACGGCACGTTCCTGCTCACACCTTTCACCCTGGGGATCCAGGCGGTGGTGGCGGTCCTGGCGATCCTGGGCGTGCTGGTCATCGCGGACCGCACCCGCACGGGGGACGACGCCTTCGCGCCGACGGCGGCCGCCGTCCCGGGCACCACCTACGAGGACGCCGCCCGGGAGGCGGGCCTGCAGCAGACGGAGATCTACCCGCTGGTGCTGTTCGCGACCGGTGGCATGCTGCTGTTCCCCGCCACGGACAACCTCATCGTGCTGTTCATCGCCCTGGAGGTGCTGTCGCTGCCGCTGTACGTGCTGTGCGCGACCGCGCGGCGCCGTCGGCTGCTCAGCCAGGAGGCCGCGTTCAAGTACTTCCTGCTCGGTTCGTTCGCGAGCGCCATCATGCTGTTCGGCATCGCGTTGGTCTACGGGTTCGCCGGCACCGTGAGCCTCGAGACGGCGCTGTTCCGCATGGCGCAACCGGGCGGCCCGATCCTCGAGCTCATGCCTGCCCTGGTGATCGCGGGGGTGCTGCTCATCACGGTGGGGCTGTTGTTCAAGATCGGTGCCGCCCCGTTCCACATGTGGACGCCGGACGTCTACCAGGGCGCCCCGACTCCCATCACCGGGTTCATGGCGGCCTGCGTGAAGGCCGCTGCCGTCGGTGCGCTGGTCCGGGTGGTCTTCACGCTCTCGCTCGGCCTCGACGAGGAGCTGCGTCGCAACCTCGAGGTCGGCCTGTGGGCCGTGGCGATCCTGACGATGCTGGTCGGGACCGTCGCCGGTGCGGTGCAGACCGACGTCAAGCGCCTGCTCGCCTACTCGTCGATCGCGCACGCCGGGTTCCTGACGGTGGCGTTCGTGGGCTTCTCCGAGACGGGCGCGCAGGCCGTGCTCTTCTACGTGCTCGCCTACGGGCTGGCGACGCTCGGCGCGTTCGCGGTGGTGACGCTCGTGCGTGAGCAGGACGCCGACGGGGTGGTGCTCGGTGAGGCGACGCACCTGTCGCATTGGGCCGGGCTGGCCCGTCGTGCACCGTGGCTGGCCGCAGCGTTCTCGCTGTTCCTGCTCTCCATGGCCGGGATCCCTCTCACGGCAGGTTTCATCGCCAAGTTCGGGGTCTTCTCGGCGGCAGTCGTGGCGGGCGCGTGGCCGTTGGCGGTCGTCGGTGTGCTCGCCTCGGCGGTCGCGGTGTTCTTCTACGTGCGTCTCATCGTGCTCATGGTGCTCACTCCTCCCGCCGAGGACGCCGAGGGAGCCCAGGACGCCGAGGTCGCGACCGAGGGCCAGGATGCCCCCGACCTCGCCGCGGACGGTGCGGGGTCGAGCGCTGCGGCGGGCCGGACCCTGGCTCCTGCCAGGACGCTCCGGCGGGCGCCCGTCGTGGTGCTCTCGTCGCGGGGGTTCGCCACGGTCGCCATCGTGATCTGCGCGGTCGGGGTCGTGCTGCTCGGTGTGGTCCCGCAGCTCGCGCTGGACTGGGCGGGCCAGGCGGCGTCGTTCCGGCCCGTGCAGCCGTGATCCTCGGTTCGCCGCTGCCGTGCTCGGGCAGATAGGTTCGGACCGTGACCCGTGCTTCTGACGCCGTCGGCGCTGCCGCCGCGCTGCCGACCGCCATCCCCGTGAGCGACCCCGAGCTGGCGGACCGGCTCGCGGGACGGCTCGCGCTGGTCGACGCCGCGCTCGACGAGGCCGTGGCGTCCACCGATGCGCTGGCCGACGACGCGTCGCGCCACCTCATCGCGGCCGGCGGCAAGCGGTTCCGGCCGCTGCTGACCCTGCTCGCCGGCGAGCTGGGTGACGGCGCGGACCCACGGCTCGTCGACGCCGCCGTGGTGGTCGAGCTCACGCAGGTCGCCTCGCTCTACCACGACGACGTCATGGACTCCGCCCCGGTGCGCCGGGGCGCGCCGTCGGTGCACTCGGTGTGGGGCAACACCGTGGCGATCCTCGTCGGGGACCTGCTGTTCGCCCGCGCGTCGGCCCTGGTGGCCGGCCTCGGCCCGGAGGCCGTCGTGCTGCAGTCGCGCACGTTCGAGCGGATGTGCCTGGGCCAGCTGCACGAGACGACCGGGCCGGCCGCGGGCGCCGACGCCGTGGAGCACTACCTGAAGGTGCTCAGCGACAAGACGGCGTCGCTCCTGGCGACCTCGGCGCGGCTCGGTGCGATGTTCGGTGGCTGCTCGGAGCCGATCGTCGAGGCGGTCACGGGGTACGGCGAGAAGGTCGGGGTGGCGTTCCAGCTCGCGGACGACGTGCTCGACGTCGCCTCCTCGGGCGACGAGTCCGGCAAGACGCCCGGGACCGACCTGCGTGAGCACGTGCCGACGATGCCGGTGCTGCTGCTGCGCCGCCGCGTCGAGCGGGGTGAGGCGACGCCGTCGGACATCGAGCTGCTGGCCCGCCTGGACGGGGACCTGTCCGACGACGCCGCCCTGGCCTCCGTGGTGGCGGACCTGCGCGAGCACGGCGTGCTGGCCGAGACCCGCGAGCTGGCCGTGCGCTGGGCACGCGAGGCGGCGGCCGAGCTCGCGCCGCTGCCCGAGGGCCCGGTCAAGCAGGCGTTCGACGACCTGGCGACGGCGCTGGCCGACCGGGCCGTCTGAGGCCGGCCGAACCTCCCGGGGGCGAGGCTCAGGGCGCCGTGAGCCGGGCGGCCGTGAGCGCGAGAGCCGCGCCGACCAGCATGAACGGGCCGAACGCGATGGCGGTCTTCCGGGTGGCCCGCCGCGCCACGATGAGCGCGGTCGCCACGAGCCCGCCGAGGACGAACGGCAGCAGGGCGGTCGCCCAGAGCGTGCTCCAGCCGTACCAGGCGCCGACGAGCCCCAGCAGGACGGCGAGCTTCACGTCGCCCAGGCCGAGCCCCGACGGGCTGATCAGGTGCAGCAACAGGTAGCCGCACCCGAGGGCCAGGGCCCCGAGGAGCGCACGCAGCGCGGCGTCCCACGAGCCGTCGCCGGCTGCCGCCGCAGCGAGCAGGACGGCGACGACGGCGGTCGCCGGGTAGGTCAGGGCGTTGGGCAACCGGTGGCTCGCGCCGTCGATCACACCGAGGGCGACGCCTGCCAGCGCCGCGACGACGAGCGCGGGCGTCGACCACCCCGGTCCGCTCGCCCAGACGGCCCAGACGGCGGAGACGGCGCAACCGACGGCGATGCGCCGCCGGTACGGCGTCACCTCGTGCAGGGCACGTTCGACGAGGGTGGGCACCTGAGGATCGTAGGCGAGACGAGGTGCGGCGTCGTCGCTGTCCACAGGCAGGCGGCGCACCGGTCTCGGGTAGTGTCCGCGTCGTCCTGCCGTCGACGGAGAGGCTCGATCTGTGAACGTCCGGAACATGCGCACCGTCTTCCTGGCCGCGATGGTCACGCTCGCCGCCGTGTCGGGGCTGCGCCTGGTGGCCGACGTGCGCGCCGGTGACACCGACGCCGCGGCGATCTGGATCGGCCTGCTGCTCGTCGTCGTGATCCTCGCGGTCGTCTTCGCCACGATGTCCCGCCGTGTCGTGTCGTGCGCGGCCCGCGCCGCCCGGCACCGCCCGGGCATGGTGGTGGTCCCGGGCTTCACGACCGCGGAGATGCGGGACATTGCGCGCCACCAGGGCGCCTCGGCGCGTGGCTGGCTGGCGATGGGCGGCAGCCCGGTGGCCGTCGTCGTCACGCCCACGGAGCTCGAGGTGTGGGGACGTCTCGACGACGGACCACGCTGGGTGGTGCAGCGCACGCCCGACGGCGTCACGGACGGTCCCGCGGTCTACGGCGGCCGGGAGGTGCCGGCGGTCTGGGCGCACGACGGCCTGACGGCGGTGGTGCTCGTCCCGGCCTACCGCCCGCTGCCGGCGATGGTCGGCCGGGTCGGGGCGGACGTCGACCGCGCCGTCGCCGAGCTGAGCGGTACGGCGCCGGTGCCCGGCGCGGGCTGAGCGCCCCGCGCGCTGCGGTCCGCCGCTAGACCGCCACGAGGTCGCCGGCCGCCACGATCTGGACCACGCACAGGCCCGCGACGGCCATGCTGAGCAGGAACGGTGCCCGGCTACGAGGCCGGACGACACCGAGGACGCCACCGGTGACGGCGAGGGCCAGGGCGAGGACGGTCAGGACGCTCCTCGTCGCCGAGGGCGTCCCGGCCGGCCCGAGGTACGTCACGAGGCTCCCCGCCGCCAGCACCAGCGGCGCGATCGCGCTGGAGGTCCGGCGACCCAGCCGGTGCGGCAGGCCGCGGATCGAGGTCGCCGCGTCGTCGTCCAGGTCGGGCAGCACGTTGGCGACGTGCGCGCCGACGCCGAGCAGGGCACCGGCGAGCACCGCCCATCCGGCCACGACCTGGTCGCCACCACCACCGGCCACCACGAACGCGGGCAGCAGCCCGAACGCCACGGCATAGGGCAGCCACGACAGGACGGTCCGCTTGAACCACAGGTTGTAGGTCCAGCCGCCGGCGAGCACGCCGAGGTTGGCCAGGCCGGCGACCACGCCGACGCCGAAGCCGAGCACGGTGCTGACGGCCAGGGCCACGAACGCCGCGGTGCGCAGCGTCGCCGGGCTCACCCGGCCCGAGACCGTCGGCTTGTCGGACCGCCCCACCTGGCGGTCGCGGGCGGCGTCGAGCCAGTCGTTGCTCCAGCCGATGGAGAGCTGGCCCGCGCCGACGGCGGCCGTGACCACGAGGGCACCACCGGGGCTCGTCGCGACCTCCACGGCCAGCAGGGCGGCGAACAGGGTGACCGCCGCGGCCGGTGCCGGGTGGGTGGCCGCGGCCATCGCGCGGACCTGCGATCCCAGTCTGGTCATGCCTGCGAACCTAGTGCCCGCGCGGCGAGGCCGCCGAGGTGCCACGATGCCTAGCATGTCCCACGTGCTGGCCGTCGCCCCCGCACTACCCCCGGACGTCTACCCGCAGCAGCAGATCTCGGACGTGATCGTGCCGCTGCTCGCCCCGGAGGGACCCCGCCGCAGGCTCGCCCACCGGGTGCACGCCGCCTCGGGGGTCACCACCCGGCACCTGGCGCTGCCGATCGACGAGTACGAGGACCTGACGTCCTTCGGTGACGCCAACGCCCACTTCGTCCGCGTCGGCACGGATCTGGCCGAGCAGGCGTGCCGGGCGGCGCTCGCGGACGCGGACGTCGCACCCGACGAGATCGACCTGGTGTTCTTCACGTCCGTGACCGGGATCGGCGCGCCCTCGCTCGACGCCGCGCTGGTGCACCGCCTGGGGCTGCGGCCCGACGTCCGCCGCGTGCCGTCCTTCGGCCTGGGGTGCGCCGGCGGGGCGGCCGGGCTGGCGCACCTGCACGAGCACCTCGTCGGCCATCGCGACCGGCTCGCCCTGCTGGTCTCGGTGGAGCTGTGCTCGCTCACCTTCCAGCGCGACGACACCTCGACGGCCAACCTCGTCTCGTCGGGCCTGTTCGGCGACGGGGCGAGCGCCGTCGTCGTCGCCGGTGACGACGTGGAACCGCGGTCGGCCGCCGGGCCGCGCTTGGTCGGCACCCGCAGCCACCTGTACCCCGGGACGGCCCACGCCCTGGGGTGGGACGTGCGGGACACCGGGTTCGGCATCGTGCTGTCTCCTGAGCTTCCCGATCTCCTGGGAGCGCACCTGGCCGGGGACGTCAAGGACCTGCTGGCACCTCAGGGGCTGACGGCGGACGACGTCGGCACGTGGGTGGTGCACGCGGGCGGTCCCAAGGTCGTGGACGCGGTCCGTGGCGCGCTCGACCTGCCGGAGAGCGCGGTCGCGCGCACCCGGGCGACGCTCGCGGCCGAGGGGAACCTGTCCTCCTCGTCGGTGCTGCACGTGCTCGCCGCGACGCTGGCCGACGGTGAGCCGGCGCCGGGGGAGTGGGCCGTGCTCATGGCGTTCGGGCCCGGCGTGGCCACCGAGCTGGTGCTGCTGCGCGGACGTGAGGAGGCTGCCGCATGAGCGTCGCGCTGTACGTCGCGCTCGTGGTGGCGACCGGGTTCGAGCGTCTCGCGGAGCTGGTGGTCTCCGCCCGCCACGCCCGCTGGTCGTTCGAGCGTGGGGGCGTCGAGTCCGGCCGCGGGCACTTCGGACCCATGGTGCTGCTGCACACCGGGCTGCTGGTGGCGTGCGTGGTCGAAGTGGTCGTGCTCGACCGCCCGTTCCTGCCGTGGCTGGGCTGGTCGATGCTCGTGCTCGTGCTGGTGAGCCAGGGGCTGCGCTGGTGGTGCATCGCCACGTTGGGCCCGCAGTGGAACACCCGCGTCATCGTGGTGCCCGGGGCCTCGCTCGTGCGCCGCGGGCCGTACCGGTGGATCCCGCACCCCAACTACGTCGCGGTGGCCCTGGAGGGGATCGCGCTGCCGCTGGTGCACTCGGCGTGGATCACGGCCGTCGGCTTCACGGTGCTGAACGCCTGGTTGCTGCTGGGCTTCCGGATCCCGGCCGAGGAGCGGGCGCTGCGCCTCGCCGACGAGCCGACGCGGGGCGACGGCCGGCGGTGAGCCCGGACACGGACGTCCTGGTCGTCGGGGGCGGACCGGTGGGCCTGGCCGCGGCGATCGAGGCCCGGCGGGCCGGGCTCGACGTCGCCGTCCTCGAGCCGCGGGGCGTCCCGGTGGACAAGGCCTGCGGCGAGGGGCTGCTTCCGGGCACGCTCACGGCGGTGCGCCGGCTCGGCGTCGACCCGGCGGGATGGGACCTGGCAGGGATCTCCTACCGCCAGGACGGCCGGGTCGCGGACCACCGGTTCCGCGACGGGCCCGGACGCGGGGTGCGGCGCACGACGCTGCACGCCCGGCTCCACGAGGCGGCGCTCGCCGAGGGGGCCGTGGTGGTGCCGCGACGTGCGGGCACGGTGGCCCAGGACGACGACGGCGTCACGGCGGGCGGGGTGCGCGCCCGGTGGCTGCTGGGCTGCGACGGGCTGCACTCGCGGGTGCGTCGCGAGGTGGGGCTCGAGGTGGTGCCGGGGCGCCGGGCACCGAGGTCGTGGTGGCCCTCGTCGAGGGCCGGCCGGCGGTTCGGGCTGCGTCGGCACTACCGGGTGGCGCCGTGGTCCGACCAGGTGGAGGTGCACTGGGGTCCTCGGGTCGAGGCCTACGTGACCCCGGTGGCGCCCGACCTGGTGGGGGTGGCGCTGCTCGGCCCGGTCGGCATGGACTTCGACGCGGAGCTCGCGACGATCCCGGAGCTCGCGGGGCGCCTGGCGCGGGAGGCGGAGGGGTCTGTGCGCGGGGCCGGGCCGCTGCGCGTCCGGACCAGGGCTCGCGTACGGGGCCGGGTCCGGCTCGTCGGCGACGCGTCGGGGTACGTCGACGCGCTGACGGGGGAGGGGCTGCGGGTCGGGTTCGCGCAGGCGCGCGCCGCCGTGGCGCTCCTCGACGACGGCGCGGGCTACGAGCGTGCGTGGCGGCGCGTGACGCGGGACTACCGGTGGCTGACGTCGGGCCTGGTCGGGGCGGCGACGTCGCCGGTCCGGCGGGGTGTGGTCCCGGCGGCGGCGCGGTGGCCGGGGGTGTACGGGGCGGTGGTGGAACGGCTGGCACGATGAGTGGTCATGAACCGCTCGCCATGTGAGACGACCTGTTCACACCTCGGGACGGATGTGAGAACCTGGGCGTCCAGCCAGCATGCTGGGCGTCGGTGGACGTGAGGTAACCCTCACCTCCGTGCCCGGAGTTCCTCGTAGAATCGACACCCACGCAAAGCCCCGATCCGGAAGGCGTACCTCGCAGTGAGCAGCTCCCGACCTCTGCGCGTCGCGATCGTCGGTGCAGGACCCGCGGGCATCTACGCCGCGGACATCCTGTCCAAGACGGACCTCGACGTCAGCATCGACCTCTTCGAGCGTCTGCCCGCCCCGTTCGGCCTCGTGCGCTACGGCGTCGCCCCCGACCACCCGCGCATCAAGGGCATCATCGGCGCCCTGCACAAGGTGCTGAGCAAGGGCGACGTGCGACTGCTGGCGAACGTCAACTACGGCGTCGACCTCAAGCTCGAGGACCTGCGCCAGTACTACGACGCGGTGATCTTCTCGACCGGCGCGATCCGGGACGCCGACCTGACGATCCCCGGCATCGACCTCGACGGCTCCTACGGCGCCGCGGACTTCGTGTCCTGGTTCGACGGCCACCCCGACGTGCCGCGCACCTGGCCCCTGGAGGCCAAGGAGGTCGCGGTCCTCGGTGCCGGCAACGTCGCGCTCGACGTCGCCCGCATCCTGGCCAAGCACCCGAAGGACCTGATGACCACGGAGATCCCTGCCAACGTGCAGGCCGGTCTCGAGGCGTCCCCGGTCACCGACGTGCACGTCTTCGCCCGCCGCGGCCCCGCCCAGGTGAAGTTCTCCCCGCTGGAGCTGCGCGAGCTGGGGCACGTGCCGGACGTCGACATCGTCGTCTACCCCGAGGACTACGACTTCGACGAGGGGTCGATGGCCGCGATCGAGGCGACCAACCAGACCAAGCAGGTCGTCAAGACCCTCACCGACTGGACCCTCGTCGAGCCGTCCCAGCAGACGGCGTCGCGACGCATCCACCTGCACTTCCTGCAGGCGCCCGCGGAGATCGTCGGCGAGGACGGGAAGGTAGCCGGCCTGCGCACCGAGCGCACCGCGCTGCAGGGTGACGGCACCGTCAAGGGAACCGGCGAGTTCCACGAGTGGCCCGTCCAGGCGGTCTACCGCGCGGTCGGCTACTTCGGCTCGCCGCTGCCCGAGATCCCCTTCGACGACCTCAAGGGCGTCATCTCCAACCGCGAGGGGCGCGTCGTCGACCTCGACGGCGAGCACCTGGGCGGCGTGTACGCCACGGGCTGGATCAAGCGTGGCCCCGTGGGCCTCATCGGGCACACCAAGTCCGACGCGTCCGAGACCGTCCGACACCTCGTCGAGGACGTCACCGGCGTGCCCGACGGCGGAGACGTCTCGCAGGGCGACCTCGACGGCGGCCGGACCGCCCCCCACGGCGAGCCGCAGCAGATCCTGGACTTCCTGTCCGAGCGCGGCGTCGACGTCGTCACCTGGGACGAGTTCTCCCTGCTCGACGCCCACGAGCTCGCCCTCGGCGAGGCCGGTGGGCGCGAGCGCATCAAGGTCGTCCCGCGCGAGGAGATGATCGACATCGCGAAGGGTCGCGCCTGACCCTCACGTGACACGAGGCCCGACGGCGGTGGGAACCGCGGTCGGGCCTCGTGCGTTGCACGGGTGTCGCCTGGAAGGAGAACGCACGTGGGTCATCGGCACTTCAACGGTCTCAAGACCGTGCTGCTGTTCGGGGTTCTGTGGGCTGTGCTCCTGGGCCTGTGGGCAGTGTTCTTCCGTGGCAGCCAGGGGATGCTCTTCCTGTTCACGGCGCTCGGCCTCATCGGCACCTTCGTCGGTTACTGGAACTCGGACAAGATCGCGATCAAGGCGATGCACGCCTACCCGGTCACCGAGCTCGAGGCCCCGGAGATGTACCGGATCGTGCGTGAGCTGTCGACGGTCGCGCGGCAGCCCATGCCGCGGCTGTACATCTCGCCCACGCAGGCGCCCAACGCCTTCGCGACCGGCCGCAACCCCAAGAACGCGGCCGTGTGCTGCACCGAGGGCATCCTGCGGATCCTCGACGAGCGCGAGCTGCGCGGCGTCCTCGGCCACGAGCTCATGCACGTCTACAACCGGGACATCCTCACGTCCTCGGTGGCCTCGGCGCTGGCCGGCGTCATCACGTCGCTCGCGCAGTTCCTGCTGATCTTCGGCGGCGGCGACCGTCGCGGTGGCGGCAACCCGCTGGCGGCGCTCGCCCTGGCCATCCTCGCGCCGTTCGCCGCGATGCTCATCCAGATGGCGATCTCCCGCACCCGCGAGTACGACGCCGACGAGGACGGCGCCAAGCTCACCGGCGACCCCCTGGCCCTGGCGTCCGCGCTGCGCAAGCTCGAGCAGGGCACCGCCGCGGCGCCCCTGCCCCAGACGCGCGACCTGGAGAACGTCTCGCACCTGATGCTCGCCAACCCGTTCCGCGGCGGCGGCATGGCCAAGCTCTTCGCGACCCACCCGCCGATGGCGGAGCGCATCGCGCGCCTCGAGAGGATGGCCGGCGGCTCGGGCTTCGGCCCCGGGGGCATCACCCGCTACTGAGGCGCACCGACAGAGCGGCCCGGCGGGAACCCGGGTTTCGCTACGCTGACCCGCGATGACCGACCGCACCCTGTCACCGCCCCGCACCCCGTCGTCGCAGCCCGTCGAGGACCCTCGCGTCGCGGCGTGGGAGCGACGGATGGAGTGGCCGCTGATCGTGGTCGCGGGCGTCTTCCTGGTCGCGTACGCGATCCCGATCGTGTGGCCGCAGGCGTCCGCCACGCTGCAGTCGGTGTGCGCGGCCGCCGTCCTCGGATCCTGGCTGGTGTTCGTCGTCGACTACGTCGCCCGGCTGCTGCTGTCCCAGCAGCGCTGGCGGTTCGTGCGCGGGAACCTGCTCGACCTGGCCGTCGTGGCGGTGCCGCTGCTGCGTCCGCTGCGGTTGCTGCTCCTGGTCAAGGCGATCAGGCGGCTCAACAACGCGGGTGCCACGGCGATGCGCGGTCGTGTCGTCCTGTACGCCGTGGCCGGGTCGGCGCTCCTGGTGCTCGCCGGCGCACTGGCCGTCACCGACGCCGAGCGTGGCGCCGCCGGCAGCACCGTCCAGAACGTCGGGGACGGCTTCTGGTGGGCGCTCGTGACGATGGCGACCGTCGGGTACGGCGACACCTACCCGGTGACCGTGACCGGGCGGTTCGTGGCGGTCGCCATGATGCTCGGCGGCATCGCGGTGCTCGGCGTGGTGACGGCGACGCTGTCGTCCTGGCTGGTGCAGAACGTCGAGGAGCGCACCGACGAGGAGCGTGCCGAGCGCCGCGACAGCACGGACGACCTGTGGGCCCGACGCGGCGATGTCGAGAGCCTGGTGGCGGAGGTGCGCGCCCTGCGCGAGGAGGTCTCGCGGTTGCGGCCGGACCACCACCCGCCCGGTTGAGTCAGACCCGCGTGAGCAGCTCCTCGAGCGCTGCGGCGACGCCGTCGTCGGCATGATGGCCGACGACGGCGTCGGCCGCCGCGAGGACGTCGGGGTGGGCGTTGGCCACGGCTATCCCACGCCCGGCCCAGCGCAGCATCGGGAGATCGTTCGGCATGTCCCCGAAGGCCCACACGTCCGACGCCGCCACGCCGCGCCGGTCGCACCACCGGGCGAGGGCGGCGTCCTTCGTCACGTGCGGGGCGAGCAGCTCGGCCATCCCCGCCGCCCCGGAGAACGCGAGGTGCGCACGGTGCCCGACGGCGGCTCGCACGGTCGCGAAGAACTCCTCCTGCGCGGCGTCGCCCGGGGTGCCGCCGTGCTGGACGTCACCGGGACGAACCGACGCCGCCGCCTGCGGGCGCACGGCGAGCAGCTTGCCCACCGGGGACCCGGGCGGTGCCGGGGTGCCGCCGTCGGGCAGGGTCTCCTCGACGGGCACGGCCCGCACCGAGGTCGGGAGCCCGGTCTCGCCTCGGGGGAACCAGGGGTCGAACACCGGGCCGTCGGTCCGCTCGAAGGCGAGGGCGACGTCGGGGACCGCCGAGCGCAGGTCCGCCACCAGGTCGCGCAGGTCCTGGTCCGCGAAGCCGTCGACCTCGAGAGCCGTCCCCGTCGCGAGGTCCCACACGGCGGCACCGCCCAGGCAGACCACCCGACCGTGCCCACCCACGCAGTGCGCCAGCCCGGGCAGCCACCGGGGCGGGCGCGCGGTGACGAACACGATCTCGATCCCTGCTGCCTCCACGGCCTGGAGCGTCGCCCGGGTCCGGGCCGAGACGGTGCCGTCGGCGCCGAGCAGGGTCCCGTCGAGGTCCGTGGCGACAAGCTGAGGGCGGCCCGTGCTGCTCGTCATGGTCCGACCCTAGCCCGCCGTCACCACCGCTCCTCGAACGCCTCGGGCTGTCGCAGCGTCCAGGCGCGCAGCACGTCGTCGTCGTCGCTCCACCGCAGCGCGACCGCCGCCTCGATGAGCCCGAGGTGGCTGAAGGCCTGCGGATAGTTGCCCAGCGCGTGACCGTCCGGGTCCATCTGCTCGGCGTACAGACCGAGCGGTCCGCAACGGTCCACCAGCCAGTCGAAGCGTCGTCGGGCCTCGGACGCCCGGCCGGCGAGGACGAGCGCGCTCACCATCTCGAACGACGAGAGCAGGAAGGCGCCCTCGCCGCCGGTGACGCCGTCGTCGACCTCGTCGGTGTCGTACCGGTGGATCAGGGCCGGCCCGGCCCCGAGTCCCTCGGCGACGCGGTCGATCGTCCCGACCACGCGAGCGTCGTCCCCCGGCAGGAAGCCGAGCAACGCGATGCGCAGCAGCGAGGCGTCCAGCGCCGTGCCGCCGTAGGCCAACGTGAACGCCCCCAGCTCGTGGTTCCAGCCGTGCTCGAGGATGTCGGCCCGCACCTCGTCGCGGTTCCGGCGCCAGACGTCCAGCGGGGCCTCGCCGTCGTCGAGCTCCTCGGCCAGCTGGATCCCCCGGTCGATGGCGACCCAGTTCATCAGCTTGCTGTGGGTGTAGTGCTGCGGTTCACCCCGCATCTCCCACATGTGGGCGTCGGGCTCGCGCCACTGCCGGCACGCGGAGTCGACGACGTCGCGCATCGCCTCCCAGTGCCCGGGGGGCAGGCCGCCGGCCACCCTGAGGTGGATGAGCGCGGTGTCGAGCACGAACCCGTGCGTGCTGTGCTGGACCTGCTCGAAGGCCTCGTTGCCGATCCGCACGGGTCGCGAGCCCGAGTACCCGTCCAGGTGCTCGAGCTCTCCCTCCGCACCGCTCTGCTCCCCGCGCAGCCCGGCCATCGGCCGCAGCCGCTCGACGCCTCGGACGCACCTGTCCACGAGGAACTCCCCGTAGCTGCGACCCAGCCCGACGTGGCCCAGCAGGTGCAGCGCCATCACGTGCAGACTGGCGTCCCGGTGCCACGTGTAGCGGTAGTCCCAGTTCCGTTCGCCGCCGATCTCCTCCGGCAGGGACGTCGTCGGGGCCGCCATCAGAGCACCGGTCTCGTCGAAGGAGAGCGCCCTCAGGACCAGGGCGCTGCGCAGCACGGCCTCGTGCGCCGGCCCGTCGTAGCGCGCTCGCTCACCCCACCGGCGCCACGACGCGGCGGTTCGCTCGGCCAGCTCCTCACCGCGTCCCAGGCAGTCCGTGTCGAGGGCGTCGGGCAGGTAGGCGAGGCCCCAGGTGGCCGACTCGCCGGCCTCCAGCTCCGCGGTCGCCGTGAGCAGGCCGTCCTCGGCCGCCAGCGGGACGTCGGAGAGCAGCCGGACACCCGAGACCTCCTCGGTCCAGGTCCCGTCGTCCTGCTGCCACCGCGGCCGCTGCCGGGCATAGTCCGGCCGGGCGTCGACCCGGCAGCGGACCCGTGCGCGGCCCCGCACCACCCGGACCAGCCGGAGCAGCAGGTGCCCCGCGTCGAGCTCGTCGGGGTCGTCGGTCTGCCGGACGTCCAGCAGGTCGACCACCTCGGCCACCCCTTCGGGCGCCTCCCAGGTCGTGACCAGGACGAAGGTGCCGGGCAGGTAGCGGCGGCCGGTGACCCGGCCGTCGACGACGTCGACCTGCCAGGAGCCACCGCGTCCCGCGTCGAGGATGCGGGCGAAGAGACTGGGGCCGTCGGCCTGCGGCACGCACAGCCAGTCGACGGATCCGTCCGGTCCGACGAGTGCCGTGGTGTGGGAGTCGGACAGGAAGCCGTAGGTGTCGATGGGTGTGTGCGTCACACTGCCTCCAGGGCGGGCAGCACGTCGCTGCCGTAGAGATCGAGGAACGGGGCCTGCTGCTGCCCCACGTGGTGGACGTAGACCTCGTCGAACCCGAGGTCCGCCAGCTCGGCCAACCAGTCCACGTGCTGCCCGGGGTCGCTGCTGGCCAGCACGTGGGGGTGCATGTCGTCGGGGTCGATGTACGCGGCGATCTCCTCGAGCTCCTGCGGGAGGTCCAGCAACCAGCCGACGGGGCTGCCGAGGATCGCCGGCGCCCACTGCTCGTGCGCGAGCCGTCGTGCGGCGTCATCGGTGGGCGCCCAGCTGACGTGCACCTGGAGGACGGCGGGCTTGCCGTCACCGCCGCCGCCGCGAAACGCGTCGAGCACCTCGCGCAGCACGTCCAGCGGCTGGTTGACCGTGATGATCCCGTCCGCCCACTGCCCGACCCACCCGGCCGTGGCGGGCGTGACCGCAGCACCCAGGAGCGGTGGCGGGACCTCGGGCAGGGACCAGAGCCGAGCCCGGTCGACGGTGACGCGGCCGTCGTGGGTCACCTCCTCCCCGGCGAGCAGCGCGCGCATCACGTCGACGCACTCGCGCAGCCGAGCCTCCCGGTCGGCCTTGCGCGGCCACGGATCGCCGGTGACGTGCTCGTTGAGGGCCTGACCGCTGCCCAGCGCCGCCCAGAACCGCCCGGGGAACATGCTCGCGAGGGTCGCGACGGCCTGCGCGTGCACCGCCGGGTGGTAGCGCTGCCCGGGCGCGGTCACCACGCCGAAGGGCAGCTGCGTGGTGGCCAGGGCCGCGCCGAGCCACGACCAGGCGTAGCCCGACTCGCCCTGCGCGGCGCTCCAGGGCGCGAAGTGGTCCGAGCACATGGCTGCCGTGAAACCCGCGCGCTCGGCCGCGCGGACGTCGTCGAGGAGGGGGCCGGGGGCGATCTGCTCGTGGGAGGCGTGGAAGCCGAATCGGGTCACCCACCACGCCTATCACCGGCGCCGTCTGCGCGCACGGGGCGCGCAGACAGCCGTCCCGGGCGCGCGGAGGGTCAGCGGTAGTTGACGAACTGCAGGGCCACGTCCAGGTCGGCACCCTTGAGCAGCGCGATGACGGCCTGGAGGTCGTCGCGCTTCTTGGAGCTGACGCGCACCTCGTCGCCGGTGATCTGGGTCTTGACGCCCTTCGGGCCCTCGTCCCGGATCAGCTTGGTGATCTTCTTGGCGTCCTCGCTGCTCAAGCCCTCCTTGAGCGTCGCGGGCAGGCGGTACTCCTTGCCGGAGGCCTGCGGCTCGCCCTCACCGGTGTCGATCGCCTTGAGGGAGACGCCGCGCCGGATGAGCTTGGTCTGGAACACGTCGAGGACGGCGTTGACGCGCTCGGCGGAGTTGGCGACCAGGACGATCGCGTCGCCGCTCCAGGAGATGGAGGCACCCACACCGCGGAAGTCGTAGCGCTGGTTGATCTCCTTGGCAGCCTGGTTGAGGGCGTTGTCGACCTCCTGGCGGTCGACCTTGGAGACGATGTCGAACGACGAGTCGGCCATGGCGGTTGCTCCTTCTGCTGGTGACTTTCCTGGTGACACCGTAGTCGGCGCGGCGCCGGAGGTGCCTGCTGGTCATTTCTGTCGAGAGCGGACGATCCGGACATACACCATGGGTAGTCCTCCCCATGAGATCCCCTGTCCGTTCTCCTGGGGCAACGGTAAGGTTCCGTCCGGAGTCGTCGTGCCTCGTGGCCGTCGACATCACCCGGGGGGCATCCGGACAGTCTCGCGCCGTGCGCGAGGACGCGCTGCTGCGCGCGCTCGGCCACGAGACGCCCCTGTGCTGGACAACTACTGGAGGGTTCCCCGCATGAGCCTCGTCTCACGCGTCTACGAGCACCGCCGCTCGGTCGTCTCCGGGGGCGTCGTCGCCCTCTTCGGCGCCGGCCTGGCGGGGTTCGCGCTCTGGTACGACGGCGAGGCGACGGCGGACATCGAGCTCAACGACTCGGGGGTGTGGGTCACGCAGACCTCCACGGGGACGCTCGGTCGGTTCAACCACGAGGCCCAGGCGCTGGACGGCACGCTGCTCGCCAACTCCGTCAGCTTCGACGTCCAGCAGAACGCGCAGCGGGTGCTGCTGGAGAACCGTGGTGACCGCTCGGCGAGCCCGGTGGACCCGGCCCAGCTCGCGCTGCGGGGCGCCCTGGCCTACCCCGCCGGTGCTCAGGTGGTCGCGGGCGGGTCGAGCACCGTGGTGCACGACGGCGAGACCGGTCGCGTCTGGGTGCTGCCCTTCGACGGGACGGCCGCGTTCGACGAGGACGAGCTCGATCCCGACCTGGAGGTCGGGACCGGAGGATCGGCGGTGGTCTCCCAGGACGGCACCGTGTTCGTCGCCGTCCCCTCCGACGGCACGCTCTACACGATCGAGACGGGCCCCCAGGGTGCGGCCGTCGCCACCAGCGAGGTGGGGCTGTCCGTCCGTTCGGACGGCGAGGTCGACCTCACGACGGTCGGTGACGAGGTCGTCGTGCTGGACCGTGCGAGCGGCAGGCTCGTCCTGCCGGGCGGCGACGCCGTCGACCTCGACGGGGGAGCAGAGGCCGAGCTGCAGCAGCCGTCGGGGCCCTCCGACGTCGTCGCCCTCGCGACCTCGCGCGGCCTGGTCTACCAGCCGCTCGACGGCGGCGCCGCCACCACGCGGTCGGCCAACGGCACGCCGGCCCGCCCTGTCCAGCTCGGGGGCTGCACCTACGGTGCCTGGTCCGTCTCCGGCCAGGTGATCCGTGACTGCCCGGGCACGGACCGCGACGAGGACATGGTCCTCGAGGGGATCGGCGCCGACACGGCGCTGGTGTACCGGGTGAACCGTGACGTCATCGTGCTCAACGACCTGGTCAACGGCACCCTGTGGATGGCCGCGGACGACTTCCAGATGGTCGACGACTGGGAGCTCACCATGCCGGAGGACGCGGAGGGCGAGGAGGCCGAGTCCGAGGAGAGCATCCCGGAGCAGGTCGACCAGTTCGTCGCGGCGCGTGACGAGGAGAACCGCCCCCCGATCGCGGCGGACGACACGTTCGGTGTGCGCCCGGGAAGCACGACGGTGCTCGACGTGCTCGGCAACGACGTCGACCCCGACGGCGACGTCATGACGGCATCGGTGCTCGACGGCCCGGACGGCGACATCGAGGTGCACCGGGTGCTCGACGGCGCGGCGCTGCAGGCATCCGTCCCGGCCGACGCGACGGGCACCGTGAGCTTCACCTACCAGGTGGACGACGGGCGCCCCGGCGGCACCGACGAGGCCTCGGTGGAGCTGCGGGTGGTGCCGCTGTCGGAGAACGAGGCACCGGTGCAGACGGGCGAGCCGGTGCTGCAGGTGGGCCAGGACCAGACCGGGACCATCAAGGTGCTCCCGTACTTCCAGGACCCCGACGGCGACGACCTGTTCCTGTCCTTCGCCGGCACCAACGACCCGCACGACGAGGTGCGGTTCCGGCCGGACGGGAGCGTCGAGTTCCGCGACGGCGGGTCGGCCACCGGGCGCAAGATCGTGGACCTCACCGTCTCCGACTCGTCGGGACGCCCGGTCGAGGGACGCCTGTTCGTCGACGTGGTGGCGACCAACGTGCCGCCGATCGCCGTCGGTGACCATGTCACGACGCTCACCGGTCAGCCGGTGACCGTGCACCCTCTGCGCAACGACACCGACCCCAACGGGGACACCCTGCGGCTCGTCAACGTCGCCGACCGTGACGGGGTGTCCGTCACCCCGAACCTGTCCGCGGGCACGGTGACGGTCGAGGGTGACGAGCCCGGCTCGTACGACATCACCTACCAGGTCAGCGACGGCCCGAACGCGACGATGGGCCTGATCCGTGTGGACGTCGTCGACCCGCCGGACGACGGCGCACCTCCCGTCGTGGTGGCCGACCAGGTCCTGCTGCCCACGGACGGCACGGCCCTGCTGGACGTGCTGGCCAACGACACCGACCCGAACGGCGGCGTGCTCGTCGTGCAGTCCGTGTCGCTGCCGCAGGACCTGCCGATCGACGTCACGGTGATCGACAACCAGATCCTCAAGATCTCGCAGACCCGGCGCGTGGACGAGCCGATCACCTTCGAGTACACGGCGGCCAACGCGGTGGGCACCACCGTCGGTCAGGTACGGGTGGTGCCGATCCCGGCGCCCGACGTGCTGCGTCCCCCGGAGGCGGCTCCGGACGAGGTGCTGGTCTACGCCGGCGACATCGTGACGATCCCCGTGCTGCGCAACGACACCCATCCGGACGGCCTGGAGCTCAGGCTCAACGACGAGCTCCAGGAGGAGCCGGACCCCGAGCTGGGGGAGGCCTTCGTCTCGGAGGACACCGTCCGGTTCCGCGCCGGTGAGGAGCCCGGGACGGCGCACCTGGTGTACGAGGTGGTCGACTCCAACGGGCAGAAGGACTCGGCCCAGGTGACGGTGACCATCAACGCCGCCGAGGAGAACGCGGCCCCCCAGGTGCCGGACACGACCGCCCGGGTGCTGGCGGGCCGCACCACGCGGATCGCGCTCCCGCTGGAGGGCTCCGACCCGGACGGCGACCACGTCACGGTGACGTCGATCTCGAGCGCTCCCGCCCAGGGCCGCGCCACGATCGTGGACGGGTACATCGACTACGTGGCCGGTGACCGGGCCGCCGGTCTGGACACCTTCACGTACCTGGTGACGGACACCCGCGGCGCCGTCGGCGAGGCCACCGTCCGGGTGGGGGTCGTCCCGCCGCCGGAGACGAACCAGCGGCCCCGCGCCGTCGACGACGAGACCACGGTGCGCCCCGGGCGGACCGTCGCGATCCGCGCCCTGGAGAACGACTCCGACCCCGACGGTGACGACATCGGCCTGCTCGCCGACGGTTTCGAAGGGGTGCCCGAGGGACTGGAGCCGGAGGTGGTCGACGACGAGGTCATCGTCGCTGCCCCGCAGGAGCAGGGCGCGTACTCGTTCTACTACACGATCCAGGACACCTTCGGCGCGCAGGCCACCGGCACGATCACCCTGAACGTCGACGACGAGGCCCCGTTGCTCCGGCCGATCGCCCGCGACGACGTCGTCTCCGCCGACCAGGTGCAGGACTCGGCCGCGGTGACCGTCGACGTGCTGGCCAACGACGTCGACCCCGACGGCGTCACCGCCGATCTCACCGTGACCGTCGAGGATGACCTCGAGGGGGTCCGGGTCACCGAGGACCAGCAGGTCGAGGTGCAGCTCACGCCGCAGCCGCAGGTCATCGTCTACACGATCACCGACGTCGACGAGCTGGAGGCCAAGGCGTTCGTCCGGGTGCCCGGCAACCAGTCGCGCCCGTACCTCACGCCCGGGCTCGAACCGTTGCAGGCCGTCAGCGGGGAACCGCTGCCGATCGAGCTCACGGAGTACGTCGTGGTCCGTGACGAGCGCACCCCGCGCATCACCGAGGAGTCCTCGGCCACGGCCACGGACGGTGGCGTCGAGGTCACCGACCACGAGACGCTCGTGTACACCTCGCACGAGGACTACGCCGGGCCGGCCTCCGTCAGCGTGGAGGTCACCGACGGCAGCGGCCCGGACGACCCGGACGGTCTCACCTCCGTCATCACCCTGCCGATCGACGTCACGCCGGCCGAGAACATGCCCCCGGAGATCGAGGGTTCGCCGGTGCTGGAGGTCGCGGCCGGCGAGGAGAGCGCGGTCGACCTGGCCCGGTACGTCGTCGACCCCGACGGCGACGACCTGACGTTCGAGGTCGAGGGCAGCGAGGGCATCAGCACCTCGGTGTCCGGGGGCACGGTGACGGCCCAGGCCGATCCGTCGGTCCCCAAGGGCACCGTGCGCGACATCGGGTTCACCGTGTCCGACGGCGTGAACCCCCCGGTCTCGGGCCGGCTGTCCGTCACGGTGGTGGGCTCGACCCGACCGCTCGTGCAGACCACCCCCGACGAGGTGCTCGACGCGCACCAGGGCGTGCAGATCGCCGTCCCGGTGCTGGAGAACGACTCCAACCCGTTCCCCGAGACCCCGCTGACCCTGGTGGGCGCCTACGGCGAGAGCGGGCAGGGGGACGTCTCCGTCGACGGGTCGTCCGTGGTCGTCACCCCGGGGGAGAACTTCCACGGGGTGCTGCGCGTGCGGTACACCGTGGAGGACGCCACGCAGGACCCGGACCGGCACGTCGACGGCGTGCTGACGGTCACGGTGCTCGGCAAGCCGGACGCGCCCCGCGCCCCGCGCGTCGACGAGGTGCGCTCCGAGACGGCCGTGCTGAGCTGGGAGCAGCCGAACAACAACGGTGCCGAGGTCACGGGCTACGTGGTGCGGACGCACGACGGCCTGAGCCGAGAGTGCGCCACCACGACCTGCACGTTCGACGGGCTGACCAACGACGTCACCTACACGTTCACCGTCGCGGCGGTCAACGAGGTCGGCGAGTCCGAGCCGTCGCCCGCCTCGGCGGAGGCCCGTCCGGACCAGAAGCCCGACCCGCCGGCCGCACCGACCCTGGAGTTCGGCGACGAGGAGCTCACGGTCTCCTGGACGAACCGGACCTACACCGACCGCTCGCCGATCGAGTGCGTCAACCTGGAGATCAGCCCGGCCCCGGCGAGCGGGCAGGTCCAGCAGACCTGCCTGACCACCACGAGCACCGTGTGGGACGGTCTCACCAACGGCACGGCGTACACGGTGCGGGTCCAGGCCGTGAACCGCGCCCCGGACCCGTCCGACTGGTCGGAGGCGTCGGCGCCGGAGACCCCGGCCGGCCCGCCGTTCCAGCCGGGTGCACCCACGGCCACGCGCGTGGACACCGCGGTCGGCGGGCAGACCACCGTCAGCTGGGAACAGCCGAACACCAACGGTGACGCCATCAAGACGTACCACCTGGACGTGCTGGAGAACGGCAGCGCCGTCCGCACGATCGAGGTCTCGGGGAGCAGCACGTCGCAGACCGTCCAGGACCTGAAACCGACGTCCACCTACACGTTCCGGGTCTCCGCCGAGAACAAGGCGGGCACGTCGGAGAACAGCGCGGCGTCCAACGCGGTGGTGCCCTTCGGCACACCCGTGGTGCCCAGCGGGGTGTCGGCGAGGCTCGGGGAGAACACCAACGGCAGGGCGATCGTCAGCTGGAACGCCACGTCCGACTTCCGGGGCAACGGCCCGTACTACCAGGTGCGGGCGAACGGGTCCGGGACGACGAACGCCGGGAACGACACCCAGTACACCTACACGGGGCTCACCAACGGGACGTCGTACACGTTCGACGTGCGGGCCTGCAACGAGTTCACGTGCTCGGACTGGTCGGCGCAGTCCAACGCCGTGACGCCCTTCACGACACCGGGCACGCCCGGCATCACCTCGTCCCGGGTGGCGGACGACCAGGGAGAGTTCCGCGTGTCGGCCCCGAGCAACAACGGCGGCAGGTCGCTGGACCGCATCGAGTACCGGAGGTCCTGGGACTCGAACGGGAGCAGGACGTCGTGGCCGTGGACGTTCAGGACGTCCAGGGCCTACAGCACCACGTTCACCGTGGAGGCACGAGCCTGCAACGAGGCCGGCTGCAGCTCGTGGGCGAGCCAGAGCTACAGGACCGGCGCGGAGCCGAACCCCCGTGCCGTGGTGTCGCGAGGCAACGGCTACATCGACCCCAACCAGTGCAGAGACGGCACGTGCGCGACGCTCAGGGTGACGACGCACGACTTCAGGGACACGGGCTCGCAGAGCGTGGCCTGCTGGACCGACCTCGATGAAGGGCCCCACCGGTTCCACGGCACGGGGACCTACACGCGGAACATCTCCGCGAACGGGACCTTCGACCTGCCGTGCTTCATCGGCAGCGCGGCCCCGAGGTACGGCGGGCACAACGTCTGGGTCGTGATCAACGGCAAGCACTACGAGAAGACGTTCTGGCGGACCAACTAGGCATGTCACGGAAGAGGAACACGAGATGACCATGACCCCCGAGCAGGCGGCCTGGTTCGCCCAGACCTTCGACCGCCTCAGCGGCAACGTCGGCCTGGCGGTGCTGGGCAAGGCGCCCGTGGTGCGCCTCGCCCTGACCTGCATGCTGGCCGAGGGCCACCTGCTGCTGGAGGACGCCCCGGGCACGGGCAAGACGGCGATGGCCCGCGCCATCGCCGCCTCGGTCCAGGGCACCCAGAACCGCGTGCAGTTCACGCCGGACCTGCTGCCCTCCGACGTGACGGGCGTGATGATCTACGACCAGAAGACAGGCACCTTCGACTTCCGGCCGGGGCCGATCTTCGCGTCCATCGTGCTCGCGGACGAGATCAACCGTGCCTCGCCCAAGACCCAGTCGGCGTTGCTCGAGGTGATGGAGGAGGGGCGGGTCACCGTCGACGGCACCGCGCACGACGTCGGCCGCCCGTTCATGGTGATCGCGACCCAGAACCCGATCGAGCAGGCGGGCACCTACCGGCTGCCCGAGGCCCAGCTCGACCGGTTCCTCATGAAGACGTCGGTGGGCTACCCGGACCACGCCTCGACGGTGGAGATCCTCTCGGGGGCGGCGACCCGCGACCGCAGCGCGGCCCTGAACCCGATCATCACGACCAAGGCGGTCGCCGACATGGCCGACCTCGCCGCGACGGTGCACACCGACCAGGCGGTGCTGGAGTACGTGAGCCGGCTCTCCGAGGAGACCCGCAACGCGCCCGAGGCGCGGATCGGCGTGTCGGTGCGTGGTGCGCTGGCCCTGGTCCGCTGCTGCAAGGTGTGGGCGGCGGCGCACGGACGCAACTACGTGCTGCCCGACGACGTCAAGCAGCTCGCCCAGCCGGTGTGGGCGCACCGGTTCGTCCTCGACCCCGAGGCCGAGTTCACCGGCGCCCGGGCCGAGGTCGTGCTCGCGCGGATCCTGTCCGACGTGGCGGCACCGCAGGAGCGCGCCGGCGTATGACGACCTCAGCACCCCGGCGGGCGGCGCCGCGCGTCGCCGCCGCGAGACTGCGCACCGGGAGGTGGTGGGCGACGGCCGTCGCCACGCTGCGCCACGCCTGGGCGACCCTGCTGCGCGTGCTGGCACCGCTGACCCAGGCGTTCAGCACCTTCGGCGTCGCGGTGCTCGTCGTCGCGGCCGGGGCGTGGGTGGCCGGCCTGGTGCTCGGCTGGCTCGAGGTGCTCGTCGCGGCGATCGTCCTGACGGTCGCGCTCGTGGCGGCCATCGTGTTCGTGCTGGGCCGGCTGCGGTACGACGTCACGCTGAGCCTGACCCAGTCGCGGGTCACCGTCGGGGACCCCGCGGTGGGGCGGCTCGACGTGCGCAACAGCTCGGCCCGGCCGCTGCTGCCGTCCGTCATGGAGCTGCCCGTCGGGCGCGGCACGGCGGCCTTCCCCGTGCCACGGATGCGCGGCGGGGCGACGCACGAGGAGATCTTCCGGATCCCGACCCGGCGCCGCAGCGTCATCACGGTCGGTCCGGTCAAGTCGGTCCGCGCCGACCCGCTGGGCCTGCTGCGCCGCGAGGTGACGTGGACGGACGAGCAGGAGCTGTACGTGCACCCTGCGGTGAAGAGCCTCGCGAGCTCCTCGACGGGGCTGCTCCGTGACCTCGAGGGTCGCGCCACGAACGACCTCACGGACTCCGACATCTCGTTCCACGCGCTGCGCGAGTACGTGCCGGGGGACGACCTGCGCCACATCCACTGGAAGACGACGGCACGTACCGGCACGCTCATGGTGCGGCAGTTCGAGGAGACGCGCCGGTCGCACCTGGCCGTGCTGCTGTCCACCCGGGCCCAGGACTACGCGGACGACGAGGAGTTCGAGCTGGCGGTGTCGGTGTGCGGCTCGCTCGGGCTGCAGGCGATCAAGGAGGACCGCGGGGTGACGGTGCTGGTGCACACCGGGAGCCTGCGCGGCGACCATCACACCCGCCTCCTCGACGACCTCTCCCGCATCGAGGCGATCCCGTCCCGCAGCAAGCTGGTGGACCTGGCCCGCGGCGTCGGGTCCAGCGCCGCCAGCGCCTCGGTGATCGCCTTCGTGGTGGGCAGCAAGGTGACCCCGAGCGAGCTGCGGGCCGCGTCCGCGCGCCTGCCCGTCGGGGTGACGGTCATGGCGATCCAGTGCGTCCCGGGGGCCAACCTGGCACGGCACACGATCGGTGAGGTCGGGGTGCTCACCCTGGGCAGGCTCGGAGACCTGCCCCTCGCGCTGAAGAAGATGAGCGACGCATGAACGACGAGACCACCCGCGGCGGGGGCTTCGCCCGGCAGGACACGAAGGCGCGCGAGGAGTTCCGCACCGGCACGGGGCGGGGCACCACCCGGCGCCACCAGGACGCGGTCCCCCGGGCGACGACGGCGCCCGCGCTGGTCGACCTGGCCGCCCTGCTCGTGCTGCTCGGCGCCGTGGCCGTCGGGTTCGGCCCGGCGTGGGGTTCGCCCGGCTACCTGCTGCCCGCCGTCGGGGGCCTGGTCGTGGGTCTGGGCGTGGCCTGGCTGGGAGCCTGGCGCCGCTTCTCGGCGGTGACCGTCACGGGGCTGGCGGTGCTGGGCTACCTGCTGCTCGGCGGTGTCTTCGCCCTGCCCGGCGCGGCCGTCCTCGGTGTGCTCCCGAGCCTGACGACCCTGCACGACCTGCTCGTCGGCGCGGTCGAGGGCTGGAAGCAGTTCGTGACGACGTCGCCGCCTCTCGAGTCGTTCCCGGACCTCGCCGTCGTCCCGTACCTGCTGATGCTGGTGGTCGCGCTGGTGGCCGGCACGATCGCGTGGCGCGCCCGGCACGCCGTGTGGGCCCTGGCCCCGGTCGTGGTCGGGTTCGTCGCGGTCATCCTGCTCGGGACGCTGGACGAGGCCCTGCCGGTGCTGCAGGGCGGCGTGATCGCGCTGGTCGGCCTGCTCTGGGGCGGGGTCCGCGCCATGGAGGCACGCGTCGGGACGCACTCGATCGCGACGGAGTCGAGCAGTGCCGCGATCCGGCGCCTGCGCTGGTACCGGGTGCGCACCGGTGCGGCGATCCTCGGTGCCGCGGCGCTCACGGCGGCGTTCGTCGCGCCCGCGATCATGCCGGAGCAGCCGCGCACGGTGCTGCGGGAGACGATCGTGCCACCGCTGGACCTGCACCAGTACGCGAGCCCGCTCGTCGCGTTCCGGCACTACGTGAAGGAGCGCCGCACCGACGAGCTGTTCACCTTCGAGAACCTCCCGGACGACGGCCGCGTCCGCCTGGCGACGCTCGACCGGTACGACGGCGTGGTCTTCGACGCCTCCGGTGACGGTGGTGACACCGGTGTCTACAGCCGCGTGGGCGAGCACATCGCGACGGCGGCGACGGGAGAGCCCGTCGAGGTCACGGTCTCCGTCACGGGGTACGACGGCGTGTGGGTGCCGGAGGTCGGCGCGCTCACCGGCGTGCGCTGGAGCGGCCCGAACGCTGCCGCGCAGGACGCCTCGACGTACTACAACTCGGCGACGCGCACGGCGATCACCACCGCGGGGCTGCGCCCCGGCGACTCCTACACGCTCAACGCGGTGGTGCAGGACCTCCCGGACGAGGAGGAGCTGCGTCGGTCGACGATCGCGGAGGCGGACCTGCCTCCGGTCCAGGACCGCGCCGTCCCGGCCGGTCTGCCGGGCAAGGCGGTGCAGTTCACCGGTGAGGAGACCGACGCCACGACCAAGCTCTTCCTCCTGCGGGACCTGCTGGCGTCCTCGGGCGTGCTGTCGAGCGGGCTCGAGGGCCAGCTGCCCTCCCGTCCGGGTCACTCCGCCGAGCGGATCGACACGCTCGTGCAGGAGGAGAAGATGGTGGGCGACGACGAGCAGTTCGCCGTCGCCCTGGCGCTCATGGCACGCCAGTCGGGCATCCCCGCCCGCGTGGTGATGGGTTTCGCGCCGACCGAGGACAGCAGCTACGAACCCGGTGAACCGTGGACGGTGCTGGGCAGCGACGTCCGCGCCTGGGTCGAGGTGCCGTTCGAGGGCCACGGCTGGGTACCGGTCGAGGCCGTTCCCGAGGAGCAGCCGAAGATCCAGCCCGAACCGCAGTCCGAGGAGGTTCCCAAGCCCCCGGTGCTGCAGGAGCCCGAACCTCCCGAGGAGCCCGACCAGGCCCGGTCCGGCAGCGTCGAGGACGAGGAGAAGGACGACGAGGTCGACAACGAGGCCTTCGACTGGGCGCGCTTCGGCCTGATCGTCCTGGCCGTGGGCATCCCGCTGCTGCTGGTGCTGGGCCCGATCGTCGCGATCCTCGCGTTCAAGGCGCGACGACGGACCCGACGGCGGTCCGCCGACGAGCTCACCGCGCGGTTCAGCGGGGGCTGGCACGAGGTCGTCGACGTCGCCACCGACCTCGGCAGCACCGTGCCGGCCTCGGCGACCCGGCGGGAGAGCGCCGACCTGATCGCCACGGCGCACCAGGCACCCGGTACGCTCGCTGTCGCCCACCGCGCGGACGCGAGCGTCTTCGGGGCGGGCGAGTCCAGCGTCGCGGACGCCGAAGGGTACTGGCAGGAGATCGACCAGCTCGTCGGCGGCATGCGTGCAGGGGTGCCACGGGGTCGTCGGCTCCGGGCGGCGCTCTCCCTGCGCTCCGTCCGCGCGCGCAGCCGCTGGGGCAGGAGCGAGGAGAGACGATGAGCGACGTGGTCTGTGCGGGCTGCGGGTCGGGCCAGCGTGCCGGGGCACCGTACTGTGCCGTGTGCGGGCAGGAGTTCCCGCGCACCGGGCGACCGGTGGAGATCTCTCCGGACGGCCCGCGGGGCGGCGTCCAGCAGGCTTTCGGGCAGCAGGCGCACGGCGGGGGTGACCCGGGCGACCCCGTCTCGATGATGCACACCGGCACCACGGAGCCCGAGCACGTGACGGCGACGCAGGTACCGGCCTCCTACCGGCAGCCTCCCGAGGAGCCGGCGGCGACACCCTCGTTCGCTCATGTGGGTCGACGCTTGGTCGCGCACCTGATCGACGGTGCGATCGCCGGGCTGCTGTTCGGGGCCGTCTACGGCGTCGGCTTCGCGTTCGTCGACCTCCCGGCAGGGGTGTACACGCCCGAGGACCCGGAGTTCGCCGCGGTCCTCGGCTCCATCCTCACCGTGCTGGGCGTCGCGCTGGCCGTCCTGCTCGGGTACGGGGTGTTCCAGCTCGTCTGGGAGGGGCGTGCCGGCCGGACGGTGGGCCACCTGATGCTCGGGATGCGCGTCCAGGGTGCCGACGACGGGATGCCGATCGGGGTGGGCCGGGCCTTCCTGCGGTACCTGGTGGTCGCCGCCGGGTCGCTGGTGCTCGGGATCGGCCAGCTCGTCGTGCTGCTCAGCCCCCTGTGGGACGCGAGCGGTCGCAAGCAGGGCTGGCACGACAAGGCCGCCAAGGCCGTGGTCGTCGACGCCCGCGCCAGGTCCACCGCAGCGGCTGCGGCACCGTCGGCGACGGCGTCACAGGCCTCCGCGCCCAGGACTCCCGCGCCCACGACCTACCCGGTGGTCCACCCGACCCCCCACCAGGCCGAGCTCCCGACGCCGGCACCCACGGTGCCACCCGCCGTCGGCGGGCTCGCCGGGCCCTCGGGTGCGTACGGCGCGGGTACCTACGGAGCGCCCGCCGCGGCGGCGCCGTCGCCGCCCGTCGCCGACAGCCTCATCACCGGGGTGCCCGGCGTGACGAGCGACAGCCCGGCACCGGCTCCCGCCGTCGCCCCCGAGGCCACCCCGGACGCCGCCCCCCAGGCCCCGGACGCCGCGCCCGACGCCCTGCCCTCCGAGCACACCTCGTTCGGGGAGACGCGGATGCAGGCACCGGCTCAGCGCCAGGCGCTCTCGCCCGCGCCGGTGGCAGCCGTCGAGCTCGAGCTCGAGTCGGGCGCCCGGCAGACCGTCGACCGGCTCGCCCGGATCGGCCGGAACCCGGACGCCGCCACCGGCGAGGAGGTCCTGCTCATCCGGATCGAGGACCCGAGCCGGTCCGTGTCGAAGAACCACGCCGACCTCGGGGTCGACTCCGCGGGCCTGTGGCTGACCGACCGGGGATCCACCAACGGCACCGTCATCTCGGCGGCAGGGCTGCCGCCCCGGGTGGCGGAGCCCGGCGCACGGGTCCGCGTCCCGATGGGTTCGACCATCCACGTGGGCGACCGGCAGGTCGTCGTCCACCCGGGACGCGGCGCATGACCGCCGGCGAGCTCGTGCTGAGCTGGGGTGCCGCGACGCACGAAGGGCTCCGGCGCCGCGTCAACGAGGACGGCTTCCTCGCGGGCGACGGTGTGTTCCTCGTGGCCGACGGCATGGGTGGTCACGACGCCGGGGAGGTCGCGAGCGCCCTGGCCCTCGAGGCACTGAGCCCGCTGCGTGACGTCACCCGGGTCGACCCCGACGTCGTCGTCGGCCTCGTCACGGCGGCGCAGGCGCGCATCCGCGGCATCGACACGGGCCCTGGGGGGCGCGCCGCCGGCACCACCCTGACCGGTGCGGTGGTCGCCTACCAGGACGACGTGCCCTACTGGCTGTTCGTGAACGTCGGTGACTCCCGCACGTACCTGCTGTCCGGCGGCACGCTGGACCAGGTGAGCGTGGACCACTCGGAGGTCCAGCAGCTCGTCGACGCGGGGCTGCTCACGGAGGAGGAAGCCCGCCGGCACCCGCGCCGGAACGTGGTCACGCGGGCGCTCGGGGCGGACGAGACGCCTGCCCCGGACTTCCGCTACGTGCCGGTGGTCCTGGACGACCGGCTCCTGGTCTGCTCCGACGGGCTGACCGTCGAGCTCACGGACGAGCGCATCACCCAGGTGCTGCTCGACCACGCGGACCCGCAGCAGGCGGCCGCCCGCCTGGTCGACGAGGCGATCGCCGCCGGGGGGCGGGACAACATCACGGTCGTCGTCGTCGACGTCACGGGCGGGAACGACGCCGACCGGACGGTCACGAGCCCGCGGGGCGCCTGGGAGCCGGACGAGGACACGGTGCCGAGCGGTGCGTCGGCCCCAGGTCGGGACGGTTCGCCACGAGCACAGGAGGACGCATGACGACCGCCGAGTACACCGAGGGCACCGCCCGTGCGATCGTGCGCGGCGACACGGTGGTGCTGCTTCCGGAGCCGGTGAGCGCCGAGCTGGTCGACCGGGTCTGGGCCGTGCTGCCCGACGCGAGCGCACCGGACGGCGACGCCGGGGCACCGTCCGGCGGCGTGGTCGCCGTCGTCGGGGTCCTCGCCCACGTCTCGGGCACCCTCACGGACATCCCGCCGTTCGCGGTGGCCACCTGGGACGCGTCCCGGCGGACCGCCCGCGTCGCCGTGCGCGGCACGGCGGCCTCCGTCGTCGTCACGACCGACGACGGAGAGGCAGAGATCACGGGTGCCGACGTGCTGATGTGGGCCGAACGAGTCGTCGAGGGTGCGACGGGGATCCACGTGCGCAGCGCCGGTGCGGAGAGCGCCGCCCCGGTGTGGCCGCTGCTGGGCGGCGTGGTCCGGGCGTCCACGGTGCGCTGCGGTGAGCACGAGCACGCGTCGACCACCACCGCTGCCGCACCGGCCGCGCCGGACCTGGAGACGCCCGACGACCCGGGCACCTGGCCCGTCCCCGGGCAGCGAACGCTCGTCGCGCCGTCGGACGCACCGCTCAGCCAGGAGACCATCGTCGGCAGCGTCGAGGCGCCCCCGGTGCCGACGGGGGCGAGCCCCGCCGAGGAACCCGTGGCGCCCGCCGCCGCGCCGGGCTCCACGGACGCCGACCCCGCCCGCGACGCCGGGGCGTCGGTCGCTTCTGCGGACGCGGAGCCGGGTCCGGGTGATCCTGGGGTCTCCGAGAACACGATGCTGGGCGACGACGGGGACGGCTACGAGCACCTCTTCGGCGACACCGTCTTCCGCCGGGTCGAGGACGCCGCCGTCCGGGTCGTCGAGGAGGATGACGACGCACCGTCGGACGCCGTGCCGCCCGTCGAGCCGGCGGCCGTCGAGCCGGTGCCCTCCGCTCCCGTCTCGTCCCTCACCCTCGCACCGGACGCGCCCTCGCAGCCCGATCTCGCGCCCGGGGACGGGCTCATCGCCGAGGTGCCCGGTGCTGGTGGGCCGCCGCCGTCGTCGCCGCTGGCCGGCACCCCCGGTGCCGTCTCCCGGGCGGCAGCCGTCGACTCCGCACCGCAGGCCGGTCCGAGCGTGGACGCCGGTCAGGACGGCCTCGACGACCACGACGGCCACACCATCATGTCCGGCGAGCTCGCGGCGCTGCGCGAGGCCGCCGGGGACGTCCCGCAGTTCAGCGTCCCGGCACCCCCCGGGGCGCAGGACGTGCTGGCCCTGACCTGTCCGCAGGGCCACCCGAACCCCCCGACGCGGGAGCTCTGCCGCACCTGTCGCACGCCGCTCGACGGTGACCCGCGGCTCGTGCCACGTCCCCTGCTGGGCCGCATCCTCGTCTCCTCCGGGGTGGCCACGGGCGGCACGATCGACGTGGACGGCGGCCAGGCGGTCGAGCTCGACCGGGACGTCGTGGTGGGGCGCCGCCCGCGCACGTCGACGACGTCGGCGGACCGGATCCCGCGTCTCGTGACCGTCACGAGCCCCCAGCACGACATCTCGCGGTCGCACGTCGAGGTCACGCTCGAGGAGTGGCACGTGCTGGTCGAGGACCTCGCCACCACCAACGGCACGATGCTGCTGCGTCCCGGCCAGGAGCCGCGGCGCCTGCACCCGCACCAGAAGGAGATCGTCGCGGACGGTGACGTGGTCGAGCTCGGCGACGGCGTCACCCTGACGTTCGAGGGGATCTGGTGAGGCGCGGATGAGCAGCAAGCGCGCGCCGTCGGCGCCCCCGGAGATCCCCGGCTACGAGTTCCGCCAGCTCATCGGCTCCGGCGGGTTCTCGGACGTCTTCCTGTACGAGCAGCGCCGTCCGCGGCGGCAGGTCGCCGTCAAGGTGCTCCTCAAGGAGTGGTCCAGCGACACGCAGCGGGCGGCCTTCGACGCCGAGGCCGACCTCATGGCCACGCTCGGCAACCACCCCTCGATCGTCACGATGTTCGAGGCCGGGGTGGCCCCGGACAACCGTCCGTACCTCGCGATGGAGCACTGCTCGCGGCCGAACCTGGGGTCGCGGTACCGCCGCGAGAGGTTCTCCGTGGCCGAGGCGATGCGCACCACGATCCAGATCGCCGGAGCGGTCGAGACCGCGCACCGGCTCGGGATCCTGCACCGGGACATCAAGCCCGCGAACATCCTGGTGACCCAGTTCGGGCACCCGGTGCTCACGGACTTCGGCATCTCCTCGACCGTGGACTCGGCGTCGGTGGCCGAGGGCATGTCGATCCCGTGGTCGCCGCCCGAGTCCTTCGGCGACCCGCCGGTGAGCGGCATCGCCACGGACGTCTGGGCCCTCGGTGCCACCTGCTACACGCTGCTGGCCGGCCGCACGCCGTTCGAGGTGCCGGGCGGGTCGAACGCGTCTGCCGACCTCATGAGTCGCATCGCGACGGCCCCGCTGCCCGGCACCGGTCGCGGAGACGTGCCGGACTCCCTCGAACGGGTGCTCCGCATCGCGATGGCCAAGCACCCGTCGTCGCGGTACCCGACGGCCCTGGCGTTCGCCCGCGCGATGCAGCAGGTCCAGGTCGAGCTGGCGCGCGACATGACGCCGATCGACATCCTCGACGAGTCCGGTGGGGTGCACGCCGAGGACGACGACGCCGCGGACGGCACGCGGATGAACCGGATCACCGCGATCGACCCCGGGCAGGCGCCGCCGGACGCCGGGCAGCCCCGTGCAGCGGCATCGCCGGCCCCGGCCGGCTCGCCGGTCTCCGCGAGCTCGGCGGCGAGCCCTGTGGTCCCGGGCGGTCCGGTACCCGTAGCGGGCGGCCCGCCGGTGCCGTCGGTCGGTGGATCCGCGTCCGTGGGCTCCGGCCCTGGCTCGGTGCCCACGGTCCAGGGCGGGTCGCAGTGGGCCCTCCCCCTGGACGAGACGGTCCATCGGGCGCCGGAGCCGGCGTCGAGCACCCCGGACGACGGCGGGGACGACGACGCGCGGTCACGACGGGCGTGGTGGCCTCTCGTGGGCGGCGCCGTCGGGCTGCTGGGCGTCGGCGCCCTCGTCTGGTGGCTGTCCACCGGGACGGGTGGGCCGCAGGACGTCGAGCCGGAGGCCGGACCGACGGACGTCAACCCGGTCGAGGCGGTCGGGGGGTACGTCCCCCCTGTCCGTGGACTGGATGCCGAGGTCGCCGGTGACGAGGTCGTGGTCACCTGGGAGCCGCCTCGCGAGACGCGAGAGGGCGACGTCTACGGGTGGCGGCAGCTGTCCCTGACCGGGCAGTCGCCGTACCAGGAGGTCGGCGAGACGACGGTGCGGGTCCCCGCCGACCCGGCGCAGGACGTCTGCGTCGAGGTGGTCGTGGTGCGGGACGGCAAGCAGTCCGCTCAGGCCGAGCAGGTGTGCGTCGGTTCCGACGAGGCATGACGACGAGGACGGGGGAGAGATGAGCGAGCTGGCGATCGAGTTCTGCGGCGAGTGGTTCCACCCGGAGCCCGGTGAGCCGTTCGACGTCGGGCGTGAGGGCGACCTCGCCATCGACGACAACCTCTACCTGCACCGCCGCTTCCTCCGGTTCGCCCGGGAGGACGGGATCTGGTGGCTGAGCAACATCGGCTCCGCGGTCGCGGCGACGGTCTGCGACCAGCGGGGCGGGGTCCAGTCCTGGCTGCCGCCCGGCAACCGCCTGCCGGTCGTGTTCCCGACGACGTCCGTGGTCTTCACGGCCGGCCCGACCACGTACGAGCTGACCGCCACCCTCACGGACGCCCCGTACGCGGAGGTCAACGCCGAGGAGCCCGCCACCGGGGACACCACCATCGGGGCCGTCCAGTTCACCATCAGCCAGAAGCAGCTGATCGTCGCGCTGTCCGAACCCATGCTGCGGCGCGAGGGCACCGGGCTGAGCGAGATCCCGTCCAGCGCGGACGCGGCACGTCGGCTCGGGTGGGCCACCACCCGGTTCAACCGCAAGCTCGACAACGTCTGCGACAAGCTCGACCGCATCGGCGTCAAGGGCCTGCGCGGCGGGCCCGGCGGGGCGGCGACCAACCGGCGCGCGCGGCTCGTCGAGCACGCGGTCACCTCTCGCCTCGTGACCCAGGAAGACCTGCCGCTCCTCGATCTGAAGGACCCTGCCTGACGTGCGCATCAAGCTGACCCTGAGCCGGCCCGACGAGTCCGCCGTCAACGTGGCCGTCACCGCCGACGCCACCGCCACGGTCCGCGACGTCGCCGAGGTGCTCTTCTCCGCCGACCCGACCCGTCACGGCGCAGCGGCCCCGGACAACCTCACGCTGCAGGTGCTGGGTGACAGCTCGGCGCAGCGTAACGTCACCGCGGGCCGGGTGCTCACGCCGACCAGCGACCTCGTGCAGGCCGGGCTGCGCTCCGGCTCGGCCGTGTCGATCGTGCGGGTCTCGGAGCAGTTCGTCCACCCGGGGCAGGAGCGCGGTGCCGCCGTGGCGGTGCTGCGGGTGCTGGAGGGGCCCGACGCCGGCCGGGAGTTCCACCTGCCCGTCGGCACGTCCTACCTCGGTCGCGACCGGGACATGGACGTCCGGCTCCAGGACCCGCAGGTCTCGAAGCGCCACGCCCGGATCGTCGTGGGCGAGCAGGTCGAGATCCACGACCTGGACTCCGCGAACGGGCTCGTGATGGGCGGCCAGCGGATGACGCGGTCGGCGCTGACGTCGTCCGACACCGTGACGGTGGGCGGCAGCGTCGTGTCCGTCGTGAGCCTGCACCGGTCGACCAGCCTGGTCCCCACCAGCCCGGTGGTCGAGTTCAACCGGTCACCTCGCGTGGTCGCCCGGTTCGCGGAGACGGAGATCGCGTCGCCCAAGCCGCCGCGCCCGAAGACCCCGCGCGGGTTGCCGTGGCTGCCCATGATGGTGCCCGCCATCATGGGCCTGGTGCTCTGGTGGATCTTCCAGAACCCCCGGATGCTCGTGTTCATGTTCATGAGCCCGATGATCATGGTCGCGATGTACCTCGACCGCAAGCACAACGCGAAGAAGGAGTTCGAGGAGGCCACGCGCCTGTTCGAGGAGTCCGTCGCGGCGACCCGGGAGCGGATCACCAAGACGCACGCGGTGGAGCGCGCGGTCCGGCGTTCCGAGGCGCCGGCGCTCGCGGAGGCCATCGACGCCGTGCGGCGGCTCGGCGGACTGATGTGGACCCACCGTCCCGAGCACCGAGGGTTCCTGACCCTCCGGCTCGGCATGGGCAGCGCCCCCGCGCGGACGAAGTTCGCCCAGCCGCGCGAGAACGAAGCCCTCCCGGAGCACTGGGAGATGGTGCTGGACCTGCAGGAACGGTGCTCGGTCATCGATGACGTCCCCACGGTCGCCGCCCTGCGCTACGGGGGGAACGTCGGGCTTGCCGGACCCAGCGGACCGGTGGAGTCGGTCGCGCGGGCGGCGCTGCTGCAGCTCGTCGCCCTGCACTCCCCGGCCGAGATGGTCGTCACCGCCCTCACGTCGCACCGGTCCCGCGAGGACTGGGAGTGGCTGCAGTGGGTGCCCCACACCGGGTCGCCGCACAGCCCGCTCGGAGCCTCCGACCACCTGGCGAGCGACCCCGGGCGTGGTGCGTCGCTGCTCGCCCGTCTGGAGGGTCTCATCGAGTCGCGCGGTGGCGTGCTCGACGGCCCTCCGCCGTTCGAGGGGGAGCGCGACGCGGAGAAGGACCGGGAGGACCGTGCGCCGAAGCCCGTGCTGCCCGCCGTCGTCGTCCTGGTCGAGGACGACGCCCCCCTCGACCGGTCGCGGCTCGTCCGACTCGCCGAGCGGGGCCCGGCGGCGAACGTGCACGTGGTGTGGGTCGCCCCGACCGTGGAACAGCTCCCGGCGGCCTGCCGGACCTTCGTGCTGCTCGACCCGCAGTCCCGTGACGAGAACGGGATGACCGGCGAGGTGCACTACGGACGGCTGACGTACCCGGTCTCCTGCGAGACCGCGGACCTGGCGACCGCCCACGAGGTGGCGCGGATCCTGTCGCCCGTGGTCGACGTCGGCGCACCGGTGGAGGACGAGTCGGACCTGCCCCGCGCGGTGTCCTACCTGGCGCTGGCCGGGACCGACCTCGGCTCGGACGCGGCCGGCGTCGTCGAGCGGTGGCGGGAGAACCTGTCGCTCACGCCGCGTGACGGGTCGGCGCCCGTCCGCCGCAAGAGCCCGACGAACCTGAGGGCGCTGGTCGGCCACAACGGGGTCGAGGAGTTCTACCTCGACCTGCGCACCCAGGGCCCGCACGCACTGGTGGGTGGGACCACCGGTGCGGGCAAGTCGGAGTTCCTCCAGTCCTGGGTGCTCGGGATGGCGGCGGCGCACAGCCCGGACCGCGTCACGTTCCTCTTCGTGGACTACAAGGGCGGCGCCGCCTTCGCCGACTGCGTGGACCTGCCGCACACGGTCGGTCTGGTGACGGACCTGTCCCCGCACCTCGTGCGACGCGCGCTGTCCTCCTTGCGTGCCGAGCTGCACCACCGCGAGCACCTGCTCAACCGCAAGAAGGCGAAGGACCTCGCCTCCCTGGAGAAGACCGGGGACCCGGAGGCGCCGCCCAGCCTGATCATCGTGGTGGACGAGTTCGCGGCGCTCGTGGGCGAGGTCCCCGAGTTCGTCGACGGGGTGGTCGACGTCGCTCAGCGAGGACGCTCGCTCGGCCTGCACCTGATCCTGGCGACCCAGCGTCCTGCCGGTGTCATCAAGGACAACCTGCGCGCGAACACCAACCTGCGGATCGCGCTGCGCATGGCCGACGAGTCCGACTCCAAGGACGTGCTCGACGACGAGATGGCGGCGCACTTCTCCCCGTCGATCCCCGGCCGTGGTGCGGCCAAGACCGGGCCGGGACGCATCACCACGTTCCAGACCGGGTACGCCGGTGGGTGGACCCGTGACGAGCCGGACCCGACGCAGGTCGAGGTCGAAGAGCTGGACTTCGGCACGGGTCGCCGGTGGGAGATGCCGGCCCCGGAGCTTCCGGAGGCCGGGGACCCGGGCCCGAACGACATCTCGAGGATGGTGGCGACGATCCGGCAGGCGGCCACCAGCGCCGGGGTGCCGGCCCCCCGCAAGCCGTGGCTCGAGGAGCTGGCCGCCACGTACGACCTCGCGCTGCTGCCGAACCCGCGCACGGACGCCCGGCTGCTCGTGGGCGTCCTGGACGACCCGCACGCCCAGGCGCAGCCCACGGTGCACTACGAGCCGGACGCGGACGGCAACCTCGCCGTCTACGGCGCCGGTGGTACGGGCAAGAGCACGACGTTGCGCACCGTCGCCGTCTCGGCGGGTCTCACGGCGCGTGGCGGACCGACGCAGGTGTACGGCATCGACTGCGGCTCCGGCGGCCTGTCGATGCTCGAGAACCTGCCGCACGTCGGTGCCGTCATCTCCGGCGACGACGAGGAGCGGATCACGCGCCTCATGCGCCGCCTGACGGAGCTGCTCGACGAGCGGTCCGCCCGCTACGCGGAGGTGCGGGCGAGCACCATCGACGAGTACCGGCGGATCGCGGACCGGCCCGACGAACCACGGATCTTCGTGATGGTCGACGGGATCGGGAACTTCCGCGACTCCTACGAGGTGTCGTCGGTCCGCGGCTTCTCGATCTTCGGCGCGTTCACCCAGCTCGCGACGGACGGGCGTCCGGTGGGTATCCATCTCGTGATGTCGGGCGACCGCGCGGTCTCGGTGCCGCCGTCGTTGACCTCGACGGTGCAGAAGCGGATCGTCCACCGCCTCGCCCGCGAGGACGACTACCTGATGCTCAACGTCCCCCGTGACGTGCTGAGCCCGGCCTCGCCGCCGGGCCGCGCGATCATGTACGGGCAGGAGGCGCAGATCGCCGTGCTGGGGGGCGAGTCGAACGGGGCCGTGCAGTCGCGCGAGCTGGCGCGGCTCGAGCAGACGATGCGGCGGATGGGTGCGCCGCGGGCGCCCGGGGTGGCCCGGCTGCCCGACAGCTTCACGCTCGACGCGCTGCCGCCGACGGTGGGGGACCTCGCGACCGTCGGGCTGCGCGACCTGGACCTCGCCCCGGTCGGCCTGCCGATGCGTTCGCCGTTCATGCTGGCCGGGCCTCCGGGGTCCGGACGCACGACGGCGTTCGTCACCCTCGCGACGACGTTGCGGCGGGCGGGGCGCACCCGCCTGGTGTACCTGTCGTCGCGCCGGTCGAGCCTGGGTGCGCTGGACCTGTGGGACGAGCAGGCGTCCGACCCCGAAGCCGTGGTGGAGCTTCTCAAGGAGCTCACCACGGCGCTGCAGGAGGACCGGGTCCCGCCGGGCCGGCTGACCGTGATGATCGAGAACTACACGGAGCTGACGGGCACGCCGGCGGAGAAGCCGCTGGAGGCGTTCGTCAAGCTCGCGGTCCGCAAGGAACAGCTCGTGGTCGGGGAGTCGGAGACGTCGACCTGGTCGAAGGCCTTCACCCTGGCGGGGCCGTTCAAGTCCGGTCGCAACGGCATCCTGCTCACCCCGGGGGACACGGACGGCGACGTCCTGATGAACACCGGGCTCGGCCGCATGCGCCGCAAGGACTTCCCGCCCGGGCGGGGATTCCTCATCACGGCCGGCCGAGCCTCCAAGATCCACGTCGCCCTGCCGGAGTGATCCGGCGCAGCGACGGACGGGATGGGGAGTGCTCCCCATTCCTTGTGGTCACGGGCTCTGGTTGAGTTCGTGGTGTTGAAGCGATGAGGTGGTTGTCCCGCAGGGGGCGGCCCTTGAGTGAAGGAGCATGGCATGGTTGCAGAGGGTGGCAACGTCTTCGGTCTTGACATCGAGGCGGTCCGGAGCCTGGCCGGGGTTCTGCGGGACCAGGCGGAGGTCGTGCGGACGTCGGTGACGACGATCACGAACCAGATGTCGCAGACGGAGTGGAACGGTCCGGACGCGGTGCAGTTCCAGGACGAGTGGGACGGGACGCACGCGGCGAAGCTGAACGAGATCGCGGCGGCGCTGGATGGTTACGCCACCACGGCGGACAACAACGCCACGCAGCAGGAGAACACCTCGACCGCTTACTGAGCGAGAGGTCTGCTCGCCGTGGGCGCGCTGGGGAGGTGGAGCCTCGGCACCGGTCTGGTGCTGACCGCTCTGGCCGTGGTCTGTGCCGCGGTCGACGTCGTCCCGGTCGCGACGATCGCGGGGATCCTCGCGATCGTCGCGTGGGTGGTCGCGGGGTACGACGCCGTCTACCGGGCGCTGGAGCGTCGAGAGCTGCGGCGCCGGGCCGACCGCGCACGGCGTGCGGGCGGCGACCGCTGAGCCGTGGCCGGCGCATGGGGAGTGCTCCCCATTCCTTGTGGTCACGGGCTCTGGTTGAGTTCGTGGTGTTGAAGCGATGACGTGGTTGTCCCGCAGGGGGCGGCCCTTGAGTGAAGGAGCATGGCATGGTTGCAGAGGGTGGCAACGTCTTCGGTCTTGACATCGAGGCGGTCCGGAGCCTGGCTGGGGTTCTGCGGGACCAGGCGGAGGTCGTGCGGACGTCGGTGACGACGATCACGAACCAGATGTCGCAGACGGAGTGGAACGGTCCGGACGCGGTGCAGTTCCAGGACGAGTGGGACGGGACGCACGCGGCGAAGCTGAACGAGATCGCGGCGGCGCTGGATGGTTACGCCACGACGGCGGACAACAACGCCACGCAGCAGGAGAACACCTCGACCGCTTACTGAGCGGGAGGTCTGCCCCCGGACGGGGGCTGGTGAGGGGTGCGGTGCCGGCGGTGCCGCACCTCTCGTCCGTGGGGCCAGAGAACTGAGGTCGATCCCGGGTGCGCGGGTCAGGAGGAGGAGCTGTGGGCGGAGGGATGTACGGCGCCGATATCGAGGCGCTGCGCCAGCTCGCTGACAAGATCGCGGAGGGCGGTGACGCCCTGGACGCGGTCGTGGCAACGGTGGAGGGCGCCATTCCGGGGCCCGAGGGCTGGGAAGGCCCGGACGGTGACGGTTTCCGCGCCGAGTGGGGGGACACCCACATCGTCCGACTGCGGAACACCGCAGACCTGCTGCGCGACGTCGCGTCGAAGGTCCGGGAGAACGCCGACGACCAGGAGCGCACCTCGGACGACACCGGCTCCGGTGGCGGTCCTGGCGGTCCTAGCGGTGGCGGTGGCACCGGTGGCGGCAACGGCAACGGCAACGGTGGTTCCGGTTCCGGAGGATCCGACGACGACGGCGGCAACCCGCTCGCGTCGCCCGGATCCGACCCGACGAAGTCACCGACGGACACCAGCGATCCTGGGCACAGCTGGACGGACGGCTACAACACGCATCGTGGTCCGCAGTACAACCCCGACGGTGTCAGCGGCACCTACGAGAACGGCGTCTTCACGCCGTCACCCGACGGCGAGAGCGCGGCGACCGCGTCGGAGAAGGGCAACATCAACCACACGTTCGCCGAGGGCGAGACCGGCGGGTTCGCGGGCTACCAGGCGGGCGTGGACGGAGAGTTCGGGTCCGAGGACGGGTTCCACGGGTCCGGCGAGGCCGGAGTCGCCGCGGGGGCCGGCTACGACGCCTCTGGCGAGGTCAGCCTCTCGGAGAACGGTCTGGTGGCCGAGGGCTCCGTGGGGGTCAACGCCGGGGCGAGTGCGAGTGCGAGCGGTGAGGTCGGCTACGGGGACCACTTCGGCGCGCAGGGCTCTGCCGAGGCGTTCGTCGGGGGGCGTGCCGAGGCGAACGCCGGGGCCTCGCTGGGCCCGCACGGTCTCGGGATGAGCGCCGGCGTCGACGCCTTCGCGGGCGCCGAGGCGGGTGTGGACGGGTCGGTCACGGCCGCGGGCGTCACCGCCGGGGGCAGTGCCAACGTCTACGCGGGGGTGGGCTTCACGGCCGGCGCGGACGTGAACTTCGGCATGGACAGCGTGAGCCTGGACCTGGAGCTGGGCGCGGCACTGGGCATCGGTGCCGGGTTCGACGTCTCGCTGGAGTGGTCGCCGGCCGACACGGTCTCGGCGATCTCTGACTTCGGCGGCGATCTCGTCGGCGGTGCCGGGGATGCGGTCGGCGGGTTCGTCGACGGCATCACCGGCGGATGGTGGTGACCGGGCATGGCACCGACTGATTGGATGGACACATGACTACCGTCTCTTACCCGAGCGAGGACTTCCCGGGCTTCCCGGAGATCACCATGGACTGCCCCGACGGGTGGGAGCCCCGGCGGGTCCCGGGTTCCCAGCTCGCGATCGTCCAGCAGCGTCCGGAGGGCGAGTTCAGGCCCAACGTCCTGGTCATCATGCAGCGCCTCCACCCGGACCAGACCGCAGACGACGTGATCGCCGACGCGGTGAAGCGACTCGAGGCCACACCGGGGTACGAGGAGGTCGGCCGGATGAAGACGACGCTGGCCGGCGTCCCGGCGGCGCGGATCGAAGGCGCCTGGTCCACGGAGGAGACGGGCACCATCGCCCAGGCGCTCCGGATCGCCGTGATCGAGCACGATGGCGTCCGGGATGCCCTCGAGGTCACCGGGACGTGCGCCGGACCGCAGGCGCCGGACGTCTGGCCCGCGGTGCGCGCCATCCAGGACAGCATCGCCCTGGTCGGCCGATGAGCGAGACGGGCGCGCAGGACGGCTCACCGACCGGAGCTGATCGCTTCGCCGTGATCAGCCGCCGGGTGATCTTCTTCTCGGGCTACGTGATCATCCCTCTCGGGGCGTGGGCGATCGTCTCGGGCCGGGTCGCTCTCGGCATCACGATCATCGCGGCGTTCTTCGTCGTGGTGGTCGCTCGTGTCGTGTGGATGGCGAGGCGTGGGGCGCGGGCGCTGGCGGAACGCCGGGAGGTGGCCGAGGTGGCGGACGTCGCTGTCGCGACCCCGGGCGCGCCGTCGTCCGTCGACCGGGTGGTCGGTGAGCTGCTCGCACTGAACTCCGACGGCCTTCCCTATCTGCTCGAGGCGCAGCGGGGCGCCGACGGCCGCGTGCGGCTCGAGGTGCGGTGGAAGTCCGAGGAGATGCGTTGGCAGACCCTGTTCGTCAAGGGCAAGGTCGCCTACGCCTGGCGCATGGAGGTCGACCTCGATCCGGTGCGGTCCCGGTACACCTTCGTCGAGTACTCCGGCACGGCGGACTCCCGCACCGTCGTCGGTCCCGGAGGGGCGTCCTCGCGGGCGAGCTGGACGTGGCACCGTGGCAAGACGGCCGGTCGTCTCAACATGACGATCGCCGAGGGTGCCGACGGCCAGGTGCACGTGGCGAGCTCGGGGGAGACGCGGACCTCGTGGGAGGGTGCAGTGTCGATCCGACCGTCCGACGCGAAGGTCCCGGTGCTCACCCTGCTCCGCAACCACGGCTGGCGCCCACGGTTCGACTGGTTCGGCGCCCGGCTGTTCGAGAAGTAGGGCGCCGATCCGCTCGCGAGAACTGACCCGACACGACCTGAGGATTTTCATGCATCACATCAGAAGCCGCCGTCGTCTGGCCGCGGCGCTCACCGCGCTCGTCGTGGCCCCGTCGCTGGCCGCGTGCTCGTTCGAGGTCGGTGAGATCGAGAAGGTCGGCGAGGACGCCGAGACGTCCGAGTCCACCGAGACGGAGGAGCCGGCGACCGACGAGCCCGACGCCGCGGGCGACGAGGGCGCCGCGGACGCCGGGCAGGCCGACGAGGGAGCCGAGGCCGCGGGTGACGCACCGGTGTCCGCGACCGAGCTCGCGACCATCCACGCCGAGCACGTCGCGGCCCGTGTCCCGGCCAACTGGGAGTCGCTGGGCGACGCCGACGGCTGGTCCTACGTCCACCAGCTCTCGAACGCCGAGGGCGGCGTCGCCGGTCGGATCGGGTTCATGCCCGGCGGGGCGGAGATGACCGCCGACGGGGCGGTCGACTGGTTCATCAGCCAGGTCGAGGGCCAGGGCGTCACCGACGAGAACTACGCACCGGTGACGACGCTGCGTGACGACGAGGGCCGCGCCAACACCTCGTACACGTACGACTCGGGCGGCCAGAAGTACGTCGCGGTGGTCTGGGCGCTCGTGGACGGCAACGGCATCCCGTCGCTCGTGCAGCTGTCCGGCTCCCAGGAGGTCGTCACGCAGGATCTGGTGGCGACCATCGACCAGAACCTCAACCTCAACGGCGACTGGCAGGGCACGGCGGGCTGACGCCTCCGCGCCCCCGTACGCTCAGCCCGCCCGTCTGGCCGCCGTCGCACCCGCGGCGGCGGCCAGACGCGTTGCACGGGCCGCCTGCGTGCCGTCCACGGTGAGCACCACCAGCGCGACCCACACCAGCCCGAAGCCGATCCAGCGGGTAGGCGACATGTGCTCGCCGAACACGAGCAGCCCGACCAGGAACTGCAGCGTGGGCGTGAGGTACTGCAGCATCCCCACCACGGACAGCGGCAGGCGCCGTGCGGCGGCGCCGAACAGCAGCAGCGGCACGCCCGTGACCACGCCGGCGGAGACGAGCAGCAGCGCGTGCCCGGCTCCCTCCTGGCCGAAGGTGGAGACCCCGGTGGCGGTCAGCCAGGCGAGGTAGGCGAGCGCGAACGGTGTGGCGAGCGTCGTCTCGACGGCGAGCCCGGGCAGGGCGTCGACCGACCGTCCGGCGCGGTTCTTCATCAGCGAGTAGGACCCGAACGAGAACGCCAGGACGAGGGAGATCCAGGGTAGGCCGCCCACACCGGTGGAGATCACGGCGACCGCGGCCGCGCCGAAGCCGAGGGCGACCCACTGGGCCGGCCGCAACCGCTCACGCAGCGCGACGACGCCGAGCAGGACGGTGACGAGCGGGTTGATGTAGTAGCCGAGCGCGGCGTCGAGCACGTGGTTGCTCAGGACGGCGTAGACGTAGGTCACCCAGTTGGTGACGATGAGGACCGCCGCGACGGCGAGCACGCCGAGGGTGCGTGGCTGCCGGAAGACCGCGGTGAAGCGGGACAGCGTGCGGGTCGCGGCCAGCAGCACGAGGCAGAACACGAGCGACCACACGACACGGTGGGCGATGATCTCCAGGGCGCCCGCGGGCTCCAGGAGCGGGAAGTACAGGGGCATCGCGCCCCACAGGAGGTACGCCCCCAGGCCCAGCGAGAGGCCCCATCGGGCTGGGGGCGGGGTGGGGGTGCTCGTCACCTGCGCAGGATATGCGGTCGGGTGACAAGGGCCACGGTGAACGGATTTCCGCAGCGGGCGCCGGGCCGCTATGGTTGTCTCCGCAAGGCCGTCCGCGGCCTTGCTCGGCAGGTTGCCCGAGCGGCCAAAGGGAGCTGACTGTAAATCAGCCGTCATCGACTTCGGGGGTTCGAATCCCTCACCTGCCACCGCTCGGAGCGTGTCTCACCCCGGTGAGGCGGTTCCGGCACTGTGGAGGTGCACGAGCGGCGTCGAGCTCCGGATTTCGTCCGGACCGCGATGGCCGTGTAATGTTTCCTCCGCGCCCCGATAGCTCAGTCGGTAGAGCATCTCCATGGTAAGGAGAAGGTCAAGGGTTCGAATCCCTTTCGGGGCTCTGTGACATGTCGCGGGGCCGCCACCCGGTATACCGGGTGGATGGTCTCGCGATGAGTCACGCGCGGCGGGGTAGCTCAGCTGGTCAGAGCGCACGACTCATAATCGTGAGGTCGCGGGTTCGAGCCCCGCCCTCGCTACCATCCACACGGCACACACGGTTCGACGGCCGGCGTCGAACCACCCAGTTCCTTGACGCACGTTGCGCCTTCCGGGGGCGCGAGAGGTGACACACCATGGCTTCCAAGAGCGCGGACGTCCGCCCGAAGATCACGCTCGCCTGCGTGGACTGCAAGGAGCGGAACTACATCACCAAGAAGAACCGGCGCAACAACCCGGACCGTCTCGAGATGGCGAAGTTCTGCCCGCGTTGCGCCAAGCACACGTCGCACCGCGAGACCCGCTGACGCGGCTCGTCCTCGACAGCGACGTGGCGAGCACCCTGCCCGACGCCGGCTTCGCCGGTCGTGAGTACCCGGTCACCGCACCGTACTCCGTGGGGCGCGAGAAGATCCGCGAGTTCGCCACCGCTGTCGGTTCCCAGCACCCCGCCCACCACGATCTTGTGGCGGCGCGGGGTCTTGGCTATCCGGACCTGGTGGCGCCGCCGACCTTCGCGGTCGTCGTCGCCCAGCGTGCCGAGTCCCAGTACGTCGCCGACCCGGCGGCCGGGATCGACTTCTCCCGCGTGGTGCATGCGGACGAGCAGTTCACGCACCACCGTCCGATCGTCGCGGGCGACGAGCTCGTGACGATCCTGCACGTGGACGCGGTGACCCAGCGCTCCAGCATCTCGATGGTCACGACGCGCTGCGAGATCCACGCGGCGTCCCCCGAGGGCGCCCCGGGCGAGCACGTCGCCACGGTGACCTCCAGCCTCGTCGTCCGTGGGGAGGACGCCTGATGGCCACGCAGAGGCCCGACCTGGCATCGCTCTCGGCCGGTGACGTCGTCGCCACCCGGTCGATCGAGCTCGACCGGGCTGCTCTGGTGCGGTACGCGGGCGCCAGCGGGGACTTCAACCCCATCCACTGGAACGAGGAGTTCGCCACCGAGGTCGGGCTTCCCGGAGTGATCGCCCACGGCATGTGCACGATGGGCTCCGTGATCGCTGTCGTCGAGGACTGGGCGGGCGACCCCGGCGCGATCGTGCGGTACGGCACGCGTTTCACCAAGCCGGTGCCGGTGCCCTCCCGCGGTGCCGCCGTCGTCGAGGTCACCGCCACGGTCGGTGCCGTGGACGCCGAGGCCGGGACGGTTCGTGTCGACCTCGCGGTCGTGCACGACGGTGCCAAGGTCCTGGGCCGCGCCCAGGCCGTCGTCCGCCTCGCCTGACGATTCTTCCTCCCCGCGGAGCCGGCCCTTCCCAATCGCAGGTGACACGAGTAACTTGTCGCTGGTAGCACTCCCGACGGCGGGAGCGCAGACCATCGAAGGAGATGCTCATGTCCCGACCTGCCATGCCTCTGCCGTCTGCCGCGGCCCCTGGTGAAGCCGATCGCACCGGGATCTCCCGGCGCGGCCTGCTCGTCGCCGGCGCCGCCGGGGCGCTGACCCTCGCCACCGGGGCCGAGGCGTGGGCCGCAGGAACCCGACTGCACCCGAGCGGTGGTGGTGCCGCGGCGCCGTCGGGCTCCGTGCGCCGCGCCCACGGGTTCCTCGGCGCGATGACCGACGCCTATCCCGCGGTGAACCCGGGTCCCCGCCTGGCCCAGTCCTACGCCGACCAGCTCGGCCTGTTCTCGACCGCGTTCGTCTACGACGTCGCGCTGATGATCTGCGCCTCCCTGGCGGGAGGGCGCGTCGAGCGGGCGAAGGTCCTGGCCGACGGCCTGGTCTTCGCCCAGGAGCACGACCCGGCCCACGACGACGGTCGGCTCCGCCAGGCGTACAACGCCGGCCCGTACACGTTCTACGACGGCAACCCGCAGCCGTACGGTCTCGAGCTCCCGGACGGCACCGCCAACATCGGCTGGCAGTTCGGGTTCCTCGGGACGGCGGTCGGGGACATGGCCTGGCCGGGGATCGCCCTGCTGCACACCTACGAGGCGACCGGCGACCGGCGCTACCGGGACGCTGCGGTGCGCATCGGTGAGTGGATCCTCGACAACGCCTGGTCGACCCGGCCGCTGGGAGGGTTCTCCTTCGGTGTCGACGGCGGCAACGCCCCGATCCCCAACGGCTCGACCGAGCACAACGTCGACTGCGTGGCGTTCTTCCGCCAGCTCGACGCGCTGGCCGGCGGCCGGCGGTGGCGGACGGCAGAGCGGCACGCCCGGCAGTTCGTCGACCGCATGTGGGACCACCGTGGGGGGTACTTCTACACCGGCACCAACGACGGCGAGGAGATCAACACCGACCCGCTGCCGCTGGACCCGGCGACCTGGGGATGGCTCGCCCTGCGGGAGAACCGCTACGGGCGAGCCGTCGACTGGGTCGCCTCGGACCTCGCGGCCCGCGACGTCGGCGGCCGGGGGCTCTCCCAGCTGCCCGACGGCGTGTCGATCTCCGGCGTGACGTTCTCGAGCGCCAGCCTGACCACGACCGCGTCGTACGAGGGCGTCCCGGCCCATCCGGACGCCGTGTGGCTGGAAGGGACGGCTCAGCTGGCCTGCGCCCTGACCGACCGGGGGCGTGGTCGTCACGACCAGGGCCGTGCCGACCGGCTGCTGGTCGAGCTGCGCCGCACGCAGGAGCTGCTCGGGGCCGACCAGACGGTCGGTGGTCGGGCCCTGCCCGCGCGCTCCGGCGTGGTCGCCGCGACCAGCCTCGTCGACACCGGGTTCGGTTTCGGGTACTTCCAGGTCCAGCACACGGGTGCCACCGCGTGGTACCTCATGGCCGCAGCCGGGGCCAACCCGCTCCAGGTCGGTGGCCTGCGCGGACGCAGGTGACGACGCCGGCCCCCTGAGCAGCGCGACGGTGCGCCGTGCTACGTTGCAGGTGATCCCACGGGAGCCTCACGCAGGGGCTGAGATCGGGCTGACGCGGCCCGGACCGTCGAACCTGACCGGGTCATGCCGGCGTAGGAAGATGGAGTACACATGTCGCACGACGCACCGTCGCGCGCGCTCGCCTTCGAGCGCGACACCAAGACCGGGATCGTCGTCCCGGTCACCGAGATCACCCTGGCCGACGCCCCTGACGGCTCGGCCAACCCCCCGGTGCGGATCTACCGCACCGACGGCCCGGGCGGGGACCCCACCGTGGGGATCCCGGACCTGCGCTCGGCGTGGATCGCCGAGCGGGGGGACACCGAGGAGTACACCGGCCGGGAGCGGTCCCTCGCCGACGACGGCCGTGGTGCGGCCCGTCGGGGGGCCGCGTCCGCCGAGTGGCAGGGCGCGCGCCGTCGGCCGCTCCGCAGCACGACGGGCCGCAAGGTCACCCAGATGCACTACGCCCGCCGAGGCGAGATCACCCCGGAGATGCGCTACGTCGCGATCCGCGAGCAGTGCGACGTCGAGCTGGTGCGGTCCGAGGTCGCCGCGGGCCGCGCGATCATCCCGAACAACGTGAACCACCCCGAGTCCGAGCCGATGATCATCGGCAAGGCGTTCACCGTGAAGGTCAACGCGAACATCGGCAACTCGGCGGTCCACTCCTCGATCGCGGAGGAGGTGGAGAAGCTGCAGTGGGCCACCAAGTGGGGTGCGGACACGGTGATGGACCTGTCCACCGGGGACGACATCCACACCACGCGTGAGTGGCTGCTGCGCAACGCGCCCGTGCCGATCGGGACGGTGCCGATCTACCAGGCGCTGGAGAAGGTCGACGGCGACGCCTCGCGCCTGACCTGGGAGATCTACCGCGACACCGTGATCGAGCAGTGCGAGCAGGGCGTCGACTACATGACGGTGCATGCCGGCGTGCTGCTGCGCTACGTGCCGCTCACCGCGAACCGGGTGACCGGGATCGTCTCGCGCGGCGGGTCGATCATGGCCGGGTGGTGCCTGGCGCACCACCAGGAGAACTTCCTGTACACGCACTACGACGAGCTCTGCGAGATCTTCGCCCGGTACGACGTCGCGTTCTCGCTCGGTGACGGGCTGCGCCCGGGGTCGATCGCCGACGCCAACGACGCCGCCCAGTTCGCCGAGCTGGACACGTTGGCTGAGCTGACCAAGCGAGCCTGGAAGCACGACGTGCAGGTGATGGTCGAGGGGCCCGGGCACGTCCCGCTGCACCTGGTGCGCGAGAACGTCGAGCGGCAGCAGGAGCTGTGCGACGGTGCCCCGTTCTACACGCTCGGGCCGCTGGTGACCGACATCGCGCCGGGGTACGACCACATCACCTCGGCGATCGGCGCCACCGAGATCGCCCGGTACGGCACGGCGATGCTCTGCTACGTCACGCCCAAGGAGCACCTGGGTCTGCCGAACCGTGACGACGTGCGCACCGGGGTGGTGACGTACAAGATCGCGGCGCACGCGGCCGACGTCGCCAAGGGGCACCCGGGGGCGACCGCGCGGGACGACGCGCTGAGCAAGGCCCGCTTCGAGTTCCGGTGGCGCGACCAGTTCAACCTGTCGCTGGACCCGGAGCTGGCCGAGGAGTACCACGACGAGACGTTGCCGGCGGAGGCCGCCAAGGCGGCGCACTTCTGCTCGATGTGCGGGCCGAAGTTCTGCTCGATGCGCATCTCGCAGGACATCCGCGACGAGTTCGGTGACGCCGGTGCCCAGCAGGAGATCGTGGCCGCGGCGCAGGACGAGGTGGCGGCGGGCATGGCCGCGAAGTCGGCGGAGTTCCGTGCCGCCGGGGGAGAGGTCTACCTGCCCACCCCGACCGTCCCCACCCGGTAGGACCACGCCCCCTCCGCGCCCCTGCGGGTGCACGACACGCCGTCTGACGCGAACCGGCAGCGGCGTGTCGTGCACCCCAGGGGCGCCGTCGGTGGACCTGAGGCTTAGGTGAGGCTAAGTTAGGCGAGCCTGACCTCATCCCCTTGTCTCCCGAGGAGTCCCGGACGTGTCTCTCACTCCGCCCGATGTGACCCTGACCAGCACCGACGCGCTGCTCAACAGCGGCACCGCGGGCGTCTACGCCCGCACGGTCCACCGCGTCGTCGACGACGTCGCGGCCCGTCTCGCGGCCGTCGACCAGCCGTGGAGCGGGGCGAGCCGGACCGAGCTCGCCGAGCTCGTCGACGGCGTCGACCTCGATTCGTCCGGCGTGGGCACCGAGGACGCGCTGCGCGAGACCGCCGCGCTCTACGCCACCCACGCCGTCTGGTTCCACGACCCCGCCTACGCGGCTCACCTCAACTGCCCGGTGGCCGTCCCGGCCGTGGGCGCCGAGGCGATGCTCGCCGCCATCAACACCTCGGTCGACACCTACGACCAGTCCACCGTCGCCACCCTCATGGAGCGCCGCCTCGTCGCCTGGGCGAACCGGCGCATCGGCTTCGCCGGCGGTGACGGCGTCTTCACCTCCGGTGGCACCCAGTCCAACCTGCACGCGCTGCTCGCTGCGCGAGAGCGCGCGCTGACCGGCCCGGACGGCAACCGTCTCACCGGGATCGCCCGGCACGGGCTGCAGGGTCGGCTGCGCGTCCTGGCCACCGCAGCCGGCCACTTCTCCGTCGCGAAGTCCGCGATGATCCTCGGGCTCGCCGACGACGCCGTGGTCACGGTCGCGACGGACGCGAGCGGACGGATGGACCCCGACGCGCTCGCTGGGGCGCTCGCCACCACCGAGCGCGTCGGCGACGTCGTCATGGCGGTGGTGGCCACGGCCGGCACCACGGACCGCGGCACCATCGACCCCCTCGGTCCGGTCGCCGACCTGTGCGACGCCACCGACACCTGGCTGCACGTCGACGCGGCCTACGGCGGCGGACTGCTCGTCTCGCGCACCCGCCGTCACCTCCTCGACGGCATCGAGCGCGCCCGCAGCGTCACCGTCGACTTCCACAAGACCTTCTTCCAGCCGGTCTCGGCCAGCGCCGTCCTGGTCCGGGAGCCCGAGGACCTGGCCCGGACCGCCTGGCACGCCGACTACCTCAACCCTGTCGAGGACTCCGCCGAGGTCAACCAGGTGGACCGGTCGCTGCAGACCACCCGCCGGTTCGACGCCCTCAAGCTGTGGACGACGCTGCGCGCGATCGGTCCGGACGGCATCGGCGCGATGGTCGACGCCGTCTGCGACCTCGCCGCCGCCGTGCACGCCGACCTCGCCCGTGACCCCGAGCTGCACGTGGTGAGCGGCACCGACCTGTCCACGGTGATCTTCCGGTACCAGCCCGACGGCGTCACCGACGAGCAGGCGGACGCCCTCGTGGCGCGCGTCCGTCGCGTCCTGTTCGACTCCGGTCGCGCCAGCGTGGCCAAGACCGTGATCGACGGCCGCCCCTGCCTGAAGCTCACCCTGCTCAACCCTGCCGTCACCCTCGCCGACGTGCGCCGCGTGCTGAGCCTGGTGCGGGACGCAGCGCACGGCCTCCTCGCGGGCCAGGCGCTCGCCGACGAGCACGAGCCCCCCTGCCGCGACGTCCACCCGCACCTCGCCCGCCACGCCGGCGACGCCGTCGGCCCGAAGGAGGCCCGCTGATGAGAACGTACGACCTCGTGGGGATCGGAGTCGGGCCGTTCAACCTCGGGCTGGCGGCGCTCGCGGACCCGCTGGCCGACGTGGACGCCGTGTTCCTCGACCAGGCACAGGAGTTCCGCTGGCACCCGGGCATGATGATCGAGGGCGCGACGATCCAGGTGCCGTTCCTCGCCGACCTGGTGACGATGGCCGACCCGACCTCGCCGTACTCCTTCCTGGCCTATCTCAAGGAGGTCGGTCGGCTGTACCCCTTCTACATCCGCGAGTCCTTCTACCCGCTGCGCGCCGAGTACGACGCGTACTGCCGGTGGGTCGCGGACCGTCTGGAGACGCTGCGGTGGGGACGCCGCGTCGTCGCCGTCGAGCACGATCCGGCGAGCGACACCTACGTCGTCACGGCGGAGGTGACCGGCGCCGACGAACCGGGTGAGCCCCGCCGCGAGAAGTACCGGGCCCGGCACGTCGTGCTCGGCGTCGGCACGACCCCGAGGCTGCCCGCCCCGTTGGCGGCGCTCGCGGCGACCGCGGCCGCCACCGAGGGTGCCGGTCCGGTGGTCCACAGCGCCGACTACCTGCCGCACCGCGCCGACCTGACGGAGAGCGGTGCCGTGACGGTGGTCGGTTCCGGGCAGTCCGCCGCGGAGATCTACCGGGACCTGCTCCAGGAAGCGGGCAGGTACCGGCTGGACTGGGTGACCCGCTCGCCGCGGTTCTTCCCGATGGAGTACACCAAGCTCACCCTCGAGATGACCTCGCCCGAGTACACCGACCACTTCCACGCCCTGGACCCCGAGCTGCGCGACCTCCTCGGCCGCGAGCAGCGTCACCTCTCCAAGGGCATCAGCGGTGACGTCGTCGACGACATCTACGACACGCTCTACCGTCGCAGCGCCCTGGGCCGTGAGGTCCCCACCTCGCTGCTCACCGACACCGAGGTGGTCGCGGCGCGCACCGAGCGGGCCGAGGACGGCGCCTGCGAGCACGTCCTGACCCTGCGGCACGCCCAGCTCGGCACGACGGCCGAGCACCGCACGCGCGCCGTCGTCGCCGCGACGGGGTACGGCTCCGGGGTGCCCGCGTTCCTCGATCCGGTGCGTGATCGTCTCCGGCTGGACGACCGTGGCCGGTTCGACGTCACCCGCGACTACTCGGTGTCCGCCGACGACCGCCTGCACACCCTCAACGGGGAGGAGCACACGCACGGTGTGACGGCTCCGGACCTCGGGTTCGGCGCGTGGCGGAACGCGGTGGTCCTGGCGAAGGTCACCGGCCGGGAGCCGTACGCCGTCGAGCGGCGTATCGCCTTCCAGTCGTTCGGCCTCCCCGACGGCGCCCCCGCCGCGCTCGCCGGGACGGCTCAGGAGGTCGCCCGGTGACCGCGAGCGCAGTGCTGACGACCAGCACGTACACCGCCCCGACCCCCCTGGGCGACCTGGCGTTCGCCTCCGCGGTGCCCGCCGTCGACGCCGTGGCGGTGCACGGATGGCTGGCCCACCCGGCGTCGGCGGCGTGGCACATGGGCGACCTGTCGCCGGACGAGGTGCACGACTACCTCGCCGCCGTGGCCGCGGACGACGCCCAGCAGGGCTGGATCGGTCGCCTGGACGGGGAACCGGTCGTCTACGTCGAGACGTACGACCCGGCCCGGGTGCTCCTGACGGGCGTCCACGACGCCGAGCCCGGCGACGTCGGCATGCACCTGCTCGTCGCGCCGGCGCCCGAGGACCGGCACGCGCGCCGACCCGGGCTCACCGACGCCGTGATGTCGGCGGTCGTGCGCTTCTGCCTCGCCGACACCGCCGCGGGCGGGCGTGGGGGAGCGCGCGTCGTCGTCGAACCCGACGTGCAGAACGCGAAGATCGCCGCCAAGAACGCTGCCGCCGGTTTTCGGGTCCTGCGCGAGGTCGAGGTGACCGACGGCGGCCTCACCAAGACGGCCGCGCTGAGCGTGTGCACGCACCAGGACTTCGCGGCGTCCCCCCTGGGCGACGGCGTCGCCGTGGCACCGCACCTGCGCGGCGACCTCGCCGAGCGCGCCCACCGCCACCTCGTGGCCAAGGCGGTCGCCGAGCTCGCGCACGAGCGGCTCTTCGCCCCGGAGCTCGACGGCACCGGCGGGCCGGAGGGCCCGGGTCGCCCACGGGGCTACCGGCTCGACCTCGACGCCGTCACCTACTCCTTCGTCGCGCGCACCTTCGCCCTGGAGCACTGGGTCCTCGACCCGGCGTCGATCACCCGCACGGGACACGACGGCCGGGACCTCCCGGTCGACGTCCTCGAGCTCGTCACCGACCTGCAGCCGATGCTGGCGATCCCCGAGGACCTCCTGGCGACCTACCTGGAAGAGCTGTCGAGCACGCTGGCTGCCGCCATGGCCAAGCGCGACCGCGAGCTGAGCGGCGTCACGCCCGACGTCGTCCGGCTGGTCGCGGGGCTCACGGCACCGGAGGCTGCGGGACCGGAGGCGCAGGAACCGGCACAGCACCCGGCGGAGGACCGCCGTCGGACGGCGCAGTCCTTCCAGGCCGTCGAGGCCGCGATGAGCGAGGGGCACCCGGGGTTCCTCGCGAACAACGGCCGGATCGGCTTCTCGCTGCCCGACTACGAGCGGTACGCCCCGGAGCGCGGCGGCCGGTTGCGGCTGCAGTGGCTCGCCGCACGCCGTGCGCACAGCCACCTGGCGCTCGCGGCCGACCAGTCCGAGGCGGGGCTGTACGAGGCGGAGCTGAGCGGCGCCGAGCGTGCGGCGTTCGCCGCCCGGCTCGCCGCCCGCGGCCTCGACCCGGCCGACTACCTCTACCTGCCGGTCCACCCCTGGCAGGCGGAGCACCGGGTGCCGATCACGTTCGCGGCGGACGTCGCCCGGGACGACCTGGTGCTGCTCGGTCAGGGCGCCGACGAGTACACCCCGCAGCAGTCGATCCGCACGATGTTCAACCGCACCCGGCCCGAGAGGCACTACGTCAAGGTGGCCCTCGCCATCCAGAACATGGGGTTCCTGCGCGGGCTGTCCCCGGCCTACATGCGCGCGACCCCGGCGATCAACGACTGGGTCGCACGCCTGGTCGAGGGGGACGGCACGCTGCAGGCCGCGGGGTTCGGGGTGCTGCGCGAGCTCGCCTCCGTCGGCTACACGGGGGACGTCTACCACCGCACCGACCGCCCCAACGCGCACCGCAAGATGCTGGCCGCGCTGTGGCGCGAGTCCCCGCTGCCGCGCACGGCGCCGGGGGAGAGGCTGGCGACGATGGCGTCCCTGCTGCACCGGGACGCGGCCGGTTCGGCGCTGGTCACCGAGCTCGTGCGAGTCTCGGGGGTCTCCGCCGACGCCTGGGTGCGTGCCTACCTGGACGCCTACCTCTACCCGCTGGTGCACGGCCTGCGGGCGCACGCCCTGGCCTTCATGCCGCACGGGGAGAACCTCGTGCTCGTGCTGCGCGACGGCGTGGTGCGGCGGGTGTTCATGAAGGACATCGGCGAGGAGGTCGCCGTGCTGTCCGACCGGGGGCTGCCGGAGCCGGTCTCCCGGGTCGTCTCCCCGGTGGACGACGCCGAGGCGGCGCTGGCGATCTTCACCGACGTGTTCGACGGCGTGCTGCGGCACCTCGCCGGCATCCTGGCGGTCGACGGGGTGCTGGGCGAGGACCGGTTCTGGGCCCTGGTCGGTGAGTGCCTGGACCGTCACGAGGCCGAGCACCCGGACCTGGACTCCGGGGTCGACCTGCGCGCGGCGCGGTTCGCCCACTCGTGCCTCAACCGGCTCCAGCTGCGCAACACCCTGCAGATGGTGGACCTGGCCGACCAGTCGAGCTCGCTGATCTACGCGGGCACGCTGGCGAACCCGGTGGCCCGGCGGTGAGCTTCGAGGTCTTCCGCGACACCTGGGGCGTGCCGCACGTGCGGGCCGGCACCGAGCTGGACCTCGCCCGCGGGCAGGGGTACGTCACCGCGCGCGACCGCGGATGGCAGCTCGAGTCGGACCGGTGGCGGGCCGAGGGACGGCTCGCCACGCGGTTCGGGCCGAGCGGGCTCGCCTGGGACCGGTTCGCCGTCCGGGTGCGGCTGGCCGACACCGCGCGGCGGGCCTTCGAGGCGCTGGCCGGTCCCGAGCGGGAATGGCTCGCCGCCTACACCGCCGGGGTGAACGCGGGGCTGTCCGAGGGTGGGCGCGACGTCCCCGAGCTCGCGGCGCTCACCGACGCGCCCGGCCGGATGCCCGCGCACGAGCCCTGGCCCGACTGGATGCCGCTCGGGGTCTTCCTGACCAACCACGTCCTGTTCGGCACCTGGCCGCACCTGCTGTGGCGCGAGCAGGTCCGACGGGTGCTCGGTCGCGAGAACCCGCTCGCCGCGATCCTGTCCGGCGCGCAGGACGCCGCCGGGTCGGGGTCCAACGCCTGGGTGCTCACCGGGGGGCGGACGGCGAGCGGGCTGCCCCTGCTCGCCGGCGACCCGCACCGCCTGCTCGAGCTGCCGGGGGTCTACCAGCAGGTCCGCCTCGCCTGCGACGAGTACGACGTGGTCGGGCTGGCCTTCCCCGGCGTGCCCGGGGTGCTGCACTTCGGCCAGGCGCAGGCGCCCGACGGCGGGTCCGTCGCGTGGGGCATCACCAACGCCCTCGCCCACCAGACCGAGCTGTTCACCGAGACGGCGCGGTCGCTGGCCGCCGAGGACGTCCGGCGTGGTGCCGAGACGGTGCCGGTGCGAGCCGGGGAGCCGGTCGAGGTCGACTGGGTCGAGACGCCCCGTGGCCCGCTCGTGACGGACCGGCACGCGCTGCGCTGGCCCGTCCGGGTGGGGGCGGACCTCGGCGTCGCGTCCTGGCGAGCCCTGCAGCGCGCACGGTCCGCCGCCGACGTCGCCGAGGCGTTCACCGGCTGGGTGGAGCCCGTCAACAGGGTGCTCACCGCCGACTCGGACGGGACGGTGCTCAGCGTGACCGCGGGCAGGGTGCCCGAGCGCAGTGCGGCGCAGCGTGTGCTGCCGCACGCCGTCGGGTCCGCGTGGAGCCCGCCGCCGTGGCGTGCGCCGTCGGCCCCCGTGCCGGTGGGCGACCTGGCGGTGGATGCCAACGAGCGACCCGGCCCGGACGGACGGGTGCCGGACCTCGGGCTGGTGTACGCACCGCACCGGGCGGCCCGGATCCGTGAGCTGTTGGCCGTGCCGCCGGACGGTGGTGACCGGCCGGAGGGTCAGGAGCGGGTGCACGGCGACGTCGCGGACGCCGGTGCGGCGGGACTGGTGGGATGGCTCGACGGGGTCAGCGGCGCGGGCGTCGGACCGGCGGCCGAGCGGCTGCGGAGCTGGGCGGCCTCCGGTGCCCGGATGACCGCGGACTCGCCCGAGGCCGCCCTGTTCGTCACCTGGCGCGACGAGCTGGTCCGGCGGTTCGCCGAGCACCCGGCGCTCGCCGCCCTGCACGAGACGACCTCGGCCCCTGCCGTCCTGGCACCGTGGTTCGACGTCCGTGCCCGGACCGGGCAGGTCCTCGAGGAGCTGCTGGCGGCCGCCGGCTCGTGGTCGCCGCCGCTGGACGCCCGGGCCGTGGCGCAGGAGGCGCTCGTCTCCGCCCTCGCGGCGCTGCGCTCACGAGGACGGCGCGCCGGGCCGGGCACGCGGTGGGGCGAGCTGCACCCCGTCGTGCCGCTGCACGCGCTGGCCGAGGCGACGGGCGTCGACCCGGCGCTGGTGCCCGGGGTGCCGCGCGACCGTCGGGCTCCCGTCGGGGGCGCCGCTGACACGGTGTGCTGCACCGGGTCGGTGCCCGGGGTGTCCACCGCCTCGTGGCGAGGATCCGTGGCGCGCTGGGTGTGGGACCTGTCGGACCGTCGCCGCAGCCGGTGGGGAGTGCCGTTCGGGGCGTCGGGCGACCCGCGCTCGGAGCACTTCGCCGACCAGCACGCCGAGTGGGCCCGCGCGGGCACGCACGAGATCGAGACCGACTGGGCGCGGCTGCGCCGGGAGACGTGGGAGGACGCATGGACCACCGACTGCTGACGGGCGCACCAGGCGAGGAGGTGTGGCGGGACGGGGCAGGGACGACCGTGCACGTGCTCGACCCGGTGGCCGACGTCGACGTGCTGCACGCCTGGGTGAACCGACCGCACGCCGGGTTCTTCGGGCTCGGCGGCCTCTCCCGGGACGAGCTGCGCGACACGTACCTGTTCGTCGACTCGCTGCCCACGCACCACGCCTACCTCGTGCGGGCCGCCGGCGAGCCCGCGGCGCTGGTCCAGCTCTACCACCCGGAGGACGACCCGGTCGCGGCGGCCTACGACGTCGAGCCGGGTGACGTCGGTGCGCACTTCTTCAAGGGCAGCGACGAGCTCGACTGGACGGTGTTCGGCGCCGCCCTGCTGGCGTTCGCCTTCGCGTGCCCGGGAGCGCGGCGGATCGTGGCGGAGCCGGACGTGCGGAACCGGCCGGCGATCGCCCGGATGGCGGCGCTGGGGTTCGAGCTCGCCGGCGAGGTGCACTTCGACTCGCCGCACGGCCCCAAGGACGCCCGGCTCGGGTTCCTCCCGAGAGCACGGGCGACGTCGCTCCTCGCCCGGCTCGGCTGACGGCGGTCAGCGCGCCGGCACCGGTCCCGTCGTCGTGCCGGGGACCAGCCCGACCGGGAGCGCGACGGACGCCGGTTCCTCGCCGGCGATCAGGTCGATCGCGGCCTGCCCGAGCCTCGTGCCCTTCTCCCGCAGGGGCTGGTGCACGCTGGTCAGCACGTCGGGGGACAGCCACGGCAGGTCGAGGCCGTCGAACCCGGCGATCGAGACCTCCTCGGGGATGCGCAGCCCGAGCTCGCGGGCTGCGATGACGGCCCCGGCCGCCAGCAGGTCGGAGTGCGCGACGATCGCCGTCGGACGTTCGGAGGACGGCACCCACGTGCCGAGGATCTCCGTGGCGGCGTCACGGCCGTGCTCGACCAGCGAGGCCGGGGTCTCCCAGGTGATGACGGGTTCGACGACGTCGCGGATCCCTGCCATGCGGTGCGCGGTGGGGGTGCGGTCGACGCAGGTGGCCCGCTCGGCGTCCACCGGGCCCGACCGTTCCCCGCGGCTGAGGGGCAGCGCGATCTCGGCGATCCGGGTGTGCCCGAGCTCGACCAGGTGGCGCACGGCCTCGGCGGCGCCGGCACGGTCCTCCAGGGACACCAGCGGTGCCCCCTCGACGGCACGCCCCTCACCGACGACGACGGGCACGTTGCGGCGCTGCAGGGCGGCCAGCGCCGGGTCGTCCTTCAGCACGCCCCACACGAGCACCGCGACGTCCATCGCGGCGGTCTCCAGCAGCGGGTCGACGGCCTCGTCCCCGAGGTCGACCCCGGGGATGAGCAGGACGCCGAGACCCTCGGCGCCGAGCACGTCGACCAGGCCGTCGAGCACCTGCACGGCGACGGGGTCGCGGAAGGCACGGCCGGGGTGGTCCCCGATGACGACGCCGACGATGCCGGACCGTCCCCGACGCAGCTGGCGTCCCAGGGGGTTGGGTCCGGTGTAGCCGAGGTCGGTGGCGGCGGCGAGGACCTTGTCGCGGGTCTCGGGGGTGATGGGCCCGGAACCGGAGAAGGCGAGGGAGGCGGTCGAGACGGACACCCCGGCGCGCTCGGCGACGCGGGCGAGTGTGGGGCGGTTGCCCGGTGCGCGGCCCATGGCGCTCCTTCCGGCAGACGGTGCGAGCCGCCAGCCTATCGGTGCGTCGGACCGTTCGCTCGAATCGATTTGACGACGGCCCGGCCGTCCGGAACCGTCGGACCGTGAACACCTCTGCACCCACGGCGGCCGAGCGTCGTCTGCGCACCGCCACCTGGGCGGTCCTCGGCGTCTTCGCCGCCGCCGGCTTCGGCATGGCGACCTGGTTCTCGCGCATCCCCGCCGTGCGGGACGGTCTCGGCTACTCCGAGTCGCAGATGGGGCTTCTGCTGCTGACCGCCTCGGTCGGCTCGATCATCGCGCTGCCCGTCTCCGGCATGATCACCTCCCGCATCGGTGCCGGCCGCGCCGTGCTGTTCTTCACCGCCGTGTCCGCCGTGGGCTACACGGTCGCGTGCCTCGGCGTCGGTGCCGAGGAGCACCTGTGGGTGCGGGCCGGCATGTTCGTCGCCGGGATCGGTGTCGGCGTGTGGGACGCGGCCATGAACCTCGAAGGGGCGGCCGTCGAGCAGCGCCTGGGACGCGCGATCATGCCGCGCTTCCACGCGGCCTTCTCGGTGGGAACCGTCGTGGGGGCGGCGCTGGGCGCCGGCATCATCCGGCTCGGTGTCGACCTGCTCTGGCACCTGGCGGGTGTCGTCGTGCTGTACACGGTGGTCGTCGCGCTGTGCGTGCGTGCCTTCCAGCCGGCGCACGACGCGGGCCCGCAGACCTCGATGGCCGGGGCGCAGGACACGATCGCCGACCCGGCTGCCGCCGTCGAGCCGTCGCACGGGCACAGCCTCAAGGACACGCTCGCCACCTGGCGCGAGCCGCGCACCCTGCTGGTCGGGCTCATCGTCATGGGTGCCGCCCTCACCGAGGGAGCGGCCAACGACTGGGTGGGTCTGGCCGTCGTGGACGGGTTCGACGCCCCGGAGGAGCTCGGTGCCACGGCGCTCGCCATCTTCCTCGGTGCGATGACCATCACCCGGTTGGCCGGCACCCGGCTCATCGACCGGCTCGGCCGGGTGTGGGTGCTGCGCGCCTCCGGGGCGTCGGCGATCGCGGGCGTGCTGCTGTTCGGGCTCGTGCCGAGCCTCCCGCTCGCCCTCGTCGGCGTCGCCCTGTGGGGCGTGGGCGCGGCGCTCGGCTTCCCCCTCGGCATGTCGGCCGCGTCGGACGAGCCCGCCCGGGCCGCGCTGCGGGTGTCGGTCGTGGCGACCATCGGGTACTCGGCGTTCTTCGTCGGCCCCGCACTCATCGGCTTCCTCGCGGACGTCACCGGCTACCGGCTCGCACTGCTGGTGCTGGCCGCGCCGCTGGTGCTGGCGCTGTTCGTCGCCGGTGCCGCGCGGCCTCCTCAGGAGCCCGCTCGCGACGAGACGGCCTAGCGTGCGTCCGGCTGCCGTCGTGCTCGGGGGCCCCCGGTACCGCCGGATCGCCCGTACGCTGGACCGGTGAGCCAGACCGTACCGAGCGCCCCCGCCGAGCCGACCACCGGCGTCGGACCTGACGCCGTCCCGAACCTGTCCGACCTGACGACCCTGCGGGTCGGCGGGCCGGCGGGCGAGTACGTCGAGGCGACCACAGAGGCCGAGCTGATCGAGGCCGTGCGCTCTGCGGACGACGCCGGGACGCCGCTGCTGGTGGTCGGTGGCGGGTCGAACCTGCTGGTCGCGGACGAGGGGTTCGACGGCGTCGTGGTGCGGGACGTGCGCCAGGGTCTGGAGGCCGACCTGGCCGACTCCTGCGGCACGGACGGGGCGTGCGGCGGCGCGAGCCTGAGCCTGCCCGCGGGGCAGGACTGGGACGCCTTCGTCGCCCAGGCCGTGGCGAACGAGTGGGTCGGCGTCGAGGCGCTGTCGGGCATCCCGGGGACGATGGGCGCCGCGCCGGTGCAGAACATCGGGGCGTACGGCCAGGAGGTCTCCGGCGTCGTGGCGTCGGTGCAGACGTGGGACCGGGCGACCGGGCAGCGCAAGCTGCTCACCCTGTCCGAGCTGGGGTTCGGCTACCGCACGAGCGTGCTCAAGCGGTCGATGCGTGCCGACGTGACGAGCGGCGACCTCTGGTACCCGACGCCGCGCTACGTGGTGCTGCAGGTGAACCTGCAGATGCGCCTCGGGTCGCTCTCCGCGCCGGTCGCCTACGCGGAGCTCGCACGCCGCTTGGGTGTCGAGGTGGGGCAGCGGGCACCCTCGGTCGAGGTGCGCGAGGCCGTCCTGGAGCTCCGGGCCGGCAAGGGCATGCTGCTCGACGGCGTCGGGGGGGCCGCCGCGCCCGACCACGACCGGTGGAGCGCCGGGTCGTTCTTCACCAACCCCGTCGTGCCGGTGGAGGCGGCGGGCGGCCTGCCCGACGACGCCCCGCGCTACCCGGTGCGCTCGGCGACCCCCACCACCACGACAGGGCCTGCCGTGGGTGAGATCGACCCGTCGCTGGTCAAGACGTCGGCCGCCTGGCTGATCGAGCAGGCCGGGTTCACCAAGGGCTTCGGGGTGGCGGGGGAGCACTCCCCGGCCCGGCTGTCGACGCGGCACACGCTGGCGCTGACCAATCGCGGCGGAGCGACGGCGCAAGATCTCGTGGCGCTGGCGCGGGCCGTCCGCGACGGGGTGCGCGACGAGTTCGGCATCGAGCTGGAGCCCGAGCCGGTCCTCGTCGGCCTCGCCCTCTGAGCCCTCACCACCTGAGGGCCGTGGGTGCACGACGGGTGAGGTCAGTAGACGACGACGGTCGTGCCCTGGGGCATGCCCCAGTCGTCCCACAGCCAGTTCATCGCCGAGTTCGACACCCGGATGCAGCCGTGCGACGCGGGCCACGGTGGGATCGACGGCGACCCGTGCACGGCGATGCCCCCCGTGAAGTACTTCGGCCGGTACATCGCCCCGAGCTCGAGCGTCGACTCGTGCAGGTAGTCGCGCTCCATGTAGACGCTGAACGTCCCGCGCGGGGTCGTCGCCCGGTAGCTGCGACCCTTCGCCTCGAAGCTCTCGCCGTTGCCCGACGACGCGTTGAGGGTGCGCACCACCCGTCCGTCCTCCACCGCGAGCAGGAGCTGACGGTCGAGGTCGATCTCGACGACCTTGCCCTTCGACGACTGAGGGGACGGTCGCGCGCCGTCCTTCAGGGCCTGGCGCGTCTTCGGCCCGACGACGGCGTCACGGCCCAGGCCTGCTGCCTTCTGCAGCGCCCACACCGCCTGCTGCGTCTGCGGTCCGAACGAGCCGTCGGCCTCGGGCAGGTAGTAGCCGAGCTCGATCAGGTCCTCCTGCAGCGCGCGCACCTTCGTGCCCGTGGCGCCCCGCTCGAGGTGGTCGGGCTTCTTCTTCTCGGCCTTCTCCTCGTCCACCTCGCCGGCAGAGCCCTCGGCGTCGGACTCGTCGGGCTCCTCGGCCCGCTCGTCCTCGTCCTGCGCCCCCTGCTCCTCCGGCTCCTCGGCTTCTTCGACCTCCTCGGGTTCCGTGGAGGGTTCCGCGGTCCGGGTCGGGTCAGGTGAGGCCGACGGCGACGCGTCGGCCGACGGCGTGACCGGCGGCGGGTCCGGCGGCTCCTCGGACGGCGTCGTGGTGCTGGTCGGCTCCGACGCCTCGCCCGACGGCGCGGCGGACGTGGTGGCCTGGGCCTCGCTGCCGCTGATCTCGCTCAGGGCGGCGCAGCCGGGGACGACCAGGAGAGCGAGGGCCGTCGCCGCCGCAGTGGTCCCGCGGCGCAGCGAGGTCGGGATCGTCATCGTGCGGAACCTTTCCTGGAGGGTCGCGCAGGGGCAGTGCCCGCCGTCGCGGACCCCTACCATGCCGCGAACCGGGGCGCCGGGCGAGCCGACCGCACCGTGGCCGGGCCGATCGACACCATCCCGTGACCTGAGGGGGTGAGAGCCGGATGAGAGGACTCTCATCCGGCTCTCACCCGCCGCACCCGTGCGCACGGTGGGGTAGGGGGCATGACCGTCACGACCCCTGCACCCAGCCACGACGAGACGGCCTGGCAGGAGACGCTGACCGGCCCTGAGGCCGGCGGCCTGCTGTCGGCGGCGCTCGCGGCGGACGGTGCGGAGCTCGGCAGCTGGCAGGTCCGGGAGATCCACGCCCGGCCGGGCGCGGAGACGACCGTCGCCTACGACGTCGTCGCTCGTCGTCGCCACGACGGAACGGAGCTGGTGGCCCACGAGCACCTCTTCGCGACCAGTGCCACGGCGCGTTCGCTCTCGGCCGCGCGGGGGGCGGCGGCGCTCGGTGACGGGGTGGTGCGCCTCGACGACGGTGAGCGGGTCGTGCACGTGTGGCGACACCCGCACGACCCGGCCCTGCCGGGCCTGGCGGCGGGCAGCGTCCCGGCAGCCGTCGAGGAGCGCCTGCGGGCCGCCGGCGCGGACGTCACGGTCAGCTCGCTGGAGACGGTGACCTACCGGCCGCTGCGCCGCGCCGTGCTGCGTGCCCGGACCGCCGGCACGGCAGACGCGGGGAGCGGCACCGTCTACGTCAAGGTGGTGCGCCCCGGCCGGACGTCGGACCTCGTGCGGCGGCACCGGCTGTTCGAGGGCACCGGCGCTCTCGCCGCCCCCGCCGTGCTCGCGGCCGACCACGACGGCGTGGTCCTCCTCGCCGAGCTGGCAGGCCCGTCCCTCGCCGAGCACCTGGCGGCCCTCCCGGCAGAGCAGCAGGCGACCGCGCTCGACCCCGCCGAGCTGCTGCGGGTCACCGAGGCGCTGCCGACCGCAGGGGTCGAGCTGAGCCGCCGTGCGCCGTGGGCCGACCGGCTCGACCAGTACGTCACGGCGCTGACGGCCCGGCACGGCATCGACGCCTCGCGGCTGGGGCGGGTGGAGGCCCGTGTCGGGTCGGCCCTGCGGGGACGGGACCTCGGCCCGGTCGTGACGACGCACGGTGACCTGCACGCGGCGAACCTGATCCTCGCGGACGCCCGGCCCGGCCGATCGCCTCGGGTGGCCGGTGTGCTCGACGTCGACACCCTCGGTCCCGGCCACCGTGTCGACGACCTGGCGTGCGCTCTCGCCCACCTGACGGTGCTGCCCTCGCTCTCGCCGACGGCCTACGACGGCGTCCCGCGCCTGGTGGACCGGTCCCTGCGGGCCTTCGACCGCGTGGTCGACCCGGTGGTGCTGCGTGCCAGGACCGCTGCCGTGATCGTCTCGCTGGCCGTCGGTGCGCCCGACGCGGTTCTCGCCGGCCGCTGGGTCGGGCTCGCGGAGCATCTGCTGGCCCGGACGGACAGTTTCTGAGAGTGCTCTCACCTCAGGCTCCTCGAGGTCTCACCCGGGCCCACGAGGCTCGAGTCGACAGGCAGCCGAAGGGCTGCACATCACGGACCGCACGGTCCACGGTACGAAGGAGCTGGAAGCCATGAAGGCACGCAACGTCTGGATCGTCAGCGGAGCACTCGGAGCGGTCGCGCTCGGGACCACGGTCGCGGCGGCGCAGGCGACGTTCGACGCGCCGGCCGACGGCGTCGTCTCGTCGGCCGTCACCGTGTCGCCCGAGGGTTCGCGCGGCGAGGCCACGGCCGCCACCCAGTCCGTCTCGCCGTCGCCGGCAGCGGTGCAGAACGGTACCTCGATCACCACGGTGACGGCCGGCTCGGTCGCCAGCGCCACCACGGCGCCGTCGACGCACACCCCGGGGTCGCCGGCCAGCCCGGTCTCGGCCATGAGCCCGGTGAGCCCGGTGTCCCCCCAGTCGGCCCAGAGCCCCCAGTCGGCCCAGAGCCCTCGGTCACCGCAGAGCCCGGCGTCGACGCCCTCCACCCCCTCGGCCCAGAGCGCCCAGTCCGCGCCCTCCGCCCCGTCGGCGGGCTGACGCAGGGCTCGCACCACCCCAGGGGGCGAGGACGGGAGACTCTTCACGCGGTCGTCAGACGGGAAGCGCAGGTCGCGCAGCGACCGTGAGCGCGACCGCGTGGAGAGTCTCCCGTCCTCGCCCGCACACCCTGCTGTCCGGGCACGGCGTCACGCCAGCCGGTACCCCATCCCGCGCACCGTGACGAACCGCTCGGCCCCGAGCTTGTTGCGCAGGTACCGCACGTACACGTCGACCACGTTCGAGCCGGGGTCGAAGTCGTAGCCCCACACCCGCGAGAGCAGCTGCTCGCGGCTGAGCACCTGCCCGGGGTTGCGCAGGAACGCCTCGGCGAGGGCGAACTCGCGTGCGGACAGGTCCACCTCGACGTCGCCGGCACGGGCACGTCGCGTGCGCAGGTCCAGGCTCAGGTCGCCGTGGTCGAGGACGGTCACCTCTCCGCCGGGATCGGCCCGCAGGCGCAGCCGGATGCGGGCCAGCAGCTCCTCGAAGCGGAACGGCTTGGGCATGTAGTCGTCGGCCCCGCCCTCGAGCCCGGCGACGGTGTCCGAGACGGAGGTCCGCGCCGTGAGGATGATGACCGGCAGGGTGACCTTGGCCTCGCGGAGGCGGCGCAGCACGGTGAACCCGTCCTGGTCGGGCAGGCCGAGATCGAGCACCAGCAGGTCGAACTCGCCCGACGCCGCGAGGTCGAACGCCTCGCGGGCCGTGTCCACGGTGGTGCTGGCGTAGCCGGCGGACCGCAGCCCCTTGGCGATGAACGAGGCGATGCGGGACTCGTCCTCGGCGACGAGGATCTGGCTCACGGGTGGTTCCTTCCGTCGGTCGGGAGCGTGATCGAGGGCTCAGCCGCGGGGGCCGCGGCCTCGGGGTGCACCGGCAGGTCGATGAGGAAGGTGGCGCCGCGGCCGGGGGCGGAGTCGACGGTGATCTTCCCCTGGTGGCCGGCGACGATGGCGGCGACGATCGCCAGACCGAGCCCGGACCCTTCGCGGCGGACCTCGCCGTGGTGCCCGCGGGCGAAGCGTTCGAAGATCGCCGCGGCGTCGTCCTCGGCGATGCCGACCCCCTCGTCGCGGACCCACAGCCGCACGCGGGTGCCGTCGTCGGAGGCGCGGGACCCGATCGCGACGGTGCTGCCGGGCTCGGAGAACTTCACGGCGTTCGCGGCGAGCTGCAGCCACGCCTGGGTGAGACGTTGCCCGTCGGCGAGGGCCGTGGTGTCGGTCCGCGCGTCGACGAGCCAGCGGCGCTCGCCGAGCGTGCGGGCCTTGTCGTGGACGTCGTCGGTGAGGCGACCGAGGTCGACGGGCGCCGGGCGGACGAAGTCGGGCTGGCCGACGGTCGCGAGGGTCACGAGGTCGTCGACGAGCCGGCGCATCCGGTCGAGCTCGTCGAGCGTGAGGTCGCGGGTCTCGGCGGCGTCGGCGGGGTCGTGCGGGTCCATGAGCTCGAGGTGTCCGCGCACGATCGTCAAGGGGGTGCGCAGCTCGTGCCCGACGTCGTCGAGGAGGCGCCGCTGGGCCTCGAAGGACGACTCGAGCCGCCCCAGCATGCCGTTGACGGCCTGGGTGAGCCGGGTGAGGTCGTCGTTGCCGGTCTCGGGGATGCGTGCGGACAGGTCGGTGTCCCCGATCTGCTGCGCTGTCGCGGCCAGGAGGCGGATCGGTCGCAGCAGTCGCCCGGCGACGAGCCAGCCGACCACGCCCGTGACGACGAGGGCGGCGAGGGCCACGAGCCCGTACGTGCGGAAGACGGCCTGTGTCTCGGCGTGCTCCGCCCGGCGGTCGTAGGCGAGGACGAGGGCAGCGGGTGCCTGCCCGGGATCGGAGACTGCGGCGGCCGACGTGACCGGGATGACGACGGCGCGGTAGTCGGTCGTCGCGGTGCGTACCAGGCGCAGCACCGCGTGGTCCTCGGTGACGAGGGGGGAGATCGCTCGGACGAACTCCGCGTCGCTCTCCAGGTGGACCGTGACCGACTGCTGGCTCACCAGGGGGCTCTGTCCCTCGCGCAGGCCGAGCACCCCTTCGTTCCGCGACGGGACGGTCAGCTGGATCGCGGCGACGACGACGTCCTCGGGGGACGCGAAGGGTTCCCCGGTGGCGGGGTTCACACCGGAGTCGGCCAGTGCCTTCAGCTCACCGACGTCCTGCCGCAGGTCGGCGTCGATCCGGGTGTCGACCTGCTGGTACGCCAGCCAGTAGGCCGTGCCGCCCGCGAGGGTGAGGGCGAGCGCCGTCAGGGCGAGCAGCGCGGCGAGGATGCGGGTGCGGACGGTGAGGCCGCGGGCCGGGTCGGCGAGGCGCGCCATCAGTCGTCCTCGTCATCGTCATCGTCATCGTCATCATCGTCATCATCGTCGTCGTCATCATCGTCGTCCCCGCTCGCGGGCGGGACGGGAGCGACCTCGCCGCCGCGGCCGTCGTCCTCGTCGTCCTCGTCGGAAGGGCTCGCGTCCGGCGACGGCGCCTCCGAAGTCGGTGAGGGACGCGGTGCGGGCGAGACGACGACGACGTCACCGACGTCGAGGTCCTCGGGCTCGTCGACCATCGCCGCCGCCACGCCGACACCACCGAGCAGGAGCAGGAGGCCCAGGGCCACCCACGGCAGCACGCGGCGTGTCGGTCGGGTCATGCGTGGATCATCCCGTGGTCCGATGAGACGCAGATGAGAGCGAGGTCGCAGCGCCGAGGTCGCCGTCGTCGTCGTCGGGCCCGGCCAGCCAGGAGTCGATGCCGGCCTGGAGGCGTCGCTGCGTGCCCTGCGAGGCGCGCGACGCCCGGACGGACGCGCGGGCGAGGTCGGCGAGCTCGGCGTCGCTGAACCCGTGCACGGTGCGCGCCGTCTCGTACTGCTCCACGAGGCGGGAGCCGAACAGCAGCGGGTCGTCGGCGCCGAGAGCGACCGTCGCCCCGGCGTCGACCAGTGCCCGCAACGGGACGTCGTGCTCGCGCTCGTAGACACCCAGGCTCACGTTGGACGCGGGGCACACCTCGAGCGCCACCCCCGACTCCACCAGTGACCCGAGCAGTGCGGGGTCCTCCACGGACCGGACCCCGTGGCCCAACCGGTCGGGAGCCAGCGCGCCGAGCACCTCCTGGACGTGGGCGGGGCCCAGGAGCTCGCCGCCGTGGGGCACCGAGGCGAGCCCCGCCCGGCGGGCGATGCGGAAGGCGTGCGCGAACTGCTCGGTGTCCCCGCGCCGTTCGTCGTTGCTCAGACCGAAGCCGACGACCTCGCCGGGACCGTCACCGGCGTACCGGGCGGCGAGCCTGGCCAGCGTGCGGGCGTCGAGGGGGTGCCGCATGCGGGAGGCGGCCACGACGACGGCGACCTCGACACCGTGCCGGGCGCTCGCGGCCCGTGCCTCGTCCAGCACGATCTCGACCGCAGGGGTGATGCCCCCGACGAACGGCGCGTACGACGTCGGGTCCACCTGGATCTCCAGGCGTCCCGAACCTTCGGCGGCGTCGTCCGCGGCGGCCTCGTCGACCAGTCGGCGCATGTCGGCCTCGGAGCGCACGCAGTGCCGTGCCGCGTCGTACAGCCGCTGGAACCGGAACCACCCGCGTTCGTCGGCCGGCACCCGCAGGGCGACACCGTCGGTGAGCGCGGACGGCAGCCCCATCCCGTGCTCGACGGACATCTCGCGCAGGGACGACAGTCGCAGCGAACCGGTGAAGTGCAGGTGCAGGTGGGCCTTCGGGAGCTTCGCCAGGTCACGCATCCGCTCAGTCTGGCACCCCTCAGGTGAGCCAGCCGCGCCGGCGTGCCACGGCCACGGCCGCTGTGCGGTCGTCCACCCCGAGCTTGGCGAAGGCGCGCAGGAGGTGCGTCTTCACGGTCGCCTCGGCGATGAACAGCTCTCGCCCGATCGCGACGTTCGACAACCCGCGCTCCACGAGCCGCAGCACCTCGGCCTCCCGCGGGGTCGGGCGCGCCTCCGCCGTGCGGACGGACGTCACCAGTCGCGTCGCCACCGACGGCGCCAGCACCGTCTCGCCGCGCGCCGCGGCCCGCACCCCGGCGACGAGCGTCGCCCGCGGCGTGTCCTTGAGCAGGTAGCCGGTGGCGCCGGCCTCGACCGCTCGCAGGATGTCGGCGTCCGTGTCGTAGGTGGTGAGCACGACGACGCGCGGCCCCGCGGGCGAGCCCCGGACGATCCGATCGGTCGCGCCGACGCCGTCGAGCACGGGCATCCGCAGGTCCATGAGCACGACGTCGGGGGTGAGCTCGCGGGCCAGGGCCACCGCCTGCTCGCCGTCGGGCGCCTCCCCGACGATCTCGACGTCGGGTTCGCCGGCCAGCATCCCGACGATGCCCGAGCGGACCACGGGATGGTCGTCGGCGACGAGGACGCGGATCGCCGTCACGACGGGACCACCGGCAGCCGGACCTGGAGCCGGGTTCCCCGGGTGGGTGCCGGACCGATCTCGAGCGCACCCCCGGCCGCTGCGGCGCGCTCGCGCATACCCGTCAGCCCGAAGCCCTCGGAGAACTGCGGGGGCAGCCCCCGGCCGTCGTCCGACACCTCGAGCTCGACGCCACCGTGGGGGTGGGTGAGCCGGACCGTGACGGCGGACGCCCCGGCATGCCGACGGACGTTCGTGAGCGCCTCCTGCGCCGCGCGCAGCAGGACGACGTCGGTCGTCGGGTCGACCGCACCGCCGTCGTCGGACGTGACGACCGGGCTCCCGACGTCGATCCGCACCGCGGTGCCCGTCTCGGCGGTGAACCGGTCCGCGAGGCGTCGCAGGGCCTCCGGCAGGGTCGAGCCCTGCAGCGGCACCGGCGCGAACGCCGCGACCAGTCCGCGTGCCTCGGCCAGGTTCTCCCTGCCGGTCGCCTCGATGAGGCCGAGCCGTTCGCGGGCGGTCGTCTCCTCGCCCCGGTCGAGCGCCGCCGAGGCGGCCTGCGCCTGCATCACGACACTCGTGAACCCCTGGGCGAGGGTGTCGTGGATCTCGCGGGCCATGCGCTCGCGCTCGGCGGCGACCCCTGCCGAGTGGTGCGTCTGTGCGAGCTGGGCCTGCGTGGCCCGGAGCTCGCGCAACAGCTGGGCCCGCTCGTCGGAGCGTCGCATCCAGGTCGCGGTCCAGAGCCCGAGCGTCAGCGCGAAGGCGAGGGCGACGGCCATCTGCGGTGCCGCCGCGAGCAGCCCCTGCGAGGAGAACCCCGCCTCGTAGGCGAGCCCGAACGTCGTGGCCACGGCCAGCGCCACGGACGCGAGGACGGCCCGGCGGGGAGGCTCGAGCAGCATCCAGAGCTGGGTGAACGCGCCGAACAGCAGGAAGGTCGCCAGGCCGCCCTGGGACACGGCGACAGCGGTCGCGACGACGAGCACCGGCACGTAGGTCAGGGCGCGGCGCTGGTCCCGCGACCGTGCCGCCGGGGCGCCCCAGGCCGTGTAGGCGGCGAGGATGGTCGCCATCGCCCCGTAGGCGACCCACAGCTCCCGGCCCGACTGACCGCTCAGGGGCAGGGCGACTGCGGTGAGCAGGACGATCGCGACGAAGGCGACGTCCCACCAGATCACCTGCCGGTCCCAGTCGTCGGTGTCGTCCGGCGGGTCGGCGACGAGGTCGGGAGCCTCCTGGTCAGCCGTCGTCACGGCGCCGCCACCGGAACGTGCGGACCCCGACCACGAGCGAGACGACCAGCCATGCGGCCAGTACAGCAGCCGTCGCACCGTGCTGCCAGGTGCCGGCCACCTCGAGCGCCTGGGCGTCGTCGGGCAGGAAGACCGATCGCATGCCCTGCGCCATCCACTTCAGCGGGAAGACCGAGGCCACCGTCTGCATCCAGGACGGCAGGGCGAAGAACGCGAAGAAGACCCCGGAGACGAACTGCAGCACCAGGACGACCGGGGTGACGACGGCGGTCGCGGACCTCCCGGACCGCGGCAGCGTGGAGAACGCCACCCCGCAGACCGTGCCCGTGGCGGTGCCGAGCACGAACACCCAGGCGAACGTCGCCCACGACGAGACGTCGGCCGGCATCGGCACGTCGTAGACCGTCGCGGCGAGCACGAGCAGCAGCGACGTCTGCACCACCGTGGTGAGCAGGACGAGCCCGATCTTGCCGTAGAAGTAGCTGAGCGCCGGCAGGGGCGTCGCGCGCAGGCGTTTGAGGGTGCCGTCGTCGCGCTCGACCGCGATGGAGATCGCCAGCGACTGGAAGCTCGTCAGCATGACGCCGGTCGCGACCATCCCCGGCAGGAAGTACTGCGCGAACGGCACGCCGTAGCCGTCTGCGCCCTGGTCCTGGCCGCTGAAGACCGTCGCGAAGATCGCCATCATGATGAGCGGGTAGGAGAAGATGAAGATCACCGCGTCGCGCTCGCGGAAGAACGCGCGCAGCTCGATGCCCGTCCGGTCGGCCCCGAGCCGTGCGGCGGACGGCAGGCGGGGGTGGGCCGCGGTCGCCGCCCGGTTCGTAGGTGCGGTGGCGCTCATCGCGCGACCTCCTCGGTGGTTGCTCCGACGAGCTCGAGGTACACGTCCTCGAGGCTCGGTCGTACGACCTGCAGCCCGGGTACCTCGCCGTCGGGTGCGGTGCTCGCAGCCAGCTCGTGGACCAGTCGCGTGGGACGGTCGGTGCGCTCGCTCCGGGTGCTGCCGTCGGCCCCGGTCCAGCGCACGACGGGGCGCCGGGCCTGCGGCCCGCCGAGCGCGTCGGGGGTGTCGAGGGCGACCAGGCGGCCGTCGCGCACGACCGCGACGCGGTCGGCGAGGTGTGCGGCCTCGTCGAGGTAGTGGGTGGTCAGCAGGATCGTCGTGCCACCGTCGCGCAGCGAGCGGACGAGCTCCCAGAACGAGCGACGGGCCTGGGGGTCGAAGCCGGTGGTCGGCTCGTCGAGGAAGAGCAGCTCGGGGCGGCCCACGATCCCGAGGGCGACGTCCAGCCGGCGACGCTGGCCGCCCGAGAGCTGGCGGGCGCGCGTGGACCCCTTCTCCCGCAGCCCGACGGCGTCGATCACCTCCTCGGGGTCCTGCCCGGCCGGGTAGAACCCGGCGAAGTGGTGCACGAGCTCGCGGACGGTCAGCTCGACCTGGTCGCGAGAGTCCTGCAGGACGACCCCGAGGCGGCTGCGCCAGGCGCGCCCGCCGGACGCCGGGTCCTGGCCGAGCACGGTGACCTCGCCCGCGTCCCGGCTGCGAAAACCCTCGAGGATCTCGACGGTGGTCGTCTTCCCCGCTCCGTTGGGGCCGAGGACGGCGAAGATCTCGCCCTGCTCGACACGAAGGTCGAGGCCGTCGACCGCCTGCTTGGTGCCGTAGCGCTTGCGCAGGCCGAGACCCTCGATGACGGGCGCGCCCTGGCGTCGTGGTGTGTCCATGGACCCACCCTGCTGCGGGCGTGGGTCCCGGCGGGACGACCGTCCGGTGGCACCTCGCGTCCACCGACCGGTGGACGTGGTTCGACCCACGGCGCCGCTTCGCGTACAGTTGTCCCTCGGTGGTTGACGGCCGCCATGCTGGACCGCGCCCTCGGGCGTGAGCCTGGTCGCCGTCGGGCACGAAGGGTAGTGGCGCAATTGGTAGCGCAGCGGTCTCCAAAACCGCAGGTTGCAGGTTCGAGTCCTGTCTACCCTGCCAGCGTGATCCCCCGCGGGGCCGCGCGCAGCGGGGCCATGCGACACGTGTGACCCGGAACGCCAGGAGTCTGTGCCGTGGGTGCGTCGCCGGCAGGCGGCGTGGCTGCGGTGTGATCGCGAAACGGGGTAGGTCGAAGTGAGCGAGTCGCCGGCTGAGGCCGCTGGGACGCACGACGCCGGAGCAGGCAAGGAGCGTCGCAATGTCTTTGCCCGCATCGCGCTGTTCGTCCGTCAGGTGGTGGGCGAGCTCCGCAAGGTGGTCACCCCGACCCGGTCGGAGCTGATCAACTACACGATCGTCGTGATCGTGTTCGTCACGGTGGCGATGCTGTTCGTCACCGCGCTCGACCTCGTCGTCGGCCAGGGTGCCGGCTGGCTCTTCGGGAACTGATCCCGACCAGCTGCCGGCCCGCCCGGGTCGCAACCCACATCCGAAGTCAGAAAGCAGGTTGGTTCGTGTCCCAGGATCCTCTGGAGCAGGCCGAGAACGTCGACCCCACGCAGCCCGACGCCCCCGGCGTCGAGGCTGACCTCGACGTGCCCGGGACCGAGGAGGACGCCGAGGCCGCGGCCGACGACGTCACCGACGCAGAGTCGGACGAGGACGCCGAGACCGCTGCTGACGACGTCACCGCGGAGATCGAGGACCCCGCCGAGGAGCTGAAGCGCACGCTGCGCGGACAGTTCGGCGACTGGTACGTCATCCACTCCTACGCCGGGTACGAGAACCGCGTGAAGGCCAACCTGGAGAACCGCATCCAGAGCCTGAACATGGAGGACTACATCTTCCAGGTCGAGGTCCCCATGGAGGAGGTGACCGAGATCAAGAACGCGCAGAAGAAGACCGTGCGCCGTGTCCGCATCCCCGGTTACGTCCTCGTGCGCATGGACCTCACCGACGAGTCGTGGGGCGCCGTGCGGCACACCCCGGGCGTCACGGGCTTCGTCGGCCACACCCACCAGCCCGTCCCGCTGTCGCTGGACGAGGTCTTCGGGATGCTGGCTCCGACCATGCTCGAGGAAGCGCCCGCCAAGCAGGCGACCGCCGGCGCCACCGGCGCGCAGGGCGCGTCCGCGCGTCCTTCCATCGAGGTCGACTTCGAGGTCGGCGAGTCGGTCACCGTCACGGACGGACCCTTCGACACGCTGCCCGCCACGATCTCCGAGATCAACGCCGAGGCCCAGAAGCTCAAGGTCCTCGTCACCATCTTCGGCCGGGAGACCCCGGTCGAGCTGTCGTTCAACCAGGTCGCCAAGATCTGACCGGGGTGCCGGGTCCCCGGCGCCTCGTGAACGGCTTCATGCAACCGGGTCATCGCCCACGGCGTCGGCCCTGACACAGGAAGGGGATGCACCATGCCTCCCAAGAAGAAGGTCTCCGGCCTCATCAAGCTCCAGATCCAGGCCGGGGCCGCGAACCCCGCCCCGCCGATCGGCCCCGCGCTGGGTCAGCACGGCGTGAACATCATGGAGTTCTGCAAGGCCTACAACGCGGCCACCGAGTCGCAGCGCGGCAACGTGGTCCCGGTGGAGATCACGGTCTACGAGGACCGCTCCTTCACCTTCATCACGAAGACCCCGCCGGCCGCGGAGCTCATCAAGAAGGCCGCCGGTGTCGCCAAGGGTTCGGCGACGCCGCACACGACCAAGGTCGCCCAGCTCACCCAGGACCAGGTCCGGGAGATCGCGGAGACCAAGATGCCGGACATCAACGCGAACGACATCGAGGCCGCGAAGAAGATCATCGCCGGCACCGCTCGTTCCATGGGCATCACCGTCGCGGAGTGACGGAGCGCAGGCGGAGGTAGGACGAGCACAGCGAGTCCTGCCGAAGCCGAGCGCGGTCGCTGCGCGACAGCAGGAACCGTCGCGCAGCGACACCTCAAGACCCGGCGACAGCCGCCGGGCACGTGGGAGGGTCTGCGCAGACCCGTCGACCACGACTGCAGAAGGAGAAGCAGATGGCACAGCGCAGCAAGGCGTACCGCGCCGCCGCGGCGAAGATCGACCGCGACAACCAGTACACGCCCCTCGAGGCCGTGAAGATCGCCAAGGAGACCGCCTCCACGAAGTCGGACGCGACCCTCGAGGTCGTCTTCCGTCTCGGCGTGGACCCGCGCAAGGCGGACCAGCTGGTCCGTGGCACGGTCAACCTGCCCCACGGCACGGGCAAGACGGCCCGCGTGATCGTCTTCGCCAACGGTCCGAAGGCGGAGGAGGCCATCGCGGCCGGTGCCGACGAGGTCGGCGGTGACGAGCTCATCGCGAAGGTCGCCGGTGGCTACACCGACTTCGACGCGGCCGTGGCCACGCCGGACCTCATGGGCAAGGTCGGTCGTCTCGGCAAGGTCCTCGGTCCTCGTGGCCTCATGCCGAACCCGAAGACCGGCACCGTGACCATGGACGTCACCAAGGCCGTGTCCGACATCAAGGGCGGCAAGATCGAGTTCCGCGTCGACAAGCACTCGAACCTCCACTTCATCATCGGCAAGGCCTCGTTCTCCGAGGAGCAGCTGGTGGAGAACTACGGTGCCGCCCTCGACGAGGTCCTGCGGCTCAAGCCGTCGTCCTCGAAGGGCCGCTACATCACGAAGGCGACGCTCGCGACGACGTTCGGTCCGGGGATCCCCCTCGACCAGTCGCGCACCACGCGCCTGATGGAGAGCTGAGACAGCTTCCCGCACCACGACGGCCCGGCACCCTCTCCGCGAGGGTGCCGGGCCCTCGTCGTCCCTGGAGCAGATCCGTACGCGGTGTATCAGCGAGCCGCGAGCGCCCTCCCTTCCTGGTGACAGCGCTGATCGTGCGGAGGGTGAAATCTCATGGGTGGACCCGGGGCGCGCCGCGGGGCGTACCACGGCGCCCTAGGCTCGTGGCAGACCTCCGAGGCGCCCCGCGCCTCGGAGCACGAGGCCGCGCGAGGAGAGATGACGAGTCCCGCTGAGACGGAGAGCCTGGGTGACCGCGCTGCGGCCGCCCTCGTCGGCTACCGCGAGGGCCACGCCGAGCTGATGAGCGAGTTCGTCCGCGAGGCGACGCCGATGCTGTGGCACACGGTGCGCGCCCAGGGTGTCCCGCGGGAGGTGGCCGACGACGTCGTGCAGCAGACCTGGGCCGCGCTCGTCGCGCACGTGGAGTCGATCACCGAGCCGCAGGCCACCCTCAAGTGGTTGCTGGTGACGGCCCGCCGTGCCGCGTGGGAGGCGGTGCGCAAGGGGCGTGCGGACGACCACCGGCGCACAGAGCTTCCGGACGACGACGCCGACACGGCTGCGACGCTGCCGGACACGGCGCCCGGCCCGGAGGCCGAGGTGCTGCGCGACGAGCGTGACCGGATGCTGTGGACCGCCCTGCAGCAGCTCCCGGGCCGTTGCCAGGAGCTGCTGCGTCTGGTGTCCCTCGCCGACCGTCCGGACTACCGCTCCATCTCCGCCGCGATCGGCATGCCGGTGGGGAGCATCGGCGCCACCCGGGGACGGTGCCTCGCCAAGCTGCGGGCCGTCCTCACCGAGCAGGGGGAGACCTCATGGACATGACCGACCTCGACGGCGTCGTGGGCGCCGACGACCCGCTGGACGCCTCGGACGTCGCCCTGCTGGAGCGGGTGGCGGAGCTCAGCGGCCGGGTGGACCCCGTCCCGGAAGGGCTCGTGGAGCGGTCGCGCTTCGCCATGACGCTGGCGGGCCTGGAGTCGGAGGTGATGGAGCTCATGGTGCTCGAGGCGCCGGCCGGCACGGTGCGCAGCGATGCGCCACCCCTGGAGACCCGCACCATCACCTTCACGCACGAACGCCTCACGGTGATGATCGCCCTGTCACCCGGTGACGAGCCACGGACCGTGCGGGTCGACGGCTGGCTCGCCCCCGCAGAGACGTTGACGGTCGTGCTGCGCCGTCCGGACGGCGACCACCGCACCACCGCCGACGACGACGGCCGGTTCGTCCTGGAGAACGTCCCGCGCGGCCTGGCCAGCCTGCTCGTCGAGCAGGACGACCTCCCCATCACGACGCCCGTCATCGAGCTGTAGACCCGAGCACCCTGTCTGACCTGCGGGCGCGAGCGTGCCCGACACCGAGGAGGAGCACGTGAGCGAGACGACCATCTCCGACGCCGCCGGAGGCCGCCGCCCCGTGCGTCACCTGGACCCGGACCGGGTCCGCCGCAGCCCGGGCGCCTCGCGGGTCGCGGAGACCACCTACGTCGCGGACCGGCTCATCGTCCGTGGGCCGCTGCCGGCGGGTCTGCGAGGGCAGGTCGCCGAGGCGGTTCCGGCGCTCGTCGCGGGGGGCGGCAGCGCACAGGCCGGCCTGGACCCGTGGCCCGAGGACGACGAGCCGCAGACGTGGATCGACGGGGTACGACGCATCGCCACGGAGATGGGCTACCGGGTCGTCTACGACGGCACGCTGGGAGACCTCGCGGTCGACGACGTCGACGACGAGACGTTCGGGTACGCGCTGCGCCTGGTCCCGCTGCGCGACGACGACGTCGAGGTGGACGCCTGGCAGGTCCTCGAGCGGATCGCCGGGGAGCTCGGCGAGCTGGACGCTCGCGACGACGGCGACGAGGGGGAGGAGCGGACGCCGCGCGTGGGCCTCGATCATGTGATGCGGGCGCAGCGCCACCGGTCGACGCCGATGCCCTTCGTCCCCGTCGCTCGTGCTCGCAGCACCCCCTTGCCGTACAGCGCCGTCGACGAGTACGGGCGTCCCGGGACGGGCGGGCTGACGCCTGTGCGCTATCTCGGCGGTGCACCGCGTCGTGAGCTCGCCGACGGTCCGACGCCGTGGGCGGCCGCGGACGGCACACGGAGGCCGGTCGTGGCGATCGTCGACACCGGGGTCGGGTCGCACCCGTGGTTCGGCGAGTACGACCCGCACGATCCCCAGGACAGCCCGGTCGTCGTGCGGACCGCCTCCCTCGACGGTCGGCCGGTGGGGCTGTTCCCTGTGTCCCGGTTCGACTCCGAGGACGCTGAGTTCGGCGGCCTCAGCGTCGACCCGCTGACGGGCCCTCTGGACCCGGTGGCGGGGCACGGCACCTTCATGGCCGGAGTCGTCCACCAGGTCTGCCCGGACGCGGTGCTCATGGCCGTCCGCGCCTTCGGAGGTTCGGGCGACATCCCGGAGTGGCAGGTGCTCCACACCCTGTGGAGGTTGCTGCGCTACCACCGGCGAGGACTGGCCGGCAGGGACGGCTACCACCAGGTCGACGTGGTGGTGCTGGCGATGGGTTACTACCACGAGCAGCCGGTGGACTACGGGTACGACGGGCCTCTGCGGCGGGTGCTGCGCGAGCTGCGCCGTGCCGGTGTCGTCGTGGTCACCGCGGCAGGGAACGACGGGACCACGAGGCCCCTGTTCCCGGCCGCGTGGGCACCTCGCCTGGAGCACCGGGAGAACGGCCCGGCCCCGGTCGACGACCACCAGCTCTCATCGACGTACCCGCCCCTCCTGGTCGCCGGGGCCACCAACCCGGACGGCACGATCGCGGTCTTCAGCAACGACGGCCCGTGGGTCACCTGCGTCCGGCCGGGGGCCGCCGTCGTCTCCACGATGCCGACGACGCTGGACGGGCCGGAGACCCCGGAAGCCCGAGTGGCCGAGCGGCTGAGACCCGGGGTCCGGGCAACGGTCGACCCGGACGACTTCACCGGGGGGTACGCCACATGGAGCGGGACGTCGTTCTCGGCGCCGTACCTGGCTGCCCAGATCGCCGCGGCACGTCTGGGACGGGCCCGGGCCGACGGGGATCTCGCGGCGGCGACGTGGGATGCTGTCGCGCAGGCGACGGGCCTCGGCCCTGTCGGGAGCAGCGCGTCCGGCTAGGAGGAGGCAGGGATCGACAAGGCGGCGTACGACGCGCGTCTCCGCGAGGCGCAAGAGCTCAACGCGGCCTCGCAGGTCCGGCGGGCCTCGCGTGCCTACCAGGCACTCCTGCGCGACGTCCTGCCGCTGGAAGCCTCGATCCACGGCGACTGGGTCGTCGAGATGCGTGTCCGCGCACTGATCGGTGAGGCGTCGTGCGTCTACGGGCTGACCGGTGACCTGGCCGGCGCGCGGAGGCTGATCGGTGAGGCGCTCGCCGCCGCACAGGTGCCTGCGCTGGCCGCTGTCGTGCACGCCCAGGACGGGCTGCTGCTGCTGAGGTCCGGCGACGCCGTCGCGGCGGCGCGGACCTTCGACCGCGCACTGTCGACCGCCGATCCCGAGAACCATCGGGACCTTGCCGTGGTGCACATCAACCGGGGGGCCGCGGCAGGTGAGATGGGTGATCTCGACGCGGACCTCCGCCATCACGAGCTGGCGTTGCATCACGCGCGTCGCGCCGGGCACGACCTGTATGCGGCCTTCGCGCTCTTCAACCTGGGCTTCGGGAACTACCTGCGAGGTGACATCCCCGCGGCCCTGAACCAGATGGAGGAGGCGGCCGCGCTCCAGCCCGGCGGACCTGACGGCTGGTCGGAGGTGGGCCGTGCGGCGGTCCTGCTCGATGCGGGCCTGGTCACCGACGCCGAGAAGGTGCTGGCCGGCGCGGTCGACCTGCTGACGTCCGAGGACCTGACCGGGGAGCGGGGCGACGCCGCGCTCGGCCGGGCACAGTGCGCGATCCTGCTGAGGAGGTACGACGAGGCCGTCCGGTGGGCCGACAGGTCGCGCCGCGCGTTCCTCCTGGTCAGGAACGAGGCCTGGGCGCTGCGCGCCAGCGCGGTCGGGCTCGAGGCACTGCTGGCGGCGGACCGGGACGGAAGGCCCTCCCGCCGTGCGACCCGGCGCGCTCGTCGGGAACGGTCGTTGGCGCTCGCGGGTGACGCCGAACGTCGCGGACGGGGTGCGGGCGCTGTCGTCGCGGTGACGGGCAGGCTGCTCGCCGTCGAGTGGTCCCTGCTGGCCGGGGACGTCGGTCGTGCCGGAGAGATCGCCGGGACCCTGCCTCCGCGCCTGAGCGCTGACAACCCGCTCCCGCTGCGGGTGCACCACCAGTCCGTGCTGGCGCAGGTGGCCTTCGCGCGGGCCGATCGGCGTGCCGGGCTGCGTGCCGTGCGCCGTGGGCAGGAGATCCTGGCCGACCACCGGGCGCGTGTCGGGTCGGTCGAGGCGGTGGCTGCGGCGGCGGCGCACGGTGGCCGGCTCGCACGGGTGGACGTGGAGGCAGCGCTCGCCACCGGGCGGGCCCGCGCCGTGTTCGACGCCACCGAACGAGGCCGCGCGGCGTTCGCGGGTGCGGCCCGGGTGCGTCCGCCCGACGACCCCGAGCTCGCCGACCTCCTGACCCGCGCCCGGCGAGCCGGCGAGGAGGCTCGCGAGCTGGGTGCCAGCCCGGACCCCGCCGACCGGAAGGTCGGTGCTCGGCGGGAGCTCGAGTCGCGCAAGCTCCAGGAGCGTGCCCGGCGTCGCTCCTGGCGGCTTGCCGGAGCGGGGGAGAGGATGCCGACGGCGGCGACGGCGTCGGCCGTGGTCGAGCGTCTCCGGTGCGTCGCACCCGACGCCGTGCTCGTCTCCTACCTGCTCACCGACCGCGTCACGGCTCTCCGCGTCGCGTCCGACGGCGTCCGCTCGTCCGAGCTGTGCCCCGCTCCCGAGGTGCTGGAGCTGGCCCGCCGCGTGGGTCAGGACCTCCAGGTCCTCGCGAACCGGCTCATCCCCGCGCCGTTGCGGGAGATCGCGGCGACGTCCGCCCGACGGTCTCTCGCCCGGATCGACACGCTGCTGCTGGAGCCGCTCGGCGTCGGCGGGACGCTGCACGTCGCGGCTCGGGGTGCGCTGCTGGGGATCCCCTGGGCTGCGATGCCCTCCCGGGCCGGCCACGGGACCTGGGTCAACTCGTGGGCCGACCTCGGTTCCGTCGGTCGGCCTGCGGGCGTCGACCGGGCGGTCGTCGTCGCCGGTCCGGGACTCGTGGCCGCAGAGGAGGAGGCCCGTCTGGTGGCGGAGGTGTGGGACGACGTCCAGGTGCTCACCGGGCCGGAGGCGACCTGCGCCGCCACGACGAGGGCATGGGTCGGCGCGGGGGTGGTCCATCTCGCCGCTCACGGGACGCACGAGCCGGACAACCCGTTGTTCTCCTCCGTCCGCCTCGCGGACGGTGCCCTGTACGCGCACGAGCTGGACGGTGCGGACCTGCGAGGGGCCGTCGTCGTCCTCTCGGCGTGCGAGGTCGGACGGTCCTCGTCGCGGATCGGTGGCGAGCCGCTCGGCCTGACGAGCGTGCTGCTGCGGCTGGGCGCCCGTGCCGTCGTCGCCGCCGTCGCACCGTTGCGTGACGACGTCGCGGCACGGGTGATGCCACGGCTGCACCGGGAGCTGCGCGACGGGGCGGACGCCGCGACCGCCCTGGCTCGTGCCGTCCGGCCCGAGCCCGAACCGGTCCCGCTGGTCTGCTTCGGTCCGCTGTGACGCGCGCCTCCCTCCCCGGGGTGCCGTGACGCCGCCGTCGTCGTGTAGGGTTCTCGGGTAACCCAAGACCGCCGGTCGTCAGATACTGCCCGGAGCTTGCTCCGAACGGTTGAAGACCGAAGTCCCGCGAAGAGCGGGGTCCTGCGCAGGTGACACGACGACGATCCACAGTCCTGCTGTGAGCTCCGAGCCCCGTGCGCCTGCGCCGGGGCTCTTTCTCTTTCCCGGGGTGACCGGTGGCTCCACCACCGGAAGGATTGCCATGGCGAGGCCGGACAAGGCAGCCGCCGTCGCGGAGATCGCGGACAAGTTCCGTGAGACCAACGCGGCCGTGCTGACCGAGTACCGCGGGCTCACCGTCACGCAGCTCCAGGAGCTGCGACGGTCGCTGCGCGGCAACGCAACCTACGCCGTGGTGAAGAACACGCTGACGACGATCGCGGCCAAGGAGGCGGGTGTCGAGGGTCTCGACGCCGACCTCAAGGGCCCCTCTGCGATCGCGTTCGTGACCGGGGACCCGGTCGAGGCCGCCAAGGGCCTGCGTGACTTCGCCAAGGCGAACCCTGCACTGGTCATCAAGGGCGGTGTCCTCGACGGGAACCCGCTGACCGCTGCGGAGATCACCCAGCTCGCGGACCTCGAGTCCCGCGAGGTTCTCCTGGCCAAGGTGGCTGGTGGGCTGAAGGCCACGCTGACGCGTGCTGCCTACGCCTTCTCGGCCAAGCCTGCCCAGGTCGCCCGAGTCATCGATGCCCTGCGTCAGAAGCAGGACTCGGAGGGCGTCGCCGCCTGACCTGGCGGACGCCCTGACACACAACCCCCTGCTTCTGGCGGGCCGGACGGCCCGCGAAGCGCTGATTGAAAGGAACGCCACATCATGGCGAAGCTCAGCACCGACGAGCTCCTGTCCGCCTTCGAGGAGCTCACCCTCATCGAGCTCTCCGAGTTCGTGAAGGCCTTCGAGGAGAAGTTCGACGTCACCGCCGCTGCTCCGGTCGCGGTTGCTGCCGCGGGCGGCGCCGCTGGTGGCGCCGAGGCCGAGGCTGCCGAGGAGCAGTCCGAGTTCGACGTCATCCTCGAGTCGGCCGGCGACAAGAAGATCCAGGTCATCAAGGAGGTGCGCGCGCTCACGTCCCTCGGTCTCAAGGAGGCCAAGGACCTGGTCGACGGCGCGCCGAAGCCGGTCGTCGAGGGCGTCGACAAGGACGCTGCCGAGAAGGCCAAGGAGGCGCTCGAGGGCGCCGGCGCCACCGTCACCCTCAAGTGAGCACCGCGGCCTGAGCCGCACTCACGGGTGGCACCGCGACCTGCGTCGCGGCGCCTGATCCGCACGAAGGCCCGTCCCCTCTCCGGGGGCGGGCCTTCGTGCTGTCCGGGCCTGTCCGTGGCGAGGTCCGTTCATGGGGAAACTGTGAGGAGGCGGGGGAGTGTGAGCAAGGGCTCCGTTCTCTGCCTGGCAACCTCGCCTGTCGGGCGGTAACGTCGGTGGGTACCGTTTCTTGGGCGGCATATGGCGGCCACCGAGACAACGTCCTCACAACCGACGAAGCCGAGGACGTCTGCTCGCGCGCCCTCGCGGGTGGACACGTCACTCGGCTTCGGCTACGCTAGCGCTTTGCGCTCGCCTGTGCCCTGACGCCCTTTCCCGCTGTCGTCGTCCCGCCCGCTGAGATCACCGTGGTCACCCTCGGTCCCCTCGCGGCGCGGCCCTTCGCCTGCGGCTCGGCGCCCCGTCGCAGCACGAGCGTACAGCGTGCCATCGAACTGCAGGGAAGGACCCCTCTTGGCTGCCTCGCGCACCCCTTCTGCTCCGTCCGCCGACGCCATCGCGAACCGCACCGCCTCCCGCCGCGTCTCCTTCGCCCGGATCCACGAGCCGCTCCAGGCGCCCGACCTGCTCGGGCTCCAGGTCGAGAGCTTCGACTGGCTCCTGGGCAACGAGGCCTGGCAGGCCCGGGTCGAGGCCGCGCTCGAGTCCGGTCGCCACGACGTCCCGGACGCCTCCGGTCTGGAGGAGATCTTCGAGGAGATCTCCCCGATCGAGGACTTCGGACAGTCGATGTCCCTCTCCTTCTCCAACCACCGCTTCGAGCCGCCGAAGTACACGGTGGACGAGTGCAAGGAGAAGGACTTCACCTACGCGGCGCCGCTGTTCGTCACGGCCGAGTTCGTCAACTACACCACCGGTGAGATCAAGAGCCAGACGGTGTTCATGGGCGACTTCCCGCTCATGACCGACCGGGGCACCTTCGTCATCAACGGCACCGAGCGCGTCGTCGTCTCGCAGCTCGTGCGGTCCCCGGGCGTCTACTTCGAGCGGACCCCGGACAAGACCAGCGACAAGGACGTCTACTCCGCGAAGATCATCCCCTCGCGCGGCGCCTGGCTGGAGTTCGAGATCGACAAGCGCGACGCCGTCGGCGTGCGCGTCGACCGCAAGCGCAAGCAGCCGGTCACCGTCCTGCTCAAGGCGCTCGGCCTGACGGAGTCGGAGATCCGCGAGGAGTTCGCCGACTTCCCCACGATCCTGGACACGCTCGAGAAGGACCACGTCCACACCCAGGACGAGGCCCTGGTCGACCTGTACCGCAAGATCCGTCCGGGCGAGCCGCCCACGGTCGAGGCCGGCCGCGCCCTCGTCGAGAACTTCTACTTCAACCCGAAGCGCTACGACCTCGCGAAGGTCGGCCGCTACAAGCTGAACAAGAAGGTCGGTGTCACCGCCGAGCTCAGCGAGAGCACGCTGGCGGTCAACGACGTCGTCGCGACGATCAAGTACCTGGCCGCGCTGCACGCCGACAAGACCACCATCGACGGCACCCGCGACGGCGAGCCCTACGAGGTCCGCGTCGAGACCGACGACATCGACCACTTCGGCAACCGTCGCATCCGTGCGGTCGGTGAGCTCATCCAGAACCAGGTCCGCACCGGTCTGTCCCGCATGGAGCGCGTCGTCCGCGAGCGCATGACCACGCAGGACGTCGAGGCGATCACGCCGCAGACGCTGATCAACATCCGACCGGTCGTGGCATCGATCCGCGAGTTCTTCGGCACCTCGCAGCTGTCGCAGTTCATGGACCAGAACAACCCCCTGGCGGGTCTGACGCACAAGCGTCGTCTGTCCGCGCTGGGCCCCGGTGGTCTGTCCCGCGACCGTGCCGGCATGGAGGTCCGTGACGTCCACCCGTCGCACTACGGCCGCATGTGCCCGATCGAGACCCCTGAGGGCCCGAACATCGGTCTGATCGGCTCGCTCGCCTCGTTCGGCCGCATCAACCCGTTCGGGTTCATCGAGACCCCGTACCGCAAGGTCGTCAACGGCCGCGTCACGGACGAGGTCGTGTACCTCACCGCCGACGACGAGGACCGTCACGTCATCGCCCAGGCGAACACGGCGCTGAACGACGACGGTTCCTTCGCGCTCGACCGGGTCCTGGTGCGGACCAAGGGCGGCGAGACGGACGACATCCTGGCCTCCGACGTCGACTACATGGACGTCTCCCCGCGCCAGATGGTGTCCGTGGCGACCGCGCTCATCCCGTTCCTCGAGCACGACGACGCGAACCGCGCGCTCATGGGTGCCAACATGCAGCGCCAGGCCGTGCCGCTGGTGCGGTCCGAGGCCCCGCTCGTCGGTACCGGCATGGAGCGTCGTGCCGCCGTCGACGCCGGTGACGTCATCGTCGCCTCCAAGGCCGGTGTGGTCACGCAGGTCTCGGCAGACCTCATCACCGTCGCCAACGACGACGCGACGACCACGACGTACCGCGTGGCGAAGTTCCGCCGCTCGAACCAGGGCACGAGCTACAACCAGCGCGTGCTGGTCGACGACGGCCAGCGGGTCGAGGTCGGCTCGGTGCTCGCCGACGGTCCGGCGACCGACGAGGGCGACCTCGCGCTCGGCCGCAACCTGCTCGTGGCGTTCATGTCGTGGGAGGGCCACAACTACGAGGACGCGATCATCCTGTCGCAGCGCCTCGTGGAGGACGACGTCCTGTCTTCGATCCACATCGAGGAGCACGAGGTCGACGCCCGCGACACCAAGCTCGGGCCCGAGGAGATCACCCGGGACATCCCGAACGTCTCCGAGGAGGTGCTGGCGGACCTCGACGAGCGCGGGATCATCCGCATCGGTGCCGAGGTCGGCGCCGGCGACGTGCTGGTCGGCAAGGTCACGCCCAAGGGCGAGACGGAGCTGACCCCGGAGGAGCGCCTGCTGCGCGCCATCTTCGGCGAGAAGGCCCGCGAGGTCCGCGACACGTCCCTCAAGGTGCCCCACGGCGAGTCCGGCACGGTCATCGGCGTGCGCGAGTTCAACCGGGAGGACGGCGACGAGCTGCCCGCCGGCGTGAACCAGCTCGTGCGGGTCTACATCGCCAACCGCCGCAAGATCACGGTCGGTGACAAGCTCGCCGGCCGCCACGGCAACAAGGGCGTCATCTCCAAGATCCTCCCGCAGGAGGACATGCCGTTCCTGCCCGACGGCACGCCGGTCGACATCGTCCTGAACCCGCTGGGTGTTCCGGGCCGCATGAACGTCGGTCAGGTTCTCGAGACCCACCTGGGCTGGGTCGCCAGCCGAGGCTGGGACGTCGAGCTCGCCGAGGGCGACGACCTGCAGTGGCGCGAGAAGCTCCCCGAGCACGCCAAGCGCTCCGAGCCGGGCGTGCCGGTGGCGACACCGGTGTTCGACGGCCTGGAGGAGGACGCACTGCGCGGTCTGATCTCCACGACGTTGCCGAACCGCGACGGGGACCGCATGGTCGGCCTCGACGGCAAGGCGCCGTTGTTCGACGGTCGGTCCGGCGAGCCGTTCCCGGACCCGGTGGCGGTCGGCTACATGTACATCCTCAAGCTGCACCACCTGGTGGACGACAAGATCCACGCACGGTCGACCGGCCCGTACTCGATGATCACCCAGCAGCCGCTCGGTGGTAAGGCGCAGTTCGGTGGTCAGCGGTTCGGCGAGATGGAGGTCTGGGCGCTCGAGGCCTACGGGGCCGCGTACACGCTCCAGGAGCTCCTCACCATCAAGTCCGACGACATCCCCGGCCGTGTCAAGGTCTACGAGGCGATCGTCAAGGGCGAGAACATCCCCGACTCGGGCATCCCGGAGTCCTTCAAGGTCCTCCTCAAGGAGATGCAGTCGCTCTGCCTGAACGTCGAGGTGCTCTCGAGCGACGGCGTCCAGATCGAGATGAAGGAGTCGGACGACGAGGTCTACCGCGCAGCGGAGGAGCTCGGCATCGACCTGTCCCGCCGTCCGAACTCGGCGACCACGGTCGACGAGATCTGATCCAGCGACCGGCTGAACGACGGAACATCCGAAAAGTTTTGAGGAAGTAGGACATCTTGCTCGACGTCAATGTCTTCGACGAGCTGCGTATCGGCCTGGCCAGGGCCGATGACATCCGTGCCTGGTCGCACGGCGAGGTGAAGAAGCCCGAGACCATCAACTACCGCACCCTGAAGCCGGAGAAGGACGGGCTCTTCTGCGAGAAGATCTTCGGCCCCACCCGGGACTGGGAGTGCTACTGCGGCAAGTACAAGCGGGTGCGCTTCAAGGGCATCATCTGCGAGCGCTGCGGTGTCGAGGTCACGCGGTCCAAGGTGCGCCGTGAGCGCATGGGCCACATCGAGCTCGCCGCCCCGGTGACGCACATCTGGTTCTTCAAGGGTGTGCCCTCGCGACTCGGCTACCTGCTCGACCTGGCACCGAAGGACCTGGAGAAGGTCATCTACTTCGCGGCCTACATGATCACGTGGGTCGACGACGAGGCCCGCCAGGAAGACCTCCCGAACCTCCAGAACGAGATCGACCTGGAGAAGAAGGAGATCAGCGACCGGCGCGACAACGACATCAACGTCCGCGCCCAGAAGCTCGAGGCCGACCTGGCCGAGCTCGAGGCCGAGGGTGCCAAGGCCGACGCGCGTCGCAAGGTCCGTGACTCGGCCGAGCGCGAGATGGCTCAGCTGCGCAAGCGTGCCGACGCGGAGCTCGACCGCCTGGAGCAGGTCTGGGACCGCTTCAAGAACCTCAAGGTCGCCGACCTCGAGGGCGACGAGATGCTGTACCGCCAGCTCGTCGACCGCTACGGCACCTACTTCGAGGGCTCGATGGGCGCCGCGGCGATCCAGAAGCGTCTGGAGAGCTTCGACCTGGAGGCCGAGGCGGAGACGCTCCGTGAGCTGATCCGCAGCGGCAAGGGGCAGCGCAAGACCCGCGCGCTCAAGCGCCTCAAGGTCGTCAACGCGTTCCTGACGACGACGAACTCGCCGTCCGCCATGGTGCTCGACGCCGTGCCGGTCATCCCGCCGGACCTGCGCCCGATGGTGCAGCTGGACGGTGGCCGCTTCGCGACGTCGGACCTCAACGACCTGTACCGCCGCGTCATCAACCGCAACAACCGCCTCAAGCGGCTGCTCGACCTGGGCGCGCCGGAGATCATCGTCAACAACGAGAAGCGGATGCTGCAGGAGGCCGTCGACTCGCTGTTCGACAACGGTCGCCGTGGTCGCCCGGTCACCGGGCCGGGCAACCGCCCGCTGAAGTCGATCTCCGACATGCTCAAGGGCAAGCAGGGGCGGTTCCGCCAGAACCTGCTCGGCAAGCGTGTCGACTACTCCGGCCGTTCGGTCATCGTGGTCGGCCCGCAGCTCAAGCTGCACCAGTGCGGCCTGCCGAAGCAGATGGCGCTGGAGCTGTTCAAGCCGTTCGTCATGAAGCGGCTCGTGGAGCTCAACCACGCGCAGAACATCAAGTCGGCCAAGCGCATGGTCGAGCGCACGCGCGCCGTGGTGTGGGACGTCCTCGAAGAGGTCATCACCGAGCACCCGGTGCTGCTCAACCGTGCACCGACGCTGCACCGCCTGGGCATCCAGGCCTTCGAGCCGCAGCTCGTCGAGGGCAAGGCCATCCACCTGCACCCGCTCGTCTGCGGCGCGTTCAACGCCGACTTCGACGGTGACCAGATGGCGGTCCACCTGCCCCTGAGCGCGGAGGCGCAGGCCGAGGCCCGCATCCTCATGCTCTCGAGCAACAACATCCTCAAGCCGTCGGACGGCCGTCCGGTGACCATGCCCTCGCAGGACATGATCATCGGTCTGCACCACCTGACGGCGGACCGCCCGGGTGCCAAGGGCGAGGGCCGCGTGTTCTCGTCCCAGGCCGAGGCGATCATGGCCTTCGACCGTGGCGAGCTCGACATCAACGCCGAGATCACGGTGCGGATGTCGGACCTCGTACCGCCGCTGCGCGGCTTCGAGGCCCCCGAGGGCTGGGAGCAGGGGCAGCCGCTGCTGTTCTCCACGACGCTCGGCCGGACCCTCTTCAACGAGGCGCTGCCCGTCGACTACCCGTTCCAGAACGAGATCGTCGGCAAGAAGGAGCTCTCGACGATCGTCAACGACCTGGCGGAGCGCTACCCGAAGGTCGACGTGGCGACGTCGCTCGACGCGCTGAAGGACGCCGGCTACAAGTGGGCCACCCGCTCGGGCGTGACGATCTCGATCACCGACGTCGCGATGCCGGTCGAGAAGAACGAGATCCTCGACGAGCACGAGGCGCGGGCGCTCAAGGTGCAGGGCCAGTACGAGAAGGGTCTGATCACCGACGACGAGCGCCGTCAGGAGCTCATCGAGATCTGGACGCAGGCGACCGACAAGATCGCCGGCGTCATGCGCGAGCACCTCGAGAACGACGAGCGCAACACCCTGTACCGCATGGTCTCCTCGGGGGCCCGTGGTAACTGGATGCAGGTCCGTCAGATCGCCGGTATGCGTGGCCTCGTGGCGAACCCGAAGGGCGAGATCATCCCGCGCCCGATCAAGTCGAACTACCGTGAGGGTCTGTCCGTCCTCGAGTACTTCATCGCCTCCCACGGTGCTCGTAAGGGCCTCGCGGACACGGCGCTGCGGACGGCGGACTCCGGCTACCTGACGCGTCGTCTGGTCGACGTCTCGCAGGACGTCATCATCCGCGAGGAGGACTGCGGCACCGAACGCGGCCTCCCGCTGCCCGTGGGTGAGCGCATCGGTGACCAGTTGGTGCCGCACCCCCGGGTGGAGACGTCGATCTACTCGCGGACCTTCGCCACGGACGTCGTGGCGAAGGACGGCACGGTCATCGCCGAGGCCGGCTCCGACGCGGGCGACATCATCATCGGCAAGGTGCTCGAGGCCGGGATCGAGGAGGTCAAGGTCCGTTCGGTCCTGACCTGCGAGTCTCGGGTCGGTACGTGCGCGAAGTGCTACGGCCGATCCCTGGCGACGGGCAAGCTCGTGGACATCGGCGAGGCCGTGGGCATCATCGCGGCGCAGTCGATCGGTGAGCCGGGAACCCAGCTCACGATGCGTACCTTCCACACCGGTGGTGTGGCCTCCGCGGAGGACATCACGCAGGGTCTGCCCCGTGTCACCGAGCTCTTCGAGGCCCGCACCCCCAAGGGTGAGGCCCCGATCGCGGAGTACACGGGACGGGTCACCATCGAGGACACCGAGCGCACCCGTCACCTGGTGCTCACGCCGGACGACGGGGGCGAGGAGATCCGCTACCCCGTGACCAAGCGTGCCCGTCTGCTGATCGCGGACGGCGACCACGTCACGGTCGGGACCCAGATGGTGCAGGGTGCGGTCGACCCGAAGAAGGTGCTGCGCATCCTCGGCCCGCGTGCCACGCAGAAGCAGCTCGTGGACGCGGTGCAGGAGACGTACCGCTCGCAGGGCGTGGACATCCACGACAAGCACATCGAGGTCATCGTGCGGCAGATGCTGCGTCGCGTGACCGTGCTCGACGCCGGAGACGCCGCCCTGCTGCCGGGTGAGCTCGCCGAGCGCACCCGCTTCGAGGACGCGAACCGCAAGGCCGTGGCGGAGGGTGGCCAGCCGGCTGCCGGCCGTCCCGAGCTGATGGGTATCACGAAGGCCTCGCTCGCCACCGACTCGTGGCTCTCGGCCGCCTCCTTCCAGGAGACGACCCGGGTGCTCACCGAGGCGGCGATGAGCGGTCGTCGGGACCCGCTGCTGGGCCTCAAGGAGAACGTCATCATCGGTAAGCTCATCCCCGCCGGTACGGGCCTGCCCCGCTACCGGAACATCGAGGTCGAGCCGACCGAGCAGGCGAAGGCCGAGCTCTACCCGAGCTTCGGCTACGACGAGATCGACTTCCCGACGCTCGGCATGGGCTCGGGCGAGGCGATCCCGCTGGAGGACCTGGACTTCGGCGACTTCCGCTGATCTCGTTCGGCACGGGGTAGGGGAAGACCCCCGCCGATCCGGTCGCGTTCACGGGCGCTGCGCGCCCTCCACTTCGGGAACGCGGACGACCGGATCGACGGGGGTCTTCCCCTACCCCTTTGTCGTGTCCTCGCGGAAGGGTCGCAGGGACGACGACGGCGGTGCCGGCGGTGCCTCGGTGCGGTTTCGTCAGGGCGGGGGCGACGGACGTCACAGGGCGGCCGTCGTCTCGTCCTTTGACCACGCTTGCTTCCGCAGGTAGCCTAGGAAGCCGTGCCCGTGCCGTCGCGCCGTGCATCCGTCAGTACTCCGGGACCTGTGTCCGGGAACTGTGCGGAGGCGCCGTTGATGCGTGCACGAGCATCCCGGGGTGACCGCTCGACCCGTTCCGTCAGGACGGGGAGCGGACCCGGGCCATCGAGCCGGTGGTAAGTGGCGTTGCGGTCCGTGAGGATCGCGGGTGCTGCCTGCGATCGGCACGCACAAGCCAGACAGACCACCGTCGAGGGCCACGAGGCCCTCGTGAGCTCGAGAGACGACGGAGACGTAGTGCCTACGATCCAGCAGCTCGTCCGCAAGGGCCGGACCTCCAAGGCCGGGAAGTCGAAGACCCCGGCCCTCAAGGGTTCCCCCCAGCGGCGCGGCGTGTGCACCCGTGTGTACACCACCACCCCCAAGAAGCCGAACTCGGCGCTCCGTAAGGTCGCGCGTGTGAAGCTCTCCTCCGGCATCGAGGTCACGGCCTACATCCCCGGTGTCGGCCACAACCTCCAGGAGCACTCGATCGTGCTCGTGCGCGGAGGCCGTGTGAAGGACCTTCCCGGCGTCCGCTACAAGATCGTGCGCGGCGCGCTCGACACCCAGGGTGTCAAGGGCCGTCAGCAGGCGCGTTCCCGGTACGGCGCGAAGAAGGAGAAGGCCTGATGCCTCGTAAGGGTCCGGCCCCCAAGCGGCCGCTCATCGTCGACCCCGTCTACGGGTCGCCCGTCGTGACGCAGCTGATCAACAAGGTCCTGCTCGACGGCAAGAAGTCCACCGCGGAGTCCATCGTCTACGGCGCCCTCGAGGGTGTCCGCGACAAGACGGACCAGGACCCGGTCGTCGTGCTCAAGCGCGCGCTGGAGAACATCCGCCCGGCGCTCGAGGTCCGCTCCCGCCGTGTCGGTGGAGCGACCTACCAGGTGCCGGTCGAGGTCCGTCCGTCGCGCTCGACGACGCTCGCGCTGCGCTGGCTCACCGACTTCTCGCGCGCTCGCCGCGAGAAGACGATGACCGAGCGTCTGATGAACGAGATCCTCGACGCCTCGAACGGCCTCGGTGCCGCGGTCAAGCGTCGCGAGGACATGCACAAGATGGCCGAGTCCAACAAGGCCTTCGCGCACTACCGCTGGTGATGCGCACGGACGACCTCGGGAGCATCCCGGGGTCGTCCGCGGATCCGGAGCCGGCCGGAGGCCGGGTCTCCGGCACCGGTTCCCGACGTCCCACTACCCGAGGGGTAAGACACCGTGGCACTTGACGTGCTGACCGACCTGAAGAAGGTCCGCAACATCGGCATCATGGCGCACATCGATGCCGGCAAGACCACCACCACCGAGCGCATCCTGTACTACACGGGTGTGAACTACAAGATCGGCGAGACGCACGACGGTGCGTCGACGATGGACTGGATGGAGCAGGAGCAGGAGCGCGGCATCACGATCACGTCCGCCGCGACGACCTGCTACTGGGACAACAACCAGATCAACATCATCGACACCCCGGGTCACGTCGACTTCACCGTCGAGGTGGAGCGCTCCCTGCGTGTCCTCGACGGTGCCGTCGCCGTCTTCGACGGCAAGGAGGGTGTCGAGCCCCAGTCGGAGACCGTGTGGCGTCAGGCCGACAAGTACGACGTCCCGCGCATCTGCTTCGTCAACAAGATGGACAAGCTCGGTGCGGACTTCTACTTCACGGTCAAGACGATCGTCGAGCGCCTCAAGGCCAAGCCCCTGGTCATCCAGCTGCCGATCGGCGCCGAGAACGACTTCACCGGTGTCGTCGACCTGCTGCAGATGAAGGCTCTGGTCTGGCACGGCGAGACCGCCCTCGGCGAGAAGTACGAGATCGAGGACATCCCCGCGGACCTTCAGGAGAAGGCGGAGCAGTACCGCAGCGAGCTCATCGAGGCCGTCGCCGAGACGGACGAGGAGCTGCTCGAGAAGTACCTCGGCGGCGAGGAGCTGACGATCGACGAGATCAAGGGCGGCATCCGCCAGCTCGTCGTCAACTCCGAGGCCTTCCCGGTGCTGTGCGGCTCGGCGTTCAAGAACAAGGGCGTGCAGCCCATGCTCGACGCCGTGATCGACTACCTGCCCTCCCCGCTCGACGTGCCCGCGGTCCAGGGCCACGACGCCAAGGACGAGGAGAAGATCATCGAGCGTCACTCGGACGCCTCGGAGCCCTTCTCCGCGCTGGCGTTCAAGGTCGCCTCGCACCCGTTCTTCGGCAAGCTCACCTACGTCCGCGTCTACTCGGGCAAGGTGGAGCAGGGCGCCCAGGTCTACAACACGACCAAGGGCAAGAAGGAGCGCATCGGGAAGCTCTTCCAGATGCACTCCAACAAGGAGAACCCGGTCCCCGAGGCGCAGGCCGGCCACATCTACGCGTTCATCGGGCTCAAGGACACCACCACCGGTGACACCCTGAGCGCCCCGGACTCCCAGGTCATCCTCGAGTCGATGACCTTCCCGGAGCCCGTGATCGACGTGGCCATCGAGCCGAAGACCAAGGCGGACCAGGAGAAGCTCTCCACGGCGATCCAGAAGCTCGCCGAGGAGGACCCGACGTTCCGGGTCAAGCTCGACGAGGAGACCGGCCAGACCGTCATCGGCGGTATGGGCGAGCTCCACCTCGACATCCTCGTCGACCGCATGAAGCGGGAGTTCAAGGTCGAGGCCAACGTCGGCAAGCCGCAGGTCGCGTACCGCGAGACGATCCGTCGCAAGGCGGAGAAGATCGACTACACGCACAAGAAGCAGACCGGTGGCTCGGGTCAGTTCGCGAAGGTCCAGGTGACCTTCGAGCCGCTGGAGACCACGGAGGGCGAGCTCTACGAGTTCGCCAACGCGGTCACCGGTGGCCGGATCCCGCGTGAGTACATCCCGTCGGTGGACGCCGGTATCCAGGCGGCCATGCAGCAGGGTGTGCTGGCCGGCTTCCCGGTGGTCGGCGTCAAGGCCACGCTCATCGACGGGGCGTACCACGACGTCGACTCCTCGGAGATGGCGTTCAAGATCGCCGGCTCCATGGTGTTCAAGGAGGGTGTCCGCCGTGCCGACCCGGTGCTGCTGGAGCCCCTCATGGCCGTCGAGGTGCGCACGCCCGAGGAGTACATGGGCGACGTCATCGGCGACATCAACTCGCGGCGTGGACTGATCCAGTCCATGGAGGACGCGACGGGCGTCAAGGTCGTGCGCGCCCAGGTACCGTTGAGCGAGATGTTCGGGTACATCGGGGACCTGCGTTCCAAGACGCAGGGCCGCGCCGTGTACTCGATGCAGTTCGACAGCTATGGCGAAGTTCCCAAGGCCGTGGCTGACGAGATCATCAAGAAGACCCGGGGCGAGTGAGTCCCCACAGGTCGAACACCTGCACAACCATCAACCTGTAGGAAACCGCAACGCCCCGAGGGTTAGGCTTGATCGGCCGACACTCGCAACGTTCGGAACATCTACCCAAGTCCCAGGAGGACCCCAGTGGCTAAGGCCAAGTTCGAGCGGACCAAGCCGCACGTCAACGTCGGCACCATCGGTCACGTCGACCACGGTAAGACGACGCTGACGGCCGCGATCTCGAAGACGCTCGCCGACGCGTACCCCGACCTGCCTGCCAACACGCAGCGCAACTTCGACGAGATCGATGCCGCGCCGGAGGAGAAGCAGCGCGGTATCACGATCAACATCGCCCACATCGAGTACGAGACGCCGAACCGTCACTACGCTCACGTGGACGCGCCGGGTCACGCCGACTACATCAAGAACATGATCACGGGTGCGGCGCAGATGGACGGCGCCATCCTCGTGGTCGCCGCGACCGACGGCCCGATGGCCCAGACGCGCGAGCACGTCCTCCTGGCCCGCCAGGTGGGCGTCCCCTACCTGCTCGTGGCTCTGAACAAGTCGGACATGGTCGAGGACGAGGAGCTCCTCGAGCTCGTCGAGATGGAGGTCCGCGAGCTGCTGTCGTCGCAGGAGTTCGACGGCGACAACGCTCCGGTCGTGCGCGTCTCCGGCCTGAAGGCTCTCGAGGGCGACCCCGAGTGGACCAAGAAGGTCCTGGAGCTCATGGAGGCTGTGGACGAGAACGTCCCCGAGCCCGTCCGCGAGCTCGACAAGCCGTTCCTCATGCCGATCGAGGACGTCTTCACGATCACCGGCCGTGGCACGGTCGTCACCGGCAAGGTGGCGCGTGGCACGCTCGACATCAACTCCGAGGTCGAGATCGTCGGTATCCGTCAGCCGCAGAAGACCACGGTCACCGGTATCGAGACGTTCCACAAGCAGATGGACCAGGCGCAGGCCGGCGACAACACCGGTCTCCTGCTGCGTGGCCTCAAGCGCGAGGACGTCGAGCGCGGCCAGGTCGTCGTGAAGCCGGGTTCGATCACCCCGCACACGAACTTCGAGGCGCAGGTCTACATCCTGGGCAAGGACGAGGGCGGCCGTCACAACCCGTTCTACTCGAACTACCGTCCGCAGTTCTACTTCCGGACCACGGACGTCACCGGCGTCATCACGCTGCCCGAGGGCACCGAGATGGTCATGCCCGGCGACAACACCGACATGTCGGTCGAGCTGATCCAGCCGATCGCCATGGAGGAGGGCCTCGGCTTCGCCATCCGCGAGGGTGGCCGCACGGTCGGTTCCGGCCGTGTCACCAAGATCCTCAAGTGATCTGCTGATCGCTCGATGATCCTGGGGAGCTGAGCTCCACCGGTTCTCTGCCCGAGGCCCGGACCCCTTGGTGGGACCGGGCCTCGGGTGCGTCCGGGGTCACACCCGGACGACTTGGCCTCTTGCACCCTCGTGTGGCAAGATGGTCAAGTTGCCTGTCACGGGCGCGTTCTTTCTCGTGTCGAACAGTGTGTAGCACCGCGGTGCACGTCACGGCCTCTGGCTGGGACGGCGCCTGGAGCGGACCCCTCCTTCGAGGGGCTCGTGGGGATGCCTGCTGTCGATACGCGGAACGCCCCACGAGACACATGTCTCGACAGGCTGGACATACGTCGTGGTCCGCGCAGCGGTCCACAATCAACGGCCCCGACGCCGAACAGGCGTGCGCTCGAACATGTCGCACTATGCGACACGCCCGAGCGCGGGGGTCGGACAGTAGCGGTTCGAGAGAGAGAGTCAGACGACGCCATGGCGGGACAGAAGATCCGCATCCGGCTCAAGTCCTACGACCACGAGGTCATCGACAGCTCGGCGCGCAAGATCGTCGACACGGTGACGCGCGCTGGTGCGACGGTCGTGGGTCCGGTGCCGCTGCCGACGGAGAAGAACGTCTTCACCGTCATCCGGTCGCCTCACAAGTACAAGGACAGCCGTGAGCACTTCGAGATGCGCACGCACAAGCGCCTGATCGACATCATCGATCCCACGCCGAAGGCGGTCGACTCGCTCATGCGCATCGACCTGCCGGCTGACGTGAACATCGAGATCAAGCTCTGAGGCTGGAGATCATGACCAACCAGCAGAAGAACATGACCGCGGTGCTCGGCACCAAGCTCGGCATGACGCAGACCTGGGACGACGCGGGCAAGCTCGTTCCCGTCACCGTCGTCGCCGTTCCCACCAACGTGGTGACGCAGGTCCGTGCCGCGGACTCGGACGGCTACGCGGCCGTCCAGCTCGCCGCCGGCCAGATCGACCCGCGCAAGGTCACGAAGCCGCTCAAGGGCCACTTCGAGAAGGCCGGCGTCACGCCGCGTCGTCACGTCGTCGAGGTCCGTACCGACGACGCCGGCGAGTACTCGACCGGCCAGGAGATCACCGCCGAGGCCTTCGAGGCCGGGGCCGTGGTCGACGTCGTCGGCACCACCAAGGGCAAGGGCACCGCCGGTGTGATGAAGCGTCACGGCTTCTCCGGCGTCGGCGCCTCGCACGGTGCGCACCGCAACCACCGCAAGCCGGGTTCGATCGGCGGCGCCTCCACGCCCTCGCGCGTGTTCAAGGGCATGCGGATGGCCGGTCGCATGGGCCACGCCCGCAAGACCGTCCAGAACCTGACCGTCCACGCGGTCGACGCGGAGAAGGGCCTGCTGCTCGTCAAGGGCGCGGTCCCGGGTCCCAAGGGCGGCATCGTCCTCGTCCGTACCGCCGCGAAGGGAGCCTGAGACAGATGGCCAACCTGAACGTCGACGTGCTCGACGCCACCGGTAAGAAGGCCGGCACCGCCGAGCTTCCTGCCGAGGTCTTCGACGTCGTCACGAACGTCCCGCTGATCCACCAGGTGGTCGTCGCCCAGCGCGCTGCGGCGCGCCAGGGCACCGCGTCCACCAAGACGCGCGGCGAGGTTCGCGGCGGCGGTCGCAAGCCGTACAAGCAGAAGGGCACCGGCCGCGCCCGTCAGGGTTCGACCCGCGCCCCGCAGTTCGCCGGCGGTGGCACCGTCCACGGCCCGCAGCCGCGCAAGTACGACCAGCGCACCCCGAAGAAGATGAAGGCGGCCGCCCTGCGCGGTGCGCTCTCGGACCGGGCTCGTGCGGGCCGCGTGCACGTGGTGTCGGGCTTCGGCGTCGACGGCGTGCCGTCGACCAAGACCGCGCTCAGCACGCTCGCCACGCTCAGCGACCGCCGGCACGTGCTGGTCGTCACGGAGCGCACCGACGAGCTGACCATCAAGTCGCTCCGCAACGTCGAGCAGGTCCACCTGCTCACCGCGGACCAGCTCAACACCTACGACGTGCTCGTCTCCGACGACATCGTCTTCACGCAGGGCGCGCTCGACGCGTTCCTGGCGGGCCCGGCCACGGGCAAGCCGGTGAAGGCCGTCGCCACGGAGAGCGACGTCGAGGCCGAGGCCGCGACGACCACCGAGGAGGCCACCAAGTGACCGCCGTGACGAAGGACCCGCGCGACATCCTGATCGCGCCGGTCGTCTCCGAGAAGTCCTACAACCTCCTCGACGAGGGCAAGTACACCTTCGTCGTGGACCCGGACGCCAACAAGACCGAGATCAAGATCGCGGTCGAGCAGGTCTTCGGTGTGAAGGTCGCCTCGGTGAACACGATCAACCGCAAGGGCAAGACGCGTCGCACGCGTTACGGCCTGGGCAAGCGCAAGGACACGAAGCGTGCGATCGTCACCCTCCGCGAGGGTTCGATCGACATCTTCGGCGGTCCGGTCGGCTGAGCCGGACGAGAGCAGATCGAGGACAACTTCCATGGGAATCCGTAAGCACAAGCCGACGACGCCCGGCCGCCGAGGCTCGAGCGTTGCCGACTTCGTCGAGATCACGCGCTCCGCGCCGGAGAAGTCGCTGGTTCGTCCGCTGTCGAAGACTGGCGGCCGCAACAACTCCGGTCGGATCACCACCCGCCACAAGGGTGGTGGCCACAAGCGCGCCTACCGAGTGATCGACTTCCGTCGTCACGACAAGGACGGCGTGCCGGCCAAGGTCGCGCACATCGAGTACGACCCGAACCGCACGGCGCGCATCGCGCTGCTGCACTACGCCGACGGCACGAAGCGTTACATTGTGGCGCCGAACAAGCTGAAGCAGGGCGACACGGTCGAGGCCGGTCCCGGTGCCGACATCAAGCCCGGCAACAACCTTCCGCTGCGCAACATCCCCACGGGTACGGTCATCCACGCTGTCGAGCTCCGGCCCGGCGGCGGCGCGAAGATCGCCCGTTCAGCGGGGGCATCCGTGCAGCTCGTCGCGAAGGACGGTCCCTACGCCCAGCTGCGTATGCCGTCCGGCGAGATCCGGAACGTCGACCTCCGCTGCCGCGGGACCGTCGGCGAGGTCGGGAACGCCGAGCAGTCGAACATCAACTGGGGCAAGGCCGGCCGCAACCGCTGGAAGGGCATCCGCCCGACCGTGCGTGGTGTCGTCATGAACCCGGTCGACCACCCGCACGGTGGTGGTGAGGGCAAGACCTCCGGTGGCCGTCACCCGGTCAGCCCGTGGGGCCAGCCCGAGGGCCGGACCCGCCGCCCGAACAAGTCGAGCGACCGGATGATCGTCCGCCGTCGCCGTACCGGCAAGAAGCGCTGATAGGAGCCTGACAGATGCCTCGTAGCCTGAAGAAGGGCCCCTTCGTCGACGACCACCTTCAGAAGAAGGTGGACGCGCAGAACGAGAAGGGGACCAAGAACGTCATCAAGACCTGGTCCCGCCGGTCGGTCATCACGCCCGACTTCCTCGGTCACACCTTCGCCGTGCACGACGGGCGGAAGCACACCCCGGTCTTCGTGACCGAGGCCATGGTGGGCCACAAGCTCGGCGAGTTCGCTCCCACGCGGACCTTCCGCGGCCACGTGAAGGACGACCGGAAGGGCCGCCGCCGCTGAGCGGCGCGCCCCTGTCGGTCTGAGAAAAGGAAGCAGGACAGCAATGGAAGCCAAGGCGCAGGCGCGGTTCGTCCGTGTCACGCCCCAGAAGGCCCGGCGCGTCGTGGACCTCATCCGTGGCAAGCAGGCCGTCGAGGCCGTCGCGGTGCTGAAGTTCGCGCCGCAGGCCGCGAGCGAGCCGGTCCGCAAGGTCGTCGAGTCCGCTGTGGCGAATGCCCGGGTCAAGGCCGACCGCGCGAGCGAGCGCTTCGACGAGACCGAGTACGTGGTCTCCGAGGTGTACGTGGACGAGGGGCCGACGCTCAAGCGGTTCCGTCCGCGGGCGCAGGGGCGTGCGAGCCAGATCCTCAAGCGCACCAGCCACATCACCGTGGTCGTCGCACCGCGTGAGCAGAAGGAAGGGGCCCGATAGTGGGGCAGAAGATTCACCCGCACGGGTACCGCCTCGGCATCACCACCGACCACCGGTCGCGCTGGTTCGCCGACAGCACCAAGCCCGGTCAGCGGTACCGCGACTACGTCCGCGAGGACGTCGAGATCCGCAAGCTCATGAGCACGGGTCTCGAGCGTGCCGGCATCGCCAAGGTCGAGATCGAGCGCACCCGCGACCGTGTCCGCGTGGACATCCACACGGCGCGTCCGGGCATCGTCATCGGCCGCCGTGGCGCTGAGGCGGACCGCATCCGTGGTGAGCTCGAGAAGCTCACGGGCAAGCAGGTCCAGCTCAACATCCTCGAGGTCAAGAACGCCGAGATCGACGCGCAGCTCGTCGCGCAGGGCATCGCCGAGCAGCTGGCGAGCCGCGTCTCCTTCCGTCGCGCCATGCGCAAGGGCATCCAGTCCGCGCAGCGTGCCGGTGCCAAGGGGATCCGTGTGCAGGTCGCCGGTCGTCTCGGCGGCGCCGAGATGAGCCGGTCGGAGTTCTACCGCGAAGGCCGTGTGCCGCTGCACACCCTGCGCGCGAACATCGACTACGGCTTCTTCGAGGCCCGCACGACCTTCGGCCGCATCGGTGTGAAGGTCTGGATCTACAAGGGCGACATGACCGAGAAGGAGTTCGCCGCGCAGCAGGCCGCCGCCGGTCCGCGCCAGGGCCGCGGCGGAGCCCGCGGTGGCGAGCGCCGTGGCGGTCCTCGCCGCAACGACCGCAACGAGCGTCCGTCGCAGCCGAAGCAGCAGTCCGCTGCCGAGGCACCCGCCGCGTCCGACGCGCCGGCCCCGGCCGACCAGGCCGCGGCCCCCGAGTCCGGAACGGAGGCCTGAGTCATGCTGATCCCGCGCAGACTCAAGCACCGCAAGCAGCACCACCCGAAGCGCTCCGGCATGGCCAAGGGTGGCACCACGATCTCGTTCGGCGACTACGGCATCCAGGCTCTCGAGCCCGCCTACGTCACCAACCGTCAGATCGAGGCTGCTCGTATCGCGATGACCCGCCACATCAAGCGTGGCGGCAAGGTCTGGATCAACATCTACCCGGACCGTCCGCTCACCAAGAAGCCTGCCGAGACCCGCATGGGTTCCGGTAAGGGTTCGCCCGAGTGGTGGGTCGCCAACGTCAAGCCCGGCCGCATCGTCTTCGAGCTGGCCGGTGTCCCTGAGGAGCTTGCTCGCGAGGCGCTTCGCCGCGCGATGCACAAGCTCCCGATGAAGTGCCGTTTCGTGGTGCGCGAAGGTGGTGCGAACTGATGGCTATCGGTACCCAGGGTCTTGCCCTGGCCGACCTCGACGGCTTCGACGACGAGACTCTCGTCGCCAAGGTCAAGGAGCAGAAGCAGGAGCTCTTCAACCTGCGCTTCCAGGCCGCCACCGGCCAGCTCGAGTCGCACGGCCGCCTCAAGGCGGTCAAGCGTGACATCGCGCGGATCTACACGGTCCTGCGTGAGCGCGAGCTCGGCATCCGTACGGCCCCGAGCGTGAGTGAGTGAGGCTTTGATGAGCGAGAACACCGAGACGGTGACCACCGAGGAGCGGGCGAGCCGCAAGGTGCGCCGCGGCTACGTCGTCAGCGACAAGATGGACAAGACCATCGTCGTCGAGGTCGAGGACCGTGTGAAGCACCCGCTCTACGGCAAGGTCATGCGCCGTACCAACAAGGTCAAGGTGCACGACGAGCAGAACACCGCCGGTATCGGCGACCTGGTCGTCATCATGGAGACCCGCCCGCTGTCCGCGACCAAGCGGTGGCGTCTGGTGGAGCTCCTCGAGAAGGCCAAGTAAGACAGTCCTTCCCGGTGGGGACGCGGTGTGACACACGTATGCGTCGGGTCCCCACCACAGCAACTATCCGTTCGGCAAGGCTCGCCCGGGAGATCCTGGGCAGAGAACCGGCTCGACGACAGGAGATCAATCAATGATCCAGCAGGAGTCGCGACTGCGGGTCGCCGACAACACGGGTGCCAAGGAGATTCTCTGCATCCGTGTTCTCGGTGGATCCGGCCGTCGCTACGCCGGTATCGGCGACACCATCGTCGCCACCGTCAAGGACGCGATCCCGGGCGGCAACGTGAAGAAGGGCGATGTGGTCAAGGCCGTCATCGTCCGGACCGTCAAGGAGCGCCGTCGTCCCGACGGTTCCTACATCAAGTTCGACGAGAACGCCGCCGTCATCCTCAAGACCGACGGCGAGCCGCGCGGTACGCGCATCTTCGGCCCGGTCGGTCGCGAGCTGCGCGACAAGCGGTTCATGAAGATCATCTCGTTGGCCCCGGAGGTGCTCTGACCATGGCGAAGATCAAGAAGGGCGACCAGGTCCAGGTGATCTCTGGTCGCGACAAGGGCCTGACGGGCCGCGTGCTCGAGGTGCTCACCGACAGCGACCGCATCGTCGTCGAGGGCGTCCAGCGCGTGACCAAGCACGTGAAGGCCGGCCAGACGTCGCGTGGCACCCGCACGGGTGGCATCGAGACCGTCGAGGCGCCGATCCACGTCTCCAACGTGATGCTGGTCGACCCCGAGAGCAAGAAGCCGACCCGCGTCGGGTTCCGCCTCGAGGAGGTCGAGCAGGACGGTCGCACCCGTACGGTGCGCGTCCGCTACGCCAAGCGCTCCGGGAAGGACATCTGATGACCGAGACGACTCTCGAGGCCAAGGTCCAGCCGCGCCTCAAGCAGAAGTACCGCGAGGAGATCCTTGCCGCGCTCCAGGAGGAGTTCGGTCACTCGAACCTCCACCAGGTCGCCGGCCTGACGAAGATCGTCGTCAACATGGGTGTCGGTGACGCGGCGAAGGACTCGAAGCTGATCGAGGGCGCGATCCGCGACCTCACGGCGATCACGGGCCAGAAGCCGCAGATCAACCGTGCGAAGAAGTCCATCGCGCAGTTCAAGCTGCGCGAGGGCATGCCGATCGGTGCGCACGTCACGTTGCGCGGCGACCGCATGTGGGAGTTCCTCGACCGTCTGCTGTCGATCGCGCTGCCGCGTATCCGCGACTTCCGTGGTCTGAGCCCGAAGCAGTTCGACGGGCACGGCAACTACACGTTCGGTCTCACGGAGCAGTCGATGTTCCACGAGATCGACCAGGACAAGATCGACCGGGTCCGCGGCATGGACATCACGGTCGTGACCACGGCGACGACCGACGACGAGGGCCGCTCCCTGCTGCGCCGTCTCGGTTTCCCCTTCAAGGAGAACTGACATGGCGAAGAAGGCCCTGATCAACAAGGCGAACGCCAAGCCGAAGTTCGCCGTGCGCGCCTACACCCGGTGCCAGCGGTGCGGTCGTCCGCACTCGGTCTACCGCAAGTTCGGCCTGTGCCGGATCTGCCTGCGGGAGATGGCCCACCGTGGTGAGCTCCCCGGCGTCACCAAGAGCAGCTGGTAAATCAACTACGCCGTAGGTCCGTGCGGCGCTCCTCGGAGCGCCGCACGGATACCCCGGCGAGGAAGGGCTGGAGCCCGATATGACTATGACCGACCCGATCGCAGACATGCTGACACGTCTGCGTAACGCGAACTCGGCGCACCACGACACGGTCACGATGCCGTTCTCGAAGCTGAAGTCGCGGATCGCGGACATCCTGCAGGCCGAGGGTTACATCACCGGCTGGACCGTCGAGGACGCGAAGGTGGGCAAGGACCTCACCATCAACCTCAAGTACGGCCCGAGCCGCGAGCGCGCCCTGACGGGCGTGCGCCGTGTCTCGAAGCCCGGCCTGCGCGTGTACGCGAAGTCCACCAATCTGCCCAAGGTCCTCGGCGGCCTCGGCGTGGCCATCCTGTCCACCTCGTCCGGGCTCCTGACCGACCGTCAGGCCCAGGACAAGGGCGTGGGCGGCGAAGTCCTCGCCTACGTCTGGTAATCGGAAAGGAGAGACGCCAATGTCTCGAATCGGCAAGCTCCCCGTTCCGGTCCCGGCCGGCGTGGACGTCACCATCAGCGGAGCGCTCGTGACTGTGAAGGGCCCCAAGGGGTCCCTCGAGCACACGGTGCCCGCACCCATCACCGTCGAGCAGGAGGACGGCAGCCTGAAGGTCGCCCGTCCCGACGAAGAGCGTTCGTCCCGTGCCCTGCACGGGCTCACCCGCACCCTGCTCGCCAACATGATCACCGGCGTGACCCAGGGCTACGAGAAGAAGCTCGAGATCGTCGGCACCGGCTACCGCGTGGCGGCCAAGGGCAAGGGCCTCGAGTTCGCCCTCGGCTTCTCGCACCCGGTGGAGGTCGCCGCTCCCGAGGGCATCACCTTCACGGTCGAGAGCCCGACGAAGTTCTCGGTGGCCGGCATCGACAAGCAGCAGGTGGGCGAGGTCTCGGCGAACATCCGCAAGATCCGCAAGCCCGAGCCCTACAAGGGCAAGGGCGTGCGCTACGCCGACGAGGTCGTCCGTCGCAAGGTCGGAAAGGCTGGTAAGTGATGGCTCTCAAGGTTCTGGGCAAGGGCAAGAGCGTCGCTCGTCAGCGCCGTCACCTTCGCCTGCGCAAGAAGATCAAGGGCACTGCAGCGCGTCCGCGCCTCGTCGTGACCCGTTCGTCCCGTCACATGGTGGCCCAGGTCGTCGACGACACCGTCGGCCGCACCGTGGTCTCCGCCTCGACGCTCGAGGCCGACCTTCGCGCCTCGAACGACGACAAGACCGCCAAGGCGCGCAAGGTCGGCGAGCTCGTCGCCGAGCGAGCGAAGGCTGCCGGGATCGACGCCGTGGTCTTCGACCGCGGCGGCAACAAGTACCACGGTCGGGTGGCTGCGGTCGCCGACGGCGCCCGCGAAGGCGGTCTGGCGCTGTGATGACGACCACTTTCGCACGGAAGATGAGGATCCTCTGATGGCTGCAGGGCAGCGCAACACCGGCGCCCCCCAGGGCGCCAACGAGTCCAAGAACGACGGTCGTCGCTCCAACCGGCGCGACGACCGCCGCAACAACCCCCGCGAGGACAAGAACGCCTTCGTCGAGCGCGTGGTCACGATCAACCGCGTCTCCAAGGTCGTCAAGGGTGGTCGTCGCTTCAGCTTCACCGCCCTGGTGGTCGTGGGCGACGCCGACGGGACCGTCGGCGTCGGCTACGGCAAGGCCAAGGAGGTTCCCTCGGCGATCGCCAAGGGTGTCGAGGAGGCGAAGAAGAACTTCTTCCGCGTTCCCCGCATCCAGGGCACCATCCCGCACCCCATCCAGGGTGAGGAAGCGGCCGGCGTCGTGTTCCTGCGGCCCGCCTCCCCGGGTACCGGTGTGATCGCCGGTGGTCCGGTGCGTGCCGTGCTGGAGTGCGCCGGGATCCACGACGTGCTGAGCAAGTCCCTCGGCTCGTCGAACGCGATCAACATCGTCCACGCCACCGTGGCGGCCCTCAAGGGCCTCGAGGAGCCGGCCGCCGTGGCCGCTCGTCGCGGTCTCCCGCTCGAGCACGTGGCCCCGGCCTCGCTCCTGCGGGCGCAGGCCGCCGGTCTTGCCGCCAAGGGCGACAAGAAGACCGACGAGAAGGTGGGTGCGTGATGGCTCGCCTGAAGGTCACCCAGGTCAAGTCCGCCATCGGCGGCAAGCAGAACCAGCGTGACACGCTGCGGACCCTCGGCCTCAAGCGGATCGGCGACACCGCCGTGAAGGAGGACCGCCCGGAGATTCGTGGCATGGTCACCACGGTGGCGCACCTCGTCACCGTCGAGGAGGTCGAGTGAGCATGGCCGACAGCACCGAGAAGAACGCGGCGCCGTCCCAGCCGCTGAAGGTCCACCACCTGCGTCCGGCTCCCGGCGCCAAGAAGGCCAAGACCCGTGTGGGTCGTGGTGAGGCGTCGAAGGGCAAGACGGCGGGTCGCGGTACCAAGGGGACGAAGGCTCGATACCAGGTTCCGGCAGGTTTCGAGGGTGGGCAGGTTCCCCTGCACATGCGCCTGCCGAAGCTCCGCGGGTTCAAGAACCCGTTCCGTGTCGAGTTCCAGGTCGTGAACCTGGACAAGCTCGCCGCGCTGTACCCGAGCGGTGGCTCCGTCACCGTCGAGGACCTCGTCGCCAAGGGCGCGGTCCGCTCCGGTCAGCCGGTGAAGGTGCTCGGGACGGGTGAGATCACCGTCAAGCTGGAGATCGCGGTCGACGCGATCTCGGCGTCCGCCAAGGAGAAGATCCTGGCGGCCGGTGGCTCCGTCTCGGAGGACTGAGAGCTGACGAAGGGCCGGCGGCGCACCTGCGCTGCCGGCCCTCCGTGCTGTCCCGGACGGGGTGACGACCGTCTCGGGAACGTCTGTCGGGAGGACCGACTTCGGGCGATCTGCTAGTTTCGTTCGACGCACGTGGCCCAGGTCACGTCCCGAGGCACGTAGAATCCGTCACGGTCCGCACTGCACGCGGCGTACGCGGCGTGTGCAGCGTTCGTCGGGTGACCGGCCGGGCCACGACCGAGTCGGTGCGTCGACGCCGCGGTTCCGACCGCGGCAGTGCGTGCCACACCTCGCCGGACCCCGGCGACACGACACCCCGCCGCGGCGGGTCAGGAGGATAGGTGCTCAGCGCATTCGGCCGGGCTTTCCGGACACCGGACCTGCGGCGCAAGCTGCTGTTCACGATCGCCATCATGGCGCTCTTCCGCGTGGGGTCTTTCATCCCGACCCCGGGCGTCGACTACGGCAACGTGCAGCAGTGCGTGGCGACCCTCGAGGGCGAGACCTCGCTGCTCGGGCTGGTCAACACGTTCAGCGGTGGCGCGCTCCTGCAGCTGTCGGTCTTCGCCCTCGGCATCATGCCGTACATCACGGCGAGCATCATCACCCAGCTGCTGCGTGTGGTGATCCCTCGCTTCGAGGCGCTCCACAAGGAAGGCCAGTCCGGCCAGGCCAAGCTGACGCAGTACACGCGCTACCTCACGATCGCGCTGGCGATCCTGCAGTCGACGACGATCGTCACCACGGCTCGCACCGGGCTGCTGTTCCCGGGCTGCGGGCTCGACGTGGTCGTCAACGACAGCTTCGTGACGGCTGCTCTGATGGTCGTGACGATGACGGCGGGGACCGGTCTGGTCATGTGGATGGGCGAGCTCATCACCGAGCGCGGCATCGGCAACGGTATGTCGCTGCTGATCTTCACCTCGATCGTGGCCAGCTTCCCCACGGCCCTGTGGTCGATCGCCGGCGGCGCCAACGGGCCGCTGAACTTCATCATCATGATCCTGGTGATCGTCCTGGTCATCGGGATGGTCGTCTACGTCGAGCAGTCGCAGCGCCGGATCCCGGTGCAGTACGCCAAGCGCATGGTCGGCCGCCGGATGTACGGCGGGACGAGCACCTACATCCCGATCAAGATCAACATGTCGGGCGTCATCCCGGTCATCTTCGCGGCGTCGATCCTCGCGATCCCCGCGCTGCTCGCCCAGTTCGGTGACCAGACCGCCGACTGGGTGATCTGGATCTCCAACAACATCGCTCAGCAGGACCAGGCGCTGTACATCGCCTTGTACGTCCTGATGATCATCTTCTTCGCCTTCTTCTACACGTCGATCACGTTCAACCCGGACGAGGTCGCGGACAACATGAAGAAGTACGGGGGCTTCATCCCCGGTATCCGTGCCGGCCGTCCCACGGCCGAGTACCTGGACTTCGTGATCACCCGCATCACGTCGGCAGGTGCGCTCTATCTCGCCATCGTCGCGCTCATCCCGACGCTGGTGCTGGTCTTCCTGGGAGCTGCGACGAACATCCCGTTCGGCGGTACGTCGATCCTCATCATCGTCGGCGTCGGCCTCGAGTTCGTGAAGCAGGTCAACTCCCAGCTGCAGCAGCGACACTACGAAGGGTTCCTCCGTTGACCGAGACGAACACCCCGACCACCCGCCGCGAGCTCCACGGCGCCCCGAGCGACGAAGGGCGAGTGACGCGACTGGTGATCATGGGCCCGCAGGGCGCCGGCAAGGGCACCCAGGCGGCGCGGCTCGCCGAGGTCTTCGGCATCCCCGCGATCTCGACCGGGGACATCTTCCGTGCGAACATCGCCGGCGGTACCGAGCTGGGCCGCCTCGCCCAGGAGTACTCCTCGAAGGGTGAGCTCGTCCCGGACGAGGTCACGGACTCGATGGTTCGCGACCGGCTCGCCGAGGAGGATGTCCACGGCGGGTTCCTGCTGGACGGCTACCCGCGCAACGCGCACCAGGTCGAGGCGTTGGACGGCATCCTGTCCGACCTGGGCTGGGAGCTGGACGGCGTCATCGAGCTGACGGCGGACCGTGACGAGCTGCTCGGGCGCATCGCCAAGCGTGCGGAGGTCGAGGGGCGTGAGGACGACACCCCGGCCGCGATCGCGCGTCGTCTGGACATCTACGACGCCGAGACGGCACCGCTGACCGCCGCGTACGCGGAGCGGGGCATCCTTGCCCAGGTCGACGGCATCGGGGAGATCTCCGAGGTCACGGACCGCATCGTGACCGCGCTCGCGCAGCAGCTCGGCTGAGCTGGCGTTGTTCCGCTCGCACCCACGGATCGAGCTCAAGAGCCTCGACCAGATGCGCCTCATGCGACGCGCGGGGCTGGTCGTGGCAGACACGCTCGCCGCGGTGCGGGCGGCCGCGCGTCCGGGCTGCACCACGAGCGACCTCGACGCGGTCGCGGCCCGGTCGATCGACGCCGCCGGTGCCGTTCCCTCGTTCCTGGGCTACCAGGGCTTCCCGGCGACGATCTGCACGTCGGTGAACGAGGAGATCGTCCACGGCATCCCGGGTCGGCGCGTGCTGGCCCCGGGGGACGTCGTCTCGGTCGACTGCGGTGCCGTCGTCGAGGGCTGGCACGGCGACTCGGCGATCACCTTCGTCCTCGGCGAGGACGGCGCGACGGACCTCGAAGACCCGGCCGGCGACGTCGACCAGGCTGACCTGGGACTGGTTCGCGCGACCCGTACGGCCATGTGGGCGGGTATCGCGGCGCTGGCGGACGGCCGCAGGGTCGGCGACGTGGGCGTGGCCGTCGAGGCGTCGGTGGAAGTGTCCGCCGACCTCCTGGGTCACGGGTACGGGATCGTCGAGGAGTACACGGGCCACGGCATCGGCACCCAGATGCACCAGCCGCCCGACGTCGTCAACTTTGCTGCCGGCGACCGGGGGCCCCGGTTGAGGCCGGGCATGTGCCTGGCGGTCGAGCCGATGGTCACGCTCGGATCGGCGACGACCGCGGTCCTCGACGACGGCTGGACGGTGGTGACGGCCGACGGGTCCCGCGCTGCGCACTGGGAGCACACGGTCGCTCTCCTCGACGGCGGGGTCGCCGTGCTGACGGCTCAGGACCTCGGCGCGGCCGGCCTGGAGCTGTTCGGCGTCCGGCCCGTCGGGTTGTGACCGACGTCAAGGTTGCTCTTCGGACTTCATGGCGTAGGATGGTCTGTCGGGTGTAGTCCGTTCGTGCGTGCCCGTCCCGAGCTCGTGGAGTCTCCGCTGAGCAGAGGATGTCGGCCTGGCTAGCGGAAGCACGCGATCCACGTTCCCGACGTCCTGTCCTGGTGCCGCCACGGACGGTCGGGGGGCGCGTGGCAGCAGTCCGTCGAGAGACACAGACGAGAGTTAGCGGAGGACATGGCAAAGAAGGACGGTGTCATCGAGATCGAGGGCAGCGTGATCGAGGCTCTGCCGAACGCGATGTTCCGCGTGGAGCTGGCCAACGGTCACAAGGTTCTCGCGCACATCTCGGGCAAGATGCGGCAGCACTACATCCGGATCCTTCCCGAGGACCGGGTCGTGGTGGAGCTCAGCCCGTACGACCTGTCCCGTGGCCGGATCGTCTACCGCTACAAGTAGTCGTCATCCCCCCACCCGATCTACATCGCCGCCTGCGCGGCCGGCCTCACGGCTCGGCCAGGGAGGCGGCGGAGGAACACTGATGAAGGTCAAGCCGAGCGTCAAGAAGATCTGCGACAAGTGCAAGGTGATCCGCCGGCACGGTCGCGTCATGGTGATCTGCGACAACCTGCGCCACAAGCAGCGCCAGGGCTGATCGCAGCAGCATGACTCCGTGGCCCGTCCTCCGGGGCGAGCCGCGCACAGCGCACCAGCACGAACCCGACCGTCCCTCCCGGGCGGCGGGGGAACCTCCGGTCCAGAGGCCGGGGCCCGCGGACCGCGGGAGGCAGGTGCGGCAGACCTCTGGAGAGCAGTACAAGGAGCCGGAAGGCACATGGCACGTCTTGTCGGCGTCGACCTCCCCCGCGAAAAGCGGATCGTGGTCGCGCTCACCTACATCTACGGCGTCGGTCGTACGCGCGCCGAGCAGGCCGTCGCGGCGACGGGGGTCTCCCCGGACGCACGCGTGAAGGAGCTCGGCGACGCCGAGCTCGTCGCGCTGCGCGACTACCTCGAGGGGAACTTCCAGCTCGAGGGTGATCTCCGTCGCGAGGTCGCCGCCGACATCCGCCGCAAGGTGGAGATCGGTACCTACCAGGGTCTGCGTCACCGTCGCGGACTGCCGGTGCGCGGTCAGCGCACCAAGACCAACGCGCGTACCCGCAAGGGCAAGAAGCGCACCGTCGCGGGCAAGAAGAAGGCCCGCTGACGTCAGCAGTCCGTGGAGCGGCCTGACCGCCGCCCCGGTCCGACGACCTCAGACCAGGAGTATTTGCACATATGCCTCCCAAGACTCGCGCAGGTGCTGCGCGCAAGCCCCGCCGCAAGGACAAGAAGAACGTCCCGCTCGGCCAGGCGCACATCAAGAGCACGTTCAACAACACGATCGTCTCGATCACCGACCCGTCGGGCGCCGTCATCTCGTGGGCGTCCGCCGGCCACGTCGGCTTCAAGGGCTCCCGCAAGTCCACGCCGTACGCCGCGCAGCTCGCTGCCGAGTCGGCCGCTCGCCGCGCGCAGGAGCACGGCGTCAAGAAGGTCGACGTCTTCGTCAAGGGCCCGGGTTCCGGTCGCGAGACCGCCATCCGCTCCCTGCAGGCGACCGGCCTCGAGGTCGGCTCGATCCAGGACGTGACGCCCCAGGCGCACAACGGCTGCCGCCCCCCCAAGCGTCGCCGCGTCTGACCGTCTGATCGCCGGCCGCACCCGGGTGCGGCGTGGGAGTGCCGAGAGGCGGCTCCCGCGCCTCGCCCGGGCCGACCGGCAACCTGCCCGGACGGGTGGACCGAGTCCCGTCCGGGACCGCGCCAGACCGCGGATCGTGATGCGTCATATAGCGGACGCACACTGAAAGGACCAACACAGTGCTCATCGCACAGCGCCCCACCCTGACCGAAGAGGTCATCTCGGAGTACCGTTCGCGCTTCTCCATCGAGCCGCTCGAGCCTGGCTTCGGCTACACGCTCGGCAACTCGCTGCGTCGCACGCTGCTGTCGTCCATCCCGGGCGCAGCGGTCACCTCCATCCGCATCGACGGTGTGCTCCACGAGTTCACCACCGTGCCGGGTGTCAAGGAGGACGTCACCGAGATCATCCTCAACATCAAGAACCTCGTCGTCTCCTCGGAGAACGACGAGCCGGTCGTGATGTACCTGCGCAAGCAGGGTGCCGGTGCGGCGACCGCGGCGGACATCGTGCCGCCCGCGGGTGTCGAGGTGCACAACCCCGACCTGCACATCGCCACGCTCAACGACGAGGGCAAGCTCGAGATCGAGCTCACCGTCGAGCGTGGACGTGGCTATGTGTCCGCCGCGCAGAACAAGGCGTTGGACGCCGAGATCGGTCGGATCCCCGTGGACTCGATCTACTCGCCCGTCCTGAAGGTCACCTACAAGGTCGAGGCCACCCGTGTCGAGCAGCGCACGGACTTCGACAAGCTGATCGTCGACGTCGAGACCAAGCAGGCCATCGCACCGCGTGACGCGCTCGCGTCGGCCGGCAAGACGCTCGTCGAGCTGTTCGGCCTCGCCCGGGAGCTCAACGTCGAGGCCGAGGGCATCGAGATCGGACCGTCGCCGACGGACACCGCGCTCGCCGCGGACCTGGCGCTGCCGATCGAGGAGCTCAACCTCACCATCCGGTCGTACAACTGCCTCAAGCGCGAGGGCATCCACCAGGTCGGTGAGCTGGTCGCGCGCAGCGAGGCGGACCTGCTCGACATCCGCAACTTCGGTGCCAAGTCGATCAACGAGGTCAAGGAAAAGCTCGCGGAGCTGGGTCTCGCCCTCAAGGACTCGCCTCTCGACTTCGACCCCTCCGGCGCGCAGTACTTCAGCGGCGGGGACGACGAGACCTCGTACACCGACGAGCAGTCGTACTGACGCACCGCGCCCGCAGCGGCCCCGCTCGACATGACGGGGCCGCGCGACGCGGTACCACCCTCAAGGAGAACCAGAAATGCCTACCCCCACCAAGGGTCCGCGGCTCGGTGGCAGCCCGGCTCACGAGCGCCTGATCCTCGCGAACCTCGCGACGGCGCTCTTCGAGCACGGCCGTATCACCACGACCGAGACGAAGGCCAAGCGTCTGCGTCCGACCGCCGAGCGTCTCATCACGCTCGCCAAGCGTGGCGACCTGCACGCCCGGCGTCGGGTGCTGACGGTCGTGCGCGACAAGTCCGTCGTGCACACCCTGTTCACCGAGATCGCCCCGGCCATGGCCGAGCGCAACGGTGGCTACACCCGCATCACGAAGGTCGGTAACCGCAAGGGCGACAACGCGCCGATGGCGGTCATCGAGCTCGTGACGGAGCCGGTCAGCCCGAAGCAGGCCGTCGTGGCCGAGGCCACCAAGGCCGCCGAGAAGTCGGCGAAGGCCGAGACGGCGGAGAAGCCGGCCGAGGAGGCGCCCGCCGCCGAGTCGCCGGTCGAGGCCGCCGAGTCCGAGGCCCCGGCCGAGGAGAAGAAGGAGGACTGAGTCCTCTCTTCTGCCAGTCTCCGAAGGCCCCGCACCACACCAGTGGTGCGGGGCCTTCGCCGTCCCTACCGTGGGTGCCATGCTCCCCGTCGTCCTGGTCCACGGCTCCCGGACGTCACGGACGATGTGGCGGCGCCAGCTCGAGGTGCTGCAGGCCGCCGGGATCCCGGCGATCGCTCCCGACCTGCCCGGGCACGGAGCGCGGCGTGACGAGAGGTTCGGCCTCGACACCGCCGTCGGGGCGGTGCACGACGCCGTCGCGGACGTCGGTGGTCGGGCACTGGTCGTCGGGCTCTCACTGGGCGGGTATGTCGCGATCGAGCATCGAGCGCGGTTCCCTGGGCAGTGTGCGGGCCTGGTCGCCGCCTCGTGCTGCACGAGCCCGACCACGCCGCTGCGGGCGGGCTGGTTGACGATCGCGCGCTGGATCGAGCGGTGGCCCGACTCCGGGGCGCGGCTCAACGAGACCCTGGTTCGGGGGCTGCTGGACGCCGAGGCCGGCCGCGACCTGGCGGCCGGAGGCTTCGCGCTCGAGGTCATGGTCGACGTCCTGCAGGAGGTCGAGCGCGTCGACGTGCGCCGTTCGCTCGCAGTGACGGACAGCCCGGTCCGGCTCGTCAACGGTCAGTGGGACCACTTCCGGGGTCAGGAGCGGTCGATGGTCGCCGCGGCGCGTGCGGGTGGGGCGGACGCGCGTCTCGTCGTCGTCCCGCGCGCGCGACACCTCGTCAGCCTGGACCGTCCGGTCGCCTTCAGCCGTGCCGTGCTGGAGGCCCATGCCGCGGTGGCGCCCCACGACACCCGTCCGGCGGCCGGTGCGTAGCGCCTCAGCCGGCGAACAGGTCCCATGCGCGTGCTCCGCCGACCAGCGCCGCCGCGTTCGGGACGACGACGACGTCGTCACCCAGCCGTGCGAGCGCCGACGGCGTGATGCGGCGTGCGTTGCCCCCACCCAGGTAGAGCCGGTCCCACCAGAAGACGGGACGCAGCCCCTCGACGACGGACACGACCCGCCGGGACCACAGGCCGTCGCCGAGGCGGCGTCGTTCAGGCTCCCCGACGTAGGCGTCGTAGGTGGTGCCGCGACGGACCGGTGCCCGGGACCACTCCAGGTGCGGGGCGAGCCGGCCGCCGTCGAACAACGCCGATCCCAGGCCGGTACCGAGGGTGAGGACGAGCTCGACACCGGACGACGCGACGACGCCGGCGCCATGGATCTCCGCGTCGTTGAGCACGAGCGCGGGCACGCCGAGTCGATCGACCAGCGCGGCCCGGACGTCGAAGCTGCGCCAGGCCGTCACGAGCTCGGGCACGACCCGGGTGCGCGGCCCCGCGCGGGTCACGTAGTGGGGCGTGTGCACCACGACGCCGTGACGCACCATCCCCGGCATGCCGAGCGTCACCCTGTCGGCGGGCGGTAGCCCGGCCGCGATGTCGGCGACGGTGTCCACGAGCAGGGTGGGCGGGAGCGGGTACGGCGTCGGGACACGGACCGGCGGCGAGTGGGCGGTACCTGCCGCGTCGAGGACGTTCGCCTTGATGCCGCCACCGCCGCAGTCCACCGCCAGGGTCATGAGATCGGCCACCACTCCATCATCCGGTCAGAATGGTGCCGTGAGCACCACGACACCCTCGGACCCCTCGGGCAGGGTTCCCGGCAGCCTGCGGGTCCGCCTCGACCTGGCCTACGCCGGGACACACTTCGCCGGGTGGGCCGCCCAGCCCGGCCTGCGGACCGTCCAGGGCGTCCTGGAGGAGGCTCTGACGACGATCGTGCGGGCCGAGCCGCTCGGCCTCGCCAGACCCCGGCTGACCGTGGCCGGCCGGACGGACGCCGGCGTGCACGCCCGGGGGCAGGTGGCGCACGTCGACCTCCCGGTCGAACGGTGGGAGGCGATGCCCGGTCGGTCGGGCCGGACCCCGGGCCGGGCACTGGTCGACCGGCTGTCCGGGCTGCTGCCGCCCGACGTCGTCGTCCATCGTGCGAGCCGTGCGCCGGCGGGGTTCGACGCGCGCTTCTCCGCGACGGCTCGGACGTACCGGTACCGGATCGCCGACCAGCACGAGCTGCGCGATCCCTTGCGGCGGGAGGGAGTGCTGTGGCACCGCCGCGAGCTCGACGTGGCGGCCATGCAGGCTGCCGCGCAACCGCTGCTCGGGCTGCACGACTTCGCGGCCTACTGCAAGCCTCGCGAGGGGGCCACGACGATCCGCGAGCTGACCAGGTTCGACTGGTCGAGGCCGGACGCCGGAGCTGACGCGGGGCTGGTGGTCGCGGTGGTCGAGGCGGACGCGTTCTGCCACTCCATGGTGCGGGCGCTGGTCGGCACGTCGCTCGCGGTGGGGGAGGGGCGGCGCGACCGGGAGGACCAGGCGCTCGTCCTGGCCGGGAGGGACCGCGCGGCCGCGGCCGCGGTCGCGCCGGCGCAGGGGCTCACGCTCGAGCGGGTGGACTATCCGCCGGACGAGGAGCTGGGGGAGCGAGCGGCGCGCATCCGGGCGCGACGCTCGCCCGACGAGCTGAGGTAGCTCACGGCGACGGTGAGCGTCTCGCCGCGAGCCTGCGCTGTGCTGCGGGCGCCGGCCTCGTCCCTCGGCCGCCACCCTGCGCGACGCTCCGGCTCACGGCTCGGTGCCGGTGGTCGCCGCGAGCCTGCGCTGTGCTGCGGGCGCCGGCCTCGTCCCTCGGCCGCCACCCTGCGCGACGCTCCGGCTCACGGCTCCTGGACCCAGTGGACGGCGGCCTCTTCCGCCGTGGCACCTGCGCCGTCGATCCCCGCGTCGGCCCCGTACACGTCGTTGTCCCGTGCCCCGTCCGCACCCGGGTCGGCGTCGCCGTCGGCGACGAGACGTCCGGCCCGCGAGGTGTCGGCCCGGCTCAGCGGGTCGCGGTCCCACGACTCCGGCTCCTCCTGCGCGAGACGCTGGTCGAGGGGCTCCCCGTGGGACTCCTCCCACTGCGTCTCGCCCCAGTGGTTCTGCCGTGGGCGGTCCGGTGGTGAGTAGCCCTCGTCGAGGAAGTCGCGTGTCCCGCGGTCCAGCAGCGTGTCCTCGGTGGGCAGCTGGTTGCCGTCGCCCTCGGTCCCGAGCTCCGGGTCCGGGCGTGTCCCTGGCGTGTCTTCCGTCATAGACTCCACGGTGCACCGCGAGCGCCGGGCGCGCAGCCCGGGACGGGACGTGAGCATCGCGACGTCGCGGTGACGCACGTCGCTTTGACCGCCGCGACGGCGTACCGCTAGACTGACCAGTCGTTGTGCTATGCCCCGGCGTCCCGCACTGTCCACGTTCCCACCGTCGGACAGTGCAAGGCCAGGACGCCGACCGGGGCCCCGCGTACAACATCTGACTCATCGGGCGCCGCTTCTCGCCCGACGACACCGACCACGAAAAAGGTTACGAACCGTGCGTACGTACACCCCGAAGCCCGGCGACATCCAGCGCGACTGGCACGTCGTCGACGCGACCGACGTCGTCCTGGGCCGCCTGGCCAGCCAGGTCGCCACCCTCCTGCGCGGGAAGCACAAGCCGACCTTCGCGCCGCACGTCGACGGTGGTGACTTCGTCATCGTCATCAACGCGGACAAGGTCGCCCTCTCCGGCAACAAGCGCGAGGACAAGCTCGCCTACCGCCACTCCGGCTACCCGGGCGGCCTCCGTTCCGTCAAGTACGGCGACCTCCTCGAGAACAAGCCCGAGGAAGCCGTGGAGAAGGCCGTGCGCGGCATGCTCCCCAAGAACACGCTCGGGCGCGAGCAGATCAAGAAGCTCAAGGTCTACCGCGGTGCGGAGCACCCGCACGCGGCCCAGACGCCCCAGCCGTTCGAGATCACCCAGCTTTCGCAGCAGGCCTGAGCCGCTGCCCGATGCCGAGCGAAGGAAACACCGTGGCTGACACCACCGTCGACACCGAGCTGGACGAGAACACGCCCAGCAGCTACACCACCGAGACCGCGGCCCCCGTGGCCAACGGCGGTCAGTCCATCACTGCCCCGGGCCAGGCCCTGGGTCGCCGCAAGGAGGCCGTGGCGCGCGTGCGCCTCGTCCCCGGCACCGGCCAGTGGAAGATCAACGGTCGCACCCTCGAGGACTACTTCCCGAACAAGGTGCACCAGCAGCTGGTCAACGACCCGCTGAAGCTCGTCGAGGTCGAGGGGCGTTTCGACGTCATCGCCCGCATCACCGGCGGGGGCCCCTCGGGCCAGGCCGGTGCGCTGCGACTGGGCATCTCGCGTGCCCTCAACGCGATCGACCAGGACGCGAACCGCGCCGCCCTGAAGAAGGCCGGCTTCCTCACCCGCGACCCGCGTGCGGTGGAGAGCAAGAAGGCCGGTCTCAAGAAGGCCCGCAAGGCTCCGCAGTACTCGAAGCGCTGACCTGTCGCTTCCGCGCACGGCCCCGTCGGTCTCTCCGGCGGGGCCGTCCGCATGTCCGGACGCACTACGATCGTCCGAGCGCCCACCCCTCCGAGAGGATCAGAACCGATGGCACGACTCTTCGGCACCGATGGTGTCCGTGGCCTGGCCAACCGTGACGTGACGGTCGAGCTCGCGCTCGACCTCGGCAGCGCCGCCGCGCACGTGCTGGGTTCGCGCACCGTGCCAGGGCACCGGCCCAAGGCGGTCGTCGGACGGGACCCCCGTGCGTCGGGCGAGTTCCTGTCGGCTGCGGTCTCGGCAGGTCTGGCGGCTTCCGGCGTCGACGTCGTGGACCTCGGTGTCGTCCCCACGCCGGCGCTGGCCTACCTCGTGAGCGCGATGCACGCCGACCTCGGGGTCATGGTGTCCGCCTCGCACAACGCCATGCCGGACAACGGCATCAAGTTCTTCGCCCGGGGCGGCCTGAAGCTCGACGACAGCGTCGAGGACGAGATCGAGGCCGCGCTCGGCAACGGCTGGGAGCGCCCGATCGGTGCCGAGGTCGGGCGCATGCGCGTCGACACGGGCATCGCGGCCGAGCAGTACGTCGAGCACCTGACCGCGAGCATCGGCACGACGCCGGACCACCGGCCGCTGGAGGGCCTGCGCATCGCGGTGGACGCCGCCAACGGGGCGGCGAGCCAGGTCGGGCCGGACGCCCTGCGCGCGGCGGGTGCCGACGTCGTCGTCATCAACGCCAGCCCCGACGGGCGCAACATCAACGAGAAGGCCGGGTCCACGCACCCCGAGCAGCTCCAGGCCGTCGTGGTGGCGGCGGAGGCGGACTTCGGTGTGGCGTTCGACGGGGACGCCGACCGCTGCCTGGCCGTGGACCACGGGGGCGTCCTCGTGGACGGCGACCAGATCCTCGGGATCCTCGCCAAGTCCATGAAGGACGACGAGCGGCTCCCGGGGGACACGCTCGTCGTGACCGTGATGAGCAACCTCGGCCTGCTGCTCGCCATGAAGGACGCAGGGATCAGCACCGTCCAGACGGGCGTCGGTGACCGGTACGTGCTGGAGGAGATGCGGGCGCACGGCTACGGCCTCGGCGGCGAGCAGTCCGGTCACATCATCCTCGCCGAGCACGCCACGACGGGCGACGGCGTCCTCACCGCGCTCCACCTCGCCGCCCGCATCCAGGCGACCGGCCAGCGGCTCGCCGACCTCGCGACCGAGATCCCCCGGCTGCCGCAGACGCTCGTCAACGTCAAGGGCGTCGACAAGGCGCGCGCCTCCACCGACGAGGACCTCCTGGCCGCCGTCGCGAGCGCCGAGTCGCTGCTGGGTGAGACCGGCCGCGTGCTGCTGCGCCCGTCGGGCACCGAGCCGGTCGTGCGGGTCATGGTCGAGGCCGCGACCCAGACGCAGGCGGAGGGCGTCGCGGAGACGCTCGCCGCCGTCGTGCGCGAGCGCCTCGGTCTGTGAACCACTGGGGCGGTGACCCGGTGCCGGCGCTGGTGGAGGCGGTGGGCGACCTGCTCGACGTCGCGTACGCCCACCCCGAGACACCGGGGGTCCTGCCGATCGTGCAGGCCGGGGACCCGGTCCTGCGCAGGCCCGCCACGGCCTACGACGGCCAGCTCGGCGACCTGCTCCCGCGGCTGCTGGACGCCATGCGTCGCACGATGCACGCCGCACCCGGGGTCGGGCTCGCCGCCCCGCAGATCGGCATCGGGCTGGCCCTGGCCGTCTGCGAGGACGCCGGCATGCCCGGGGACGAGCGGGACCGAGAGCCGTTGCCGTACCGCGTGCTGGTCAACCCTGGCTACGCACCTGTCGACGACGACGGCGCGCCGGTACCGCCGTCCAGCACCGCGGGGTCGGTCGCCTTCTACGAGGGCTGCCTGTCCGTGGACGGGTGGCAGGCCGTCGTCGCGCGACCGCGCCGTGTCCGGCTGTGGTGCCAGGACGAGACCGGCGCACCGGTCGACGAGGTCCTGCGCGGGTGGCCGGCACGCATCGTGCAGCACGAGACCGACCACCTCCACGGTGAGCTGTACCTCGACCACGCCGAGCTCCGCTCGCTCACCTCCCACGCGAACCTCGCGCGCCACTGGTCCGCGTCCCCCGACCCGGCCCCCGCCGCCGAGGCGCTCGGATTCACCCTGCCGTGAGCGCCCCCGACGCCACCTGCGGGCGGCGCTGGACAGATGCTGTGAAGCCGGCGTGAACGTTCGTCGCTCAGGGCCGGACCGGGGGGATCCCTGATGTTCGCACCGCCGCGGCGCCTCTACGCTGGTACCCGCGGCACCGGATGGTGCCGTCGCCGCCGCCGGACCGTACCGGCTGACGAACGAGGGACCGCGTGCCGGGAATCACCGCGATGCTGAGCCAGGTGGAGGCCTGGATCCTCGAGATCGCCGCATCCGTGTGGATCTACCCCGCGATGTTCGCCTCGGCGTTCATCGACGGGTTCTTCCCCCCGGTCCCCAGCGAGTCCGTGCTCGTCACCCTCGTCATCTCGGCCCAGGCCACCGGCGTGCCGTGGCTGTGGTTGATCATCCCGATCGCCGCGGTCGGGGCCTGGCTGGGGGACCAGACCGCCTACTTCCTGGGACGCCGCTACGGCACCGAGCGCCTCCTGGCGATGCGGAGCAGACGCGGACGCAAGACCGTCTCGTGGGCACGACGCGCGCTGGCTCGTCGCGGCGCCGTCTTCATCATCGCGGCGCGGTACGTCCCTGTCGGCCGGGTGGCGGTCAACATGACGGCCGGCGCCCTCGGCTACCCGCAGCGACGCTTCATGGCGTTCTCCGGTGTCGCCGCCGTGCTCTGGGCCGGGTACTCGACGCTCATCGGGATCGCGGCCGCCGAGGTGCTCGGGCACGACCCGCTGCTCGCGATGGTCGTCGGCGTGGTCGGCGGTGGTGTCCTCGGCCTCCTCGTGGACCGCGTCGTCCAGGTCTTCACCCCCCGCGAGGAGGTCCTGGAGGAGATGCGCCACCAGGTCCCCGTCGGGGTGGCGGCCGCGGACCGGCCTGCCGACGACGGCGAGCCCTCAGAGCTTGCGTAGGCGGACCCGCTGGACCGAGTGGTCCGAGCCCTTCGTCAGCACGAGGGTGGCGCGTCCCCGGGTGGGCAGCACGTTCTGCTCGAGGTTGGGGGCGTTGATCGACTCCCAGATGCTCAGCGCCCGCTGCGTCGCCTCCGCGTCGGACAGGTCGGCGTAGCGGCGGAAGTACGACTCCGGCCGGCTGAAGGCGGTGCGGCGCAGCTTGAGGAACCGGTCGACGTACCACTGGCGGATGTTGCGCGTGCGGGCGTCGACGTAGATCGAGAAGTCGAAGAAGTCGCTCACGGCCACCGTCGGGTCGGTGGCCGAGGTGGGACGAGCGGGCTGCAGCACGTTGAGCCCCTCGACGATGAGGACGTCCGGGCGGTGCACCACCGCCTCCTGGTCCGGCACGATGTCGTAGACCACGTGCGAGTACACCGGGGCGTAGACCTCCGGGTGACCGGCCTTGACCCGGGACAGGAAGCGCACGAGCGCCCTGCGGTCGTACGACTCCGGGAAGCCCTTGCGGTCCAGCAGGCCCCGTCGTTCCAGCTCGGCGTTCGGGTAGAGGAAACCGTCGGTCGTGATCAGCTCGACGTGCGGGGTCTCGGGCCAACGCGCCATCATCTCCCGCAGCACGCGCGCCGTGGTCGACTTGCCGACCGCCACGGACCCGGCGACACCGATCACGTACGGCGTGCGGGGCGGCTCCTCGCCGAGGAACGTCGACGTCGCCTGGTGCAGCCCGGCCGTCGCCGTGACGTACAGGTTGAGCAGCCGCGACAGCGGTCGGTAGATCGCGTCGACCTCGGCCAGGTCGATCGGGTCGCCGAGGCCCCGCAGCCGCGCGACGTCGTCGTCGGTGAGCGGCAGGGGCGTCTGCTCGGACAGTCCGCTCCACGCCGGCCGGTCGAAGTCGACGTAGGGCGAGGCCGGCGCGAGCCGGGGCAGGTGCTCCGACAACGGAGGGAGCGACGGTGGCTCGCCGTTCGCAGGAACGGGTGCCGTGGGCGAGGAGGTCACCGGTCGATTCTGCCCGAGGTCCCCACCGGCGACGCAAACCACCGATCGACGACCTCCGTGGCGGCGTCGTCCAGCGCAGGTCCGGTGCACCCGGCGTGGGTAGACTCCCGCGCATGTGTGGCATCGTCGGATATGCGGGCCCGGGGACCGGGCGCCGCACGGAGCAGGACGTCGATCTCGGCCCGGGGCCGTCGCAGCGGCCGCTCGAGGTGGTGATCGAAGGGCTGCGACGGCTCGAGTACCGCGGCTACGACTCCGCGGGCGTCGCGCTCGTCGGGCCGGACACCGAGGATGTCGCCTTCGCCAAGAAGGCGGGCAAGCTCGTGAACCTGCGGACCGAGCTCGCCGACCGTTCGCTGCCCGCCGCGACGGCCGCCGTCGGGCACACGCGGTGGGCCACCCACGGCGGGCCCACCGACGGCAACGCGCACCCGCACCTGGCCGACGCCGGCCGCCTCGCCGTCATCCACAACGGCATCATCGAGAACTACAGCGAGCTGCGCCGCACGCTCGCTGCCGAGGGTGCGACGTTCCGCTCGGAGACGGACACCGAGGTCGCCGCCCACCTGCTGGCCCGTGAGTACCGTGCGGCCGGCGACCTCACGGCGGCGATGGTCGCCACCGCCGGTCACCTGCGCGGCACGTTCACCCTGCTGGCCGTGCACGCCGACGCGCCCGACACCGTGGTCGGCGCGCGGCACGACTCGCCGCTCGTGGTCGGGCTGGGCGAGGGGGAGAACTTCCTCGGGTCCGACGTCGCGGCGTTCGTCGCGCAGACGAAGGAGGCCATGGAGCTCGGGCAGGACCAGGTCGTCACCATCACGCCGACGTCGGTGTCGGTGGTCGACTTCGAGGGCCGACCCGCCGAGGGCAAGCGGTTCACCGTCGACTGGGACGCCGCCGCGGCCGAGAAGGGTGGCTTCGAGTCCTTCATGGACAAGGAGATCCACGACCAGCCGCAGGCGGTGGCCGACACGCTGCGGGGTCGGACCGACGCGGACGGGCGCATCGTCCTGGACGACCTGCGCATCGACGAGGCGGTGCTGCGCTCCGTCGACAAGATCATCGTCATCGCCTGCGGGACCGCCGCCTACGCCGGGCACGTGGCCAAGTACGCCATCGAGCACTGGTGCCGCATCCCGGTGGAGGTGGAGCTCGCGCACGAGTTCCGCTACCGGGACCCGATCGTGGACGCCCAGACGCTCGTCGTGGCGATCTCCCAGTCCGGCGAGACCATGGACACCCTCATGGCCGTCCGGCACGCCCGCGAGCAGGGCGCCAAGGTCCTCGCCGTCGTCAACACCAACGGCTCGACGATCCCGCGCGAGTCGGACGCCGTGCTCTACACCCACGCCGGTCCCGAGATCGCGGTGGCCTCGACCAAGGCGTTCCTGGCGCAGATCACCGCGGCCTACGTGCTCGGCCTGTACCTGGCCCAGCTGCGGGGCAACAAGTTCCCCGACGAGATCGCGACGACACTCGACGAGCTGCGGGACATGGCGCGCAAGGTGCAGACCGTCATCGAGCGTGGGGAGTACGTCCGCGCCACCGCACGGTCCATGAAGGACGCCGACAAGGTGCTCTTCCTCGGCCGGCACGTCGGGTACCCCGTGGCGATGGAGGGCGCGCTCAAGCTCAAGGAGCTCGCGTACATCCACGCCGAGGGGTTTGCCGCCGGTGAGCTCAAGCACGGGCCGATCGCCCTGATCGACGACGGGCAGCCGGTGTTCGTCGTCGTCCCGTCGCCGCGGGGGCGCGACCAGCTCCACTCCAAGGTGGTCTCCAACATCCAGGAGATCCGGGCGCGGGGGGCACGCACGCTGGTCATCGCGGAGGACGGCGACGACGACGTCCGGCCCTACGCCGACGAGATCTTCTGGATCCCGAAGGCTCCGACGCTGCTGCAGCCGCTGCTCGCCGTCGTCCCGCTGCAGATCTTCGCGATGGCGCTCGCCACGGCCAAGGGCCTGGATGTCGACCAGCCCCGCAACCTCGCCAAGTCCGTCACCGTCGAGTAGCCCTCCCGTGGTGCCGAGCATTCGATGGCGGCCCGTCCGGTCGATCGGACGGGCCGCCATCGCATGCTCGACCGTCCTCAGGGCATGATCGGCACCATGAGCGAGTCGAAGAACGGTGCGCAGGCAGCCCCGGCGACGTTGGCCGGACTGGCCGACGAGCTCGAGCGCAAGTGGTTCCGCTGGCGGCACCTCGCCGAACCGCAGGACGAGGCCGGGGTGCGCCGATGATCATCGGGGTGGGGATCGACGTCGTCGACGTCGAGCGGTTCATGGCCACGCTGGAGCGCACGCCGCGGCTGCGCGAGAAGCTCTTCACCGTCGAGGAGCGTGACCTGCCCGCCTCGTCGCTCGCCGCGCGGTTCGCTGCGAAGGAGGCCATCGCCAAGGCTCTCGGTGCTCCGGGGACCATGCACTGGCACGATGCGACCGTGCATCGGGTGGTCGGCGGTCCGCCTGAGGTGGAGCTGCGGGGCACGGTGCAGGCACGGGCCGACGAGCTGGGTGTGCGGCACTGGCACCTGTCGATCTCCCACGACGCGGGGATCTCCTCGGCCATGGTGATCGCCGAGGGCTGACCCCCTTGGCGCCGAGCATGCGGTGACGGCCCGTCCGCGGTGGCAGACGGGCCGTCACCGCATGCTCGACGGTTGCCGGGGCATGCTCGGCGGAGGAGCAGGGTCCACGGGCGGCGGCGGTCAGGATCTCAGCGCGCGCCGCACCGTCCCGGCGATCGAGCCGAGGTCGCGCGACGTGAACCTCAGCAGGTCCACCGCCCCGGTGCCGGTGAGGAGATTCTGCCGGCGGCGGTCGGCAAAGAGCGCCGTGGGTGAACCGTGGACGTCGAGACCGTCCATCTCCACGACGAGCCACCGACCGCCGGCGCGCCACCAGGCCATGTCGCCGCGCGCCACGACCCGGCCCGAGCCGTCGACCAGGGGCAGCTGGAGCATCGTCGGTGGCACACCGGCCTCGATGCACTCCCACCGGGCGAACGACTCCAGGGGCGACTCGGCCCGGGCGTCCGCCTCGCTCCACAGCACATGACGGCTCGCCACACCTCGGCGGCCACGGGCGTGCTCGTGCGACCGCAGCAGGGACGCCCGGGACACGGCCCCGGTCCGCAGTGCAGCGTCCAGCACGGCGAGGCCGTAGCGGTGCGGCAGCTCGGGCACCGACTGGGCGAGGGCCCACTCGACGCTCACCGCCCGGCAGCCGGGCATCTCGACGACCACCATGCCGTCGTCGAACTGGCGCAGGGAGACTCCTTCGCGGTTCCGTCGGTTCACCGCACCCGGCAGGGCAGCCTCGGCCGGGATGGTCCGGGGGAGCCCGGCGATCCCGTGCAGCGCGAGGGCGCAGCGGCCGACGGCGACCGCGTCCGGTCCGAAGGTGAGCATCGCGAGCCAGGCCGATCGCCGTCGTCGGGCATCGAGGTCCGACGCCGGTGGTGCCGCGTCGCGGACCTCGTAGACCTGGCGGGCCACACGGCGCCAGCGACATCGTGCCACCAGCCCGCGGACGTCCTTGTCGCTCAGCCCGAGCTCTCGGCACTGGTCGAGAGCGACCAGGCCCGACTGGTGCAGTGCCAGCCGGTGCAGCGCCGAGGGCGTCTCTGCTCGTGGATGCATGGCCTGCATCCCAGCAGCCGGGCTCGGGGGGCGGGCACCGGTGTGGCGGTTCTGTGGACGGAGGTCCATGGTGGGCGGCCTCGTTCCGCCGGACCGTGTGCTCGCCGACCATACCCTACGGCCCGCCGACCATGCGATGGCGGCCCGTCCGCGGAGGCAGACGGGCCGCCATCGCATGGTCGGCGCAGCAGGAGGAGAGAGAGGAGGAGGGGTCAGTCCTGGAGCTCGGGGATCACCTGCCGCTGGAACAGCTCGATCTGGTCGCGGTCCCGGGCGGCGTCGGCGAAGTACGTGATCGCGTAGGTCATGCCCAGCGACCTCATCTCCGTGAGCTTCTCGACGATCTGCTCCGGTGTCCCGACCATGAGCCCGTGGCGCCACAGCGAGCTCTCACGGTGTCCCTTGTCACCGGGCGCGTACCGGGCGAAGTGGTCGTCGATCCACGCGAGCTTGTCGTCGATCGCTGCCTGGTTCTCGCCGATCACCACGTTGTAGTTGGCCGAGCGGGTGATCTCGCCGAAGTCCCGCCCGACGTCGCGGCAGTGCTCCTCGAGGATCCTCGACCTGTGCGCGAACTCCTCCGGGCTGCCCGAGAAGTTCGTGTACTGCGCGTGCTGCGCGGCGATGCGCAGGGTCTTCTTCTCGCCGCCGCCCGCGATCCACAGCGGGATGCTCGGGACCTCCGCGCCGCCGTCCCCGACGGGCAGCTGCTGCAGCGGCTGCGGGTAGCACAGTGCCCCGTCCACCTGGTACCGCTTGCCCTCGAAGGTGCCGGACGACCCGGTGCGCCACATGCGCTCCATGATCTGCACGCCTTCGTCCAGCGCACGCAGCCGCTCCCCGGCGGTGGGGAAGCCGTAGCCGTACGCCCGCCACTCGTGCTCGTACCAGCCCGCGCCGATGCCCATCTCGACGCGGCCGCCGGAGATCGCGTCCACGGTGGAGGCGACCTTCGCCAGGTAGGTCGGCTCGCGGTAGGCCATGCAGGTGCACATCTGCCCGAGCCGCACCCGCTGGGAGGCGGCGGCGAAGGCGGCCATGAGCGACCAGGCCTCGTGCGTCGCCTCGGTGCTGGCGACCGGGACGGTGTGGAAGTGGTCGTAGACCCACACCGACTCCCAGGCGAACTCGCCGCCCGGGACGGCCTCGCCGGCCGCGGCGTTGTCGGCGTAGTGGAGGAGAGACAGCATCGTCTCCCAGTGCTGCTCCGGGGGGATGTCGGTGAGCGACATACGCCAGCCCTGCGGGATGAAGAGTCCGAATCGCATGCCGCGAGCCTAGTCCGGTCGTGCCTGCGGCGCGCCCCTCGTCCGTGCCTGCGGCGCGCCCCTCGTCCGGGCGCGCGTCGTGGCACGCTGGACGCATGACCTCTGTGCTCGCCGGACCACCGTCGATGCTCTCCGTGCCGGCCGGGACGATCGACCTGCGCGACGCGCGGACGGGCTCGGTCCGTGAGGTCGGGCTGCAACCGTTCTCGATCGGGGCGACACCGGTCACGCGACGACAGTGGGAGCTCGTCGGACCATCGTCCGCGCGCGAGCGCCCGACCGTCCCCGTGCGTCCCGTCTCCTGGTTCGACGCCGTGTCCTGGTGCAACGCCGCCTCGACGACGGCGGGCCTCCGGACGGCCTACACGATCGAGGGCCGGGCGGTCACCTGGGACACCACCGCCGACGGGTTCCGTCTGCCCACCGAGGCCGAGTGGGAGCATGCGGCCCGCGCCGGCAGCACCGCCCCGACCTACGGTCCGCTCGCGGCGGTCGCCTGGACGGCTCTCGACGAGGTCGACGGCGTGCAGCCGGTCGCGCGCAAGGAACCGAACGCGTTCGGGGTCTACGACATGCTCGGCAACGTCTGGGAGTGGTGCTGGGACTACGCCGACCCGGCACGGTACGCGGACTACCGGGTGCTCCGGGGCGGCGGCTGGGCGGACCGGCACTGGAGCGTCCGCGCCTCGGTGCGCCGGGGGAGCCTGCCCGAGGCACGGCTCGAGGACGTGGGGTTCCGTGTGGCGCGTGGGGCCGTCGGGCAGGTCGGTTCCGCGCAGGGGTGGTCCGCGCGACGCGACCGGGAGCGCGCGGACGTCCGTGGTCCGGTGCCGTTCGGCTGGACGCCGCTGCGGGAGCTGCTCGAGGACGGTGCTCGGTGATCAGCGCCTGGGACGCCGACGACGTCCGTGCCGCCGAGGCGCCGCTGCTGGAGGCCGGTGAGCCGCTCATGGACCGCGCCGCCTTCGCGCTCGCGCGGCAGGTGCTCGCGGACCTGCGGGCCCGACGGCGGCACCTGCGGGGCGCTCGCGTCGTGCTGCTGGTGGGGGCCGGCAACAACGGTGGCGACGCGCTGTTCGCCGGCGCGGTGCTGGCGCGCCGGGGGGTCGCCGTGACGGCGGTGCTCGTCTCCGACCGGGCGCACGACGGCGGGCTCACCACCCTGCGGCGTGCCGGCGGGCGGGTGGTGGACCTGGCGGGCGAGGGACCCGAGCGGGTCGGTGCTGTCGCCGCCCAGGCCGCCCGGGCCGACGTCGTCGTCGACGGGGTGCTCGGCATCGGTGCCCGCGGGGCGCTGCGTGGCCGGGCCGCCGAGCTGGTCGATGCCCTCGCCGAGGCCCTGGCGCGCGGCGACGGACCCGCGGACGGACCCGGACGCCCCTGGGTCGTGGCCGTCGACCTGCCCTCCGGCATCGGGGCCGACGACGGCACGCTGCCCGGCCCGGTCCTGCCCGCCGACCGCACGGTCACCTTCGGGGCGGTCAAGCCTGGTCTGCTGCTCCCGCCGGCCGCCTCCCGCTGCGGTGAGGTCACCGCGGTGGACATCGGGCTGGCCCTCGACGGCCCGCCGGCGCTGCGCCGGCTCGAGGCCGCCGACGTCGGCCGCGCGTGGCCGGTGCCAGGCCCCGCCGACCACAAGTACACCCGTGGCGTGGTCGGCGTGGTCGCCGGCACGGCCGCCTACCCGGGCGCCGCCGTCCTCACCACGTCGGGCGCGGTCCGTGCCGGCGCGGGGATGGTCCGCTACCGGGGGCCGGGCGCTGTCGGGCAGGCCGTGGTGGCGGCACGGCCCGAGGTGGTGGTGGGCCCCGGTCGCGTGCAGTCCTGGGTGGTCGGACCCGGGATCCCCAGCGGCCCCGACCAGCCGCCCGACGCCGACGACGGCCAGCACGAGCGCGGCGGTGCCGCCCTGGCCGCCGCCCGCGGCGAGCTGGCGGGCGTGCGTGAGCCCGCCCCCGCCGTCGTCGACGCCGGTGGCCTGGCCCTGCTCGGTGACCGCTGCCCCCCGTGGTTCGTCCTGACCCCGCACGCCGGCGAGCTGACGACGCTCCTGCGGTCGCGGGGTGAGGACGTCCGGCGCCACGAGGTCGAGGCGGCGCCGCTGCGGTGGGCACGCCGGGCACAGGAGCTCACCGGCGCGACCGTGCTGCTCAAGGGCGGCGTGACCGTCGTCGTCGGGCCGCGCGGCGCCTTCTCGCAGGCCGACGCGCCGGGCTGGCTGGCCACCGCGGGCGCCGGTGACGTGCTGGCCGGGCTGCTGGGCGCGATGCTCGCGGCGCGCTCTGCCGAGGTGGTCGAGCAGCCGACGCTCGCGGCCGAGGTCGCCGCCGCTGCCGCCCTGGTGCACGGCCGGGCGGCGCGCCGCGCGAACCCCGGGGGGCCGGTGGCCGCGCTCGACGTGGCCGAGGCGGTCCCGGCCACCGTGGCGGAGCTCGTCGGACGGTGACGGTGTTCGCGCGCTTCGCGCCGCACCGGCACGGGACGCCGGTCCCGGTGACGGTGCGGCCCGCCACGGTCGCGGACCTGTCGGCGATCGGGACGATCCAGGAGGCTGCGGGCCAGACGCGGCTTCTCGACGGTATCCGCGCGGCGGTGCTCGACAGCGGCCGGCTCGTGGTCGTCGCCGAGGTCGGTGCAGGCGGGGCCCACGGGCCGGCCGTGGTCGGCTGGGGCAAGACGCACCAGCACCCGCGGCCCGACGGCGTCGCACCGGCCGGGCACTACCTCGGCGGGGTGACGGTGGACCCGGCGTGGCGGCGACGCGGGATCGCGACGGCGCTCACCGCGGCACGCATGGCCTGGGTCGCCGACCGTGCCGACCGGGTCCACTACGTCGTCAACGCCGCCAACGCCGCCTCGGTCGCCCTGCACGAGCGCTGGGGCTTCCACGAGGTCGCACGGGCCGCGGCGTTCCACGGCGTCACGTTCGCCGGCGGCGACGGACTGCTGATGGCCGCGGACGTCGGCCCGCCGGGAACCCGCCGTCGGACCGGCCGGTGACTACCGTGGCAGGTGGGCCTCGATCGCCTCGATGATCTCCGGGTCGTCGGGGACGGTCTTGGGGGAGTAGCGGCGCACCTCGCCGCCGGGCAGCACGAGAAACTTCTCGAAGTTCCAGCGGATCTTGCCGTCGTGCCCGCCGGCGTCCGGCGTCTTCGTCAGCTCCTGGTAGAGCGGGTGGGCGTTGCGGCCGTTGACCTTGACCTTCGAGACCACGGGGAAGGTGACCCCGTAGGTGGTGGAGCAGAACTCGGCGATCTTCTCGTCGCTGGACAGCTCCTGCAGGAACTGGTTGCTGGGGAAGCCCACCACGGTGAACCCCCGGTCCGCGTACTTGCGCTGCAGGGCCTCCAGCGTGTCGTACTGCGGGGTCAGGCCGCAGCGCGAGGCGACGTTGACCACCAGCACCACGTCGTCGCGGTGCTCGGCGAGGGTCGCGGAGGTGCCGTCCATACGGTCGAAGGGGATGTCGTAGAGGCTCATGCGTCCATCTTGGCCCGACGACGACGCTGCCACCAGGCCCCGAGGCCCGCGACGACGACCAGGGTGACCAGCAGCCCGACCCACCCGATGCCCTCGGCGGCCCCCGCGAGCCAGCGCTGCACGGACGCGGCGGCGCCGACCACGGGGTCCTCACCGGCCCGGCCCGCCAGCACCCGCAGCTCCCAGAACCCGTACCAGGCCACGTACAGCCCGGCGATCAGCAGGATCGCCCCGCCGACCCGCGCGAGGACCGGGCCGGCGCTGCGGGCCCGCCCCACGACGCCGGCCCCGGCGGTCGCGACGACGACGGCGGCCGTCCCGACGAGCAGCGCCATCCCGGCCGCGTACGTGGCGAACAGGGCGACACCCTGCCCGACGGACCCGGCGCGGAAGGCCGTGACCACGACGGCGAGGAACGGTGCGATCGTGCACGTCAGGGACGCCAGCGCGTACGAGGCGCCGAAGCCGACCACGGACCACCAACGGTCCGTCAGGGGCCTGCCGCTGCCGGTGCGCAGCAGCCGCAGCCCGGGCAGCTCGCGGCCGGCGACCACCCAGATGCCCGCCGCGGCGAGCACGACCCCCAGGACCAGGGTGAACGCGGGCAGCCAGCGCTGCACGGAGCTGGCCACGGGAGCGACGACCAGGCCGAACACGCCGAACACCGCCACGAAGCCGAGCGTGAGGGCCGCCGTGGAGCGCAGCGCGCGGCCGACGGCGGAGGCCCGGCCGTCGTCGGGTCGCACCAGTGTGGCGAGGTAGGCGGGCAGCAGGGCGAAGCCGCAGGGGTTGACCGCCGCCACCAGCCCGGCGCCGAGCGCGAGCGCGAACGCGCCGTCGCCGAGCACCGGCTCAGCCCGCGAGGTCGGCGACGGCGGCCTCGAGCTCGGGCTCGGTGAGCACGCCCTCGGCGACGATCTCGCCGTCGGCGTCCAGCACCACGAACGTCGACTGCTGGGTCATCCCGAAGTGCTGCCAGACGTCCCCGGCGTCGTCGACGAGGTGCGTGATCCCGGCGATGTCCTCCTCGGCCATGCCGCTGATGGCCGAGGCGTCGTCGAGCCCGCCGACCCCGACCACCGCGACGTCGTCGCCGTACTCCTCGGCGAGGCCGGTGACGGCCGGGATCTGCATGATGCAGGTGGGGCACCACGGGGCCCAGAACCACAGCACGGCCGGCGCCCCCGCGAGGGACGAACCCTCGAAGGTCCCGCCGTCCAGGGTGGTGGCGGAGAAGTCGTAGACAGGGCTCGTCCCCATCTCGTCGCTCATGTCGTCCGCCATGTCGTCGGCCTCGTCGTTCATGTCGTCCGCCATGTCGTCGGCCTCGTCGTTCATGGCGTCGTCCGAGGCGGCCATGTCGTCCGTCGCCGCCGTCTCCTCGGTCGCGTCGGAGCCGGGTGAGGCCTCCGGCTCGGCGGCGCACCCGGCCAGCGTGAGGGTGGCGGCCGTGGCCAGGGCAAGGGCTGTGCGGTGCAGTCGGCGGTCCATGCGACCAGTCTGACCGCCCCCGGTCGCCGCGGGGAGCCCCGGACGCCTTACGAGGTCGTGACGCCGCGCGACAATGGGGCCATGCCGTCCCCGCGCAAGCATGTGCCGCCGCTGCCCGTGCGGGACGGTCTCAACCCCACCCGGCTGGTCCTGCCGCACGACCCGGGCTCGGTGGCGCGGTACGCCACCGCTGTGGCGTACCTGCTCGACCGGTTCCCCGACGACACCGACCGGCTGCGCGAGAAGATCGCGGCCGAGGAGGTCGTCACCGGCGAGGGCACCCCGGTGACCGCGGCCACGCCCTACGCGCCGCGCGGGTTCCTCTACCTGTACCGCGACCCGCCGGCCGCCGAGCCCGGGGTCCCGGCGCTCGCGGACGTCGAGGTGCTGCACCGCGACGACGACCTGCTCGTCGTGGACAAGCCCCACCTCGTGGCGACGACGCCGCGCGGCCGCTGGGTCACGCAGACGGTGCTGACGCACCTGCGCGTCACCCTCGACCTGCCCGACCTGGTGCCCGCGCACCGCCTGGACCGACCCACGGCAGGCGTCCTGGTCCTCACGGTGCGCCCGCAGGTGCGCGGCGCCTACCAGACGGTCTTCCAGGAACGCCGGGCGCGCAAGACCTACGAGGCGGTCGCGGCCCTGCCCGACGACGACGCGCCGCCGTTCCCGCGGACCGTGAGCTCGCGCATCGTCAAGCGTCGCGGCGTCGTGCGGGCCGAGGAGGTTCCGGGCGAGCCCAACGCGGAGTCCTCGATCGAGCTGGTCGGCAGCGACGAGGAGCGAGGTCTCGGGCTCTACCGGCTCGCGCCGCGCACCGGCAAGACGCACCAGCTCCGCCTGCACATGGCCTCGCTCGGACTGCCGATCCTGCACGACCCCTTCTGGCCGGAGCTGCGGGCCGACGGCGACGACGGCGTGGACGACGCCGGCCCGCCGCTGCAGCTCCTGGCACGCTCGCTGGAGTTCGACGACCCGCTGACCGGCGCACCCCGTCGCTTCACGTCGCGTCGGACCCTGGCCGAGTGGCCGGGCTGCGAGGAGGACGGCTCGCAGGGGCCGAGGTGAGAGAATCGCTGACCGTGAGCCTCCCCGCCCTCGACGACGGCACCCCGGCCCAGGCGGTCGTCGACCTCGACGCGATCAGCGACAACGTGCGCGCACTGCGCGGCCACGCGCCGTCGTCGGACCTCATGGCCGTCGTCAAGGCCGACGGGTACGGGCACGGCATGCTCCCGGTCGCCCGGGCGGCGCTCGCGGGCGGTGCCCGCTGGCTGGGGGTGGCGACGGCCGCGGAGGCGCTGGCCCTGCGCGCCGGGCTCGGCGCCACCGACGCGCGTCTGCTGGTGTGGCTGCTCACCCCCGGCGCGCCGTTCGCGGACCTGCTGCGGGCCGACGTCGACGTGACCGCCGGGGCGCCGTGGGCGCTCGACGAGATCGCCGTCGGTGCCCGCGCGGCCGGCCAGGTCGCCCGGGTGCACCTCAAGGTGGACACCGGGCTGTCCCGCGGCGGGGTGGCGATGCGGGACCTGCCGGACGTGGTCCGTCGGGCGGCGGCGCTGGAGGCCTCGGGCGAGCTGCGGGTCGTCGGCGTGTTCTCGCACCTGGCCTGCGCCGACGAGCCGGGTCACCCCTCGATCGCCCGCCAGGCCGCAGCGTTCGCCGACGCGCTCGACGCGGTCGCCTCGGCCGGGCTGCGGCCCGAGGTGCGCCACCTGGCGAACTCGGCCGCGACACTGACCCTGCCGGGCCTGCACCACGACGTGGTCCGCACCGGGATCTCGGTCTACGGGTTCTCCCCGGGGCCGCTGCTCGGTGCACCGAGCGACCACGGGCTGCGCCCGGCCATGACGCTGCGGGCCCGGCTCGCGGGCGTCAAGCAGGTCGACGCCGGGGAGGGCGTCTCCTACGGTCACCTGTACACCACGTCGCAGGACACCCGGCTCGGGCTCGTGCCCGTGGGCTACGGCGACGGGGTGCCCCGACAGGCCTCCGGCGGCTCGGCCGGTCCGGGCGGACCGTTCGCCGTCGGGTCCGGCGCCGACCGGCGCGTGCTGCGCGTGGCCGGGCGCGTGTGCATGGACCAGCTCGTCCTCGACCTGGGACCCGGAGCGAGGGAACGGGCCGGGGACGTCGTCACGCTGTTCGGCGCGTCCGACGGTGTGGCGCACGGTGCCGAGGTCCCGAACGCCCAGGACTGGGCCGAGGCGGTCGGCACCATCAGCTATGAGATCGTCACCCGCCTCGGTGCGCGGGTGCCGCGTACCTACCTGTCACGAGGAGTGGTGGAGCCGTGAGCGACGACGTCGTGCGGACCGAGACCGACCTGCCGGACGCCGCGTCCACCCGGGCGCTGGGCGCGGCGCTCGCCGGGGTGCTGCGCGCAGGGGACCTGGTGATCCTCACCGGCGACCTCGGCGCGGGCAAGACGACCCTGACCCAAGGGCTCGGCGCGGCGCTGGGGGTGCGCGGCCAGGTCGCCTCCCCGACGTTCATCGTGGCCCGTGAGCACCCGCCGCTGCCCCGGGAGGACGGCACTCGCGGCCCGGCCCTGGTGCACGTGGACGCCTACCGGCTCGGGGACCTGTCCGAGCTGGACGCGCTCGACCTCGACTCGTCGCTGGACGAGTCGGTGACCGTCGTCGAGTGGGGCCGTGGTCTGGCGGAGGCGCTCACGGACGAGCGCCTCGAGATCGACCTGGAGCGCCCGCGCGGCGGGGTGGGCGACGACACCGACGCCGAGCTCGACGCCGGCGCAGGTACCCGGCGCGCCGTGCTGCGCGGTGTGGGCGCCCGGTGGGCGGACGTCGACCTCGCGGCGCTGCTGCCCTGACGGTCGCGGCGCTCGCGCCGACGTCGGCGGGACGTCCGGCGCCGTAGGCTGGGCCCGTGGCAGTTCTCGCTCTCGACACCTCTGCAGCCGTGGCCGTCGCCCTCGTGGACGACGACGGAGGTCGCCTCGCGGCACGCGCCTCCGCCGAGCGCCGCCGGCACGCGGAGTCGCTCGCTCCTCTGATCGCCGAGGTCCTGGCCGAGGCCGGTGTGGACCGCACCGACCTCACCGCCGTGGTGGGTGGCACCGGCCCTGCTCCCTTCACCGGGCTGCGGGTGGGCCTGGTCACCGCACGCACGCTGGCGCTGAGCCTCGGCATCGACCTGCTCGGAGTGCCGAGCATCGACGCGCTGGCCGTCCAGGCGGTCGCCGACCTGGGTCTGCAGCCCGGGGACGAGGTCCTCGCCGTGACCGACGCGCGGCGCAAGGAGGTCTACTGGGCGCGGTACCGCGTGGTGGCGCACGAGGGGCCGCACGGGGTGCCCGTCGTCGAGACCCTGGCCGGCCCTGACGTCCAGAAGGCGGCCGACGTCGCTGCGGCCGGGCTCGACCCGCCGGCCGAGCCCGGCGGCAGGCTCGCCGTCGTCGGCGAGGGTGCGGCGCTCTACCCGGACGACCTGAGCCTCGACGAGGACGCGCCGCTGGTGCCCGACGCGACCGTGCTGGCGCGCGTCGCCCTGGCCCGGCGCGACGCAGGTGCACCGTTGCCGGCCGAGCCGCTGTACCTGCGCCGCCCCGACGTGCAGGAGCCGGCCGGGACCAAGCGCTCGCTCCCGTCCACCGGGGGGACGGCATGACCGAGAACCCGATCGAGGTACGGCTCCGCCCGCTCGCCAGCGAGGACTTCGATCGCGTGCTGGAGCTGGAGCACGAGCTGTTCGGCCCGGGTGCGTGGACCTACGGGATGCTCGCCGACGAGCTGGCCGGCCTCGGCCGCTGGTACGTCGTGGCCGAGCCGGCCGACGCCGCCGAGCGCTACGGCGTCGGGCGCAAGCCGGTGATCGGCTACGCGGGGCTGTGGTTCGACGGCGAGGTCGCGCAGGTGATGACTCTCGGCACGGCGCAGCGCTACCAGGGCCGGGGGGTCGGCCGACGCCTGCTGCAGGCGCTCGTGGACCGCTCGCGGGCCCTGCGCGCCCGGGCGCTCTTCCTCGAGGTCGCGGTGGACAACACGCAGGCACTCGCCCTGTACGAGCAGTTCGGGTTCGAGCGGCTCGGGGTGCGCAAGCGCTACTACCAGCCCGAGGACAAGGACGCCTACACGATGCGGATGGAGCTCGCGGCACCGGAGGCCGGCTCGACGGCCCCGGGGGACGCGGCGTGACCGGCCTGTCCGGGTCGGCCCGGGACGAGGTGCTCGTCGACGTCGCGACCCTGGCGGCGGACCTGCAGCTCGGTGGGCTGCAGGACCCGCTCGGCGGGGCACCCGTCCTGCTGGACGTGCGCTGGGAGCTCGGCCGCAGCGACGGCCGCGAGCAGTACGAGGCGGGCCACCTGCCGGGAGCCGTGTTCGTCGACCTGGAGACCGAGCTGGCCGCACCGCCGTCGGCCGCCGAGGGGCGGCACCCGCTGCCGTCGGCGGGCGCGTTCCAGGAAGCGGCGCGACGCTGGGGCGTCCGGACGGGCTCGCGGGTCGTGGTCTACGACGCCGTGGGGGGCATGTCGGCGGCGCGGGCCTGGTGGTTGCTGCGGTGGTTCGGCGTGGCGAGCGTCCAGCTCCTCGACGGCGGGCTCGCGGCCTGGCAGCGTGCGGGCCACCCGCTCGAGGCAGGGTCGGTCGAGAGCGAGCCGGGCGACGTCGTCGCGCGGCCGGGCGGGATGCCGGTGCTGGACGCCGAGGGGGCTGCAGCGCTCGCGGGGGACGGTGTGCTCCTCGATGCGCGGGCGGCGGAGCGCTTTCGCGGCGAGGTGGAGCCGGTCGACCCGCAGGCGGGTCACGTCCCGGGTGCCGTGTCGGCGCCCACGGCCGGCAACCTGGCCGACGACGGCACGTTCCGGCCGGCGGCCGAGCTGTCGGAGCGCTTCGCGGGCCTGGGCGCCACCGACCAGGTGCCCGTGGGCGTGTACTGCGGCTCGGGGGTCACCGCGGCCCACGAGGTCGCGGCGCTGGCGACCGTCGGGGTCACGGCGGCGCTGTACCCCGGGTCGTGGTCCCAGTGGTCGAACGACCCGGCCCGCCCGGTGGCCACCGCCTGACGAAGGTTGTGGGCGCGATTTCTGGCCCGTCTTGTCCCGCGAAACGGGATGAAACCGGCCAGAAATCGCGCCCACAACGCTTGGGGCAGCGTCGCCTGGGTTCAGAGGGCCTGGGACACCTGGTCGAAGGACAGGCGCGGGTTGCGCGGGTACGGCGAGCCCTCGCCCTCGGCGACGCCGACGTTGACGACCATCAGGGACTTCCAGCCGGACTCGGCGAAGAACTCGCCGTCGACGCCGTCGAGGTCCATCCCGTCCATCGGCCCGGTGGCCAGGCCGACCGAGCGCAGCGCGACGACGAGGTAGCCCGCCTGCAGCAGCGCGTTCTTGCGGGCCATGGCCTCGCGCATCTCGGCGGCCGGAGCGAGCTGCTCACGGATACCGGGGTAGACGGGGAAGAGCTCGTCCAGGTGCTCGTGGAACGCCGGGTCGGCGGCCAGGACGAGCGAGACCGGTGCGGCCTCGACCTTCGGCCTGTTCCCCTCGGCCATGTGCGGCACGAGACGCTGCCTGGCCTCGGTGGAGCGCACGACCAGCACCCGCAGCGGGAGCGTGTTCATCGCCGTCGGGCCCAGCTTGGCGAGGTCCCAGGCGGCCTGGAGCCGAGCGTCGCTCACCTCGGCGTCGGCCCACTGGGAGGTGGTGCGGGCGTGGCGGAAGATCAGGTCTGCCGCGGTCTCGTCGATGGCGAGCGACGGTGCGGTCTCGAGAACGGTGTCGGTCATGTCCCGGGCAACAGGTCCATCCGTCCGGATGATTCCTGGTGCGGACGTGACGTGACGCACACCGTCACAGCTCGGTGAGCAGCTCGAAGTCGACGCCGTCGGCCCGCGCCAGGTAGAGCCGCTGCTCGGCATGGTTGCCGGTGAAGTGCACCGCGCCCCGCGGACCCTCGTAGACGAGCCCGTCCACCGCCCGGTCGGTGGCGGCGACGTCGGGGCTGCCGGCCCGTTGGACGATCGAGCGCAGCGCGAAGATGCCCTCGTAGCAGGCCTCGGCGGCGGCCCCCACGGCCGGTGCCCGCTGCCCGTGGTGGGCCGTGTACCGGCCGATGAGGTCGAGGGCCTCGCCGGTGGCCAGGCTGCGGAACCAGCCACCGGCCGAGAACAGGTCGTCGGTGGCGCCGACGCCGCTGCCGAGGAGCATGTTCTCCTCCATCAGGGTGCTCAGCCGCACCATCCGCTCGTGCAGGCCGCGTCGGGCGAAACCGCGGTTGAAGCGGACCCCGTTCTGCCCGACCATCAGCAGCAGCACGCCGTCGGCGCCGGCCGCCTCGACCGCGTCGAGGGTCGACGCGAGCTCGGCCGGGCTCGCACCGGCCGCAGGCAGGAACCGGGCGCCGGCGAACCGGGCGTCGAGCCCGGAGATCTGCTCGGCCAGCACCCGGAAGGTGCCGCGCGGCCAGGCGTAGTCGTCGCCCACCACGAACCAGCGGCGTACCCCCCGCGAGGCGCGCAGCCGGCGGATCGCCGGGAAGAGCTGTGCCGAGGGCACCTCGCCGGTCACGTAGAGGCCGGAGCGGGTCTCGGCGCCCTCGTAGGCCGCCGGGTAGACGTAGGGCACCCGCTGCTGGACGAGCGGGACGACGGCGTTGCGCACGGCGGAGGTGTGCCACCCCGTCAGGGCGTGCAGTCGCCGGGCGTCGAGGGCGGTCGCGAGCTGGCGCCGCAGAGCGGGCGTCGGCTGACCGGCGTCGAGCAGCTCGATGCGCAGGGGTCGGCCGAGGACGCCGCCGGTGGCGTTGATCTCCGCGACGGCGAGCTCCGTGACGGCCTGGCACGACGGGCCGTAGATCCCCCCGGGACCCTGGAAGTGCAGCAGGACGCCGACGACGAAGTCACTCATGCCGCCCCGTCCGCGCAGGGGACCCGCAGGCCCCGGCCTGTGTTGGCGGGTAGTCTAGCGAGCACCGAGAGGGAGAGATCAGCATGCGGACACCACGCGGGGCGGTCGACGCCCTCGACACCGACGTCGAGGCGACGATGGGGGCCGCCGTGCTGAGGGAGTCGGTCCTGGGGGCGCGCCGCGCGTCCCGCCGTGCGGCCGAGGTTCTGCGCCAGGAGGGTTTCACGCTCGACGAGTGGCTCGTGCTCGGCTCCCTCGAGGATGCCGACGGGCTGACCATGACGGAGCTGCGAGAGGTCACCGTCACGGACAAGGCGACGCTCGGGCGCCGCGTGGACTCCCTGGTCACGCGCGCCCTCGTGTTCCGCGAGGTCGACGGAATCGACCGACGTGTCATCCGGGTGTACCTCTCCACCCGCGGTCGGGAGGTCCTGTCACGCCTCACGGTGCTGCTGGCGCGATAGTCCGGCGGCGCACCGCTCGCACCGACCGGGCAGCGTGACGGCCGGGGCGTCCACGACGAACCCGGTGGCCGCACGGATGCCGTCGACCGCGCCGTGGAGGGCCGTGACGGGCAGCGCACCCACTGCTCCGCACCCCGAGCAGACGAGGTGCAGGTGCTCGTGCTCCGGGGCCACGGTGGCGAGGTGGTACACCGGGCCGCCGCCGGGAGCGAGCCGCCTGTCGACCACCGATCTCTCGACCAGGAGCTCCAGCGTCCGGTAGACGCTGGCGCGGTGCCCGTCGGCGCCCACCGCGGTCACGATCTGCTCGGCCGTCATCGGATCGTGACGGCCGGCGAGCACGTGGATCACCGCTCGCCGCGGGGTCGTCACCCGCAGGGAGGCGGCGCGCAGCCGGTCGGTCGCGCGACGTACCGCCTCGTCGGCGTCCACGTGGAGCTCCTCGTGGTCGACGGGTGTCGCGCCGGGAGACCTCGTCATCGCGCCATCGTCGCACGCGTCCCGGTACCGCCCGGTGCTCGCCGGCGCGGGGACGTCGGACCGAAACCTGCTCGAAACGGTCGGCCGCCATACTTGCTGCGACAAGGTCGCAACAGCCGAGGAGACGACGTGCCACCAGCGACGACGACGGCGGGCCCGGCGCCGGCGGAAGGGCTGCGTTCCGCTCGACGTCGCTCCGCTGCCTGGACCGCCGGCCTCGCGGTCGCGCTGGTCCTCACCGCCGTGGTGTGCGTGGCCGTCGGCCCGGTGACGATCGCTCCCTGGACCGTCCTGACCATCGTCCAGCAAGCGCTGCTCGGCGACCCGGGCGGTGCCGGGGCGAGCGCCGCGGAGCAGACCATCGTCCTGGACGTGCGGGTGCCACGGGTCCTGCTCGGGGCGGCCGTCGGGGCGGCGCTCGCGGTGTGCGGGGCAGCGTTGCAGGCCATGGTCCGCAACCCGCTGGCGGACCCGTACGTGCTCGGGATCTCCGGGGGCGCCTCCACCGGCGCCGCCGCAGCCATCCTGTTCGGTGCGGGCGCGGCGCTCGGGCAGCAGGCACTGCCCACCAGCGCGTTCCTCGGTGCTCTGGCCGCCGGTGTGCTCGTGCTGACCGTGGCACGCACGGCCGGGCGGGTCACCTCGGTGCGGCTGCTGCTCTCCGGTGTCGCCGTCGGCTACGCCCTGTCCGCGCTGACGAGCTTTCTCGTCTTCGCCTCCGGGTCGGCCGAGGGCGCGCGGTCGGTGATGTTCTGGCTGCTGGGCTCGTTGTCGTTGGCGCGCTGGGACGCGACGCTGGTGGCGGCCGTCGCCGTGACGGTGGTCGGGGTGGCGGTGCTCACCGCCGGCGCGCGGACCCTCGACGTCCTGGGGGCGGGGGACGCGACGATGCACGCCCTGGGCTACTCGCCGTCCCGGGCACGCGTCGCGCTGCTCGTGGTCGTCAGCCTGTGCACCGGGGTCGCCGTGGCCGCCGCCGGCAGCATCGGCTTCGTCGGCCTGGTCGTGCCGCACCTGGCGCGCCGCGCCGTCGGGGCGCTGCACGCCCGCATGCTGCCGGTCTGCGCGTTGCTCGGTGCCGTGCTCCTGCTGTGGGCCGACGTCCTGGCCCGCACGCTGATGGCCCCCCGCGAGCTGCCCATCGGCATCGTCACCGCCATGGTCGGCGCACCGTTCCTCCTGGTCCTCGTCCGCCGCGCACGGCTCGGGCGGGAGCCATGAGGTGCCGTCGGCCCCCGTCGTCCCGGGCGACGCCCGCCCCCCGCGAGAGGACCCCTTCGTGACCCACCCACCGACCCGGAGCCGGACGGCGCGTCTGCGCCCGACGGTGCCCGCCCTCCTGGCCGCCGTCGTGCTCGCCGGCTGCTCCGCGGCCGCCTCGACCACGGGGTCCTCGGGTGCCACCGACGACCCCGTCGGCCCGCGCACCGTGACCAACTGCGGGGTGGACGTCGCGCTCGACGAGGCTCCGGAGCGTGTGGTGCTGCTGGACCCCGCGCCGGTGACCGTCCTCGACGGCCTCGGAGTCCTGGACCGGGTGGTCGCTCGTGCGGGCGTGTTCGACCCGGCCTACTACGACGACGCCCTCCTGGCGCGCATCGAGGCGATCCCCGCGCTGACCGAGGAGGTCGACGCCACCGGGCACCTGATGATCTCGTCCGAGGTCGTCATCGCGCAGCAGCCCGACCTGGTGCTCGGCCTGCCCGAAGGGCTGACCCGGGACGGGATGGCTGACGCCGGCGCCGCGGTCCTGGTGTCCCCGGTGTTCTGCCCCGGGGGTGCCGGCGACGCGTCCTTCCAGACGCTGTACGACCAGGTGCGCGACCTCGGGACGGTCTTCGGCCGGGACGACGCCGCCGCGGAGCTCGTCGAGTCGCTGCAGGACCGGGTCGGCGCCGTCGAGCAGGTCGCGCCCGACGACGGACGCACGGCAGCGGTCCTCTACCCGTCGGTCGGCGGAGGCCCGTTGTACGCCTACGGCCGCGGGTCGATGGCCCAGCCACAGCTCGACGCCGCGGGCCTGGAGAACGTGTTCGCCGACACGGCCGACCGCGTCTTCGAGGTGGGTGTCGAGGAGCTGGTGGCGCGCGACCCCGACGTCCTCGTCGTGCTCTACCAGGGCGACGTGGAGGGGATCGTCGAGGAGGTGACCGCGCTGCCCGGCGCCGCGGCGATCACGGCGGTGCGCGACGACGAGATCCTCGTCCAGCCGTTCAACTTCACCGAGCCCTCCTCCCCGCTGACCGTGACCGGGTTGGAGGCCGTCGTGGAGCGCTTCGGGCGGGACGGGTCGTGATCGTCGCCGACGGCGTCTCGCACGCCTACGGCGACACCGCCGTCCTGGCGGACGTCGCCCTGCGGGCGGCCGACGGTGAGGTGCTGGGACTGGTCGGGCCGAACGGCAGCGGGAAGACGACGTTGCTGCGGGCGCTGCACCGCGCGCTCGTCCCGGACGCCGGGGCGGTCGCCGTCGACGGCGACGACGTGGACGCCCTGTCGGCCCGGTCGCTGGCACGCAGGGTGGCCGTCGTCGTGCAGTCCACCGACGTCGAGTCCCAGCTCACCGCCATGGACGAGGTGCTCCTGGGCCGCTCGCCCTTCCTGGCGCCCTTCCGGCGCGCCGGGACCGCCGACGAGGAGATCGCTGCCCGGTCGCTGGAGCGGGTGGGCGCCGCCCACCTCGCGGGGCGGGAGGTGGCGACGCTCTCCGGCGGCGAGCGGCAGCGTGTGCTCGTGGCGCGCGCGCTCGCGCAGGAGCCGCGCTATCTGCTCCTGGACGAGCCGACCAACCATCTCGACGTGCACTACCAGCACGAGGTGCTGCACCTGGTGCGCGACCTGGACGTCACCGTGGTGGTGGTGCTCCACGACCTGAACCTCGCGGCCCGGTACTGCGACCGGCTGGTGATGATCGAGCGGGGGCGGGTGCGCGCGGTCGGGACACCGCAGGACGTGCTGGTGCCCGACCTCGTGGAGCCCGTCTACGGGGTCCGTGCCCAGCGGGTCACCGCGCAGGACGGCTGCCCCCAGATGCTCTTCGCGCACCGGTCCGGCGACGGAGCGCCGTCGGCGCACCATGCCGACGTCACCGATGCCGACGTCACCGACAAAGTGCCCGCTCGATCGGGCTGAGGTGGGCGGCACCGCCCAGCCACCGCACGAGGCGTCCACCGCGTTCGAGCTCCAGGGTCGCCACGTGCTCGCCGGCCGGCTCCGGGGCGAGGGGCGGTGCCGCCTCGTCCTGCGGGTCCGTGCCGGTGGCGTGCAGGACGTTGAGCGTGTCGAGCACGCGGTGCGGACCCAGCACGCCGGGCACCGGGCGCCCGCCGTCGGCGACGACCTCCTCGACGAGGACGGGCCCGTCGTCGTCGGTCACCTCGCTGCGCAGGACGACGCGACCCCCGCGCTCACCGTCACGACCCAGGACGACCGTCTCGCGCAGGACCATCCGGGCGCCGGGTCCGAGGTGGGCGGACGTCGTGCGCTGCACGTCCGCGCCGGTCGAGACGACCAGCGGCATGCCGTACCAGTCCAGCCGGGCGTCCCGGCCGAGACGGACCTCGACGTCCCAGCGGCAGCCGGCGCCCTCGCCGTCGTAGGCGACGGTCCCGCCCACGTCCGTGACCCGCAGCGCGCACCCGTCGGCCACGTCGAGGCGGACGACGACGTGGTCGCCGCCGAGCAGCACCGCACCGGTGGCGACCAGGGCGACCTCCGCGTGGTCGGTGCTGCGTGACACGGTGCGCACCGCGAGCAGGCCGTCGGTGGCGTCGACCCGGACCGGAGCCCCGGGCGCGCTGCCCCGCACGACGCCGACGGCGGTGGTGACCCGGGTGTCAGCGGGCGACGGCGTCGTCGTGGTCATGGGCGTGGGCGTGGTCGCCGTCGGCGTGGCTGTGCAGCACGCCGACGCCGTCCTCGTCGGCGTGGAAGTGCGGGGCCATCGGCCCGGGGTCCTGGGCGACGTGGGCTCCGGACCGGTAGGAGGCGAGCACGTCGAGCAGCCAGCCGCGCAGGGCGGCCACGGAGTCCTCGTCGGTGCGCGACAGGGCGATCACGGCGCGCCCCTCCCGGGCCGCGGAGGCGTCGGCCACCATCTGCTCGACGTCGACGCCGACGTGCGGTGCCAGGTCGGTCTTGTTGACGACCAGCAGGTCCGCCCTGCCGATGCCGGGACCGCCCTTGCGGGCGACGTCACCGCCGCCGGCGACGTCGAGGACGAAGATCTGCGCGTCGACCAGCGCGGGGGAGAAGGTGGCCGTGAGGTTGTCGCCCCCCGACTCGATGATGACCACGTCCAGCGGTGCGAAGTCGGCGGCCAGGTCCTCGGCGGCGAGCAGGTTGGCGGTGACGTCGTCGCGGATCGCGGTGTGCGGGCAGGCCCCGGTCTCCACGGCGCGGATCCGCTCGGGCTCCAGCACGCCCGCGGACCGCAGGAACCGCGCGTCCTCGTCGGTGTAGATGTCGTTGGTGATGACCCCGATCTCCAGCTCGGCGGCCAGCGCGCGGCACACGGTGGCGATGAGGGACGACTTGCCGACGCCGACGGGGCCGGCAACACCGAGGCGCAACGGCCGCGCCGGGGTGGTGGGTGCGGTCTCGGGGAACGGGTTCTCAGGCACGGAACAACCTCTGGTTCGTCAGGGCGTGGGCCTCGGCCCAGCCTTCGGTCAGGGGGGCACCGGACGACGGGATGTCGTCCGGGGTGGTGCACGCCGCCACGCGGCCCACGTGGGCCTCGGCGGCGGCGCAGGCGTCGAGGACCCACCGTGCGGGCACGAGAGGGTCCAGGGGTTCGAGCTTCAGCAGCGCGGACGCCGCCGTCTGGGCGTCGTCGTACACCGTCAGCCGGACGACGTCGACGGCGTCGAGCCCGGCGGCGGCAGCGACGGCACCGAGGACGACGGCACGGGGCGGGCTGCTGCTCCGGGTCGCCCGGGCGGCGACGGCCGCGACCGCGGGGTGGGGCCCCCACAGCGAGCGGGCCACCCGCAGGTAGCCGCGGCCGAGGAGCCGGGAGGCGTCGCGCAGCGCACGCGACGGGGTCCGGGCGGCCCACGCGCGCTCGACGGTGGAGAGCGCGGCGTCGTGGTCGAGACCGTGCGGACCGCTCGTGAGCACGCGTGCGGCCACGACGGCGGTGCCCGCCTCGACGAGGCCGACCGTCGTGGCGCGCCCCACCATCCAGGCGGGCACGTCGGCCGCGGGCAGCCCGCCGAGCAGCGCGGGCTCGAGGCTCGCCGAGTGCGCGTGCCCGCCGCCCGGCAGGCGGGCGTCGGCCAGGAGCATCGCGACCGACGCCGGCGCCGGCCGGGCCGGTGGCGCTGAGGTGGGGTTCACGGCGGCCCTCAGAACATCGAGTAGAGCTGAGCGAGCGGCAGGCGGGCCGCAGGAGCGGGTTCGACGAGGTCCCCGTCGATGCGGATCTCGAACGTGTCGGGCCGGATGTCGATGCGCGGCAGCGCGTCGTTGTTGCGCATGGCCGACTTGCCGACCCCGCGCGTCGAGGCGATCGGCGCGAGGCGGCGCCGCAGCCCGAGGCGGTCGGCCAGCCCGTCGTCGATCGCGGCGGGCGCGACGAAGGCGAGCGAGGTGTCCGCCGCGAGCGCTTCGCCGAACGCGGGCCGCTGCAGCACGGGCTGCGGGGTGGGGATGGAGGCGTTGGGGTCGCCGAGCGCCGCCCAGGCGATGACGCCGCCCTTGATCACCAGCTCGGGCCGGAAGCCGAAGAACCTCGGGTCCCACAGCACGAGGTCGGCCAGCTTGCCGGGCTCGACGGAGCCGATCTCGGCGTCGACCCCGTGGGCGATCGCCGGGTTGATCGTGTACTTGGCCACGTAGCGGCGGGCCCGCTCGTTGTCGGCGGGCTCGCCGGCCCCGAGCGACCCTCGCCGGTGCTTCATCACGTGCGCCACCTGCCAGGTGCGGGTGATCACCTCCCCGATGCGCCCCATGGCCTGGGCGTCCGAGGACGTGATCGAGATGGCGCCCATGTCGTGCAGCACGTCCTCGGCGGCGATGGTCGACGCGCGGATGCGGGACTCGGCGAACGCCAGGTCCTCGGGCACCGCCGGGTTGAGGTGGTGGCAGACCATCAGCATGTCGAGGTGCTCGGCCACCGTGTTGACGGTGTGCGGCAGCGTGGGGTTCGTCGAGCCGGGGATCACGTGCTCCAGCGCCGCGATGGTGAGGATGTCGGGGGCGTGGCCGCCCCCGGCACCCTCGACGTGGTAGGCGTGGATGCCCCGGCCGTCGATCGCGTCGATGGTGGACTGCACGTACCCGGTCTCGTTGAGAGAGTCGGAGTGCAGCGCCACCTGCAGACCCCACTCCTCGGCCGCGGTGAGGGCTGCGTCGAGGGCGGCGGGAGTGGAGCCCCAGTCCTCGTGCACCTTGTAGCTGCCGGCCCCGGCGAGGGCCTGCTCGGCGAGGGCCTCGGCGCTGACGGTGTTGCCCTTGGCCAGCAGCAGCACGTTCAGCGGCAGGGGGTCGAGTGCCCGCAGGACCTGGCGCAGGTGCCAGGCGCCCGGCGTCACGGTGGTCGCCTTGGAACCCTCCGAGGGACCGGTGCCGCCACCGGCGACCGTCGTGATGCCGGTGGCGAGCGCCTCGTGCAACGCCGACGGGGACAGCAGGTGGACGTGCGGGTCGAAACCCCCGGCGGTGAGGATGCGCCCCTCGCCCGAGATGACGTCCGTGGACGGGCCGATCACCAGGTCGGGGTGCACGCCGTCGGCGACGTCCGGGTTTCCTGCGCGCCCCAGGGCGACGATCCGGCCGTCGCGCACGCCGACGTCGGCGCGGACCACGCCCCACCAGTCGAGGACGACGGCGTTGGTGATCACCGTGTCGAGCGCACCCTGGGCACGTGTCCGTGTCGACTGCGCCATCGACTCGCGGATGGTCTTGCCACCCCCGAACACGGCCTCCTCACCACCGACGGTGCGGTCCTCGGTGACCTCGATCCACAGGTCGGTGTCCCCGAGCCGGACCTGGTCGCCGACCGTCGGGCCGTAGAGGGCGGCGTAGCGCTCGCGGTCGACCCAGACCATCAGCGTGTCCCGGCGCCGGGGACGTCGAGCGTCCCGCCGTCGGTCTTGCCGCGCTGCAGGCCGGGGACCTGCCGGGTCCCGCGCAGCGCGACGGCGTCGACCTCGCGGCTGACACCGGGCTCGAACCGCTGGGAGGTGCCGGCAGGGACGTCGAGGCGGAAGCCGTGCGCGGCGGCGCGGTCCATGCGCAGCGCCGCGTTGGCGTCGGGCAGGTGGACGTGCGAGCCGACCTGCACCGGGCGGTCACCGGTGTTGGTGACGACCAGGCGCAGCCGTTCGGCGTCGCTGCGGTCGGCGTTGAGCTCGATCCGGCCGGGGGCGACGCGGATCGCGCCGGGGCCGGTGGTGCTGTGGGCGGACACGGGGAGCTCCTACGGGATCGGGTGGTGGAGGGTGACGAGCTTGCGGCCGTCGGGGAACGTGGCCTCGACCTGCACGTCGGTGAGCATCTCGGGCACGCCGTCCATGACCTGTGCACGGGTGAGCACGGTGCTGCCGTCCCGCATGAGGGTGGCGACGTCCGCGCCGTCGCGGGCGCGCTCGATCACCCAGCACGAGAGCAGGGCGATCGTCTCCGGATGGTTGAGTCGCACCCCGCGGCCGAGGCGGTCGCGGGCGACCATGCCGGCGACGGCGAGCAGCAGCTTCTCGGTGTCGGCGGGTGTCAGGTGCACGCGGACTCCTCCGGGTCGTGGGGACTCACAGCGCCATCGCCTCGCGGGCCTCGGCGACGGCCGTGGCGCCGCCCGGTGCGCGGTGCGTGATGCGGCCGGAGGTCATCACCAGGTACTCGGCGGCGTGCTGCACGGCATAGCCGATGTGCTGCTCGACGAGCAGGACGGACAGGTCGCCGTCGGACCTCAGCGCGGTGACGGCCGCGTAGATCTCCTGCACCACGTTGGGCTGGATGCCCTCGGTCGGTTCGTCGAGGACGAGCAGGCGCGGGCCGGTCACCAGGGCGCGGGCGATGGCGAGCTGTTGACGCTGGCCGCCGGAGAGCAGACCGGCCGGGCGCCCGAGCAGCGGACCGAGGGCGGGGAAGAGGTCGAGGGCCTCGGCGGTGCGACGTCGCCCCTCGGCACCGTAGGCGTCGGCCACGACCTGGAGGTTCTCCCTGGCGGTGAGCTGACCGAAGGACTGCTGCCCCTGGGGGACGTAGGCGACGCCTCGACGGACCCTGCGGTGCGGGGGCCAGCGCGTGACGTCGTCGTCGCCGAGCAGCACGGTGCCCGACCGGACCGGCAGCAGACCGAGGACGGCGCGCAGCAGCGTCGTCTTGCCGGCGCCGTTGTGTCCCAGCACGGCGGTCAGGGCGCCGTCGGGGACCGTGAGGTCGACGTCGTGGACCACGGCCGTGCGCCCGTAGCCGGTGCTGACCCCGGTGAGCTCGAGCATCAGGCCTCCTCGTCGTCCGTGTGGGTGGCGCCGAGGTAGACCTCGACGACGGCCGGGTCGTTCTGGACCTCGGCCACGGTGCCCTCGGCCAGCACCCGGCCCTGGTGCATGACGGTGACCGAGTCGGCGTAGGACCGGAGGAACTCCATGTCGTGCTCGACCACGACCACGACCCGCTGGGAGCCGATGCGGCGCAGCAGCTCCCCGGTGGCCTCGCGCTCCGCCTGCGTCATCCCGGCCACGGGCTCGTCGAGCAGCATCAGGTGGGCGTCCTGGACGAGCAGCATCCCGATCTCGAGCCACTGCTTCTGACCGTGGGCGAGCACCCCGGCGGTCGTGTCCCGCAGGGCGCCGAGGCCGACCAGCTCGAGCGCCTGCTCGACAGCCTCGGGGGTGCCGCGACGTCGGCGCAGCAGCGTCGAGGGGCCGCGCCGGGCGCCGGCGGCGATGTCGAGGTTCTGCAGCACGGTGAGCTCCTCGAAGACGCTCGCCGTCTGGAAGGTCCGTCCCACGCCGTCGCGGGCGATGCGGTGCGTGCCGCGGCCCAGCAGCTCGGTGCCGCCGAAGCGGGCCGATCCCGTCGCTCCCACCAGCCCGGTGATCGCGTCGATCAGCGTGGTCTTGCCGGCGCCGTTCGGGCCGATGAGGAACCGCAGGTCGCCCTGGGTGACCGTGAGGTCGACGTCGCGCACCGCGACGAACCCGCCGAACGTCACGCGCAGGCCGCGCACCTCGAGGTAGTCGTGGCGGAAGCGGGAGGTGTCGGTGCCGAGCAGCGCCTCGGCAGCCGGGCCCGTGGTGTCGGGCTCCGGCTCGATGGCGGCCGGCTCGGTGGTGGTGGGGAGGTCGGTCATGCGGGGCGCTCCTCGAGCTCGGGTGCGGGCGGTGACGCGGCGCTGTCCCTCCGCCGTCGTCGGCGGACGAGCGAGGCGAGCCCGCCGGGCAGGAAGGCGATGACGACGATGAACAGAGCGCCCTGGAAGTAGATCCAGCCGGAGGGGAACTGCTCCGAGATGGAGGTCTGGGCCCAGCTCACGGCGATGGAGCCGAGCACGGGCCCCAGCAGGGTCGCCCGCCCGCCGATCGCCACGCCGACGAGGAAGCCGATCGAGGGGACGACGCCGACGTCGGCGGGCGAGATGATGCCGACGATCGGCACGAACAGGGCACCGCCCACGGCCGCCATCACGGCGGCGACGACGTAGGCGACGGTCTTGACCGCGGCCGGGTTGTAGCCGAGGAACCGGACGCGGTCCTCGGCGTCGCGCACCGCCACGAGGAGCTCGCCGAAGCGCGAGACCATGAGCTGGCGTGCCACCAGCACCATGAGCAGCAGCACCCCGGCCGCGATGAGGTAGAGCATCCGCTGGTTGACGGGGTCGGTGAGGTCGTAGCCGAAGAACGCGCGGAACCCGTTGAGGCCGTTGGTCCCGCCGGTGGTCTGCTGCTGACCGATCAGCAGGATGGCGAACGCGGCGGCCAACGCCTGGGAGAGGATCGCGAAGTAGGCGCCGCGCACCCGGCGGGTGAACACCGCCCAGCCCAGCAGTCCCGCCAGCGCGGCAGGGACGAGCACGATGAGCAGCACCGTGGCAGCGGGGGAGCGCATCGGCTCCCACCACCAGGGCACCTCACCGGTGCCGTACAGGCTCATGAAGTCCGGCACCCCGCCGGGGCCGGCGTCGGCCAGCTTGAGGTGCATGGCCATGAGGTAGGCGCCCAGGCCGAAGTAGACCCCCTGGCCCAGGGTGAGCAGGCCGCCGCGACCCCACGCGAGACCGATACCGACGGCCACCATCGCCAGGCACAGGAACTTGGCGAGCAGGCTGAGCCGGAACGGGCTGAGCAGGACGGGTGCCACCGCGAAGAGCAGGACGGCTGCGAGCGCGAAGCCGGCCAGGGCCCGGGTGCGTCCCGGCGCCAGGAGGGTGTGCAGTCGGTCGGTCATGCCGGTCATACCAGGCTCCTCGTCCGCACGGTGACCAGCCCCTGGGGGCGCACCTGCAGGAAGGCGACGATCACGACGAAGACCAGCACCTTGGCGACCGACGCCGTCGTGGAGTACTCGAAGAAGGCTTGCATCAGCCCGAGCGCGGTCGCGGCGATCACCGTGCCCTTGATCTGCCCGATGCCTCCCGCCACGACCACCAGGAAGGCGTCGACGATGTAGCTGGTCCCCAGCGTCGGGCCGATCGAGCCGAGCAGGGTGAGGGCGACCCCGGCGATGCCGGCGAGACCGGAGCCGATGAAGAACGTCAGCCGGTCGGTGCCGCGCGAGGAGACGCCGGACGTCTCGGCCAGGTCGCGGTTCTGCACGACGGCGCGGATGCGCCGGCCGAGCGGTGTGGCCTTGAGCGCGATCGACAGCGTGGCGACGCAGACGATCGCGACGGTCAGGATGAACAGGCGCGTCTTGGGGAGCGTGACGTCGCCGATCGTGACCGCGCCGGAGAGCCACTCCGGCGCGGTCACGTCGACGTTCGGCGCACCGAAGACGTCCCGGGCGACCTGCTGCAGGACCAGGGCGACTCCCCAGGTGACCAGCAAGGTGTCCAACGGTCGGTGGTACATGCGATGGATGAGGGTCGCCTCGAGCAGGAGCCCGAGGAGGCCGCCGACCACGAAGCCGAGCGGCAGGGCGACCAGCAGGCTGATCCCCGCGCTCCCGATGACGCCCTGGACCACGAAGGCCGTGTAGGCGCCGGCCATCATGAACTCTCCGTGGGCCATGTTGATGACTCCCATCTGGCCGAACGTCAGCGCGAGGCCGAGTGCGGCGAGCAGGAGCACCGAGCCGAGGCTCAGTCCCGCGAAGAGCTGGGAGAGGAGGATGTCCATCGTCAGTGTCCGATCGTCGGGTGCGTCGGGTCGGTGGGGTTCACGTCAGGACAGACCCTCGGCCCAGTCGTAGCCCTCGAGGAACGGGTCGGGCTCGATCGGGCCGTCCGAGCTCCACTCGGTGTAGATCAGGCCGTCGTCGCCGATCCGGCCGATGAGCGCGGTCTTGGCGATGTGGTGGTTGTCGCCGTTCACCGTGACGGTGCCCTCGGGGGCGTCGAACGAGACGCCGTCGGCGGCCTCCTGGACGTCCGCGACGTCGAAGGACTCGGCCTTCTCGACCATGCCCTTCCACAGGTAGAGGGAGTCGTAGGCGGCTTCCATCGGGTCGGAGGTGACGCGGTCCGCGCCGTACTCGGCCTGGAAGGCCTCGACGAAGGCGGCGTTCTCCGGGGTGTCGACGGTCTGGTAGTAGTTCCAGGCGGTGAGCTGCCCCTCGACGTTCTCGACGCCGATGCCGCCGATCTCCTCCTCGGCGATGGACACGGAGAGCACGGGCATGTCGTCCGGTCCGAGGCCCGCGTTCGAGTACTCCTTGAAGAACGCCACGTTGGAGTCGCCGTTCAGCGTGTTGAACACCGCGTCGGCGTCGGCCGACCTCACCTTGTTGACGATCGTGGAGAAGTCGGTGTGGCCGAGCGGTGCGTACTCCTCGCCGAGGACCTCGATGCCGTGCGCCTCGGCGTAGGCGTTGATGATCTTGTTCGCGGTGCGGGGGAACACGTAGTCCGAGCCGACGAGGAACAGCGACTCGACGCCCTGCTCGGCGAGGTAGTCGAGACCCGGCACGATCTGCTGGTTGGTCGTGGCACCGGTGTAGAAGATGTTCGGCGAGGACTCCAGGCCCTCGTACTGCACGGGGTAGAACAGCAGGGAGTCCTGGGACTCGAAGACGGGCAGCATCGCCTTGCGCGAGGCCGAGGTCCAGCCACCGAAGACCGCCGCGACGCAGTCGCTCGTGATGAGCTTGGTGGCCTTCTCGGCGAAGACGGTGGGTTCGGACTGGCCGTCCTCGGTGACGATCTCGAGCTCCTTGCCGAGGACGCCGCCGTCGGCGTTGATCTCCGAGGCGGCGAGCTGCAGGGAGTCGTGGACGGTCTGCTCGGAGATCGCCATCGTGCCCGACAGCGAGTTGAGGAAGCCGATCTTGACGGTGTCGCCCGAGGTGTCGACGCAGCCGGCGCCGGTCGCCTCGGAGGGCTCGCCGCCCGCTGTGTCGACCTGGGCTCCGCAGGCGGTCAGCGCGCCGGCGGCGAGTGCTGCGATGGAGAGGGCGCCGAGACTTCTCGTGCCGGCGTGTGTCCGTGGACGCATGGCGTGCTCCGTTCGTGGCGGGCCCGGGAAGGCCATTTAGGTTCAGATGAACCTAAGTACGCCGAGGTGTCCGATCTGTCAGCCCCACGTAACTTTCGTGTTTCCGGTCGCGGTGGCCGGCCGTGCTCGCGACGGTGCGATCATGGTGGCCATGACTGACCAGACCGGTGGCGAGCCCCTGGTGCTCGGGATCGAGACCTCCTGCGACGAGACCGGCGTCGCGCTCGTGCGCGGCGACACGCTGCTCTTCGACGCGGTGGCGAGCTCCATGGACGAGCACGCCCGGTACGGCGGGATCATCCCCGAGGTCGCCAGCCGCGCCCACCTCGAGGCCATGGTGCCGACGATCCGCCGGGCGCTGGGCGAGGCCGACGTCGACCTGTCGCAGGTCGACGCGATCGCCGTCACCGCGGGACCGGGCCTGGTCGGCCCCCTGACCATCGGCGCCAGCGCCGCCAAGGCGTTGTCGATCGGGCTGAACCGGCCGCTCTACGGCGTCAACCACGTCATCGGCCACGCGGCGGTCAACCAGCTCGTCGACGGGCCGTTCACCGGTCGGTCGATGGCCCTGGTCGTCTCCGGCGGCCACAGCTCGCTGCTGCTCGTCGACGACATCGCCACCGGCGTCACCGAGCTGGGCTCGACCCTCGACGACGCCGCGGGGGAGGCGTTCGACAAGGTGGGGCGTCTGCTCGGCCTGCCGTACCCGGGCGGCCCGCACATCGACCGGCTCGCCCGCGAGGGCGACCCCGAGGCGATCCGGTTCCCGCGCGGCCTGACCGCCCGCAAGGACCAGGCGGAGCACGCCTACGACTTCAGCTTCTCCGGTCTCAAGACGGCGGTGGCCCGGTGGGTCGAGACCTGCCAGGACGCGGGGCGCGACGTGCCCGTGGCCGACGTCGCGGCCTCCTTCGCGGCCGCCGTCGTCGACGTGCTCACCGCCAAGACCATCGCCGCCTGCCGGGCGCACGACGTCGACACCCTGGTCATCGGTGGCGGCTTCTCCGCCAACAGCCAGCTGCGGGACCTGGCGGCCGAGCGGTGCGCCGCCGCCGGCATCGACCTGCGCATCCCCCCGATCCGCTACTGCACGGACAACGGGGCGATGATCGCCGCGCTCGGGTCCGCCGTCGTGCGGGCCGGTGTCGCGCCGTCGGACCTGGACATCGGGGTGGACTCCTCCATGCCCCTGACCTCGATCACCGTCTGAGCGCATGGCCGCGCTGTACGTGGAGGTCGTCGTCCGCACGACGATGGACCGGCTCTGGGCGCTGACCCAGGACCCTGCCGAGCACGTGCGCTGGGACCTGCGGTTCAGCCGGATCGTGCCGACCGGGGAAATGTCCGGCGGAGGTGCCCGCTTCCGGTACGAGCGGGCGATCGGTCCCCGCACGATCCGCGGCACCGGTACCTCCCTGGGCGAACGGCACCGCCGCGACGGCACGCGCACCTCCGCGCTGCGGTTCGACACCGACGACCGCCTCTCCCCGCTGCGGGACGGGCGCGGCTACTGGCGCTACACCCCGGTCGACGGCGGCGTCCGCTTCGTGACCGGCTACGACTACACCCCGGGGTTCGGCCGTGCGGCCGACCGGCTGCTGCGCCCGGTGGTGCTGTGGATGACGGCGTGGAGCTTCGACCGGCTGCGTGTCTGGGCCGAGACCGGCACCCCGCCCGAGCGATGGCCGCTCGCCTCCGTGCTGGCGTTCTGGCGCCGGGACCGCCCCCGGGCGTCGCGCTGCGTGACCCGGCGCCCGGGCCGCGACCCGATGCGCGACGCCCCGGACTCGCTCGGCTCGCTGGAGGCCCCATGACCGACGTCCCGCGCGAGAGCGGAGAGAGCATCTTCCGGCGGGCGCTGGGAGCCGACTTCGACCGGCTGCACCCTCAGCTCCAGCGTCGCTTCGGGGTGTCGACCGACGACGGGTACGCCTGCGTGGGCCGGGGGACCATGCGCCGGATCCGCCGCGGTCCGTGGTGGACGGTGCCGTTCCTGCAGATCGGGCGGCTGCGCAACATCCTCGTCGCCGACGTGGGTCAGGACGTGCCCTTCACCGTCGAGAACTACCCCTACCGGGACCCGCTGGGCCGCGAGACGGTGACGTTCGTCCGGGAGTACCGCGTCCCGGGGCGGCGTCGTCCGAGCCGCTTCGACGCGACGATGGTCCTGGACGCGGGCCGCGGCACGATCGTCGACTACCTGGGCACGCACCAGCACCTCGCCGTCGACCTGGACCTGCAGGTCGAGCCCGACGGGTCGCTGCTCCTGCGGTCCGGCAACCAGCGGTTCTACGAAGGGCTGCTCGGCTTCCGCTTCCCGATGCTGCTCTCCGGGAGAGCGACGCTGCGCGAGCGCTACGACGACGAGGCCCAGGTGTTCCGCATCGACCTCGAGGTGCGGAACCGGCTTTTCGGGTTCCTCTTCGGCTACGACGGACAGTTCACCTGCGACTACCCCGCGGCGACGACGGCGCCCGAGCGGCTGCTGCCCGTGCGGCACGAGCGCCGGTTCTGAGGCGGGGACGCGGGACGACGGCTCAGAGCACTGGCAGGGGCCGGCCCGCCCGCAGCTCGGCCACGAGGGCTCGCACCACCGCCTCGAGGCCGGGCTGGCCCCCGCCGTGCGCCGCGGCCACCGCGCGCTGGCGCTGGTAGGACGCGCCGGCGCGGACGATCTCATGGATCCCGGCCAGCTCGTCGGTGCAGCCGAGGCGCTCGGCCACGGGGGCGAGCTCGTCGAGGAGCCGGGGCAGCGCGTCGGTGATCAGCTCCTCGTTGCCCGCGGCGTCGAGGATGATGATGGCGTCCATGCCGTAGCGGGCTGCCCGCCACTTGTTCTCGTGGACGAACCAGCGCGGCATGGTGGGCAGCTCGCGTCCCTCGTCGAGCAGCGTGGAGAAGTGCTCCACGAGGCAGTGCACGAGCGCTCCCAGCGCCGCCAGCTCCAGCACGTTGGAGGTGCCGTCGCAGATCCGGACCTCCACGGTGCCGAAGTGCGGGGCCGGGCGGACGTCCCAGCGCACCTCGGTGAAGTCGTCGATGACGCCGGTCCTGAGCATGTCGTCCGTGTACTGCTCGAGCTGGCTCCACTCGGAGAACTGGTAGGGCAGCCCGGCGGTCGGCAGCTGCTGGAAGATCAGCGCGCGCATCGACGCGTACCCGGTGTCGTCGGCGCCCCAGTAGGGCGACGATGCCGAGAGGGCCTGCAGGTGGGCCACGTACACGAGCAGGGAACGCACGATGGGCAGCACCTTGGCCCGGTCCTCGATCCCGACGTGCACGTGCACGCCGTAGACGACCTGCTGACGGCCCCACACCTGGGTGCGGTCGACGACGGTGGCGTACCGCTGCTTGTCGGTGACCTGCTGCTGGGACCAGTGCGCGAACGGGTGGGTGCCCGCGCCCATGATCTCGGCGCGCATCGGGGTGATGACGTCCTGGATGACCGCGATCCCGGCCTCGAGGTCGGTGATGGCCTGGCCGACGGTGCCGCACACGTCGGAGACGACCTCCAGGGTGTTGCGGAGGAACTCGGGCTTGACGTGGCGTGCCCGGGCGTCGGGGCCGAGCGCCTCCATCACGGCGGGCGCGACCTGCCGCAGGTTTCCCGAGTCGGCGTCCACGAGCGCCAGCTCCCACTCGAGTCCGACGCTCGAGCGACGGGACGGCGCGAAGTCCAAGGTCATGTGGTCATGCTTCCACGCCGCACGGGTGGCCGCCCGGACGCTAGCCGCGGTCGCCGAGCGGTTCGACGACGAGCACGTGCTGACGCCCGGCGATCCGGGTGAGCACGAGGGTGGCCGCGGCGTCCCCCTTGAGCGCGAGCTGCGACCGGAGCTGTTCCGGGGTGACTGCCGTGCCCCGCTTCTTGACCGTGAGCCGGCCGACGCCGCGCTCGCGCAGGTACGCCTTGAGCTTCTTCAGGTTGAAGGGCAGCACGTCCAGCACCCGGAAGCCCGTGGCGATCGGGGCGACGCCCGACGACGGCGCGGCGGCGGGGGCGTCCGTCGTCACGTAGGCGATGGTGCGGTCCACGAGCCGTCCGCCGAGCTCGGCGGCGGCGTGCGCGACGAGCCCGGCACGCACCACGGCTCCGTCCGGCTCGTACAGGTAGCCGCCGACGGCGCCGACCTCGGGCACCAGCTCGGCGCCACCGGTGCCGTCCGTCTCGCGAGCCCGCAGGGTGCGCGACGCCGTGCCCTGCGCCGTCGTGCGCAGGACATGCGCCGACCGCCCCGGGCCGTCGGGAGCGAGCGGGCCGAACCACAGCCCGGCCTCGACGACGTCGCCGTCGACGGAGACCCACTGCACCTCGGCGTCGTCGGGCAGCCCGTGGTGGGGGATGCCGGGGCCGACCTTGATGCCGAGGGCGGGGACCTGGTCACGCAGCGCCCAGACCGCGTCGAGCGGGGGAGCGTAGGCGGACGGGTCGAAGATGCGCTTGCCGCCGCGGGTGCGACGGGCCGGGTCGGCGTAGACGCCGTCCACGCCCTCGGCGACCAGGTCGACGTCGAGCCCGTCGGTGTGCCGGACCTCGGCCTCGGGGAACGCCCGCAGGTTGACGGTCGCCATGGCGGCGGTCATCTCGTCGATGTCCGTGGCCAGCACGTCGAGGCCGACGCCGGCGAACGCGAGGGCGTCCGCCCCGACGCCGGAGGTGAGGTCGGCGACCTTGGTGACACCTGCCGCGAGGTAGCGGCGGGCGTGCAGCCCGGCGACGACGAGCCGGGTGGCCTGCTCGACGCCGTCGGAGGTGAAGAGCATGCCGTCGGCGAAGGAGCCGAGCTTGGTGCGGGCCTTGGCCCGCAGCCTGGACTGGGTGAGCACGGCGGCGGCCAGGTCCGGGTCGACGCCCTCGGCACGGAGCCGGGTGGCCAGCACCATCGCCTGCGCCTCGTCGTACGGGGGGAGGGCGTTGAGCAGCGCCCAGCCCTCAGGGCTGAGCAGCTTGGTGAGGGAGGCCGGGTCCATGGGGCCATCGTCTCAGGCGGCAGGCCGGGCGGGCGATGACGCCCTGGGAGGAATCCTGGCACTCGACTTGTCAGAGTGCTAACGGCTGCCTAGATTTGGTCCCAGCGCACGAGGCTGAGCCGGCACCCGCGACGACGGCCAGCGCCAGAGCGCGTCCCAGTCCAGCAAGTCATCGCGAACAAGGAGGTCCGACGTGTCGGTCCCCATCAAGCCGCTCGAGGACCGGATCGTCGTCAAGGCCGTCGAGGCCGAGACCACGACCGCTTCCGGCCTGGTCATCCCGGACACCGCCAAGGAGAAGCCCCAGGAGGGCGAGGTCCTGGCGGTCGGCGACGGCCGGTTCGACGACCAGGGCAACCGTGTCCCGGTCGACGTGAAGGTCGGCGACAAGGTCATCTACAGCAAGTACGGCGGCACCGAGGTCAAGTACGCGGGCGAGGAGTACCTGGTGCTCTCCGCGCGCGACATCCTCGCCGTCGTCGTCGGCTGAACGAAGCCGGCAGACAGGCGCCGTGGGTCGATCACCGACCCTCGACGCTGACGACCGAGGCCCCGCATCATCCGTGATGCGGGGCCTCGTCGTGTGTTCAGAGGGTCTCAGCGGTGCCGTCGTCGGCCGAGCCTGCGGTTCCACGCCGGGCGGGCGCCTCGTCCCTCGACCCCCACCCGTCCCTGCACCTCCGGCTCAGCGGTGCCGTCGTCGGCCGAGCCTGCGGTTCCACGCCGGGCGGGCGCCTCGTCCCTCGACCCCCACCCGTCCCTGCACCTCCGGCTCAGCCGGCCTTGCGGTCGCGACCGGCGAGCGCGGCGCTGCGCTCGTCCTCGCTGAGCCCACCCCAGACGCCGTAGGGCTCCCGCACGCGCAGGGACTGCTCGCGGCACTGCATCATCACCGGGCACGAGTGGCAGATGGCCTTGGCGGCCTCCGCTCGTCGACGCCGGGTCGAGCCCCGTTCCCCTTCGGGGTGGAAGAACAGGGTGTCGTCCGCGTCGCGGCACGAACCCTGGTACTGCCACTCCCACAGCTCCATGACCGGCCCGGGCAGTCTTGAGATCTCTGTCATGGCGAACAACCTACAAGTTGTGCAGAGGTTGTTCAAGGGGTTGGCACAAGTTGGCCGGATCAGACCCGAATCGGCGTCCTGACCAGGTGATGAACCGCTTTGTCTCACGCGTGACCGGCTTTGAGCGATGAACTCCTCTCGGTTCGTGACGCGCCGGGGGCCGCAGTGGCGGCCTGGCGAAGCCCTGGCAGAATCGAGGCATGACCTCCTCGCGACCGGCCCAGGACTCGGGCGGGTCACGCCCGTCGGGCCCCGGTCTTGCTGTCGCGGCCGTCGCCCGGCGTCTCGGGGTGGCCCCGGCCACCCTGCGGACGTGGGACCGTCGTTACGGTCTCGGACCCTCGGACCGCACCGCTGGATCGCACCGCCGTTACACACCGGACGACGTCGCGCGCCTGCTCGTCATGCGCCGGCTCACGCTCGAGGGCGTCGCCCCGGTGGACGCCGCGCAGGCGGCGCTCGAAGCCGACGTCGACGAGCTCGAGAAGGCGCAGAAGGCCTCGCTGCCTGCTGCGACGGAGGCGCACGAGCCGGCGGTCGGCGCCTCCTCCGGCACCGACGAGGCGCCCGGGCGGCCAGGACGCGCCCACCTGCGCGCGCTGCCGGGCGGAGGGCAGGGGGCACCGGGGCCGTCGGGGCACGGCGCCCCGGGCCAGAACGCCTCCGGCAAGGTCTCCGCCGTCGTCGACGCCGCGCTCGCCTACGACCAGGGCCGTTGCGACGACCTGTTGCGGATCCCCGCGCACGGCGATCCTGCGATGTGGTGGGCGCACCTGCTCGAACCGGCCTGGAACAGGGTCGCCGAGCGGACGGTGCTCGCCGGACCGGGCGCGGTGCCGGAGGTGGTCCTGGCCACCGCCGCCCTGCACGCGCTGCGGTCCTTCACCGAGGCGTTCGAGCAGGCCGTCGTGCAGAACGGCGGCCCACCCGCCAACCACCCGAGCCGCATGCGCAACATCGTGCTGATCTTCGCGGCGCCCGACGAGGTCGTGCCGCTCTCCGCGCACGCGCTCGCCGCCGCGCTCACCGCCAAGGGCAAGACGGCACGGATCGTCACGGGCCCGGCCAGCACCCGCCGCTCGCTGGAGCTCGTCACCATGGTCCGCCCGGCGGCGCTGGTGCTCGCGACCACCCAGCGGCGACCGGACCTCGACGTCGTCCACGCCGTCCACGAGGGCTTCCCCGACCTGCCGATCTTCGTCGGGCTGCGGCGCGACGACGCCGCGACCGAGATCCCCCTCGCTCCGCAGGTGCAGCGCGTCCGTTCCTTCACCGGTCTGCTCCACGAGGTCCTCGCCGTCGTCTCCTCCTGACCCCGCACGGCACCTGGCTCGTCGGGTGACGGAGGGCACCTCCGGAGCGACGCCGACCGGCCGTAGACTCAGCACATGACGGAGACGACCTCGCCAGCGCACGACCCGTTCGGATTCCTCGGCCTCACCTACGACGACGTCCTGCTGCTGCCGGGGTACTCGGACCTGGCGCCGTCGGACATCGACACGACCTCCCGGCTGACCCGCGAGATCTCGCTGAAGGTGCCGCTGGTCTCCGCCGCGATGGACACGGTCACCGAGTCGCGGATGGCGATCGCGATGGCACGCCAGGGCGGGCTCGGCGTCCTGCACCGGAACCTGTCGATCGAGGACCAGGCGTACCAGGTCGACCTCGTCAAGCGCACCCAGACGGGCATCATCTCCAACCCGGTGACCATCGGCCCGGACGCCACCCTCGAGCAGCTCGACGAGCGCGCCGGGCAGTACCGGGTGTCCGGCTTCCCGGTGCTCGACGAGTCGGGCAAGCTGGTCGGCATCGTCACGAACCGCGACCTGCGTTTCACGCCCGTCGCCGAGTGGGCCACCACCACCGTCGCCGAGGTCATGACCCCGCAGCCGCTCATCACGGGCCGTTCCGGGATCTCCCGCGAGGACGCCACCGCGCTGCTGCGCAAGCACAAGCTCGAGCGCCTGCCGCTGGTCGACGACGACGGCCGGCTCGCCGGGCTCATCACCGTCAAGGACTTCGTCAAGTCCGAGCAGTTCCCGAACGCCTCCAAGGACGGCCAGGGCCGGTTGATGGTCGGCGCGGCCATCGGCTACTTCGGTGACGCGTGGGAGCGGGCGACGACCCTCATCGACGCCGGGGTGGACGTGCTCGTCGCGGACACCGCGCACGGCAACGTGCGGATGCTCATCGACATGGTCCGCCGCCTCAAGTCCGACCCTGCCACCAAGGACGTGCAGGTCATCGGCGGCAACGTCGCGACCAGGCAGGGTGCGCAGTCGTTCGTCGACGCCGGCGCCGACGGCATCAAGGTCGGTGTGGGCCCGGGGTCGATCTGCACCACCCGCGTCGTCACCGGGGTCGGTGTCCCGCAGGTCACCGCCGTGTACGAGGCCTCGTTGGCCGCGCGTGAGGCCGGTGTCCCGGTCATCGCCGACGGCGGCATGCGGCACTCGGGCGAGATCGGCAAGGCCATCGTGGCCGGTGCCGAGGCCGTCATGCTCGGTTCGATGCTCGCGGGCACCGAGGAGGCTCCGGGTGAGCAGATCCTCGTCAACGGCAAGCAGTTCAAGGCCTACCGTGGGATGGGGTCGATGGGAGCCATGTCCTCGCGCGGCAAGAAGTCGTACTCCAAGGACCGCTACTTCCAGGCCGAGGTCACCAGCGACGACATGATCGTCCCCGAGGGCGTGGAGGGGCAGGTCCCCTACAAGGGGACGCTCGCCACGGTGGTGCACCAGCTCGTGGGCGGGCTGCACCAGACGATGTTCTACGTCGGAGCCCGCACGGTGCCGGAGCTGCAGGCGGACGGCCGGTTCGTGCGGATCACGTCGGCCTCCCTCAAGGAGTCCCACCCGCACGACATCAAGATGACGGTCGAGGCGCCCAACTACAAGGTGTCCTGAGCCGAGCGCTCAGCCTGCCACGGGCGGCTCGACCGGCCACGCCGTCGAGGCGCCCGGCCCCTCGAGCCCCTTCGTCCGGCGCCACGCGTTGAAGCTCGTCGCCCAGCGGTGGTGCGCGTCCCGCTGGGCGGAGTGCAGGGCGTCCAGGGCGACCGCCCGCAGCTCCGGGAAGTGGTGGAGCTGGGCGTCGAGGACGTCCAGGGTGGCGAGGACGTCGACGTCGGCGCTGTGGAGCTCGCCCTCGCCGGTGATGCCGTACAGCTCCACGAGGTCGCCGAGGCGGCGCTTTCCCCGCCGGTAGCGGTCCTGCCACCGGTCGATGACCAGCGGGTCCAGCACGGGGGAGACGGGACGCCCGAGCCGTTGCGGCAGGGTGGGGAGCCCGTGGCGTGCCAGCTCGGCGTCCAGGAGCGTCAGGTCGAACGCGGCGTTGTACGCCACCACCGGCACCCCCGCGCGGCTGTGCTCGGCCAGGACCGCGGCGATCTCCTCCAGCGCCTGGCGGGGGGCCCGGCCGTGGGCGCGGGCGTGCTCGGTGGTCACCCCGTGGATCGCTGCCGCCTCGTCCGGGATCTCCACGCCGGGGTCGACCAGCCAGGTGCGCACGTCCGTCGTGGTGGCGGTGCGCAGCACGACCGCGGCGGTGACGATGCGGTCGGAGTGCACGTCGACCCCCGTCGTCTCGGTGTCGAAGCCGAGCAGCGGGCCACCGTTCCATGCGGCGTGGTCAGCGGTGTCGTCCATCGTGAGTCCCTTCCTCGCATCCTGGTCCGGACCCTGCCACCCGCCACCGACAGCGCCCCGCGGACACTCTCGCGGCGCCCCGTGCCCCGGCCGGTAGGCTGGTCCGCGTGAGCAACGAGATCGAGATCGGCCGTGGCAAGCGCGGACGCCGCGCGTACTCCTTCGACGACATCGCGGTGGTCCCCTCGCGACGGACCCGTGACCCGAAGGACGTCTCCACCGACTGGCAGATCGACGCCTATCACTTCGACCTGCCGATCATGGCGGCCCCGATGGACTCGGTCATGAGCCCGGACACCGCGGTCGCGCTGGGCAACCACGGCGGTCTCGGCGTGCTGGACCTCGAGGGTCTGTGGACCCGGTACGAGTCCCCGGAGCCGTTGCTCGCCGAGATCCGTGAGCTGCCGGCCGACCGGGCGACGCGGCGCATGCAGGAGATCTACGCCGAGCCGATCAAGCCCGAGCTCATCACCCAGCGCCTCAAGGAGATCCGTGCGGCGGGCGTCACCGTCGCCGGCGCCCTGTCCCCGCAGCGCACCCAGGAGCACTACCAGACGGTGGTCGACGCCGGCGTGGACCTCTTCGTCATCCGCGGCACCACGGTCTCGGCCGAGCACGTCTCGGGCAACGCCGAGCCGCTGAACCTCAAGCGGTTCATCTACGAGCTGGACGTCCCCGTGGTGGTCGGCGGCGCCTCCACCTACACCGCTGCCCTGCACCTCATGCGCACGGGTGCCGCGGGCGTGCTCGTCGGGTTCGGCGGGGGAGCGGCGCACACGACACGCGTCAGCCTCGGCATCCACGCCCCGATGGCCACCGCCGTGTCCGACGTCGCCGCCGCGCGGCGTGACTACCTCGACGAGTCCGGCGGCCGCTACGTGCACGTCATCGCCGACGGCGGCGTCGGTCACTCCGGTGACGTCGTCAAGGCCGTCGCCTGCGGCGCCGACGCCGTCATGCTCGGTGCCGCCCTGGCGCGGGCCGCCGAGGCTCCGGGCAAGGGCTGGCACTGGGGACCCGAGGCGCACCACGCGCAGCTCCCGCGCGGTGAGCGCGTCGCCGTGGGCACCGGCGGCACCCTCGAGGAGATCCTCTTCGGACCCGGCCGTCAGGCCGACGGGACCACGAACCTCGTCGGCGCGCTGCGGCGTGCGATGGCGACCACGGGCTACTCGGACCTCAAGGAGTTCCAGCGGGTCGAGGTCGTCATGTCCCCCTACCAGCCGCGGTGAGCGAGCCTGACCCGCGGCAGACGATCCTGCGGGAGATCACCGACGACGACGTCGAGCAGGTCGTCGCGCTGTGGCGCGAGTGCGACCTGACCCGGCCGTGGAACGACCCGCACCGCGACGTCGCCGACGCCCGGCGCAACCCGACGTCCACGGTGCTCGTCGCGCTCGACGCGACCTCCGCCGTCGTCGGCTCGGCCATGGCCGGGTACGAGGGGCACCGCGGGTGGCTCTACTACGTGGCGGTGGCCCCGCAGCTCCGGGGAACCGGGCTGGGACGGGTGCTCGTCGGCGCTGCCGAGGAGTGGCTCCGCCGCGCCGGAGCGAGCAAGGTGCGCCTGATGGTCCGCTCCACGAACGCCGCAGTGCTCGGCTTCTACGCGAGCCTCGGCTACGAGGACGCCGAGTGCACCGTGCTCGGGCGGACGCTCGAGCCGTCGCGCTGAGAGCGAACGACACGGACATCTGACGCAGTGTTCACGGTGCCGTCACCGGCGCCGCATAGAGTGTCGCCCATGGCAACCGCGCACGAGAGCGACGGCGCTCTGGGCGATCTCATCGATCCCGAGCTCCCCTCGTCCACCTACGTCCTCGAACCCGAGGTCGTGTCCCCGCTGGTCAAGAGGATCGTCACCTCCCACGACGCCGGCACCCACCGCAGCACCTCGCCGTTCACCGGCGCCCCGCTCGCCGCGGTCCCGCTCTCCGGGCCCGCCGACGTCGCGCGCGCCGTCGAGCGGGCACGCAACGCCCAGCACGACTGGGCGGCGACGTCGCTCGTCGAGCGCGGACGGGTGCTCGACCGGCTCGGGACGCTGGTGCTCGACCGCCAGTCGGAGATCCTCGACCTCATCCAGATGGAGTCCGGCAAGTCGCGGCGCAGCGCCTTCGAGGAGGTGGCCGACGTCGCGCAGACCTGCCGCCACTACGTCGTGCGCGGACCTCGCTACCTCGCCGACCGCCGGGTCCCGGGTGCGCTGTCCGTCCTGACCGGTGCCCGCGTGCACCGGCGCCCGGTCGGGGTGGTCGGGGTCATCGCCCCCTGGAACTACCCCCTGACGCTCGCCCTGTCGGAGGCGATCCCCGCGCTGCTGGCGGGCAACGCCGTCGTGCTCAAGCCGGATCCGCAGACCACCCTGTCCGCCCTGTGGGCCGCCGAGCTCCTCGCCGAGGCCGGTCTGCCGGACGACCTGCTCGTCGTCGTCGCGGGCGGGGGCGACGTCGGTGCCGCGCTCGTCGACCACGTGGACCACGTGGCGTTCACCGGGTCGACGGCCACCGGACGCAAGGTCGCGGCACGCGCGGGGGAGCGGCTGATCGGCGCCACGCTCGAGCTGGGCGGGAAGAACCCGCTGTACGTCGCCGCGGACGCCGACCTCGACGCGGCCGTCCCCGGTGTGGTGCGGGCCTGCTTCTCCAACGCCGGCCAGCTCTGCATGTCGATCGAGAGGCTCGTGCTGCACGAGCGCATCGCCGACGAGTTCCTGGAGCGGTTCGTCCCCGCGGTGCGGGAGCTCGCGCTCGGTGCCGGGCTCGACTACACCGCCGACATCGGGTCCCTGGTCTCCGCCGCGCAGCTCGACAAGGTCACCGCCCACGTCGACGACGCCCTCGCGAAGGGGGCGCGGGCGCTGGCCGGCGCGGTGCACCGGTCCGACGTCGGACCGTACTTCTACGCCCCGACGGTCCTCGACGACGTCCCCGACGACGCGGTCTGCCTGCGCGAGGAGACGTTCGGCCCGGTCGTGGCCGTCACCCGGGTGTCCAGCGACGACGAGGCCGTGCACGTCATGAACGACACCGAGTACGGGCTCAACGCCTCGGTCTGGTCCCGCGACGTGGCCCGTGCGCGACGGATCGCGGCACGTGTCGAGGCCGGCACGGTGGTCATCAACGACGGCTACCTGCAGGCCTGGGGCTCGGCGGGTGCACCGATGGGCGGCATGAAGGCCTCCGGCCTGGGACGCCGGCACGGTCGCGAGGCGATCGACGCCGTGACCGAGGCGCAGAGCGTCGTGGCGCAGCGTGGGCTCAGCGCGGGGCTGTCGCTGGACACGCTCTACGCGCTCGGCGGCGACGTGCCGAGCCGGGCGCTGACGGGTGCGATGCACGTGATGCGGCGGCTGCGGCTGCCCTGAGCGCGGTGCAGGCCGGGGCTCAGAGCAGCTCGCGGGCGGCGGCCCGCCAGGAGGCGGGGATCTCCCGCACCCGCCACCAGGTCGCCTGCGCCGGCGTGAGGCTGAGCGACGAGACGCCGAGCCCGGTGGCGTCGACCCCCGCCCGGTCGCAGGAGAACAGCGCGCGGCGCAGGTGGTAGTCCTGCGTGACGACGACGGCGGAGGCTGCGCCGTAGACCTCGTGGGCCCGGCGGCAGGTGGCCGTCGTGTCGAAGCCCTCGCGATCGAGCACGAGCGCGTCCGCGGGGACGCCGCGGTCCAGGATCCAGTCGCGCATCGCTCCGGGTTCGTCGTAGGGCGTGCCGTCCGCGCGGTCCTGCCCGTCACCCGAGAGGATCACCCGGGGCGCCGCGCCCGCAGACCACAGCTCGGCGGCAGCCTCCACCCGGCGCCGCAGGTAGGTCGACGGGGTGCCGTCGGGCCGCAGGCCCGCACCCAGGACCACGATCGCATCGACCCTCGTCGTGGCGGCATCCTCCACCGACGGTCGCACCCGGGAGTGCCCGGTCGCCTGTACCCAGGCGACCGGGACGACGAGGACGAGGGCGAGCGCGGCGGCGCCGGCACCGAGCAGGCGCCGCGAGGGTCGGGTCACGACGTCGAACCATACTGGTCGGCGCGCAGCCCGGCGAGGCCGGCTCGGCGGTGCAGGATCGCCGTCCACCCCGCACCCACCAGAGCCACGGCGGCCGCGACGACGAAGGCCCCCGGGATGCCGGCCGCCCCGGCGACCAGGCCGAGCACGATCGGTCCGCCGCCGAGGCCGAGGTCGAGGGCGATCGACGCCGTCGCCGACGCCGCGCCACGCTCGGAGGGCGCGGCCGTCGCGAACACCGCGGCGAAGAAGGCCGGTGTGCTGAAGGTGATGCCGAGCGCCAGGACGACCGCGCCGAGGATGAGCCCGGCGGTCGTGGGTGTCGCGGCCATGACCACCAGGCCGGCTGCGATCAGGCACAGGGCCGCCGTGCCGAGCGCGAGCGGGGGGAACCGGTCGGGGACCCGCGCGAACGCGATCCGGCACACCACGACGACCGCGCCGTAGGTGGCCAGCGGCACGCCGGTCGCGACCATCCGGAGATCTGCTGCGTGCAGCGCGGCGAACGCCAGGAACCCGCCCATGGCGATGATCGAGGCCAGCAGGCCCAGGGTCGGGGCGACGGCCCCGCGGTGGATCAGTGGGGAGGGTTCCGCGTCCGCTGCTGCGGGGTCGCGCGTCTCGCCGATGGTGAGGACGACTGCCGCGGCGACCAGGGCCAGGACGGCGGCGCCGTACCAGGCCCCGGTGAACCCCCCGACGGCGATGAGCAGGCCGCCGAGCAGCGGCCCGCCCGTGATGCCCAGGTAGAGGCCCAGCGAGTTGTAGCTGAGCGCCTCGCCCAGCCTCGTCGGGGGCGCGATGTCGACCAGGGCGGCGAACCCCGCGACGAAGAAGGCGGCCTCGCCGACCCCGGCCAGGAGCCGGATGGCTACCACCAGGGCCAACGACTCGACGTGTGCCGTCGCGACCATGCCCACCGCGCACAGCAGTGCACCGCAGAGCAGGAGAGGACGCCTCCCGACCGTGTCGGCGAGGCGGCCGGCCGCGGGTCGCAGGATCAGGGCCGTGATCGCGAAGGCGCCGAACGCGAGCCCTGCTCCGGCGGTGCCCGCCCCGACCGGTCCGGTGACGTACAGCGGCAGGGCCAGGACCGACACGCCGACAGCGGTGAAGTAGGCGAGGTCCGCGACGGCCAGTCCGACGAAGGCCGGTGTCAGCAGGCGTCGCCGGTCCGGTGGGGAGCCCGTCGAGGAGGGTGCGGCCGAGGTCGTCATGCCGCCAGGCTCGTCGCCTGGTGGCCGGTGGGGATGGGTAGACCTACCTATCTCCGGGTCAGCAGGCCGTGCTCCATCGCGTACAGCGCGGTGGCGGCGCGGGTGGACGCGCCGATCTTGACGTAGACGTCCTGCACGTGGTGCTCGGCGGTCCGCCGCGCGATGACGAGGGTGTCGGCGATCTGCTGGTTGGAGAGCCCGTCCGCGACCAGCCGGAGGACCTCGACCTGGCGGTCCGTGAGCCCGTCCGGGTGCCCCGGGCGGACGTGCGCCCGATGGCCGGCCGCCTCGAGGACGGCCTCGACGACCTCGCCGTCGAGCCGTCCTGCGCGGACGGAGTCCCGCAGGTGGTGCGCAGCCTCCCGGGTGGACGACCGGCCTCGGCCCGGACGGTCCTCGAGGAGCGTGCAGTAGGCGTCTGCCGCTGCGAGGACGCGGGATGGTACAGAGATCCGGTCACCGGTGAGCCCTCGGTGGTACCCGCTCCCGTCGTTGCGCTCGTGGTGCTGACCGGCGAGGAGAGCCACGTCGGCCAGCTCGGGGACGCGGGCGAGCACGCGCTCGGAGTGGTACGGGTGGAGTCGCGTCTGGTCGCGCTCCGTGGCGGTCAGGGGCGATGCCTTCGACCAGTGCCGGCTCGGCGCGGCGACCCGGCCGATGTCGTGGAGGTGGCCGGCGATGCGCACCGTCCGCACGTCCGCACCGAGCCCGAGCCGTGCAGCGGCCTCGGCCCCGAGGCCCGCGACCGTGGTCGAGTGTCCCTGCAGGCAGGGGGCCTTCAGGTCGACGAGGTCGCCGAAGGTGCGCGCCACCGCCTCCCGCTCGGAGAGGTCGACCCGCCGCACCGGGTCGGGTTCAGCGTCGAGGACCACGTCGAAGGGGTCGACGTCGGCGATGCCGTCGAGGAGGTCGTCGGCGTGCGTGAGGAACGCGCCGGCGACGGCAGGGTCCAGGGCGGTACCGGTCCGGCGCCGGACCTCCGTGAGCGCGGGCCGAGGGCCGGTGGACAGCAGGAACAGCACCGCGACGGAGGCGACGTGCATCACCCGGGTGGGCAGCGGTAGCTCGTCGCCGGAGAGCGGCGGGTACCCGCTGCCGTCCCACATGGCGGTGGTGGCGGCGAGGCACTCCTGGACGGGTGCTGCCAGCCCCAGCCGGCGGGACGCCTCGCGAGCCACCTCGCAGGTCGCGACGGGCGCCTCGGCGTCGATCGACCGGACGTGGCGGGCCGTCGTCGCCAGCGCGCCGAGCCAGGACCGCCCGGTCGCGGCAGCCAGGCCCGGCACCCAGACGCGCAGGAGGTCGCGCGGATCGCTCTCGTCCACGCGCTGGGCGAGCCGGGTGGCGGCGACGTCGTCGCCCAGCGCCTGGGACAGCTCGTGCGAGTACGCGGTGCAGCCGAGGTGCTGGAGCAGCGACGTGTAGAGGACCTCCCGCACCGTGGCCTCGTCACAGCCGATCGTCCGCGCCAGCCGGGTCGCGACCGTGCACCGGAGCAGGGACTCGTCGGTCGCCGATCCGGTGCCGAGGTCGGTGACCGCGGCGAGCCCTGCGAGCAGGCTGAGCAGACGGAACACCTGTCCACAGTGGCACCGTCGTCGGCCGGACGCCATCGTCACCGGGCGTCTCGCGGGGAGCGTCAGCGCCGGTCGTCCGGCGCGGCGAGCGCGACCAGCTCAGCACGCAGGTTCTGCTCGGCCGCGTCGCTCCAGCGGTGCCGCCCTGCCGACGTGCGGTACAGCCCAGGCCCCGTGTGCAGCGTGAGGAGCTGATCGAGCACCGCACCGCGTCCCGCTCGGAAGTCGCCGTCGGTGACGTGCCCGTACTCGGCGCGGACCTGTGCCACGTAGCGGTGGTAACGCCTCGGGTCGGCGCCGAGGATCGCGAGGTCGGCGTCGCTGACCAGGCATCCCGCGAGATCGCTCGGGTCGGGGTCGTGGCCGGCGGTGAGCAGCACGAGCCGTTCCACCTCCGCGAGGTCCGGGCGGGTGAGGCCTCCGAGCTCGACGAAGGGCTCCAGGAGGGCGCGGGTGAGCGCGGCGGAGCGTTCCTCGTCGTCCGGGGTGGCGCCGTCGTGCACCGCGTCGTGGAACCACAGCGCGACCGCGGCACGCCGCTCCACCTCGTCGCGGCGGGTACCCAGGAGGGGCAGGGCGTCGAGGGTGTCCGCCAGGTGGAGCCGCCCGTGGTAGACGCGGTGGGGCTCGCGCCACCGGTCGACGACCTCCTCTCCGACGGCGTGGACGGTGCTCGTCGGTGCGTGCCCGACGCTCCCGGCGTCGGGCCACAGCGCGCCCCACCGGTCCAGCAGCGCCGGGCGCTTCGCCCGTCGTCGTTCGTGGCCGGGCACCCGCAGGCCGGAGGCGGCGAGACGCCGGGCCAGGGTGCCGCCGTCGACGGGGGTCGCCCCGGCGGTGACCAGGTCGTCGTACCGGTCGGCGGGGACGTCGTAGTGGTCGAGGTCGAAGGCGCGGTCGGGGATGCCGGCGGCCCGGGCGAACGTCCGCAGCTCGTGCAGGGAGGAGTCGGAGACCAGGTGGGACCAGAGTCGGTCGTGCGCGGGCCAGGCGGGCGGGTCGACGAGGACGGTCACCGGTGCTCCCCGACCGGGCCGGCGGCGTCGAGGGCCGTGCGAACCTCGCCGACCAACGCCGACATCGCCGCCTCGGCAGCCGCGGCGTCACTGTCGGCGACGGCGCGGGCGACGGCCTCGTGCTGGTCGAGCGCCTCGGGGACGGGTGCGGCGGGCATGAGTCCCAGGTGGGTGCGACCGGTGAGCACCTCGGCGACCACGGCGGCCAACGCGCCGAACATCTCGTTGCCGCTGGCTCGCAGCAGCAGCTCGTGCATCCGGATGTCGAGGGCGAGGAACTCGGTGAGGTCGCCGCGGGCGCCGAGCACGCGCATGCGGTCGGCGAGGTCGACGAGCTCGGCGCGCTGCTCGGCGCTCGCGTGCCGGGCGGCGCCGGCGGCGGCCAGCGGTTCGACGGCGTGGCGGAGCTCGGTGAGGGTGCGCAGCTGCTCGTCGCGGCCGGGTCCGGCCAGCCGCCAGCGGATGACGCGGGGGTCGAGGACGTTCCACTCGGCCATGGGCAGCACGACGAGGCCGACGCGGCGGCGGGAGCGGACGAGGCCGAGTCCCTCCAGCATCCGCATGACCTCGCGGGCCACTGTGCGGGATACCTGGTGCTGTGTTCCGATCGACTCGAGGGTGAGGGGAGTACCGGGCACGATGTCGCCGCTGGTGATGGCCCTCCCGACGGCGTCGAGGACGGCGCTGTGCAGGGCGGGTGGCGGCATGGTGAGAGCCTAGCGGCGCACCGAGCTCCCGCAATTGGTGTCACCAATGGCTTGCCAAAGGTGCTACCAATAGTGCATCCTCGACGGACTGACCCACCGACACGGAAGTCGAGACTCATGGACACCGACGTCACACCCGCCGGCACGCCGGAGGTCGCCCATCTCGTCGTCATGGGGGTGGCCGGATCGGGCAAGACCACCGTCGCGACGCTGCTCGCCGACCGCCTCGGTGTCGAGTACGCCGAGGCCGACCAGTTCCACTCCGCGCAGAACATCGCCAAGATGACGGCCGGGACCGCGCTCACCGATGCTGACCGTGCCCCCTGGCTCGAGGCGATCCGGGACTGGCTGACCGCCGAGGCCGACGCCGGACGCCCCGGCGTCGTCACCTGCTCCGCCCTCAAGCGTTCCTACCGCGACGTGCTGCGCTCCGCCCGCGGGCTGGTGCGGTTCGTCCACCTGGACGGCAGCCCCGAGCTCCTCGCCGAGCGGATCACCGCGCGGTCCGGTCACTTCATGCCGACCTCGCTGCTGCCCTCCCAGCTCGCCACCCTCGAACCACTGGACGACGACGAGGACGGGCTCACCGTCGACATCGCCGTCCCCCCCACGGAGATCGTCGACGACGTCGTCGCGCGGTGCGCCATCACGACGTCGGCAGGGAGCCCCGCATGACCATGGACGACTGGACCCAGACCCTCAGCGCCGGCCCCCTGCTCGCGATCGCCGCCGCGGCCGTCGCGCTGCTGCTGGTCCTCATCATCAAGGTCCACCTGCACGCGTTCGTCGCGCTCATCCTGGTCAGCCTGCTCACCGCGGTGGCGGCCGGGCTGCCGGCCGGGGGCATCGTCGACGTGCTGCTCGACGGCTTCGGCAGCACCCTGGCGGCCGTCGCGCTGCTGGTCGGGCTGGGGGCGATGCTCGGACGGCTGGTCGAGACCAGCGGCGGGGCGAAGGTCCTCACCGACGTGCTCATCGCGCGGTTCGGCGAGCGACGCGCCCCGCTGGCGCTCGGGATCGCCTCGCTGCTGTTCGGCTTCCCGATCTTCTTCGACGCCGGCCTGGTCGTCATGCTGCCGATCGTGTTCGCCGTCGCGCGTCGCCTCGGCGGGTCGCTGCTGCTGTACGGCCTGCCCGTCGCCGGTGCCTTCTCCGCCATGCACATCTACGTGCCGCCCCACCCCGGGCCGGTGGCGGCCTCGGAGTTCCTCGGCGCGAACGTCGGCATCGTCATCCTCGTCGGGCTGGTCGTGGCGATCCCGACCTGGTACGTGACGGCCTATCTCTTCGGCCGGTTCGCCGGCCGGCGCATCCAGCTCCCCGTGCCGGAGATCCTCGGCCGCGCCGACGACGCCCAGATCGAGAACCCGCCGCGCTTCGGCGCCGTCGTCGGGATCCTCCTGCTGCCGCTGGTGCTGATCTTCGCCAACACCGGGCTCGAGACCGCGGCGACGGCCGGTTGGATCGACACCGACAACGGGGCCGTCGCCGCGACGGTCGCCGTCGCGGGCGCCGTCGGCTCCACCCCCGTGGCCCTGCTCATCTCGGTGCTCGTCGCGGCCTGGGTGCTGGGGCGCCGTCGAGGGGTCGAGGGCACCGCCCTGGAGAAGACCCTCGACTCCGCGCTCGGCCCCGTCGCCTCGGTCATCCTCATCACCGGCGCCGGAGGGATGTTCGGCGGCGTGCTGCGTGCCTCCGGCATCGGTGACGCGCTGGCCGACGTGCTCGGCGACATGGGGCTGCCGGTCATCGTGGCCGGGTTCGTCATCGCCGCGGCGCTGCGCGTGGCGCAGGGCTCGGCGACCGTCGCGCTCACCACCGCGGCCGGGCTCATCGCCCCCGCAGTGCTCAACGGCGGGTACGGCGCGGTCGAGCTGGCCGCGATCGTGATCGCCGTCGCCGCCGGGTCCGTGGTGCTCAGCCACGTCAACGACTCGGGGTTCTGGCTGGTCGGCCGGTTCTTCGACATGGACGTGCGCACCACGCTGCGCACCTGGACCGTCATGGAGACGGCGATCGGCGTGATGGGCTTCGCGATCGCGTGCGTGATCTTCGCCGTCGCCTGATTCTGGCGGCCCGTCCCCTGCCGAGCATGCGCTGAGGGACCGTCCGGTCGACCGGACGGTCCCTCAGCGCATGCTCGGCGGTGACCGTCAGCCGGCGGTGACCGTCAGCCGGCGGTGACCGTCAGCCGGCGGTGACCGCCGCCGCCGGCCGCCGCCCGTCGACCGCCTCGACGCACTGGCGGGCGATCGCGAGCTCCTCCTGGGTCGGGACCACCATGACCAGGGTCGACGTCCAGTCGGGGGAGATGATCCGCTCCCCGCCGCGCGCGGCGTTGCGGTCCGCGTCGACGGCGATCCCGAAGCCCTCGAGGCCCTCGCAGACGGCGGCCCGCACCGCAGGGTCGTTCTCGCCGACGCCCGCGGTGAAGGCGACGACGTCCACCCGGCCGAGCAGGGCCGCGTACGCGCCGACGTACTTCTTGAGCCGGTGGACGTAGACGTCGAACGCGAGGGCCGCGCCGTCGTCGCCGGCGTCGATCAGCTGCCGCAGCTCCCGGAAGTCGTTGACCCCGGACAGCCCGAGCATGCCCGAGCGCTTGTTGAGCAGCGTGTCGAGCTCGTCGATGCTCATGCCCGCGTTGCGCGCCAGGTGGAAGACGACCGCCGGGTCGACGTCGCCGGAGCGGGTGCCCATGACCAGGCCCTCCAGCGGGGTCAGCCCCATCGAGGTGTCCACCGGCACCCCGCCGCGGACGGCCGACGCGGACGCACCGTTGCCGAGGTGCAGCACGATCGTGTGGAGGTCCTGCACGCGACGGCCCAGCACGCGCGCCACCTTGCCGGCGACGTACTGGTGGCTGGTGCCGTGGAACCCGTAGCGGCGCACGTCGTGCGCGGCGGCGACCTCCCGGTCGATCGCGTAGGTGTAGGCCGCCGCGGGCAGCTGCTGGAAGAACGCCGTGTCGAACACCGCCACGTGCGGCACGTCGGCCAGCAGCTCGCGAGCCACCCGGATGCCCTGCACGTTCGCCGGGTTGTGCAGGGGAGCGAGCGGCACCAGGGCCTCGATCCGGTCCACCACGCCGTCGTCGACCACCACCGGCCCGGAGAACTCCGCCCCGCCGTGCACCACCCGGTGCCCGACGGCGTAGATCCCGGCGTCCGCGAGCCGCGGGCCGATCTCGTCGAACATCCCCAGCGCGATCCGCAACGCCTCGCCGTGGTCCGGGACCTCGAGCTCGCGCCGGGTGCGGTTGCCGGCGAAGGTATGGCTGACGATGCCGCCCGAGGAGCCACCCGACTCGCCGATGCGCTCGATCGTCCCCGCGGCGATCGCCTCCCCGCCGACCGGGTTGACGAGCTGGTACTTCAGCGACGAAGAGCCCGAGTTCAGCACCAGCACCGACCCGTGCGCCCCGTACGCGCTGTACGGGTTGGGCCGCTCGGCCTCGGGGAGGATGCTCATGCGGACGCTCCGTTCGTCGTGCTCGGGGTGGACTGCGCCTGGATCGCCGTGATCGCGACCGTGTTGACGATGTCGGCCACCAGCGCCCCGCGGGACAGGTCGTTGACCGGCTTGTTGAGGCCCTGCAGCACCGGCCCGACGGCGACCGCACCGGCCGAGCGCTGCACCGCCTTGTACGTGTTGTTGCCGGTGTTGAGGTCCGGGAAGATGAAGACGCTCGCCCGGCCGGCCACGGTCGAGTCCGGCAGCTTGGACGCCGCGACGGAGACGTCCACCGCGGCGTCGTACTGGATCGGCCCCTCGACGCTGAGCTCCGGGTGGCGCTCGCGCACGAGGTCGGTGGCGGCGCGCACCTTGTCGACGTCGGCACCCGAGCCGGACGTGCCCGTCGAGTAGGACAGCATGGCGATCCGGGGGTCCACCGCGAACTGCGCGGCCGTGGCCGCTGACGACGCCGCGATGTCGGCGAGCTGCTCCGCCGTCGGGTCCGGGTTGACGGCGCAGTCGCCGTAGACGAGCACACGGTCGGGCAGGCACATGAGGAAGACCGAGGACACCACGGACACCTCCGGCTTCGTCTTGATGATCTCGAACGACGGCCGGATCGTGTGCGCGGTGGTGTGGGCGGCGCCGGAGACCATGCCGTCGGCCAGTCCCAGGTGCACCATCATCGTGCCGAAGTAGGACACGTCGGTGACGATCTCGCGGGCCCGCTCGACCGTCATGCCCTTGTGCGCCCGCAGCCGCGTGTACTCGGTGGCGAAGCGCTCGACGTGCTCCGGGTCCGTGGGGGACCGCACCACCGCGGCGGAGATGTCCAGCCCGAGCTCCGTGGCGCGCGCACGGATCGCCGTCTCGTCGCCGAGGATCACCAGGTCGGCGATGCCGCGCGCCAGGACCGTGGAGGCGGCCCGCAGGATGCGGTCGTCGCCCCCCTCGGGCAGGACCACCCGGCGGCGGTCCGCTCGCGCCCGCTCGACCAGCTCGTGCTCGAACATCAGGGGCGTCACCACCGGGGTGCGCTCGACGTCGAGCCGCGCCAGGAGCTCGTCGCCGTCGACCCGCTGCTCGAACATGGCGCGGGCGACGTCGTGCTTGCGCTGCGCGGTCGCCGTCATCGCCCCGCGGGTCCGGGCGGCGACCCCGGCCACCTCGTAGGTGTCCATCGTGGTGGTGATGATCGGCACGTGGGGCTCCAGCGCGGCCGCGAGCTGGCCCGAGCGCCCGGACGGCCGGTACCCGCCGGTGAGGATCAGCCCTGCCAGGGAGGCGAAGCGCGGTGCGGCCTGCACGGACAGCAGCCCGAGCAGCACGTCCGTGCGGTCGCCGGGTGTGATGACCACGGTGCCGTCGGCGAGGTGACCGAGCATGTGCTCGAACGTCATCGCCCCCACGATCACGTCGAGCGCCTCACGGGCCATGAGGTCCGGGTCCCCGAGGAGCAGGGTGCCGTCGACGGCGTCGGCGAGCTGGGCGACGGTGGGAGCCCCCAGGAACGGTTCCTCCGGGATGACCCACGTCGGCAGGCCCTGGCCGCTGATGCCGGCACGCGCCGCCGCGGGCATGTCCGTGACGACCTCCTCGGCGCGGTTCACCACGACGGCGATCGGCTGGGCATGGCCCGCCCGCAGCTCGGTGAGGCTCAGGCGCGTCAGCGTCGTCACGTCGTCGACGCCACGGCCGCGCCCCGAGACCACCAGCAGCACGGGGGAGTCGAGGTTGGCGGCCACGCGGGCGTTGAACGCGAGCTCCGTCGCGCCCGAGACGTCCGTGTAGTCCGTGCCGAGCACGACGACGGCGTCACAGCGGGCGGCGACGGCGTGGTAGCGCGCGACGATCCGGGCGAGCGCGGCCTCCGGGTCGGCGTGCACGTCGTCGTAGGTCACTCCCACCGCGTCGGCGTAGTCGAGGTCCACGCCGTCGTGCGCGAGCATCATCTCCAGGACGTGGTCGCGCACCCCCGTCCCGCCGTCGGCCGCGGGGCGCTCCGGGACGCGCGAGACCGCTCGGAAGACCCCGACGCGCTGCACCTGGCGGACCAGGAGGTCGAGCACCCCCAGTGCGACCGTCGACTTGCCGGTGTCCCCCTCGGGGGACGCGATGTAGATGCTCCGTGTGCTCACTGCCCACCTGTTCGCTCGCGTCGGACGTCACGCCCATTCCACCGCACCGCGGCCCGTGGTGCACCGTCCCGAGAGCGTCGGGTTGGTCACTCCCGGCGGGTCACTCGTTGTCCCCGCCGGTCGCCGTCGCGGCGTCGTACATCGGACCGGCGGCCTCGGTGGCGGTCTGCCCGGCGTCGGGCCACACCCAGTCGCGCACCGCGGGCACGTCCTCGCCGTGCTCGCGGGTGTACTGACGGGCCGCGAGCCGCGCGTCCACCATCCGCTGGCGCAGGCCGGCGACCTTCGAGCCCAGCCCGGGGACCCGGTCGATGACGTCCAGCACCAGGTGGTACCGGTCGATGTCGTTGAGCATCGCCATGTCGAAGGGCGTGGTCGTGGTGCCCTCCTCCTTGTAACCGCGCACGTGGATGTTGCCGTGGTTCCGGCGACGGTAGGTCAGGCGGTGGATGAGCCACGGGTAGCCGTGGTAGTTGAAGATCACGGGCCGGTCCGAGGTGAACAGCCCGTCGAAGTCCTTGTCGGACAGGCCGTGCGGATGCTCGCGCTCGTCCTGCAGACGCATGAGGTCCACGACGTTGACGACCCGCACCTTGAGGTCGGGCAGCTCGTCGCGCAGGATGTGCGCGGCCGCCAGCACCTCGAGCGTCGGCACGTCGCCCGCGCAGCCCAGCACGACGTCCGGGTCCTCGCCGGGGACCTCGGTGCCGGCCCACTCCCAGATGCCCAGCCCCCGTGTGCAGTGCGCGATGGCGTCGTCCATCGGCAAGAACTGCGGACCCGGCTGCTTGCCGGCCACCACCACGTTGACGTACTGGCGGCCGCGCAGGCAGTGGTCGTAGGTGCTGAGCAGGGTGTTGGCGTCCGGCGGCAGGTACACCCGCACGATCTCGGCCTTCTTGTTGACCACGTGGTCGATGAAGCCCGGGTCCTGGTGGGAGAACCCGTTGTGGTCCTGGCGCCACACGTGGCTCGACAGCAGGTAGTTGAGCGACGCGATCGGGCGGCGCCAGGGGATGTGGTTGGTGACCTTCAGCCACTTCGCGTGCTGGTTGAACATCGAGTCGACGATGTGGATGAACGCCTCGTAGCTCGTGAACAGGCCGTGTCGTCCGGTGAGCAGGTAGCCCTCCAACCAGCCCTGGCACTGGTGCTCGCTGAGCATCTCCATGACGCGGCCGACGCGTGCGAGGTGCTGGTCGACGTCGGGCCCGTAGAACTCCGCGTTCCACTGCTTGTCCGTGACGTCGTAGACGGCCTGGAGCCGGTTCGACGCCGTCTCGTCCGGTCCGAAGATGCGGAAGTTGTCCGGGTTGCGCCGGATGACCTCGGTGAGCCAGGTGCCCAGCACCCGGGTCGACTCCGCGACGGCGCCACCGGGGCGCGGCACGTCCACGGCGAAGTCCCGGAAGTCGGGCATCCGCAGGTCCTTGAGCAGCAGCCCGCCGTTGGCGTGCGGGTTGGCCCCCATGCGCAGCTCGCCGTCCGGAGCCTGCGCGGCGATCTCGGGCAGCAGCCGGCCGTCGTCGTCGAAGAGCTCGTGCGGTCGGTAGGAGTGCAGCCAGTCACGCAGCACGTCCAGGTGCTCCGGGGTGTCCCTCGCGCTGGCCAGCGGCACCTGGTGGGCGCGCCAGGAGTCCTCGGTCTTCTGACCGTCGATCTCGGGCGGGCAGGTCCAGCCCTTGGGGGTGCGGAAGACGATCATCGGCCAGGCCGGTCGCTCGTCGCTCCCCTCGGACGAGTCCCGGGCGTCTGCCTTGATGCGCGCGATGTGCTCCATGACCTCGTCGAGCAGCCGGGCGAACCGGCGGTGCACGGCGGCGTGATCCTCACCGTCGAAGCCCCCGGTGAAGAAGTACGGCGTGTGCCCGTAACCGATCATGAGGTCGCGCAGCTCGTCGTCGCTGATGCGGGCCAGCACCGTGGGGTTGGCGATCTTGTAGCCGTTGAGGTGCAGGATCGGCAGCACGACGCCGTCGGTGCGGGCGTTGACGAACTTGTTCGAGTGCCAGCTGGTGGCCAGCGGGCCGGTCTCGGCCTCGCCGTCGCCCACGACGGCCGCCACCAGCAGGTCGGGGTTGTCGAACGCCGCACCGTAGGCGTGGCTCAGCGCGTAGCCGAGCTCGCCGCCCTCGTGGATCGACCCGGGGGTCTCCGGCGCCACGTGCGACGGGATGCCGCCCGGGAACGAGAACTGCCTGAACAGCCGCCGCACCCCCTCGTCGTCCTGGGTGACGTCGCTGTAGATCTCGGAGTACGTGCCCTCGAGGTAGGTGTTGGCGACCAGGCCCGGGCCGCCGTGCCCCGGGCCCGCCACGTAGACGGTCGACTGGTGGCGCTCGCGGATGACCCGGTTGAGGTGGGCGTACAGGAAGTTCAGGCCCGGCGTCGTCCCCCAGTGGCCGAGCAGGCGTGGCTTGACGTCGTCGCGCTCCAGGGTGCGGCGCAGCATCGGGTTGTCGAGCAGGTAGATCTGGCCGACCGAGAGGTAGTTCGCGGCGCGCCACCACTGGTCCAGGCGTTCGACGTCCGTGTCCGTCAGGTCCGCGACGCCGGTGGCGGGCCAGGTCGTGGTGTCGGGGGCCGAGGTGCTCATCTGACGCTCCTACCGGTTCGGGGGCGATCGTGCTCGTCCTCATTCCACCGCAGTGCGGGTCCGGGCGCAGCGCGGGCGGGCACCTGGAGACCCGCGACGTGAGGTTGACCACGCGATTCCTGCTCCTGAGCAGTGCGCGGATACCGTGGTGCCGTGCCCGACGCCCCGCCAGCCCGCCGTTCGTTCCGGGCGGTCGCCCGCCAGCCCCGCATGATCACGATCCTGCTGATCTTCCTCGCCGCCGCAGCGGTGTGCGGCCGGCTCGGCGTCTGGCAGATCGACCGGGCCTACGAGCGTGCCAACCTCGCGGCGGAGCAGGAGGCCGCCGAGGCCGCGGTGGCCGCACCGGTGGCGATCGGTGAGCTCCTGGCGCCCCAGGCCTCGTTCCCCGGCGAGCTCGTCGGCCGTGAGGTCGCCGTCACCGGGACCTACGAGCCCGACGGGCAGCTGCTGGTCGCGGGACGTGCCCTCGACGGCGCCGACGGCTACCTCGTGCTCACCCCGTTGCGCGTGTCCGACGACGGCACGGGCGGGGCGAGCTGGGCATCGCTCTCCGGCGAACCGGTGCTCCCCGTGGTGCGCGGGTGGGTCGACTCATCGACCCCCGATCCTGCCGCGCTGGAGGTGCCACCCGGCGAGGTCGCGCTGCACGGCTGGCTGCAGGCCTCCGAGTCCACCGCGCGCAGCGGTGTCGTCCCGGACAACCCGGGCGGGCCGCCGCTGACGCAGGACATCGCCTCGAGCGCCCTGGCCAACACCTGGCAGGGCCCGATCTACACGGGCTACGTGGTGCTCACCGACTCCGCACCGTTGCAGACGACCGCCGCCGAGGGCGGCCCGGCGCCCCTGCCACGCCCGGTGCTGGAGGGCGGCGCGGACGTCAACCTGCAGAACTTCTTCTACGCGCTGCAGTGGTGGGTGTTCGGACTCTTCGCCGTGGCCCTGTGGGTGCGGCTGGTGCGCGACGAGATGGCCGGCGGGGTGCGCGAACGACGGTCCTCCCGCGACCGGGGCGGTCGCGACGCCGACCCGGTCGGTACCGGTATCGCCGGGCTCCCCTCCTCCTGACCTCTCCCTGCTCAACGAGCGTGCTGCAATCTTCCTCAACACCGTGCCGTGAGGGACACTCCAGCACGCTCGATGCGGAGCCTGTGGGTAACGCCAGCGGCGTTCGGTCAAGCCTGCTCTGCTGTGCGGCATGTCTCGACGAGCACGGCCGGTCCCCTCGCAGCTGAAGGTGCTCGCGCGCCGACAAGCCGGATTGCTGGCGATGGCACAGTGCCTCGACGCGGGCATGACGCCCCGGCAGGTCAGCCGGCGCGTCGAGTCCAAGGCGTGGGACCGGGTTGTGCGCGGGGTCTACGACACGGGTGAGCCGGTTCCGGCATCGATGTCGGAACGGCTTGATCAGCAGCGTCGCCGGAGCGCGCTCGTCGGACCGCTCTCGCAGCCCCGAGGGATCGCCGTCGGGCTGGGTGCGCTCGTGCTCCATGGCGTGCGTGGCGCCCCCATCGAGATCCCGTGGGAGGTCGCGGTCCCCCGGGCACAGCCTCGGAAGCCGGCAGGGCCTGTTCGCGTCCGGCGGATCCTGGTCCCGCAGCCGATGAACGTCCAGGGCATCCCGTGCATGTCCGTACCCCAGGCGTTGGGCCTCGCTGTCCCGACGATGCACCGGTTCGAGGCCGTCGCGATGATCGACTCGGCACGGTACCGGGGGCTCCTGTCCGATGCGGAGCTGGCGTGGGCGTGCAGCACCACTGCTGGTCGGCGTGGTGCTGCGACGAGCCGGAGCTGGTGGGCCGAGTCGGACGCCCGTGCCGAGTCGCCGGCGGAGTCGTGGGCGCGGCTGTCCTGCTCCGAGGCGGGCTGCCCTCCCGATGCTCTCCAGCTGTGGACGCTGGCCGGTGGCCGTTGGTATCGGCTCGACCTCGCATGGGTGCTGCCCGGCGGCGGACTGCTCATCGTTGAGATCGACGGTCGCGAGGTGCACGATCGGATCGAGGCGCTCTACGAGGACCGTGAGCGGCAGAACCGGCTGGTGACGCCGTGGACGATCCTGCGGCGGTACACGGGGCGCGACGCGCGGTCCGGCGTCATGGCGGCCGAGGTCTCGCTGCTGCTGAAGAGCCGCGGATGGCGGCCTCAGCCGCTCGATGTCGACGCTGCCTACGACGTCGAACGTGCTGGGTTCTTCCGAAAACGCCGTTCTTGAGGAAGAACCCAGCACGCTCGACGCGCAACGCGGGGCGGGCGCCTACTCGTGCTGCCAGGACCGCCACAGCCGGGCGTACTCGCCGTCGGCGGCCACGAGGTCGTCGTGCGGCCCGATCTCGGTGATCCGCCCACCGTCCACGACGGCGACCCGGTCGGCGTCGTGGGCGGTGTGCAGCCGGTGCGCGATCGCCACGACCGTGCGCCCGGTGAGCACGGCGTTGAGCGAACGCTCCAGGTGCCGTGCCGCGCGGGGGTCCAGCAGGGACGTCGCCTCGTCGAGCACCAGCGTGTGGGGGTCGAGCAGCACCAGCCGGGCGAGCGCCACCTGCTGCGCCTGCGCGGGCGTCAACGGGTGCCCGCCCGAGCCCACCTCCGTGTCCAGCCCGGACGGCAGCGTGTCCGCCCACTCGCGGGCGTCCACCGCCGCCAGGGCCTCCCGCAGCGCGTCGTCGCCGGCGGTGGTGTCCGCCAGCCGGAGGTTCTCGGCGAGCGACCCGACGAACACGTGGTGCTCCTGGGTGACCAGGGCCACCTGGCCGCGCAGCTCCTCCAGCGGGAGGTCGACCAGCGGCACCCCGCCCACCGTCACGGACCCTCCGGTCGGCGGGTGGATCCCGGCCAGCATCCGCCCGAGCGTCGACTTCCCGGCCCCGGACGGCCCGACGACGGCGAGCCGTTCCCCGGGGGACAGATCCACCGAGATGCCGTGCAGCACGTCGTGGCCCTCGCGGTAGGCGTAGCGCACCTCGTGGGCACGCACCTCGTCCGACGTCGGGACCTCGCCCGACGCGACCCGGTCCGGCCCCACGAGCCCCACGCCGACCACGCGCGCCAGCGCCACGGCGGCGACCTGCAGCTCGTCGAGCCAGAACACCAGGTCGAACACCGGTCCGCCCATCTGGTGGGCGTACAGGGCGATCGTGGCGACGGCTCCCACCGTCGCCAGGTCCTGGGAGACCAGCCACGCACCCCAGACGATCGCCGCGATGGGTGCGAGCGCCACGGCCGAGTCGAGGGCGGGGATGAGCCGGAGGCGCAGCCCGAGCGTGTAGCTCTCCGCGCCGAACGCCTCGGACAGGTTGCCGCGCAGCCGACGGCGCAGCCGGGGACCGAGGGCCAGCGCGTCGGTGGTGCGCGCACCCTCGACCGCCTCGGTGATCGTGCCGTTGATCGTCGCGTAGGCGGCGGACTCGCGCAGGTAACCGGGGGTGGCGCGCTTCAGGTACCAGCGCACGGCGACGACGATGATCGGCACCCCGACGAGCAGCCCGAGGGCCACCAGCGGGTCGGTGAGGAACGAGGCCACGAGGGTCAGCCCGATCGTCACCACGCACACCAGCACCCGGGGCACCCCGAAGCGGACCGCGTGCTGCAGCTTGTTGACGTCGTTGGTGGTCCGCGCGACGAGGTCGCCGGTGCCGGCCTTCTCCACGGTGGACAGCGGCAGCCGGGTGGCGGTGTCCATGAACTCCTCGCGCAGTTCGGCGAAGACACGCTCGCCGAAGACCATCGACAGCCGCTGGGCGAACCGGGTCACCACGGCCTGCACGACGACGGCACCGACCAGTACCAGCGCGAGCTGGTTGACGCGGGCGAGGGTGGTGCCGGCGGAGACCTCGTCGATGAACCGACCCAGCAGGAACGGCCCGGCCAGACCGGCGACCGCCGCCACCGCGTGCAGCACGGCGATGCCGCCGAGCTGCACGCGGTGATGGCGGAACAGCCGCCCGACGGTCCGCCTGACCTCGTGACGGTCGGCGATCGGGAGCTGGTTCTGCGCGGCCGACGACGGCGCGGCGGTGGTGGCACTCATCGTGCGGCTCCTTCCAGAGAGGGGTCGTCCGACGTCTCGGTGCCGGGTTCGGCCATGGACCGGCCGACGACGTCGCGGTAGCGGGCGCCGTCGTCGTCGGTCCGGGCGAGCAGCTCGCCGTGCCTGCCGTGGGCGACCACACGCCCGTCGGTGCTCAGCAGCTGCACCTCGTCGACGTGGTCGAGGACGAGCGGGCTCGCGGTGACCACGAGGGTGGTCCTGCCGCGGCGGACCGCGGCGACCCGCTCGGCGATGCGGGCCTCGGTGTGCGCGTCCACGGCGCTGGTCGGCTCCACGAGCACGAGGATCTCCGGGTCGGTGAGCAGGGCGCGCGCCAGGGCGACCCGCTGGCGCTGCCCGCCGGACAGCGACCGTCCCTTCTCGGGCAGCTCGCCGCGCAGGCCACCGGGCAGCGAGTCGAGGACGTCGTGGGCGTCCGCCGTGAGGATCGCCGCCGTCAGGTCCGCCTCGGTCGCCCGCCCGCGGGCGTCCAGCTCCTCGCCGAGGATCCCCGAGAACAGGTGCGGGGTCGCCTCGGAGACCACGACGCGGTGCCGCAGCGCCTCCTTGTCGAGCTCGGCGAGGCGGACCCCGCCGAGCGTCACCGGGGTGGCGGCCTCGGCGGCGTCGTCGAACCGGCCGAGCCGGGTGGCGACCTCCGCCGAGACGTCCGGGTCGGCGCACACCAGCGCGACCACCCGCCCCGGGCGCAGGACGAGCCCGGAGGAGTGGTCCACCAGGTCGCTGCCCGACGGCGGCGCGTCGGCGGGCACGGCGGCCTGCGGCGTCGCCTCGGTCACCCGCAGCACCCCGAGGATCTTGCGGGCGGAGACGAACGCGTTGGTGGTCATCTGCAGCATCTGGGTGGCCATCTGCACCGGCCACGACAGGAACGCGGCATAGCCGTAGAAGGTCACGAGCTCGCCGGGGGTGAGGTCGCCGCGGACGACGGCGCGTGCCCCCAGCCAGAGCACGAGGGCCACGAGCAGCCCGGGCAGCAGCACCTGCAGCCCGTCCAGGACGGACTGGACGGCCGCGACCCGCACGCCCCGGCGCCGCACCTCCTGGGACTGGCGGGCGTAACGACCCGAGAACACCTCCTCGCCACCGATGCCGCGCAGGATGCGCAACCCGGCGACCGTGTCGGAACCCAGTGCCGTCAGCCGGCCCACCGACTCGCGGTGGGTCTGCTGGCGACGTTGCAACGGCCGGACGAGCAGGGCGAGGACCGCGGCCACCACCGGGATGCCGAGCGCCACCACGAGGCCGAGCGGCAGGCTCTGGGAGAGCAGGTACGCCGCAGCCGCGACGTAGGCCAGCACACCTCCGGCGAACCGGCCGGACATGGCGAACATGTCCCCGGCGCGCAGCGCGTCGTTCGCCACCGCGGCCACGACCTCACCCGTGGGGAGCTTCTTGGTCACCGCGTGGCCCGAGCGGGTGGCCTTGTCGCCGACGAGCTCGGTGAAGGAGAACGAGGCCCGCAACCAGTTCTCGACGTCGTAGGTGTGGCTGAACACCCCGGCCACGACGATGGCGACCGCGGCCACCAGCATCCCGCCGCACCAGAGCAGCAGCTCCCCGCCGAAGCCGGCACCGAGCCCCGAGTCGACCGCACCCCCCAGGAGCAGCGGAGCGGCGGCGGCGGCCAGCAGCGAGACGCTGCCCGCGGTCACGGCCTTGGCGAGCACGTCGCGCTGGCGCCACGCCTGCCAGGCGAGCAGGCGTGTCGCCGACGTCAGCGGAGGGGTGCCCGGGTCGGGCAGAGGAAGGGGGCGCACGGTCGTCCAGCCTAGGTGGGGCCACCGACGTCGGGCACCCGATTTTCCCCGCCTATCCTGGATGGCGTGAGCACCGAGCAGAACACTCCGACCGCCACCACCGAGCAGGCCGCGACCGCCATCCGCAAGGCGCGCGGGGCGCTGACCCGCTACCGGGTCCTGGCCTTCGTCACCGGGGTCATGCTGCTGGTGCTCTGCGTGGAGCTGATCTTCAAGTACGTGGTGCCGGTCCAGGCCGTCATCGACTACATGGGCTGGGTACCGTTCGCGCACGGGTGGATCTACGTCGTCTACCTCGTCACGGTGCTGGACCTGTGGGCCAAGATGCGCTGGGGCTACGGCCGTCTCGCCACGATGGTGTTCGCCGGCGTCGTCCCGGTGATGTCGTTCGTCCTCGAGAAGCGGGTGCACGCCGACGCCGACGCCAAGCTGACGGCGCTCGCGGAACGGTACGGGGCATGACGGCGCCCGCCGTCACCGACACCGGGACGCAGCGGCTCGCCCCGTTGGTCGAGCCGGGCCGCGAGCTGTCCGACGCCGAGCTCGACCGGTACGCACGGCACCTCGCGCTGCCCGGTCTGGGTGTCGAGGGCCAGCGTCGTCTCGCGGCCGCCCGCGTGCTCGTCGTCGGGGCGGGGGGCCTCGGCAGCCCCGTCCTGCTGTACCTCGCCGCGGCCGGGGTGGGCACGATCGGCGTGGTGGACGACGACGTCGTGGACGTCACCAACCTGCAGCGTCAGGTGCTGCACGGCCAGGCCGACCTGTCCCGGCCCAAGACCGCCTCGGCGCGCGACGCGATCGCCGAGGTGAACCCGCACGTCGAGGTGGTCGAGCACCCGGTGCGGCTCGACCGGGACAACGTGCTCACCGTCCTGGGCGACTACGACCTGGTGCTGGACGGCGCGGACAACTTCCCGACCCGCTATCTCGTCTCGGACGCCGCGGAGATCCTCGGTCTGCCGGTGGTGTGGGGGTCGATCGACCGGTTCGACGGGCAGGTCAGCCTCTTCTGGGGTGCGCCCGGTGGGCCGGAGCGTGGTCCGACGTACCGGGACGTCTTCCCCGTCCCGCCCCCGCCGGGCACCGTCCCGGACTGCGCCACCGGCGGCGTGCTCGGTGTGCTGTGCGGTGCCGTCGGCTCGGCGATGGCGACCGAGGCGATCAAGCTGGTCACCGGTCTCGGCACCTCGTTGCTGGGGCGGCTCGCCGTGTACGACGCCCTCGCGCTGGACTGGCGCGAGCTCACGGTCCGGCCCGACCCCTCCCGTGAGCCGGTGACGGCGTTGCTGCCCGGCGACGACGCCTATGCCGCGTTCTGCGGCCTCGGCCCGTCCGGCCTCGGCCCGTCCGGCCTCGGCCCGTCGGGCCTCCGCCCGACCGCCTCCGGTCCGGGCGAGGTGGCCGGCACCCTGGCGGGGGACCCGCAGATCGACGCGGCCGACGCCCGGGCGCTCCTCGTCGTCGACCCCCCGGCGGCGCTCGTGGACGTCCGCGAGGAGTGGGAGGCGCGGCTGCGTCCCGTGGACGGTGCCCGGCTGGTGCCCAGCGGGACGTTCCTGGGCACGGCGGGGTCCGATCCTGACGAGACCGCCCGGCAGGCCCTGGCCGCGCTGCCCGCGGACCGGCCGGTGCTGCTGGTCTGCGCGGCCGGTCCGCGGTCGACCGCGGTGGCCCAGGTCGCCCGGGCCCACGGGGTCGACGCCCGTTCCGTCGTCGGCGGCGTCCCGGCTCTGCTCGGCTGACCCGCGGCCGCGTCGACGGCGCCGGGCACCCAGGGCGTCAGAGCGCCAGGTCCAACCGGCCTTCCGGGGACGAGCTCGCCAGGGCTCGTTCCCGGCGCGGGATGCGCCCGGCACCTGCCGCGGTCCGACCCGCCTCGACCGCGAGCCGCATCGCGCGGGCCATGCGCACCGGGTCCTCGGCCCGCGTGACCGCGGTGGCGAGGAGCACGCCGTCGCAGCCCAGCTCCATCGCGAGCGCGGCGTCGGAGGCCGTGCCGATGCCCGCGTCGAGGATCACCGGGACCCGGGCGGCCTCGGCGATCGCCTCGATGTTGCGGGGGTTGAGGATGCCCAGCCCGGAGCCGATGGGGGCACCGAGGGGCATCACGGCCGCGCACCCGACGTCCTCGAGACGCCGGGCCAGGATCGGGTCGTCGTTGGTGTAGGGCAGCACGACGAAGCCGTCTCGCACCAGCTCCTCGGCGGCCTCGACGAGGCCGATCGGGTCGGGCAGCAGGGTGACGTCGTCGGCGATCACCTCGAGCTTGACCCAGCTCGTGCCGCAGGCCTCGCGCGCGAGCCGCGCCGTGAGCACGGCCTCGCGCACCGAGAAGCAGCCCGCGGTGTTGGGCAGCGCGCGGATGCCGAGGCGTTCCAGGAGCCCCCAGATGCCGGCGTCCCGGGACGGCTCGCCGCCTGATCCCGGGGAGACGCGGCGCATCGCGACGGTCGTCAGCGCGGTGCCGGAGGCCACCAGCGCCCCCTCGAGGGTGAGGAGGTTCGCGGCGCCGCCGGTCCCCATCACGAGGCGGGAGCCGATCTCCGTGCCGGCGACCACCAGCGTGCTGTCTGTCGTGGCGGCGCGTTGTGTGCTGTTCAGCGTCATGTGTCCTCCTCAGCCGCCCTGGACGGCTGCGACGATCTCGATCCGGTCACCGGCGCGGACCACGACGGACTCCCAGGTCCCGCGGGGGACGACGGCGTCGTCGATCGCGACGGCCAGTCCGCGGGGGGCCCCGTCGGCCACGTGGCCCGGCCGGAGCCGTGCCACCAGGTCGGTCAGGGGGATCGCGGCGTCCGGCCCGAGGTCGAACGGCTCGCCGTTCACCTGGGCTGCCGTCGCCGGGTCGGGCGGCGCGTTGCTGGACGGGTGGTTCATCGGGTTCCTCCGTCGGTGCGAGGGTCGGTCGCGGGCGGCGTGAAGCGCCGCGGGTCCGTCGCCCGCAGGGCCGCGAGGGTGGCCGACGGGTCACCGGACGAGATGTCGACGTCGAACCAGGACCCGGTGAGCCCGGCGACGACGACGTCGGCGGTCAGGGGCGCCAGCAGGATCCCGTTGCGGTGGTGACCCGTGGCCAGGTGCAGGCCCGCCACGTGCGTCGGCCCGACGAGCGGCAGGTTGTCGGGCGTGCAGGGGCGGGCACGGGGAGTCGCCTCGATCAGGGCCGCCTCGTCGATCGCCGGCAGCAGTACCCGGGCGTCCCGCAGCAACGCGTACACACCGCCGGCGAGCGCCCGCCGGTCGTCCGGGTTCTCCTCGGTGGTGGCGCCGATCACCAGCTCGCAGTGGCCCTTCCACGGGCCGTCGGTGGCGGGGGCGCGGGAGACGACGTAGACGGGGCGGCCCTGCACCAGCCCCCGCACGACGTGCCGGGGGGCGAGGTCGGGGTCCGCCTGCAGCCGCAGGGTCTGCCCCTTGACCGGCCGGACGGGGACGGCGACGTCGGGGATGTCGGTGAGCAGTGGCGCCGACGCCCAGCCGGCGGCCACGACGACCGCGTCGGTGCGGTGGCGGTGGTGGGTCTCGTCCACCGCCGCGACGACCCGGCCGCCGCGCTGCTCGAGGCCGACCGCCGCCCGCAGCACCACGGAACCGTCGGCGTGGTCGTCGATCGCTCGCCGCAGCGCGGTGTGCGTCGCCCGCGGGTCGACGGCGTGGTCGCCGGGGACCCACGCCGCCCCGGCGAGGCGCTGGCCCAGCAGGGGTTCGCGCCGTCGTGCCTCGGCGACCGTCAGCTCCTGCGACGAGACGGCGTGCCGGGTGTGCAGCGCCAGGATCCGGCGCAGCAGGGCGGCGTCCGTGTCGTCATAGGCGAGGGTCAGCGTGCCGGACTCGCGCAGCCCCACGCTGACGCCCGAGGCCGCCTCCAGGTCGGCGGCGAACGGCAGCCATCGGGCGGCACCGGCCAGGTGCAGGTGGAGGGCCGCGTCCTCGGTGAACTCCGCCTCGGTGGCCGGGGCGATCATCCCTGCGGCCGCGTGCGTCGAGCCGTCGCCAGGGTCGGGGTCCAGGACGGTGACGCTGAGCCCTGCGCCCAGGGCACGCCAGGCCACGGCGAGGCCGATGATGCCGCCTCCGACGACGACGAGGTCGCGGACGCCGGTGGGCAGTGCGGGCAGACGGACGGTCACGCGGTGCTCCCTTCGCTGGCATGATCCAGATCAGGTGGGACGGTCGGCGCCCCTGCGCCCTCTCAGCCCCGGCCGGGGCTCCCGTGCTCGGTCCACCCTACCGGGACCCGTGGGCCCGGACCCATCGTCCCTGGACGGGAGCTTCCGTGCTCCTAGACTGCCCGCGTGACCTCCGACGCCGTCCGTGCCCGCCTCGCCGACGCCCGCCTGTACCTGTGCACCGACGCCCGCGAGGACCGTGGTGACCTCGAGGTCTTCCTGCACCGGGCGCTGGCGGGCGGGGTCGACGTCGTCCAGCTCCGGGACAAGTCGCTGGACGTCGCCCGCGAGCTCGAGCTGCAGGAGCTGGTGGCGCGGGTCGCGGGCGAGCACGGGGCGTTGTGGGCGGTGAACGACCGGGCCGACGTCGCGCAGCTGGCCGGGGCGCCCGTGGTGCACATGGGCCAGGGCGACCTGCCGGTGCCGGCCGTGCGGTCGCTGCTGGGCCCCGGCCCGGTGCTCGGCCGGTCCACCCACTCCGCGGCGCAGGCGGCCGCGGCGGAGGCCGACGACGACGTCGACTACTTCTGCGTCGGGCCGTTGTGGGCGACGCCGACGAAGCCGGGGCGCGCCGCCGTCGGGCTCGACCTGCTGCGGGAGGTCGCCGTCACGGCTCCGAGCACCCCGTGGTTCGCCATCGGCGGGATCGACGAGCACCGGCTGGACGCGGTGCTGGACGCCGGGGCGCGGCGGGTCGTCGTCGTCCGGGCGATCACCGAGGCACCGGACCCGGAGCGGGCGTCGCGCCGGCTGCGGGACCGCCTCGCCGGGTAGCACCCCGAGGGCTTCCTCCTGGTCAGGAGACGTGGCACGATCGCCGGGTTCCCCCGACGACGACACTGTGGAGTCACCGATGACCGCTCGCCCCCGGCTCGTCGCGGCCCTCGCCGTGGCCCTGCTGCTGACCGGATGCACCGGGAGCCCTGACGAGGAGCCCCCGACCGGTGCCACCGTGGCCCCGGACGAGTCGGCGCCGACGGCCTCGGAGAGCGCGCAGGAGGTGGCCGCCGTCGGGAGCGCCGACGTGACGGGGCCGGACGTGGTGATGGCGGAGCAGACGGTCGACACCCCGGGCGAGGCAGGCGGCACGCTCACCGTCGTGCTGCGGACCCTCGAGGTGCGCGACGACACCACGACGTTGCGCTACGCGCTGCGGTGGGACAACGACGACGCCCCCGACGGCGCGACGGCCAGCCACTACCAGCTCGGCATCGACTGGGTCCCCACCGTCACGGACACCGCGGCGCTGGTCCAGTACCGGCCCTTCTGCACCCAGGGCGCCTGGAAGGACGGTGCCATCTCCCAGCAGCAGTGCGGGTTCAACGTCACCGCCTCGCCGAGGTTCCCGTTCGACGGGTTCGTCAACCACGCCACGATCGAGGGCTGGGCGACGCTGCCGGCGCCCGATGGTGAGCCGGCCACACTCGACGTGGCTCTCGGTCAGGGCCTGCCGGTGTTCACCGGCGCGACGGTGTCTGCCGCCGGAGACGCATGATGCGGTGGCGGACCGTCGCGGTCCCGTCCGCCGTGACGGCGACCCTGGTGCTCGGTGCTGCCGTCGCCTCGGCCGATGCCCCGTCGTCGTCGGAGGAACCGCACGACCCCGCGGTGTCCGCGGTGCTGGAGGAGCTCGCCGCCGAGCGTGCCGAGCTCGAGTCGGTGGACGTGACCGACGAACAACGTCGGGACGCGACGTTCCCGGTGGACGCCGCCGACGCGACCTTCCCGCTGGACGCCGCCGACGCCGGCACCGAGATCGCCACGGAGACCGAGACCGGGGACAGCACGCTGGTCACCCTGACCGCCGACCTGCTGTTCGACTTCGGCTCGGTCGAGCTGACCGACCGCGCGGCCGAGGTCGTCGAGGAGCTGGCCGGCGAGATCCCGCAGGGAGCGACCGTCCGGGTCGACGGGCACACGGACTCCGTCGGCTCCGAGGGTGACAACCAGCGGCTCTCCGAGGAGCGGGCCGGGGCCGTGGCCGACGTGCTCCGCGACGCCCGCGGGGACCTGGACCTGCAGGCCAGGGGGCACGGCGAGACCGACCCGGTGGCCGACAACACCGTGGGCGGTGAGGACAACCCGGCCGGGCGGGCCCTGAACCGCCGCGTCGAGGTGACCTATCCGACGTCCTGAGCACCGGACGGACGTCGGCGCGCTCGCCGCGGGCCTCTATCCTGGTTCGGTGACGTCTCCCGCCACCGCTCCCGCCACCTCCGAGGTCGCCGCGACACCGCGCCCTGTGCTCGTCGTCGACTTCGGCGCCCAGTACGCCCAGCTCATCGCACGCCGCGTGCGTGAGGCCAACGTCTACTCCGAGATCGTGCCGCACACGTGGACGCCGGAGCAGATGCTGGCCCGCGACCCGGCCGCGATCATCCTCTCGGGCGGGCCGTCCTCCGTCTACGCCACGGGCGCCCCGTTCGTGGACGCCGCGCTGTTCGACGCCGGCGTGCCCGTCCTCGGAATCTGCTACGGCTTCCAGGCGATGGCGCAGGCGCTCGGTGGCAAGGTCGCCCAGACCGGCACCCGCGAGTACGGGGGTACCGAGGTCGAGGTGTGCTCCGCCGGCGTGCTGCTCGCCGACACCCCCGCGACGCAGACCACGTGGATGAGCCACGGCGACTCCGTGCACGCCGCCCCCGAGGGCTTCGACGTCCTGGCGACGTCGTCCGGCTCTCCGGTCGCCGCGTTCGAGGACCCGGCGCGCCGGCTGTACGGCGTGCAGTGGCACCCGGAGGTCAAGCACTCCGCGCACGGTCAGACCGTGCTCGAGCACTTCCTCTACGACGGCGCTGGCCTGCGTCCCGACTGGACGCCGGGCAACGTCATCGCCGACCAGGTCGCCGCGATCCGCGCCCAGGTGGGCGACGCCCGGGTGATCTGCGGTCTGTCCGGGGGTGTCGACTCCTCGGTCGCGGCCGCGCTCGTGCAGAAGGCCGTGGGTGATCAGCTGACCTGCGTGTTCGTCGACCACGGGCTCCTGCGCGAGGGAGAGGTCGAGCAGGTCGAGCGCGACTTCGTCGCCGCGACCGGCGTCAACCTGGTGGTGCGCGACGAGCGCAAGCGGTTCCTCGACGCGCTCGAGGGGCACAGCGACCCGGAGACCAAGCGCAAGATCATCGGGCGCGAGTTCATCCGCGTCTTCGAGGACGCCGCGCGCGACATCGTCGCCCAGAGCCACGAGCACGCCGTGCACGGCTCCGGGGGTGAGGTGAAGTACCTGGTGCAGGGCACGCTGTACCCGGACGTCGTCGAGTCGGGCGGGGGCGAGGGCGCCGCCAACATCAAGAGCCACCACAACGTCGGCGGACTTCCGGACGACCTGCAGTTCGACCTCGTCGAGCCGCTGCGCACCCTGTTCAAGGACGAGGTGCGGGCCGTGGGTCGCGAGCTCGGGGTGCCGGAGCCGATCGTCGCCCGCCAGCCCTTCCCCGGGCCCGGGCTGGGCATCCGCATCGTCGGTGAGGTGACGGCCGAGCGTCTCGAGATCCTGCGCCGGGCGGACGCGGTCGCCCGCGAGGAGCTCACCCGCGCCGGCCTCGACGGCGAGATCTGGCAGTGCCCCGTCGTGCTCCTCGCCGACGTGCGGTCCGTGGGCGTGCAGGGCGACGGCCGCACCTACGGTCACCCGATCGTGCTCCGCCCCGTCTCCAGCGAGGACGCCATGACGGCGGACTGGACCCGGATGCCGTACGACGTGCTGTCCGTGATCTCCACGCGCATCACCAACGAGGTGCCCGAGGTCAACCGCGTGGTGCTCGACGTGACGAGCAAGCCGCCGGGGACCATCGAGTGGGAGTGACCGAGGGCTGACGGCGGCCTCTGTCCGGGGCTTCGCCGTGCTGTGCGGTCCCGACGGCGCTACGTTGGCGGTGTTCACAGCCGAGCGTCACCGTCGGAAGGCACCGCCATGTCGAGCACCGTCACCGTCCGGCCCGCCAGGGGAGTGCGCGGCATCGGGATGCTGTCCATCATCGCCGGCATCATCTTGATCCTCGCTGGCGTCGCCGTCTGGGTCGTGGTCTCGACGACCCTGTCCGACGAGAACATCACCGTGTCGGAGGACGCCGACATGTTCGCGGGTCAGCAGGTCGCCGGCCCGTTCACCGCCTACGCGCAGGCCGAGGTCATCGACGAGCACGCCCTGGAGATGGCGGACGGCCAGACGTACGCGGAGCTCGACCGGGAGGACCCCGTGCGGGCCAGCGTCATGGACGCGTCGTTCCTGCGGGCGTCGCTGTTCACCTCGGTCGTCGCGTTCGGCGTGTGCGCCCTCGTCATCGGGCTGGGACTGATGTTCATCCTGGTCGGTGCCGCCCTGAGACGTCTGGCCGGTGGGCCGGCGGTGGCCGTCGAGACCCCCGGGACCACCTCCGCGGGTGGCCTGTCGGCGGCACCGCGGCACAGCGCCACGCCTCCGCCCGACGCCGCCGCTCCTCCCGCACGCCCGACGACCCGTCCCGCCGACCCGCCGTCGGTCGGAGGACGGGCGGACACCCCGCCGGCCTGACCGCGGCACTCCTGCGGTACGACGAACGCGCCCTCCGGCAGGGAGGGCGCGTTTCGTCGTACCGGAGCCTCTCAGCTCACCGTCGCCTGTCGGCGGCGACGCAGCGAACCGGCTACCGAGCCGACGACGAGCATCAGGCCCGCGACGGCCAGCAGCAGGATCGCCGCGAGCTCGAGGTCGATCGACGCGCCGGCGGTGCTGGCCAGGAGCCCGACGCCGATCGCGACCACGATGAAGCCCCACACGATCGTCGTGATCCGCGGCCCGGAGCGGACGAGGGGCCTGGCCGGGACGGCGGGGGAGTCGTCGACCGAGGCGGCGCTGGTCGTCGACGCGGCGACGGGGTCCTCCGCGGCGGCCGGTTCCGGTGCGGAGGAGGCAGACCTGATCGGCTCGTCGAAGACGGCGAGCGGGTCGCCCGGTGCCGAGGCCGGGAGCTGCTGGGTGGCCGGCACCTCGCCCGACGGGAGCTGCTGGGTGGCCGGCACCGCGCTGTCGGCGGTGCGCTCGTCGGACTCCGGGGTCTGCGGACGGTCCTGGTGGTCGTTGCTCATCGTTCCTCCTCGATGACGATCTCTCCGGCGCGGGCGTCGACGTCGAGCCGGAGCACGGCGCCGCCGAGCTCGGCGACCTCGTCGGTCTGGTAGGCGGACGGACCGCCGCTGAAGCCGGACGTGACCGTCCGGTCGCCGTCGATGTCGACGACGAGGTTGCCGGCGTTGAGGTCCGCGACGATCTCCACCGCGGTGTCGGCCGGGATCTCGACGACGGTGCGTCCGGCGGTCATGTCGACGGGCACGACGACGGGGTCGCCGGGCGTCACGTCCGACAGGTCGAGCTCGGTGAGGTCCACCCTCGCGTCGCCGAACTGCACGCGGACGCCGTCCTCGGCGGCGCCGATCGACCGAGGGGTGACGGTCCCCTGGCTGATCACGGTGCCCGACATCGTGGTGATCTGGGCCTCGTCCCAGGGCCACGGGTCGTTCTCCGCGGCGAAGGGCCAGGTGATCGCGGCCGTGAGGATCCCGCCCCACGCGAAGGCCGTGAGCCAGCCGCCGCGGAGCCCACGGAGGCCACCGACGACGATCCCGGCCCCGAGGACGACGACAGCGATGCCGACCCAGGTGGGCCAGACGGCCACGTCGACGCCGAGGACGATCTCCGCCGCGAGCAGCGCCGCGCCGGCCAGCAGGGCGAGCCCGACGACGACGCCCACCGTGCTCGCCCCGACGGTACGGCGGGGGGCGGGAGCGACAGGCACGGGTGGGACGGGTGGACCGGCAGGGTACGGAGGCCCCTGCACCGGTGGGCCCTGGGGCGGGTAGCCGCCACCGGAGTGGGGTGCCGGCGGCTGGTAGGCGTAGGACGCGGGCGGTGCCGGCGTGAAGGGTTCGGTCGGGTGCACGGTGGCCTCGTTCCGGTACGGGGTCGACGGGTGGACCGGCCCGGAGGTGCTCGAGGGGTAGGCCCCCGGGGCTCCGCCTGCTCGCGGCGGTCCGTAGGGTGCCGGCGGTGTGCCGGGCGGAGGTGCCGCCGTCGTCCCGTCGGGACGACCGCGGGTGCGGACGAGCTTGACGATCAGCCAGACGACCGCGACCCAGAACCCGATCCACAGCAGGACCGAGACCCACTCGGCGGGGCCGATCCACCACGGCCAGAACCCGCCACCCCAGATGAGCCCCAGCAGCACGGCGATGCCGGCACCGAGCATGGCCACGTCGAAGGTGCCGCGGATCGCCTCCTGCAGGTGGATCCGTCCGTCCGAGCGTTCCGGCAGCAGGGCCCAGGCGATGCCGTAGAGCACGAGCCCGGCTCCTGCGACGAAGAAGCTGAGGATCAGCAGCCCGCGCACGAGCAAGGGGTCGAGGCGGAACCGGTCGGCGAGACCGGCGGCGACGCCCCCGACCCAGCGGTCGTCGGACCGCGTGATGCCGATGCGTCGCACCGAGTCGAAGAAGCCTTCGCCTGCGGGGCGTCGGGGCGGGGGAGGGGGCGCCGCGGCGCCGTCGGTACCACCGGCTCCGGCGGCACCACCGGGGGCGTCCGGTGCTGGGGTGTCGTTCGTGGTCATGTCTCCATGGTGGTCCTCGCCCGGGTGCGGAACCATCGGGTGTCCCCCTGACCTGACCCTGATCACCTCCTCGGGAACCCCGGGTTCCGCTCCGGAGGGTTCCCGGACGTGCCACGATCAGGGGGTGACGACGATCGACGCTCCCGTGCGGCTGCCGCTGCGCCGCCCCCGCCAGGGGCGGTGGCTCGGTGGTGTCTGCGCCGGGGTGGCGGTGCACCTGGACGTCCCGGTCCGGCTGGTCCGCCTGGTGATGGTGGTGCTCGCGCTCCTCAGCGGTGTCGGTGTCGCGCTCTACGTCTTCTGGTGGCTCACCGTCCCGGCGGGCGACCCGCACGACGTCGCGCACGAGACCCGCCCGGCAGCGCTCGCTCGGCTGGCCCCGCGGCTGCGGCGCAGCGGCCCGGTCGCCGGGCTGTCACGGCGCGACGTCGCGATCGGGGTGACGCTCCTCGTCCTCGCCGCGCTCCTGGTCGCCCTGCGGTCCGGCTGGGACCTGCCCACCATGTGGTTGCCGCTGCTCGTCGTCGCAGGGGGTGCGGGGCTGGCATGGAGCCAGCTCGACGCCGTCCAGCGGTCCCGCGAGACCGGTGCGGCGCCCTCGCGCTCCAGCACGCTGCTGCGCCTGATCGGTGGCCTGGTGCTGGTGACGGCAGGCGTGCTGCTGCTCTTCGTGCAGGGCACCCCGCCACGTGAGCTGCTGACCGTCGCCCTGGCGTCGCTGGCCGTGCTCGTCGGCGTGGCACTGGTGCTGGCCCCCTGGTGGCTGCGGCTCGTGCGGGAGCTCGGCGACGAGCGTGCAGCCCGTGAGCGGGAGGCCGAGCGTGCCGACATCGCCGCCCACCTGCACGACTCCGTGCTGCAGACCTTGGCCCTGATCCGGGCTCGCGCGCACGACGGCGACGAGGTCGCCCGCATGGCACGGGCGCAGGAGCGAGAGCTGCGCGAGTGGCTCTACGACGACCGGCAGGCGCCCGGGACGTCGTTGGCCACCGAGCTGCGGGACCTGGTCGGTGAGGTGGAGGACGGCCGTGCGGCGGAGGTCGAGCTCGTCGCGGTCGGGGACTGCGCGCCCACCGCGACGACCACCGCCCTGCTGCAGGCGACCCGGGAGGCGCTGGTCAACGCCGTCGTGCACGGCGCCCCGCCCGTGACCGTCTACCTGGAGGTGACCGACAGCGCCGCCGAGGTCTTCGTCCGGGACCGTGGCGACGGCTTCGACCTCGACGACATCGCCCTGGACCGGTTCGGGGTGCGCGAGTCCATCCTGGGACGGGTCCGGCGGCGCCACGGCACCGCCGAGGTCGTCAGCCGTCCCGGCTGGGGGACCGAGGTGCGGCTGTCCGTGCCGCGCGGTGCCGACCAGGAGCACAGCGCGACCACGCCGCCGAGCGGTCCCGTACCGTCCGCCGCGCCGCCCCCCGACCTGCCGGCCACGACCGACCCGCAGAGCACGCCCCGTGACGAAGGAGCCCACCCGTGAGCGAGACCCCTGTCCCCGTCGTCCTCGTGGACGACCACCACATGTTCCGTACCGGGGTGCGGGCGAGCCTCGACGGACGGGTCCGGGTGGTCGGCGAGGCCGCCGACGTCGACGAGGCCGTCGCCGTGGTGCACGCCGAGAAGCCTCCGGTCGTGCTGCTGGACGTGCACCTGCCCGGGGGGAACGGCGGGGGAGGCGCGGAGGTGGTGCGCCGGTGCGCGGACCTGCTGTCCGGGACGCGGTTCCTGGCGCTGTCGGTGTCCGACGCCGCCGAGGACGTGGTCTCGGTGATCCGCGCCGGAGCGCGAGGGTACGTCACGAAGAACATCTCGGCGGCGGACCTCTCGGGAGCGGTCGTCCGGGTGGCAGCGGACGACGCGGTGTTCTCGCCACGGTTGGCCGGGTTCGTCCTGGACGCGTTCGGCACGGCGGCCGGCGACGTCGCGGTGGCCGACGACGAGCTCGACCGGCTCTCGAAGCGTGAGCAGGAGGTCATGCGGCTCATCGCCCGGGGCTACACCTATCGGGAGGTGGCCGGGGAGCTGTTCATCTCGGTCAAGACGGTCGAGACCCACGTGTCCGCGGTGCTGCGCAAGCTGCAGCTGTCCAACCGCAACGAGCTCACGCGCTGGGCGGCGGCGCGCCGGCTGCTCTGAGCGGGGGCTGGGCGCGCGCTGGCGTAGCATCGCAGACTGCGACGCGACGAGAGGACCCCGATGACCCACGATCAGCTGCCCGAGGACGCCCTCGCCGTGGTGGACCCGTCCCGGCCGATGGTGCTCAGGACGCGACGCGTGCGGGCGTTCCTGCTGGCGCTGGCCGCGCTGGTCGGTGTGCTGGTCGGCCTGGTGATGGCCGTCGGCGAGGAGCCCGTCGCGACCCGGGTCTTCGGCGTCGTCGTCGTGATGCTGTCGCTCTACGCCGTCTGGGTGCTGCTGCGGCAGGCCTTCGTCCAGCAGGCCGAGGTCAGGCTCGACGATGCCGGGCTGCACATCGAGGGTCACCCGACGATCGCCTGGCAGGAGATCACCGAGCTGTCCGCGGTCACCGTCAGCGGTCAGCCGATGCTGGGCGTCCACGTCGAGGACGAGGACGGCCTCCTCGAACGGTTCCCGGCGAAGACCCGTGCACTGGCTCGCGCCAACCGGAAGCTGGCCGGCACGCCGGTGACCGTCGCGGTCCGGAACTTCGGTACCGGTGTCGAGGAGCTCGGCGCGGCCGTCGAGGTCTACCGGCGGGCCCACACCGCTGAGACCGAGGGATCGTGACGCAGGGCGTCGAGGAGGTCGACCGACCTCCGACGGGTGATCGGGTCGCCGGGTGGGTGCTGTTCGGCGGGCAGGCGGTCCTCGCCGTGGTGCTCAGCTACGGCGGGTACTTGTGGTGGGCGCTCGTCGGTTTCGGCTGCTCGGACGACTCGGTCGAGGCCTGCGACGCCCTGGACATCGAGGCGGTCATGGGGTTCTTCGCGATCTTCCCCTGGGTCGTGCTCGTCGGTGCGCTCGTCTGGCTGATCGTCCGGCTCCGACGTCGGCAGCCCATCTGGTGGGTGCCGCTCGTCGCGGGCACGGTGCCCGTCGGCGTGCTCGTCCTCGGCCTGGTCGTGCACGTCCTCGGCCTGGTCCTGACGTCGTCGTAGGCGACGGTCAGCGGGCGGTGCGGTAGCGCTCGACGACCACGTCGACCATCTCGTCGGGTGCGGCGGCGTCGGGCAGCAGCAGCGGGCCGGTGGTGACGTCGCCGCCGGCCTTCTCCGCCAGCGTCTGGAAGTAGCCGGGCGCGATGAGGTAGCTCGCGGTGACCACGCGGGTACCGGGATGCTCGGCTCGCACGGCCGCGACGACGTCGGGCACCCGCGGGGTGGCGTTGGCGATGTAGCCCACGCTCACCGGGTGCCCGGTGCGCTCGGCGAGCGACGTCCCCATGCGTTCGCAGTCGGCCACCGCGCGGTCGTCGGAGGAGCCGGCGGCGGCGAGGACGATGACGTCACCGTCGGCGAGGCCGGCCTCGGTGAGCCGGCGCTCGAGGAGGTCGACGAGCCGCGGGTCCGGGCCGAGCGCTCCGGCGAGGGTCACGTCGCGGCCCTGGGCCAGCGCCGCGTCGACGTCCTCGCGCAGGTCGACGTGGACGTGGAACCCGGCGGACAGCAGCAGCGGCACGATGACGGTGCGCCCGTCGCGGAGCCCGTCGAGGCAGGTGGGGACGTCGGGCTGCTGCACGTCGACGAACCCGGCGTGCACCGGCGCCTCGCCGGCGAGGCGGTCGGCGACGGCGTCGACCAGGGTGGCGACGGCGCCCGCGCCCACGGGCGAGGAGGTGCCGTGCGAGATCGCGAGGAGGGTCGGTGCGGTCATGTCCGCCACGCTACGCGGCGAAAGCGTTCGCGGGGGTGACACCCGTGTGACGCCCGGTCACGACGTGCTCACGGCGTCGTGCCCGGCGGCGTGAGGTTCCCAGTCGGGGCACAGGCGCACGACGTCGCCCACCACGGTGACCGCCGGGGGCTGCACCCCGGCTGCGGCGGCACGCCCGGCGATGGTCGCCAGGGTCCCGAGCGTGACGCGCTGCCGCGGGCCGTACCCGTCCTCCACCACGGCGACCGGGGTCTCGGCGGGGCGACCGGCCGAGACCAGCGCCTCGGCCGTCCGCGCCAGCCGGGTGACGCCCATGAGCAGCACCAGCGTGTGATCCGTCCCGCCGGGGACGTCGTCCAGGGCCTCGTGGGCCGTCAGCACGCTGAACCCGGCGGCCACGCCACGGTGCGTCACGGGGATGCCGACGGCGGCGGGCACCGAGACCGCGGACGTCACGCCGGGCACCACCTCGACCTCGACGCCCGCCGCGCGGCAGGCGGCGACCTCCTCGCCGCCACGGCCGAACACGTACGGGTCGCCGCCCTTGAGCCGCACCACGTCCCGGCCGGCCCGGGCGTGCTCGACCAGGAGCTCGTTGATGCGCTCCTGCGGTACCGGGTGGTTGCCGGACGCCTTGCCCACGTCGATCACCTCGACGTCGTCCGCGAGCGTCGTCAGCAGCGACCGCGGTCCGAGCCGGTCCACGACGACGACGTCGGCGCTCGCCAGGAGCCGGCGCCCGCGGCCGGTGACCAGTCCCGGCGCGCCGGGCCCACCACCGACCAGGGCGACCCGGCCGGGGCGGGTGCCGCCGTCCTCACCCCGGGAGTCGTCGAGCCGTGCGCGGACGCGCCGCAGCGGCAGCTCGCCGGCCGCCAGGGACGCGGCGACCGCGTCCCGGAGGCGCACGGCGCGGCGGGGGTCCCGGCCGGCGTGGACCGCGACGGTCACGTCCTCGAGCCGGGTGACCGCCGGCACCCACGCCGAGGCGGCCGCTGCGTCGGAGGCGACGACGCAGAACGTCCGCGCTGCCTCGGCGTCGGCGGCCACGGCGGTGTCCACGGCCGGGTCACCGGTCGCGGTGTGGACCAGCCAGGCGCCGTCGAGGTCACCGACCGTGTAGCCGCGGGGCCGGTGCTCGACGGTGCCGTCCGCGACGAGCGCGGCGAGGCCCTCGCTCAGCGCGGGGGCCACGACGCGCACCCGGGCGCCGGCGTCGAGCAGGCCACGGACCCGGCGTGCGGCGACCGGCCCGCCGCCGACGACGACGACGAGCCGGCCGTGCACGCGCAGGCCGAGGGGGTAGAGGTCGCTCACGACGCTGATCCTCGCAGGCTCGGACGGCTCAGATGTGCAGGCCGCACTCGGACTTGTCCGCACCGGACCAACGACCGGCACGGGCGTCCTCGCCCGGGGCGACACGACGGGTGCAGGGCTCGCAGCCGATCGACGGGTACCCGTCGTTCAGGAGCGGGTTGACCGTGAGCCCGTGGGCCAGCGCGTAGCCGACCAGCTCGTCGTCCGACCAGGCGGCGATGGGGTTGATCTTCACCAGGTTGTTCGACGCGTCCCACGAGACCAGCTCGGCCGAGGCACGCGAGCCGGAGTCGGCACGGCGGACGCCCGTGGCCCAGGCCTCGTAGCCGGAGAGGATGTCCCTCATGGGTTCGACCTTGCGGATCCGGCAGCAGGCCTCGGGGTCCCGGGCGAACAGGTCGGGGCCGTAGGCCTCGGCCTGCTGCGCGACGCTGAGCCGCGGACGGACGTCGACGATCGTCACGTCGAGCTGGTGCGCGACCGCGTCGCGGGTGCCCAGCGTCTCCGCGAAGTGGTAGCCGGTGTCGCCGAACAGGACGTCCACCCAGGGCAGCTGCTCGCTGACGAGCGCGGACAGCACGGAGTCGGTCATGGAGGACGCGACCGCGAGGGAGTCGCCGAACTGCTCGACGGCCCACGCGATGACGTCGTGCGCGCTCGCCTCGTCCGGCGATCCGATCCCGGACCCGCCCAGCTCGCGCCGCCCGCGGGCGGCGATCTGGCTCAGCTCGGCGTCCGAGCGACGGCGACGCTCGCGGCCGTCGACACGGGCACGTCGCCGAGCGCGGGACTGCTCCCGCTCGGCCGCGCGGCGCTTGGCCGCCTCGGCGGCGCCGGCCAGCGAGGAGCTGGCCCCCGCGGGTGCGCCGGTGGCGTTCGGGCCCACCCCGAGGGCGACCGAGACGGCCGTCACTGCAGCGCCTCCTCGTCGGCCCGGTGCGCCCACTGGGCGAACGTCTCGGTACCGTCCCGGTCCGACTCGTAGCGACGCACGACCCGTTCGACGTAGTCGGCCAGGTCGGTGGACGGCACCTTGAGCCCGCGCACCGTGCGGCCCAGCTCGGCGGTGTCGCGTCCCTTCTCGACGAGGCCGCCGCCCAGGTGCACCTGGAACCCCGGCACCTGCTCGCCGTCGACCGTGATGATCTGGCCCTTGAGGCCGATGTCCGCCGTCTGGATCCGGGCGCACGAGTTGGGGCAGCCGTTGACGTTGAGGGAGATGGGCCGGCCCAGGCGCGCCTCGACGTCGCCGAGCCGGTCCTCGAGCTCGCCGATGACCCGGGCTGCCGTGTCCTTGGTCTCCACGATCGCCAGCTTGCAGTACTCGATGCCGGTGCAGGCGATCGTGGATCGCCGGAACAGGCTGGGCCGGGCCGTCAGGCCGAGCGGCTCCAGGCCCTCGACCAGCTCGTCCACGCGGTCCGCCGGGACGCCGAGGATGACGACCTTCTGGTGGGCGGTCAGTCGGGCGGCCTCCGCGCCGACCTTCTCGACCAGGTCGGCCAGGCCCGTCAGCGTGCCGCCGCCGACGCGGCCGACGACGGGAGCGGCCCCGACGTAGAACCGCCCGTCCTTCTGCTCGTGGACGCCCACGTGGTCGCCCGGGCGGGTGGCCGGTGCCGGCGCGGGGCCGTCCGGGAGCTCGTAGCCGAGGTACTCAGACTGGAGAACTTCCCTGAACTTCTCGGTGCCCCAGTCCTTGAGGAGGAACTTCAGGCGTGCCTTGTTCCGCAGGCGGCGGTACCCGTAGTCGCGGAAGATCTGGACGACCCCGTGCCAGACGTCGGGCGCCTGCTCGGCGGTGACGAACACCCCGAGGCGTTCGCCGAGCCGGGGGTTCGTCGACAGCCCGCCGCCGACCCACAGGTCGAAGCCCGCACCGAGCTCGGGGTGACGGACGCCGACGAGCGAGATGTCGTTGATCTCGTGCACGACGTCCAGGCTGGGGTGCCCCGTGATCGCCGTCTTGAACTTGCGGGGCAGGTTGGCCAGGTCCGGGTCGCCGATGTAGCGCTTCTTGATCTCGAGGATGACCGGCGTCGGGTCGAGGATCTCGTCCGCCGCGACGCCGGCCACGGGGCTGCCGAGGAACGGACGGGGAGAGTCGCCGCACGCCGTCGTCGTCTCGAGGTTCACGGCGTCGAGGCGGCGCCAGATCTCCGGCATGCTCTCGACCTCGATCCAGTGGTACTGGATGTTCTGCCGGTCGGTGATGTCGGCGCTGCCCCGGGCGAAGTCGGCCGAGATCTCGCCGAGCACGCGCAGTGCGTTCGCGTCGAGGGCCTGCCCGTCGGTGCGCACGCGGAGCATGAAGTAGCGGTCCTCGAGCTCGTGCGGCTCCAGGGTGGCGGTGCGGCCGCCGTCGATGCCCGGCTTGCGCTGCGTGTACAGCCCCCACCAGCGGAAACGTCCGTGCAGGTCGTCACCGGGGATGGAGTCGAAGCCCTCGTGGGCGTAGATGTTCTCGATCCGCTCGCGCACGGCGAGGGAGTCGGACTCCTGCTTGAACTCCTCGTTGTGGTTCAGCGGGGTCTTGCCGTCGATCTTCCACTGGCCGTTCGGCCGCGCGGCGCGTGCGGGCCGGGCCGGGCGCTCGGAGCGTGCGGCGGCAGCGTCGGAGGCCTGTTCGGCGGGGGTGGTCTGCGTCGTCATCCTGGGGGGTTCCTCGGGTCCTCGGGGGGCGGGACGCGCGACGACGAAGGCTCAGCAGGGGTGGGCCGAGACCGACGGCGCGCGCCGATGCTCAGGTCCGCAGGTGCGGTGGGGGGCTGAGGTGGGGCGCGATCAGCGACAGGAGCACTGACAGCTGCACATGCGCGTACGCAGGCAGGGGCGCGCCGACATGTCACGACGGGTGGTCGTGAGGGAGCGGGACGCGGCCGTGGTCATACCGAGGAATCTAACCCGGGATGCCCAGTGCGCGAAACCCCTCGTCCGCATGCTGGGACCGGCGCCACGGAGTGAGACGGTCGGGGGTCTTCGGCGGTGGCCCGACAGGCGGTGCGCCGCCGATAGGCTGTCGTCATGGAGTTCCTCTACAACGTTCTCACCGTGCTGCACTTCATCGGATGGGCCATCGTCCTGGGGGGCTACCTCGCTTCCCTGCGCAGCCCGGGCCTGTACCGCGGGGTCTTCCACGGCGCGGCGACGGCGCTGGTCGCGGGTGTGCTGATGGTCGGCGTCGCGGAGATGGGCGGTGTCTGGGGCGACGACGGCCCCGACATGGCCAAGATCGGCGTGAAGCTGGTCGTCGCCCTCGTCGTCGCGGTGCTGGCGTTCGTGGCCAAGCGCCAGGGCAGCAAGGCGGACAACGGCACCGGTGCCGTCGCGCCCGCCCTGAAGCACAGCCTCGGCGTGCTCGTGGTGATCAACATCATCGTCGCCGTCTTCTGGTGACCCGCCCCGACCTGGCGCCCCCGCGAGGCGGGCGGGTCCGGTGAGCGCTCTCGGCGAGGTCCTCGTCGGTCTCGCGATCGCCGTGGGGCTGGTCGGCATCATCGTCCAGATCCTGCCCGGCAACGCCCTCGTGCTCGGCTCCGTGCTCGTGTGGGCCTGGGTCACGGGTGGCACGACCGCCTGGGTCTGCTTCGCGGTGGCCGCGTTGCTGATCGTCGTCGCGGAGACGGGTCAGTGGCTCCTGGCAGGACGGCACATGCGCCGCGCCGAGGTGCCCTGGTCGACCCTCGCCGTCGGCGGTCTGGCCGCGGTGGTGGGCTTCTTCGTGGTCCCGGTGATCGGGCTCTTCCTCTTCTTCACCGCCGCTGTGCTCGTCATGGAGTACCTGCGCCGGCGGGACGGCCGGGCTGCGTGGCGGGCGACCGTGGCCGCGCTGCAGGCGACAGCCATCACCATCGGGATCCAGCTCCTCGGAGGGCTGGCGGCGACGCTCACCTGGGTGGCCGGGCTGTTCCTGACCTGACACCTGCGGGCACGGCGACGGGTGCGACCATGGGGCCGTGCAGATCCTCACCCGGCCCCTCGACGCCCTCGACCCCCGGACCGCGTTCGGCATCTGGCGGCTGCGCCAGGACGTCTTCGTCGTCGAGCAGCGGTGCGCCTACCCCGACCTCGACGACCGTGACCTCGAGCCCGGCACCCGGCACGTCGTCCTCGTCGACGACGACCGCGTCGTCGGCACGGCCCGGGTCCTCGACGACGGCGACGTCCAGCGCATCGGTCGCGTGGTGTGCCACCCGGACGTGCGGGGGAGCGGGGCGTCCGGTGAGCTGATGCGCGCCGCCGTCGACGCCGCGACGCAGGCGGCGCCGTCGTCGGACGTGGTGCTGGGCGCGCAGTCGCCGCTCGTGGGCTGGTACGCGACGTTCGGCTTCGCTCCCGACGGGCCGGAGTACCTCGAGGACGACATCCCCCACACCCCGATGCGACTGCAGCGCTGACCGGCGGGCTCAGCCTGCCGCGGGCAGCCGCTGCGTCACCACGGGGGTGACCACGACCTCGAGCGCGTACGACCCGTCGAGCGCGTCGTCGAGCGCCGACTGCAGGTCGTCGAGCGGTGGCAGGTCCTCCGACGGGCCCGCCAGCTCGACGACGACGGTGGCCGCGCCGACGTCGACGTTCGTCAGGCCGAGCGCCGAGTCGTCGCCGAGCCAGTCGCTCACCGTCGCCTGGGCCTCGCGTCCGTCCGCGGAGGTGGTCAGCAGCCCGCCGGTCGTCAGGAGCAGCGGGACCAGGATGATCAGCGCGGCCGCGACGAACGGTGTCAGGGTGAGCAGCACCCGCCGTCCCCCCTGGCGCAGCCGTTGGGGGTTGGCCAGACCTGCCAGGACGAAGACGACCGAGGCAGACAGCACGATCGAGACGAAGTTCGTCGAGAACAGCAGGAGCGCGCCGGCGGCGTCGCCGGGGTGCGACGCCGCGAGGGCGACCCCCACCACCGATAACGGGGGGACCAGGGCGACGGCGATGGCGACCCCGGCGATCGAGGGGGCGACGCGGCGGTCGACCGTCGCGAACGCGCCGGCCGCCCCGGCGGCTATCGCGACGAGCATGTCGAGCAGCGTCGGGTTCACCCGCGAGGTGATCTGGCTGTTGGTGTCGAAGGGGACGACGGCGGGCACCCACGAGGCGATGGCGTAGGCGATGACGACGGCGGCGGTCGCCCCGGCCACGATGAGCAGCAGCGAGCCGATCGCCCGTCGTGGCCAACCGCTCACCAGCGCCGCGGCGAGCCCGAGGATCGGCGTCATCAGCGGTGCGACGAGCATCGCCCCGATGACCACGGCCGTCGAGTCCTGCAGGACGGCGAGGGTGGCGATGCACACGCTCAGCACGAGCATCGACCACCAGGCCACCTGCTTCGCCGCCCGCTCGGGTCGCTCGAGATAGAGCTGCTCCGCCAGGAGGGTGCGACGCCGGGTCCCGACGTCCACGTGCTCCACCCACCACCACAGCAGCTCCGTCAGGGACGGGTAGGCACCGCTGGGTGCCGGCGTGATACCTGCCGCGACCCGGTAGCCGTAGACGAGGGTCACCGCTCCGCCGGCCAGGGCGGCGAGCCCGAGCGAGACCGTGAACCAGTCCACGACCACGTCCGGCACGGCGATGACCAGCGCGCCCAGGACGAGCCCCACGCCGCCGCCGGCGAACCGCGGTGCCCGGCGGTCCCGGTCCCGGCTGAACAGCGCGAGCACCAGGGTCACGAGGCTGCGGAACAGCAGGTAGATCCCACCGAGGAGCAGCGTCGCCTCGAGGGCGTCGCGGAACGAGAGCAGGAAGACGGCGGCGAGGGCCACCGAGGCCAGCCCCCGCAGCAGGGCTGCCGCGCGCGCCGTCGCCCGTGCGCCGCGGCGTCCGACGGCGGTCCACAGGTCGTTGCCGCCCGAGACGACCAGCCCGATGCCGACGACGGTCTCGGCCAGGTCGACGGAGATCGCCGGGACGAGGACGAGCACGAGGCCCACCGCGACGGCGACCGCGCCTCCGACCGTGGCCGGGTTGGCCAGGCGGGAAGGGTTCCGCAGCAGGTCGGCGCCGCGGGCCACGGGATCCATGGCGTGACCGTAGCGGAGCACCGGCGGTCCGGCACCCTGGGAGCCGGCATGCCGGGGTTCCGTCGATGTCGGCGCCGGCGCCTAGGCTTGGTCCACGATGACCTCCCTCTTCGACAGCCTCTCGCTGCCCGGCTTCGACGCACCGCCGTCCGACGACACCGCCCGCCTGCCCCGCACCGCGCCGCGGTGGGACGACGACGACGCCCCGGCGTGGGCGCAGCCCGCGGCGAAGGAGCGGGGCGACGCGCGCGGGTCCGCGGCGGACGCCGCGGTCGAGGCGCTGCTGGACGGCCTCAACCCGAACCAGCGTGCCGCCGTCGTGCACGCCGGGTCACCGCTGCTCATCGTCGCGGGAGCCGGCTCCGGGAAGACGCGGGTGCTCACCCACCGGATCGCCCACCTGCTGGCCACGCGCCGTGCGCACCCGGGTCAGATCCTGGCGATCACCTTCACGAACAAGGCCGCTGCGGAGATGCGCGAGCGCGTCGGTCAGCTCGTGGGCCCGGCGGCGAGCCGCATGTGGGTGTCGACCTTCCACTCGGCGTGCGTGCGGATCCTGCGCCGCGAGGCCACGACCCTCGGCCTGCGGTCCAGCTTTTCCATCTACGACGCCGCGGACTCCCAGCGGCTCATCACGCTGGTCTGCCGCGAGCTCGACCTGGACACGAAGAAGTACCCGGCGCGCTCGCTCGCGAACAAGATCAGCGATCTGAAGAACGAGCTGATCGACCCCGAGACGTACGCCGAGCGGGCGGGCGGCGACGTGACGGCGGACGGGTGGCGGGAGCGGGCCCTGGCCGGCGGAGGCCTTGCCGACGCGGGGGCGGCGCAGTTCGACGCGGTGCTCGCCGACGTCTACCGCCGCTACCAGGCTCGACTGGCTCAGGCGAACGCGCTGGACTTCGACGACATCATCATGACCACGGTCAACCTGCTGCAGGCCTTCCCGGCCGTGGCGGAGCACTACCGACGCCGGTTCCGGCACGTCATGGTCGACGAGTACCAGGACACGAACCACGCGCAGTACGTGCTGGTGCGCGAGCTGACCGGCGTCCCCGCGAGGAGCGAGCTCGCGAGCCCCGCGGGCGGGGCGCCCCGTGACACCGGCGTCGGTGGGCAGGACGACCCGGCCGGCCTCGACCCGGCCGAGCTCACCGTCGTGGGCGACGCGGACCAGTCGATCTACGCGTTCCGGGGTGCGACCATCCGCAACATCGTGGAGTTCGAGGAGGACTACCCGGACGCCACCACGATCCTGCTGGAGCAGAACTACCGCTCCACCCAGAACATCCTGACGGCCGCCAACGAGGTCATCTCGCGCAACCCGGGTCGCAAGCCGAAGCGTCTGTGGACCGATGCCGGCGCCGGTGCGAAGATCGTCGGCTACGTCGCGGACGACGAGCACCACGAGGCGCGTTTCGTCGCCCAGGAGATCGACCGGCTCGGTGACGACGAGGGCGTGCGGCCGGGCGACGTCGCGATCTTCTACCGCACGAACGCCCAGTCGCGGGCGTTGGAGGAGGTGCTGATCCGCGTCGGGCTGCCCTACAAGGTGGTCGGCGGTACGCGGTTCTACGAGCGCAAGGAGGTCAAGGACGCCGTCGCCTACCTGCGGGCCCTGGCCAACCCCGACGACGACGTCAGCCTGCGCCGCGTGCTCAACGTGCCCAAGCGCGGGCTGGGGGACCGGGCGGAGTCGCTCGTCGCCGGGTTCGCGGCCGCCGAGCGCATCTCGTTCGGTGCGGCGCTGGACCGTGTCGACGAGATCCCTGGGATGACGACGCGTTCGCTCAAGCCGCTGCGGGTCTTCGCCGCGATGATGGGGGAGCTGCGCGCGCTCGTGGACGGCGGGGCCGCTCCGGCGGAGATCCTCGGTGCGGTGCTGGATCGCACCGGCTACCTGGCCGAGCTGCGCGCGAGCGACGACCCGCAGGACGCCTCGCGGGTCGAGAACCTGGCCGAGCTGCACGCGGTGGCCGCGGAGTTCGCGGAGCTGGATCCCGAGGGCGACCTCGCGGACTTCCTGGAGCGCGTGTCCCTGGTGGCCGACGCCGACCAGATCCCCGACGAGGACGTCGCCGACGGTGCCGCCGAGCACGAGCACGACGACGCCCCCGCCGTGGACCAGGGCGTGGTCACCCTGATGACCCTGCACACCGCCAAGGGCCTGGAGTTCCCCGTCGTGTTCCTCACGGGCATGGAGGACGGGACGTTCCCGCACATGCGCTCCCTGCACGACGACGCCGAGCTCGCGGAGGAGCGGCGCCTCGCCTACGTGGGGATCACGCGGGCACGCGAGCGGCTGTACATCTCGCGCGCGGGGACCCGCTCGGCCTGGGGGATGGCGAACGAGTTCCCACCCTCGCGGTTCCTCGACGAGATCCCCGCGGAGCTGTGGGACTGGCGGCGGGCCGAGTCCGCCACCCAGACGCTGCGCCGCGGCGGCTCCGCCTGGGGCGCGCCCGGCGGGGGGCGAGCCGGCGCGGGCCGTGGAGGATCGTCCGGCTCGACGGGTCAGACGGGGTCGTCCTGGGGCGAGCGGCGGGAGAAGACGGCCCGCACCGGCGCGCCGTCGGGAGCGTCGGATGGTGGTGTACCGGGCTTCGGGTCGGCCACCCCGCGTCGGGACGCCGACATCCCGTCGCTGAGCCTGGGGGACAAGGTGACCCACGACGCCTACGGCCTCGGCACCGTCGTCTCGCTCGAGGGTGCGGGCCACAACGCGGTGGCGAAGATCGACTTCGGCGCGGACGGCACGAAGCGGCTGCTGCTGCGGTTCAGCCCGGTCACGAGGCTCTGACGTCGTCAGGCGGCCCGGCGGTGGTCCTCGACCGCGGTGCGCAGCGAGACGACGTCGGTCCCGCCGGCGTCCAGCGCACGCTCGAGCGCCCGCCCGCCGGGGCAGTCGGCGCGCACGACCCCGAGCAGCACGTGGCCGCTGCCGATGGTCTTGTCACCGAGCCGCAGCGCCTCGCGCAGCGCCAGCTCGAGCGCCTTCTTCGCGTCGGGGGCGAACGGGAGGTGGCCCTTGCGGCCCCTGCGGCCGGCACGGTCGAGCGCCCCGCGACCGAACGTCGCGTCGGTCTGCTCGCGGACGGCTGCGAGGTCGATGCCGACGGCGGCGAGCGCGGCGGCGTCGAGATCCCCGGTGGTGAGCTCGCGTCGGGTCGCCGCGGCGACGGCGTCCGGGTCGAGCCCGACGTCCCGCAGCGCCGTCGCCGCGGGTCCGGGGGCCTCGGCGAGAGCGACCACGAGGTGCCGCGTGTCGATCGTCGCGGTGCCGGTCTGGCGGGCGACGAGCTGGGCGTCGACGACGGCCTCGCGCGCCCGCCTGCTGAACCTCTCGAACATGTCTACCTCCGGTGCTTCTTGTTGACCGCCTGCTTGCTCACGCCGAGCTGGTCGGCGATCTCCTGCCAGGACCAGCCGAGCTCGCGGGCACGACCGACCTGGAGCGTCTCGAGCCGGTCGGCGAGCTCGCGCAGGGACCGCACGGCCCGCAGACCCTGGGTGGGGTCGTCGCCGGACGCCGAGGCGACGAGCATCTGTTCCGTCATGTGTCAACCTTGGTTGACGGAGCGGCGGTTGTCAACCCTGGTTGACGACGTTCGACCCCGGGCGGACGCTGTGGAATGGGTCACGGTCCTCGCCGGAATCTCCCGCGGGCGTACCGTCGAGGAGGTCCGGAGGGCTACTCTGGACAGGATGTCTTGACGTCGAGACATCGCTCAGGCCGGCCTCTGCCGACCCAGGGGCTCAACCGATGGAAGGACGCAGCAGGGTGGACCTGTTCGAATACCAGGCGCGTGACATCTTCGAGAAGCACGGCGTGCCCGTGCTGGGCGGCGTCGTCGCGACGACGCCCGACGAGGCCCGCGAGGGCGCAGAGAAGCTCGGCGGCGGGACCGTGGTCGTCAAGGCCCAGGTCAAGACCGGTGGCCGCGGCAAGGCCGGGGGCGTGAAGCTGGCGCACTCGCCCGAGGAGGCTGCGCAGAAGGCCGAGGAGATCCTCGGCATGGACATCAAGGGCCACACCGTCCACCGCGTGATGGTGGCCGCCGGCGCGAAGATCGCCGAGGAGTTCTACTTCTCGGTGCTCCTGGACCGCTCCAACCGCAACTACCTGGCGATGTGCTCGGTCGAGGGCGGTATGGAGATCGAGCAGCTCGCCGTCGAGCGGCCCGAGGCGCTCGCCAAGGTCGCCGTCGACCCGATCGTGGGCATCGACGACGCCAAGGCGGCCGAGATCGTCGACGCGGCGGGCTTCGCCGAGGACCTCAAGGCTCCGGTGGCCGACGCCATCCGCAAGCTCTGGACCGTCTTCACGGCCGAGGACGCCACCCTGGTCGAGGTGAACCCGCTGGTCCGCACCGAGGACGGCAAGATCATCGCCCTCGACGGCAAGGTCACCCTCGACGAGAACGCCTCCGAGGTCCGCCACCCGGACCACGAGGCGCTTGAGGACAAGGACGCCACGGACCCGCTCGAGGCCAAGGCCAAGGCGAACGGTCTCAACTACGTCAAGCTCGACGGTGAGGTCGGCATCATCGGCAACGGCGCGGGCCTCGTCATGAGCACCCTCGACGTGGTCGCCTACGCCGGCGAGGCGCACGGCGGGGTCAAGCCTGCCAACTTCCTCGACATCGGTGGCGGCGCGAACTCGCAGGTCATGGCCAACGGCCTGGACGTCATCCTGCACGACCCGCAGGTCAAGTCGGTGTTCGTCAACGTCTTCGGCGGCATCACCGCCTGCGACGAGGTCGCCAAGGGCATCGTCGGCGCGCTGGAGATCCTCGGCGACGAGGCCACCAAGCCGCTCGTGGTCCGCCTGGACGGCAACAACGTGGCGCTCGGCCGCCAGATCCTGGCCGACGCGAACCACCCGCTCGTCACCCTCGCCGAGACCATGGACGGCGGCGCCGAGAAGGCCGCCGAGCTGGCCAACGCCTGACCGCCGCCGGACCTGAGAGAGCAGAGACAAGAACACCATGTCGATCTACCTGAACTCCGACTCCAAGATCATCGTCCAGGGCATCACCGGCGGGATGGGCGCCAAGCACACCGCCCTGATGCTCGACTCGGGCGCCCAGATCGTGGGCGGCGTCAACGCCCGCAAGGCCGGCACCACGGTCGAGCACGTCGACCAGCACGGGCACGACGTCGTGTTGCCCGTGTTCGGCACGGTCAAGGAGGCCATGGCCGAGACCGGGGCGAACGTCTCCGTGCTGTTCGTGCCGCCGGCCTTCACCAAGGACGCGGCGATCGAGGCCGTCGACGCCGAGATGCCGCTCATCGTGGTCATCACCGAGGGGGTGCCCGTCCAGGACACCGCCGAGGTCTGGGCCTACCTGCAGGGCAAGAGCACCCGCATGATCGGGCCGAACTGCCCCGGCATCATCACCCCGGGCGAGTCGCTCGCCGGCATCACGCCGCACACGATCACCGGCAAGGGCCCGGTGGGCCTGGTGTCGAAGTCCGGCACGCTGACCTACCAGATGATGTACGAGCTGAAGGACTTCGGCTTCTCCACCGCCATCGGTATCGGCGGCGACCCGATCGTCGGCACGACGCACATCGACGCGCTCGAGGCGTTCGAGAACGACCCCGAGACCAAGGCGATCGTCATGATCGGCGAGATCGGTGGCGACGCCGAGGAGCGTGCCGCGGCCTACATCGCCGAGCACGTCACCAAGCCGGTCGTCGGCTACGTCGCGGGCTTCACCGCCCCCGAGGGCAAGACGATGGGCCACGCCGGCGCGATCGTGTCCGGCTCGGCCGGCACCGCGCAGGCGAAGAAGGAGGCCCTCGAGGCCGTCGGCGTCAAGGTCGGCAAGACGCCGTCCGAGACGGCCGAGCTCATGCGGGAGATCCTGCAGGGTCTCTGAGCGCCTTCTGAGCGGCTCGACGTCCACGCCCGCCTCACCCGGTCCCCGGGTGAGGCGGGCGTCGTCGTCCCCGGACCACCAGGGCGCGGCGTGGGACGACGACGGCGCAGCACGGGCGGGGGACCATGAGGGCGTGAGCGCAGCATCCCGGACCGCAGCAACCCGTGTCGTCGAACCCCCGGTGCCGGGGCGGCTGCGGGAGCGCCTGGCCCTGGGGTCCAGCGGGGTGTGGGCCGCCGTGCAGTCCATCGGCCTGTCGTACACGGTGGTCACCCTGCTCGCCGTGGTCGCCGTGCTCGACGCCCCGTCGGCCTCGGGCGTCGATGGGGGGCTCGGGGCGGGTGTGGCGGTCGCCACGGGCCTGTGGCTGCTCGGGCACGGCGTCCCGCTGTCGGCGGCCGGGACGACGCTGACGATCGTGCCGCTGGGCATCACGGCGCTGGTGCTGTTCACCCTGCACGTGGCCGCCAAGAGGTCGGCCGTGCCGACCCTGCCCGCCTGGGTCGCCGGCACCGTCACCTACGCGGCAGCGACGACGGCTCTGGCGATCGCCCTGGACGTCGTCGGAGGGACGGCCGCGGCTCGCGGCGCCGTGGACGTGGCGGTGCAGGTGGGTGCCGCTGCGGTCGGTGGCCTCGTCGTCGGCGGTAGCGGGATCGCGCTCGGCATGTTCTCCGCACCGGACGGCCCGTTGCTGGCCGGGCTGGCGCCGCGGTGGAACCCCTACCTCCCCGACACCTTCCGGCTGGGCATGCGTGCCGCCGTCGTCGGGGTCGGCCTCCTGATGGGCCTGGGGGCTCTGCTGGCCGGCGTCTGGGCGGTGCTCGGCCGGGACACCGCCGCCGCCGTGGCGGCCGGCCTCGGCGCGGGCTGGCTCGGCACCGTGCTGCTCGGGCTGGCGCAGGCCGTGCTGATGCCGAACCTCGCCGTCTGGGCGGCTGCATGGCTCGCCGGCCCGGGGTTCGCCGTGGGGCAGGACAGCACCTTCTCCCCGACGCTCACGGAGTCCGGCCCGCTGCCGGCCGTGCCGCTGCTCGGGTACCTGCCCGGGGAGTCCTGGTCGACGCCGGTCGCTGCGTGGGCCCCGGCGCTGGTGGTGGCCTGCGGTGCGGTCGGTGGGTGGTTCGCCTGGCGCCGGCTCGAGCCGAGCCTCGTGCGGCCGCGTGACCTGCTGTGGGTCGTCGCCGGCGTCGTCGTGGTCGCGGGGGCGCTCACCGTGCTGCTGCAGTGGGCGGCCGGGGGTTCTGGGGGCGCCGGTGTCCTCGCCGTGGTCGGTGCCGACGTCTGGGTGACGGGTGCGTCGGTCGCGGCCGAGATCGCCGGCGGCGCGGCGGTCGTGCTCGGCGGGTACCTCCTCGTCGGGCGGTGGCGGGGCGACATAGGGTAGGGGCCGTGCAGACCCCTTCCGGCCACCTCGTCGAACCGGCGACCGGTGCGCGTCTTGTCGTCCTGGCCTCCGGCGGAGGCTCGAACCTGGCCGCGCTGCTGGCCTCGCACGGCGACCCCGCCTACGGGGCGCGCGTCGTCGGCGTGGTCTCCGACAAGCCCGGTGCCGGGGCGCTGGACCTCGCGCGGCAGGCAGGTGTGCCGTCGGTGGTGGTCGAGCCCGCCGACTTCGCCGACCGGGACGCATGGAACGACGGGCTGGCGGAGGCCGTCGAGGTGTTCCAGCCGCACTACGTCGTGCTGGCGGGATTCATGCGGATCCTCGCGCCGTCGTTCCTCGACCGGTTCGCCGGACGGGTCGTCAACACCCATCCTGCCCTGCTGCCGTCGTTCCCGGGGGCCCATGGCGTGCGCGACGCCCTGGCGTACGGCGTGCAGGTCACCGGGTGCACGGTCCATGTCGTGGACCACGGGGTCGACACCGGCCCGATCATCGCGCAGACGGCGGTACCGGTGCTCGACGGCGACGACGAGGAGACGCTGCACGAGCGGATCAAGGTCGCCGAGCGGTCGCTGCTCGTGGAGACCGTCGGCCGTGTGGCCCGCGAGGGTCTACGGGTCGACGGCCGCCGTGTCGTCGTCGGCGGCTGACCGGACCGAGGTGCGCCGGCCGGGGCGGGTGCGCCGTCGTCAGGTCCGGGTCGTCGGGGCCCCGTCCGCGTCCTGCTCCTGGCGCGGGCCGAGCGCCAGGAGGAGCTGGTAGACCTCCCGTGCCTCGGAGGGTTCGGCGCGGGCGGTCTCGAAGACGCGGTCGGTCCATCGCTTCTGCAGGTCGACGAGCTCCTCGGAGAACCGCTGCGCCTCCTCGGCGGTGAGCGGCAGGTTGTTGAGCACCAGCAGACGCTGACGGCCGTCCTCGTCCGGGCGTCGCCCCGTGGACGCGCGGCCGATGAGCTCCTGCAGCCACGCCGTCGCGGGCCGCAGCGCCTGGTCTGCCGCGCCAGGGGTCTCCGGGTCCACCTGGTACGAGGAGGCGACGTTCCGCCAGACGCGGTCCCGCTTGTCCCGGGCGTGCTCCGGGGCCTCGACGACCATGCCTGCCCTCGCCAGCGTGCGCAGGTGGAAGCTGACCGAGTTGGCCGGTTCGGAGATGGCCGCTGCGAGGTCGGCAGCACGCGCGTGGCCGGAGACGGCGAGCTGCAGGAGGATGCGCTGCCGCACGGGGTGGGCGATGGCCTTCAGCGCCTCGGGGCTCTGCACCAGGAAGGTCTCGTCCATGTCCGGATGCTAGCAAGAAACACTGCGCAACAGATCTTGCGCAGTAGATATTGCGCAACTAGTGTTGCGGGCATGACGCAGACCGCCGCCCCCGTGCCTCCCGACGCCCCCGCCCCGGCCCCGGGCCTGTTGCGCAACCGCTCCTACCTGCTGGTGATGTCGGGGCTGACCACCGAGGCGCTCGGTGCCGGGATCGCCGTCTTCGCGGTGCCGCTGATCGCCCTGTCCCTCACGGGGTCGGTGTGGCAGGCGGGCGTGGTCACCGCCGTGGGTCACACCGGGGCCCTGCTGGCCACGCTGCCGGCCGGGGTGATCGCCGACCGCGTCGACCGGCGTCGGCTCATCGTGCTCACCGCGAGCATCGCGGCGCTCGCCTGGACAGCGGCGGCCGTGGCAGCCGTCACGGGACAGCTCTCCGTGTGGCACCTCGGCGGCGTGCTGCTGGCGTCGTCGGTCGCCGGAGCGTTCGTGGAGCCGGCGGTGGCCGGCGCCTTCCGGTCCGTGGTGCCGCAGGAGCAGCTCGCCACCGCCTACGCCGCGTCCCAGGGCAGGGACGCGGCCGCCGGTCTCGTCGCCGGGCCGGTCGGCGGTGTCCTCTACGGCATCGCGCACGCCGTGCCGCTGGTGGCCGCGGCGGTGGGTCACCTCGCGACAGCCGTGTGCACGTGGCTGGTGCGTGAGCCGCTCAACGCCGACACCGCCGCCGCCCGGGCCGTGCGCCCGGTCGTCGCGCTGCGCGAGGGCCTGCGGTACGTCTGGTCGGTCCCGCTGTTCCGGTTGTGCCTCGGGCTGTTCGCCGTCATCAACATCGCCATCAACGGCATGTTCGTCGCGATCACCCTCGACCTGGCCGACGGCGGGACCTCACCCGCGCGCATCGGTCTGCTCTCCGGGGTGGTCGGGGCGTCGATGCTGATCGGTGCCGTCCTGGCGCCCACGATCGTCAAGCGGGTGCGCGTCGGTCGGCTGACGCCGGTCGCCCTCGGTCTCGTCGCGGTGGCGGCGGGCGTCATGGCGGTCGACCAGAGCTACTGGGGCTACGTCGTCGCGCTCGGGGCGGGCGTCCTGCTCGTGCCGGCCGCCAACGCGGCCATGGCGGGATACTCCGCGGCGATCACCCCGCCCCGGCTGCAGGGCAGGTTCTCGTCGGTGATGGACCTCTGCGCGACGGTCGCGATGCCCCTCGCGCCCCTGGTCGGCAGCGGCCTGCTCACGCTGATCGGGATCGGGCCGACCTTGCTGGCGCTCTCGGGGTTGCTGGGCGTGACCGTCGTCGCCGTGTGGTGCGCCCGCCCGCTGCGTCGGATCGGTCGCCCGGAGACCTGGGCCGACGACGTCGTCGACCCCGGGGGTCAGGCGGCGGACCAGCCGCCGTCCGAGGCGAGGACCTGACCGTTGACGTTGGTCGAGTCGGTCGACAGCAGGAAGGTGATCGACGCCGCGAGCTGCTCCGGCATCGCGATGTCCGCCATGATCCCCATCGCCGACTGCACCCGGTCCATCCCGAACTCGTCGACGTCGCGCGGCTGCATGCCGGTGGCCACGCCGCCCGGCGCGACGGCGTTCACCCGCACGCCGGTGCCCGTGTACATGAAGGCGGCGTTCTTGGTCAGGCCGACGACGGCATGCTTGGAGGCGGTGTAGGCGGCTCCCGACGCCGATCCGCGCAGCCCTGCCTCGGAGGCGACGTTCACGATGCGGCCGTCGGCCGCCTGGAGCATCCCGGGCACGACAGCGCGCATGAGTCTCATGGTGCCGGTCACGTTGACGGCGAAGACCCTCTCCCAGGTCGCGTCGTCCACGGTGTGCACGGCCGCGAAGCGGTCCATGATCCCGGCGACGTTGGCCAGTGCGTGAACCTGCCCGCCCGCGGCCTGCAGGACCTCGGCGACCGCGGCGTCGTCGGTGATGTCCGCGACGACGGGGACGACTGCCGCTCCCTCGGGCAGGGTGCCGTCCTGGCCGAGCTCCGTGGCCAGCTCGTCCAGACCCACCGCGGTCATGTCGACCGCGACGACACGGCCCCCTTCGCGGGCGACGCGGGAGGCCGTGGCGCGGCCGATGCCGGACGCGGCGCCGGTGACCACGACGGTCTGCCCGGCGAAGCGTCCGGGCGAGATCGACTCGACCCACTCGGCCGGTTCCGGGGAGGTCTCCGGGGCGGCGGAGGCAACCTCCGGCGCCACCCCGGCGGGTGCTGCACCGGGGCCGGCTGCCGCCCTGAGCTCGGCAGCGCGGGCGACCAGGGCCTCGGCGGTCTCGGCGGAGAGCTTGCCGCGCGAGAGCTTGACCAGCCGGGCGAGGCTCAGCCGCTTGGCGGGAGCGAGGGACCCGACGCCGGCGCCGGCCTCGGTCAGCATCTCCGTCAGCACCCGTTCCCCGACCGGATCGGCGAGCCACTGCGCGACGGTGTTCTTCAGGGTGAGGTCCGACATCCGTGCTGCCCGTCCTTGGTCCGCACCGGACATTCGTGTCCGGTATTGCCAGCCTAAGATAGCACCGTGAGCACACCCGCGACCAAGGCCTCGCGCCGGGCGAACGCCGGGCCCCGCGCAGCGGCACGCAACCGCGCGGCACTGCTCGCCGCGGCCCGCGAGATCTTCGCCGAGCACGGGTCGCACGCACCGCTCAACGCCGTCGCGCGGCGAGCAGGTGTCGGGCAGGGGAGCCTCTACCGGCACTTCCCCGACCGCATGGCCCTCGTGCTCGCCCTCTTCGAGGAGCAGGTCAGCACCGTCGAGAGGATCGCCCGCGACCCGGGCGTGCCCCTCGCCGACCTGCTGGGCGTCGTCACCCGCCACGCCATCGAGTCCGTGGTGAGCATCGACGTCGCCACCGCCTCACCCGAGCAGCGACCCGACCCGCGTCTCGTCGACCTGCGGGACCGGACCGCCGACGTCCTGGGCTCCCGCCTCGAGCGGGCGCTGGCCGAGGGCGACGTGCGTCCCGGCACCACCGTCGACGACGTGCTGCTCGGCGTCGAGATGGTCGCGGCCACGCTCACCCGACGTCCCGCGGCGGACCGGGAGCGCTGCGCGCTGCGCGCCTGGCAGCTCCTCGGGATGACCGTCCACCTGCCCGACCGGTAGGATCGGGCCCGGTCGTGACTGGCGAGGGTGGACAACCACCGGGGAGCGGCCGATCCGGCCGGGCGTCCCCCGCGGCAGGCCGGGCCACCGTGCGCACCGCCCGCCTGGGTGCCAGGGTTTCCGCGAAGGCCACCACCTGAGGAGACCACCACGATGTCCGGTGCCCCCACGTCCCCCGACGTCCAGCTCACCGACGACTCCCGCCGCCCGGTCCGCCGCGCGCTGCTGAGCGTCTACGACAAGACCGGCCTGGTCGAGCTCGCCACCGCCCTGCACGCCGACGGCGTCGAGCTGGTCTCCACCGGCTCCACCGCGAGCCGGATCGCCGACGCCGGGGTGCCCGTGACCCGCGTCGAGGACCTCACCGGGTTCCCCGAGTGCCTCGAGGGCCGCGTCAAGACGCTGCACCCCCGCGTGCACGCAGGGATCCTCGCCGACACCCGCAAGCAGGCCCACCTCGACCAGCTCGCCGAGCTCGACATCGACACGTTCGAGCTCGTCGTGGTGAACCTGTACCCGTTCGCCGAGACCGTCGCCTCCGGCGCCGCGCCCGACGCCGTCGTCGAGCAGATCGACATCGGCGGACCGTCCATGGTCCGCGCCGCCGCGAAGAACCACCCGAGCGTCGCCGTCGTCGTCGACCCCGCCCGGTACGACGACGTCGCCGCGGCCGTGCGCGACGGCGGCTTCACCTTCGCCCAGCGCAAGCGCCTCGCCGCCGCGGCGTTCGCCCACACCGCCCGCTACGACGTCGCCGTGTCCGCCTGGTTCGCCTCGGCCTACGCCCCCGACGAGGCCGCCGTCGAGTCCGGCCTGCCGGACGTCACCGGAGCCACCTGGGAGCGGTCGGACGTGCTGCGCTACGGCGAGAACCCGCACCAGAAGGCGGCGCTCTACGCCCGCACGGACGGGCCCGCCGGGCTCGCGCAGGCCGTCCAGCTGCACGGCAAGGCGATGAGCTACAACAACTACGTCGACGCCGACGCCGCCTGGCGTGCCGCCCACGACCACGCCGAGCCCGCCGTCGCGATCATCAAGCACGCCAACCCCTGCGGCATCGCCGTCGGCGGCGACATCGCCCAGGCGCACGCCCGGGCCCACGCCACCGACCCGGTCTCCGCCTACGGTGGCGTCATCGCCGCCAACCGCGTGGTCACCCGGGCCGCCGCCGAGCAGATCGCCCCCGTCTTCACCGAGGTGGTCGTCGCGCCCGGGTTCGAGCCGGAGGCCCTCGAGGTGCTCCAGGCGAAGAAGAACATCCGCCTGCTGGTCATCGAGGGTGCGGCGGCGGACCAGGCAGGTCGCGTCGAGCTGCGGCCCGTCTCGGGCGGGCTGCTCGTCCAGGAGGTCGACCGCTTCCAGGCCGACGGGGACGACGTCACCTCCTGGACGCTGGCGGCCGGTGCACCGGCGGACGAGGCGACCCTCGCGGACCTCGCCTTCGCGTGGCGGGCCGTCCGTGCGGCCAAGTCGAACGCCATCCTGCTCGCCGACGACGGCGCCGCCGTCGGCATCGGGATGGGGCAGGTCAACCGGGTGGACTCCTGCCGGCTGTCCGTCGAGCGCGCGAACTCCCTCGCGACCGGTGAGGACGGACCGGTCGAGCGGGCCCGTGGCGCGGTCGCTGCCTCCGACGCCTTCTTCCCCTTCGCCGACGGGCTGCAGGTGCTGCTCGACGCCGGGGTGCGCGCCGTCGTGCAGCCCGGCGGGTCCATCCGCGACGAGGAGGTCGTCGCCGCCGCGCAGGCAGCAGGGGTCACCATGTACCTCACCGGGACCCGCCACTTCGCCCACTGAGGGCGCTCAGCCGCTGCCCAACGAGCGTGCCTATTCGTTCCCCTCTCCGGCTCCATGAGGAACAAGCGAGCACGCTCGTTGGGTAGGGAGGGGCGTTCAGGACACCAGGACGTCGCGCAGCCGGACCGCCGGGTCGCCGGCCGCCTCGACGTCCAGGTGGACCGGACCCCCCGCGTCGAAGGCCCGGCGCACCGGGCCGACGTCGCGCGGCGAGTCGACCAGCAGCGCGGCGCGGAGCACGGCAGCGCTCCGCCCGCCGCCGTCCGTCTCGTGGCCGCTGGGGTCGTCCGAGTCCTGAGCGGTCCAGAACGCCGCCCAGGGCCCGGCACCCGGCGTCCCGCGCCACACCGTCGGGGGTCCCGTGGGCAGGCCGAACAGGGCCAGGTCGTGGCCGAGCTGGCGGGAGAACACGTACGGCGCGTGGCCCGTCGCGGGCTCGATGCCCAGCACGTCACGGGCCACGAGGTCGGGGTCGTGCAGGGCGGCCGACCAGTGGCCGCCGGGCACGCGACCGAGCACCGGGTGCGGGTGCGACGCCACGTCCCCGACCGCCCACACCCCCGCCACGCCGGGTACTGCCCCGCCGGGGTCGACCAGGAGCGCGCCCACCGGGTCGAAGACCGCCTGCGGCAGGTGCTCGCGCAGCCACGCCGTGGCCGGCCGGGCGCCGACGGCCGCCAGGACGACATCGGCGGGGACGCGCTCGCCGGAGACCAGGGTGACGCCGTCCCGCCGCACCTCGGCCGCCGTCGCGCCCCGTCGGAGCCGCGCACCGGCCGCCGCGAACCAGGGGACCAGGTGCTCGCCCACCTCGGTCCCGAGCTGACGGGCCAACGGCGTGGCGCCGGCCTCCAGCACCGTGACGTCCACGCCGGCCCCGGCAGCCACCCCGGCCACCTCCGCACCGATCCATCCCGCGCCCACCACCACCAGGCGGCTGCCGGCGCGCAGACCGGTGCGCAGCGTGTCCGCGTCGGCGGACGTGTGCAGCACGTCCGCGTCCCAGCCCGCCGGCAGGACCGGCCGCGAACCACAGGCGAGCACGACGGCGTCGGCGTCGAGGGATCGTCCGGACCGCGTGATCACCCGCGGCCCGGGGTGCAGGGCGACGGCCGGGTCGGCGAGGAGGACCTCGTCGGCCAGGGCCACCAGGTCGATACCGAGGTCGTCGTGCAACCACAGCGGTTCCGGCCGTGACAACAGCTCCTTGGACAGCGGCGGACGGTCGTACGGTGGCAGCCCCTCCTCGCCGAGCACCGTCAGTCGGCCGTCGAACCCGTGGGCACGCAGGGCGGCGGCCGTCTGCGCCCCGGCCAGCCCGGCCCCGACGACGACGACCGATCGTGGCGTCGGGCCGACGGCTGCGTCGACGGTAGGGGTCGGGGCGGAGTCGCTCATGGCAGGCACGTGCCCAACCTACGGCGTGCGCGCGCCCGCCAGGTAGGCTCGGCGACGTGGTCCCTGAAGCCGACGCGCACCCGCAGCCGCACTGGCACGCCGTCGACGTCGTGCACGACCGGTCGCGTCCGGTGCGCAGCCCGGTGCCGGCGATCGTCGTCGTCCTGGCCGGCATGCTCGTCGCCGTGCTGCTGGCGCTGACGGTCGGCGCACGGGTCGGCGCCCTGACGATCGCCGCGACGCTCGCCGTCGCCGGCACCTGGCGAGCGACGTCGTCCTCCGGCCCCGTCGGCCTGGCCATCCGGAGCCGCAGCTTCGACGTCTTCCTGTGCTGGGCGACGGCCGGCGTGATCGCGGTGCTGGCGCTGACGGCGCCCGGGGTCTGACGCTCCGCCGTCGACCGGCCGAGTGTCCGACGAAAGACGGAGGCGGGGGACGAACCCTGGCGCTCGGTCGCGTTCACGGGCGCTGCGCGCCCTGCACTTCGCGTCTGACGACCGAGCGCCAGGGTTCGTCCCCCGCCTCTGCGCGGACGTCGCGGCTCGCGCTTCTCCTCCGGCGGCGGTCCGTGCGGCCGCCGCCGGAGGAGCAGGTGGTCAGGGGCGGGCCGGGGGAGTCGGCTCGTCCGTGTCCGTGTCCTCGACGACCTCGGTCTCCTCGACCTCGACCTCGGACGGTGCGTCCGTCGCGACGTCGGTGTCGGCCACCACGGTCGTCTCCTCGACGACCTCGGTCTCCTCGACGGTGGTCGGGGCGGCCTCGTCGGCGACGACCTTGGCTGCTGCCGTCTCCGCCACCTCCTCGAGGGTGCCCTCGGTCGGGTAGGTAGCCGTCCCCGGCTGCTCCTCCCAGCCGTCGGTGACCGTGAGCGCCGGCACGGGGGCGAACGCCCGGGCGAAGAGGGCGGCCAGCGCGGCACCGAGGAGCGGCGCCGCGAAGAACAGCCAGAGCTGTCGGCCCACGCCGTCGGCGGCCCAGGCGTCGGGGGAGATCACCGAGGCGAGCGAGCGGGCCGGGTTGAACGAGGTGTTCGTGGCGGGCCACGAGATGATGTGCAGGGCCGCGAGGGTCAGGCCGATGACCACCGGTGCGTAGGCGACCTTGGCCCGCGTGTTCGTGACGGCGAGGATGACCCCGACGAACACGACGGCGATGAGCACCTCGACGATCGCGGCCTGCGGCAGCTCGAAGGTCGACTGGCCCTGGGTGAGCGCGCTCAGGGGCGAGTGGTCACCGTAGCCGTTGGCCGTCGCGGCGAGGACCTCGCCGGCCGACCCGGCGCCGACCAGGGGCGGGTAGGTGTCGGGGATGATGAGCAGCAGCAGCGCGCCGCAGGCCGCCGCGCCGACGAGCTGGGCGATCCAGTAGGGGACGAGGTCCACCCAGCTCGACCGGCCCGCGAGGGTGAGCCCGAACGTCACCGCCGGGTTGAAGTGCCCGCCGGAGAGATGGCCCAGCCCGGCGATGACCGCCATGAGTGCGATGCCGCCGGCGAGCGCCACGGTGATGATCTGGCCGTTGTTGACGATGTTGAACGTCGCCGTGCCGACGATGCCGAGCACGAGCACGAAGGTGCCGAACGCCTCGACGCACATCCGGGTGAAGAGTCGGGGCACCGGCGGCGCCTCGACGTCGGTCGGTGTCTCGGTTACCTGGGACATGGAGGTCCTTTGCTGGTCGTCGGGTGGAGGTCTCGTCGCGTCCGCGACGCGGCGGCGATGCTGGCACCGGTCCCTGGGAGCCCTCTGAGTCCTGGCGAACCCTCTGAGTCCCAGGTCACAGCACGGTCCCTCGTGGGAACGCTACCGGCTCGTCACCTGTTCGGCAGCACACCGCGCCGCAGGGGGTGACGTCACCGGCCAGGTGCGCGAGAGTAGGGCCATGACGACACCTGTGAACGTGACCGTGACCGGGGCCGCCGGTCAGATCGGGTACGCGCTGCTCTTCCGCATCGCCTCCGGTGCGATGCTCGGCCCGGACACCCCCGTGCGCCTCCGGCTCCTGGAGATCCCGCAGGCGGTCCGCGCCGCCGAGGGCACCGCGATGGAGCTCGACGACTGCGCCTTCCCGCTCCTGGCCGGGATCGACATCCATGACGAACCGGCCGCAGGGTTCGCCGGCACGAACATCGCGCTGCTGGTCGGAGCCCGGCCCCGTGGACCCGGGATGGAGCGTGCGGACCTGCTGGAGGCCAACGGCGGCATCTTCGGTCCGCAGGGCAAGGCCATCAACGACGGCGCGGCCGACGACGTCCGCGTGCTGGTGGTGGGCAACCCGGCCAACACCAACGCGCTCATCGCCGCCGCGCACGCGCCGGACGTCCCTGCCGCGCGGTTCACGGCTATGACGCGCCTGGACCACAACCGTGCCCTGTCGCAGGTGTCGGCCAAGGCGGGCGTGCCGGTGGCGGACATCCGTCGGCTGGCGATCTGGGGCAACCACTCCGCGACGCAGTACCCCGACCTCTTCCACGCGGAGGTGGGTGGCAGCCCCGGCGGTGCCCTGACGGCAGACGCGGGCTGGCTCACCGAGGACTTCATCCCCACCGTCGCCAAGCGCGGCGCGGCGATCATCGACGCCCGGGGTGCGTCGTCGGCGGCCTCGGCCGCGAACGCCGCCATCGACCACACCCGTGACTGGGTGCTGGGGACCCCCGAGGGTGACTGGACGAGCGCGGGCGTGGTCTCGAAGGGCGAGTACGGCGTGCCCGAGGGCCTGGTGTGCTCGTTCCCCGTGACGTCGTCGGGCGGGGAGTGGCAGGTGGTCGAAGGCCTGGAGATCGACGACTTCTCGCGCGAGCGCATCGACGCGAGCGTCGCGGAGCTCTCCGCGGAGCGTGACGCGGTGCGTGAGCTCGGCCTCGTCTGAGCCCTGCCCCGACCGACGGTGAGCCGTCGGCCCCGCCTGCCGCGCAGAAAAACGTCGAGAACGGATGCCTCGTCGATCTAGTCTCGGCAGGTGATCGACGCGCCCGCCGCAGCACCCCCGACGCCGCACCTCCCGCCCGCCGACGACCCGTCGCGACGGCTCGACTGGCGCCGCCTGCGCGGACCGGTCGCCGCCGTGGCGGTCCTCGCGCTGACGGTGGGTGCCGTCGGGACCGCTCTCGGGACGGTCGTGGCCGGTGGGCTGGCAGCCTCGCCGGACCTGACCGGGATCCTCCTGCTCGCGCTGTGCCTGGTCGGCGGTGCCCTGCTGGACGCCGCCGGTCAGGTCGCGTGGGCCGGTGTCGTCGACCGGGCCGAGGGTCGCCTGCGCGGTGACCTGCTCAGCGCCGCCCTGCACCAGCCGCTCGGGGTGCTCACCGAGCAGGCGGTCGGCGAGGTCCTCGACCGGGTCGACGACGACACGCACGCCGTCGGCGCGCTCGCCCGGCGCCAGCTGTGGAGCATGGGCCGGACCGTGGTGGGCGTCGCGCCCATCTGGGTCGTCGCCGGGGTCACCTGGTGGCCGGCCTGGCTCCTCTTCCCGCTCCTCGGGGCGGGCACGTGGTGGACGGTGCGGTCGCTCCTCGGCGAGATCGCCCGCCGCAAGGTGATCGAGGAACGGGCCTGGACCGACAACGCCGCCGTGCTCGAGGAGGGCATCGCGGCACGCGACGACCTGCGCACGGCGGGCGGGCAGGCCTTCGCGCTGCGTCGGCTGGCCGAGATGTCCGCGGTCGTGCACCGGGCCCTGCTCGCCGTGGTGCGGGTGGAGACCCGCATGATGCGCCGCGTGGGAGTGCTGCTGCACGCCCTGCTCGCCGCCGTCGTCGTGTCCGGTGTGGCACTCGCCGTCGCGGGGGACATGTCCGTCGAGCGGCTCGTCACGCTGTTCCTGGTGACCTCGCTGTTCGTCGGTCAGATCGACCGTCTCGCGCAGCACCTGCCCGACCTGCAGGAGGGGCTCGGAGCCGTCGTCCGTATCCGGCAGCTCCTGGACACCGAGCCGGAGCCGGTCGGCGGGCTCGGCCTGCCGGACCGCCCCGTGGAGCTCGAGGTGCGGGACCTGGACTTCGCGTACACCGAGGGCACCTTCGCCCTGCAGGGGGTGTCGGTGTCGGTCCCGGCCGGGCAGACCGTCGCGTTCGTGGGGCGCACGGGGTCGGGGAAGACGACGCTCGCCTCGTTGCTGTCCCGCGCGGTCGAGCCACCACGGGGGGCGGTGTTCCTCGGCGGCGTCGACGTCCGCGACGTCGACCTGCAGGCGCTGCGCGCCGGCGTCGGGGTGGTGACGCAGCGCACCGAGATCGTCGCCGGCACCCTGGCGGAGAACGTCGCGCTGTTCTCCGACGTGCCGCGCGGCGACGTCGAGCAGGCGGTGGCCGAGCTCGGGCTCGCCGACTGGGTGTCCGGCCTGCCCGACGGGCTGGACACGCTGCTCGGGCCGGGCGGTACCTCCCTGTCGGCGGGGGAGGAACAGCTCGTCGCGTTCGCGCGGCTGCTGGTGCGCGACGTCCGCGTCGTCGTGCTCGACGAGGCCACGGCCCGGATGGACCCGCACACCGAGGCCCGGGTGGTCGCGGCCGCAGACCGCCTGCTCACCGGGCGGACCGGCGTCGTCGTGGCCCACCGTCTCGGGACGGTGGAGCGGGCGCACCGTGTCGTCGTCCTGGACCACGGACGCGTCGTGCAGCAAGGGCTGCGTGCCGACCTGGCACGTCAGGACGGGCCGTTCCGGGACCTGCTGGTGGCGAGCCGTGGTGGCGACCTCGACGGCCCGGCGCCGGACGAACCGATCGATGCCACGGGCGAGGCGGCTCCCGGGGCGTCGCCGACCGCCATCGGCGCCCGTCGCCGGACGGGGGAACCACCCGTCCTCGACGACCCGGGCCACGGACCGAGCCTGGCCCGCAGCGTCCTGCACGCGCTGGTGACCAAGCCCCGGTGGGGTGCCGCGGGCGCCGGGTTGTTCCTGCTGACCAGCCTGTTCGCCGCCCAGGGGGCGCTCGCCGGGTTCCTGTGGGGGCGCTCGGTCGAGTCGCTCGCGGTGGGTGGCGAGCCGTGGGTCCTGACAGGGCTGCTCGCGGTGATGCTGATCGTGGCCCCGCTGTGCCTGGCGTACGCGGTGCGGTTGTACCCGTCGTGGTGGATCGAGCTGCTCCTGCGGGTGCGGGTGGCGGTCCTGGCCGGGCAGACCCGCAGGCACCGGCTCCGGCGCACCCCTGCCGGGGAGGTCGTCGCCCGGACTCTCGACGCCGACCGGTTCGTGCTGTACGTGGACCGGTGGGTCGACCTGCTCAACGGGCTCCTCGTCGTCCTGGTCACCTGGGCGATCAGCGGGGAGCCGCTGGCCGGGGCGGTGCTGCTGGCCGTGATGGCGGTGACCGCGGTCTCTGCGCTGGCAGGTCGCCCGATCGCGGGGCGTACCGCGACCCGGTCTGCCGAGGCCCGGGCCGGCTTCGGCCGTGCCCTGGTCTCGGCCCTGGACGCCGCGCGGACCGTCAAGCTGGCCGCCCGCACCCCGGAAGTCCACCGACACCTGCGGCACGTGGACGCCGGCCGGGTCGGGGCCGCGATCCGCGAGCACCGGGTCCAGGCCGTGCTGGACGGCATCCCCACCGTCATGGTGCAGGCAGGCGTGGTGACGGCGTGGGCGTTGCTCCTCGTCGGGACCTGGGACCTGGCGACGACGTTGCTCGTCACGGCGGCCGTGGGCGGTTTCGCCTACTTCGGGGTGGTGGCGGGCGCCGTCATCACCGAGGCGCCGGGCACCCGGAACTGGCTGCGGGCGACGTCGTCGTTCGCCGCGGGAGCCGACCTCACGCGGCTGCCGGAGGGCGTCGACCTCACCACGGGCGCCGCGCCGCGTCCGCGCGTGGTGCCCACCCCCGAGCCGCGCTTCGAGCACCTCGACCTGCGCGGGGTGGAGGCGGTGCACGACGACGGCACGATCGGGGTCACCGACGTCGACCTGCGCGTCGAGCGGGGCGAGCTCGTCCTGCTGCTGGGGCAGGTGGGCGCGGGCAAGTCGAGCCTGCTGTCCGCGCTGGCCGGGCTGATGGCGCACCGCGGAGAGGTGCGGTGGAACGGCGAGACCGTCGTCGACGCCGAGACGTTCCTGCGCCCTGCGCGGGTGGCGCACGTGGCCCAGGTGCCGCGGGTGCTCTCCGGCACCTTCAGCGAGAACGTCACCCTGGACCACGACCGGCAGGTCGCCGGACCGGTCTCCGTGGCGCGGCTCGCTCCGGACGTGGCCGACGCGGGCGGTGCGGACTCGCTGGTCGGGCACCGCGGAGTGCGGCTCTCGGGGGGCCAGGTGCAGCGTCTGGCGCTGGCTCGGGCGCTCGCCACAGGCTCCGAGGTGCTGCTGGCGGACGACGTGTCGAGCGCCCTGGACGCCGCCACCGAGGTCGAGCTCTGGACGGCGCTGCGCGAGCAGGGCCTGACGGTGGTGGGCTCGACGTCGAAGCGGGCGGCGCTGGAGCGTGCGGACCGGGTGGTGGTGCTCGTCGAGGGGCGGGCGGCGGAGATCGGGTCGTGGCGCGACCTGGCAGCGAGGTGGTCGCACCTGGCGGGGTGATCGGAGGTGCGCGACCTCGGCGCACGCGGTCGGGCGGAGCCTCTCCCGCGCCCGGTCAGCCGGCGGTGGCCCGCAGTGCCAGCCGGGTCTGCGTCTGGCCGGCGCCGGCCGACCGCTTCAGCCGGCGCAGCAGCGTGTCGAGCTGTGCGGTGTCCTCCACGTGGACGTGCAGGAGATAGTCGTAGGGCCCGGTGACGTGCACGGCGTCACGGACGCAGGGCTCGTTGCGTGCCAGCGCGAGGAACGCGTCGGAGTCCTGATCGGGCCGGAGCCTGACGTCGACGAATGCTTCGAGGGTGGTGCCACGGCGGGGTGCTGACGATGGCGTCAGGTCGCTGAGGATCGCGCGGTAGCCGAGGATCGCGCCGTCGTTCTCCAGACGCCGGACCCGTGCCGCGGTCGCGTTGGTGCTGAGACCGATCTCGCGGCCGAGTGCAGCGAACGAGATGCGGCCGTCGATGGCGAGAATGTCGGTGATCTTCTGATCGATAGCGTTCACGACGAACATCCTCTCGTCGTGCAGACGATCTGTCGTGGCGACGGAGGCGGTCGGGGACGCTCGAGGCATGGAGATCGTCGCAGCGTTCGGTAGCGGTGCCGTCGCGGGCCTCGGCGTCGCCGTGCCGCTGGGGGCGATCGGGGTGCTGCTCGTCCGCGAGGGGATGGACCGTGGGCTCCGCGGGGGTGCGGCCGGTGCTGTTGCGGTGGCTCTGGTCGACACCCTCTACTGCGGGGTCGCGGTCGTCGGCGGGGCCGTGGCCGCTCCGCTCGCCGACCGTCTCGGCGACTGGCCCACCGCGATCGCCGCGGTCGTCGTCCTCGTGATCGCCGCATCGGGGGTGCGCAGGGCGGTACGGGCGCCAGGACGAGAGGACCCGGTGGTGTTCGGCCGTCCCTCGCGCCGGTTCCTGCTCTTCCTCGGGCTGACGGCGATCAACCCGGTCACGCTGGTCTACTTCACAGCGATCGCGATCGGGTTTCAGGGGCTGCTGAGGGGGTCCTGGCACGTGGCCGCATTCGTCGTCGGGGTCGCGCTGGCATCCCTGGCCTGGCAGCTGCTGCTCGTCGGTGCGGGTAGCGCGCTGCGGCATCGAATCTCGGTGCGGCTCCGCAAGGTCACGACATTGATCGGCAACGGCATGGTCGCGGCGCTCGGCGTCGCCATGCTCTTCCGTGCGATCCGCTGAGGACGGCGACCCAACACCGTTGCTGCAAAGTTGCAGCAACGGTACAGTCGCTGGAGGTCGCGATCTGCGCGCCCGGTCGACGAAGGAGTCCTCCATGGTCCGTGCCTCCCGCCCACCCCTCAGACGCCGCGGGGTCGCCGCCCTCGCGGCGCTCACCGTCGCCGTCCCGGGACTGGCGCTGGCGTCCGGTGCCAGCGCCGCCGACGAACGCACGGTGACGCTCGTCGGCGACCTGCAGACCGAGCTGGGCTGCGCCTCCGACTGGGACCCGTCGTGCGAGGCCACGCGGCTCGCCGCCGCCGGCGACGGCCTCTACGCCGCCGATGTCGACCTCCCCGCCGGCTCCTACGAGTACAAGGTCGCCCTGGACGGCGCGTGGGACGAGGCGTACGGCCGCGACGGTACGGACGCCAACGCGCCCCTCGTCCTCGGCGGCGACGCGCGGCTGCGGGTGACCTACGACGACGCCACGCACCGTGTCGCGCTCACCCCGCTCGACCTGGCGGGGGAGTACGACGACGCCGCGGACGACGCGATCGTCCTGCCCCCCGTGCGGCAGGCCGGCGCCGACGAACGCTTCTACTTCGTCATGACCGACCGGTTCGCCAACGGCGATCCGGACAACGACACCGGCGGCCTCGACGGCGACGCCCTCGACCACGGGTTCGACCCGACGGACAAGGGGTTCTACCACGGCGGGGACATCGCCGGCCTGCGCGAGCACCTCGACTACATCGAGGGGCTCGGGACGACGGCGATCTGGCTCACGCCGTCGTTCATGAACCGCCCCGTGCAGGGCACCGGTGACGACGCCAGCGCCGGCTACCACGGCTACTGGATCACCGACTTCACGCAGATCGACCCGCACCTGGGGACCAACGCGGAGCTCGAGGCGCTGATCGAGGACGCGCACGCCCGCGGCATCAAGGTCTACTTCGACATCATCACCAACCACACGGCCGACGTCATCGACTACGCCGAGGGCGAGTACTCCTACATCGACCAGGCCACGGCGCCCTACACCGACGCGGCCGGCGAGGTCTTCGACCCGGCCGACTACGCGGGCACCGACGACTTCCCGGAGCTCGACGCCGCCACCTCGTTCCCCTACACGCCGGTCATCGCGCCCGAGGACGCCGACGTCAAGGTCCCGGCCTGGCTCAACGACCCCACGCTCTACCACAACCGCGGTGACTCGACCTGGACCGGGGAGTCGGTGACGTTCGGCGACTTCGTCGGCCTCGACGACCTCATGACCGAGCACCCCACGGTCGTGAACGGCTTCGTCGAGGTGTACTCCGACTGGATCGACCTCGGGATCGACGGCTTCCGGATCGACACCGTCAAGCACGTCAACCCGGAGTTCTGGGAGGTCTGGTCGGCGGAGGTCATGGACTACGCCCGCGCCCAGGGCAAGGACGACTTCTTCATGTTCGGCGAGGTCTACGACGCCGACGCGCGCCTGCTCTCGCCGTACGTGCGCGACACCGAGATGAGCTCCGTGCTCGACTTCGCGTTCCAGGCGTCCGCCACCAGCTTCGCCAGCGGCAACAGCGCCAAGGGCCTGGCGAACCTGTTCGCGAGCGACGACCGCTACACGACGCCCGAGACCTCGGCCGCCGCGCTCCCGACGTTCCTCGGCAACCACGACATGGGGCGCGTCGGGTACATGCTCGCCGGCACCGACGACCCGCTCGCCCGCACCGAGCTCGCCCACGAGCTGATGTACCTCACGCGCGGCCAGCCGGTCGTCTACTACGGCGACGAGCAGGGCTTCGCCGGCAGCGGCGGGGACAAGGACGCCCGTCAGACCCTCTTCGCCACGCAGGTCGACTCGTACGCCGACCAGCCGCTCGTGACCGGCGAGACCGCGGGCAGCGTGGACCGGTACGACACCGACGCACCGCTGTACACGCACATCGCCGCCCTCGCGGCGCTGCGCGAGGAGCACCCGGCACTGTCGCAGGGTGCTCAGGTCGAGCGCCACGTCGCCGACGGCGCGGGCGTCTATGCCTTCAGCCGTGTCGACCGGGACGAGAAGATCGAGCACCTCGTCGCCGTCAACAACACGTCGGCGGCCCGCGAGGCGACCTTCACGACGCTCACCCCGGGAGCGGACTACGAGGTGCTGCACGGCGACGGGGAGCCGGTGACGGCCGATGCCTCGGGCGAGGTGACGCTCACCGTGGGTGCGGCCTCCGCCGTCGTCCTGGTCGCCGACCGGACCGTCGGCGCCGAGACCGACGGCAGCATCGCCGTCGAGGTCCCGGCGCCGGGAGCCGCGCTCGAGGGAACCGCCCCGGTGCGGGCCGCGATCGACGACGCCTGGGCCGAGACGAGCTTCGCCTGGCGGGAGGTCGGCACCACCGACTGGCAGCCGCTCGGCACGGCCGAGGACACCACCCCGCGGCTGTTCCACGACGTGGACGGGCTCGGCGAGGGCACGCTGGTCGAGTACCGCGCGGTGACCGTCGACGCGGACGGCGACCGCGCCGCCGCCTCGACGTTCGCGTCCGTCGGTGTCGACGTCTCCGGCACGGTCGGTGAGGTCGGGCCCGACCCCGACATCGACATGGTGACGGTGCCCGGCAGCCACAACAGCGAGATGGGCTGCGCCGGGGACTGGACGCCCGACTGCGAGAGCGCCCGCCTCAGCGTGCGACCCGACGGCGTCTGGGCGGGCACCTTCGACCTGCCGGCCGGCGACTACGAGTACAAGGTCGCGCTCAACGGCTCGTGGGACGTCAACTACGGCGTCGGAGGTGTACAGGGCGGTCCCAACGCGACGTACACCCACGACGGCGGGAAGGTCACCTTCTACTGGGACCCGGTGAGCAAGGACTTCTCCTCCACGGCCCAGGGGCCGATCGTCACCCTGCCCGGCTCGTACCAGGACCAGGTGGGCTGCCCGAGCGCCTGGGCGCCGGACTGCCTCGCCACCTGGCTCAAGGACCCGGACGGCGACGGGGTGTACACCTGGTCGACCGACGCCCTCGACGGTGGCGCCTACGAGACCAAGGTGGCCCACGGCCTGAGCTGGGCGGAGAACTACGGCGTCGGCGGCGCCCGGGACGGGGCGAACTACTCCTTCAGCGTCGGCGACGGCGAGACCGTGGAGTTCTCCTACGACCTCGCCACGCACGAGCTGGCGATCGACGTGGCGAACCCGCCGCTGGACGGGGTCGGTCAGCAGGCCGCGCACTGGGTGCGCGAGGCGCTGGTGCTGGCCCCGGAGAGCCTCGGCACCGGGGACGACTGGACGCTGTGGACCGCCCCCGCCGGCGGGCTGCGGGTGTCCGACGGCCAGGTCACGGGTCCTGACGGCGGCGACCTGCCCGACGGCGCCCTCGCCGTCGAGCTGAGGCCCGCCGACGGCGTGCCGGACGACGTGGCCGACGACTTCCCGGCGCTGGCGGGCCACGCCCCGTTCGTGCCGACGTCGGACGGCGCGCCGCTGGACCGCGAGACGGTGGAGCGGCTGCTCACCGGCCAGCTCCTGGTGGTGCGCTCGGACGATGACGTCGTCACCGCGGCGACCGGGGTGCAGGTCCCGGGCGTGCTCGACGACCTGTACGCCGAGGCTGCGGCCGACCGTACGTTCGGCGCCGTCGTGCATCCCAACCGCAAGTGGGCCTCGTTCGCGCTCTGGGCTCCCACGGCCCAGGACGTCGACCTGCTGGTGTGGCCCGAGGGCCGCGACCTGGAGGCCGACCCGGACCGCTTCGACGCCGCTCGCCAGGCGGACGGCTCCTGGACGCTCGACGGCAAGCAGACCGACAAGAAGTACCCGTGGGTCGGTGCCCGCTACCGGTACGCCGTGGAGGTGTACGTCCCCGGGGACGTGGCACCCCACGGTTCGGTGGTGGTCAACGAGGTGACGGACCCGTACTCCGTGGGGCTGACGCTCGACTCCACGCACTCCGTCGTCGTGGGGCTCGACGACAAGAGGTGGCAACCGAAGGTCTGGCGCACCACCCCCCAGCCCGTCGTCGAGCGGCCCGTGGACCAGACGATCTACGAGCTGCACGTGCGGGACTTCTCGATCGCCGACGCCACGGTGCCCGAGGACGTCCGCGGGACGTACCTCGCGTTCGCCGAGGACGCCTCCGACGGCATGTCCCACCTGCGCGGGCTGGCCGAGGCCGGCCTGACCACGGTGCACCTGCTGCCGACGTTCGACATCGCCACCATCCCCGAGGCGCGCGCCGACCAGGAGACCACCGGTGACCTGTCCGGGTTCGCGCCGGACTCCACCGAGCAGCAGGCCGCGGTGGCGGCCGTGCAGGCGACCGACGGCTTCAACTGGGGCTACGACCCCTACCACTTCACGACGCCGGAGGGCTCGTACGCGGTGGACGCCGACGGCGGCGCCCGGGTCGCGGAGTTCCGCACGATGGTGGGCTCGCTGCACGACGCCGGACTGCAGGTGGTGCTGGACCAGGTGTTCAACCACACGGCGGCCAGCGGCCAGGACGCGAAGAGCGTGCTCGACCGTGTGGTGCCGGGCTACTACCACCGGCAGAACCCGATCACCGGGGCGGTCGAGACCAGCACCTGCTGCCAGAACGTCGCCACGGAGCATGCCCTGGCCGAGAAGCTCATGGTGGACTCGGTCGTCACCTGGGCCCGGGACTACAAGGTCGACGGGTTCCGCTTCGACCTCATGGGGCACCACTCCCGGGCGAACATGCTCGCGGTGCGCGAGGCCCTCGACGACCTCACGGTGGCCGAGGACGGCGTGGACGGGTCGGCGGTGTACCTGTACGGCGAGGGTTGGAACTTCGGCGAGGTCGCCGACGGCGCCCTCTTCGAGCAGGCCACCCAGGGCAACCTGGGAGGCACCGGCATCGGGACGTTCTCCGACCGGCTCCGCGACGCCGTGCACGGCGGGTCCCCGGTCGACGGGGCGTCGACCTTCACGCAGGGCTTCGGGACCGGGCTGTTCACGGACCCGAACGGCCGTGAGGCGCGCACGGGCGAGCCCGGCACGGTGAACGACGGCGGGGCGGACGAGGAGGCCGACCTCGCCCACCAGACGGACCTCGTGCGTCTGGGGCTGGCCGGCAACCTGCGCGAGTTCTCGTTCGTCGCCTCCGACGGCGAGCCCACGCGGGGCGAGGACCTCGACTACCGGGGCTCGCCGGCCGGGTACGCCGACTCCCCGGAGGAGGTCGTCACCTACGTCGACGCCCACGACAACGAGACGCTGTTCGACCTGCTGGCGCTCAAGCTCCCGCAGGCGACGTCGATGGACGACCGGGTACGGATGAACACGCTGTCGCTGGCGACGGCGGCGCTCGCGCAGACGCCGTCGTTCTGGCACGCGGGGACGGACCTGCTGCGGTCGAAGTCGCTGGACCGCAACTCCTACGACTCGGGCGACTGGTTCAACGCGATCGACTGGACGGGTCAGGACAACGGGTTCGCCCGTGGCCTGCCGATGGCGGCCGACAACGAGGAGAAGTGGCCGCTCATGGCGCCGCTGCTGGCCGACCCGGCGCTCACACCGGAGCCGGCGCACATCGCCGAGGCCTCCGGGCGGGCACGGGAGCTGCTGGAGCTGCGCGGCTCCACGGACCTGTTCCGGCTGGGGTCCGCCGAGCTCATCTCCGAGAAGGTGACGTTCCCGGCCTCCGGTCCGGACGCCGTGCCGGGGGTGATCGTCATGTCGATCGACGACACCGTCGGTACCGACGTCGACCCGGATCTGGACGGGGTGCTGACCGTCTTCAACGCCTCGCCGGACCCCGTGACGGTGGCGGTGGACGGCCTCGCCGGCCGCGACTACGGCCTGTCGGCTGTCCAGCGCGACGGCGGCGACGCCGTCGTGCGCGAGACCGCCTGGGACGCGGGCACCGGGACGGTCGCCGTGCCGGCACGGACGGTCGCCGTGCTGGTGGAGGACCAGGGCTGAGACCAGCCACTTCGGTCAAGAGTCGCGGCTTGCCTTCGCAGATCGAAGGCAGGCCGCGACTTTTTCTCCGTGTATGTCCGGTGTGATCCCTCACATGTCGTGACCAGATCGTGATCCTGGCCCGTTGACTTCGAGACTTGAAGCCAGCAATGTTGTCCCCGGCCTTCTTCCCGGGAGGCTGCGGTCCAGCCCCGACGGGGCGCCGACGGTGAAGGTCGCCGCCGGAGGACCCTCGACGACGAGAAGGAGCGCGAGGATGCGACTCGGCAAGAAGATGGGCGTGGTCGCCGCAGGTGCGGCGCTGGCGCTCACCCTGACTGCGTGTGCTGGTGACGGTGCGGGCAGCAGCAACGAGAACGCCACCGACGGTGAAGCCACCGAGGGCGGCACGATCGGTGTGGCGATGCCCACCGAGACCTCCGAGCGATGGATCGCCGACGGCAACGCCGTGCAGGCGGGACTCGAGGAGGCCGGCTACGACGTCGACCTGCAGTTCGCGGGCGACGACATCCCGGTCCAGACCCAGCAGATCGACGCGATGATCACCGGTGGCGTCGAGGCGCTCATCATCGCCGCGATCGACGGCACGGCCCTCACGAGCCAGCTCGACGCCGCCGCCGCCGCAGGGATCCCGGTCATCTCCTACGACCGCCTGATCCGCGACAGCGAGAACGTCGACTTCTACGTCTCGTTCGACAACTACAAGGTCGGCGTCGCCCAGGCGACCGCCCTGCTCTACGGCCTCGGTCTGACCGACGAGGCCGGCGAGCCCACCGGTGAGGAGGGCCCGTTCAACATCGAGCTCTTCGCCGGCTCGCCGGACGACAACAACGCGAACTTCTTCTGGGACGGCGCGATGGACACGCTCCAGCCGTTCTTCGACGACGGCTCGCTCGTGGTCCCTTCCGGGCAGACCGCGTTCGACCAGGCAGCCACGCTGCGCTGGGAGCAGGAGCGGGCGCAGAAGCGCATGGAGGACCTGCTCACCTCCACCTACACCGGTGGTGAGGAGCTCCACGGCGTGCTCGCCCCGTACGACGGCCTGTCCCGCGGCATCATCACGGCGCTCCAGGGCGCCGGCATGGGCGGCGACACGATCGAGGACGGCCTGCCGGTCGTCACCGGTCAGGACGCCGAGATCGCGTCGGTGAAGTACATCCAGGACGGTGTGCAGCAGTCCACGATCTTCAAGGACACGCGCAAGCTCGCCGACCAGGCCGTCATCGCCGCGCAGGCGTACCTCGCCGGCGAGGAGCCCGAGGCGAACGACACCGAGACGTACGACAACGGCGTCAAGACCGTGCCGTCGTACCTCCTCGAGGTCGACACCGTCTACGCGGACAACATCACCGAGCTGCTGGTCGACAGCGGCTACTGGACCCAGGACCAGATCGACGCCGGCCAGGCGTGACCTGATCCTGACCACCGGGCCCGCCGTCGACGCTTCCCCCGAGCGTCGGCGGCGGGCCCGGCCAGGGCTCCGCACCGGGTCGCCGGCGGCGGGCACACCCCAGAAGGAGGGACGAGGGCGCACATGAGCACCATCCTGGAGATGCGCTCCATCACGAAGGAGTTCCCCGGCGTCAAGGCGCTGGCCGGCGTCGACCTCGACGTCACCGAGCGGGAGATCCACGCGATCTGCGGCGAGAACGGAGCGGGCAAGTCCACGCTCATGAAGGTGCTGTCGGGCGTCTACCCGCACGGCACCTACGACGGCGACATCGTCCTCGAGGGCGACACGATGCGGTTCGGGTCGATCAACGACTCCGAGGACCGCGGCATCGTCATCATCCACCAGGAGCTCGCCCTGGTGCCGTACCTGTCCGTGGCCGAGAACATCTTCCTCGGCAACGAGACGCGCAACCGGTTCGGTCTGATCGACTGGGACAGCGCGAACCACCGGGCCGCCGAGCTCCTCGCCCGCGTGGGCCTGCACGAGAACCCCACCACGCCCGTCTCCCAGCTGGGCGTCGGCAAGCAGCAGCTCATCGAGATCGCCAAGGCGCTCTCGAAGCGGGTCAAGCTGCTCATCCTCGACGAGCCCACCGCAGCGCTCAACGACACCGACTCCGCGCACCTGCTGGACCTGCTGCGGAACCTGCGTGACGAGGGCATCACCTGCATCATCATCTCGCACAAGCTCAACGAGATCGCCGACATCGCCGACCGCACCACCATCATCCGTGACGGTCGGACGATCGAGACGATCGACATGGCCGACCCGGACTCGACGCAGGACCGCATCATCCGCGGCATGGTCGGGCGCTCTCTCGAGAACCGCTACCCCGACCGGACGCCGGACATCGGCGAGGAGGTCCTGCGGGTCGAGGACTGGCACGTGGACCACCCCACGCAGGCCGGGCGCAACATCATCACCGGTGCGTCGTTCAACGTCCGTGCCGGGGAGGTCGTCGGGATCGCCGGGCTCATGGGCGCCGGCCGCACCGAGCTCGCGATGAGCATCTTCGGCCGCTCCTACGGCCGCAACATCCGCGGCCGGATCTACAAGAACGGCCAGCAGATCCAGGTGCGCGACGTCGCCGAGGCGATCAACCACCACATCGCGTACGCCACCGAGGACCGCAAGCAGTACGGTCTCAACCTCCTGGACGACATCCGTCACAACGTGTCGTCGGCCGGCCTGGGCAAGATCTCGCCCGGCGGCTGGATCAACGGCAACGAGGAGCTGAAGGTCGCCGAGGAGTACCGGGCGTCCCTCAACATCAAGACGCCCAACGTCCTGGCCAACGTCGGCAAGCTCTCCGGCGGCAACCAGCAGAAGGTCGTGCTGTCCAAGTGGCTGTACACCGACCCGGACGTGCTGATCGTCGACGAGCCCACGCGAGGCATCGACGTCGGGGCGAAGTACGAGATCTACACGATCATCAACAAGATGGTCGCGGCGGGGAAGGCGGTCGTCGTCATCTCCTCCGAGCTGCCCGAGCTGCTGGGCATCTGCGACCGCGTCTACACCCTGGCCTTCGGTCGCATCACCGGTGAGGTCCCTGTCGCCGAGGCGACCCAGGAACGCCTCATGGAGCTCATGACGATCGAGCGCGACCAGCCCCTGCCCACGAAGGAACTGAACTCATGAACGTCATCGCCGGAGCCCGGGACCTCATGACCCGGCACCTGCGCGAGAGCGGGATCTTCATCGCGTTCGCGATGATCGTCGTCCTGTTCTCCGTGCTCAACCCGAACTTCCTGAGCCCGGGGAACCTGACGAACATCATCCTGCAGTACTCGTACATCCTGATCCTGGCCATCGGCATGCTCATGATCATCGTGGCGGGGCATATCGACCTGTCCGTCGGATCGGTGGTCGCGCTGACCGGTGCGGTCTCGGCCGTGGTGGTCATCAGGATGGGCATGCCGTGGTACATGGGCGTGATCGCGGCGCTCGTGGTCGGGCTGCTCGTCGGGATGTGGCAAGGGTTCTGGGTCGCCTATGTCGGTATCCCGGGCTTCATCGTCTCTCTCGCGGGCATGCTGCTCTTCCGTGGCATGACGTACCTGGTGCTCGACAACGTCTCCCTCTCGCCGTTCGGCGGCACGTACTACCAGATCGCCAACGGGTTCTCCAACGGGCTGCTCGGCGGTGCGGGCTTCGACGTCTTCACCGTGCTGATCTTCGCGATCGCCGTCGTCGGTTACGCCGTCAGCCAGTGGCGTTCGCGCCAGGGCAAGATCGCCTACCGGCAGACCGTCGAGTCGCTTCCCATGTTCGCCCTGAAGATCCTCCTCGTCGGCGCGGTCGTCATGTGGTTCGGCTACCAGCTGTCCCAGAGCCGTGGGCTGCCGCTGGTGCTGATCATCCTGGCCGTGCTGATCATCGTCTACGCGCTGGTGATGCAGAAGTCGGTCTTCGGCCGGCACATCTACGCCGTCGGCGGTAACCGCCACGCGGCCGAGCTCAGCGGTGTGAAGGTCCGTCGGATCAACTTCTGGATCTTCGTCAACATGGGCTTCCTGGCCTCCGTGGCCGGCATCGTGTACTCCTCGCGGATGAACGCGGCGCAGCCCGCGGCCGGCAACATGTTCGAGCTCGACGCGATCGCCGCCTGCTTCATCGGTGGTGCGTCGACCACCGGCGGCATCGGCCGTGTCGGTGGCGCGATGATCGGTGGTCTGATCATGGCCGTCATGTCCAACGGCATGCAGCTCATGGGGGTGCCGCAGTCGATGCAGCAGGTGATCAAGGGCCTGGTGCTCCTGCTCGCCGTGGCCTTCGACATCTGGAACAAGCGTCGCGCGGCCGCCGCGCGCTGATCCACCGACGACGGCGGGCAGGCGGGGCACTCCCGCCCGCCCGCCGTCGTCTTCTACACTCCGGTGCGTGAAGGGACGGCATCCCATGGCGGGATCCCAGTCGTCGCTGCGCGAGGCCAACCGAGCCCGCGTCGTGGACGCGGTGAAGAAGCACGGCGGGCTGACACAGGTCGAGCTGGTCGGTGCCACCGGGCTGTCCGCCGCGACCGTCTCCGCGATCGTCAAGGAGCTGGTCGCGGGGGAGATCGTCGAGGTCCGCAGCACCGTGCGCTCGGGCCGGCGGGCCCAGCTCGTCACGCTGGCGCACCGCGTCGGCCTCGTCGCCGGCGTGGTCGTCGGGTTCCGGCACCTGCGGGTCGCCATCGCGGACGTCTCGCACGAGGTGCTCGCCGAGCAGGTCCTGCCGCTCCCGGCCGACCACCGTCCCGACACCAGCCTCGACCGTGTGGCCCTGCTCGTCGTGGACCTGGTGGAGCGGGTCGGTGCCGGTCTGGACGAGGTGCTCGGGATCGGGCTGGGCCTGCCGGCTCCGGTCAACCCCGCCACCGGCATGGTCGGGCTGCGAGGGGTGCTGCGCGGCTGGGACTCCGTCCAGATCGCCCAGGTGCTGGAGAAGCGCCTCGCCCGCCCCGTCTTCGTGGACAACGACGCCAACCTCGGGGCGCTGTCGGAGTCCACCCTCGGCGCCGGGCGGGACCTGCAGGACATGCTCTACGTCAACGTCTCGCAGGGTGTGGGCGCCGGGCTGGTGGTCAACGGCCGGGTCCACCGCGGCACCGACGGGACGGCCGGGGAGATCGGTCACGTGCAGGTCGACCCCGCGGGTCGCATCTGCGCGTGCGGCAGCCGAGGGTGCCTCGAGACCGTCGTCGGGAGCCCGGCCCTGCTCGAACCCCTGTACCCCAGCTACGGCAACCTCACCCTGCGCGACGTGGTGCGGATGACCAAGGAGGACGACCCGGGCTGCCGGGAGATCGTGGCCGACGCCGGCTCGACCGTCGGTGGGGTCGTCGCCGCGCTGGCGACCGGGCTCGGCCCGCAGCGCGTCGTCGTCGGCGGTGAGCTCGCCGAGACCGGTGAGGCGTTCCTGGCTCCGTTGCGCGAGGCGATGCGCCGCCGGACGGTCCTGAGCCGGTCCGGTGGTCCCGACGTGGTGCCCGCCGCGCTAGGGTTGCGTGCCGAGCTCCTGGGTGCGATCGCGCTCGCCCTGGCGAGCACCGACCTGTTCGAGCGACCCGACAGCACCGACGACGAGGGAGCGGGAGGATGACGCTGCCCAACGACGGCACGCGCCGGCGCTCGCCCCTGCTCGCCCTGCACGAGGTGAGCAAGAACTTCGGTGCGGTCGAGGCGCTCGTGGGGGTCGACCTGGAGGTCCGGTCCCACGAGGTCGTGGCCCTCGTCGGCGACAACGGTGCCGGCAAGTCGACGCTCGCCAAGATCGTCGCGGGCGTGCTCGTGCCGGATGCCGGCCAGGTGGAGATCGACGGGCGGCCCGTGACGATCCACTCGCCGTCGGCCGCCAACGAGCTCGGTGTGGCGAGCGTCTTCCAGGACCTCGCGGTGTGCGAGAACCTCGACGTGACGGCCAACGTCTTCCTGGGCCAGGAGAGCCGCAACCGGATGGGCATGCTCCGTGACGGGCAGATGGAGGTCGACACCCGGCGCCTCCTGGAGCACCTCACGGTGCGGATCCCGTCGGTACGCACCCCGTTGCGCAACCTGTCCGCGGGGCAGCGTCAGGCGGTCGCGATCGCGCGCACCCTGATCGGCGACCCGCGGATCGTCGTGCTCGACGAGCCGACGGCGGCGCTCTCCGTGGCGCAGACCGGGGAGGTGCTCACGCACATCGAACGGCTGCGGGAGCTCGGGCTCGGGGTGATCCTCATCAGTCACAACCTCAACGACGTGCGTGCGGTGGCGGACCGCATCGAGGTCATGCGCCACGGACGCAACAACGGCTCCTTCCCCGCCTCGGCCAGCCACGAGTCGATCCTGGCCGCGATCACAGGAGCCGCCTGAACCCACTCGGTGACCGTCGACCGTCGACCATTCGGCGGCCGGTGCCCGAAGACCAGCGTCCGCCGCCCGGTACGGCGGACTGAAACGGAGGAACGCGATGAATCGACGACTGGCAGCAGGTGCTGCCGTCGTGGGGACGGCTGCCGCGCTCGCCCTGGCGGGTTGCGGGGCGGGCTCCAGCGAGGAGAGCGAGGGCGGCGGTGGCGCCGGCACGATCGGTGTCGCGATGCCGACGGAGTCGTCCGAACGATGGATCACGGACGGCCAGACCCTGGCCGCCGGCCTGGAGGAGGCCGGGTACTCCGTCGACCTGCAGTACGCCGGCGACGACACCGCGGGCTTCAAGCAGGCCGACCAGGTGCAGGCGATGATCGACGGCGGCGCCGAGCTGCTGATCATCGCGGCCGTCGACGGCGCCGGGCTCGGCGACCAGCTCGACGCCGCCGCCGCGCAGGGCATCCCGGTCATCGCCTACGACCGCCTGCTCCTCGACACCGAGGGCGTGGACCACTACGTGACGTTCGACAACTACGCGGTCGGCGTCGCCCAGGCCACCTCGCTGCTGCGCGGGCTCGGTGTCGTCGACAAGGACGGCGAACCCACCGGGGACGAGGGCCCCTACAACATCGAGCTCTTCGCCGGCTCGCTGGACGACAACAACGCCCACATGTTCTGGGAGGGTGCGGTCGACACGCTGCAGCCGTACCTCGACGACGGCGTCGTCGAGGTGCCGTCGGGCCAGACGGACATCGTCCAGGCCGAGTCCTGGCGCTGGTCCAAGGACCTGGCGCAGGACCGGATGTCGAGCCTGCTCGCGCAGTTCTACACCGACGACATCCCGCTGGACGGGATCCTCTCGCCGTACGACGGCATCTCGCGCGGCGCGATCACGGCGCTGGCCCTCGACGGTCGGGGCCCCACGATCCCGGACGGCATGCCGGTCGTCACCGGGCAGGACGCCGAGGCCGCGTCGGTCAAGCTGATCCGCGACAAGATGCAGTACTCGACGGTCTTCAAGGACACGCGCGTCCTGGCGCAGGTGGCCGTGGACGCGGCGCTGGCCTACCTGGACGGCGGCGAGCCCGAGGTCAACGACACCGACACGTACGACAACGGCGTCAAGATGGTGCCGTCCTACCTGCTCGACGTCGCGACCGTGAACCGCGGTGACGTCCAGGAGGTGCTCATCGACAGCGGGTACTACACGGCCGAGGAGATCGGCGAGGCCTGACGTCCTCCGCCGGGCGGGAGTCAGTGGAAGACGACGGTGCGGTGGCCGTCGAGCAGCACCCGGTGCTCGGCGTGCCACCGTACGGCGCGGGCCAGGGTGCGCCGTTCGACGTCCTCGCCGAGCGCGACGAGGTCGGTGACCGCGCGCGAGTGGTCGACCCGCTCGACGTCCTGCTCGATGATCGGCCCCTCGTCGAGGTCGCCGGTGACGTAGTGCGAGGTGGCGCCGATGAGCTTGACGCCCCGCTCGTGGGCCTGGGCGTAGGGCCGGGCGCCCTTGAAGGACGGCAGGAACGAGTGGTGGATGTTGATGACCTGACCGGACAGGTCGCGGCACAGGTCGTCCGAGAGGATCTGCATGTAGCGGGCCAGGACGACGAGCTCGACGTCGAGCTCGTCGACGAGCCCGCGCAGCCGGTCCTCGGCCTGGACCTTGGTGTCCTTCGTGACCGGGACGTGGTGGAACGGCTTGTCGTAGAACGCAGCGATGTCCTCCAGGTCGCGGTGGTTGCCCACCACGCCCACGACCTCGATCGGCATCCCCTGGTGACGCTCGCGGTAGAGGAGGTCGACGAGGCAGTGTGCTGCCCGGGAGACCATGACCAGCGTCCGCACCGGCCGGCCCACCACGTCCAGCGACCAGGTCATCTCGAAGGTGGCGGCGACGTCGGAGACCGCCGCCTCCAGCTCCTCGCGCGAGGCGTGCGACTCGACCTGCACGCGCATGAAGAACGTGCCGGATCCCGGGTTGCCGAACTGCTGCGACTCGGTGATGTTGCCGTCGTGGTCGGCGAGCATCCCGCTCACCGCGTGCACGATGCCGGGGCGGTCGGGGCAGGAGAGGCTCAGCACCCACTCGGTGGGGCGGCCGGTCGGTGCCGGCAGGCCCGAGGGCGGGGACGAAGGTGGCGTCGGCTGCGTGGTCACGCACGCCATTGTCGCCCACCGTCTGCCACGATGGGGCCATGAACGACACCACTGGCGTCCCGGACGATGCAGCGAGCGGCAGCACCGCGCCCGACAGGCCCACGCGGATCGCCCTGGTCACCGACGACCACGCCGGCGAGCTCCTGACGCTGCGGCGAGCGGCCTTCGTCTCCGAGGCGCAGCTGTACGACGACCCGAACATCCCGCCGCTGACCCAGACGCTGGCCGAGCTGCGTGAGGACATGGCGCGCGAGGACATCGTGACGATCGGCGCCTGGGAGGGCCACCGGCTGGTCGGCTCCATCCGCGTGGAGGTCGAGGGCCAGAAGGCGACGCTCGGCCGTCTCGCCGTCGCGCCGGACCAGCAGGGGCGTGGGCTGGGCACCACGTTGATGTTCGCGATCCTCGAGCACCTGCCCGAGCAGGTCACCGAGATCTGGGCGTTCACGGGCAAGGACTCCAAGCACAACCTCGCGCTCTACACGAAGCACGGCTACGAGGCGCAGTACGACGAGGCGGCCGGTCAGCTGACGATGACGTACCTGCGCCGGGTGCTGCACGCCGTCGACGCGCAGACCGTGGACGCGGCAGGCACCTCCGCCGACCGGCCGTGAGCGGCTCGGGACGGCGCACGGGTCGGCCGTCCATGGCGGACGTCGCGGCCGTGGCCGGGGTGTCGCACCAGACCGTCTCACGCGTCCTCAACGGCCACGCGAGCGTCCGTGGCGAGACGCGCGAGCGGGTGCAGGAGGCGATCGAGCAGCTGGGTTACCGGCGCAACAGCGCGGCCAGGGCCCTGGCGACGTCTCGCTCGGCGACCTTGGGCGTGGTGACCACGGGATCGGCGCTCTTCGGGCCGACCAGCACGCTCATCGCGGTCGAGGAGGCCGCGCGTGACAGGGGCTACTTCGTCTCGGTCGCGACGTTGCGGACCTACGACACCTCGTCGATGCACCAGGCGCTCGAGCACTTCATGGCGCAGGGGGTGGACGGGATCGTGGTCATCGCGCCGCACGACGACGTCGCGGCCGCCGTGGAGTCGTTCCGCGCGCCGGTGCCGGTGGTGGTGGTGGCTGCCCTCGAGGAGCGCCCGGAGTCGGCGCTCGCCCCGGGTTCCACGCCGTCGGCGACGATGTCGGTCGCGGTCGACCAGCGAGCGGGCGCCCGGGCGGCGACGGAGCACCTGCTCGGGCTGGGGCACGCGGACGTGCTGCACGTGGCGGGCCCGCAGGACTGGTTCGACGCCCGGGAGCGGGCGGCCGGCTGGCGCGAGGCCCTGGAGGCCCGCGGCGTGGTCCCCGCGCGGCCGCGCACGTGCTCGTGGTCGGCGAAGGACGGCTACCAGGCCGGCCGCGACCTGGCCGAGGCGGTCGTGGCGGGGGAGGGCCCGACGGCGGTCCTGGCCGGCAACGACCAGCTCGCCCTGGGGATCCTGCGGGCGTTGTGGGAGCGCGGCCTCAGGGTGCCGGACGACGTCTCGGTGGTCGGGTTCGACGACGTCGCGGGTGCGGCGTACTTCGTGCCGCCCCTGACGACGGTCCGGCAGCCGTTCGCCACGCTCGGTGCGCACTGCGTGGCGATGGTGCTGGCCTCGTTGTCGGGGGAGACCGTGGCGGTGGAGCGGATCGAGCCCGAGCTGGTGGTCCGTTCGTCGACGGGCCCGCCGCGTCGCCCCTGATCGTGGCGCCGGGCCGGGGCAGGTTGAGATCCGCCGTATGTGAGCGCTAACATGCATTGACCCGTTTTCCTCGAGGAGTGGACCCCTGATGACGCAGCATGACCGGTCGGCCGAGGTGCGCGACGCCATCACCTCCGGGCGGGCGACGCTCGGTATCGAGCTCGGCTCCACCAACATCAAGGCCTGCCTCGTCGGGCCGGACCACGCCCCGGTCGCGGCCGGTTCGGCCTCCTGGGAGAACGAGCTGGTCGATGGTGTGTGGACCTACTCGCTCGACGCCGTGCACGGCGGTCTGCAGGGCGCCTACGCGGCGTTGGTGGCCGACGTCGAGCAGCGGTACGGCGTGCGCCCCACGACGTACGCCGGGCTCGGGGTGTCCGCCATGATGCACGGCTACCTGCCGTTCGACGCCGACGGCGAGCTCCTCGTGCCGTTCCGCACCTGGCGCAACACGAGCACCGGCCCCGCCGCTGCCGAGCTGTCGGAGCTGTTCGGGTACAACATCCCGTTGCGCTGGTCGATCGCGCACCTTTACCAGGCGATCCTCGACGACGAGCCGCACGTGCCGCAGATCGCCTCCTTCACGACCCTCGCCGGCTACGTCCACCGTGCCCTGACGGGACAGCACGTGCTCGGGGTCGGCGACGCCTCCGGCATGTTCCCGGTCGACCCCGCCACGCGCGACTACGACGAGCGCATGCTCGGGCAGTTCCACCACCTCGTCGCCGCGAAGCGCCCCGGGCTCCAGGTGGAGGGCCTGCTGCCCCGGGTCCTGCCCGCCGGCGCCGACGCCGGCCACCTGACCGCCGAAGGGGCAGCGCTCCTGGACCCCACCGGAACCCTCGAGCCCGGCGTGCTGCTCTGTCCGCCCGAGGGGGACGCCGGGACGGGCATGGTCGCCACGAACGCGGTGGCGCCCCGCACCGGGAACATCAGCGCCGGGACGTCGATCTTCGCGATGGTCGTCCTGGAGAAGCCCCTGACCAGCAGGCACCACGAGCTGGACCTCGTGACCACCCCGGCGGGCGACCTCGTGGCGATGGTGCACTGCAACAACGGAGCCAGCGAGCTCGACGCCTGGGCGGGCGTCTTCGGCGAGTTCGCCACCGCCCTCGGGCACGACGCCGCGGCCGACGACGTCTTCGGAGCCCTGTTCCGTGCCGCGCTGGACGGCGCCCCCGACGGCGGCGGGCTGCTCGCCTACAACTACCTCGCCGGCGAGCCGATCACCGGCCTCGACGAGGGCCGACCGCTGATCGTGCGGACGCCGGACAGCCGGTTGACGCTCGCGAACTTCATGCGGACCCAGATCTACGGTGCGTTCGGGACCCTCGCGCTGGGCATGCGCGTGCTGCACGGCGAGGGTGTCGCCATCGACACGATGTTCGCCCACGGCGGGGTGTTCCGCACCGCCGGCGTCGCCCAGCGACTGCTGGCCGCCGCCGTCGGCGCACCCGTCGCCGTCGGGCAGACCGCCGGCGAGGGCGGGGCCTGGGGCATCGCCGTGCTCGCCGCCTACGCGCGCGCCTGCACCGACGGCGCGGCCGACGGTCTCGACGCCTACCTCGCCGAGCGCGTCTTCGCCGACGCCGCCCTCGACGTCGCCGAGCCGGACGCGGACGACGTCGCGGGCTTCGCCACCTACCTGGAGCGCTACGCCGCGGGACTCGCCGTCGAGCGTGCCGCGACGCAGGCCCTCTGAGAACGTCCCGAACGGAGCCGCACATGACGAACACACCGATCACCGAGGTCCCGGCGCACCTGCGTGCCGCCGTCGACGCCGCGAAGCAGAAGGTCGCGGACCTGCACGCCGAGCTGCCCCGCTGGGAGCTCGTCGTATGGACCGCCGGCAACGTCTCCGAGCGGGTGCGCGACGACCGGTCGCCCGACGGGACGGGCGACCTGCTGGTCATCAAGCCCTCCGGCCTCTCCTACGACGACATCACCGCCGAGGCCATGGTGGTGTGCGACCTGGAGGGCAACCTGGTGGAGGGCGACCGTGCGCCGTCGTCGGACACCGCCGCGCACGCCTACGTGTACGCGCACATGCCCGAGGTGGGCGGCGTCGTCCACACGCACTCCACCTACGCCACGGCCTGGGCGGCGCGCGGCGAGGAGATCCCCTGCGTGCTGACGATGATGGCCGACGAGTTCGGCGGCCCGGTGCCGGTGGGCCCGTTCGCGATCATCGGCGACGACTCCATCGGCCGCGGCATCGTCGAGACGCTCCGCGGCTCGCGCTCGAAGGCCGTGCTGATGCAGAACCACGGCCCGTTCACCATCGGGGGCGACGCCAAGGCCGCGGTCAAGGCCGCCGTGCTGTGCGAGGAGGTCGCCCGGGCGGTGCACGTCTCGTGCCAGCTCGGTGAGCCGCTGCCGATCGCGCAGGAGCACGTCGACGCGCTCTACGACCGCTACCAGAACGTCTACGGCCAGCGCTGAGCCGGCCCCGCCGCCCGCCGTCGGGCACGGACACATCTCTCGAGAGGAAGAACATGAGCAAGCCCTACGGTGACCGCGAGGTCTGGTTCCTCACCGGAAGCCAGGACCTCTACGGCCCGGAGACGCTGGAGCAGGTCGCGAGCCAGTCGCAGGAGGTCGCCCGCGCGCTCGACGCCGCCGGCGACGTCCCCGCGAAGGTGGTCTGGAAGCCCGTCCTCAAGGACGCGGGCTCGATCCGCCGCGCGATGCTCGACGCCAACAGCGACGACAACGTTCTCGGTGTCATCACGTGGATGCACACCTTCAGCCCGGCGAAGATGTGGATCGCGGGCCTGGACGCGCTGCGCAAGCCGCTGCTGCACCTGCACACGCAGGCCAACGTCGAGCTGCCGTGGGCGGACATCGACATGGACTTCATGAACCTCAACCAGGCCGCGCACGGCGACCGCGAGTACGGCTACATGCTGTCCCGGCTCGGCGTCGCGCGGACCACCGTGGTGGGGCACGTGTCGAACCCGGCCGTGCAGCGCCGGGTGGGCACGTGGATCCGCGGCGCCGCCGGCTGGGCCGCCACCCACGAGCTCACGCTGGTGCGGTTCGGTGACAACATGCGCAACGTCGCGGTCACCGAGGGCGACAAGACCGAGGCCGAGCTGAAGTTCGGTGTGTCGGTGCGCACCTGGGGCGTCAACGACCTCGTCGCGGCCGTCGACGCGGTCGCCGAGACCGACGTCGACGCGCTGGTCGCCGAGTACGCCGAGCACTACGACGTCGCCCCGGAGCTGCGGGACGGCGGGGAGCGGCACGACTCGCTGCGGTACGCCGCCCGCCAGGAGATCGCCATGGAGGCGTTCCTGACCGAGCGCGGCGCCAAGGCGTTCACCACGAACTTCGAGGACCTCGGCGCGCTGCGTCAGCTCCCGGGTCTCGCGGTGCAGCGGCTCATGGCCAAGGGCTACGGCTTCGGCGCCGAGGGCGACTGGAAGACCGCCGTGCTGGTCCGTGCCGCGAAGGTGATGGGCGAGGGGCTGCCCGGTGGCGCCTCCCTCATGGAGGACTACACCTACGACCTGACCCCGGGCAACGAGCTCATCCTCGGTGCGCACATGCTCGAGATCTGCCCTTCGTTGACCACGTCGACGCCGCGGATCGAGATCCACCCGCTGGGGATCGGCGGCAAGGAGGACCCGGTGCGGATGGTCTTCGACGCCGACACCACCTCCGGCGCCGTCGTCGTCTCGCTGGCCGACATGCGCGACCGGTTCCGCCTCACCGCGAACGTGGTCGACGTGGTGCCCCCGTCGGCGGAGCTGCCGAACCTGCCGGTGGCCCGGGCCGTGTGGAAGCCTCGCCCGGACTTCGAGACGTCGGCCGAGGCCTGGCTGACGGCGGGCGGTGCGCACCACACGGTGATGTCGACCGCGGCCGGCGTCGAGGCCTTCGAGGTCTTCGCCCAGATCGCCGGGACCGAGCTGCTCGTCATCGACGAGTCCACGACCCGGCGTGGCTTCGCCGACCAGGTGCGGTGGAACCAGGTGTACTACCGCGTCGCTCAGGGGCTCTGACCCCCCTCCCGCCGAACCCGCCCCCGCTGTGGGTGCACGACACGCCGTCGGACCATCGGGTCCGACGGCGTGTCGTGCACCCACAGCGGGGGCGTTCAGCGGGGGCCGTTCGCCGTCGGCGGTAGTCTGTGGACGCCGCACCGCCGCACAGCCGCGCGGTCGCCGGCAGAACCCGAGGGAGGCCCGCATGGCGAGTCCCGGTGCCGACAAGCCGAACATCCGGCAGGTCGCACAGCTCGCCGGCGTGTCGCACATGACGGTGTCCCGGGTGCTCAACGACCACCCGAACATCCGCGACACCACCCGTCGTCGCGTGCAGGAGGCCATCTCCGAGCTCGGGTACCGGCCGAGCATGACGGCCCGGGCCCTCGCCACCCAACGCAGCCGACGCATCGGCGTCCTCGTGGAGAGCGCGGTGACCTACGGGCCGACCAGCACCCTGTACGCCGTCGAGTCCGCCGCCCGGGCGTCGGGCTACGAGGTCAGCTCGATCCTCCTGCGGGCCGGTGAGGAGATCACCCCGCAGGAGGCCGTCGACCACCTGCTCGCCCTCGGCATCGACGCGCTGTGCGTCGTCGCGCCCCGGTCGTCGTCGATCGCCGCACTGCGCCGGATCGCCGTCGGCGTGCCCGTGCTCGTCGTCAAGCCCGAGAAGGACCCCACCTTCCTCACGGTGACCGTCGACCAGCAGGCGGGAACGGCCCTCGCCGTCGACCACCTGGTCTCGCTCGGGCACCGCGACATCCTGCACCTGGCCGGCCCGCTCGACTGGCTCGACGCCCGGACGCGGGAGAGGGCGTTCCACGCCCGGGCGAAGTCCTGGGGGATCCGCGAGCGGCCCATCGTCGTGGGCGACTGGACGGCCGACTTCGCGTACGACTTCGCGCGCGGCATCCGGGAGCTCCCCGCCTACACGGCGGTGTTCGTCGCGAACGACGACATGGCGATCGGGCTCGTCCACGGGCTGCACGAACGCGGGTTCTCCGTGCCGGACGACCTGAGCGTCGTCGGGTTCGACGACATCCCCCTCGCGCGGCACGTGATCCCGCCGCTGACCACGGTGCGGCAGAACTTCGAGGCGCTCGGGGTCTCCGTCGTCGACGTCCTGAGAGCGGCGATCGAGGACCGCGAGATCCCGGCAGCCACCCGCATCCCTGCCGAGATCGTCGCGCGCGCGTCGAGCGCACCGCCCAGGAAGGTCGACTGATGGCCGCGCGGGACGTGCCGGTGGAGGTGACCGCACCCGTCGTCGAGATGCGCGGGATCACCGTGGAGTACTCGGGCGTGCGGGTCCTCGACGGGGCGGACCTCACGCTGCGCCCCGGGGAGGTGCACGCCCTCATGGGGGAGAACGGCGCCGGGAAGTCCACCCTCATCGGGGCGCTGACGGGCACGGTGCCCATCCTCGCGGGCACGGTCCTGGTCGACGGGCTGCCCCGCACGCCCACCAGCGTCGCCCGGAGCCGGGCCGAGGGCATCGCGACCGTCTTCCAGGAGTCCCACCTGAGCCCGCACCTCTCGGTGGCCGAGAACATCATGATCGGTCACGAGGTGCGGGGGCGGTTCGGCATCAGCTGGGCGCGGAGCAGGAAGCAGGCCGAGGCCGCACTCGCCACCGTCGGCATCGAGGACGTCGACCCGAGAGCACCGCTGGCGGCGTTGTCGCCGGCGACCAAGCAGCTGGTGGCCGTCGCCCGCGCCATCGTGCTGGAGCCGCGCGTCCTGGTGCTCGACGAACCCACGTCGAGCCTCGACGAGTCCGAGGCCACCCGGCTGCTCCGGGTCGTGCGCCGTCTGCGGGACCAGGGTGTCGCCGTCCTGTTCGTCTCGCACTTCCTCGAGCAGGTGTTCGCGGTGAGCGACCGGATGACGGTTCTGCGGGGCGGTCGCGTCGTGGCCGAGTACCGGACGGCCGAGGTGGATCGTGCCGAGCTGATCTCCAAGATGATCGGCGAGGACATCGACGCGCTGCAGGCGCTGCACTCCCAGCGGCTCTCGCACCACTACGCGGAGTCGAGCCGGGTGGCTCTGCGGGCGACGTCCCTCGGACGCCGGGGGATGCTCGGGCCCACGGACCTCGACCTGGCCCGGGGCGAGGTGGTGGGGTTCGCCGGCCTGCGGGGTTCGGGCCGCACGGAGCTCGCCCGGCTGATGAGCGGCGTGCAGCGCGCGGACCGCGGCGAGCTGTGGCTGGACGGCGAGCGGGTGCAGCTGCGCGGTCCGGCGGCCGCGCTGCGGCACCGGATCGCCGTGTCGAGCGAGAACCTCCGCCATGAGGGCATCGTGGCGGGTCTCACGGTGCGGGAGAACATCGTCCTGGCGCTGCAGGCGCTGCGCGGCTGGGCGCGGCCGTTGTCCCGGGCGGAGCAGGACGCCGTGGTCGACACGTACCTCGATGCCCTGCACCTGGCGCACGAGGACCTGGACCGCCCGGCCGGCGAGCTGTCGGGAGGGACCCAGCAGAAGGTCATGCTGGCGCGGTTGCTGGCCACGCGGCCGCATGTGCTGATCCTCGACGAGCCGACGCGCGGGATCGACATCGGCGCCAAGCTCGACATCCAGCGCCGGGTCGCGAAGCTCGCCGGCGAAGGGGTCGCCGTCGTCTTCATCTCCTCCGAGCTCGAGGAGGTGGTCCGCCTGAGCGACCGCATCGTGGTCCTCAAGGACCGCGAGAAGATCGGTGAGCTGAGCAACGGGCCGGGGGTCACGGTCGACACGATCGTCGAGATGATCGCGGCGGAGCTGGACGGTCCCGACCCGGGCGACGACGGCTGACCGACGCCCGCGCCGGGTGTTACGCGATCGTGACGTACCAATGTCCGCGGAGACCTTTTGTGACCGGTCACATCTCCGCTATGTTAGCGGTCACAACACAAGCCATGCCGGAGGTCGAAGCTGACCTCGGACCGGACTCACCGGTCGACCGGCGTCTCGAAGAGGAGTGGACATGGCACGGAAGATGTGGATGCGCGGCACGGTGGCCGCCGTCTCGGCAGTCGCGATGCTGACCCTGGCGGCCTGCAGCAGCGAGCAGGCACCGTCCGGCTCGGGCGAGGAGACCGCGGCCGGCGGGGACGAGATGTCCGAGGGTGACGACCTCATCACGATCGGCTTCTCCCAGGTGGGCGCGGAGTCCGGCTGGCGCGCCGCCAACACCCAGTCCATCCAGGACACCCTGACAGAGGAGAACGGCTTCTCGCTCAGCTTCTCCGACGCCCAGCAGAAGCAGGAGAACCAGATCCAGGCGATCCGCTCCTACATCTCCCAGGGCGTCGACGTGATCGCGTTCTCGCCGGTCGTCGAGACCGGCTGGGACCCGGTGCTGCAGGAGGCGCAGTCCGCCGGCATCCCGGTCATCCTCACCGACCGCGCCGTCGACTCCGAGGACGACAGCCTCTACGAGTCCTTCATCGGCTCGGACTTCGTGCTCGAGGGCGAGATGGCCGGCGAGTGGGCCGTCGAGCAGTACGACGGCGAGGGCTACACGATGGTCGAGCTGCAGGGCACCACCGGCTCCGCACCCGCCATCGACCGCAAGGAGGGCTTCGCCGCGGCGATCGAGGGCAGCGACATCGAGGTCGTCGACTCCCAGACGGGCAACTTCACCCGCACCGAGGGCAAGCAGGTGATGGAGGGCTTCCTGCAGAAGTACGACGACATCGACCTCGTCTTCGCCCACAACGACGACATGGGCCTGGGTGCCATCGAGGCCATCGAGGCCGCCGGGATGGTGCCCGGCGAGGACATCAAGATCATCACGATCGACGCGGTCAAGGACGGCATGCAGGCACTCGCCGACGGCAAGATCAACTACATCGTCGAGTGCAACCCGCTGCTCGGTCCGGACCTCGCCGAGATCGCCCAGAAGGTCATCGCCGGCGAGCCGGTGGAGAAGCGCATCGTGGTCGAGGACCTCGCCTTCGACCAGGAGGCGGCCATCGAGGCCCTGCCCGACCGCCAGTACTGATCGGTCGCCCGGCGGGCAGGACGCGGTCCGCCCGCCGGGCATCCCCCTGAACCCGCGGCGAGGTGCGACCGCACCTCGCCGCGTTCCACGGAAGGTCAACGATGACGAGCTCCGAGACGGTGGAGCGGCCTGTCGTCGAGATGACCGGGATCTCCATCGAGTTCCCCGGCGTCAAGGCGCTCGACCAGGTCGACCTCCGCCTGCTCCCCGGCGAGGTGCACGCCCTGATGGGCGAGAACGGCGCCGGCAAGTCCACCCTGATCAAGGCGCTCACCGGCGTCTACGACATCGACGCCGGGCAGATCCGCGTCGACGGTGCGCACCACCGGTTCTCCGGTCCCGGCGAGGCCCAGTCCGCCGGCATCGCGACGGTGTACCAGGAGGTCAACCTCTGCGAGAACCTCACCGTCGCCGAGAACATCATGCTGGGCAACGAGCCACGGCGGTTCGGTGCGATCGACTGGCGTGCCACCCGCAGGGAGGCCGCCCGCCACCTGGCCACCATGGGCCTCGACATCGACCCGTCGTCGTCGCTCGGTGCGCACTCGATCGCGGTGCAGCAGCTGGTGGCGATCAGTCGCGCGATGGTCGTCGAGGCGAAGGTCCTCATCCTCGACGAGCCCACGTCCAGCCTCGACGCCGACGAGGTGGCCCAGCTCTTCGCCGTCGTGCGCAGGCTGCGCGACGAGGGCGTGGCGATCCTGTTCGTCTCGCACTTCATCGAGCAGGTGTACGAGATCTCCGACCGGATGACGGTGCTGCGCAACGGCCGGCGCATCGGGGAGTACCTCACGGCCGAGACGGACCGGGTCGAGCTGGTCTCCACGATGATCGGCCGCTCGATGGAGGTGCTCGAGGACCTGCACGTCACGACCGACCGGGCCGTGCAGATCGAGCGCGGCAACGCCCCGTTCCTGCAGGCCGTGGGTCTCGGGCGCAAGGGGAGCGTCCAGCCGTTCGACCTGGACGTCTACGCGGGGGAGGTCGTGGGCCTGGCCGGGCTGCTCGGCTCGGGACGGACCGAGGTCGCTCGCCTGCTGGCGGGTGCGGACCGCTCCGACGAGGGGTCCACGCAGATCAAGGGGCTCCCGGCCCGGCTGGGCACCCCCCGGGCCGCGATCGCCCGGGGAATCGCCTTCTCCTCGGAGGACCGCAAGGCCGAGGGCGTCGTGGGTGACCTCACCGTCCGCGAGAACATCGTCCTGGGCCTCCAGGCCGGTCGCGGCTGGATGCGTCGCCTGCCGAGCCGCCAGGTCGACGAGATCGTCACGAAGTACATCCGGGCGCTGAACATCCGCCCGGCCAACCCGCAGGCCCTGCTGCGCAACCTCTCCGGCGGGAACCAGCAGAAGGTGCTGCTCGCCCGATGGCTGGCGACGGCGCCGCAGCTGCTCATACTGGACGAGCCGACGCGCGGCATCGACGTCGGTGCCAAGGCGGAGATCCAGAAGCTCGTCGCCGAGCTCGCCGGCCAGGGCATGGGCGTCGTGTTCATCTCGGCGGAGCTGGAGGAGGTCCTGCGGCTCAGCCACCGGATCGCCGTGATGCGCGACCGGGAGAAGGTGGCCGAGGTGGTCAACACCGAGGATGTCGGGGTCGACGACGTCGTCGACCTCATCGCGAGTGGAGGGAAGCACTGATGCCGACGACGACACCGGCACGACCACGTGCCGCCGAGGGCGGCCTGCGCAGGATCGCCCACCACACCCTGTTCTGGCCGGTCGTGGCGCTCATCGCGCTCCTGGCGGCCAACACGGTCTACCGGCCCAGCTTCCTGTCCGTCACGGTGCTCAACGGGCACCTGTTCGGCGCCCCGATCGACATCCTGCGCAACTCCGCACCCCTGATGCTGGTCGCGCTCGGCATGACCCTGGTGATCGCGACCCGGGGCATCGACCTGTCGGTGGGGGCCGTCGTCGCCATCTCGGGGGCCCTGTCGCTCAGCTTCATCGCCACCTCGCCCAACCCCGGATCGCTCTCGACGGTGCTCCTGGCCATCGCCATCGCCCTGGGAGTCTCCCTGGTGCTCGGCGTGTGGAACGGGTTCCTCGTCTCGGTGGTCGGCATCCAGCCGATCATCGCGACGCTGATCCTCATGACGGCGGGACGGGGCATCGCGATGCTCATCACCGAGGGGCAGATCACCACCGTCACGAGCCCGCCGTTCAAGACGCTCGGTGCCGGGTTCTGGCTCGGGCTGCCGGTCGCGACGCTCGTCGCCGGCGGGGTCTTCCTCCTGGTGGCGTTCCTGACGCGCCGCACCGCGCTGGGCATGCTGGTGGAGTCCGTGGGCATCAACCCCTCGGCCAGCCGTCTCGCCGGGGTGAAGGCTCGCACGATCGTGTGGACGGTCTTCGCGCTCTCCGGCCTGTTCTCGGGTCTGGCAGGGCTGATCCTGGCGTCCAACGTCATGGCGGCCGACGCCAACAACGCCGGCCTGTTCATCGAGCTCGACGCCATCCTGGCCGTCGTCATCGGCGGGACGTCGTTGCAGGGCGGCAAGTTCTCCCTCTCCGGCACGTTCGTCGGGGTGCTCATCATCACCACCCTCACCCTCACCGTCACGATCGTGGGGATCTCCCCGCTGGTGACGCCGTTGTTCAAGGCCCTGGTCGTCATCGCGGTGACGCTCCTGCAGTCACCGCGGATCAGGGAGTCGTTCGCCGCCCGAGCCCGACAGCGGGCCGCTCGTCCCGAGGAGGTGTCCGCCTGATGGCTGCCGTCGCCCCTGAACGGTCCTCGACCGGTCCGGCCCCGTCACCCCGCGAGCGGAAGGGGGGCCCGTCGGTGCGAGCGATCGCGCGTCGGCTGCACGTCGACCGGCGCTACATGCCCGTCATCGGGACGTTCGTGGTGCTCGCCCTGATCCTCGCGATCGGTGGGGTCCGCTACGACAACTTCCTGTCCGTGCAGGTCCTGGCGAACCTCTTCATCAACAACTCGTTCCTCATCGTGCTCGCGGTCGGCATGACCTTCGTCATCCTCACCGGGGGTATCGACCTGTCGGTCGGTGCGGTCCTCGCGCTGTCCGCGGTGAGCGCCGCCTACCTGCTGGACGTCGGGGTGCCGGCCGCGGTGGTCCTGCCGGCCGTGGTCCTGATCGGGTCGATCATCGGATTCCTCATCGGCGTGATGGTCCACGTCTTCGACGTCCAACCGTTCATCGCGACGCTCGCCGGGATGTTCTTCGCCCGGGGGCTGTGCTTCGTCATCGCTCCCGAGTCGATCCCCATCACCGACGAGACCTTCGTCGCGATCGCCGGCTGGGACACGTGGGTCGGCGGGCAGTGGCGGATGACCACCAGCGTGGTGGTCTCGCTGGTCGTGGTCGCCGTCGCCTTCTACCTGCTGCACTACACGCAGTTCGGTCGCACGGTGTACGCCATCGGCGGGGGCGAGCAGTCGGCCCAGCTCATGGGGCTGCCGGTCGCCCGCACCAAGGTGCTCGTCTACGTGGTCTCGGGCACCTGCGCCGGGCTCGGCGGGCTGCTCTTCGCGATGTACTCCCGGTCCGGCTACTCGCTGACCGGTGTGGCGATGGAGCTGGACGCGATCGCGGCCGTCGTCATCGGCGGGACGCTGCTGACCGGCGGGACGGGGTTCGTGCTGGGTTCCGTCCTCGGCGTGCTGGTGCTCGGTCTCATCCAGACGATCATCACGTTCGAGGGAACGCTGAGCTCGTGGTGGACCAAGATCGTCATCGGCGTGCTGCTGCTGGTCTTCGTGGTTCTGCAGCGCGTCCTCACCCTGCGGCGGACGTAGCGCCGTCCGGCCCGTCGTCCGCGACGGGCCGGACCGGCCCACCCCCCCAACCCGGACCGGAGGTGTCTCGCCCCCTTGATGTGAGCGCTCACATCCTTAGATGTGCGAGGCGGCGACGATGCCGCCTCCGCACGCACGGCGCCGACCGGGCAGCACCGAGACGCGCTCAGCGAGGAGCAGTCGCGATGTACCGAGCACGACGACGAGCAGCCCCGGTGGCGGTGGCCTCGGCCCTGGCATCGCCCGCCAGTCCTGGTCGACGGGGCATGGAGCGGAGGAGCGAACGGGTTCACGGACGTCTCGGGCAGGCCGACACGGCAGCGCCGCCTGAGGTCACGGCCTGGGACGCCGCGGTCGTGGACGCGGAACCAGGAGCCCGGTGCCCCGCCCCTCGCCGAGCAGGAAGTTGGGCCCGTATTCCCTGTGGATAGCGGGCTCAACCTCCTGGTCGGCAGCCGTCGCCGACCGATATCGATTTCCGCAGACCTATCAGGAACACCAACACCAGGAGGAAGAGATGGACCAGACCCCACGGAGACGACGAGGTCTCCGACTCACCGCGGCGGGTGCGGCAGCGACCATGCTGCTCTCCGCCCTGATCGCCACGTCGCCGTCGTTCGCCGCGGACGAGGAACTCGTCGTCAACGGCGGTTTCGAGGACGGCACCACCGGGTGGTTCGCCAACGACGGCAACCCGACCGACGCCGCCGAGCTGACGATCACGTCCGACGCGTACGCCGGCAGCTCCGCCGTGCACACCAGCGACCGGGCCACGACCGGCTCCGGGCCCATGCAGGACCTGAGCGGCAAGGTGCAGGCGGGGGAGACCTACACCCTGAGCGCCCGGATCCGGTACGACGACGAGGCAGCCCCCGCCACCAAGCAGTTCTTCGCCACCATGCACTACGGCGGGACGAGCTACACGAACCTGGTGGACACGGTGGCCACCAAGGGCCAGTGGGCTGCGCTCGAGGGCACGTTCACCGTCCCCGGGACGCAGGACGTCTCGACCGCCCGGCTCTTCTTCGAGACGCCGTGGACCAGCGATCCCGGGTCCGACCCGGCGACCCACCTGATGGACTTCGTCCTCGACGAGGTCTCGGTCGTCGGCGCGCAGCCGCCGCCCCCACCGTCGCGCACGATCGAGGTGCTCGGCAAGGTGCCCGGTGAGAACAACCCGCTGATCTCCCACAAGTTCGGCGCGGACGCCTTCGGGTTCGTGGACGACGGCCGCGTGTACCTGTACCTGACGAACGACACCCAGGGCTATGCCCCGGACCCGGTGACGGGAGTGTCGCCCCAGATCAACTACGGCGACATCGACGAGATCACCGTGATCTCCTCCGAGGACCTCGTGAACTGGACCGACCACGGCGAGGTCACCGTCGCCGGACCGGACGGCGTGGCACCGTTCACCAACAACTCGTGGGCACCGGGCATGGCCAAGAAGACCGTCGACGGCGAGGAGAAGTACTTCCTCTACTACGCCAACGGGGGCGGCTCCAGCAACGTCATCACCGGGGAGTCACCGCTCGGGCCCTGGACCAGCGAGCGGAGCAGCACGTTGGTCAACGGCGCGACGCCCGGTGTCTCCGGGGTGGCGTGGCCGTTCGACCCCGCGCCGTTCGTGGACACCGACGGCACGCCGTACCTGTACTTCGGTGGCGGTCCGCCGCCGGCGGCCATGCCGGACGCGGAGAAGTTCAACAACCCGAAGAACCTGCGGGTGATCGAGCTCGGTGACGACATGGTCTCGACCGTCGGTGCGGCCGAGGTGGTCGACGCCCCGGTGGCGTTCGAGGCGGCGCACGTCTTCGAGCGGGACGGCCTGTACTACCTGACGTACTCGTCGCACTTCGGTGGCCCCGACTTCGGTGGGTCCCAGACGCCGCTGCCCGGCTACCCCGGTGGCGGCCAGATCGGGTACATGGTCTCGGACCACCCGGCACAGTTCCCGAAGGAGACCTACGAGGGAGTGCTGTTCCCGAACCAGTCGCAGTTCTTCGGCGCGGGCACCGGGGGGAACAACCACCAGTCCGTGTTCGAGCTCGACGGGAAGCACTACTTCACCTATCACGCGCCGACGCTGAACAAGCGCATCAACGGCAGCACCACCCAGGGCTACCGCAGCCCGCACATCCAGGAGCTGGCCTTCAACGCCGACGGGACGATCCAGCAGGTCGTCGGTGACTACGACGGTGTCGACCAGGTGAAGGACCTCGACCCGTACCGCGTCCTCGAGGCCGAGACCTTCGCCTGGCAGCAAGGTCTGGCCACGGGTGCGGTCGACGGTGGGTCGGCCGCGTTCGGTGCCGACGCACCGAACCTCGTCGTCCGGGACGTCGACGACGGTGACTGGCAGGCGCTGTCGTCGGTGGACTTCGGCGGCGACGGCGCGGCGGAGATCGTCGCCCGTGTCCGTCCGCTCGTGGAGGGTGCGGAGATCGAGGTGCGGCTCGACAGCCGTACGGGGCCCGTCGCCGGGACGTTGGCGCTCGACGGTCCGGTCGGTGAGTGGGCCGAGATCAGCGCTCCGCTCGACGGCGCCGTCGGGGTCCACGACGTGTATCTCACCTATCGGGGACCGGCCGGCGACGACCTGCTCGAGGCCGACTGGTGGGAGTTCACCGAGGCGGGTGCTCCGGCACCGGACGTCGCGGTCGACGTGGACGTCACGGCGCAGTGCGCCGGGGTGAACGCCCGGCTCGTCGTCGACGTCGCCAACCGTGAGGACGTGCCGGTGTCGGTGGACGTGTCGACGCAGTTCGGCTCCAAGAAGCACCCGCGCCTGAAGGCGGGTGGCACGATGTCGCGTCCGTTCGCCGCGCACAGCCGCACGCTCGACGCGGGCAGCGTGACCGTGACGGTCGACACGGGTGACCGGGTCGGCACGATCGAGGCCGACCACGGTCCGCTGCGCTGCGGCTGATCGTCCGGTCGACCCTCGCCGAGCAGGAAGTTGGGCCCGCTATTCGTCCGGAATGCGGGCCCAACCTCCTGTTCGGCAGCTGTCAGGAGCGGGCGACGACGCGCAGGCCACCGCTCCAGCCGGTCCCGGTGCGGACCCGGTCGGTGGAGAGTCGTCCGGTGGTGGCGAACTCGGCCCACGCCGCTCGCAGCTCTCGGCCGGCCTCCACGAGGTGAGCCGCGCCGTCAGGCCCGACGACGGGAGCCTCGGCCCACCGCTCGGTGTGCGGGAAGAGCAGGCCGAGCTCGACGGCGTGCGTCGCCCCGAGGGGGTTGCCGACGGGTCGGGCCGTGATCTCGGCGGAGACGACGGCGGCCCCGGCGTCGGCCATGTCCGTCGCGAAGGTCTTCGCGCCCCGACGGAACAGTGCATCGGTCACCCGGCGGGACACGAGCCGGAACAGCGCCGGACCGACCAGCGGCTTGGCCCGCAGGGCACGGCCCTTCGGGTCGAGCTGGACGAACGCGCTGCCGTCCTGGGCCATCCACGTGACCAACAGCTCCGTCCCGGGGGCCCGACGCCGCCAGGTGGCACGGAGCTCGTCCTCCGGGGGCAGCGGCGCCCGCCCGTACTCGGGGGCGAAGGGCATGCCGGAGCGGTCGTTCATGCCGGCGACGGCGGCAGCGGCGCGGCGTTGGGCGTCGAGGACGTCCTCGACGGCGCCCGTCGGGTCCAGGTCGCCGACCGTGCCGGCCATCCGCTCGTGGATCTCGGTCCGGCCACCACGGATCCCGAACGGTGCCGACTGGAGGATCGCCCGCTGCACGAGCCCTTCGGTGCCGTCCGCGCCGAGCACGTGGGCGATCAGATCGGCTCCCGCGGACTGGCCGAGCACCGTCACCCGCTCGGGGTCGCCGCCGAACGCCGCGACGTGCCGGTGGACCCAGCGCAGCGCCTCGACGATGTCGAGCAGCCCGAGGTTCGCCGTCCGTCCGCCGGGCCGGCCTCCGCCGTCCGGTGCCTCGGGGGAACCGAAGAACCCGAGCGCACCGAGACGGTAGGTGACGTTCACGACGACCATGCCGTGCTCCCGGCAGAGCGCGGTGGGGTCGTAGCCCGGCAGGTCGCCCGCGCCGGAGACGTAGGCGCCGCCGTGCACCCAGACGAGCACGGGCGCCGGGCCGGTGAGGTCGGCGGGACGGGTGATGCTCAGGCGCAGGCAGTCCTCGGTGAACGTGGCGCCGGTCAGCTGCGGCCCGTAGACCTCGTCGGCGGCGCTGGGAGGTTGGGGGCAGGCGAACAGCGTGCGCTGGAGCGCGGCGGACTCGCCCGGGTCGGGGTCCACGGCCTCGGGAGGAGCGAAGCGGTCCGCCCGGGCGTACCGGATGTTGCGGACCCGGACGGCGCCGTCGCGACGCAGGGCGGCGAAGGATCCCAGCGGGGTGTCGAGACCGACGGCCTCGCCGACCGGTCCGGCACCGGGCTGGGTGGTGGAGCTCTGGCTCATGGGACGTCCTCCTCGACGGCGTCCGACCACGATAGCGAACCGACCGGCCGGTATGCCAGAGGTGACGTCGTCGCTGGTCACGATCGGCTCCCGATGTCTCCCGGAGCGTTGACTTCCCGAGCGCGGACCTGTTGATATATGGAGCCATCACCATATTTCGGAGGAATACGTGACTCAGCAGGAAGCTCCCTCGAGACCTCGCTACCGCGGTCGGCACCTGCCGATGGTGGCCGTGGTCATCGCGGCCTTCATCGCCACCGCCCTGGCCTACAGCGGAATGGTCCTGTTCGGCCTCGAGGTCGCGAACATGGAACCGCTCGAGGCCTACGCGCTCGCGGGCTTCCTCGAGGTGAGCCTGATCGCGGTCGCCCTCATGGCACGCAACGCCGCGCTCGAGGGCCGCCCGTACGGCGTGCTGCTGACACTCACCTGGATCCTGTCCGGGACCTCCGGTGTGTTCGCGGCCCTCCACGAGATCGCCGTCCCGACGGCCAGCACCCCGTACATGGTGGTCTTCCGGTTCGTGCCGCCGCTCGTGGCGGCGATGATGTGGCACCTGGCCCTGGTCGGCGAGCGCCACCTCGTCACCGGGCACACGCTCGACGAGCGCCGCCGCGAGCACCGGGTGCACCAGTACGTCACGGCACTGGAGATGTGGCGCGACGCGCGGCTGGACAGCTCGGGCAGCCGACGCAGCACGAAGAAGATCCGTGCCGCGCACGAGCGGCAGCGCGCGGCCCGTGACCGCGCCCTGAAGCTGCTGACCGTGGAGGACTTCGAGCGCCGGATGCAGGTGTGGGTCGAGCGCCTGGAGGCCGCAGAGCGCCACGGCAGCCGGCTGGACACGATCGGTGCAAGCTCGGCCAAGCGCGGCACGGCCCGCGGGACGTTCGCCGTCGAGGACCTGGTGACGGTCGGTGACGACCGCCGCCAGGAGCTTGCCGCCGCCGAGCCCGTCGCCTTCACCCCACCGGTCGCTGCTGGGCCCGCCCCCGCCCCCGCCCCCGCCCCCGCCGAGGCGGCCCCTGAGACGGACGCGACCGAGCCGGTCGCTGCGGACGGTGCGGAGCCGTTCGCCGAGGAGTTCGGTGCGGCGCTCGGCGGAGAGCCTGCGGGCACCGACGGCACCGGCCGCGCCGACGACGCGGCCGAGGATCCGGCCGGCGAGGTGCTCAGCGAGGCGCCGCAGCCGACCGAGCCGCTCCCGGAGACGGGGCACACCCGACGGGTCGAGGCCTTCGGGCTGAACCGCCTCGGTGACCAGGCGGCCACCGGGGCGACGCCGCGGGTGCCGACCTGGTCGAACCTGCACGGGACCTCGGAGATCCCGGTGGTCACCGCGAGCGCCCGGGCCGAGGAGGTGGACGCGTCGGGCGAGCGGCCGGGGGAGACCCTGGCCGACGGCGTGGTCGACGAGCCCACCGCCGGTCGCGACCAGCGCATCCTCGAGCTGGCACGCCAGGGGATGAACCAGCGCGAGATCGCCGACGAGGTCCAGGCCTCCCGGTCGACGGTGAGCCGGGTGCTTCGGCGCTACGAGGACCAGAAGCCCGACGCGGACCAGTCGGACGACCAGCTGGCACTCGCGCCCGCCTGACGCTCCCCGGCGCGAGGCCGGCCCTCCCGTCCGGAGATCCACGCACCAGGCGTCGATCTCTGGACGGGAGGGTCGATCCGTGGTTGCTCAGGCGCGGGCGAGCGTCCCCGCGAACGCCGTCCACGACTCCGGGGCCAGCCGGACGGTCGTCGTGCCCTCGGTCGCCTCGAGCACGGTGCTCGTCAGCTCGACCGTCGACCAGCAGGCGTCGGCGACCTTGGCGGCGTGCTCGGGACCGTGCGCCGCGGCCTCGTGGTCCGCGACCATCCGGTGGCCCTCGGTCAGCGACAACGACGCCCCGACGTGGGCCAGGTCGACCTCGACGACCTGGTCGGACCGGTTCGTGAGGAACAGCCCGAGCGAGCCGTCGTCGTCGACGGTCGCCGCCGCCGTGACCGTGGGGGCTGCGCCGTGGCGCTTGCTCTCGTAGGACGGGGCGTCCACGCGGACGTCCAGCGCGGTGCCGCGGGCGAGCCGCGCCGTCGTCGCGAACGGGTGGAACGTCGGCTGACGCCAGGCCTCGCCGCCCGGCTCGGTCATGATCGGAGCGATGACGTTGACGAGCTGGGCCAGGGCGGCGACCGGCACGCGGTCGGCGTGGTTGAGGAGCGTCACCATCAGGTCACCGACGACGACGGCGTCGAGCGCCGAGTAGACGTCCTCGATGATCCGCGGTGCGTCGCGCTGGATCGGGAGGTTCGACTCGCCGGGGAAGCGTGTCTCGAGGTACCAGACGTTCCACTCGTCGAACGAGATGGTGATCTTCTTGTCCGACCGGCGCTCGGCGCCGACGGCGTCCGCGGAGGCCACGACGCGGTCGATGAACCGGTCCATCGCGGTGCCGGAGGCGAGGAACGAGGCGCGGTCGCCGTCGTGCTCCTCGTAGTAGGCGTGCATGGAGATGTGGTCGACCAGGTCGTACGTGTACGACAGGACGGTGCGCTCCCACGCTCCGAAGGTGTCCATCTGCATGGAGCTCGACCCGCACACGACGAGCTCGATCGACGGGTCGACCAGCTTCATGGCCTTGCCGGCCTCGGCGGCCAGCTTGCCGTACTCGTGCGCGTCCTTGTGGCCGATCTGCCACGGGCCGTCCATCTCGTTGCCCAGGCACCAGAGCTTCACGCCGTAGGGCTTCTCGCGGCCGTTGGCGATGCGCAGGTCTGCCCAGCGCGTGCCGGCCTCGCCGTTGCAGTACTCGACGAGCGCCGCGGCGGCGTCGACCCCGCGCGTGCCGAGGTTGACGGCCATCATCGGCTCGATGCCCTCGCGCTCGGCCCACTGCAGGAACTCGTCGGTGCCGACGAGGTTCGGCTCGACGGTGCGCCAGGCCAGGTCGAGGAACGGCTTGCGGTCCTCGACAGGGCCGACGGCGTCCTCCCAGACGTAGTTGGAGACGAAGTTCCCGCCGGGGTAGCGGACCATCGGCACGCCGAGCTCGTGGATGAGGCCGGCGACGTCGCGGCGGAACCCGTGCTCGTCGGCCTGCTCGTGGCCGGGTTCGTAGATCCCGGTGTAGACGGCGCGGCCGAGGTGCTCGACGAAGGAGCCGAACAGGCGGCGGTCCACGGCGCCGCGGCGGAAGTCGGGGTGCAGGGTGATGCGGGCGTCAGCCATGTTTCTCGGTGTTCCTCTACGAACGGGACGGGTGTGCCGCCAATGGTTACAACGATGTAGAGTGAATCACGACACGGGTGTCCGGCACCAGTCCGGTGGCCCGTGGCCTACGCTGTGTGCGACGACGAGGAGGTGTGCCGCGTGGCAGTGACCATGCATGACGTGGCTGTTCAGGCCGGCGTGTCCATCAAGACGGTCTCGAACGTCGTCAACGGCTACCCCCACATCCGGCCCGAGACCCGCCGTCGGGTCCAGGAGGCGATCGACGACCTGGGGTACCGGCTCAACACCACCGCGCGGAACCTGCGGACGCGCCGGACCGACATGATCACCCTCGCCGTGCCGGAGCTGTCGCTGCCCTACTTCGCGGAGCTGGCCGACCGTGTCATCCGGGTCGCGGAGGAGCAGGGTCTGACAGTCCTCATCGAGCAGACCGGTGGCTCCCGCGACCGCGAGGTCGAGGTCCTCACCGGCAAGCGCCGTCAGCTCACCGACGGCCTGATCTTCTCGCCCCTGGAGCTGTCCCAGGCCGATCTCGACCTGTTCGACGTCGACTTCCCCCTGGTCGTCCTCGGTGAGCGCGTCTTCGACGCCCCGGCGCACCACGTCACGATGAACAACGTCGCGGCCGCGCGGGCGGCGACCGTGCACCTCGCGTCGCTCGGGCGGCGCCGGATCGCGGTGATCGGTGCTCACGAGGGCGAGGAGCTCGGCTCGGCGGCGTTGCGGACCGAGGGCTACAAGCAGGGCCTGGCCGAGGCGGGGCTCCCCTTCGACCCGGCGCTGGTGGGGGAGGCCGGTCTCTGGCACCGGTCCACCGGCTCGGAGACCATGGGGCGCATGCTCGACGACGGCGTGGACGTCGACGCGGTCTTCGCGCTCAACGACGCGATGGCGCTCGGTGCCCTGCACGCCCTGCACGCCCGCAGCCTCGACGTACCGGGCGACGTCGCGCTCATCGGGTTCGACGACATCGACGACGTGCGCTACTCCGTCCCGACGATCAGCTCGGTCGACCCCGGCAGCGCGCAGATCGCGAAGGTCGCGGTGGACCTGCTCGTGGAGCGCCTCACCGCACCGGCCGACCACGGCTACCGCCGTGTGGTGCCGGCGTCGCGCGTCGTCGGCCGCGAGTCCACGGGTGACGTGGCCGAAGGGGCGCCGGAGCGCGTGGTGGCGGAGCTCGACGGTGGCGTCGAGCAGATCTCCTCCGCCGCGCTCGGACGGACCGCCTGACCGGACGCACCGCCTGACCGGACCTGTCGGCTTCCGCGGGGCACGGCTGCCCGGCCGTCGTCTGGTCGCCTGATCTCACGCTGCCGCGGTGTCCCGTGCCCTCGTCTGCAACTTGCTGTACGTTTACATACGGCTTGCAGGCGTGTTTCCCTCGCCGCGCGAGCCGTCGACCCCGACGACGACGCCGGGGCACCCGGGTCCGACGGAGGGCCCCCGACGAAGGAGCGCAGCGATGAAGCTCGCACGACGAACGCCCGCACGACGGCGATCACCGCGCCGCCGGACCCTGGCCGGGCTGACGGCCCTGTTCCTCGCCACCGGCGGCCTGCTCGGCACGGCAGGCCCGGCGACGGGCGAGACCTCGGTGCCCAGCCCGGTGGTGGACTCCCCGAACGGTCGGGGGAACGTCGTCCTCAACCTCTTCCAGTGGACCTGGGACGCCGTGGCCGACGAGTGCACCAGCACCATCGGCCCGGCGGGCTTCGGCCACGTGCAGGTCTCGCCGCCGCAGGAGCACATCCGGGGCACCGAGTGGTGGACCTCCTACCAGCCGGTCAGCTACCGGATCGAGTCCAAGCTCGGCACCCGCGCCGAGTTCCAGCACATGGTGGACACCTGCGCCGACGCCGGCGTGGGGATCGTCGTGGACGCGGTCATCAATCACACCACCGGGGCGAACGTGGGGTCGGGCACGGGCGTGGCAGGCAGCCCCTACGGCCTCGACCACTTCCCGGGCCTGTACGGCGCGGCGGACTTCAACGACTGCCGGACGAACATCTCCGACTACCGCGACCGGTACCAGGTGCAGAACTGCCGCCTGCTGTCCCTGCAGGACCTGCGCACCGGCTCCGAGCACGTCCGGGACACCCTGGCCGCCTACTTCGACGACCTCCTCGGCATGGGCGTGTCGGGCTTCCGGATCGACGCCTCCAAGCACATGCCGGCCGCCGACCTGGAAGCGATCAAGGCCAGGTTGTCGGACCCGGACGTCTTCTGGGTGCACGAGGTCATCGGTGCCGCCGGCGAGCCGATCCAGCCCTCGGAGTACCTCGGCAGCGGCGACTCGCACGAGTTCGACTACGCCCGTGAGCTCCGCGACCGCTTCGACGGGAGCATCAAGGACCTGCGCACCATCGGTGACGGCAAGCTGCCCTCCGGCAGCGCGGGCGTCTTCGTCGACAACCACGACACCGAGCGCAACGGCGAGACGATGAACTACCGGTGGGGTGCGAAGTACACGCTGGCCAACACGTTCATGCTCTCGTGGCCCTACGGCTCGCCGACCGTCTACTCCGGCTACGAGTGGGACGACAAGGACGCGGGGCCGCCGGGAGCCACCAGCACCACCGTGCCCGCCGCCGACTGCTCCGCAGGCTGGACGTGCACGCAGCGCTGGACGGAGATCGTCGGGATGGTCGGCTTCCACAACGCCGTCGAGGGCACCCCGGTCACCAGCTGGTGGGACGACGGCGCCCACCACATCGCCTACGGACGGGGCGACGTGGGCTACGTGACGATCAACAACGCGGGATCGGCCGTGACGCGCACCTACCAGACGTCGCTGCCGGCCGGGACGTACTGCGACGTCGTCGCCTCGACGGACTGCTCGCAGACGTACGACGTCTCGGCCGCGGGCACCTTCACCGCGACCGTGCCGTCCTACGGCGCGCTGGCGCTGCTGCCCGGCGAGCCCGCCGACCCCACCGACCCCACCGACCCTGAGGAGCCCGTCGAGCCCGGCGACGACGTGACGACCGTCTACTACTCGACCGACGCGGGGTGGGACGCGCACAAGATCCACTACCGGGTCGGCACCGGGGCGTGGACCGAGGTGCCCGGTGTGGACATGGACGCGGCCTGCACGGGCTGGGTAGCGCGCCAGGTCGACCTCGGCGGGGCCTCGGACCTCACCGCGGCGTTCAACGACGGTGCCGGCACCTGGGACAGCAACGGTGGCCAGGACTACGCGTTGTCCGGCCCGCACGTGGCGGTCGCCGCTGGTGCCGTGGTTCCGGGCAACCCGTGTGCGGACTCCGGCTCGGGGGACGTGCAGGGCGGCACCTCGGTCGCGGTCGAGGCCACGACCGCCTGGGGCCAGGACGTCTACCTGGTGGGCAGCATCCCGGCGCTGGGGTCGTGGGCGCCCTCGGGCGGCATCCTGCTGTCGGCGGAGACCTACCCGGTCTGGCGGGCCTCGCTCGAGCTGCCCGCGGGGACCTCGTTCTCCTACAAGTACGTCAAGATCGACGGCGCCGGGGGAGTCGTCTGGGAGAGCGGCGACGACCGTCGCGCCACGGTCGGCGACGACGGGACGCTGACGCTGGACGACAGCTGGCGGTAGACCAGGGTGCGGGCGGGGGCGGTGCGTGAGGCCGGCAGGCGGCCTCACGCACCGCGCCTCAGCCCGGCAGGTCGTCGTCGAGGCGGTCCAGCCGGTCGTTCACGAGCCGACCGGTGGCCCACAGCGCGAACGAGACCCCGACCAGGACCGCTGCGAGGGGCATGAAGGTCCAGGCGATCCACACCACGAGCAGCACGACGAGCACGGCGAGGCTGGTCGCAGGACCGAGCAGCGGTGCCAGCAGGACGAACCGCCACGTCGGCCGGACCGGTCGGTCGTAGCGCAGCAGCACCCTCGGCCAGTAGGCCAGCATCACGGACGACCAGGCCAGGATCACCACGAGACCACCGAGCAGCACCGACCGTGCGGGGCCCTCCAGCAGGGTGACCGCCACCCCGTCGAACCACAGGAGCGTCGCCAGGACCCAGAACGGCGCGAACCGCGCGTTGGTGCGCCAGAAGCCCGCGCGCCAGGTCCGCCAGAACGTGCGCCACGGGGTCGGCTCGTCGGTCATCCGCTCCACGGCGGCGCTGCCCGCGCGCAGCGCCGGCCCGACGCCGAGCACGACCCCGCCGGCAAGCGTCCCCAGCACGACCATGACGTTGATCTCGATCAGCAGCGTCACCCAGCGCAGCACGAACATGACGCCGCCGGTCCATCCGGGCACCTCGGCGTCTGCGACCCGTTCGTTCACGGTCGCACGGGTCCCGCTGCGTCGTGGGTCGTGCGTCACGAGCCTCCTTCGCCGAGCCGGGTGGCGAGTACCACCCGGGAGCTCTCGCCGAGCGCGGTCAGGACCAGGGCGGGCCGGTCGCGCACGGCGTCCCACCCAGGATGCACGACGGCGGAGAACCGTGCGTCGTCGTCCCCCCGCCAGACGAAGCGCCCGGCCCCGAGGGAAGCCACGTCGTGGCGCGCGTCGAGCTCGCGCACCACGCCCTCCTGGACCCGCGTCGGGTCGGCGCCGGGCTCGAGCACCTCCCAGGTCCCTTCGAGCACCGCGGGATCCGTGGGCCACGTGGACGCGTCGTCGCACTCCCGGGAGGCACCCGCCCAGGGCTGCGGGCTGACCAACGGCCACCCGTCGTGCGTCCAGACCAGGCGTCGCAGCTGCAGCCGGTGCTCGGTGGGCGCGTCGGCGTCGCGCACGTGGTGCACGAAGGTCTGCCGGGTGCCGCCGTCGGGCAGCGTCTCGGTGAGCACGGAGCCGTGGCCGGGGGCGAGGATCCCCGGCCCGTCCCCGAGGCGGTGTCCGCTGAGCACCGGGACGCCCACCGTCCAGGGAGCGGCCTCGAGGTCGGTCATGAGGTTCCCGAGCCGGTCGCGGAACGGACCCGTCACGGCGTCGCCGACGGCGGCGCGCACGTGATAGCTGGCGGCGAGCGAGTCGTAGGACACCAGCAGCGCCCAGCCGCCGTCCGGTCGTGGCAGGACGAAGGCACCCTCGACGGCGCCGTTGTCGACATGGGGTGCGCGCCGTGCCACGAGGACGCCAGGGTGCTCGGTGAGCCCGCCGGGCTCCGCGGAGCGCGCGGCGGACTCTGCCACGTGCCCGGACACCGGGTCGAGCGGCAGCACGTGGATCCCGCCGAAGAACGAGCCGTAGACCAACCACTGCCTCGAGCCGTCGTCGACGACGTTGGCGTCGATCGCGTTGGGGTGCCCGACGCCGGCCGGCGGGTCGTGGTGCTCGGAGGACACGACGAGCCCGCCGTCCCGCCACGGACCGGCAGGGTGCGGTGCGACGGCGAGGCCGATCGCCGAGCGGCGGGAGCCGAACGACGAGGCGGAGTAGTACATGCGCCAGCCGTCGCCGCCCGGGGCGCGGACGACGTCGGGGGCCCAGAGGCCCTGGGCGCCGGCCCAGTCGGCGGCCGCGGCCGGGACGCCGTCGAGGGCCCAGCCGTGGAACGTCCAGTCGACGAGGTCGTGCGAGCGTCGCACCTGCACACCGGCACGGACCGGCCCGTCGGAGCGGGCGTCGGTCGAGAAGCACCAGTAGGTGCCGTCGTCGTCGCGGACGACGGTGGGGTCGTGGACGTGCCGTCCTGCCCAGGAGGCGGTCTCGGGCACGGGTGCGACCGGCCCCCCGTCGGTCAGCCCGACGGGGGGCGTACGGAGCTCGGCCATGTCAGCCCTTGGACCCGGTGAGCGCGATCGACTCGATGATCTGCCGCTGGAAGATCAGGAAGACGACGACGATGGGCAGCAGCGCGACGACGGAGGCGCCCATGATGAGGGGGTAGTCGCGCTGGGTGGCGTACTGCACGTTCATGTTGGCGATGACCACCTGCAGGGTCTGCCGCTCGGGGGTGCGCAGGTACAGGATCGGGGCGAGGTAGTCGTTCCACACCGCCATGAACCACAGGATGAACTGTGCGGCGACGGCGGGCCGGATGATCGGGAAGATCATCCGCCAGAAGATCTGCCAGAACGACGCGCCGTCGATCTTGGCCGCCTCGATGAGCGAGTTCGGCACGCTCTCGAGGTACTGCCGCAGGAAGAAGATGACGATGATGTTGCCGAACACGGCCGGCACGATCAGCGGCAGCAGGGTGTCGACCCAGCCGATCCGCGCGAAGATGACGAACTGCGGGATCATGAGGGTCGGGAACGGGATCATGATGCCGGTCAGCAGACCGATGAAGATCGCGTTGCGGTACGGCAGGCGCATCTTGGCGATCGAGAACGCCGCCAGGGAGCAGGTCAGCGTGCCGAGGATGGTGACGGAGAACGTCACGATCGCGGAGTTGGCGAAACCGGACAGGATGTAGGAGTTCTCCCACATCCGCACGTAGGTGTCCCACTGGGGGACCTCCGGGATCCACACCGGCGGCAGGGCGAAGACCTCGAGCTGGGTCTTCAGGGACGTGGACAGCATCCACAGCAGCGGGGCGAGCATGAAGATCGCGCCGGACGCCAGGACGATCCACACGACGGTGTCGGTGATCCGGGTGCGTGCCGTGCGGCTGAGGTCCATGGTGGTGGTCGAGCTCATGAGTTGTCTCCCTGGCCTCAGTCGAGAACGAAGCTGTTGCGCTTGTTCAGCCGGAACTGGATGAGCGTGATGATGAAGATCAGGATCCCCAGGACGATCGCCATCGAGGTCGCGTACCCCATCTGCTGGTACTGGAACGCCTGGCGCCAGATGTGGAACACCGCCGACGCCGTCGAGTACTCGGGTCCGCCGCCGGGGGTCATGATCTGGATCTCGGCGAAGATCTGCGCGCTCGCGATGATCTGGGTGACCACGAGGAAGAAGGTCACGGGGCGCACCATCGGCAGGGTGATCGCGCGGAACCGCTGCCAGGCACCCGCACCGTCGAGCTCGGCGGCCTCGAGGAGGGACCGGGGCACGGCCTGGATGGCGGCGAGGTACAGCAGCATCGAGTAGCCCAGGCCCTTCCACACCATCATGACCACGATGGCGGGCTTCGACCACGTCGCGTCGGAGAGCCAGTTGGGCCCGTCGATGCCGATCATGGCGAGGAACTGGTTGACCAGCCCGAAGTCACCGTTGTAGGCCCACTGCCACAGGATCGCGATGGCGGCGATGGAGCAGATGACGGGGACGTAGTAGATGGTCCGGAAGACGGTCAGGCCCACGAGCCGGCGGTTCATCGCCAGGGCGAGCGCCAGGGCGAGCGCCAGACCGATCGGGATGCCGAGCAGGTAGAAGATCGTGTTCCACATCGACTGGTGGAAGCGCTCGTCGCCCAGCAGGGTGACATAGTTCTGCAGCCCGATGAACTCCATCGCGCCCAGCCCGTTCCACCGGGTGAACGAGGCGTACAGGGCGAACAGCACGGGGTACAGGATGAAGAGCAGGTATCCGAGCACGGGCAGCGCCACGAAGGCGAGCGCCCACTTCTGCTCGGAGCGGTGCAGCCGCGACGACCCTTCGCCGAGCGGGGCCTTCTTGCGTCGGGCGCCCTTCATGCGCGCCGCGGTGGCCAGCCCGGTCGTGGCCGGGGTAGCGGTGGAGGTCATCGCAGACTCCTTCGTCCAAGTCGTACGGACCGGGTGCGGCCGCCGGACCGGCGGCCGCACCCGGAGGTGGTGTCAGTCGTTCTGCGCGTTCTGCTCCGCAGCGCGGGCAGCGTCCTCGTTGGACTGGTCGAGGAGAGCCTGCATGCGGGGCTGGACCTCGGCGAGGTACTCGTCGGCGGGACGGACCCCGTCGACGACCGGCTGGATGTCCACCCAGAGCTCGTCGTACCAGGCGGCACCGTAGGTGAAGGCGGCCGGCATGGCACGTCCGTAGTCCTCGGCGATGTCGAGGAACTCCTGGCGGTTGGCCGGCTGTGCGTCGGGCTCGGCGGCCCACTCCTGGGCCGTGTCGATCCGGTTCGGGATCTGGATGTTGGCGTCGATGAGCGTCTCCTGGGCGGCCTCGTCCGTGGAGAGGTACGTGACCAGCTGGACGGCCTCGTCCGGCATGTCGGACGTCGCGGAGACGCCGATGCCGAGGGAGCCGACCCAGGCGGCGGTCTCACCGGTGGAGCCGACGGGCCAGGGCATGAGGTCGTACTCGAAGTCCAGCTCGTTGTAGACGCTCATGTCCCACGGCCCCACGGGGAAGAACGCGATCTCACCAGCCATGAAGCGCTGGTAGGTGTCGAGCGTCTGCGCCTGCTCGGGGTTCGGGGTGACCCCGTGGACCGTGGTCAGGTCGGTGAAGTACTGCAGCGCCTCGGCGAACTCCGGGGTGTCGACGGTGACCTCGGTGCGGTCCTCGTTCGTCCAGTCGCCGCCGTTGCTCCACACGAACGACTGCAGGTTCCACTGGACGTTGAGCCCGGTGCCCCACTGGTCGACCTCGCCGTCGCCGTCGGTGTCGACGGTGACCTCCTTCAGGATCTCGAGCCAGTCGTCCCAGGCCAGGGGGACGTCCGGGTCGGGGCGCTCGACGCCGGCCTCCTCGAGCATGGTGGCGTTGTAGCCGAAGGCGAACGGGCCGATGTCCTTGGGCAGGCCGTACAGCCGGCCCTCCGGAGTGCCCTGGAGGGTCCCGTCGTAGCGGTAGGAGTCGACGCCGTAGTCCCAGATGTTGTCGAGGTCGACGCCGAGCTCGTCCACGGCGTCCGTGATGTCCAGGAGGATGCCCTCGTTGACGTACGCCTGCAGGTTGGCCTGCTCGATGTAGAACACGTCCGGCACCTGGTTCCCGGCGATCGACGCCTGGAGCTGTGTCGCGTAGTTGTCGGGGTCGGAGACGACGACCTCGACGTCGACCCCGGTGTCCTCGGTGAAGCGGTCGATGGCTGCCTGGTAGGCGGCCTTCTCGTCGTCACCGCCTCGGAACATGAAGGTGAGGCCGTCGGACGATCCGCCACCACCGGTGCTGCACGCGGCAGTGCCGGCGACGACGAGCCCGGCGACGACGCCGGCGGTCAGGCGTGACTTCTTCATCACGGGTCCTCTCGTTGAGCCTTGAGCGGCGGCCCGGTGCTGACGATAGGAGCCGGTCCGCTTTACATCGATGGAGAGCCACCGACGGGAGCAACGGTCGCACGCCCGGCCCGGCGTGGTCAAGTGGCCACGGTCACAGGTATACAACGATGAAGAAGTCGCTTGACCCTCCCGTGGCCCAGGAGGCACGATCATTCGTCTACAACGATGTATCGACGATCGAGGGGACACACCATGGTGAGCGACGACGCCGCCCGCCCGTCCGCGGGCCCAGGCTCCCGGGACAGCGACCCGACCACCCGGCCTGCCGAGCAGGACACCCCCTCCGGACCCACCGGTGCCCGCCCGCCGCGCCGCCGTCGTGCGCTGGTCCTGCTGCTCGCCGGTGTCGGCCTCCTGGCGGTCGCCGCCGTCGTCGCGATCCTCGTGCTCCGCCCGGGCTCCGGGCCGCGCGAGCTGGAGCTCACCGGTGACCTGGCCACCCACGACCCGGCGCTGGTGGTCGGCCAGGAGGGCGAGCCCTGGTTCGTCTACTCGACCGGTGACCCGGGCCGCGGTCTCGGCGCGCCCATGGTGCACCGCTCCGACGACGACGGCGCCACCTGGGAGCGGGTCGGCCCGGCCTGGGAGGCGAGCGAGGACCCGCAGTGGGTGCGCGACTCGATCGACGGCGTCGAGCACTACTGGGCGCCCGAGCTGTTCGAGCACGACGGCACCTGGTACCTCTACTACTCGGCGTCGACGTTCGGGTCGAACACGTCCGCGATCGGGCTGGCCACCTCGCCGACCCTCGACCCCGCCGACCCGGACTACGGCTGGACGCACCAGGGGCCGGTGTGGCGCTCGCAGGCGGGCGAGACGAACTACAACGCCATCGACCCGGGCATCGTGGAGGACGCCGACGGCGATCCGTGGATGTTCTTCGGGTCGTTCTGGGGCGGGATCCAGGTCGTCCCGCTCGAGTGGCCGTCCGGGATGCCGGCGCAGGGCGCCGAACCGGTCGTGGTCGCCACCCGCTCCGGGGTGCCCGAGAACCAGATCGAGGCACCGTTCGTGGTCGAGCGCGACGGGTACTTCTACCTGTTCGTCTCGTGGGGCAAGTGCTGCTCCGGCACCGACTCGACCTACTCGATCCACGTGGGCCGCTCCCCGAGCGTCACCGGCCCCTTCCTCGACGCCGACGGCAAGGACATGGCCCGCGGCGGCGGGACACGGGTGCTGGGGACCGACGGGTCGATGATCGGCCCCGGCGGGCAGTCGCTCGACCAGGGTCACCTGGCCTACCACTACTACGACGGCGACGCGGGCGGCATGTTCCGGCTCGCGATCACCGAGCTCGACTGGGTGGACGGGTGGCCGGTCGCCGTGCCGTGAGCCTTGGTAGTATCGCCACGTCGCGACTGGCGTACAGGTGGATCACCACCGGGGAGCGACGCGCTGTGCTGACGACGGGTCGGTCGCCTGGGCCCGGTCGTTCACCGAGACACGAGTCCGTCCGACACAGCAGGAGACGCCGCCATGAGCACGCCCGACCCCACGTTCAACGCCCCCCTGTCCGAGGTGGACCCGGAGATCGCCGCGGTCCTCGACGGGGAGCTGGCCCGCCAGCGCGACACCCTCGAGATGATCGCGTCGGAGAACTTCGTGCCGCGCGCCGTCCTGCAGGCGCAGGGTTCGGTGCTGACCAACAAGTACGCCGAGGGCTACCCCGGCCGTCGGTACTACGGTGGCTGCGAGCAGGTGGACATCGCCGAGAACCTCGCGATCTCGCGCGCCAAGGAGCTCTTCGGCGCCGAGTACGCCAACGTCCAGCCGCACTCCGGCGCGCAGGCCAACGCCGCCGTGCTGCACGGCCTGATCAACGCCGGGGACAAGATCCTCGGCCTGGAGCTCGCCCACGGCGGTCACCTCACGCACGGGATGAAGATCAACTTCTCCGGCAAGCTGTACGACGTCGGCGCGTACGGGGTGGACCCGACGACGCACCGCATCGAGATGGACGAGGTGCGCAAGCGGGCCCTGGAGCACCGACCGGACGTCATCATCGCCGGCTGGTCCGCCTACCCCCGCCACCTCGACTTCGCCGCGTTCCGCGAGGTCGCCGACGAGGTCGGTGCCAAGCTGTGGGTGGACATGGCACACTTCGCGGGTCTGGTGGCCGCCGGGCTGCACCCCTCCCCGGTGCCGCACGCCGACGTCGTCTCCTCCACGGTGCACAAGACGATCGGCGGCCCGCGCTCCGGCTTCATCCTGGCCAAGGAGGAGTACGCGAAGAAGCTGAACTCCGCCGTCTTCCCCGGTCAGCAGGGCGGCCCGCTCATGCACGTCATCGCCGGCAAGGCCGTGGCGTTCAAGGTGGCGGCGTCGGAGGCCTTCGCCGAGCGCCAGCAGCGCACCGTGCGCGGCGCGCAGATCATCGCCGAGCGGCTGCTGCAGGCCGACGTCGCCGACACCGGTGTCTCGGTGCTCACCGGTGGCACCGACGTGCACCTGGTTCTCGTCGACCTGCGCCACTCCGCGATGGACGGCCAGCAGGCCGAGGACCTCCTGCACGACGCCGGGATCACCGTCAACCGCAACGCCGTGCCCTTCGACCCGCGCCCGCCGCGCGTCACCTCGGGTCTGCGCATCGGTACCCCGGCGCTGGCCACCCGCGGGTTCGGCGACGCGGAGTTCACCGAGGTCGCGGACATCATCGCGACGGCGCTCAAGGACGGCTCGTCGGCCGACGTCGAGGCGCTCAAGGCCCGGGTCGCGAAGCTGACGGCGGACTTCCCGCTCTACCCGGGTCTCTGACCCTTCCGGCCGACCATGCGATGGCGGCCCGTCCTTGGACTCTGACGGGCCGCCATCGCATGGTCGACGGTCACGAAGGCATGTTCGACGACGATCGAGACGACGTGTTCAGAGGGAGACGGCGATGAGCGCACAGAAGCTGGACGGCAAGGCGACTGCCGCCGCGATCAAGGACGACCTGCGCGGGCGGGTGGCCACCCTGCGGGAGAAGGGCGTGGTGCCCGGGCTCGGCACGCTGCTGGTCGGTGAGGACCCGGGTTCGCAGTGGTACGTGGCCGGCAAGCACCGCGACTGCGCGGAGGTGGGCATCGAGTCCATCCGCGAGGACCTGCCGGCCGACGCCACGCAGGAGGACATCGAGGCGGCCGTGCGGCGGCTCAACGACGACCCGACCTGCACCGGGTACATCGTGCAGCTGCCGCTGCCGGCAGGGATCGACACCAACCGCGTGCTGGAGCTCGTCGACCCGGCCAAGGACGCCGACGGCCTGCACCCGACCAACCTCGGCAGGCTCGTGCTGCGGGTCGGCGAGGAGATCGACTCCCCGCTGCCGTGCACGCCGCGCGGCATCGTCGAGCTCGTCGAGCGCCACGGGGTCGACTGGGCCGGCAAGGAGGTCGTGGTGCTGGGCCGCGGCGTGACCGTGGGTCGGCCCATCGGGTTGCTGCTCACCCGCAAGGCGGTCAACGCCACGGTGACGCTCACGCACACCGGGACCCGTGACCTCCCCTCGCTGATCCGCCGCGCAGACGTCGTGATCGCGGCTGCCGGGGTCGAGGGCCTCGTCACCGCGGACATGGTCAAGCCCGGAGCGGTGCTCGTCGACGTGGGCGTCTCGCGTCGCACCGACCCGGAGACCGGCAAGTCGCGGGTGGTCGGCGACATCGCGCCCGAGGCCCGGGAGGCGGCCGGCTGGTACTCGCCCAACCCGGGCGGCGTCGGCCCCATGACCCGGGCGATGCTGCTGGCGAACGTCGTCGAGTCCGCGGAGCGGGCGGCCGGCTGACCGCGGTCGGGACTCCTCTGCCAGGATGGCTCGATGACTGCGACGAGCCAGCACGGCTGGACCACCGACCCTCGTGAGCTGCTCCGTGTCGGGGAGGGGTTCCGTCTCGCGGACGTCGACCCGGACGCCACGCCCGGCTACGACGGGCGCAAGAAGCATGGCCGGGCCGACCTGCGCGCCGGCGCCGACGAGCTCGCCGCCCTGCAGGAGCGGCTCTACGCCCAGAGCCGGGTGGACCCGTCGACGCCGGCCGTGCTGCTCGTGCTGCAGGCGATGGACTCCGCGGGCAAGGGCGGGATCGTCCGACATGTCATCGGGGCCACCGACCCGCAGGGCATCCGGCTCAAGGCGTTCAAGAAGCCGACGGCCGAGGAGCTGCAGCACGACTTTCTGTGGCGGGTCGAGAGAGAGCTGCCCGAACCGGGCTTCATCGGCGTCTTCGACCGCTCGCACTACGAGGACGTCCTCATCGGTGCCGTCCGCGAGCTCGCGCCACCGGAGGAGATCGAGCGTCGCTTCGGGGCGATCAACGACTTCGAGGAGCGGCTGGCGGCGTCGGGGACCAAGGTCGTCAAGGTCATGCTCCACATCTCGTCGGCGGAGCAGAAGTCGCGTCTCATGGAGCGCCTGGACCGGCCGGACAAGCACTGGAAGTACAACCCGGGCGACGTCGACGAGCGTCTGCTGTGGCCGCGCTACATGGACGCCTTCCAGACGGTGCTGGAGCGCACGTCGACCGACCTCGCCCCGTGGCACGTGGTGCCCGCGAACGCGAAGTGGTACGCCCGCCTCGCCGTGCAGGCGCTGCTGCTGGACGCCCTGGAGTCCATCGATCCGCGGTGGCCGGCCGCCGCCTACGACGTCGCGGCCGAGAAGCGGCGCCTCGCGGCGAGCTGAGCGGCGATGAGTCCGGCCGCCCGGCACCGTCGTACCTCCTGAGGCCCCGACCCGCGGGGCGAAGGAGGGAACGCCATGGTCACCGTTCGACCGCACCTGTGGTTCGCCGACAACAACGCCCACGAGGCCGCGGCCTTCTATGCCGAGCACGTCCCCGACTCCAGGGTCCGGCACGTGCTCACGGCGTCCGACGGGATCCCGGGCGCGGAACCGGGCGAGCCGTTCATCGTCGAGTTCACGGTCTGCGGTCTCGAGGTCGTCGGCCTGAACGCCGGTCCGCACCTGCGCCTGGACGAGGCCTTCAGCTTCTACCTGCTGTGCGACGGCCAGGACGAGGTGGACCACTACTGGGACCTGCTCATCTCCGGTGGCGGCCGGCCCGGGCAGTGCGGATGGTGCACCGACCGCTTCGGTGTGAGCTGGCAGGTGATCCCGAAGCAGCTCGAGGAGCTCTGCGGTGACTACACCACCGCGGCGAACCAGCGGGCGATGCAGGCGATGCTGCAGATGTCCAAGATCGACGTGCCGACCCTGGAGGCGGCCTACGCCGACCAGCCGGCATAGGCGACGAGGGCCGCGGCCAGGAGTATCCCGACGCCGACGACGACGTGCACGCGTCGTCGGGCGCGCAGGACCGCGACGAACTCGCGCAGGTAGGCGCTCGGGAAGTAGTACGGCGCGGTCGGGGCACCGATCGCGTGCGCCTCGATGCCGAGGTCCAGCGCCTCCAGCGCGGCCCGGGGCGCGTGGTAGCTGTTGGTCGCCACCAGGTAGGGCGGCTCGATGCCACGCTCCCGCAGGAGCGTCGCCGAGAACACCAGGTTCTCCTGCGTGGTGCGCGCGCGGTCCTCGACGAGGACCCGGTCGGCCGGGATGCCGTGGTCGGTCAGCCAGGTGGCCATCGCTCGTCCCTCGGGCACGGTCTCGTCCGCGCCCTGACCGCCGGAGGCCACCAGCCACGCCGGGACGTCGTCGCCGAGACGTCGGGCGGCCTCGACGGCGGTCCGCAGTCGAGCGGCCAGCAGGGGCGGGACCTTGCCGGAGACCACCCGGGACCCGAGCACGACGACGGCGCGGGCGTCCACGCGGCGTGCGTACCGCCGGTACTGCCACGTCTGCACGACGAACCCGAGGAAGTAGTACGCCAGCCATGCCCCGCCGAGTGCCACGGCGGTGGCCAGTGCGGAGGCCAGGGGCTGGTCGAGCAGGACGAGTCCGACGACGACCCCCGGCGCGGTCAGCAGCGCCGCGCCGGCCAGCAGCGACAGCAGGTTGCCCAGCGACCGGCGCTCGGAGCGGATCATCGTCAGGCCGTTCGCGACGAGGAAGAACGGCAGCACGAGCGCGGTGAGGGCGACGACCACCAGGAGGGCGAGGGAGAACCACTCGAGGACCTCGGTTCCGTCGGGCAGCAGGGCGACGGTCCGGTTCACCAGACCGACCAGGCTGTAGCCGAGCGCCACCAGCAGGAAGCCGTTGCGCAGCCGACGGCGGTCGCGACGCATCGACCACGCGCACCAGGTGCCCCAGAACAGGGTGGAGGCGAGGGCGGCGACGACGGCCTGCCAGGTCACGGTGTCCACGGTCCCCACGACGCCACCCTACGAGGAGGCACGTGACCTGTCCGACTGACAGGTGTCGGTGGCATGTGGTCGTATAGCCCGCGTGCTGACCATCGCCACCGCCAACGTCAACGGGATCCGTGCCGCCTTCCGCCGCGGCATGCACGACTGGATCTCCCGCCGCTCACCCGACGTCCTGCTGCTGCAGGAGGTCCGTGCCCCCGACGCGCTGGTGCGCGACTACCTCGAGGGGTGGCACGTCGCGCACCTGCCGTCCGAGCTCAAGGGGCGTGCGGGCGTCGCGGTCGCCTCGAGGCTGCCGGTCGCCGCGGTGCGCGGCGGGCTTCCGCCGCTCGACGGCGGTGCCGAGGCCGACGTCGACTCCGGGCGCTGGCTCGAGGTCGACCTCGCCCTGCCCGACGGCGGGACGATCACCGTGGTCTCGGCCTACCTGCACTCGGGCTCGACCAACCCGGGCCAGGAGCACACGATGGTCTCCAAGTACGCCCACCTGGACCGGGTGAGCGCCCGGATGGTCGAGCTCGCGGCGTCGGACCTGCCGGCCCTGGTGGCGGGCGACCTCAACATCGCCCACCGCGAGGTCGACATCGCCAACTTCAAGGGAAACCGCAAGAGCGCGGGGTTCCTGCCCGAGGAGCGCGCGTACGTCGACCGCTGGCTCGGCGCCGGGTGGACGGACCTCGGCCGGGCGCACGGCGGCGACGGGCCCGGGCCCTACACCTGGTGGTCGTGGCGCGGTCAGGCGTACGTCAACGACCGGGGGTGGCGCATCGACTACCAGCTCGCGAACGCGGCGCTCGCGGACCGGGCGGTCAAGGTCGAGGTCGACCGGGCGCCGTCCTACGAGGAGCGTTGGAGCGACCACGCGCCCGTCGTGGCCACGTACGACGTGGTGTGAGGCGCCCTTCGCCCTGAGGCCCCGGGCACCTGACGTGGTCAGAGTTCCGCTGCTGGTCATCTCGGCGTCGGCCAGGTGTCGTCCGACGCTGGTGGTATCTCCCTGGACGAGCTCGTCACACGTCCGCCGACCACGGGAGGCCAAGGATGAGCGAGACGAAGGCGCCGGAGCGGGAGCCTGAACCGACGGACGTCCGTCAGCAGGCCCGAAGTGTCACGTTGCGCAGCCCGCTCGAACGCCTCGGGCTGCGTGGACGGACGTTGGACGTCGCGAACTGGGTCTCCGTCGCGGCATCGATCTACTTGCTGATCACCGCGGTCAACATCATCGGCTCGGGGTTCAAGACGGCGACGGGCGACAGCGCGGACGGCGTGTTCGCCTTCGCGTCCAACCCGTTCGTCGCCCTGATGATCGGGGTGCTCTTCACCGCGTTGACGCAGTCCAGCTCGACGACGACGTCGGTGACGGTCGGCCTGGTGGCCGGCGGCATGCCGATCCAGATCGCGATCCCGATGCTCATGGGTGCCAACATCGGGACCACGCTGACGAACACGCTGGTCAGCCTCGGCATGGCGCGGGACCGGGAGAACTTCCGCCGTGCCTTCTCGGCCGCCACCGTGCACGACTTCTTCAACCTCCTGGCGGTGCTGATCTTCCTGCCCCTGGAGATGGCCTTCGGGCTCCTGCAGCGAACCTCCGCGGTGATGGCCGAGTGGTCGTCGGGAACCGACGGCGGCGTCGTGGCCACGGTGTTCACCGGGATCGGCACGGTGGTCGGCGCCGTGACGAAGCCGCTGTCCGACCTGGTCAAGGACAGCACGGACTCCCTGCCCGACCTGTGGCAGGGGATCGTCATGATCGTGCTGGGGATCTCGCTGATCCTGTGGGTGATCAACCTCGTCGGCAGGCTCCTGAAGGTCCTCATGGTCGGCAGGGCCGCCGCCGTGCTGCACACCGCCATCGGGCGCGGGCCGGTGACGGGCATCGGCAGCGGCGCGGTGGTCACGGTCATGGTGCAGTCCAGCTCGACGACGACGAGCCTCATGATCCCCCTGGCGGGCTCGGGTGTGTTCTCCCTGAGGCAGATCTACCCGTTCACCGTCGGAGCCAACATCGGCACCACGATCACCGCGCTCATCGCGGCGTTCGGCTTCACCGGCGTCGAGGCGGAGGCGGCGCTGCAGGCCGCGTACGTGCACATGATGTTCAACGTCTACGCCACGTTGCTCATCTTCGGACTGCCCTTCCTGCGGGTGCTGCCCGTGCGGGGCGCCGAGTGGCTCGGCCGGGTAGCCAGCGTCAACAAGCTGTGGGCGGCCGCCTGGGTGCTCGGCGTGTTCGTCGCGATCCCGCTGACCCTGATCTTTGTCACCGCGGTCCTCTGACCGCTCGAGGAGACGAGTACGCCATGACGGAAGCCCCTAGCCCTGGCCTGCGGGAGCACGAACGCGAGCTGGCCGCGATCCTCGACGAGGCCGAGCAGCGGATCGGTGAGCTCCGGCTCGAGCTGTCGCGCCGGGAGGACCTGTCGGCTCAGCACGCGGAGCTCGACCGGTTGGACGAGCACCTGGCGACGGCCAGGGTGAGCTGGAGCGAGGTGCGCGGCTTCTTCGACGACGTGCTCCACCAGCTCCGTGGGCGCGGGAACCCGCCGGCCGGGGACGAGGCTCCCGGAGGGCTCCGGGCCGCGGGACGGGAGCACGACGATGCGTGAGCGCAGGATGTCCGGCGTGGTGGCCGCCGCTGCGGTGGCTGGCGTCCTGCTCGCGGGTTGCGGGACCGGTCCGACGGCGACCGCAGGCGGTACCGGGTTGCTGGTGTCGGGGTCGAGCACGGTCGCCCCCATCACCCAGGCGGTGGCGCGCGACGGCCGGTTCGACGTCGACGTCGCGGCCGAGGGGACCACCGACGGCTTCGAGCGGTTCTGCCGGGGCGAGACCGTCGTCAACAACGCCTCCGAGGCGATCCCCGGGCCTGCCGAACCCGTCGACTACATGGCGTTGTGCGACGAGCACGGCGTGGAGTACGTCGAGCTGCCGGTCGCCCTCGACGCGCTGAGCGTCGTGCGTCATGTCGACGCGGACTTCGTCGACGGGCTGACGTCCGCCGAGCTGCAGGCCATCTGGTCGCCGGGAACGTCGGTGCGGACGTGGGCCGACGTCCGGCCGGAGTGGCCCGACCGGGAGATCTCGTTCTACGGCCGGCCGCCGGGCTCGGGCACCTTCGACTGGTTCACGCACCGCGTGGTCGGCGAGACCGGCGCGGTGCGGAGCGACCTGCGTGGTACCGATGACATGGACCAGCTGGCAGCGTGGGTGGCCGGCGACCCGGACGCGCTGGCGTTCATGGGGGTCGGCAGCTATCTCGCTGCCGACGAGGGCCATCGGGACCAAATGACGAACATCGACGTCGACGGCGTCGCCCCGACCCTGGAGAACGCCCGGTCCGGCGACTACGGGCTGGCACGACCGCTGTTCATCTATGTCTCGGCCGACGCGCTGGCGGAGGACGAGGAGGTGGAGCGGTTCGCCGAGCACTACCTGGACGCGGTGGCGACGGTGCTGCCGAGCACCTACTTCTATCCGTTGCCCGACGAGGCCTCCGAACGGGTGGAGCAGCGGCTCCAGGACCGCCTGACCGGCAGCGTCTACGCCGGCGACCCGTTCCGGCCGGACTCGATCGTCACGCTGCTCGGCGGGTGAGCGACCAGGTCGAGGTGAACGTGTGATGCACCGAACGGTGCGTGTTCATCTTCTGTTCACCTGAGGTCCGTGGTGGCGTCATCCAGCACTGGTTCTCTCGGAGGGTGATGACGAGCAGTGGCCGCCGGAAGGGCGGGTACCTCACCTCGACGGGAGACTCCATGACCGACGTCCTGCCACAGGCGTCCGTGACCTCCGCCGCACCGACCGCCCCCGCCGAGGGCACGAAGCGGCTGGTCAGCCCGTTCGAGCGGCTGGGGCTGTCGGGCCGTCCGCTGCGGACGGCGAACTGGCTCGGCGTCGTCGTCGGTGTCTACGTGCTCATCACCGCCGTCGAGCTCATCGGGTCCGGCTTCAAGGTGGCGACCGGTGGCACCGCCGAGTCGCTCTTCGCCTTCGCCGCGAACCCGTTCGTCGCCCTCATGGTCGGCGTGCTGTTCACCGCGGCGACGCAGTCGAGCTCGACGACGACGTCGGTCACCGTCGGCCTGGTCGCCGGTGGCCTGCCCATGAGCATCGCCATCCCCATGCTGATGGGTGCCAACATCGGCACCACGCTGACGAACACGCTCGTCAGCCTCGGGATGGTGCGGGACAAGGAGAGCTTCCGCCGGGCCTTCTCGGCCGCGACGGTGCACGACTTCTTCAACCTCATCGCCGTCGCGATCTTCCTGCCACTGGAGCTCGCCTTCGGCGTGCTGCAGCGGTCCTCGGCCTGGCTCGCGGACGCCAGCTCGGGATCTGACGGCGGGTTCGTCGCCACGATCTTCTCCGGCCTCGGTACCGTCGTGGACACCCTCACGGAGCCCCTGGCCGACCTGCTCGCGTGGTCGACCTCGTTCTTGCCGGGCGCCTGGCACGGCGTCGCCATGATCGTCCTCGGGATCGGCCTCATCCTGGCCGTCATCAACTGGCTCGGCCGACTCCTCAAGGTCCTCATGGTGGGCCGGGCGGCCGAGGTCCTGCACGCCTCCGTGGGGCGCGGTCCCCTCACCGGCATCGCCAGCGGTGCCGCGATGACCGTCATGGTGCAGTCCTCGTCCACCACGACGAGCCTCATGATCCCGCTGGCCGGGTCCGGGACCTTCTCGCTCAAGCAGATCTACCCGTTCACGGTCGGTGCCAACATCGGCACCACGATCACCGCGCTGATCGCCGCCTTCGCCTTCACCGGCGTCGAGGGCACGCTCGCGCTGCAGGCCGCCTACGTGCACCTGCTGTTCAACATCTTCGCCGCCCTGGTGGTCTTCGGGATGCCGCTGCTGCGCCAGCTCCCGCTGCGTGGCGCGACGTGGCTCGGTAACGTCGCCGCCACGAACAAGCTGTGGGCCGCGGCCTGGGTGCTGGGCGTGTTCGTCGGGATCCCGCTGGCGCTCATCGGCATCACGACCGTCCTGTGAGCCTGCACGGATGGGGAGGAAACCCCATGACGAGCGAGAAGCCCGAGGACGCCGCCGCCGTCGAGCGTGAGCTGGAGCGGATCGTCGCCGAGGCAGAGGCCAAGCTGGCCGAGGTCCGCCGTGAGCTCGCCGAGCGGCGCCGGCAGGACGCCCAGCACGCCGAGATCGACCGGCTCGAGGAGCACCTGGCCAACGCCACCGTCCGGTGGGAAGAGGTGCGCTCGTTCTTCGACGACGTGCTGACACAGCTCCGCCGGCACGACGACGGCGAGCACCTGTCCGAGTGACCCGCTGACCCGCTAGGCCCCGCGCCGGCGACGAGTCGTCGCGAGGAGAACCGTGGGCATCACCAGGCAGCACGCCTTCCCGGCACTCCGCATCGTCATCTGGTGCCCCTGCCGCCTCGCACCCGACCGTGACGCTGCAGGCCGCCACCCCCGTGACGGCGTCCGTCATCGGTCAGGTCCCCGCCGAGTACGAGGGGGAGGGCCCGCGCGCGTACCTGCTGGTCGACCACATGACCCGCTGGTTCCCCGACTCCGTCTCGGCGGACAACTACCGGTTCTGGGTGCCACCGGACAGGGCTGACGAGCTGGCGACGGTGCTCGCCCGGGACCTGACGGCCGCCGGGGCACCGTTCTCCGTGGACTGAGGTCCGGTACCGACCGGTCAGGCGGCCGGGTCCGACGGCGGTGCGAGCAGGAAGCCCGGCGCCACGAGCCCGGCGTCGTCGAACGCCGCCTGCACCGCGGTCGTCACGGCGTCGACGTCGTCGGCCCGCACGAGGGCGATCGCGGACCCGCCGAACCCGCCGCCCGTCATCCGGGCACCGAGGGCGCCCGCGCCCAGGGCAGCCTCGACGACCAGGTCGAGCTCGCGCGCCGAGACCTCGTAGTCGTCCCGCAGGGACGTGTGCGAGGCGTTCATCAGGGGGCCCACCGCGGTGATGCGCCCGGCGCGCACCAGCTCCGCGAACTCGCTCGTGCGGGCGATCTCGGTGACCACGTGGCGGACGCGGCGCTGCAGCACGTCGCCCCCGGGAGACCCGGCCAGCTTCTCCAGCGCGACGTCGAGCTCGTCCGGTGCGACCTCGCGCAGCGAACCGACACCCAGGATCTCCGCGGCCCGCTCGCAGGCCGCCCGCCGCTGCGCGTACTGCCCGTCCACGAGCGCGTGCTCGGCGCGGGTGTCCACGACCAGGAGCGTCAGGCCCGCCGCGGTGAGGTCGAACGGCACGCGGTCGGCGGACTCCAGCGCCGACAACCCCGGACGGCAGTCGAGGAGCAGCGCGTGCCCGGCCGAGCAGCGCAGGGAGGCCGCCTGGTCCATGCCGCCCGTGGGCGCGCCCGCGATCTCGTTCTCCGCCCGGACGCAGGCCGTCACGAGCGACGCCCTCCCGGCGTCGTCGGCCGCCAGGCGCAGCCCGTGCACGGCGTCGAGCGCGACGGCGACCGCGCACTCCAGCGCCGCCGACGAGGACAGGCCCGCGCCGAAGGGGACGCACGAGTCGACGACGGCGTCGAACCCGCCGATCTCGTGACCCGCCTCGCGCAACGCCCACGCGACCCCGGCGACATAGGCGCCCCAGCCCTGCGTCTCGCCGGGGGCCACGTCGGCGAGCCGGGTCTGCCAGGTCTCACCCGGCGCCTGGGCGGATGCGAGGCGCACGACGTCGTCGGCCCGGGAGCGCAGCGCCACGTACGTGCGGTGCGGCAGCGCCACCGGCAGGGCCAGACCCGCGTTGTAGTCCGTGTGCTCGCCGATGAGGTTCACCCGGCCCGGAGCCGACCAGACGCCGTCGGGCTCGCCGTCGGCGAAGACCTCGGCGAAGAGGGTGCGGACGCGGGCGGCGCCGTCGTCGGCGGACCAGGAATCGAGCCACTGGGGAGACGTCATGGCGCCCAGTATGGCCGACCTGTGCACGCTCCCGGGAGCCGTTCCGTCAGGCGGGCGCGCCCGCCCGACCGGCCTTGAGGAAGTCCGCGCAGCGCTCGCCGATCATCATCACGGTGATGTTCGGGTTCACCGTCGTGATCTCCGGCATGACGGAGGCGTCCGCGACGCGCAGACCCGTGACACCCTTGACCCGCAGCTGCGGGTCGAGCGGCGAGGCGTCGTCGTCCGGCGCGCCCATCCGTACCGACCCGGTCGGGTGGTAGACGGTGTTGTGCGTCGCGCGCACGTACGCCGCGATCTCCTCGTCGGACTGCACGCCCGGGCCGGGGAACAGCTCGCGACCGGCCCAGTCGGCCATCGCCGGCTGGGCGACGATCTCGCGGGCGCGCTTGATGCCCTCGACCATGACCTGCATGTCGTGCGGGTCGGAGAAGTATCGCGGGTCGACCTTCGGCTTGTCCCGGAAGTCGCGCGAGCGCAGTCGCACGGTGCCACGCGACCGGGCGTGCGTGACGTTCGGCGTCAGGCAGAACACGTTCTCCGCCGTCGGGTAGCCCTGGCGGGCGGTGTGCATGTCGAACGGGACGGACCCGTAGTGGAACATCAGGTCCGGGCGGTCGTCGCCCCGCTCCGCGGCGGCCGCCGTGCGGGTGAAGATCCCGATCTCCCACCACTGCGTGGACGTGGTGGTCATCGGCTGCTGCGCCTCCCACGAGATCACGCCCTCGGGGTGGTCCTGCATGTTCTCGCCGACGCCGGGGGAGTCGACCAGCACGTCGACGCCCACCTCGCGCAGGTGCTCCGCGGGTCCGATGCCGGAGAGCATGAGCAGCTTGGGGGTGTCGATCGCACCGGCGGACAGCACGACCTCGCGCCGGGCGGCCAGGTGGCGGGTGTGGATCAGGTCGGGGTCGAGGAAGTCGACACCGGTGGCCCGCCGGTCGGCGTCGAAGGTGACCCGCTTGACCCGGTGGTCCGTGAGGATCGTCAGGTTCGGCCGGTCCAGCACCGGGTGCAGATAGCTGACCGACGACGACGAGCGCACGCCGTCCTCGCGGGCGTTGATCTGGAAGAAGCTCGCGCCCTGGACGACGGTGACCCCGTCGTTGAACTGCACGCGCGGGATACCGGCCTGCTCGCAGGCGTCCAGGAGCGCGACGCCGCACGGGTCCGACGGCGGCACCTGACGGATGCGCACGGGCCCGTCGTGGCCGTGGTGGTCGCCCGGCTGGTCGTTGTTCTCGAGCTTGCGGAAGTAGGGCCGGGACTCCGCGTCCTGCCAGCCCGCCGCGCCCATCTCGGCCCACTGGTCGAGGTCCTCGGCGGGGGCGTGGAACGCGATGCACGAGTTGTGCGACGAGCAGCCGCCGAGCACGCGGGCACGCGCCTGGCGCATGAACGAGTTGCCGTTCTCCTGCGGCTCGATCAGGTAGTCCCAGTCGTAGCCGGACTCGAGCAGCCCCATCCAGCGGTCGAGGCGGAGGATGGCGTCGTCGCCGACGTCGGACGGCCCCGCCTCCAGCAGGGCGACGGTGACGTCGGGGTCCTCCGAGAGCCGGGCGGCGACGGCCGCACCGGCCGAGCCGCCGCCGATGACGAGGTAGTCGTAGGTGTCGGTCGTCGTGGGGGTCACCGGTCGGCTCCTTCGTGCTCGTCGGAGTGGTCGGGGAACCAGCCCGTGACAGCCGGGCGCAGGTTCTGGTAGACGTGCTTGGGCTCGGTGTACTCGCCGAGCCCCGTGGGGCCGAGCTCGCGGCCGATGCCTGACTGGCCGAACCCGCCCCACTCGGCCTGCGGCAGGTACGGGTGGAAGTCGTTGATCCAGATGGTGCCGTGCCGCAGCGCGTTCGCGACCCGCTGCGCCTTCCCCGCGTCCTGCGTCCACACTGCGCCGGCCAGGCCGTACACGGTGTCGTTGGCGATCTCGACGGCCTCGTCCTCGCTCGTGAAGGTCTCCACCGTGACGACGGGACCGAACGCCTCGTCGACGACGGCGGCCGTACCGCGGGCGACGCCGTCGAGCACCGTGGGCCGGAAGTAGAAGCCCTTCTCGAGCTCGCCGTCGCCCCAGGTCCCGCCGCAGCGGAGAGTGGCGCCGTCGGCGACGGCCTGTTCGACGTAGGCGGTGACCTTGTCGCGGTGGGCGGCCGAGATGAGCGGGCCGGTCTCCGCGGCGTCGTCGAACGGGCCGCCCATCCGGATCTGCTCCGCGCGGCGCACGAGCTCGTCGACGAACCGGTCGTGGATGTCCTCCTCGACGATCAGGCGTGCCCCGGCGGAGCACACCTGGCCGGAGTGGACGAACGCCGCGTTGAGCGCGTTGTCCACGGCGGCGTCGAAGTCGGCGTCGGCGAAGACGACGTTCGGGTTCTTGCCGCCGAGCTCGAGCGCCACCTTCTTGACCGTGGCAGCCGTGTTCGCCGCGATGACGCGGCCCGTGACGAGGCCACCGGTGAAGGAGACCAGGTCGACGTCCGGGTGCTCGGAGAGCGGTGCGCCGGCGGTCGGGCCGGCGCCCAGCACGAGGTTGGCCACGCCCGCGGGGACCCCGGCGTCGGTCAGCAGGTCCATGAGGAGGATCGCGGTGTGCGGCGTCAGCTCGGAGGGCTTGAGCACGAAGGTGTCACCCGCTGCCAGGCAGGGTGCCACCTTCCATGCGGTCTGCAGCAGCGGGTAGTTCCACGGGGTGATGAGCCCGCACACGCCCACCGGCTCGTGCTGGATCCGGCTGAGCACGTCCGGGCTGCCGGCGTCGACGATCCGGCCGGACTCCGAGCCCGCGAGCTTGCCGTAGTACCGCAGGCAGGCGGTGACGTCGTCCATGTCGATGCGGGACTCGACGAGGCGCTTGCCCGTGTCGAGCGACTCGGCGCGGGCGAACTCCTCGGAGCGCTCGACGAGCAGGTCGGCGGCCCGCAGGAGGAGGTCGCCGCGCTCGGGCGCGGTCGTGCCGCGCCACGGCCCGGCGTCGAACGCACGCCGGGCGGCTGCGATGGCACGCTCGGTGTCCGCGGGAGCGGCCTCACTGACGGCGGCGACGAGCGTGCCGTCGGCAGGGCAGCGGATCTCGCGGGTGCCGCCGTCGGCCGCGGCTTCCCAGCGTCCGTCGATGTACAGGGTGGTGACGTCGTCTGTCATGGGATCCTCCGGTCAGACGTCGGTGTGGTCGATGGACACCGCGGGTGCGGCCGAGGACTCCTTGAACACGACGTGTCGCTCGAACTGGTCGAGCACGTCGCCGATCAGCTGTTCCTTCGTCCACCCGGTGACCTCGTAGCCCTGCGAGCCCTCGGTGAGGTAGACCTCGACCCGCAGGTAGGTGGCGTCCGACTGCGGCTTCGCGGCGAAGGAGGGCATCTCGGCCTCGACCGGGCAGAGCCGGTAGCGGAACGGCTCGTCGTCGTCGTGGACGACGGCGAGGGTCAGGATCGGCAGGCCCTGCGGCCCGTCGTCGGACCGGTCGCAGCGGGCGGTGACGCCCCGGTCACGCAGCTCGGCCGCGACCTCGTCGAGCGCCGGTGAGCAGACCTCCTCGAGGAAGCGCGCGATCGGTTTGTGCCCCGGGTAGGAGACGAGGCGGTGCAGCCGGTGGCGCCACGCACCGCTCTCGGCGTGGGTGCGACCGGAGAGCGTCGCGGGGAGAGCGTTCTGTGCCGAGTCCAGCTTCTGCCCCTCGGCGTGCAGCGTGCGATACAGGGACACCATGACCAGCAGCAGGACGAACGAGAACGGCAGCCCCATGATCATCGTCGCGCCCTGCAGGGTGCCCAGGCCGCCGGCGACCAGCATGCCCAGGGTGATCATGCCGATCAGCACCGCCCACACGACACGGAGCCAGGGCACGGCGTCGTCCTTCGGGGAACGCGGGTCCGTCGAGAACTTGGCGAGCACCAGGGCGCCGGAGTCGGCCGAGGTGACGAAGAACAGCAACCCGACGAAGATCGCGACGGCGATCATCAGGCCTGCGGCGGGGAACTGCTGGAGCAGCCCGAACAGGCCCCCGGCAGGGTCGTCCATCGCGGTCTGGATGAAAGCCGCACCCTCCTCGGTGCCGTCACGGCCGAGCTGGAGGGTCGTGTTGCCGAAGACGGACACCCACACCAGGACGAAGCAGAAGGGGATCGTCATGGTGCCGAGCACGAACTGGCGGATGGTGCGCCCGCGGGAGATGCGGGCCAGGAACAGCCCGACGAACGGTGCCCAGGCGACCCACCAGGCCCAGAAGAAGAGCGTCCAGGCGTTCATCCACTCGGTCGGGGCCTCGAACGCCATGGTGTCGAGCGTGAGTGCCGGCAGCTGGGCGATGTAGTCGCCGGCGTTCATCACCAGGCCGTTGAGCAGGAACGCGGTGTCGCCGGTGAACAGCACGAAGGCGAGCAGCACGAAGGCGAGGACGGCCTGGAGCTCGGACAAGCGCCGCACACCGCGCGCCACACCCGAGATCGTCGAGACGATCGACATGATCACGGCCACGGCGATGAGGCAGATCTGGACGAGGAGACCGTCGTCGACCCCGGTGAGCTCGTGGAGGCCGCGGCTGAGCATCGAGACGCCGATGCCGAGCGTCGCGGCGAGGCCGAAGACGGTGCCCATCACGGCGGCGATGTCGATGACGTGACCTGCGCGGCCCCACACCCGGTCCCCGAAGAGCGGCTGCAGCACGGATCGCAGCGAGAGCGGCAGACCTCGGCGGTAGTGGAAGTACGCGAGGGCCATGCCGAGCAGGGCGTACATGGCCCAGCCGATGAGGCCGTAGTGGAACAACGTCCACACGATCGCCTCACGAGCGGCGACGGTCGTGCCGCCCTCGGTGACCGGCGGTGCGAGGTACTGCGCGGCCGGTTCGGCCACGGAGAAGAACATCAGGTCCGTGCCGATGCCCGCGGCGAAGAGCATCGCCGCCCAGGTGAAGATGTTGAACTGCGGCTTGGACTCCTCAGGGCCGAGCTTGACACGCCCCGCGCGGCTGATCCCGACGACGAGGACGAAGACGAGGATGGCCGCCGCCAGCAGGAAGTACCACCAACCGAACCAGGTCGAGATCCACCCGACGAGGACGAAGATCGCGCTCTCTGCGTCGCCCGGGCGGACCATGGCCCAGACGGCGAGCGCCAGGATGACGACCGCCGACCCGATCAGGACGACGGGGTTGATCTTTCGGGCGTTCCCGTACTCGGCGTCGGTATGGTCCTCGGTCGCGGACATGCTGCTGCCGTCGACGTCTGTCATGGGTTCCTCCCTGCTGGTCACGCCCGTCGGGGAACGACCGGCGCGCGTCGCGGTCGCCGTTGACCGCGGACGTCAACGCTTCCCACCTTCCGTTGCGCGGTGGTGACGGGCGTGTGCTCTTCACGGTAGCGCGACCGGTCCGGCTTTGACACCTTCGGACGGGACGTCTCGCTGGGCGAGACCTGTGGTGCTGGGCCTGCGGCTCAGCCGACGGGAGTGACGCCGAGCTGCCGCCCGGCGAGCCCGCGTTCGCGCCCCGCCAACCGACGGGCGACGTCGCGCAGCACCTGGGCGCCCGGGGAGTCAGGGGCGGCGAGCACCACCGGGGTGCCGTCGTCGCCCCCTTCCCGCACGGCCACGTCCAGCGGCACCTGACCGAGCAGCGGCACGTCCTTGCCGACGGTCTCGGTGAGGCGGCTCGCGACGCTGGCACCACCGCCCGCGCCGAAGAGCTCGAGGCGAGAGCCGTCGGGCTGGACCAGCCAGGACATGTTCTCCACGACGCCGACCACGCCCTGCGACGTCTGGGTCGCCACCGAGCCTGCGCGCTCGGCCACCTCGGCGGCGGCCACCTGCGGCGTCGTGACCACCAGGATCTCGCTGCCCGGCAGCAGCTGGGCGACCGAGATGGCGATGTCGCCGGTGCCCGGCGGCAGGTCCAGCAGCAGCACGTCCAGGTCGCCCCAGAACACGTCCGCGAGGAACTGCTCGAGCGCGCGGTGCAGCATCGGCCCGCGCCAGACGACGGGCTGCCCGGCCGGGACGAACATCCCGATCGAGACGACCTTGATCCCGTGCGCGACGGGCGGCAGCAGCATGGAGTCCACGCGGGTGGGCTGGCGGTCGACCCCCAGCATCCTGGGGATGGAGAAGCCGTAGATGTCGGCGTCGAGCACGCCGACGCTCAGGCCGTCGGCGGCCATGGCGGCAGCCAGGTTCGCCGTGACCGAGGACTTGCCGACTCCGCCCTTGCCGGAGGCGACCGCGAACACCTTCGTGAGCGAGCCGGGCTGCGCGAACGGGATGACGGGGTCACCGGCGCCACCGCGAAGCTGCGACCTCAACGCCTTGCGCTGCTCGGGCGTCATGACGCCGAGCTCGACGTCGACGCTCCCGACGCCGTCGACATGCTCGGTCGCGGCCGTGACGTCACGCACCAGGGTCGACTTCATCGGGCACCCGGCGATCGTCAGGTCCACACCCACGGTCACGTGCGCGCCCGCCGTCCGGTCGCCGGTCACGGGCGCCTCGCCCACGGTCACCGACCGGATCATGTTCAGCTCGGTCAGGGGGCGGCGGATCTCGGGGTCGACGACGGCGGACAACGCGTCCCGGACGCGTGCCTCGAGGTCGGGTGCGGAGGGAGCCATGGTCCGATCCTAGGTGTCGTGGTAGCCCCGCCACCGACCCGTGCGGGATACTGTCGGGATGAGCCTGAGCCGCCAGTCCGTCGTGCCCCGCGTGCCGACCCTGCCGAAGGGCGAGGAGATCGCCGCCTACGACTCCTACCTGGAGGCGCAGAAGGCGGTCGACTACCTCTCGGACGAGAAGTTCGCCGTCCAGCACGTCACCATCGTCGGCACCGACCTGCGGATGGTCGAGCGCGTCACCGGCCGGCTCACCTACGGCCGGGTGGCGCTCGCCGGCGCCCTCTCCGGTGCCTGGTTCGGCTTCTTCGTCGGTCTGCTGCTGACGCTCTTCGCCGGCGGGGAGGCCGGGGTGCTGATCGTCGCGCTCGCGCTGGGTGCCGGCTTCGGGCTGATGTTCTCCGTGCTGTCCTACGCCTTCACCGGTGGTCGGCGTGACTTCACCTCGCAGTCGCAGATCGTCGCCTCGACGTACGCGATCCTGTGCGCCACCGAGCAGGCGGGGGAGGCGCGGCGCATGCTGGCCGGCTCACCGAGCGGTCTCGGCAAGCGGCGGACACCCGAACGGCCGGTCGCACCCGCGGCGCCCAGCACCCCGGACCCGCGGTGGACGATGCCCGACGGCGCGCCACGCTACGGCGCCATGCGCCCCGGCGAGACGTCCGACGCCGGATCCTCGACGTCCTCCGTGGCCGGCGGGGAAGGGGACTCCCACCCGCAGCCGCCGGTCGGTGCCGAGCTGCCCGAGGACCCTGCCCGGGACGACCGGCAGCCGCCGGGCACCACGGCCGCACCGAGCTCGACCGTGGACCCGGACGACCCGTACGCGCCGCCCCGCGACCGCTAGTCGGGCGCTCGCCGCCGCTTCATCTGATCTGTTCGGTACGCCGCGGCCGGGTCGGTACTCCTGAGTACCGACCCGGCCGCGGCGTACCGACCTGACGGCATGGCACGACGTGATCAGACGTCGTCCACCGGCCGACACCGTCCACAGGACGCCAGGTGCTCGTTGCCCGCCGTGGGCACGGCGCACCAGCCTGACGGTCATGATCAGACCGGGAGACCTCGTTCTCGCTCGCGACCACGACCGCAAGCAGCTGCACCGCGCACTGCAGGATGGTGTGGTGACACGGCTCCGGGTGGGCGCCTACCTCGGTGTCGACACCGACGACGGTCGTGCGGCGTACGGCTCGCGTCGGGCGAAGGTACTGATGCGCGCGGTGCACCGGCAGCTGCGTGCCCCGCACACGTTCAGCCACCAGAGCGCAGCGCTGTGGTGGGGTTGCTCGCTGTGGAAGCACCCTGACCAGACGCACCTCGTCCAGGACTATCGGGCGTCGGGTCGCGCGGCGAAGGACGTGAAGCGGCACCGCGGGACCGTGCCGGACGACCAGCGGGCCCTGGAACGGGGGCTTCCGGTCACCACGTTGGCCCGCACGGTCGTCGACTGTGCCCTGTCCATGCATCCGATGGAGGCGCTGGTCATCGCGGACTCCGCGCTCCGCCTCCAGCCTGCTCTCGACCTGGACGAGGCGAGGGCGATCCTCGACGGGGTCCTGCGCCGCAACGGGCGGGTCCGCGCGCGGTGGGTGCTGGACCATGCGGACGGAGGTGCGGACTCGCCGTGGGAGACCTGGACGCGCTACCTCTGCCTGCGGGTCTCCCTGCCGCGTCCGCTCACGCAGGCGCCGGTCGTCACACGACTGGGTACCTACCACTGCGACCTGGGGTGGCCCGACCACGGCGTCTACGTCGAGTTCGACGGGCGGGTGAAGTACCTCGACGACGGCGTCCGCCGTGGCCACGACGCACGCGAGGAGCTGCTCCGGGAGAAGCGCCGGACCGACGCGCTGCACGAGGCAGGGGTGCTTCCGGTGCGGGTCATGGCCGGTGACGCCAGACCGGCTCCCGGCACGGAGACGGTGCTGCAGCGGATCGCCCGCCGCTTCCCGGCACCGGTGCGGCGACAGCTCCGGGTGGTGCCCTTCCTCCCGCCGCCGGTGATCTGAGCCGATCGACCAGATCGGTTCGGCACGACGCGGCCGGGTCGGTACTCCTGAGTACCGACCCGGCCGCGTCGTGCCGAACTGACGAGGCACCCGGCCCCGCCGGAAGAGGCTCAGCCGCGCAGTCGCGCCATCCAGGCCTCGACGTCCTCCGGGCGGCGGGGCAGCGCCGCGGAGAGGTTCTCGTTGCCGTCGGCGGTGACCAGCACGTCGTCCTCGATGCGCACGCCGATGCCGCGGTACTCCTCGGGCACGGCGAGGTCGTCGGCCTTGAAGTAGAGACCGGGCTCGATGGTGAAGACCATGCCGGGTTCCAGCACGCCGTCGAGGTACATCTCGCGACGGGCCTGCGCGCAGTCGTGCACGTCCAGCCCCAGGTGGTGGGAGGTGCCGTGGACCATCCACCGACGGTGCTGCTGTCCCTCGGGGGTCAGCGCCTCGGCGGCCGGCACCGGCAGCAGGCCCCACTCCTCGAGCCGGGCGGCGATGACCTCCATCGCGGCGGCGTGCACGTCACGGAACCGCGCCCCCGGCCGGGCGACGGCGAACGCGGCGTCCGCGGCGTCGAGCACGGCGGTGTAGATCTTGCGCTGCACGTCGGTGTACTCCCCGTCGACCGGGAGCGTGCGGGTCACGTCGGCGGTGTAGAGCTCGTCGATCTCGACCCCGCCGTCGAGCAGCACCATCTCGCCGGAGCGGACCTCACCGTCGTTGGTGATCCAGTGCAGCGTGGTGGCGTGCTCGCCGGCGGCGGCGATCGTCTCGTAACCCACGGCGTTGCCCTCGAGCCGGGCGTGCGCGTCGAACGTGGTCTCGATGACTCGCTCGCCGCGACGGTGCCCCACCGCGCGGGGCAGGACCCGGACCACGGCCTCGAACCCTTCGATCGTGCGGTCGACGGCGGTCCGCATCAGCTCGATCTCGAGCTCGTCCTTGACCAGCCGCAGCTCGGAGGCCGCCTCGGCCAGGGACTCGTCCGACGCCGTCTCCTGCGTCCCGGCCTCGGTGCGGATCGCCTCGACCAGCGCGGCGATCTCGTCGTCGGCCTCGGTGACGACCAGCACCTGCACGCCGTCGGCGCCCACGTCCTTGGCGAGCGCCTCGCGGAGCTCGTCGACGTGCCGTGCCTCGATGCCCGTCAGCGTCGTGACGTCGTCGAGGCTGGGGCGTGCGCCGACCCAGAACTCGCCGTAGCGGGAGTCCGCGTAGAACTCCTCGGTGTCGCGGGGCGCCAGGGGGCGGACGTACAGCACGGCGTGGTGGTTCGAACCGGTGCCGTCCGCGCCGGGGTCACCCTCGCCCTCCGCGACCGGGTGCAGCACCAGCACGGCGTCGGGCTCCTGGTCGGTCCCGAGGCCGGTGAGATGGGCGAACGCGGAGTGCGGCCGGAAGCGGTAGTCGGTGTCGTTGGACCGCTGCTTGAGAGGTCCGGCAGGGAGCACGAGCCGGGCCCCCGCGAAGCGCGCGGACAGCCGTGCGCGGCGACCGGCGGTGAACGGCACCGCCCGACCGGGTGTGATGCCGAGCTCGGGACGCGGGCCCCACTGCGAGGTGATGAAGTCCTTGAACGCCTGCGAGTCGGGGCGGTGGGAACGGTTGCTCCCACGGTCCTCGACCGTCTCGTCGGTGGTCTCGTCGACCGGGGTGGTGTCGCTCATGGCACTCATCCTCCACCTGCAGCACCGCCGGCGCCGCCCGGCGGTCACGTCGGGCGAACTCGTCCAGGGCGCGGATCAGCGTGCCGTTGAAGGCGGCCGGTGCGTCGGAGTTGACGTCGTGCCCGGCCTGGGGGACGACCACGAGGGCACCGTGCGCGGCCGCGGCCAGGTGCCGGGACTCCTCGAGGCGCATCCGGTCGCGAGCGCCGTTGACGAGCCAGACGGGCGCGCGGATGGCACGCACGTCGTCCACCGACGACCGGCCGACGAGACCGGTCAGCGCGTCGGTCACGACGTCCCACCCCGGACGGTAGGACGAGGGCCACGGCGCCCGCAGGGCGGGCACGTCGGTCCCGCCCGCCGGGCTCCGGCCGGCGGACCAGGTGCGGCGCCAGCCCCGGGCGAGGGAATGCCGCGCCGTCGTCGTGCCCGACACGGCCAGCCGCGCGGCGTCCCGGAACAGGGCCAGTGGCTTGCCACGCGGGTCGGTGCTGCAGCCGGCCGCGACGACGCCCGCGAGCCGTGGGCCGTCCGCACCCCGGCCGCGCTGGTGCTGCGCTGCCCACGCCAGCGAGACGTAGCCGCCGAGCGAGAGCCCGACCACGGCGACCGGAGCGCCTCGGGCGAACGAGGCGGCCGCCTCGTCGAGCACCTCGAACGCCCGGGGCATGGAGAACCGTTCGGCGCGCAGCGTTCCGTGCGCGGGCAGATCGACGGCGAGCGCGTCGTGACCCTCCCGACGTACGTGGTCGACCTGTTCCCGCCAGATCGCCGACGACGTGCGCATGCCGTGCACGAAGACGACGCCGGTCCGCGGCGTCGGTGGGTGCGCGGTGGGCGGGTACGTGGCGTGCTGGTGCGTCGTGGGCAGGTCCATCACCTCCATGGTGTCCCGCGGTCCTATGGATCTCGCGGCCCGGCTCGGGGGGCCCGGTGAAGAGGTTGTGATCGCCTCCGTCCGTACACTTGGCGCGTGATCGACCTCCACACGCACTCGCGGGCCTCCGACGGGACGGACAGCCCCCGTCAGGTCATGGAGGCCGCCTCGGCCGCCGGGCTGACCACGGTCGCGCTGACCGACCACGACTCGACGAGCGGCTGGGCCGAGGCCGCCGCCTGCGTGGGGAGCACGGGGGTGGCGCTGGTGCGGGGTGCGGAGATCTCCACACGGGTCGCGGTGCCCGACGGCGGCATCAGCGTGCACCTGCTCGCCTACCTGCACGACCCGGCCCACCCCGCGCTCGTCGCCGAGCTGGCGCGCACGCGCGACGACCGGCTCGTGCGGGCGCGCACGATGGTCGACCGGCTGGCCGCAGACTTCCCGCTCACGTGGGAGGACGTCGTGGCGCACACGCACGGTGACGCCACGGTCGGGCGACCGCACATCGCGGACGCGCTCGTGGCGGCCGGCGTCGTCGGGCACCGCGACGAGGCCTTCGCCACCATGCTGCACCCCGGCACCCCGTACTACGTGCCGCACTACGCCCCTGACACGGCCGAGGCCGTGCGCGCGGTCCTGGCGGCCGGCGGAGTGCCGGTGATGGCGCACCCCCGAGCGGGCAAGCGCGGTCGCGTCGTCACCGAGGCGACGATCGCCGAGCTGGCGGAGGTCGGGCTGGCGGGGATCGAGGTCGACCATCGTGACCACGACGAGGCGGACCGTGCACGGCTGCGCGAGCTGGCCGCCGAGCTGGACCTGCTGATCACCGGGTCGAGCGACTATCACGGCGCCGGCAAGCTCAACCGGATCGGCGAGAACACGACCGAGCCGGAGGTGCTGGCCGAGATCGAGCGACGCGGAGGGCTGGAGGTGCTGCGACCGTGAGCGACATCATCGACCTGACGCTCTTCACCCAGGCCTTCGTCACGCTCTGGGTGATCATGGACCCGCCCGGCACCATCCCGGTGTTCCTCGCGCTGACGTCGACCATGGGGTCCAAGCAGCGCAGCCGGGCGGCACTGCAGGCGGTCCTGGTGGCGTTCGGCGTCATCGTGACGTTCGCGCTGTTCGGTCAACAGCTCTTGCAGTACATGGGCATCTCGTTGGCGGCCCTGCAGGCCTCGGGCGGTCTGCTGCTGCTCATCGTCGCCATGCAGCTCCTCACCGGGAAGTTCGACTCCGGAGAGGCGACGGCCGCGACCCCCGGCGCGAACGTCGCGCTGGTGCCCCTGGGGACGCCGCTCCTGGCGGGCCCGGGGGCCATCGTGGCGACGATGGTGTTCGTGCAGCAGGCGCGGTCGGACGACGGCGGGGTGCCGGCGATCGTGGCCATCTCGGTCGCGATCGTGCTGGTGCACGTGTCCCTCTACCTGGCGATGCGCTTCGCCGACGTCCTGCACCGCGTGCTCAAGGACTCCGGTGTCACCCTCATCACGCGCATCGCCGGCATCCTGCTCGCGGCGATCGCGGTGCAGCAGATCGCCGACGCGATCGTGGAGTTCGTGCGCACGGCCTGATCCGCCGGACCTGACCGGTCGCCGCACCTACACCGAGGTCGCCAGCGTGACCGTGACGGGGTCACCGCCGCCGAGACCTTCGGCCCGGCGGACCGCCTTCTTCATCGGCAGCACGTAGCCGTCCTGTTCCTTGGACGGGAAGACCGAGGTGTGCCACGTCGTCGTCCCGACGGTGACCCGGACCCGGATCGACCCGAAACCACGCGGTGGCAGGGGCAGGTCCGCGAGCAGGTCCGACTCGTCCGGCGGCACCGTGACGAACCACCAGGAGTCGTCCTGACGGGCCTGCCACTGCCACAGCGGTGCGGTGAAGGACAGCTCCATGCGCCCCACCCTAGCCAGGAGGTGTCGGACAGGAGCGTGGGCCCGCGCTCCATCTGGAGCACGGGCCCACGCTCCTGTTCGACACGCGAGGTGCGATCAGCTCTCTGCGGGAGCGGACGGCGCGGCGTCACCCGCACCCGTGCCGCTCCGCGTGCGCCGACGCCGCCGACGACGGCGCTGGCCGTCGCCGGGTCCCTCACCGGCGGGAGCGGACTCCTCGGCGCGCGCCTCGCCGTCGGGCCGGGTGGCGCCGGAGCGGCGCGCCTCGCCGTCGGGCCGACCGCCGCGCCCGCTGTCGCGACGGTCACGACCGCCGCGCCCGCCGTCACGACCGCCGCGCCCGCGCTCGCCGCCCTGGCCGCGGCCGCCGTCGCGGGGCCCGGCCGTCCGCTTGCCGGTCTCACCGAGGTCCTCGAGCTCCTCGGCGTCGAGCCCGCCGAGCTTCTGGGCGTTCTTCGGCAGCCGGCCCTTGGTGCCCTCGGGGATCCCGAGGTCGGAGAACAGGTGCGGCGACGACGAGTACGTCTCGACCGGCTCGGGGAAGCCGAGGTCGAGGGTGCGGTCGATCATCTGCCAGCGGGGCACGTCGTCCCAGTCGACGAACGTGATGGCGGTGCCCTTGTTGCCGGCACGGCCGGTACGCCCGATGCGGTGCAGGTAGGTGCGCTCGTCCTCGGGGCACTGGTAGTTGATCACGTGCGTGACGTCCGTGACGTCGATCCCACGGGCGGCGACGTCGGTGGCCACGAGGACGTCGATGTTGCCGTGCCGCAGCGCGCGCAGCGCCTGCTCGCGCGCCCCCTGGCCGAGGTCGCCGTGGATGGCGCCGGCGGCGAACCCGCGGCTGCGCAGCTCGTCGGAGACCTTGGCCGCGGTGCGCTTGGTGCGGGCGAACACGATCGTGCGACCGCGGCCCTCGGCCTGGAGGATGCGGGCCAGCACCTCGACCTTGTCCAGGGCGTGAGCCCGGTAGACGACCTGACGGGTGTTCTTCACCGTCGCGCCGTCGTCGTCCGGGTCCGCCGCGCGGATGTGCGTCGGCTGCGACATGTAGCGCCGGGCCATGGAGACGACCGGTCCGGGCATGGTGGCGGAGAAGAGCATGGTGTGGCGCACGGCGGGGGTGCGGGACAGGATCTTCTCGACGTCGGGCAGGAAGCCGAGGTCGAGCATCTCGTCGGCCTCGTCGAGCACCACGGTCGCGGCGCGCGTGAGGTTGAGGTGGCCCTGGTTGAGCAGGTCGACCATGCGGCCCGGCGTGCCCACCACGACCTCGACGCCGGTGTTCAGCGTCTCGATCTGCGGCTCGTACGCGCGGCCGCCGTAGATCTGCACGATGCGGACGCTGCGGTGCTTCGAGGCGGTCTCCAGGTCGCGCGCCACCTGCGAGGCCAGCTCGCGGGTGGGGGCGACGACGAGCGCCTGCGGCTTGCCGGGGGCGGGCAGCTCGTCGAACCCGGGCTCGCCGGGCGCGACGACACGGTGCAGCAGCGGCACGCCGAAGCCGAGCGTCTTGCCCGTACCGGTCTTGGCCTGGCCGATGATGTCATGGCCCTGCAGGGCGACCGGGAGCGTCATCGCCTGGATGGGGAAGGGGTGGGTGATGCCGGAGTCGCTGAGGGCCCGGACGATCTCCTCGCGGACGCCGAAGTCCGCAAAGCTCACGTCCTGGGCCTGGATGGCCGCTGCGCTCGAGTAGTCGAGGTCGCCGATGGGCTGGTCGCCGTCGACGGGAGCGGCGGAGGCGCCGTCCGGGGTGATGTCTGTGGTGGTCACTGGTGCCTTCGCATGTCGTCGGCGCGACGGACCACGATGCTGCCCGAAGGGCTTGCCGCGGGTCGCACGCAGCGCCGAGGTGGTCGGCAGCCGATCGCGAAAGTACATCGCGCGGTGAGCGCGGAGGGTCTGCATCGAGACGACCGGGCAACCGAAGTACCACACCATGGTATCGGAACGCACGCCGATCGGCGGGAGGTGTCGGTCACCGTGCCACCTATCCTGGTGCGGTGATGAGCCCTCGCGGCGCCGCCGGCGTCGATCCCTCCGTGCCCGCACCGGTCGTCGAGCTCGTGGGGCTCGCCGCCTACACCGAGCTGGCGGAGTTCGGGCTGCTGGCTGCGCGGTCCGTGGACGCCCCGGATCTCGCGACGCGTCAGGCGCTCGCCGACGGGGCCGACCGGGCCCTGGCCCGCCAGCGCGCGCTGCTGGCCCTGGTGAGTGCCGACGACGGAGTGGTCCCCGGCGTGGTCGGTGCGACCGTGATGGCGCCGTTCGACCACGCGCTCGCCGACTTCGACGCGCGCACGGACACCGAGGACTGGTCCGAGGGTCTCCTCAAGGGCGTCGTCGGGCACGGCGTCGCCCAGGACTTCTGCCGCGTCCTCGCCGGCGGTCTCGGCGGGTCGAGCGGCCGCGCCGTGCGCCAGGTGCTCGAGAGGCCCGCCCCGGGGCCCGAGGCGGGGGCCGACGCCGGCGCCGACGCCGAGGCGATCTGGCTGCTGGCCCGCCTCGCCGCCGCCGACGACGTGCTCTCCTCCCGGCTGGCCCTGTGGGGTCGGCGGGTGGTGGGCGAGGCCCTGGGCGTGGTCACCGCGCTGCTGGGGCGGCGTCCGGCGCTCGTGGAGCTGGCCGCGGAGGCTGCAGCGCGCTCCGGTGCGGACCTGGGCGGGGGGTCAGGGGGCGACGACGCGGTGCGCAGCTGGCTGGTCGCCCGGCTCACCGGTGAGCACACACGCCGGATGGACCGGATGCGCCTCGCGGCGTGAGGACGGCCCGGTGGTCGTGATGACCGACCGGGCCGTCGTCGTGCAGGAGCCTCGGGCGCCTGCTCAGAGGCTGCCGAAGCCCACCGGCCGCTGGTCCCCGGTGCCGATCTCGACGTAGCCGAGGGTGGCCGTCGGGACGATGATCTGGCGACCCTTGGTGTCGGTGAACTCGAGCGCGGGCCCGCCGTCGAGCGCCTTGCGGACGGCCTTGGCGACGTCGTCGGCCTTCTGGTCGGTCTCGAACACCAGCTCGCGGCTCAGGTTCTGCACACCGATCGTGATCTCCACGTTGACTCCTTCGCGCGAGGCGCCGCGACCTGCGGCGCCGGTTGGACGGCCTCCCCCCGATCCTATGCACCCGGTGCCGGTCCGAGCGGCGGCGTCCGCGCAGGGTGAACGCCTCGCCGGCACGCCCCGGGTGGTCGGAGACGATGTCAGGGGCTCGTGGTCGAATCACACCCGTGACAGCAAGTGCTCCCGTCCGTCTCGTGCCGCCGGCCCCCGCGCAGAACGCCGCCGGGGCCGGCCTCGTGCTGGACGAGACGCAGGAGGCGGCGGTGGTCGCCGCGCTCAGGGGCGCGGCGACCCTCGTGGTGGGCGCGCCGGGCACGGGGAAGACGACGGTGGCGCGCGAGGTCGCCGTCCGGGCGATCGTCGACAGCGTCGAGCCGTCGCGGGTGCTCGTCCTGGCCGCTACCCGGCGCTCCGCCGCACGGCTGCGCGACGAGGTCGCCGCCGGCGCCGGCCGCACGATCGGTGCGCCGATGGTGCGCACGGCTGCGTCCGCGGCGTTCTCGGTCCTGCGCACGCGTGCCGCGGCCCTCGGTGAACCGCCGCCCACGCTGGTCTCCGGTCCGGAGCAGGACCTCGTGCTGGCCGAGCTCCTGGCCGGTCACCTGGCGGGCGAGGGCACGCCGCTGGCTCTCCCGGAGGGTCTGCCCGAGGAGTCGCTCGGGCTGCGGGGTCTGCGCCAGGAGCTGCGGGACCTGCTCATGCGCGCGGCGGAACGGGGCCTGACGCCCGTCGACCTGGACGAGCTGGGCCGCCGGCACGAGCGACCCGAGTGGGCGCTCGCCGCTCGACTCTACGAGGAGTACCTCGACGTCACCGCGCTCCGGCTCGGGACGCCGGACGCGGGCGCGCGCTACGACCCCGCCGTCGTGGTCGACGAGGCGGCGCACGCCCTCGCGACGTGGGACGTGCCGGGTACGGCCGCCCCCACCTGGGACCTGGTCGTCGTGGACGACCACCAGGAGTCCACGGTCGCGACCGCCCGGCTGCTCGGGACGCTGCACGACGCCGGGGCGAGGCTCGTGCTGCTCGCGGACCCTGACGCCGCCGTCCAGGGTTTCCGTGGTGCGGCCCCCGTCCTGGTCGGGCGGGCCGCGGCACGCCGGGGCGAGGTCGGAGCCTTCGACGCCACCACGGTCGTGCTCGGCACCGCCTGGCGGCAGCCGGAGCGGCTGCGCGAGGTCACGCAGGCGATCACGTCTCGCGTCGCCGCGGTCTCCGGTGCCCTGCACCGCGGGGCGTCGCCCCGCCCGGGCCCGGCGCCCGACGGCGACCCCCCGGCAACGGACGGCGGGACCGGCAGCGAAGCGCTGGCGGCGGACGCGGCCCCGCCGGACCTCGACGCACAGGTCCACGTGGCGGTCCTCGCCGGGACGGCCCAGGAAGCCGCGTACATCGCCCGGGAGCTGCGCGCCGAGCACCTGCTGCGCGGCACCCCGTGGGAGCGGATGGCGGTGGTCGCTCGCAGCGGCGACCGACTGGCCGCGCTGCGTCGCGACCTCGTCGCCGCCTCCGTGCCCGTGGCGCTGATCGGCTCCGACGTCCCGTTGCGCGACGAGCCCGCCGTCGTCCCGCTCCTCGCGGCGCTGCGCGTGTGCGCGGCGCCGGTCGGGCTCGACCGGATGCTGGCCGAGCTGAGGTCTGTCGCCCCGACGGCCCACCACGATGCCGAGGCCGGCGACGACGCCACGGATGGTCCGGTGGACGGCGTCGCGCACCCCGATCCCGAGCCGGTCCTCGACGCGCCGCTGCCGGGCGCCGGACGGCTGCCGGCCCTGGATGCGCAGACGGCCGCTCTGCTGCTCACGTCCCCGGTCGGCGGCCTGGACGCCGTGTCCCTGCGACGGCTCCGTCGTGCCCTGCGCTCCGAGGAGCTGTCCGGTGGCGGTGGACGGTCGTCGGACGCCCTGCTCGTCGACGTCCTGGGCGACCCGGCACGGGCCGCGACGCTCCCGGCACCGGTGCGTCGTGGTCCCGCAGCGGTCGCCCGGGTCCTCGCTGCCGGTCGCGAGGCAGCGGCGGTCGACGGTGCCACCGCCCAGACGGTGCTGTGGTCCGTCTGGGCGGCCACGGGACTGGCGGACCGCTGGCGCGACGCGGCCCTGTCCGGGGGGCCGGCGGGGGCGCGGGCGGACCGCGACCTCGATGCCGTGCTCGCGCTGTTCCGGGCGGCCGAGACCTACGTGGAGCGGATGCCGGGCGCTCCGGTGGCCGCGTTCGTGGACTATGTCGCCGCGCAGGACCTTCCGGCGGACTCGCTCGCTGCCGCGGCCACCGGCGCACGCGCGGTCGAGGCGTTGACCCCGGCCGGCGCGGCGGGGCGCGAGTGGGACGTCGTGGTGGTGGCCGGCGTGCAGGACGGCGTGTGGCCGGACCTGCGCCTGCGTGACTCCCTGCTCGGCTCCCAGGCGCTGGTCGAGCTGCTCGCCGGCCGCGCTCAGGACGCCCACGGTGTCGGCAAGGAGGCCCGCGCGCAGGTGCTCGCGGACGAGCTGCGCGCCTTCGTGGTCGCGGTCTCGCGGGCGCGGCAGCGGCTGCTCGTCACGGCCGTCGAGGACGCCGAGGACAGCCCGTCGGTGTTCTGCGACCTCGTCTCGCCGCGGGGCGAGGGCGAGACGGACGGACCCGACCCGCGACGTGTCCCTGTCGGGCCGCCGCTCGACCTGCGCGGGGTCGTGGCCGCGGCGCGGGCGGAGCTCGTCCGCTCCGCGACGGCACGCCTGGCCGCGGGCGCCGGACGTCCTCCGGGTGTGGCCGAGGTGTCCTCGCAGGAGGACGGCAAGATGCCCGACCCGCGCGTGCAGACGGCCGCGGCGCTGCTGGCCCGGCTGGCCGACGCAGGCGTGCCCGAGGCCGACCCCCGGACCTGGTACGGGGTCGCGCAGGCCTCCAGCGCGGAGCCGCTGTGGGGGCCGAACGACGAGGTGGTCGTCTCACCCTCGAAGGTCGACACCGTCACGACCTGTGCGCTGCGGTGGGTCTTCGAGTCGGCCGGCGGGACCGCTCCCGACGCGACCCACCAGACGCTCGGCACGCTGGTGCACAGCATCGCGGAGGACCACCCCTCCGCCTCTCTCGGCGTGCTCCGTGCCGAGCTGGACCGCCGGTGGCCGGAGCTCGCCCTGCCGGAGGGGTGGCCGGGCCGGCAGCTGCGCCGGCGCGCCGAGGAGATGGTCGCGCGGCTGGCCGAGTACTACCGGGACGCCGGGGACCCGGTGCTCGTCGAGCCGTCGTTCGACCTGACGGTGGGGCGTGCCCGGCTGCGCGGGAAGGTCGACCGGGTCGAGGCGGACGGTGAGGACGCGGTCACCGTCGTCGACCTCAAGACCGGTCGCAGCGCGCCGTCCAAGGACAAGGCGGCGGAGAACCCGCAGCTCGGCGCGTACCAGCTCGCTGTGGAGGGAGGTGCGCTCGACCTGCCGGAGGGCACCCGGAGCGCCGGCGCGCGGCTGGTGTTCGTCGGTACTCCGACCAAGGGGCCGTCGTTGCGGGGCCAGGAGGCGCTGGAGCCCGGGGCGGACGGCTCCAGCTGGGCGCGCAGCCTGGTGGAGCAGGCGGCCGACACGATGGCTGCCTCGGCCTTCACCGCCCGCGAGAACGACCTGTGCGGCATGTGCCCCGTGCGCCGCAGCTGCCCCGTGCAGACCGAGGGACGGAGCGTGATCTCGTGACCACCCCGCACGTGCCCGAGCCGGGGCCTCGCGGCGACGCCGCGGAGCTCGCCGGCGTCGACTGGGCGGCCCTCGGTGCCGAGCACCGGAGCGTCGCGCTGGGCTTCCCCGAGCTGGACGGCCCCGACGGCCCCGTGCCGGGAGGACCGCCCACCACCGGGACGAGCTCCCCGGTGCCGCGGGTCTCCGCCCGGGACATCGCCGGCCTGCTCGGCCGCCCGTCGCCGACGGACGAGCAGGTCGCCGTCATCGAGGCGCCGCTCGAGCCGGTGCTCGTGGTCGCCGGTGCCGGGTCGGGCAAGACCGAGACCATGGCGGCGCGCGTCGTCTGGCTGATCGCCAACGGCCTCGTCGAGCCGGAGGAGGTCCTCGGGCTGACGTTCACCCGCAAGGCCGCCGGGGAGCTCTCGTCGCGCGTGCAGTCGCGGCTCGGTCAGCTCGCCCGCGCCCAGGGCAGGACGGCGGGCGACCTGGACCTCCTGTCCCGGCCCACCATCGCCACGTACAACGCGTATGCCGCCTCGCTCGTCGCGGACCACGGGCTGCGGCTCGGCGTCGAGCCCGGCTCCCGGCTCCTCGGGGAGGCCAACCAGTGGCAGCTGGCCGCGGAGGTCGTCGAGTCCTGGGACGGCGACCTCGGCACGGACAAGGCCGTGAGCACGGTGGTCGGCGCCGTGCTGTCGCTGTCCGGCGCGCTCGGCGAGCACCTGCTCGACGTGGAGTCGGCGCGCACCGCGCTGGACGACGTCGTGGAACGGCTGGACTCGTTGCCGCTCGGCCCGCGCCAGCGAGCACGGACGAAGGACGTCGACCAGCTCATCGCCTCGCTGGCCGAGCGGTCGCGGCTGCTGGGGCTGGTGGCCGAGTACCGGCGGCGCAAGCGGCACAGCGACTCGCTGGACTTCGGCGACCAGGTCGCGCTCGCCGCGGAGCTCGCCCGCACGGTCCCGGCCGTGGGGACGGCCGAGCGAGCGCGGTACCGGGTGGTGCTCCTCGACGAGTACCAGGACACGTCGTTCGCGCAGGTGGAGCTCCTGGGCGGACTCTTCCGGGGCGGCCACGCGGTCACCGCCGTGGGGGACCCGCACCAGTCGATCTACGGCTGGCGCGGTGCCTCCGCGTCCGGCCTGGCGCGCTTTCCGCAGCGGTTCTCCCGCGCGGACGGCGGGGACGCGTCGGTGCGCTACCTCAGCACGTCGTGGCGCAACGACGCGGCCGTCCTCGCCGCCGCGAACGTCGCCTCGGGTCCGCTCCGCGCGGACGGCGGGTCGACGACGACGACGGTCCAGGTCCCGCCGCTGCACCTGCGGCCGGGTGCCGGGGACGGCTCGGTGACGGCGCACGTGGCGACCACCCTGGAGGAGGAGGCGGAGGCCGTCGCCGACTTCGTCGCTGCCCGGTGGCGTCGCGCCACCCGGCCCGACGCCTCCGACCGGGTGACCGCCGCGGTGCTGTGCCGGGCACGCTCGCAGTTCGCGGCGCTCGAGACGGCGCTGCGTCGCCGCGGCCTGCCGGTGGAGGTCGTCGGGCTCGGCGGGCTGCTCACCACACCCGAGGTCGTCGACGTCGTCGCGCTGCTGGAGGCCGTGCACGACCCGTCCCGCGGGGACTCGCTGCTGCGCCTCCTCACCGGGCCCCGGGTGAACCTCGGTGCCGCCGATCTGCACGCGCTGGGCTCGTGGGCGGCCGATCTCGCCCGACGGGACGCGCCGCTCAGGCGGTCGTCCGTCGACGCCGGTGCGGTGGAGGACGGCTCGGAGGAACCATCGGTCGTCGTCGAGGGCGACGTCGTCGACCACCGTTCCATCGTCGACGCGCTCGACGACCTGCCTGGACCGGGGCGTCCGGCCCGGGACGGCCGCGTCCTGACCGTCGACGGCCACACCCGGCTGACCGCGCTCGCCCGGCTGCTGCGTGAGCTGCGGTCCCTGACCTACCTGTCGCTGCCCGAGCTCGTCGTCACCGCGGAGCGTGCGCTGGGTCTCGACGTCGAGGTCGCCACCGCGGAGGTGCTCGCGAGCACGGTCGACGCCGGGCCGGGCGGTGCGCCGGCCGCCGAGGGGATCAGCCGGCGCGGCCGCGAGCACCTCGACGCCTTCCGCGACGTCGCCGCGAGCTTCGCCCAGTCGGCCGACGTCGCCACTCTCGGGGCGTTCCTCGCCTGGCTGGGCGTGGCCGACGACCAGGAACGCGGCCTGGACATGCCCGTGCGCGAACCCGACCCGGACGCCGTCCAGGTCATCACCGCGCATGCTGCCAAGGGCCTGGAGTGGGACGTCGTGGCGGTGCCGGGTCTGGTCGACGGGGTCTTCCCCACCCAGGCCGAGACGTCCAAGGGGCGCACGAGCAGCGGTTGGCTGACCGGCCTGGGGGAGCTGCCGTACCACCTGCGGGGGGACGCCGACGACCTGCCGTCCTTCCGCTTCGACGCCGCCGCCGACACCAAGGACCTCCTCGTCCGGCGCGACGAGTTCAAGCTGGGCTGCGGTGCGCACCAGCTCGCGGAGGAGCGGCGCCTCGCCTACGTCGCCTTCACGCGCGCCCGGCGTGAGCTGTTGTGCACGGCGTACTGGTGGGGGACGGGCTCGCGCCCCCGACAGGTCTCGCCGTTCCTGTCCGAGCTGGCCGAGGCCGGGCTCGTCGACGCCGCGGGCTGGGTACCCGCGCCCGTCGATGAGGCCTCCAACCCGCGTGACGAGATCGAGCGGACGGACGTGTGGCCCGTGAAGGAGCCGGTGCCCGACGCCGGTGCCCCGGGTGACGGGTCCCCGGGCGGGGACCAGCCACGAGGAGCGACCCCGCGGGAGGTGCTGCGGGAGACCGCGGCGAGAGTGAGCGACGCCGCTCGGGCGGCTGCCGTGCCTGCGGACGGCGTCCTGCTCGACGAGGCCGAGCACGACCTGGTCCAGCTCGCCGACCTCCTTCTCGCCGAGCGGGGGGTGCGCGACGAACCGTCCGTGGAGATGCCCGCGCACGTCTCGGCCTCGGGCCTCGTGCGTCTCGCCCGGGATCGCGACGAGTTCGCGCGCCAGCTGCGCCGCCCGGTCCCGAACGAGCCGACGGTGCACGCCCGCCGGGGCACGCTGTTCCACGCCTGGGTCGAGCAGTTCTACTCCTCGGCCTCCCTCCTGGACGTCGAGGATCTGCCGGGGGCGGACGAGCTCGACGTCGCGACGGACCTGGCGCTGGAGGACCTGCGCACCCGCTTCGAGCAGACACCGTGGGCAGCGCTCACACCCGTCGCCGTGGAGCAGGACGTCGAGACGCCCGTGGCCGGGGTGATGGTGCGCTCACGGATGGACGCCGTGTTCGTCGACCCCGAGGCGCCGCCGCCCGCGCCGGGCGAGCCGCCTGCCGTCGTCGTCGTCGACTGGAAGACGGGGCGAGAGCCCCGAGACCCGGACGACCGCGCTCAGCGGGAGGTGCAGCTCGCCGCCTACCGCCTCGCCTGGGCCAGGTGGTCCGGTCTGCCCGTGGAGAAGGTGAGTGCCGCGTTCGTGTACGTCGCCTCCGGGACGACGGTGCGGCCGGCAGAGCTGCTCGACGAGGAGGGCCTGGAGGCCCTGGTGCGCGGGCACTGAGGGGGGCAGGCGGTGCACCTCCGCCTCAGGCGGTGCTGAGCCGCCTGAGGCTGCGGTTCCGCTGCGCGCGAGTGCCTCGTTCCTCGGCCCTCACGCTGCGCTGCACCTCCGCCTCAGGCGGTGCTGAGCCGCCTGAGGCTGCGGTTCCGCTACGCGCGAGTGCCTCGTTCCTCGGCCCTCACGCTGCGCTGCACCTCCGCCTCAGGCGGGGGTGTCCTCGCGGGTGGCCTCGTCCAGGTCCGCCAGCATCGACTCGGCGTCGGCCACGACGTCGGGCAGCCGGCGGCGCACGCCGTGCAGGAGCCAGCGGGCCAGCGCGAGCTCGCTGACCAGGAGCGCGCGGTCCACGAGACGGGGGTCGGTGAGCTCGGTGCGGCGCAGCTGGTAGGCCTCCATGATCGCGTCCACGCACTCCGGAGGAGCGGCGGCGAGGAGCCATGCCAGGTCGTCGGCGGGGTCGGCGACGCGGGCGTCCGCCCACCCGCTGATGCTGGTCACCCGCTGACCGGTCACGAGCACCTGGTCGGGTGCGAGGTCGCCGTGCACCACCACGGGCTGGAAGCGCCACAGGCTCACGTCCTCCAGCGCCGTCTCCCACCGACGCAGCAGGTCACGGGGGACGCGACGGGTCGCGGCGGCCTCGTCGAGCTCCACGAGCCGGCGCTCCCGGTACTCGGCCGAGGTGTACGACGGCATCCCGCACGCCTCGACGAGCGCGGTCGGCAGCTCGTGGACGGCGGCGAGGGTCCGGCCGAGGTCAGCCGCCAGGCCGGGGCCAGGGTGCAGCGCCGAGACGTCGAGCGGCGCACCGCCGAGCCGCTGGTGGACGACGGCGCGGCCTCCCTCGGGCAGCAGGGCCGAGCCGGCGATGCGCGGCACGGCGAACGGCAGCACACCGGCGTCGACGTAGAGGTGCAGCGCCTCGAGGAGCTCGATCTCGGCCTCGAGGGCAGCCCCGGCCAGAGCCGTCGTCGGTGCGCGGACCATCCACTCGTCGCCGGTGCCCGCCGTCACGACGGCGACGTCGTAGTCGCCGGGCACGTCCTCGTGCCGCACGGTCCGGGCGTCGAGGCCGGGGACGGCGGCCGTCGACAACGCGGCGAGGGCGAGCTGGCTGCGGGGCACCTGCCCACCGTAGTGCGGTCACCTGCCCGGGCCGGGCTGCGCGACCGGGCGTGTCCTGGCGTACGGTCGCTGCCGTGCACCCCCTCGAGCTCCCGTTCTCCCGCGCCGGACACGATCGCGCGGCCCACCGCCGGGCCGAGCCGGACCTCGTGGAGCGGCTGCGCGCCGACCCGCGCACCCGGGTGCTGGTGCTGCGGGGTGGCCGCCTCGCCGTCGTCGGGCAGGAGCCGCAGCGTGTCGCCCTGCTGCCGGCCGACGAGCCGGCCCGCGGTGCCGACGGGTCGTGGGCGTTCCTCGGCGAGGCGGACGGGGCCTCCTACCTCTCCCTCGTCCTGCCCGACGGCGACGAGGGGCCGCCGCAGGGAGCCGACGGGTGGGCAGGTCTGCGGCAGGTCGTGCTCGGGCAGTCCGCCGCTCTCGCGGCGGCGGAGCCGGACGTGGTGCTGGTCCACGGGCTCTCGGTGGCGGCCGTCGCGCTGGCGGGATGGCACGCCACCCACCGCAGGTGCGGGCGCTGCGGGGCCGAGACGACCGTCGTCCAGGCGGGCTGGGCACGGCGCTGCGCCGTCGACGACCGGGAGACGTACCCGCGCACGGACCCGGCGGTGATCATGGCCGTGGTGGACGACGCCGACAGGCTGCTGCTCGGGCATGCCGCCACCTGGCCGACGGGGCGGTTCTCGACGCTCGCCGGGTTCGTCGAGGCCGGCGAGGCGCCCGAGGACTCGGTGCGACGCGAGGTGGCGGAGGAGACCGGGGTGATGGTGGGCACGGCGCCCGGCGACGTCGTCTACCGGGGCAGCCAGGCGTGGCCGTTCCCGTCCTCCCTCATGCTCGGCTTCCGGGCACGGGCGGTGTCGACGGCGGTGCAGACCGACGACGAGGAGGTCACCGACGCGCGGTGGTTCACGCGGGACGACCTGCTCGCCGAGGTCACCTCGGGGGCTGTCGGCCTGCCGGGGCGGCACTCGATCGCTCGTGCCCTGATCGAGGAGTGGTACGGCGCGGAGCTGCCGGTCGTCTGAGGGCCGGCTCAGCGCGCCAGCGCCGCCTGGACGTCCGCGAGGGACGGGTTCGTGGCGGCCGAACCGTCCGGGTAGACGACGGTCGGCACGGTCCGGTTGCCGCCGTTGACCTGCTCGACGTACTCGGCAGTCTCCGGCTGCTCCTCGATGTCGATCACCGTGTAGCCGATGCCGACGGAGCCGAGCTGGGTGCGCAGCCGGCGGCAGTACCCGCACCAGGCGGTCGAGTACATGGTGACGGTGCCGTGGTCCGGCAGAGCGGGGCGGGCGGTCATCGAGGTCTCCTGTGGACGGCGGGGTGGGTGTCGGCGACGCCTGCGACAATCGCAGACGATGTCAGCTCTGACCAACTCCCCGGACGTCCCGCTTCATCCCGACGCCATCCTGGAGGCTCTCGACCCCGAGCAGCGCGACGTCGCGCTCGCCCTGGCGGGTCCGGTCTGCGTGCTCGCGGGTGCGGGGACCGGCAAGACCCGCGCGATCACCCATCGCATCGCCTACGGCGTGCGGACGGGGGCCTACCCGCCCACCTCGGTGCTCGCGGTGACCTTCACGGCGCGGGCGGCGGGGGAGATGCGCACCCGGCTGCGCGAGCTGGGCGTGGCCGGGGTGCAGGCGCGGACGTTCCACGCCGCGGCGCTGCGCCAGCTCGGCTACTTCTGGCCGCGGATCGTCGGCGGAGCCCCGCCGCAGATCATGGAGCACAAGGCGCCCGCGGTCGCGGAGGCGGCGCGCCGCATCGGGGCGAGCGTGGACCGCGTGGCCGTCCGCGACCTGTCCAGCGAGGTGGAGTGGGCCAAGGTGTCGCTGGTCACCGCCGAGGACTACGTCAAGGCGGCCGCGGCCGACGACCGCCCCGCGCCGTCGGGCTACGACCACCAGACCGTCGCCCGGCTCGTCGCCGCGTACGAGGACGTCAAGACCGAGCGCGGCGTCATCGACTTCGAGGACGTGCTGCTCATGCTCGCGGACATGCTCGGCTCGCACCCGCACGTGGCCGACCAGGTGCGGTCGCAGTACCGGCACTTCGTCGTCGACGAGTTCCAGGACGTCTCGCCGCTGCAGCAGTTCCTGCTCGACCAGTGGTTGGGGGGTCGCAAGGAGCTGTGCGTCGTGGGGGACCCCTCCCAGACCATCTACTCCTTCACGGGTGCGACGCCGCACTACCTGCTGGACTTCACGCGCACGTACCGCGACGCCCACGTGGTCCGCCTGGTGCGGGACTACCGGTCCACGCCGCAGGTGGTGCACCTGGCCAACGACGTGCTGCGGCGCGGCCGGGTGACCGGGGCGCTGGAGCTCGTGGCCCAGCGTCCGGCCGGACCGCCCGTGCGCTTCACCACGTACGACGACGACGAGTCCGAGGCGGCGGGGATCGCTGCCCGTGCCGCGCGGCTCGTCGCCGACGGTGTGCGAGCCAGCGAGATCGCGGTGCTGTACCGGACGAACGCGCAGTCCGCGGCGTTCGAGTCCGCGCTGTCCGACGCCGGGGTCAGCTACCAGGTGCGTGGCGGCGCACGCTTCTTCCAGCGGCGGGACGTGCGCGACGCCGTCGTGCTGCTGCGTGGCGCCGCGCGGTCCGCCGACCCGGACCAGCCCATGCCCGAGCAGGTGCGTGACGTGCTGCTGTCCGCGGGCTGGTCCGAGAAGTCGCCGGCGGTGCGCGGCGCCACGCGCGAGCGGTGGGAGGCGATGCAGGCGCTGGTCGGGCTGGCCGACGACCTCGCGTCGGCTGCGCCCGAGGACGCCCCCGCCACCCTGGCGAACCTGGTGGACGAGCTCGCCGAGCGCGCGTCCGCGCAGCACGCCCCGACGGTGGACGGCGTGACGTTGGCCTCGCTGCACGCGGCGAAGGGGCTGGAGTGGGATGCGGTGTTCCTCGCGGGGATGAGCGAGGGGTTGATGCCGATCTCCCTGGTGGAGACGGACGAGGGCGTCGCCGAGGAGCGTCGCCTGCTCTACGTCGGCGTCACACGCGCGCGCGAGCACCTCGACATCTCCTACGCGCGCTCGCGGAACCCCGGTGGGCGAGCGACGCGCAAGCGCACCCGGTTCCTCGACGGCATCTGGCCCGACGACGGCCGCGGCACACGCTCCCGGCCGTCGAAGGGTCAGGCCCGAGCCCGGCTGTCCGAGCAGGCCGACGTCCAGCTCTTCGACGCGCTGCGCGACTGGCGGCTGTCCGTCGCGCGCGAGACGGACAAGCCCGCCTACACGGTGCTGGGCGACGCCACCCTGGCGGCGATCGCCGAGCTGCGGCCGACCTCGACGGCCCAGCTGGCGCGGATCAACGGCATCGGTCCCGCGAAGATCGATCGCTACGGCCCGACCCTGATCAGCCTGGTCGAGGCGGCTTCACCGGGAGCCTGAGCGGGACACGAGAAGTCGTCCGAAAAAAAGTCGGAAAAAGATGTGGCGAGCCCGGCGTGGGCGTCTATGCTCGTCATGACCGAGTTGGAGCGGTGCCTGCCGAGAGGCAGGGACCCGAGATGACGAAGGAGGTGGGCACGAGATGGACATCAAGACGACGCAGCTGATGGGCGGCACGTACGTCGCGGCAGGGGACACCTCTGCCCTGGGCGCACTCGTGCCGGCCTTCCGCATCCGTACGCGTCACGGCGCTGGGGCTTCCCTCGTCGATCTCGCACCCGACTCCGTCTCCTGGAGACCACCGGTCATCTGACCGATCCAGGCCGCGGAGTCCACCGGGACCCGCGGCCTTCGTCATCTCCCCACCGGGAGAGCGGCCATCGTTGGCCGGACGATCCGTCCCTCTCACAGCAGAGGGTCGTCCGCAGGTCCTGAACACCGACGTTCACACCACACCCAGGACCTGACGGAGGAACATCGTGCGTCTCGCACAGCTGTTGGACGAGCGGCTGCTCGACGCTACCCCCGCCGGTGGCACCAGTCGCTGGACCCCCCATCAACCGGTGGCGCAGAGCCCCGAGGAGGCCGCCGAGCTCGAACGGCAGTTCGCGGCCCTCCTGCCCTGCCGTACCAACGACCCCGAGCTCTGGTTCGCCGAGCACACCGACCAGGTGGAACGGGCCAAGGCGCTCTGTCGCGCCTGCCCGCTGCAGCGTGGCTGCCTGGCTGGCGCCCTCGAGCGGTCGGAGCCGTGGGGAGTCTGGGGCGGCGAGGTGTTCGTCGACGGCGTCGTCGTCGCCCGTAAGCGGGGACGTGGGCGCCCTCGCAAGACCGACCAGGCGGCCGCCTGAACCGATCCGATGCCCCGCGAGGTCGTACCTCGCGGGGCATCCCCATCCCCGAGACCGGCTAGCCCGGTGGCGTCGTGCACGGGCAGGCCGGGTGCACCGGTACCGGTCGGACCCGCGGGAGCGCCTCCGGGAGCGTCACCTCGACCACGGCGCCGGCCGAGGCCGGCCGCGCACCGTCGAGATGGGCCAGCACCTGGCCCGTCACGAGGGCAGCGGCAGTGACGGACAGCACCGTCTCCTGCCCGGGGTCGCCCGGCACCTCGGCGAGCTGGCCGACCATCGACGGCCAGCGGCCGTCGGCGTCGGTGGCGTGCCGGTGCCAGCAGGCCGTGCACGCGGTGGTGCCGGGCAGCACGAACGGCCCAAGCGTCACGTCGGCCTCTCCGACGACCACCGGCAGGTGGGGGATGTCGGAGCTCATCAGCAGGGTGAACGTCTCCGGTCGGGCGACCCGGTCGCTGACCACCACGACGGCGTCCGGAGGTTCGTCCTCGTGCCACGTCCTGGCCACGGTCGTGCGCGGGTACCGGGTCCGGAGCGCCTCCTGGAGGCGGCCTGCGCGGCGGCAGCCCACGTCCGTCTGCCGGTAGGTCCCCGTCCCGAGGTCCGTGAGCCGGACCGAGGAGTCGTCGTCGAGCAGGAGCGTGCCGACGCCGGCGGTCGCGAGGTGAGCGGCGACCAGGGCGCCGATCCGACCGAGTCCGCTCACCCCGACCGAGCGCAGGGCGCGCTTCGCCAACGTCACCATGCCACCGCCGTCGGGCAGCAGCGCGCCCAGCACCGGGGCGTCTGCCGCCCCGCCCGCCGTCGAGAGCACGTCGGGCGTGCGCCGGGCGGGGCGGACGAGGAAGCCGCAGCCGGCGAGCAGGGCGCCGATCTCCTCGCGCCGGTCCTCGTCGACCCCGAAGCGGGCGGCGGTGCGCTCGAGGGAGGCGTGCGGGGTGCCGGCGGTGGCCGCGAGCCAGCGGGACTCGGCCTCGTCGAGCCCCGACAGGACGAGCGACCAGCGTGGGTCGGTGCCGAGCTGGACCTCCCCACGGCCCCGGTCCAGCACCGGTGCCCCGGGTCGCAGCCTCAGCTCGGCCGGGCGGGGCCCGCTGGTTGATGCCATGCAGGCACGATGGCACGTGGTCGCTCAGGTCCGCCGAGTCCCTCCACAGGGTGTGGACCGGGTGCCAGGACGACGGGGTGCCGCCCGGCGCCGGCGTGTGTCACGGCTCACGGTTCAGGCCTGCTCCCGGTATGGTCAGGGTGTGGCCCGCGACACGTTGCCGTCCGTCGAGGTCCGGCGGAGCCGTCGTCGGACTGCGACGGTCAGCGCCTTCCGCGACGGCGATCGCACCGTCGTGGCCATCCCCGCGCGCTTCTCGCGCGCTCAGGAACGCGAGTGGGTCGAGAAGATGGTCGCCCGGCTCGAGGACAAGGAGCGCCGCCGCCGCCCCTCGGACGCCGAGCTCATGGAGCGGGCGCAGGACCTGTCGGTGAAGTACCTGGACGGCCGCGCGCGCGCCACGAGCGTGCGATGGGTCAGCAACCAGGAACGACGCTGGGGGTCGTGCACGCTGGTCGATGCCTCGATCAGACTCTCGACGCGTCTGCAGGGCATGCCCGAGTGGGTCATCGACTACGTGCTGCTGCACGAGCTCGCACACCTGCTGCACGCCGGGCACGGGCCCGACTTCTGGAAGCTGCTGGAGACCTACCCGCGCACCGAACGAGCCCGGGGGTTTCTCGAGGGCGTCGCGTTCACCAGCGACGGCTCACGCGAGGAGGACGCCGACTCCGGCTCGTCGGCGTCCTGACCCCCCGCCTCAGTCGTCGCGTCCCGTCGCCGGGTCGTCGCCGGAGACGTCGTCCGCCTGCCGGGAGGGGTCGGACGACGGTCCGGAGGACTCCGAGAAGATCTGCGCGAGCGCCTCGTCCACGTCGGCGTGCTCCTCGGCCTGCGCCGTGCGCCGGTCCGCGTAGCCCGCCGGGTTGTCGAGGTCTGCCGTGTCCGGCAGCAGGTCGGGGTGGTCCCACACGGCGTCACGTGCCTCCGCGCCACCGGTGGCGAGCAGGTGGGCGAAGAGCGCTGCGGCGTCCCGGGACCGGCGCGGTCGTAGCTCGAGACCGACCAGCGACCGGAACGTGTGCTCCGCAGGGCCCCCGGCGGCACGCCGGCGGCGGATCATCTCCCGCAACGGGACCGAGTGCGGCAGGTGCGGCAACGAGGCGGTGGCCGCGACCTCGGAGACCCATCCCTCGACGAGGGCGAGCGCCGTCTCCAGACGCAGCAGCGTCGCCTGCTGCTCCTCGGTGTTGTGCAGGCCGAACACGTCGCCCGACAGGGCCCCGCGCAGCGACTCCGCGTCCGACATGTCGATGTCACGGACCTGCTGCTCCAGCGCGTCGAGGTCGATCCGGATGCCCCGGGCGTACTGCTCGACCAGGGCGTGCAGGTGCGCGCGCAGCCAGGGCACGTGCACGAAGAGGCGTGCGTGCGCGGCCTCGCGGACCGCCATGTAGAGCTGGACCTCGTCGAAGGGGGAGTCGAGGCCGTCCGCGAAGGCCCGGACGTTCGAGGGGACGAGCACCGTGGCCGGCTCGCCCAGCAGCGGGACCCCGACGTCCGTGGCGCCGAAGACCTCCCGGGACAGGGTGCCGGCGGCCTGGCCGACCTGCATGCCGTAGACGGCCGAGCCGAGGCTGCGCATCATCGTGGCCGGGTCCAGGCCGCTCAGGCTCCCCCCGGGGAACACCGGCAGGCCGGGCATCCCGGGCAGCTCGAGACCGGCCGCGGCGTCGTCACCGAGCTGGTCTCCGAGCACCGTGGCGAGCGCGTCGGCGGCCGAGGCCGCGACGGGCGCCACGAGCTGCTGCCAGGCCGGCAGGGTCGCCTCGACCCACTCGCTGCGGCTCCAGGCCCGGGTGGGCCCTCCCGAGGGCGGCAGGTCGGTCGCGGCGTCGAGCCACAGCTCGGCGACGCTCAGCGCCTCCCGGGCCGAGCGGGCCTGCGCCGCCGTCAGCGACGGGTCACCCTCGGCGACGGCCACCTGACGGGCCAGGTCGTGCGCGACCTCCGTGTTCACCGGACCGTCCCCCGAGGTGAACAGGCGCTCGAGCTGGTTCATCAGGTGCTGCATGGTCGCGGGGTCGGGGGCCTTGCCCCCCAGCAGGGCGGCGGGATCGAGTCCCTGGCTGCGCATCTGGTCGAGCACCTCGTCGGTCCGTTCGCCGAAGATGCCGTGCAGGGCGTCGCGGAGCGCGCGCTCGCGCTCCTCGGGGTCGTCGGGCAGCTCGCTCATCGCAGTCCTCGGCTCCTTCCGGTACGGCGTGTGCCGTACGTTCACGGTATCCGTGTCCGACGACGGGGTGCGGGCACGAGTTCCTTCGTTCGCTCACGGCGCACCGACCGGCGGGGATCGGCGATGATGGGCCGGTGAGCTTCGATCGCAGCCATCTCCCGGCCGAGCTGTCCGGGCACGCGTCGCACCTGGTCCCCGAGGACCACGCCGCGGTCGGCACCGACGAACCGGACCCCCGGGTCCGCCGTCTCCGGACCCACCGCAGATCGGTGACGCTCGTGGTGTCGATGCTGACGACCGCCGTCCTCGCCGCGGTCCTGATGGTGCTGCCCATGCCGTACGCCGTCCGCACGCCCGGTCCGACGGAGGACACCCTCGGCGTCCAGGACCGGGGCGCGGGGCAGAGCGCGAGCGAGCTCCCGCTGATCGCGATCTCGGGCGCCGAGACCTATCCCGCCTCGGGAGAGCTGCGGCTGACCACGGTGTCGGTGTACGGCGGGCCCGGTGGCGACGTGCTGATCGGGGACGTGCTGTGGGGCTGGACGTCCCCGGAGCGTTCGGTCCAGCCCGTCGAGCTCGTCTTCCCCGAGCCGGTCACCCAGGAGGAGCAGCAGCAGCAGGGACAGGCGCAGATGATCAGCTCCCAGGAGTCCGCCACCGTGGCCGCCCTGACCGAGCTGGGCTACGAGGTGCCGACCGAGATGACCGTGGTCGCCGCCGCCGAGGGCACCGGGGCGGACGGCGTGATCGAGCCGCAGGACGTCATCGTGTCGCTCGACGGGGAGTCGTTGGAGAGCTATCCGGAGCTGCTCGCCGAGCTCGACGGGGTGGTGCCGGGCGCCGACGTCGTCCTGGGCGTGGAGCGGGACGGCGAGGTCACGGACCTGACGATCACGACGGGCGCGGGCGACGGTCGTGCGCTGCTGGGTGTCCTCATCGACCCGGTGTACGACTTCCCGGTCGACGTGACCATCCAGATCGAGGACATCGGCGGGCCGAGCGCCGGCACGATGTTCGCGCTCGGCATCATCGACCTGTTGACGCCGCAGGACGAGCTGGACGGGGCGGTCGTCGCGGGGACGGGGACCATGGACGTCGACGGCCGGGTCGGTCCGATCGGCGGCATCGGGCAGAAGATGTACGGCGCGCTGCGCGACGGAGCCGAGTGGTTCCTCGCCCCCGCGGACAACTGTGCCGAGGTGGCGGGGAACGAGCCCGACGGGCTCGAGGTGGTGTCGGTGAGCACCCTCGCCGAGGCGCGCGCGGCGATGGTGGCCATCGGCGCGGGGGAGGGCGCGGACCTGCCGCGCTGCCGGTGAACCGCCGATCGTGACCGCTTCGTGAGGGTCACGGCCCACTCGTGTGCAGGAATCGTGGGAACCTGGGGAGACGCCGGGGCGTTGACCAGACGTCCCCGCGTGTCTGCACGTGTCCCGTCCCGAGCACGAATGAGGTGCCCGCACCGTGTCCTTCGCCCCACCCCGTCGACCCGACGGACCGCCGCCAGTGAGGCGTCGGAGCCCGCTGCTGATCACGGTCGTGGTCCTGGCGGCCGTCGTCGCCGCACTCATCTTCCTGGCGACCTTCTGGACCGAGGTCCTGTGGTTCACGCAGGTCGGCTTCGCCAACGTCATCTGGACGCAGTGGATCGCCCGCGCCGTCCTGTTCGTCGTCGCCTTCCTGATCATGGGCGCAGCGGTGTTCAGCTCATTCACGATCGGCTACCGCTCGCGGCCCGTCTATGCGCCGTCGACGCCGGAGCAGGCGACGCTCGACCAGTACCGCGAGGCGGTCGAACCGCTGCGCAAGATCGTCACGTACGCCGGCCCGGTCGTGATCGCGTTCTTCGCGGGTGTGGCCGCCTCGTCGCAGTGGCGCACCGTGCTGCTGGCCCTCAACGGGCAGTCGTTCGGGCAGTCGGACCCGGAGTTCGGCATCGACATCGGCTTCTACGTCTTCACGTTGCCCGTGGTGCGCTTCGCCGTCAGCTTCTTCATGGCGGTCGTGGTCATCTCGGCCATCGCCGCGGTGGTGACGCACTACCTGTACGGCGGGCTGCGGATCGGTGCGCTGCCGGCCGGGATGTCGCGGACTACGACGGCGGCCCGCATCCATCTCGCCGTGCTCGGTGCCGTCCTGATGCTGCTCATCGCGGCGAACTACTGGCTCGACCGGTACAGCATCCTCACGAACTCGAACGAGCGGTACGACGGCGCCTCGTACACGGACGTGCACGCGGTGATCCCGTCCAAGGAGATCCTCATGGGGGTCGCCGTCCTGGTCGCCGCGCTCTTCGTGGCCGCCGCCTTCCGGGACACGTGGCGGCTGCCGGCGATCGGTGTGGGCCTCATGGTGGTCTCCGCGATCGCGATCGGCGGGATCTACCCCTCGATCGTCCAGCGCTTCCAGGTGGACCCGAACGCCCAGTCGCTCGAGGCGCCGTACATCCAGCGCAACATCGACGCCACGCTCGAGGCGTTCGCGATCGACGAGATCGAGTCCCAGCAGTACGACGCCACCACCGAGGTCACGGCGGGCCAGCTGCGCGACGACGCCGCGACCACGGCGTCCGTGCGACTGCTCGACCCCCAGGTCGTCAGCCCCTCGTTCCGCCAGCTCCAGCAGAACAAGCAGTTCTACAACTTCACCGAGAACCTGTCGGTCGACCGGTACGAGATCGACGGCGAGTCGCGCGACACCGTGATCGCGGTGCGTGAGCTCAACCTCGACGGCCTGGGCGAGCGGAACTGGACCGTCGACCACACGGTGTACACGCACGGCTTCGGCGTCGTCGCGGCCTACGGCAACCAGCCGGGTCCGGACGGTCAGCCCGCGTTCTTCGAGGGGGGCATCCCGACGCAGGGCGCGCTCACCGACATGTTCTCGGACGGCTACGAGCCGCGGATCTACTTCAGCCCGGAGGCGCCGACGTACTCGATCGTCGGTGCGCCGGAGGACGTCGACCCGTGGGAGCTCGACTACCAGGCCGACGACGAGGGCGGTCGCCAGGTGCTGTACCAGTTCCCGACGGACGAGGTCTCGGCCGGCCCGGAGATCGGGACGTTCGTCCAGAAGCTGCTGTACGCGCTGAAGTTCGGCGACGAGCAGATCTTCTTCTCAGACCGTGTCACGGAGGCCTCCCAGATCCTCTACGACCGGGACCCGCAGGAGCGCGTGGCCAAGGTCGCCCCGTGGCTGACCCTGGACAACAAGGTGTACCCGGCGGTCGTGGACGGTCGCGTCAAGTGGATCGTCGACGCCTACACGACCACCGACGCCTACCCGTACTCGACGGCGGCACCGATGCAGGAGGCGACCACCGACTCGCTGACGCTCGCCGCGCAGGGTGTCCCGGTCGACCTGCCCCCGGAGGTCAACTACATCCGCAACTCGGTCAAGGCGACCGTCGACGCGTACGACGGCACCGTGACGCTCTACGCCTGGGACGAGGAGGACCCGCTGCTGCAGGCCTGGAGCCAGGTCTTCCCCGACTCGCTGCAGCCGATCTCGGAGATCTCCGGCGACCTCATGTCGCACGTGCGGTACCCGGAGGACTTCTTCAAGGTGCAGCGGACGCTCCTGGAGCGGTACCACGTCACCGATGCGGTGCAGCTGTTCTCCGGCTCGGACGAGTGGAGGACCCCGGAGGACCCCGTCGCCGCGTCCGATGCGGCGGCGTCCAAGCAGCCCCCGTACTACCTGACGCTGCAGATGCCGGGTCAGGACGAGTCGGCGTTCTCCTTGACGAGCACGTTCATCCCCGGTGGCAACACCGACCGGGAGATCTTGACGGGCTATCTCGCGGCCGACGCCGACGCCGGCTCGGCCGAGGGTGAGGTCGCCGAGGGGTACGGCACGTTGCGGCTGCTCGAGCTGCCTCGTGACGCGACGGTCCCCGGACCGGGTCAGGTGCAGAACAACTTCAACTCGAACCCGACCATCTCCGAGCAGCTCAACATCCTGGGCCGCGGGGACTCCGTGGTGGTGCGTGGGAACCAGCTGACGCTGCCGGTGGGCGGTGGCCTGCTGTACGTGCAGCCGGTCTACATCCAGTCGGCGGAGGGCACGCAGTTCCCGCTGCTGCGGCGCGTGCTCGTGGCCTTCGGTGACCAGACGGGTTACGCGGAGACGCTGGACGAAGCACTCGACCAGGTGTTCGGCGGTGACTCCGGTGTCCAGGCCGGGGACGCCGACGAGGCGGAGACGGACGTGCCGACCGACGTCCCGACGGACGAGATCACGGACCCGGCGGCAGAGCCGACGGCCGAGCCGGAGGACCCGGAGACGCCGGCGGAGACCGAGGAGCCGGCCGAGACAGAGGCTCCTGCGGCGCCGACGGGTGACGCGCAGGCTCGCCTGAACGCTGCGTTGGCCGACGCCAACGAGGCCCTCACGGACGGCCAGACGGCGCTCGAGAGGGGCGACTGGACGGCGTACGGCGAGGCTCAGGAGCGTCTGCAGACGGCGCTGGAGCAGGCGCTCGCGGCCGAGGAGGAGCTCGAGGGCTGACGCCGACCGGACGGGTGGGGCGCGGGTGTGACCTGCGTCCCACCCGCCCGGGCCGGTTGGACTTCGGGCCGTCGGGTGCCGTAATGTTCCAGACATCGCCGCGGGGTGGAGCAGTTCGGTAGCTCGCTGGGCTCATAACCCAGAGGTCGCAGGTTCAAATCCTGCCCCCGCTACTCAGAGGATCGCGTCAGGCGGTCCGCCTCGAAAGGCCCTCGGAAACTTCCGGGGGCCTTTCGCTGTGTCGTGCCGTTGTGTCGTGCCGCTGTGTCGTGGGTCGCACGCTGCCAGGTGGATCCTGCACCAGGGATGCCGTAGTGTTCGAGACATCGCCGCGGGGTGGAGCAGTTCGGTAGCTCGCTGGGCTCATAACCCAGAGGTCGCAGGTTCAAATCCTGCCCCCGCTACTCAGAGGATCGCGTCAGGCGGTCCGCCTCGAGAGGCCCTCGGAATCTTCCGGGGGCCTCTCGGCGTCCCGGTGCCGAGATGCGACCACCGTGACGTCGGGGTCACGATGGCGCCGAGGCGACCGCCGTCGGGTGGCCGCCGGTGCGAAGGGAGAGAACCGTGCCGCGACGAGACCCCGGCCCCAGCGTGAAGGACGACGAGCTCTACGAGAAGCTCCGCGACGAGGGCAGCAGCAAGCAGAAGGCGGCGCGCATCGCGAACGCCGCGGCCAACGAGGGTCGCAGCAGTGTGGGCGCCAAGGGCGGTCGCTCCGGGTCCTACGAGGACTGGACGGTCGACGACCTCAGAGGACGCGCCGCCGAGATCGGGATCGACGGGCGGTCGAGCATGACCAAGGACGAGTTGATCGACGCGTTGCGCTCGCACTGAGCTGCGACAGCGGTCGGCCGACGTGGTCACGCGCGACGACCGGACCTCCGGCACGCGAGCCCCCCGTTCCGGGCGCACCATGGAGGCACACCAGGTGCTCGACGACGCGACGGAGGGATCATCATGAAGGCCTCGGTGGGCGACAGGATCGTGACGGCCGCCGGAGTGGTCGGGGGAGCGGTGCGCGACGGCGTCGTGGTGGAGTGTCCTCACGAGGACGGTTCCCCGCCGTACCGGGTGCGGTGGTCGGACACGGGCGAGGAGACGCTGGTGTTCCCCGGTCCGGACTCCCTCGTGCAGCCCACCGACGACGATGCCGGTGACCAGGTGCCCGACGTGCGCCCGGCGCGTGCGGTGACCTGGCAGGTGCAGGTGGCGCTGGTGGAGGCAGCGGGGAGCACCACGGCCGAGGCGGTGCTGGTGGCCGGCCCACCCGAGCACTCCGACGTGGGTGCGCTGCGGGCGGTCGGCCACGCGCGCAAGGACCCGGATGACGCCGAGGTGCCCGTCATCGGCGACGAGGTGGCGGCCGGCCGGGCGCTCCGGCGCCTGGCCGACACCCTGCTCGGCCAGGCAGAGGCCGACATCGCCGCGTCGACGGGGCAGCAGGGGCACGTGCACGCCTGAGTCGCAGGCTCAGGCGAGCGCGTCCCGTCGCAGTCGGAGGTGCGCGCGCTCGGCCTCGTTCCCGCAGAGGGCGCACGCGGCGTCGTAGGCGTCGCGCGCCTCGTCCGTGCGTCCGGCCCGGGCCAGCAGCTCGGCACGGACGGCGGGGAGCCGATGGCCGCGCAGCACGACGTCGGCCAGTGCGTCCAGCCCGGCGTCCGGACCGTGCACCTCGCTGACCGCGACGGCCCGGTTGAGCCGGACGACGGGGCTGCCCGTCAGCCCGACGAGCTCGTCGTAGCGGGCCAGGATCCGGTCCCAGGCCGTCGCGGTCGGTTGCGGGGCGATGGCGTGCTCGGCGGCGATGAGGGCCTGCAGCAGCATGAGGGCCAGCAGCGCATCGAGCTCGCGTCGGTCCGCCGTGGGCGGCAGGACGTCACGCAGCACGCGGACCAGACGGATCGCCTCGCCCGCCAGGTCGACCCGGACGACGGCGTCGCCGGAGCCGGGCGTGTACCCGGCGGTGAAGGCCAGGTAGGCGATGTCGGCGACGTCGTCGGTGGACGTCACGCCCCCGCGTCACCCGAGTGGTCGACGACCTGACGGACCTCGACGACGTCCTGCGTGCCCGGGAGGGCGGTGCCGGCGAGGACGCCGCAGACCTGCAGCAGGTCGTCGAGGTCGTCGGACTCGACGGTGTAGAAGCCGGAGATGTGCTCGGCGGCCTCGGCGTACGGGCCGTCGGTGACGGAGATGTTTCCGGCGGCGTCCTGGCGGACCGTCGTCGCCGTGTGCGCGGGCATGAGCTCCTCGCCGCCGGTGATCCGGTGGCCGCGTTCTGCCATGAGCCGCGCGAACGTCTCGTGGAGGCCGACGACGGTGGCCTTCTGCTCGGCGGTGGCGTTCTCCCAGGAGTCGTCGCTGCCGGGAAGCAGCACGGTGTAGGTGGTCATGGTGACATCGTCCTTCCTTCGGGTGGTCCTGACACCTTGATGACGGACGAGGACCGCCCGGATCGACATCGTCCGGCACTGTGACGAGCCGCACGGCCGCGAGGGATGTCAGCGGTACCGTGACGTGTTGTGATGCATCAGGTGGTGCGACCCCGCGCCGCTCCGTGACCTGGAGGATCTCCTGTGCGACCCCGCCCTGTGCTCGCCGTAGCGTTCGCCCCTGTCGTCGTCCTCGGCCTGGCCGCGTGCGGCCCCGACGACTCTCCCGCGGAACCCGCGACGTCGGCCGGTACCGAGGCACCCGCCGGAGCGGTCGGCTGCGACGCCGCCGACCTTCCCACGCTGACGTCCGGCACGCTGACCGTCGGCGCGTCCGATCCCTTCGAGCCCTGGTACGTCGGCGACCCCGCCGGCGGCGAGGGCTTCGAGTCCGCGCTGGTCTACGAGGTGGCGGACCGGCTGGGCTACGCGGCAGAGGACGTCGAGTGGACGTCGGTGACCTTCGAGCAGATCGTCTCGCCGGCGATCAAGACGTTCGACATCGCCGCGTACCAGACGACGATCACCGAGGAGCGTGCCGAGGCGGTCGACTTCTCCAGCCCGTACCTCACGAGCCGGCAGGGCGTCATCGTGGCCGACGACGGCGACTACGCCGACGCCACCGGCCTGGCGGACCTGGCCGGGGCGAAGATCGGTGTGACCGCCTCGCAGACGTCCCTGGCGGCCGCTGAGCAGGCCTGGGGCGAGGACGCCGACGTGGTGCCCTTCAGCGCCGCCGGTGACGGGATGACCGCGCTGACCTCGGGCACCGTGGACGCGATGGTGATGGACGTCGACCAGGGCGTGGCCGCCTCCACCGTGTACTTCCCGGACACCAGCGTCGTCGGGACGCTGCCCGACGCCGGCGAACCCGAGCAGCTCGGCCTGGTGCTCGACAAGGACTCCGAGCTCACCGCGTGCGTCTCCGCCGCCGTGGACGAGCTGGAGGCCGACGGCACCCTGGACGAGCTGCGCACGACGTGGCTCGCCTCGGACGACATCGAGCAGCTCTCCTGAGGCGATGACCGACTGGCAGCCGTCGGAGCTCGCCCGGGAGCGAGAGGCCTTCCGCCGCACCCAGCGGCGCCGGGCGCTCGCCGTGGCGACCGTGGCGACCGCCGTCGTCGTGGGAGCGGTCGCGTACGTCGTGGCCACGGCGCCGGGCTGGGAACGCGCACGGCAGGCGTTCTTCTCGCCCGAGCGTGCCGTCGAGGTGCTGCCCGAGGTCGCCGAAGGGCTGCTGCTCAACCTGCGCGTGTGGGTCGTCGCCTCGGTGGTCGGGCTCGTGGTCGGCCTGCTGCTGGCCGTGGTCCGCACCTCGCGGCTGCCCGCGCTCTTCCCGCTGCGGGTGCTGACGGTGGTCTACGTGGACGTCTTCCGCGGCGTGCCGGTCCTGCTGGTGCTCCTGCTGGCCGGCTTCGGGCTGCCCGCCCTGCGCCTCGAGTGGTTGCCGGTGAGCGCGGCGTTCCTGGGCGGGCTCGCGATCGTGCTGACGTACACGGCCTACCTGGCGGAGATCTTCCGCGCGGGTATCGAGTCGGTGCACCCCTCGCAGGTGGCGGCCGCACGCTCGCTCGGTCTCTCCCGTGGGCAGACGGTGCGCCGGGTCGTGCTGCCGCAGGCGGTCCGCAACGTCACGGCGCCGACGGCCAGCACGCTCGTCTCCCTGCAGAAGGACTCGGGCCTCATCTCGATCCTGGGTGCCGTGGACGCCATCCGGGCCGCGCAGATCGCGACCACCGGGGACTACAACTTCACGCCCTACGTCGTGGCCGGCCTGCTGTTCCTCCTGCTGTCGATCCCGCTCACGCGTCTGGTGGACGCCTGGTCCGCGCGGCAGGGCTGGCGCGGCCGCCTGCGCGGCGTGAGCGGCGGCGGGGTGATCCGATGAGCGCGTCGCTGCTGTCGTTGCGCGGCGTGCGCAAGACCTATCCCGGCCCCGGCAGGGGGGCGGCGCCCAAGGTCGTGCTCGACGGCGTCGACCTCGACGTCACCGAGCACGAGTGCGTCGTGCTGATCGGGGCGTCGGGGTCCGGCAAGTCGACCCTGCTGCGGGTGATCGACCTGCTCGAGGAGGTCGACGACGGCCAGGTGCTCCTCGACGGTGTCGACGTGGCCGACCCGTGGGTGGACGCGAACGCTGCCCGGGCACGCATGGCGATGGTGTTCCAGCAGTACAACCTGTTCCCGCACCTGCGCGTCCTCGACAACGTCACCCTCGCGCTCCGGCTGGTGCACGGCCGCGGCCGGGCGGAGGCCGCGGCGTCCGGCCTGGCCATGCTGGAGAAGGTGGGGCTGGCGCACAAGGCACGTGCCTACCCGGACGAGCTCTCGGGCGGGGAGCAGCAGCGAGCGGCCATCGCGCGGGCGCTGGTCGGCGCGCCGGAGCTGCTGCTCCTGGACGAGGTGACCTCCGCGCTCGACCCCGAGCTGGTGGGCGAGGTCCTCGACCTGCTGGTCGCGCTGCGCGACGAGGGCACGACGATGGTGGTCGCCACGCACGAGATGGGGTTCGCACGCGAGGTCGCCGACGAGGTGGTGTTCCTGCACGACGGCCAGGTCCACGAACGTGGTACCCCGGCACAGGTGCTCGACGACCCGCAGCGGGAGCGTACCCGCGACTTCCTGCGTCGCCTGCGCTGAGGCTCCGGAGGGCGTGCTCGCGGCTCAGGCCCCGTAGGCGTCCTTGACCACCAGGACGGGCACGGGGGAGTCGAGCAGGACCCGTTGCGTCGTGGTTCCCATGAGGAACGTGCCCTGGCTGGAGCGCTTGCGCGAACCGAGGACGACGAGCGTCGCCCCGGTCGACTCGGCGGCGTCCAGGATGGCGTCCGCGGGCTCGGTGAGCTCGTCGCGGGAGGTCACGACCGGGACGGCGCCGGCGTCGGCCAGCAGGGCCGTCAGCTCCGGGGGCGACGGGACGTCGGCAGGTTGCGGGTCCAGCACGAGCACGTGCAGCGGCAGGTCGCGACGCTCGGCCTCCGCCAGCGCCGCGCGGACTGCCGCCTCGCCGTGCGGGGAGACGTTGTAGGCCACGAGCACGGTCATGGGACCAACTCTGTCACACCTGTCGCCGCCCGCGGCGCAGCCCCAGCTCGTAGGCCGCCAGGGCGACGAGCCACACGGCCGTCACCGGCAGCACGAACCAGAGCATGGTGGCGCTGAAGGGTTGCAGCGCGGCGTGCTCGGTGGCGGCCAGCAGGACGAACGTGAGGTAGGCGAGGTACAGGGCCACGAAGAGGGCGCCCTCCCAACGCTTGATGATCTGTCCGGTGAAGGCCACCGGCAGCAGCGCCAGGGCGACCGCCACCATGAGCGGCAGATCGAAGTGCACGGCTGCGGGATCGACGCCGATCCCGCCCGGCGAGATGACGGCGGTCAGCCCCAGGACGGCGCCGATGTTGAAGATGTTGCTGCCCACGATGTTCCCGACCGCCAGGTCTCGCTCGCCCCGCCGCACGGCGATGATGCTCGTGGCGAGCTCGGGCAGCGAGGTCCCCACGGCGACGACCGTCAGCCCGATGACGAGCTCGCTCACCCCGAAGGTCGTGGCGATCTCGGTGGCCGCCCGCACGAGGAGCTGGGCGCCGGTCACCAGCAGCGCCACCCCGACCGCGACCAGCACCACGTCGACCAGGACGGAGCGTGCACGGGTGGTGCGGAACCGGCTCGTGGCGCCCTGACCGCCGGCGGTGTCCTCGGGCGCCGGCGGTCGGTCGGTCCAGCCGCGCCGGGAGCGCAGCACCGTGACGACGACGTAGCCGACCAGCAGCACGAGCAGCACGACGCCGTCCACGGTGCTGATCGTGCCGTCGAGGGCGAGCACCAGCGCGAGGACGGACAGCGCGATCATCACCGGGATGTCGGTGCGGACGACGCGGGAGGTGACCGCCAGCGGGACGACGATCGCCGAGATGCCCAGGACCAGCAGGATGTTGGCGATGTTGCTGCCGACGACGTTGCCGATCGCCAGGCCGGGGGAGCCCGACAGCGCTGCGCCGGCGCTGACGGCGAGCTCGGGGCTCGACGTCGCGAAGGACACCACCGTCAGTCCGACCACCAGGGCGGACATCCCCATCGTGCGCGCGAGGGAGGCTGCCCCGCGGACGAGGGACTCCCCGCCGCCGACGAGCAGCACGAAGCCGGCGAGGAGCAGCAGGACGCTCGAGAGGCTCACGCGCCCAGGGTACGGGCGGGTGAGCCTCTCGGCGGGTCGGGCACAGGGAGCAGCGCGGGGAGTCCCGTCAGGACGCTGCCAGCTGTTCGACGACCTGGCGCTTGGCGCGGGTCAGCATCCCTGCCATCCCGTTGAGGCGCAGCGCGCTGACCGCGCGGGTCAGGCCGAGCTGCAGCGGGAACTCCTCGGGCACGTCGAGGACCTGCCGGGGCGTGAGTCCGGACAGGCCCTGCGCCAGGATCGAGGCGAAGCCCCGGGTGGTGGGGGCCTCCGGCGGGGCCGAGGCGTAGAAGTGCACGACGTCGCCGTCCACCTCCGCGAAGGCGCGCACCGGTGACTGGCACTCCTCGACCTTCTCCAGCAGGCCGGGTGCCAGGGCGTACCGCTCGGGCAGCTCGGGCAGCTCGCGGGAGAACTCGAGCAGGAGCTGGAGCCGGTCGGGCTCGCTCAGCGCCAGGAAGTCCTCGCGGATCTCGGCGAGCTGTGCGGGCAGCTCGGCGGTGGTGGGCGCGTCGTCGGTCATGGTCCCAGTGTCCCTCAGGTGCCCCGGTCTCAGGCGGCCCGGCGCGGTGCCTCGCCCGGCTGGTCGCCGGCGACGATCGGCACGCGCACCGCGTTGCCCCACTCGGTCCAGGAGCCGTCGTAGTTGCGCACGTCCGTCAGGCCCAGGAGGAAGTGCAGCGCGAACCAGGTGTGGCTGGAGCGCTCGCCGATGCGGCAGTAGGTGATGACCTTGTCCTCGGCGCGGATGCCGAGCCCGCCCTCGGAGGGGTCGGAGAGGTAGATCTTCTCGAGCTCGGCGCGCGGCTTGTAGGTGCCGTCCTCGGCCACGGCCGTGGCCCAGGGGACGTTGTGCGCGGTGGGGATGTGGCCGCCGCGCAGCACACCCTCCTCGGGGTAGTCCGGGATGTGCAGGCGCTCGCCGGTGAACTCCTGCGGCGAGCGGATGTCCACGAGCGGGCCGTTGCCGAGGTGGGCGAGCACGTCCTCCTTGAACGCGCGGAAGGTGGAGTCGTCGCGGTCCACGGCGGGGTAGCCCGCCGGCTCGGGCGCGGGCACGTCGGTGGTCAGCTCCCGGCCCTCGGCGACCCACAGGTTGCGGCCGCCGTCGAGGAGGCGGACGTCCTCGTGCCCGAACAGGGTGAAGACCCAGGCGGTGTAGGCGGCCCACCAGTTGTTCTTGTCGCCGTACAGCACGATGGTCGTGTCGCGCCCGATGCCCTTGGAGCCGAGCAGGTCGGCGAACCCGGGGCCGTCGAGGTAGTCGCGCTCCACCGGGAGCAGGAGGTCGGTGTGCCAGTCGACCTTGACCGCGCCCGGGATGTGGCCGGTCTCGTAGAGCAGCACGTCCTCGTCGGACTCGACGACCACGAGGCCGGGGTCGTCGAGGTGGTCGGCGAGCCACTCGGTGGTGACGAGGCGCTCGGGGTGGGCGTACTCCTGCAGGCGGGGGTTCGGGTCCAGGGGTGCGGGCATGGTGTCCTCCGGTGGGTGCGTGGTCGGTGCCGCGTGGTCTGCCCACACCCTAGGCAGGCATCCACCAGCGACGACACCCGCCGTCCATGATGTGGGACCAGGATGTGAGACAGGTGCGCACGACGGGCGGTCGCGGCCGGCGCGCGGCTGCCTACACTGACAGCACCACCGCACGACGACGTCGGAGGCGCCATGCTGGACCCCGTTGCCGGGCAGGAGCCCGCCGCTCCTCGCACGCCCCCTGCGGGCCCCGCCCGCACGGCCCGGCGCGACCGGCGTTCGGTGCGTACCGCCTACGACAGGTTCCTCGGCACGGGGTCCCTCGCACCCGGGATCGACCCCCTCGTGGCCGCCTCCTGGCGACGCAGCCTGCTCAGCGGCGTCGACCCCGACGCGCCGCACGCGGACGGCGGGATCGACGACCGCGCGCTCGACGACTACCGCACGACCCACCCGCTGGCACCGTTCATGCCGCTCGTCCGCGACCTCGTCGTCGACCCCGCCCGTGACGACGGGCTGGTCGTCGCGATCGGCGACGACGTCGGCCGGCTCCTGTGGGTCGAGGGCGACACCCGCACCCGCACGACGGCGGAACGGGTCGGGTTCGTCGCCGGAGCGCTCTGGCGCGAGGAGGACGTCGGCACCAACGCCCCCGGCACGGCCCTGGCCACCCGGCGGGCCGTCCAGGTGCTGGGCGCCGAGCACTTCTCCCGACCGGTCCAGTCGCTCAACTGTGCCGCCGCGCCCATCCGCACCCCCGACGGTCAGGTCCTCGGTGTGCTGGACGTGACCGGGGGCCGCGCCGCCGCCTCACGGGTCGTGCTCTCCCTCGTCCGGGCGACCGTCGCCAGCCTCGAGCGTGAGCTCGCCGGGCGTGGCCCGGCTCCCGTCGCCCGCGCCGGCAGCACCCCTGTGCTGCGGCTCCTCGGCGCACCGGTCCTCCGCGGTTCCCACGGCGACCAGCGGCTCTCGCCGCGGCACGCCGAGATCCTCGCGCTGCTCGGCGCCCACCCCCGGGGGGTCACCGCCGAGGAGCTCGCCGTGCTGCTGCACCCCGGTGACCTGTCCGACGTCGCGGTCCGCGCCGAGATCTCCCGCCTGCGCCGGGCCGCCGCCGGGATCGTCACCGGCTCGCGCCCCTACCGGCTCGCCCCCGGCGCACGCAGCGACGTCGACGTCGTGCGCGAGCTCCTCGCCGTCGGACGGACCACGCAGGCGCTCGCCGTCTACTCCGGACCGCTGCTGCCCCGCTCGGTCGCCCCCGGTGTCGAACGCCTGCGGGCCGAGCTGACCGCGGAGGTGCGCTCCGCCGTCGTCGGCAGCGCCGACCCGGCCGCCCTCGACGCCTGGACCAGGACGGACGAAGGTGCCGACGACGTGGAGGCCTGGGCGCTCCTGGTGCGCCGTGCCGATCACGGCAGCCCGCTGTGGCACCGTGCGCGAGCCCACCTCGCCGTCGTCGACGCGGCCCTGCGTTGAGCGTCACAGCGCGGCGCTCCCCTCACCCCGGCCGCTGCAACGAGGCTGCAACCCTCCGCCGCCTAGCGTGAGCGCCACGGCGCGAGGAAGCGCCGTCGTCGGGCCCAGGGAGCCGACCGGGCCGACGCGAGTGCGCGAGGAGGCAGCACGCATGACCGTCTACACGCCACCGGGGCAGCCCGGGTCGATCGTCGAGTACCGCAGCCGCTACGACCACTGGATCGGCGGGGAGTACGTCGCCCCCGCCGGCGGGGAGTACTTCGAGAACCCCAGCCCTGTCACGGGGCAGACCTTCACCGAGGTGGCCCGCGGCACCGCGGAGGACATCGAGCGAGCGCTCGACGCCGCCCACGGCGCGGCCCCCGCCTGGGGTCGCACGTCCGTCACCGAGCGGGCCAACGTCCTCAACGCCGTCGCCGACCGCATCGAGGCGAACCTCGAGAGGATCGCCGTGGCCGAGAGCTGGGAGAACGGCAAGCCCGTGCGCGAGACGCTGGGCGCCGACATCCCCCTGGCGATCGACCACTTCCGCTACTTCGCCGGCGCCATCCGCGCCCAGGAGGGCTCGATCTCCGAGATCGACGGCGACACCATCGCCTACCACTTCCACGAGCCGCTCGGCGTCGTCGGGCAGATCATCCCTTGGAACTTCCCGATCCTCATGGCCACGTGGAAGCTGGCACCGGCGCTCGCGGCGGGCAACGCCGTCGTGCTCAAGCCCGCCGAGCAGACCCCGGCGTCGATCCTGTACCTGATGGACATCATCGGCGACCTGCTGCCCCCGGGCGTGCTGAACATCGTCAACGGGTTCGGCGTCGAGGCCGGCAAGCCCCTCGCCTCCTCCCCGCGCATCCGCAAGATCGCCTTCACCGGCGAGACCACGACCGGCCGGCTGATCATGCAGTACGCCTCGCAGAACATCATCCCGGTGACCCTCGAGCTCGGCGGCAAGTCGCCGAACGTGTTCTTCTCCGACGTGGCCGCCGAGCGCGACGACTTCTACGACAAGGCGCTCGAGGGCTTCACGATGTTCGCCTTCAACCAGGGCGAGGTGTGCACCTGCCCCTCGCGCGCGCTCATCCAGGCGGACATCTACGACCAGTTCCTCGGGGACGCCCTCGAGCGGACGAAGGCCGCCGTCCAGGGCAACCCCCTGGACACCGAGACGATGGTCGGCGCGCAGGCCAGCAACGACCAGCTCGAGAAGATCCTGTCCTACCTGGACATCGGCCAGGCCGAGGGCGCTCGCGTGCTCACCGGCGGCGAACGGGTCGACCTGGGCGGGGACCTCACGGGCGGGTACTACGTGGCGCCGACCGTCTTCGAGGGCAAGAACTCCATGCGGATCTTCCAGGAGGAGATCTTCGGGCCGGTGGTGTCCGTCACCGAGTTCGGTGACTACGACGACGCCATCAAGACCGCCAACGACACCCTCTACGGGCTGGGCGCCGGCGTGTGGACCCGCGACGGGACGACGGCGTACCGGGCGGGCCGGGACATCCAGGCCGGGCGGGTGTGGACCAACTGCTACCACGCCTACCCCGCGGCCGCCGCGTTCGGCGGGTACAAGGGCTCCGGCGTCGGGCGCGAGAACCACAAGATGATGCTCGACCACTACCAGCAGACCAAGAACCTGCTCGTCAGCTACTCGGGCGTGCGGGACGGGTTCTTCTAGGCCATGGCCGAGGCGACACGCGTCGCCGTCACCGGCGCCGCGGCCGAGCTCCTCGCTCGGCTGCGGCGCCGCCACGGCGAGCTGATGTTCCACCAGTCCGGCGGCTGCTGCGACGGGTCCAGCCCCATGTGCTACCCGGACGGCGACTTCCTCACCGGGGACGCGGACGTCCACCTGGGCGACCTGACGGTGGCGGACAGCGCGGACGGGCCCGGTGCCGGCGGGACCGGTACCTCGTTCACCGTGCCGGTCTGGATGAGCCGGGCCCAGTTCGAGTACTGGAGCCACACCCACCTGACGATCGACGTCGTGCCCGGGCGTGGCGCCGGGTTCAGCGTGGAGGCACCCGAGGGGGTGCGGTTCCTCATCCGCTCACGGTTGTTCACGGACGCCGAGGCCGCGGCCCTGCGCGACTGACGGCGTCTCCATCGGGGGCCGGGGGGCCCGACGGGGTACCGCGCCACCACCCCGACCCGCTATGTTGCACTTCGTGAGCACCGAAGCAGAGGCCTTCCCGTCCGTCTCGTCGTTGCCGGCATGGCTCGTCCCGTCCGTGTACCTGAACTGGTCCACCGACTGGCTGAACGAGTCCATCGCGATCGCGACCCGTTCCTCCACGCACACCCTGCCGGGCGGACCGGACGGTCCCAAGCGGGGCGACGTCGTCGTCACCGTGCTGGGTGACGCGGGTGTCGTGGCCTCCGTGGAGCTCATGGGATCGTCCGACGGGGACTCCTGGGTCACCGACGAGCTGTTCGGACCCGACCGGCCGATCGTGTGGGCCGACCTCTTCGACGGCGCAGACGCCTACATCGGCTCGTCCGGGTGGCTGCCCGCCGAGCACGCCCGCGCCGTCCTGGACGGCGTCGCGAACCAGTTCCACGACGGCCCGGTGCACACCATCGACCCGGGTGACTGCGCCGAGGGCACGGCAGCCCCCGACGTGCACGTGCTGCGCGTCCTCGGCCACCGCGCCGTCTCCGGCTGGGCGATGCGCCGCGAGGAGCGCTGCGCCACCTGCGAGCGGTTCGTCGACGTGCACGAGCTGCAGGCGCACGACGACGGCGCGGTCCGGCTCGGCACCACGACGGCCGGGGGGCGCACCCTCGAGCAGGTTATCCGCGACGTGCACCTGATGTGCTCGCCGTGCCACGAGCTGATGCACGCACACTCCGTCTCCGCCCAGCGCGCACGCCTGCGCCCGCAGTGCCCCGGCTGCGGGGTCCGCGGCCGGACCAAGCGCATCGTGTGGGGCATGACCTTCTCCGACGACGTCGTCAGCTCCGAGCCCGACGTCGTGTACGGCGGCTTCGAGGTCCCCGTCCCGGCGCCCGACTGGTACTGCACCGAGTGCCACGCCAACTTCGGCACCACCGTCGTCGCGACCCGGGTGCTGGACTCCGAGGGCCCGGCCGTGCCGCAGCCGGTCACGGGCGCGATCACCCGTGTCGGCGAGGTCGACCTCGAGGCGCCCCCCGCCGAGCCGGACGGCGTCGAGACGCGCTGGGAGCCCGTCGAAGGCGTCTGATCGCTTCGGTACGACGCGGCCGGGTCGGCACACCTGCTTGCCGACCCGGCCGCGTCGTACCGAACAGATCGTCGAAGCCGCTGATCAGGCAGCGACCGGTCTGGCGCGTCGATGGCGCCGGACGAGTCCGTGGTCGAACGGCGGCACGTACGGGGCCAGCCGCAGCGGCATCCCCGCCTCGAGCGGGGTGCGGTCCGCCTTGCGATGGTTGCAGGGCCGGCAGGCCGCGACGAGGTTCAGCCACGAGCTCTCGCCACCACGGGAGCGGGGGATCACGTGGTCGACCGTCTGCGCCGGACCTCCGCAATAGGCGCACGCACCGTCGCGACGTTTGATGCCGTCCTTGGTGACCGCCGGGCGGCCACCTCCCCGGTAGAGCCACCGCATGGTCACGTAGCGCACCAGGCGCAGCACCCGGGGCAACGGGTAGGGACCGAAGGACTCGCCCTCGACGAACTCCTCGACGACCGCGACCTCACGGACCAGCATCGTGATGGCGTGCTTGACCGACACCCGGTGCAGCGGCTCGTAGCCGGCGTTGAGGACCAGCACGTCGGCCACGGTCCTGCTCCCTCCTGCGTCGCACCGGCCTGGTCGGGACGGTGCGGGTCTCGGCGGCTCCCTCGGTCGGACGGGTGACTCGGGCACGGCGCTCCCGGACAGGACCGCCGGACGGGCGCCCTGTGGCGTCCGTCACGGAAAATGTAAGGGCACGGCGCGTGGAGGTCCAGGCCTTTGAGGGTGGTTCTCCGCTGCTGCCGACGCCGGATGTCCCGGTTCGGGTCATGATGCGCGTTTCGCGCACTCCGTGTCGGCGCGCGGGAGATGCCGCGCGCCGCAGAGCGAGATCGCGTTCACTGGGCAGATGGACACCCGGTGGAAGGCTGCGCGTGGGCGGGTCGGCGACTGGCTCCGGTCGCCGGTGAACCAGGTGGACCTCCTGCAGACGGCGAAGGCCGCGGCCGCCACGATGATCGCCTGGGCGCTCGCGGAGATGGTGCTCGAGCTGCACCAGGCGTTCCTCGCGCCGTGGGTGGCGCTCCTGACGGTCCACGCCACCGTCTACCGCACGTTCTGGCGTGGCACGCAGACGGTGCTGGCCGTCGGGACCGGCATCCTGGTGTCCCTCGTCGTGGTCCAGGCGTTCGGGACCACCGTCCTGTCCTTCGGGCTGGCCCTGGTGGTGGCGCTGGTCCTCGCCCGCGCCCCGCTCTACCGCGACGAGGGCATCACGATCGCGACGACGGTGCTGTTCATCATCACCGTCGGCTACGACTCCTCGACGGAGCAGACGATCGACCTGCTGCCCGACCGGCTGCTCTCCACCGCGATCGGCGTGGTCGTCGCCCTGGCCGTCAACGCGCTGGTCCTTCCCCCGCTCAACGACCGCAGCGCGCAGCAGCAGATCGACGCGGTCGACCGAGCCCTCGGAGCCCTTCTCGTCGGCATGGCGACCCAGCTCCGCCGCGAGTCGGAGGATCAGGAGGAGGACGACTGGATCGAACGCACCCGCGAGATCTCGGACGACGTCGAGCGGGCCTGGTCGCTCGTGCGCACCGCGAGGGAGAGCGGTTCGTGGAACCCACGGCGCCGACGCCATCCCGGCGACGAGCTCGAGAACTACCCACAGGTGCTGATGCGGCTCGAGGAGGGTGTGTCGACCACACGGAGCATCGCCCGCCTGGTGCGTGAGTCCGACCGCGACGCCGAGACCTGGGACACCGAGTTCCGCGACCGGTACACCGATCTGCTCGCCGAGGTCGGGCGTCGCATCGCGCAGCCGGAACCCGACGTCGCCACGTTGGGGAACGACCTGCGCACCCTCGCGAGGGACATGTCGACGGAAGATCTCTCGGGAAAGCTGTGGCCGCTCTACGGAGCACTCATCGCGAACCTGCAGATGATCGTCGACGTGGTGGACGACGTGGCGACCGCGCGGCCGGTGCGGACCTGACGGCACGCGGCCGCCGGCGCCCGGTGCCGTGGCCCCGAGTGCCGTGGCCCCGGAGGTCAGCGGCCGGACGCGACCTCGCGGAGGCGTTCGACGGCCTCCCGTGCGGTGTCGAGGTGCTCGGCCCCGCGGCGTGCCGCCGCCCGCGCGAGCCTGTCGTACGGGCCCCGGTCCCCGCCGTCGTCGGCCACCGCGTCGGCGACCGCTGTCACGTGGGCGGCGAGCTGGAACGCGTCGCGATGGTCGCCCAAGGTGGACTGCACCCGCTGGCCGGCCGCACCCAGCTCCCGGGCGGTCCCGCCGAGCGCCCTGGTGGGCTTCCGGGTCACCGCGCGGGCCGCGTGGGACACCCGGCGACCGGCCTTGCGCAGCCGGTGGGCTGCGGCGGACAGGTCCTCCAGCTCGTCTCCCGAGGCCGTGCTCAACCGTTCGAGGTCGACGTCCTCGGCGGTCCGCAGCGCCTTCGCGACCGCCTTGTCGAGGCGCCGTCGTGCCACCTTGCGCGCCGGGTCGTCCGCCTTCGGACCCCGCGGGGGGTCGGCCACCCAGCGCACGAGGGCGGCGGTGAGGTCGGCCATCTCCGGGCCGTTCAACCACTCCACCAGCCGGCGGTGGGCGGCGTCGTGGCGGCGGGTGAGGTCGTCGACCAGGTGACGGCGTGCCTCGACCGACACCCGCGCGCCGGCGCCCACGGCGTCGACGTCGGCGATCCGGACCTCCAGGTCGCGGACCTCTCCCAGGAGGTCGCCGAGCACCGTGAGCCGGTCGCGCAGGGCGTCCGCCTCCCGCTTGCCGAACACCGGGCGATAGACGGTCAGCACGGTGCGCAGCCTGCGGACCGCGGTGCGCAGGCGGTGGACGCCGTCGGGCTCGTCGGACAGCGCGGCCGGGACGCGCTGCTCGGTGCGGCGGACGTGCTCGGCCACCACCGCGGCGAACAGCTCACCGGCGGTGCTGGAGCTCCAGGGGTGCGACATCCGTCCACGCTACGTGGTTCGTGAAGGGGAGGGTCGTTCCTCGTCGGTTGCCGGCGCCATCACCCCGCGTCGTCCATCGCGATCGGCCGCACCGCACCACCGGCCGCGACGAACAGCCCGTGCAGGCGGAAGTCGCGCTGCGCGGCCTGGGCCCTCAGGGCGGTGTTCCAGGCGCGGTCGGCGGCGGTGACGGACTGCTCGCCGGGGCGTTCCAGGATGGCGACGACGGAGCCGCCCGGGACGGACTGCTGGGTGACGGAGGCGATGACCCCGCCGAACCGGGCGGCGTCGTCGTCGCTCGGGTGCTGGGGGACCTCGCGGACCGGGACGGCGATGCCGGTGACGCGGTCGTCGGCGTCGAGCCAGGCCAGGGTGAGGATGCGTTCGCGGGGCAGGACGCCGCCGGCGAGGAAGGTGGCGAGCGCGAGGCGCTCGCCGTCGTCGGCGACCTTGTCGCCCGGTCGGAACGGTGTGGTGGTGAGGTTCATGCCGTCCACCCTCCCGAACCTGCGCCCACCCCGCCGCCACCATCCACAGCCTGTGGACAGATCTCGTGCCTTGATGCCGAACAGGAGGTTGGGCCCGCTTGGGGAGACCAAAGCGGGCCCAACCTCCTGTTCGGCACCTCGCTCAGAAGTAGCGGGCGTAGGCGCTCGTGGTGAGGAACGGCGGGAACTCGTCACCCATCGCCACCTCGCGGAAGATCGCCGCGGCGTCGTCCACCCGGTCGCCGCGCGAGCGCGGCGTCGAGCGGAGGAACTCCCGGAGCATCGACTCGCAGAGCTCGCGGGTCACGGCGACACCGTCGTCGGTCACGGTGTGGCAGTGGATCCACTGCCACACCTGGGACCGCGAGATCTCGGCCGTCGCGGCGTCCTCCATGAGGCTGTCCAGGGCCGCGGCCCCGGTGCCCCGCAGCCAGGAGGCGATGTACCGCACGCCCACCGAGATGTTGGTCCGCAGACCTGCCTCGGTGATCGTCGCGCCCTCCCGGCGGGCCGAGGCCACGTCGAGGAGCTCCGCCTGGCCGACGGTGACGTCGTCGCGCAGCCGCTCCACCTGGTTCTCGCGCTTGCCGAGCACCTCGTCGAACGCCGCCCGCGCGACCGGGATGAGGTCCGGGTGAGCCACCCAGGAGCCGTCGAACCCGTCACCGGCCTCCCGCTCCTTGTCGGCCTGGACCTTGGCGAACGCCTGCTCGGTGACCTCCGGGTTGCGGCGGTCCGGGATGAAGGCGCTCATGCCGCCGATGGCGTGCGCCCCACGACGGTGGCAGGTGGCCACCAGCAGCTCGGTGTAGGCGCGCATGAACGGGGCGGTCATCGTCACCTGCGCGCGGTCGGGCAGCACGTAGGAGTCCCCGCGGTTGCGGAAGCACTTGATGACGCTGAACAGGTAGTCCCAGCGCCCGGCGTTCAGACCGGCGCAGTGCTCGCGCAGCTCGTAGAGGATCTCCTCCATCTCGAACGCCGCGGGCAGCGTCTCGATGAGCACCGTCGCGCGGATCGTGCCGCGCGGGATGCCGAGCGTCTCCTGCGCCAGCTCGAAGACCTCGTTCCACAGCCGCGCCTCGCGGTGGCCCTCGAGCTTCGGCAGGTAGAAGTACGGCCCGCGCCCGCGCTCGATCAGCTCGGCCGCGTTGTGGAAGAGGTACAGCCCGAAGTCCACCAGCGAGCCCGACGCCGGCTGGGTGGAGCCGTCCGTGCCCGTGTAGGCCAGGTGCGACTCGAACAGGTGCCAGCCGCGCGGCCGGAACACGATGGTGGGCATCTTCGTCAGCTCGGACGTGTTCAGGGCGTACCGCTTGCCGGGGGTGCGACCGTCCGGCGACGGTGCCTCGAAGGTGAGCTCGCCCCGGATCGCGGACCGCAGCGCCCGCTGGCCGCCGACGACGTTCTCCCACGTCGGGCTGGAGGCGTCCTCGGCGTCGGCGAGCCACACCCTGGCGCCCGAGTTCAGCGCGTTGATCGTCATCTTGGGGTCCGTGGGCCCGGTGATCTCCACGCGCCGGTCGGACAGCCCGGGTGCCCCGGCGGCCCCGGCGACGCGCCACGAGGAGTCCTCGCGCACCGCCCGGGTCACGGGCAGGAAGTCGGGGTCGGCGCCCGCGGCGATCTCGCGGGTGCGGCGCTGCCGGGTGAGCAGCAGCTCGGTGCGCGCGTCGGCGAACTGGTCGTGCAGCAGGGCCAGGAACTCCAGCGCCGCGGGGGTGAGGATCTCCTCGGAGCCGGGCACGGGGGGTCCGACGACGTCCATGGTTCCCTCCGCGATGGTGGCCGAGTCGGCGAGGGCGGTGCCGCGCGGCGGCGTCGCGGGCGAGCCGGTCGAGCGGGCCAGGGTGCGGGGAGGGTCGGCGATCGTGGTCATGGTGTACCTCCAGGGTGCCGCGGCGGGACGAGGGGGGCGTCCCGCCGCGACGGGTGGTGAGCGAGTCAGAACTGAGCGGCCTCGGTGGAGCCGGCGAGAGCGAGGGTGGCGGCGTCGGGGTTGAGCGCCGTGGACACGCGGTCGAAGTAACCGGTGCCCACCTCCCGCTGGTGCTTGGTGGCGGTGTAGCCGCGGGTCTCGGAGGCGAACTCGGCCTCCTGCAGCTGCACGTAGGCCGTCATCTGCTCACGGGCGTAACCGTGGGCCAGATCGAACATGGAGTGGTTGAGGGCGTGGAAGCCCGCCAGGGTGATGAACTGGAAGCTGAAGCCCATGGCACCGAGCTCGCGCTGGAACTTCGCGATGGTGTCGTCGTCGAGGTGCTTCTTCCAGTTGAACGACGGCGAGCAGTTGTACGCCAGCATCTGGTCCGGGAACTCGGCCTTGACCGACTCGGCGAACCGGCGGGCGAGGTCGAGGTCGGGGGTGCCGGTCTCCATCCAGATGAGGTCGGCGTAGGGGGCGTAGGCGTGGGCCCGGGTGATGCAGGGCTCGATGCCGTTGGTGACCTTGTAGAAGCCCTCGGCGGTGCGCTCGCCGGTGAGGAACGGGCGGTCGCGCTCGTCGACGTCGGAGGTCAGCAGGGTGGCGGCCTCGGCGTCGGTGCGGGCGATGATGACGCTCGGCACGTCGGCGACGTCGGCGGCCAGCCGGGCGGCGTTGAGGGTCCGCACGTGCTGCTTGGTCGGGATGAGCACCTTGCCACCGAGGTGGCCGCACTTCTTCTCCGAGGCGAGCTGGTCCTCCCAGTGCACGCCGGAGGCGCCGGAGACGATCATCGACTTCATGAGCTCGTAGGCGTTGAGCGGGCCTCCGAAGCCGGCCTCGGCGTCCGCGACGATCGGCGCGATCCAGTTGCGGGTCGGTGCGCCGTTCTCCTCCACGTCGATCTGGTCGGCGCGCAGCAGCGCGTTGTTGATGCGCCGCACGACGGCGGGCACCGAGTTCGCCGGGTAGAGCGACTGGTCGGGGTACGTCTGACCCGACAGGTTGGCGTCGCCGGCCACCTGCCAGCCGGACAGGTAGATCGCCTTGAGCCCCGCCTTGACCTGCTGCACGGCCTGGTTGCCGGTCAGCGCACCGAGGGCGTTGACGTAGTCCTCGGTGTGCAGCAGCTCCCACAGCAGCTCGGAGCCGCGGCGGGCGAGGGTGTGCTCCTCACCGACGGAGCCCCGCAGCGCGACGACGTCCTCGGCGGTGTAGTCCCGCGTGGTGCCGGCCCAGCGCGGGTCGGTGGCCCACCGCTCGGCGAGGGCGGCGGCGGTGGTGACCTGGTCGCCGGGCCGGGTCGCCGTGGTGGTCCCGGGCGTGGAGCCGGTCTCGAGGATCGCGGTCATGGTCCTGCCTTTCGTCGTTCGGCCGGGGCGCCGAGGAGGTGCCCTCGGGAACGACTCTGCGGCCTGCGCAACCCCGGTGGCGAGCGATTCGTCGGAGAAGAACCAGGGTTCTTCTGCTTGGCAGAAGGAGTGGCGCATGTCACGCTGGATCATGGCCACGACGACGACGTACCGGCCGCCGGCGACACCTCCCGCGCCGCCCCCGGTCGAGAACGAACCCGACGCCCTGACGATCGGGCGGCGGATCCGACACCTGCGCACGCAGCGCGGGATGACCCTCGAGGAGCTCGGAGACGCTGTCTCACGTGCTCCTTCGCAGATCTCCGTGCTAGAGAACGGCAAGCGGGAGCCCACGATCGCCCGGCTGCAGGCCATCGCTCGTGCGCTCGGCACCAGCGTGGACGACCTGCTCTCCCCGGAGGCGCCGTCACGCCGGGACGCCCTCGAGATCGAGCTGGAGCGAGTGCAAAGAGGCCCGCTCTTCTCGGCCCTCGGGGTGCGTCCGGTGCGGGTCGGCAAGTCACTGCCGACCGATGCGCTGGAGGCGATCGTCTCGCTGCAGGCCGAGCTCGAGCGCCTGCACTCGGAGCGGGCGCTGACCCCCGAAGAGGCACGACGGGCCAACACCGAGCTCCGCGCCGACATGCGCGCGCAGGACAACTACTTCCCGGACCTGGAGATCGTCGCGCGTTCCCTGCTCGACGACGTCGGGCACACGCGTGGACCGGTCCCGCAGCGCGCCGCCGTCGACATCGCGTCCCACCTGGGGTTCTCGATCCACTACGAGTCGGACCTGCCGCACTCGACCCGGGCCGTCATCGACCAGCGCCACCGCCGCGTCTACCTGCCGAGCAACGGCATCCGCGGGCGCTCCGACGCGCGCTCCGCCCTGCTGCAGGCCCTGGCCTCGCACGTCCTGGAGCACGCCGAGCCGCGCGACTACGCGGGGTTCCTGCGCCAGCGGGTCGAGGCGAACTACCTGTGCGCCGCGCTGCTGCTGCCGGAGCGCGAGGCCGTCAAGCACCTGCGCGAGGCCAAGGACGCCCGCGCGATCTCCATCGAGGACCTCCGCGACGCCTTCGCCGTCTCCTACGAGACCGCCGCGCACCGCTTCACCAACCTCGCCACCCGGCACCTCGGCATCGGGGTGCACTTCATGAAGGTCCACGAGTCGGGGGCCATCCACAAGGCCTACGAGAACGACGGCGTGCGCTTCCCGGCCGACGCCCTGGGGACCGTCGAGGGGCAGCACGTGTGCCGGCACTGGACGGCACGGGTGGTCTTCGACATCGCCGACCGGCTGAGCCCGTACTACCAGTACACGGACACCCCCACCGGCACCTACTGGTGCACCTCCCGGGTCTCCGACACCCCGGACGGGCGGTTCTCCGTCAGCGTCGGCGTGCCGTACGCGCAGGTCAAGTGGTTCCTCGGCCGGGAGACGACGGCGCGGTCCACCTCCCGCTGCCCCGACGAGTCGTGCTGCCGGCAGCCGTCGCGCCCGCTCGCCGAGCGGTGGGACGGCCACGCCCTGCCGAGCGCGCGCCCCCACGCCTCGATGCTGGCGGCGATGCCCTCCGGCGCGTTCCCCGGCGTGGACACCACCGAGGTGTACGAGTTCCTGGAGCGGCACGCTCCCCGGGCCCGCGATCGCGACGCCGGCGGCACCGAGAGCCCGGGCGCCGCGGGCGGCTGAGGCGCCCGCGCCGACCTGGCGAGATCGCGTCCCTCGGATAGCATCGAACGGGCCAGTCATCATCGGTCCCGACGAAGAACGAAGAGGTTCATGACCGACGACGTCGTCTCGAGCCAGGAGGCTCGCCGGGCCCTCGAGGAGCTGCCCGTCGAGATGCGGCGAACGGTGCGCAGGCTCCTCGGTGCGTACAGCGCGGAGGACCTCGCGGAACGTGACCCACGGGACGCCGTCGGCGCGGCCGCGTCGACCTGCCGCTTCGCCGCGCGTCGCCGACCAGGGCAGACGCTCGTGCGGGTCTTCACCCCGACGCTGCGGGAGGACGGCTGGACGTCGCGCCGCACCGTCGTCGACGTCTGCACCGACGACGCCCCCTTCCTCGTCGACTCGGTCGACGCGGCGATCGCCCGGCACGGCGGCACGGTCCACGTGCTGCAGCACCCGGTGCTCGACGTCCGGCGCGACGACGACGGCGAGCTGGTGGAGATCGGTGCGCACGGTGGCCGGCTGGAGTCGTGGATCCATCTGGAGATCGACCGCATCACCGCGCAGGAGGAGCGCGACGCCCTCGTCGCCCGGCTGGGGGACGTCGTCGGGGACGTGCACGCCGCCGTCGACGACTGGACGGCGATGCGCCGCGCCTGCCTGGAGCTGTGCACCGACCTGCGCCTGCAGCCGCCGGCCACCGTCGACCCGACGACGGTCGCCCCCACGGTGGACTTCCTGACCTGGCTCGCCGAGGACCACTTCACGTTCCTCGGCTACCGGGAGTACGCGTTGGAGACGGACGACGGCGAAGAGGTGCTGCGTCCGCTGCCGCACACCGGGCTGGGCATCCTGCGCAGGGCGCGGACCGCCGTCGTGCACCTGCGCCCCGAGGCGCGCCGCACCGCGCGCGAGCCCCGGCTGCTCACGATCACCAAGGCGAACTCCCGTGCCACGGTGCACCGTGACGTGTACCTCGACTACGTCGGTGTGCGCAGCTTCGACGAGGAGGGCAACGTCACCGGCGAGCGCCGGATCGTCGGGATGTTCACGTCGGCGGCCTACGCCTCGTCGGTGCTGACGCTGCCGATCGTCGCCGCGAAGGCACGGGCGGTGCTGGCCGACTCGGGGTACGCGCCGACGTCCCACTCGGGGAAGGATCTCCTGCAGGTGCTCGAGCAGTACCCGCGCGACGAGCTCTTCCAGGACACCGCCGAGCACCTGGCCCACGTCGCGGGCCAGGTGACACGCCTGCGCGAGCGTCGCCGGACACGACTCTTCCTGCGGACCGACGAGTTCGGCCGGTTCGTCTCCGCCCTGGTCTACCTCCCGCGGGACCGGTACAACACCACGGTGCGGCTGCGTATCGAGGCGTTGCTGCGGGACGCCTTCGACGCCGAGCGGGTCGAGCACACCACGCGGGTGGACGACTCACCCCTGGCGCAGCTGCACTTCGTGGTGCGTGTCCCGCGCGACGCCACGATCCCGGACGTGGACGAGGCGGACCTGCAGCGCCGCCTCGAGGCGGCCATCCGGACCTGGTCCGCCGCGTTGGTCGACGAGCTCCACCGGGTGCACGGCGAGGAGGAGGCCGCCCAGATCCTGGCCCGCTACGGGACGGCCTTCCCCGAGGCCTACAAGGAGCAGGTCACCCCGGCCGCGGCCGTGGGGGACATCGCCCGGCTCGACGCCCTCACCCCGGACAGCCCCATCGCGGTGCACCTCTACGCACCGGACGACGCCGACCCCGCCCTGCGCCGGCTCACCCTCGCGTCCCTGCACGAGCACCGGCTCACCCAGGTGCTGCCCCTGCTGGTGGACCTCGGTGTGGACGTGCTGGACGAGCGCCCGTACACCGTGCAGCGGGCGGGCGGTCAGACCCGGTACATCTCGGACTTCGGTCTCACCGCACCGGACCCGGCGCTGTGGGACGCCGACGGCGCTGCCGGGGCCCTGGAGGTCGCCTTCGGCGCGGTGTGGTCGGGTGCCGCGGAGAGCGACGCGCTCAACGCGCTGGTGCTCCGCGCCGGGTTGTCCTGGCGGGACATCGTCATCCTGCGGGCGATCGGACGCTACCTGCGCCAGGCGGGCTCAGCGTTCTCCATGGAGTACATCGACGCCGCCCTCGTCGCCCATCCGGAGCTGGCGGCCGACCTGGTGCAGCTCTTCGCGGTACGCCTCGACCCGGATCTCGACGACGACCGTGACGCACGGGTGCAGGAGGCGACGGACGCCCTGCTGGCCGACCTCGACGGTGTCGCGAGCCTCGACCACGACCGCATCCTGCGGTCCTTCGTCGGCGTCATCGGGGCGGTGTGGCGCACCAACTTCTACGTCCGGGACGATGACGGCTCGCCCAGACCGTGGGTGTCGATGAAGCTGGACTGCGCGCGCGTTCCCGACCTGCCCCTGCCTCGACCGATGGCAGAGGTCTGGGTGTACTCGCCGCGGGTCGAGGGCGTGCACCTCCGGTTCGGCCGGGTGGCCCGCGGGGGACTGCGCTGGAGCGACCGGCGCGAGGACTTCCGCACCGAGGTGCTGGGTCTCGTCAAGGCGCAGATGGTCAAGAACGCCGTCATCGTACCGACGGGGTCCAAGGGCGGGTTCGTCGCCAAGAACCTGCCCGACGCCGACGACCGCGCCGCCTGGCTCGCCGAGGGCAAGGCCGCCTACCGCACGTTCATCCGCGGGCTGCTGGACATCACCGACAACCGCCGGGGCACCGAGGTCGTGCCGCCTCCCGGGGTCGTGCGCCACGACGGCGACGACCCGTACCTGGTCGTCGCCGCGGACAAGGGGACGGCGTCGTTCTCGGACCTCGCGAACGAGATCGCGCAGGAGTACGGCTTCTGGCTCGACGACGCGTTCGCCTCCGGAGGCTCGGCGGGCTACGACCACAAGGCGATGGGGATCACGGCGCGCGGGGCGTGGGAGTCGGTGAAGCGGCACTTCCGCGAGCTCGGGCACGACACGCAGACCCAGGACTTCACGGCGGTGGGCGTCGGGGACATGTCCGGCGACGTGTTCGGCAACGGGATGCTGCTCTCCGAGCACGTCCGGCTGGTGGCCGCGTTCGACCACCGCCACGTCTTCGTCGATCCCGACCCTGACGCGGCGGCCTCCTTCGCCGAGCGGCGTCGGCTGTTCGACCTGCCCGGCTCGTCGTGGGACGACTACGACCGCGAGCTGGTCTCCGCCGGGGGCGGTGTGTTCCCGCTGTCCCTGAAGTCCGTCCGTGTCACCCCGCAGATGGCCGAGGCGCTCGGGATCGGTGCCGACGTCACGGCGCTCACCCCGACCGAGCTGAAGCGAGCGGTGCTGCTCGCGCCGGTCGACCTGCTGTGGAACGGGGGTATCGGCACCTACGTCAAGGCCTCCGGCGAGACGGACGCCGAGATCGGGGACCGTGCGAACGACCTCGTCCGTGTGGACGGTGCCGACCTGCGCGTCCGGGTCGTGGGGGAGGGCGGCAACCTGGGCGTCTCCCAGCGTGGCCGCATCGAGGCCGCCCACGCCGGGGTGCAGATCAACACCGACGCGATCGACAACTCGGCCGGCGTCGGCACCTCGGACCACGAGGTGAACATCAAGATCCTGCTCGGGGCGGTGGTGCGCGACGGGCGGCTCGCGCTCGACGAGCGCGACCGGCTCCTGCAGGAGATGACCGACGAGGTCGCGGCGCAGGTGCTGCGTGACAACTACGAGCAGAACGTGCTGCTCGGCAACTCGCGCGCCAACGCCGCCTCGATGCTCCCGGTGCACGAGCGCTTCATGGAGTGGCTCGAGGCGCGCGGCGAGCTGGACCGCGAGCTGGAGGTCCTGCCCGACGCCGCGGAGATCGCCCGGCGGACCGAGCAGGGCCAGGGCCTGACGCGGCCGGAGTTCGCGGTGCTGGTGGCGTACGCGAAGCTCGCGCTGAAGTCGGACCTCACCGAGTCGGACCTCGCCGACGACCCGTGGTTCGCCAGGACGCTGGCGGGGTACTTTCCGGCAGCGGTCCGGGAGAGGTACTCGGGCGATCTCGCCGACCACCCGCTGCGCCGGCAGATCGTCGTCAACGCGGTGGTGAACTCCATGGTCAACCGGGGCGGCATCACGTTCGCGTTCCGGGCGACGGACGAGACGGGGGCGCCCACCGCGCAGATCGCCCGGGCGTTCGTCGCGGCCCGCGAGGTGATGGACCTGAGCGGTTTCGTCGCGGCGGTCGAGGCGACGGACAACGTGGTGGGCACGACGGTGCAGACCGAGCTGTACCTCGAGTTCCGACGACTGCTCGACCGCGCGGCCCGGTGGTTCGTCCAGCACCGTCCCGACCGCATCGACGTGGGCGAGGAGATCGACACGTTCGCCGCGCCGGTGCGCTCCTGCGCCGGCCGTCTGGCCGAGCTGTTCCAGGGTGAGGACGCCGTCTGGTACGCGGAGCGGGTCGCCGAGCTGGAGGCCGCCGGGTGCGGGCCCGAGCTCGCGCGGCGCGGTGCGGGCCTCCTGGCGTCGCTGCCGCTGCTCGACGTCGTCGAGCTGGCGGCGACCCGCGACCTGGACCTCGACGAGGTCGCCGGGACGTACTTCGCCCTCTCGGCACGCGCCGGCGTCGGCGACCTGCTCAGCCGGGTGTCGGACCTGCCGCAGGACGACCGCTGGGACTCGATGGCCCGGTCCGCGCTGCGGGACGACCTGTACGCGGCGATGGTGGCGCTGACCGCGTCGGTGATCGACGGCTCGGAGCCGTGGGCTCCCGCGGACCGGATCGAGGCGTGGCTCGCCGACGGCGGCGCGCCCGCCCGGCGCGCGATGGAGGCGCTGGCCACCGTGCACGCCGTCGAACGGCCGGGCATCGCCACGCTCTCGGTGGCGCTGCGCCAGCTGCGCTCGCTCGCGGGGTGACCTGGCGGCGGGTGCGGCGGGTGCGGCGGCGCTCAGGCCTCGAGCAGCAGCGCCTCGCCCTGACCCCCGCCACCGCACAGGGCGACGGCGGCCCGGGCGCCGTCCTGTCCCTCGGCCCGACGGCGGGCGAGCTCGTGGGTGGCATGGACGGCCAGGCGCGCCCCGGACGCGCCGATCGGGTGGCCGAGCGAGATGCCGCCCCCGTGGGGGTTGACGACCTGCGGGTCCAGACCCAGTGCCCGCCCGGAGACGACGGACACGACGGCGAACGCCTCGTTGATCTCGACGTGGTCCAGGTCGTCGGCCGACCACCCTTCGCGGGCCAGCGCCGCGTTGATCGCGTTCGCCGGCTGGGAGTGCAGGGAGGTGTCCGGGCCGGCGACCTGGCCGGCGGAGCGCACCGTGGCGAGCGCCGGCACACCGGCCGCCTCCGCCCGCGCCCTCGTGGTGAGGACGAGCGCCGCCGCGCCGTCGGAGATCTGCGAGGAGTTGCCGGCGGTCAGCGTGCCGTCGCCGGCGAAGGCCGGTCGCAGCCGGGCCAGGCCCTCGGCGGTGGTGTCGGGACGTACGCCCTCGTCGGAGGAGACGACGACGGGGTCACCCCGGCGCTGCGGCACCTCGACCGGTGCGATCTCCGCGGTGAACAGACCGTCCTTGGCGGCGCGGGCGGCGCGCTGGTGCGAGGCCGCGGCGGCGGCGTCCTGCTCCTCGCGGGAGACGAACACCTCGTCGCGGTTGTGCTCCTCGGTGCTCAGGCCCATCGCCTGCCCGTCGAAGGCGTCGGTGAGGCCGTCGCGGGCCACGGCGTCGAGCAGCGTGGCATCGCCGTACCGGAAGCCCGCACGGGCGCCGGGCAGCAGGTGAGGGGCGTTGGTCATCGACTCCTGGCCGCCGACCAGCACCACGGAGGCCTCGCCGGTGCGCAGCAGGCGGGCCCCGTCGACGACGGCGGTGAGCCCGGACAGGCAGACCTTGTTGACGGTCACGGCGGGCACGTCCATCGCGACTCCGGCGGCCACGGCCGTCTGCCGGGCCGGGTTCTGCCCGGCACCCGCCTGCAGCACCTGGCCGAGGATCACCGCGTCGAGGTCCGCGGCGAGGTCCGCTGCCGCGTCCAGGGCGTGGCGGGCGGCCACGGCGCCGAGCTGGACCGCGGACAGCGAGGCGAGCGCCCCGGCGAGACGTCCCTGGGGTGTGCGCGAGGCGGAGACGACGACGACGTCGTCGGGCCGCGGGGTGGTCGTGCCGGTCATGTCTGGGCCTCTCGTGAGGGGTCGAGGTCGAGGTCGAGGAGGAGCGGGGCGGCCGTGGCGGCGACGACCTCGTCGACCGTCACGCCGGGGGCGAGCTCGCGCAGGACCAGGCCGTCGTCGGTCACGTCGATCACGGCGAGGTCGGTGATGATGCGGTCGACGACGCCGCGTCCGGTGAGCGGCAGCGTGCACTCGGGCAGGATCTTGGGCGAGCCGTCGCGTGCGGTGTGGTCCATGAGCACGACGAGGCGCCGGGCGCCGTTGACGAGGTCCATCGCCCCGCCCGGTCCCTTGACCATCTTGCCGGGGATCATCCAGTTGGCGAGGTCGCCGGTGGCCGAGACCTGCATCGCCCCGAGGATCGCGGCGTCGATCTTGCCGCCGCGGATCATCCCGAAGCTGGTGGCGGCGTCGAACACCGAGGCCCCGGGCAGCAGCGTCACCGTCTCCTTGCCGGCGTTGATGAGGTCCGGGTCCACCTCGTCCTCGGTGGGGTAGGGGCCCACCCCGAGCAGGCCGTTCTCGGACTGCAGCACGAGGTGGCGGCCCGGCGGGACGTGGTTGGGCACGAGGGTCGGCATGCCGATGCCGAGGTTGACCGACGAGCCGTCGGCCAGCTCGGCGGCGGCGCGGGCGGCCATCTGGTCGCGGGTGCGGCCGTGCCGTGCGGGGTCCGTGCCGGTGTCGGCGCCGTCTGCCGGCCGGGTGCTCGGCGACGACCCGGCGGGACGTGTGGTGCGCTTCTCGATCCGCTTCTCGATCGCCGACCCGACCGGCACCACCCGGTGCACGTAGACGCCCGGCAGGTGGATCTCGTCCGGGTCGAGCTCGCCCGGCTCGACCAGCTGCTCCACCTGCGCCACGCACACGCGCCCGGCCATCGCGGCCTGCGGCGCGAAGTTGCGGGCCGACCGGTGGAAGACGAGGTTGCCGTGCCGGTCGCCCTTCGCGGCGTGCACGAGGGCGAAGTCGGTGCTGATCGCCTCCTCCAGGACGTACTCCGACTCGGTCCCGTCCGGCGCAGCCGGGTCCGTGAAGGTCCGGACGTCCTTCGGCGGGGACGCGACCACGACCCCGCCGTCGGCGTCGTAGCGCTGCGGCAGACCGCCGTCGGCCACCTGGGTGCCGATCCCGGCCCGCGTGTAGAACGCGGCGATGCCCGACCCCCCGGCACGCAGCTTCTCGGCGAGCGTGCCCTGGGGCGTGAGCTCCAGCTGGAGCTCACCGGACAGGTACCGGCGGGCGAACTCCTTGTTCTCGCCGACGTAGGACGCGGTGATGCGGCGGATGCGGTCGGCGGCGAGCAGGACGCCCAGGCCCCAGTCGTCGACGCCGCAGTTGTTGCTGACCACCCACAGGTCGCGGGTGCCCCGGTCGCGCAGCGCCTCGATGAGGGCGATCGGGTTGCCGCAGAGGCCGAAGCCGCCGACGGCGACGCTCGCGCCGTCGGGGACGTCGGCGACGGCGTCCGCCGCGGATCGGACGACCTTGTCGATCCCGGTACCGGTGCTGGTCATGCGGGTCCCTCCGTGGTGCGGCACGGCGCGGCGTCGTCGCCGAGGTGTCTCGTGCGCGTCCTTCCTCGATGGTCGCAGTGCGCAGATGGGCACGCAACGCACACCTCGGCACAGCACGCGTGCGTGGATGCAGATGCCCGTACCGTGTGAGGCATGCGGTCGCACCCCGTCTCGCCGGACCATCTGCTCTGCCTGCTCGCCGTGGCGCGCACCGGCCGGTTCACCCTGGCGGCCGACAGCCTCGGGGTGAACCACACGACGGTCTCGCGGACCGTCGCCGCCCTGGAACGGGCCCTCGGTGGGCGGGTGCTCGTCCGGGGGACGGACGGGTGGGAGCTCACCGCGCTGGGGGAGAGGGCAGCACGCGCGGCGGAACGCGTGGCGGAGGCCGTCGACGCGCTGGACGGGGACGACGACGACCCCGTCGCGGGGGTCGTGCGGATGACGGCCACGGACGCCTTCAGCGCCCTGGTGGTACCGCCCGCCGTGGCCGCCCTGCGCGAGCACCACCCGGCGCTCTCCGTGGAGGTCGAGACGGTCACCCGGCGACCGGCGCAGCACCGGTCAGGCGTGGACGTGGAGGTGGTCGTCGGCACGGTCGCCGCGACGCGGGCGAAGGTCGTGCCGCTCGGCGAGTTCGCGCTCGGCATGTACGCCGCACGCCGCTACCTCGCGCGGCACGGCACACCGACGTCGGTGCCCGAGCTCGCGCGGCACGGGCTGGTGCACTTCATCGACTCCATGCTCCAGGTGGACGACCTGGACGCGCCGCGCCGGCTGGTCCCCGGCATGGTCGACGTGCTGACGTCGACCAACGTGTTCGTCCACGTCGAGGCCACACGGGCAGGCGTGGGCCTGGGGTTCCTGCCGTGCCTGGTGGCGGACCGGCACGACGACCTGGTCAGGGTGTGCCCCGACGAGGTGCGCACCACGCTGAGCTACCACGCCCTCGTCCACCCCGAGTCCTGGCGCCGTCCTGCCGTGGCTGCCGTCGTCGAGGTGCTGGTCGCCGAGGTGCGCCGGCAGCAGCCCGCGCTCCTGGGCCTGCGGGGCGCACGAGGGTCGCGGTGAGCGGGCGGGCCGGAGAGCTCTCAGGCCCGCGGCTCGGCGTCGGCGGTGTCTGCTGCGTCCTCGGCGAGCTGGTCCGGCGAGGTCCCCTCGACCAGCGGTGAACCGACGAGGTAGCCGGAACGGGCCAAGGCCATTCCTCCCACCGCCGACGTCGCCAGCTGCAGCACGACGGCGATCGCGGCCTTCACCACGTTCTCCGGGCCGGGCAGCAGGAGCACGGCGCCGACGATGATCTGCATCAGGCCGAACCCGGCCGCCGTCGAGATCGCCGAGATGCGCGTGTAGACGTCCGGCAGCTTGATCACGCCCAGCCCGGCGGTGGCGAACACCAGGGCCCCGAGGACGATGAGCACCTGGCCCACGATCTCCAGCACGGTCATCTTCTCCCTCTCGTCAGGGCACGGGCGAGCGACACCGCGGACAGGAAACCGATGAGCGAGGCCACGAGCACCAGGTCGAACGTGCCCGTCGCCCCGGACCCCACCCCCGCCAGGGCGATGAGCGCGATCACGGCGAAGAACAGCAGGTCGGCGGCCACCGTCCGGTTCGTGTCGTCGGGGCCGACCACGATGCGCCAGGTCGCGGCCAGCAGGGAGGCGACGATCAGCGCGGCGGCGATCCACAGGGCGATCATGCGGCGGCCTCCCGTCGGGTGGCGGTGAACAGGTGGTCCTCGATGTGACGCACCGACGCCGCCAGCCCGTCCGGGGTCCGGTCGTACATGCTGTGCACGTAGAGGATGCGCGTGCCCGAGGGTTCGTCCCGCGTGCCCAGCGTCAGGGTGCCGGGCGTCAGGGTGATCGCCGTGGCGAGCAACGTCAGCTCCGCGTCGGACCGGCAGCGCGACTCGAAGCGGGCGATCAGCGGTCGCGAGTTCTGGCCGGGCGTGACGGTGTCCCAGATGACCGTCATGTTCGACCTGATCACCAGGGCCAGGAACCAGACGGCGAACCAGACCCAGCGCAGGGGCCACGTCAACCAGCTCATCCGCCCATCACCGCCTGTACGTAGCTCGAGGTGTCGACCAGGTTGCCCGCCGCGACCTCGCTGAGTGCCATGAGGCCCTGGGCACCGATCCCCAGCCCGACGGTCAACGCGGCGAGGAACACCGCCGGCGCGGCCAGCGCGAAGCTGATCTTCCGACGGGGCTGCACCGCCAGGATCGTCGCCGCGTCCCGCAGCGCGACCTCGTCGAACTCGCCGGTGACCTCGCCCGGCTGCTCGGGGGTCCGTCCGGCCCGTCCCCAGAAGGTGCCGGACCAGATCTTCAGCATCGACATCAGGGTGACGATGCTGACCACCAGCGCGACGACGGCGGCAGCGACCTGGCCGCCGTCGAACGCCGCCTGCAGCAACGACAGCTTGGCGACGAAGCCGGAGAACGGTGGGATGCCGGCCAGCGACATCGCCGCGACGAAGAACGCCACCGCGACCAGGGGCTCGGCGCGGGCGATGCCGTGCACGGTCCCCAACGGCCCGGTGCCGTACCGGACCTCGATCGCCCCGGTCGACAGGAACAGGGAGGCCTTCACGATCATGTGGTGCAGCAGGTAGAAGATGCCGGCTGCCAGCCCGAGCGGTCCGAAGAGCGCCACACCCAGCAGGATGTAGCCGATCTGGCTGACCATGTGGAAGGCCAGGATCGAGCGCGTGCTGCCCTCGCCGACCGCGCCCAGCACCCCGACGGCCATGGTGAGCGAGAACATCACCACGCCGATCCACAGGTACTCGGACATGCCCTCGAAGACGACCGCGTAGATGCGGTAGATCGCGTAGATGGCGACCTTCGTGTGCAGGCCGGAGAACAGGGCGGTCACCGCCGGGGACGCCGACGGGTAGGTCCTCGCCAGCCAGCCGTGCACGGGGACGACGGCCGCCTTCATCGACAGGGCGAAGAGGCAGACCGCGACGGCGATCGCGACGGCGGTGGACTCGCGGGCCGCCCCGGCGAGCTCACCGAGGTTGACGGTGCCCGCGACGCCGTAGGTGACGCCGACGCCGGCGAGGAAGATCGTGGAGATGAGCAGGTTCGCGGTGACGTAGAGCCGTGACCCGGAGACCCGCTTCAGCGGTGCCCGGCCGGGCGAGGAGAGGACCAGCAGCCCGTAGGAGGGCAGCAGCATCACCTCGATGAACACGAACAGGTTGAACAGGTCCGCGGTGAGCAGGGCGCCGTTCACCCCGGCCGTCAGCACCAGCACGAGCGGGGCGAAGAACCGCAGGTGGGCGTGCGAGGACGCGACGGCGAACGCCACGCAGGTGATGGTCAGGATCCCCGTCAGGGTGATCATCAACGCCGAGAACTGGTCACCGACGAACGGGATCGAGATACCGGCCGGCCACAGCCCGACGGCGTGCCCGAGGGACGAGCCGTCGTACGTCGAGGCCACCATCCAGATGCCGCCGCCGATCGAGGCGAGCAGGGTCAGGCCGAGGGTGACGACCGACCACAGCCTGCCGAACGGGACGAGGACGAGGACGGCCGACACGACGAGCGGCACCGCGACGAACAGGGTGAGCACGGAAGCGGGCATCAGTCCTCCCTCCTCGGGGTCGGCTCGGGCGTCAGGCCGTGGGCACGCGCGACCTCCGCGATGTCCAGGGCGTCCTCGCTGGCGCCGTGGTCGGCGCGCGCCGCGTCCGACCGGTCCGCGGTGTCGTCGTCCTTGCGGCCCACGACGGCGAGGGTGAGCATGTAGATCGTGATGGCCAGGGCGATGACGATCGCCGTCAGGACGAAGGCCTGCGGCAGCGGGTCCGCGGTGGTGGCCAGGTCCGGGGAGTCGCCGAGCGGCTGGTCGCGCCGGTCGGCGCCGCCGGCCGAGAAGATGAGCACGTTGACCGCGTGGCTCAGCAGGATGAAGCCCAGCACGATGCGCAGCATCTCGCGCTGCAGCACCAGGTAGACCCCGCCGGCCACGAGGACGCCGACGATGAGGGCGAGCGTCATGACTCCTCCTTCGTCGGTGCGCCCGTGGTCACGGGCTCACGCGTGGGTACCGGTGCGGGCTCGGTCGGGTCGGGCGGGGGATCGGGAGCCTCGGTGCGGGTGCCACCGGTCGGTTGCTTCGGAGCGGGCCAGCCGCCCAGCAGGTCGAGCGACGCGACCACCACGCCGATGACGGCCAGGTAGACGCCCACGTCGAACAGCACCGCGCTGGTGAGGTGGAGGGTACCGATGTCGACGTGCAGGGGCTTGAGGAAGGAGCCTTCGAGGAAGCCCAGCAGCCCCGTCCCGGTGGCGATGAGGATCCCGGCACCGATGAGCCGGAAGTACGAGGCCCGACGCTGGGTGTCCGACGACGCCGCGAGGTACGCGAGCGCGAAGGCCGACGCCGCCACCAGCGCGCCGATGAAGCCACCGCCGGGGTTCTGGTGCCCCCGCAGGAGCAGGTACACCGAGAACGCGAGCATCAGGGGGATGCCGAGCTTCGCGAACGTGCGGTTGAAGACACCGTTGGTCTCGGCGTCGACCAGCGGCGAGGTGGCGGGGACCCGCAGCACCGGCACGGGGTCGCGGTACGTCAGAGGGAGCGCTCGGGCGGACTCCAGGAGGACGTAGATCACCACACCGGCGATGCCGAGCACGGTCAGCTCACCGAGGGTGTCGAGCGCTCGGTAGTCCACGAGGATCGTGTTGACGACGTTCGAGCCGCCGGTGTCGTCCGGGGCGTTGAGCAGGAAGTGCTCTCCGGTGGGCGAGAGGCCCCGCCGCCCGGTGAGGGCGAAGGTGGCCACCGCAGCGGCCAGCCCCCCGATCACGGCGACGACGCCGGTGACCGCGGCGCGTGACCGGGGGATCCGACGGAACCGCCGCGGCAGCCTGCGCAGCAGCAGGACCGCCACCACCACCGTGAGGATCTCCACCAGCAGCTGGGTGAGCGCGACGTCCGCCGCGCCGAGCGTGAAGAAGAGCAGGGTCACGGCGAACCCGGTCACGCCGATCACGGCCAGCGCGCCGATCCGGGACCGCAGCGACACCGCCGCGACCGTACCGGTCGTCACCAGCGCCAGCAGCACCCAGTCGAAGGGTCTGCTCGTGTCGCGCAGGTCTCCCAGGCCGGTCACGCCGACGGCTCCGACGGCGGCCAGCACGCCCATGGTGACGATCGGCACGGCGAGGTGCCGCGCCGGTGCGTCGGAACGCGTCAGGTCGCCGACCCGAGCGCCGAAGGCCACGGTGCCCCGCTGCCAGGCGGCCACGGCCTCGACCCCGGTGAACGGGAAGAGCGGGCGGTCCAGCACCCGGTCCACCGACGCCGCGCGCCAGACCACCAGCGCACCCACGGTGTACACCGCCAGCGACAGGAAGAGGGCGGGCGTCAGCCCGTGCCAGAGCGTCAGGTGGGTGTGCACCTCGCTGCCGGCGGCCGCCGTCGCGCCGGCGCTGGTGAGCCCGTCGAGCATCCACGCGGCCGGGCCCAGCAGGACACCCAGGACGGCCGGGACCGCAGCCGGCAGGACCAGCCAGAAGCCGCCCTCGGACATGCCAGACAGGGACGCCGGGCGGGTGCCCGGCAGGGGCCGCAGCACCATGCGGGCGCAGTAGGCGAAGGTGAAGACGGCGCCGAGGGCGGCGATGCCGGCCACGAGCCAGCCGGCCCCGGAACCCTCCCACATGGCGTCGAGGATCGACTCCTTCGAGACGAACCCGAGCAACGGCGGGATGCCGGCCATCGACGCGGCGGCGAGCGCCAGCATCGCCGCGGTCCACGGCATGGCCCTGCCCACACCGGCGAGGGTGCGGATGTCCCGGGTGCCGGCCTGGTGGTCGATGACCCCGACGAGCATGAACGCGGCCGACTTGAACAGGGCGTGCGCCATGGTGTGCAGCGTGGCGGCGGCGATCGCCGCCGAGGAGCCGACACCGATCGTCGCGACGATCAGGCCGAGCTGGCTGACGGTCGAGTACGCCAGGAGCTCCTTGAGGTCGTTGCGCTGCAGGGCGAAGACGGCGCCCATCACCGTCGTGACGAGACCGATCGTGATGAGCAGGACGTTCCAGGTCAGCACGTCGCTCATCGCGGGCGAGAACCGCAGGAGCAGGTAGATGCCGGCCTTGACCATCGCGGCGGCGTGCAGGTAGGCGCTGACCGGCGTCGGGGCGACCATGGCGTCGGGCAGCCACGCGTGGAACGGGAACTGCGCGGACTTCGTGAACGCCGCGACGGCGACGAGGACGGCGATCACGGCGGCGAACGTGGGGTCCTGGGACCACACCGGGTCCTCGAGGATGGCGCTGAGCTGGGTCGTGCCGGTGCGGACGGAGGTGGCGATGACGGCACCGAGCAGGCACAGCCCGCCGCCCACCGTGACGAGGAACGTCCGCACGGCCGGAGCCTGAGCCTGAGGGCTGGTCCGGGCGATGAGGAAGAAGGAGCAGACGGTCGTGAACTCCCACATGACGAAGAGCAGGATCACGTCGTCGGCGAGGACGAGCCCGGTCATCGCGGCGGCGAAGGCCGTCATCAGCCCGTAGAAGCCTGGGTGCGGCCCACGCTTGAGGTAGCGGGCCGAGTACGCCAGGACGGCGGCACCGACGCCGAGGACGAGGAGCAGGAAGACCCAGCTCAACCCGTCGAAGCGCAGGCGGATGCCCACGTCGAGGCTGGGGATCCAGGGCAGGAACCAGGAGGTGCCCAGGGCGGGCGGCGCGAGGCCGACCCACAGAGCGAGGGCGAGCAGCCCGGCGGCGAGCGGCCAGCCGCCGGGGCGTCCGGCCCAGCGGCCCAGGAACGGGGCTGCGGCAGCGAGGAGTGCGACGAGCCCGAGGAGAGCGGCAAGCATCACGTCGGTGGCCTTGTCGTTCGAGGAAGGACGGTGCGGTCAACGAGTCGAGGGTCTACCTCGCAGGGTCGGCATCCGGAGCGATGCCTGCCTGCTGGTCTCCCCAGGACGAGATGTATCCGTTGGTGCCGCGTGCCGACTGCCCAGGGCGGGCGGCACGGATGCGCGGTCGGCGCAGCGGGGTCGTCTCGGGCACCCGTGGAGTCTAACGGCCCGGTGGGACCGGCCGTGCCGTGACAGGGCCGGACGGCCCCCGTGTGAACTCTGGGTGACGACTTCGCGACGCGCCGGTCCCGTGACGTTCCTCACGCCGTCGGCGTCGTAGCGTGACGTTCAGGACGCACGCCCAGTGCGTCCCCGGGAGGCCAACTGATGGAGTGCTCGCTCCGCGCAGGAGGGCCGGCCCCGGTTCGACTGCACACCGTGCGCTCGGCCGGTCGCCCGCCCCGTCCACCGTCCCGCTCTGCGCGAGGAGCACATCGTGGCCACTGAGAACACCAGCACCGACCTGCGGACGTTCGTCGTCGACACGTCCGTCCTGCTGTCCGACCCGAGAGCCATCCACCGGTTCGCCGAGCACGACGTCGTGCTGCCCGTCGTCGTGATCACCGAGCTGGAGGGCAAGCGTCACCACGCCGAGCTGGGCTACTTCGCCCGCAGCGCGCTGCGGGCGCTGGACGACCTGAGGATCAAGCACGGGCGCCTGGACGCTCCGGTGCCGATCGGGGGCGACGGTGGGACGTTGCGGGTCGAGCTGAACCACACCGACCCCGAGGTGCTGCCGGCCGGGTTCCGGCTGGGTGACAACGACACCCGGATCCTGTCGGTCGCGGCGAACCTCGCCGCCGAGGGTCGGGACGTCACCGTGGTCTCCAAGGACCTGCCGATGCGGGTCAAGGCATCGGCCCTGGGTCTGCGGGCCGAGGAGTACCGTCACGAGCTCGCGGTGGACTCCGGGTGGACCGGGATGCGCGAGATCGCGATGACCGACGACCAGGTCGGGTCCCTCTACGAGGGGTCCACCGTGGAGCTCGCCGCCCTCGACCCGCAGGTGGTCGAGGAGGCCGCCCCGCTGCTGTGCCACACGGGCCTGGTGATCCACGGGTCCGGAGGCTCGGCGCTCGGCCGGGTCACCGCGGACAAGCAGGTACAGCTCGTGCGCGGGGACCAGGACGTGTTCGGGGTCCACGGCCGCTCCGCCGAGCAGCGCATCGCGATCGACCTGCTGCTCGACCCGGACATCGGCATCCTGTCGCTGGGCGGGCGCGCCGGCACCGGCAAGTCGGCGCTCGCCCTGTGCGCCGGGCTGGAGGCGGTGCTGGAGCGCCGCCAGCACCGCAAGATCCTGGTCTTCCGCCCCCTGTACGCGGTGGGTGGCCAGGAGCTGGGCTACCTGCCGGGCAGCGAGTCCGAGAAGATGAACCCGTGGGCCCAGGCGGTGTTCGACACGCTCGGTGCGCTCGTCTCGCCGGAGGTGGTCGAGGAGGTCATCGACCGGGAGATGCTGGAGGTGCTCCCGTTGACCCACATCCGGGGGCGGTCGTTGCACGATGCGTTCGTCATCGTCGACGAGGCCCAGTCGTTGGAGCGCAACGTGCTGCTGACGGTGCTGTCGCGCATCGGGCAGGACTCGCGGGTGGTGCTGACGCACGACGTCGCGCAGCGGGACAACCTGCGGGTAGGCCGTCACGACGGGGTCGCCGCGGTCATCGAGGCGATGAAGGGCCACCCGTTGTTCGCCCACGTGACGCTCACCCGGTCCGAGCGGTCGCCGGTGGCGGCGCTGGTCACCGAGATGCTGGAGTCGCTCGAGATCTGAGGTCCGGGGAGGCGCGCCGGCCCAGGTGGAACCCCCCAGCCCCGTGCACTCGGCGGCGCGCCTCCCTCGTAACGCTGACGGTAGCAGGTGAGGTAAGGCTTACCAAACCCCTGTCCCATCCCTCGAGACCTCGGCCGCCGAACATGCCCTGAGACCGGCCGAACATGCGATGGCGGCCCGTCCTGGTACCAGGACGGGCCGCCATCGCATGTTCGGAAGGCCCGGAGGGGGCGGGGGAGTCAGGCCTGGGGCGGTCGCGTCATCGACAGCACGTCCAGCGCCTCGTCGAGCTGGGCCTCGGTGACCTCGCCCCGCTCGACGAACCCGAGCGCCACCACGGCCTCCCGCACCGTGATGCCCTCGGCCACCGCCTTCTTGGCCACCTTCGCCGCGGCCTCGTACCCGATGACCCGGTTGAGCGGCGTGACGATCGACGGCGAGGACTCGGCGAACGCCCGCGCCCGCTCGACGTTGGCCGTCAGCCCGGAGACGGTCTTGTCCGCCAGGACCCGCGAGGCGTTCGACAGCAGGCGGATCGACTCCAGCACCCCCTGCGCGATGACGGGGATCTGCACGTTCAGCTCGAACGTGCCCGTGGCGCCGGCCCAGGCAACCGTCGCGTCGTTGCCGACCACCCGGGCCGCGACCATCAGCACGGCCTCCGGGATCACCGGGTTCACCTTGCCCGGCATGATCGACGACCCCGGCTGCAGGTCCGGGATCGCGATCTCCCCGAGGCCGGTGTTCGGGCCCGACCCCATCCAGCGCAGGTCGTTGCAGATCTTCGTCACGGAGACCGCGATGGTGCGCAGCGCGCCCGAGAGCTCCACGAGACCGTCCCGCGCGGACTGCGCCTCGAAGTGGTCGCGCGCCTCGGTCAGCGGCAGCCCGGTGTCCTCGCGCAGCAGCTCGATGACGCGCTGGGGGAACCCGGCCGGTGTGTTGATGCCGGTCCCGACCGCCGTACCGCCGAGCGGGACCTCGGCGGCGCGGGGGAGCGCCGACTCCAGGCGCTCGATGCCGTACCGCACCGCTGCCGCGTAGCCGCCGAACTCCTGGCCGAGCGTGACCGGGGTGGCGTCCATCAGGTGCGTGCGTCCCGACTTCACCACACCGGCGAACTCGGTCGCCTTCGCCTCGAGGGCGACCGCCAGGTGCTCCAGGGCGGGCACCAGGTCGCGGACGACGCCGGCCGTCGCGGCCACGTGCACCGAGGTGGGGAAGACGTCGTTCGAGGACTGGGAGGCGTTGACGTGGTCGTTCGGGTGCACGTCGCGGCCCAGCGAGGTGCTCGCGAGGTTCGCCAGGACCTCGTTGGTGTTCATGTTCGACGACGTGCCCGACCCCGTCTGGAAGACGTCGACCGGGAAGTGCTCGTCCAGCTCCCCTGACGCGACCCGGTCCGCTGCGGCGGCGATCGCGTCGGCGACGTCGCGGTCGAGCACGCCCAGCTCGGCGTTGGCCAGTGCCGCAGCCTTCTTCACCTGCGCGAGCGCCTGGATGTGGCCCCGTTCCAGCGGCGTGCCCGAGATCGGGAAGTTCTCCACGGCGCGCTGCGTCTGCGCGCGGTACAGGGCGTGGGCAGGCACGCGGACCTCGCCCATCGTGTCGTGCTCGATGCGGTAGGCGGTCTCGGGCGCGTCGGCGCCGCCGGCGACGGTGTCGGAAGTCATGCGTCTATCGTGCCGCACCCGCCGGGGCGTCGACGTGTGAGAGGTGTCACGCGGTGCGGCCGAGACGTCCCGGCGCACCGCGTGACGCGCTGTCTCAGCGCAGCGGTTCCTCGCCGACGTCGCCGGCGACCTCGACCAGTCGTGCCGACCCCTCGGCGAGGTCGTACTCGACGCCGACGATCGCCAGGCGCCCCTCGGTCACGGCCGCGTCGAGGGCCCGGGAGTACCCGCGCAGGGTCTCGACCGTGTGCTGCACGTGGGCCGTGCGCAGCCGGTCGGCGAACGGCGACCCCTCCTCGTCGTCCGTCGACGTGCCGTCCAGGTCCGCGATCGACGGGATCACCTTGTCCACGATCGAGCGCACGAAGCCCGGGGGCTGCTCGCCCGTGCGCAGCGTGTGGGCCGTGGCGCCGACGGCCCCGCACGAGTCGTGGCCGAGCACCACCACCAGCGGCGCCCCCAGCACCTCGACGCCGTACTCGATCGAGCCGAGCACGGTGGTGTCGACCACGTGCCCGGCGGTCCTCACGACGAAGACGTCACCGAGGCCCTGGTCGAAGATGATCTCGGCAGCCACCCGCGAGTCGGAGCAGCCGAACACGACGGTGTGCGGGTGCTGTGCCGCGGCCAGCTCGGCGCGGCGCAGCGACATCTGCGACCGCTCGGCCGGCTCGTCACGGACGAAGCGGTCGTTGCCGGACCGCATCGTGGCCCAGGCTTCCTTGGGGGTCATGCATCCTCCAGCTCGTGCGACCAGGGCGGGTTGGCTCCTGCCCGGGAGACGGTGACCGCCGCGACGGCTGCGCAGCGTCCCAGCAGCGCTTCGACGGTCGCGGCGTCGATGGTACGCAACGCCTCGCGCCGGTCGGCACCCAGCAGGTCGGAGGACCACAGGCCGTCGAGCAGGGCGCCCATGAACGAGTCGCCCGCCCCGACGGTGTCGACGACGGTGACCGGGCGCGAGGCCTCGTGCACCTCGCCGGAGCGGGTCACCGCTGTCGCGCCGTCGCCACCGAACGTCACCACCACGAGCGCGGCCCCCAGGTCGTGGACCCACGACCGGGCGACGTCGAGCGGGGCCGTGCCGGCGGCGAGCCACTCCAGGTCCTCGTCGCTGACCTTGACCACGTCGGACAGCCGCACGAGGGACTCCACCTGCGCGCGCGCCGCGGTGGGCTCGCCCATGAGGACCGGTCGGGCGTTCGGGTCGTAGGTGATCGTGGACGTCGCCCGCGCCGTCTCGACGAGCGCCCGCACGTCCGAGGCCCCCGGTTCGAGCACGGCGGCGATCGACCCCGTGTGCACGGCGAGGGTCTCGTCCGTCGCCGAGGCCCCCGGGGGCACGCGCCAGGCCAGGTCGAACTCGTAGGTCGCCGATCCCGCGGCGTCCAGGGTGGCCTGCGCGACCGAGGTGCGCTCCGCGCCGTCGCTGCCCGGCGTCGTCGTCACCCCCGACTCCGCCAGCCACCCGCGGACCGCGTCGCCCCGCTCGTCGGGCCCGAGCCACGTGGCCAGCCGGGCCTCCCGGCCGAGCCTGCCCAGCGTGAGCGCGACGTTGGCGAGCGACCCGCCGGGGTGCTCGCTGCGCGAACCGTCGGCCCGGTGGACGACGTCGACGAGGGCCTCGCCCACGGCGAGGACGTGCCGGGCCATCAGTCCTCCTCCACCGTGGGGCTCGCCGCGGCCTGGGCGGCGGCGAGCCGCTCCCGCGCGCCGTCGAGCCATTCCTGGCAGCGGGCGGCGAGCGCCTCGCCCCGCTCCCACAGGCTCAACGAGGCCTCCAGCGGTTCGCCGCCGGCCTCGAGCCGTGCGACGACCTGGACCAGCTCGTCGCGAGCCTGCTCGTACGTCAGGGAGCCGACGTCGGGTGCGTCGGGCGTCGTGGAAAGATCTGCGTCGGTCACGGGACCAGTCAACCGCACCGCACCGACATCGTGCCGCGTCGTCTCGCGTCCGCATATCTCTTTGCCCCTCGGAGCACCCGCGGGGGAGGATCGGGGGATGGGTCATCTCGAGGTCGCGCACGTCGAGTACGTGCTGCCGGACGGGCGCGCGCTGCTCGACGACGTCTCCTTCCGTGTGGGGGAGGGCAGCGCGACGGCGCTCGTCGGCCCCAACGGGGCCGGCAAGACGACGCTGCTGCGGCTCGTCACCGGAGAGCTGCGCCCCGACGCGGGGACGGTCACCGTCAGCGGAGGGCTCGGCATCATGCCGCAGTTCGTGGGTTCCGTCCGCGACGGCACCACCGTGCGCCAGCTCCTCGCGAGCGTCGCGCCGCCGCGGGTCCGGGACGCCGCGCGCGCCGTCGAGGAGGCGGAGCTCGCCGTCATGGGGCTCGACGGCGACGGCGACGAGACCGCGGTGCAGATGCGCTACGCGCAGGCGCTCGCCGACTGGGCCGAGGTGCAGGGCTACGAGTCCGAGACGCTGTGGGACGTGTGCACGACGGCGGCGCTCGGCGTGGAGTTCGAGCGCGCCCAGTGGCGCGAGGTGCGCACCCTGTCCGGCGGCGAGCAGAAGCGGCTGGTGCTCGAGGCGCTGCTGCGCGGTCCGGACGAGGTCCTGCTCCTCGACGAGCCGGACAACTACCTCGACGTGCCCGGCAAGCGGTGGCTCGAGGAGCAGCTGCAGGCCACCCGCAAGACCGTGCTGTTCGTCTCCCACGACCGCGAGCTGCTCGCGAGGTCGGCCGACCGGATCGTCGCGCTCGAACCGGGGCCCGCCGGGGCGGACGCCTGGGTGCACGGTGCCGGGTTCGCGACGTTCCACGAGGCGCGGCGGCAGCGGTTCGCCCGGTTCGAGGAGCTGCGCCGGCGCTGGGAGGAGAAGCACTCCCAGCTCAAGAAGCTGGTGCTGACGCTGCGGCAGCAGGCGGCCAACAGCCCGGACATGGCCTCGCGCTACCGGGCCGCGCAGACCCGGCTGCGCAAGTTCGAGGAGGCCGGCCCGCCCCCGGAGCCGCCCCGCGAGCAGGACATCCGCATGCGCCTGCGCGGAGGCCGGACCGGCACCCGGGCGGTCACCTGCGAGGCCTTGGAGCTGGTCGGGCTCATGGACCCGTTCGACCTGGAGGTGTTCTACGGCGAGCGGGTCGCGGTGCTCGGCTCCAACGGCTCCGGCAAGTCGCACTTCCTGCGGCTGCTGGCCGGCGAGGACGTCGCGCACACCGGCAGCGCGCGGTTGGGTGCGCGGGTGGTGCCCGGGCACTTCGCGCAGACGCACGCCCATCCCGAGCTGGCCGGACGCACGCTGCGGGACATCCTGTGGGAGGACCACGCGCAGGACCGGGGCAAGGCCATGGCGGCGCTGCGCCGGTACGAGCTGACGACGGCGGCCGAGCGGCCCTTCGACCGGCTCTCGGGCGGGCAGCAGGCCAGGTTCCAGATCCTGCTGCTCGAGCTCGGCGGGTGTACCGCGCTGCTGCTCGACGAACCGACGGACAACCTCGACCTGGAGAGCGCCGAGGCCCTGCAGGAGGGGCTCGAGGCGTTCGACGGCACGGTGCTCGCCGTGACGCACGACCGCTGGTTCGCCCGCGGCTTCGACCGGTTCCTGGTGTTCGGGGCCGACGGCGCCGTCCGGGAGACGCCGGAGCCCGTCTGGGACGAGGGTCGGGTCGAGCGGGTGCGCTGAGCGCCCTACCGGGGCGAGGTGCGCGCCACCGTGGCGTCCAGCGTGCCGGCGGCGAGCCGCACGTGCACCTCGTCCCCGGCCGCGACGTCGTCGGACGCACGCACGACCGCGCCGTCGCCGCGCTGCACGACGGCGTAGCCGCGGTCGAGCGTGGAGGCGGGCGACAGCGTGCGCACCTGCGCCGCGAGCCGACCGATCTCGCCGGAGCCCTTGAGCAGCGCGGCGTCGAGGCGGTGCCGGGCGCGGCGCAGGTGCTGGGCGACCTCGTCCTCGCGAGCCTCGACCATGGTCAGCGGGTGGCGCAGCACGGGCCGGGAGCGCACGGCGTCGAGGCCGCGCTGCTCGCGGTCCAGCAGGGCGGTCACGCCCTGGCGCAGCCGCTGCCGGGCCTGGACGACGCGATGACGCTCCTCGCCGACGTCGGGCACGACCCGCTTGGCGGCGTCGGTCGGGGTGGAGGCCCGGTAGTCGGCGACGAGGTCGACCAGCGGGGTGTCCGTCTCGTGACCGATCGCGCTGACCAGGGGGGTGCGGCACGCCGCCGCGGCCCGGACCAGCGTCTCGTTGCTGAAGGGCAGCAGGTCCTCGACCGACCCCCCGCCCCGGGCGACGACGATCACGTCGACGTCGGGCCGGTCGTCGAGCTCGGTGATCGCCTCGCACACCTCGCGAACGGCGTTGACGCCCTGCACGGCGACCTCGCGGATCTCGAAACGGACCTGGGGCCACCGGGCGCGGGCGTTCACCACGACGTCGTGCTCCGCCTTGGACTCCCGGCCGCAGACCAGGCCGACGACGGCGGGCAGGAACGGCAGCGGGCGCTTGCGGTCGGCGTCGAACAGCCCTTCGGCGGCGAGCACGCGGCGCAGTTGCTCGATGCGGGCCAGGAGCTCGCCGACGCCCACCTGACGGATCGTTGAGGCCCGCAGCGACATCCGGCCCGTCTTGACCCAGAACTCCGGCTTGGCCTGCACCACGACGTGCTGGCCGACCTCCGGCCTGGCGTCGAGGCCGTCGAAGGCGCGGGTCAGCATGTGCACCGGCAGCGACGCCTCCACGTCGGTGTCCCGCAGGGTGACGAACTGCATGCCGGACGTGCGGCGGTAGGTGTGCTCGACCACCTGGCCCTCGACCCACACCGGCGACATCCTCGCGACGTAGTCGCGGATCTTCGTCGACAGCAGGCGCACCGGCCACGGGCGCTCGGCGGACGTGTCCGCGGCACGGTCGGGCAGAGGCTGAGGTCCGGGGCTCGCGTCGGTCACGCGTCCCAGGATGCCGCACGCCACCCACGGTGGACGTCACGAGCAGGCCGGGCCGTCACAGCGTCTCCACACGGGCCTCCTAGACTGGGGCCGTGACGACGACAGCCCCCGCCCCCGCCCGCACCTCCACCAAGCGTGTGCTGCTCGCTGCCCCTCGGGGCTACTGCGCCGGGGTGGATCGCGCCGTCGTCGCCGTGGAGAAGGCGCTCGACGCCTACGGTGCGCCGGTGTACGTGCGCAAGGAGATCGTGCACAACAAGCACGTCGTCGACACGCTGCGCGAGCGGGGGGCGATCTTCGTCGAGGAGACCGACGAGGTGCCCGAGGGCGCCCGCCTGGTGTTCTCGGCCCACGGTGTCTCGCCCGCCGTCCGCGAGTCCGCCGCCGCACGCGGCCTGGACACCATCGACGCCACCTGCCCCCTGGTGACCAAGGTGCACAAGGAGGCCGTGCGCTTCGCCAAGGACGACTACGACATCCTGCTCATCGGCCACGACGGTCACGAGGAGGTCGAGGGCACCGCCGGCGAGGCGCCGGACCACGTGCAGGTCGTCAACTCGCCGGACCACGTCGACGACGTCGTCGTGCGCGACCCGCACAAGGTCGTGTGGATCTCGCAGACCACGCTGTCGGTCGACGAGACGATGGAGACGGTGCGCCGGCTGCGGGAGAAGTTCCCCGAGATGCAGGACCCGCCCAGCGACGACATCTGCTACGCCACCCAGAACCGCCAGGTGGCCGTGAAGAAGCTGGCGCCCGAGTGCGACCTCGTCATCGTCGTCGGATCGGCCAACTCCTCGAACTCGGTGCGGCTCGTCGAGGTGGCGCTGCAGGCCGGCGCCCGCACCTCCTACCGCGTCGACCGCGCCACGGAGATCGACGACTCGTGGTTCGACGGCGTCACCACCGTCGGGGTGACCTCGGGCGCGTCGGTGCCGGAGATCCTCGTCGACGACGTCCTGCGACAGCTCGCCGACCGCGGCTACGGGACGGTCGAGGAGGTGCGCACGGCCACGGAGGACCTGATGTTCTCGTTGCCGCGCGAGCTGCGCACCAGCCTCAAGAAGTCGGGGGAAGCCGGCGGCCGACCAGTCCCGCAGCAGCGTCGCGAGCTGCCGATCCAGCCGGTCTGAGCACGGCCCGTCGCCCGGTCAGGCGGTCGGCCAGAACACCGGGACGAGCACCACGGTCGCCACGATCACGAGCGTCGTGAACATCCAGCCCAGCCGTGCGTAGTCGGTGAACCGGTAGCCGCCGGGACCGTAGACCATCATGTTGGTCTGGTAGCCGATCGGTGACAGGAACGACGCCGACGCCGCCACCGCGACGGCGATCGCCGCTCCCCGGGGGTCGACGCCGCCCGCCGCCGCGGCGTTGACCGCGATCGGCAGCATGAGCAGGGCTGCGGCGTTGTTGGTCACCAGCTCGGTGAGGATGATGGTGGCGAGCACGAGACCGAGGACGACGCCATGTGGTCCCAGGGCGCTGGTGAGCTGGACGAGGCCGCCGGCGACCACGTCGGCAAGCCCGGAGCTCTGCATGGCGGCGGCCAGGCCGAAGGCCGAGGCGATCACGAGGATGACGTCGAAGTCGATGGCGCGCCGGGCCTCGGGGAACGAGAGGATCCCGGTCATGATCAGCACCGCTGCCGCGATGAGTGCGCCGTTGAGGATGGGCACCAGCCCGGTCGCCGCCAGCACGACCACCGCGGCCAGGGCGGTGATCGGGATCCAGGCGCGCGGGGAGGCCACCGGTGGCCTGCCGTCGAGGTCCGCGACCAGCAGGAAGTCCGGCCGGTCGCGCCACCGCTCTCGGAAGCCGGGGTCGCTGACGAGGATGAGCGTGTCGCCCAGGCGGATCCGTTCGGTCCCGAGACGGTTGGCGACCAGGTGCCCGGAACGGTGGATCGCCAGGACCGCGGCCTGGTAGGCCGAGCGGAACCCGACCGCCTTGAGCGTCTGGCCGACCAGCGGTGATCGCTGGCCCACCACCGCCTCGAAGTAGCGCACCGAGGGTTCGTCCAGGTCCAGCACGTGCTCGAGCTCGGCGGAGCGCAGACCCGGCATGCCCTGCAGGTCGACGACGCGGCCTGCTGGCCCGACGAAGTGCAGGCGGTTGCCCCCGCGCAGGACGGTCTCCGGCCGCACCGGGGCGATCACGGTGTCCCCCCGGTCGACGGAGGCAAGGAAGAGCCCGTCCAGCCGGCGCAGGCGGGCCTGCTCGACGGACCGGCCGTCCATGGGGCCACCGGGGACCACCTGCATCTCGAACGAGAAGCGCCTGCCGGCCTCCTCGACCTCGGCGCGGGCCGAGCGCCGGTCGGGCAGGACGACCGGCGCCAGGGTCACCAGCAGGACGAGCCCGATCGCAGCGATCGGGAGCCCGACCAGGGAGATCTCGAAGAAGCCCAGCTCCTCGAGCCCGAAGGTCGTCATCTGGCTGGAGACCACCAGGGTGGTCGAGGTGCCGATCACGGTGAGCAGACCGCCCATGATCGCCGCGAAGGAGATCGGCATGAGGAACTTCGACGCGGCGACGTCCCGTCGGTCGGCCCAGGCCGACACCTGCATCGCGAGCATCGCGACGACGGGCGTGTTGTTGAGGAACGCCGACGCGGCCATCGTCGGGGGCAGGGTACGCAGCAGCGGACGTCGGTACGTCCCGTTGTCACCGAGGGTGCGTTGCATCACCGGGGTGAGGGCACCGGTCTTCTCGACGCCGGCTGCGAGGACGTACAGCGCCGCCACCGTGATCGGGGCCGGGTTGGAGAACCCGGAGAACGCCTCCTGGGGCTGCACCACACCCAGGACGAGAACCGCGACGGCACCACCGAGCAGGACCAACGACGGCGCGACCCGTCCTCGCACGAGCAGCGCGAGCACCACGACCACGACGGCCAGCGTCACCCAGGCATCAACGTTCACGGCTCACCTCCCTCGCGGGAGGGTACAGGGGAAGGAGCAGGGTCACCCCGCCGCGCTGTCGGTGTCGTCCGCCGCGTCGTCGGACGCCGCTTCCATGGCACGGCGGTCGGCCTCGACCAGCGCCTCCAGGGTGGGGTCGGCGCTGATCGAGTCGATGGCGATCACACCGCCCCCCTCGGCGGCGAGCAGCTCGGGCTTGGTGACCGGCCGGGTGGTCTCCTCGACGACCTTCAGCGGTTCGATGGTGTTGGTCGCGTCGACGACCTTCAGCTCGACCATGCGCCGGGCCTGCGGGAGCACCCGTGTCTCCAACGACCCGACGAACTCGTTGTACCGCCGCGTCGCGGTGGTCATCGACTGCCCGAGCCGGGAGATCTTGTCCGTCATCGTGATGATGCGGCTGTAGAGCTCCTTGCCCACCTGCAGGACCTTCTGCGCGTCCTCGGCGATGGCCTCCTGCTGCCAGGCATAGCCCACGGTGCGCAGCATCGCGATGAGCGTCATCGGGGTCGCGACCAGCACGTTCTTGCGTGCCGCTGTCTCGAGCAGGTCGGCCCGACGCTCGACCGCCGCCGCGAGGATCGGTTCGGCCGGGACGAACAGCACGACGAACTCCGGAGCGGCGTCGAACTGCGACCAGTAGGCCTTGTTCGCCAGGACGTCGACGTGCTTGAGCACGTCCTTCGCATGGGCGTCGAGCTGCTTGTCCACCTCCTCGCGCCCGGTGGCGGACTGGGCCTTGAGGTAGGCGCTGAGCGGCACCTTGGAGTCGACGACGATCTTCTTGCCGCCCGCCAGGTTCACCACCAGGTCCGGGACGAGCGACTCGCCCTCGGCGCTGGTGACGTGCACCTGCACGTCGAAGTCCACGTGGTCCAGCATCCCGGCCGCCTCGACGACGCGCTTGAGCTGGAGCTCGCCCCACACGCCGCGCGTCTGGTTCGAGCGGAGCGCCGCGACCAGGTCCGTGGTCCCGGTGCGCAGCTCGGTGTTGACCGCCTCGAGGTTGCGCAGCTGCTCGCTCAGCGTGCTGTGCCCCTGGCTCCGCGCCCGCTCGGCCTCGTCGACGCGCTGGTTCACCTTGTCGAGGGTCTTGCTCATCGGGTCGAGCAGGGCCCGGAAGGCCTGTTCGCGCTGGGCGAGGGTCTCGTCGTTCTTGACGGTGCTCGCCGAGAGCTTCTGCTCCGCCAGGTCGAGGAACTGCTTGCTGCTCGACTGCAACGCCTCTCCGGCCAGCGCCCGGAACCGCTGCGCCATCTCCTCCTGGTCGCCCTTGGCCTCGGTGATCTGTCGCTCGAGGTCCTCGCGCACCTGGGCCAGGAACCGGTCGGCCTGCTCCCGGGTCTCGGCGACCCGCCGGTCCGCCTCGCGACGGCCGCGTTCGAGCTCGGCGTCGAGCTGGGCACGCTCCGCCTCGAGCCGGTGCCGAGACTCGGCCGCGGCGGACTCCAGGCGGTCGCGCAGCTCGGCGACGTCGCGGCGTGCGGCGTCGAGGTCGCCACGTGCCCGCACCAGCTCGAACTCCTCGGAGCGCCGGGCGCCCGCAGCGCGGTTCGCGTGCCAGAGCCAGCCGACGAGGACCCCCACGACGAGGGTCCCGAGCGCGATGAGCAGAGCGGTCGTCGTGTCCATGTCCGCCAGGCTGCCACGAGGGTCCGACAACGCGCGCCCGACGCTCCGTCGTCCGTCACGATCGGCCGTGACCTGCAGCGGGATCACCCTCTACGGTGGGCGGGTGAGTACCCCGACGTTCCCGAGCACTCCTGACCTGCCGCCCCCGGACCCCGCAGCGGCGCTGTCCGTGCGCGGCCTGTGGAAGAGGTTCGGCGACAAGATCGCCGTCGCCGGGATCGACCTGGACGTCCCGGCCGGGTCGTTCTTCGGGCTCGTCGGCCCCAACGGGGCCGGCAAGACGACCAGCCTGTCCATGGCCACCGGCCTGCTGCGACCGGACTTCGGCACGGCCGCGGTCCACGGCACGGACCTGTGGGCGCGGCCCGACGAGGCGAAGGCGATGCTCGGTATCCTTCCCGACGGGCTGCGGCTCTTCGACCGGCTCACGGGCGCCCAGCTCCTCACCTACGCCGGGCTGCTGCACGGCCTGGACCGCGCCACGGTGGCCGACCGGACCGAGGACCTGCTGCGGGCGATGGACCTGGTCGCCGACCGCGACAACCTCGTCGTCGACTACTCGGCCGGGATGACCAAGAAGATCGCGCTCGCCGGCGCGATGATCCACGCGCCGCGCGTGCTGGTCCTCGACGAGCCCTTCGAGGCCGTCGATCCCGTCAGTGCCGCGAACATCCGCGACATCCTGCGCCGCTACGTCGACGACGGCGGCACGGTCGTCGTGTCCAGCCACGTGATGGACCTGGTGCAGCGGATGTGCTCGCACGTCGCGATCATCGCCGGCGGGCACGTGCTGGACGTCGGGACCGTCGACGCGGTCCGCGGTGAGCAGTCCCTGGAGGACCGGTTCGTCGACCTCGTCGGTGGGCGCAAGGGATCGGAGGGGCTGGAATGGTTGCGCACTTCGTCCGGCTCAAGCTGACCCTGCTCGCCAACACGCTGCGCCGCAGCGTGTGGCAGACGATCGGGCTCGCGGTCGCCCTGCTGTACGGCCTGACCGTGATCACGTTCCTGGTCGGCGCGGCGGTCGTCGGCGGCCGGGCCGATCCCGCGCTGACCGGACAGGTGCTCACGGTGGTGGGCGCCGCCGTCGTCCTCGGGTGGTGGGTGGTGCCGTTGTTCGCGTTCGGGGTCGACTCGACCCTGGACCCGTTGCGGTTCGCGACGTACGCGATCCCGCGTCGGCGGCTGCTCGCCGGGCTGGCCGCGGCGGGGGCGGTGTCCGTGCCGGCCGTCGTGACGCTGCTGGCGGGTCTCGGTGCGGCCTTCGCCTGGGCGAGCGACCCCGTGGCGCTGCTCGCCGCCCTCCTGGGGGCGGTCGCGGCGTTCGCCCTGTGCGTCGTGGGTTCCCGGGCGACGACGACGCTGCTCGCCCCGCTGCTCGACTCGCGCCGGTACCGCGAGATCCTCATGGTGGTGGCGATCGTCCCGTTGCTCGCCGTCGGACCGTTCTTCGCCTGGTTGGGGTCGAGCGCCGACAGACAGGTGGACGGCTCCGGGGTGACGGTCACGACGACCGGTCCCGGCGAGGAGCTGCTCTCCGGGATCACCACGCTGGCCGGCATCGCCTCGTGGACGCCGTTCGGTGCGCCGTGGGCGCTCGCCGGTGCTGTGCACGACGGCGCGTGGCCGGCCGCCCTCGCCCGGCTCGCCGTCGTCGTCGTCACCCTGGCGGCCGCGGTGGTCGTGTGGGACCGTTCGCTCGCGCGCACGCTCGTGACGCCGCGGGGTGACGGCGCGGCCACGGCCTCCCGGCGGGGCCTGGGCTGGTTCGCCCGCGTGCCCGCCACGCCGACGGGTGCCGTGGCCGCACGCTGCGCCACGTACTGGGTCCGCGACCCCCGGTACGCCGCGAGCCTCGCGCTGGTGCCACTGCTGCCGGTCGTGCTGGTCGCCGTCGCGCTGAGCAGCGGGGCGGGCACGGAGCTGTTCCTGGTGGTGGCGCCGACCGCTGCGTTCATCCTGGGGATCGGGCTGTCGAACGACGTCGGTTACGACAACACCGCCTTCGCCCTGCACGTCGCGGCCGGCGTCCCGGGCCGCGCAGACCGCTGGGGTCGGGTGATCCCGGTCGCGGTCGTGGGTGTCCCCCTCGTGGTGGCGTTCGCCGTCGCGGCGGTGCTGGTCTCAGGGCGCTGGGACGCCTTGCCGGCCGTGCTGGGCACGAGCCTGGGTGTGCTGGGTGTCGGTGTGGGTGTGTCGAGCGTGGCGTCGGCACGCCTGGTCTACCCCGTGCCGAAGCCGGGGGAGAGCGCGTTCAAGACACCGCAGGGCGCGACCGTGGCCACGATGGTGGCGCAGGCGGTGGCGTTCGCGATCGTGGCGGTCCTCACGGCTCCGACCGTCGTCCTGGCGCTGCTGGGCCTGTTCGGCGTCGGGTCGGGCTACGGGTGGGCCGCGCTCGCCGTGGGGCTGGTCAGCGCCGTCGTGGCCCTCGTGGTGGGTGTGCGGTGGGGCGCCCGGGTGTACGAACGACGCCAGCCGGAGCTGTTGGCACAGGTCACGGCGTTCTCCTGACGCACCCCGCACCCGGGCGTGTCGCGGGGACCTGCGAGACTGGTCGGCGTGAATCCACCGAACGACCGCACGTCCGTGACACCTCCCGACGGGTGGACGGCGGTGGTTCCCGGCCTGGCGGACGTACCGCGGCTCGGTGAGCTGAGGGGACGTCACGCTGCTCCGTTCACCGGATCGGCCGCCTACGACACCGCGGCGATCGAGTCGGAGGTGGCCGGGGCGGCGTCGTGGACCCGGCGGCAGATCGTCCTGAAGGACACCGACGGCGTGATCCGTGCCTGGGCGCACGCCCACGACCGGGCCGCGGGGCGCACCGTCATCGGCGTCGACGTCGACCGGACGACCGAGGCGCGGACGCAGGGAGCGCTGGCCCGCTGGTGCTTCGCGTGGCTGGCCGACGTCGGCCGCGAGCTGGCCGTCCAGCGCGACGTGGCGGTCACGCAGCTCGACGCCGGTGCCTACGCGGGGGACGACGCGCAGAAGGGCTGGCTCGCGGACGCCGGCTTCGCCCACGTCCGCACCTGGTGGCAGATGTCCCGGCCGGTCGCTCCGGGGGAGGCAGAGCCGGGCGCCCTGCCGGGACCCAAGGCCGGGGTCACCGTGCGCCAGGTCGCCCGTCATGACAACGGGATGCCGGTCGCCGAGGATCTCAACACCGTGCACCGGGTGCTCGAGGAGGCGTTCGCCGACCACTTCAACTCCTACTCCGAGAGCTTCGCCGAGTTCGCCCAGCGGCTGCGCGAGGACCCTGGGCACCGCTGGGACCACTGGTGGCTGGCCTTCATGGACGACCCGCAGGAGCCCGCCGCCGAGCCCGTGGTGGCAGGTGCGCTCGTCGGGTCGCAGACCGCGCCGGACGAGGCCGGCGTCCGCGGCAGCTATGTCGACTACCTCGGTGCGGTGCAGCAGGCCCGGGGGCGCGGGGTGGCGACCGCTCTGCTGCACGCCGTGGTCGCCGACGCCGCGGCCCGAGGGCGCAACCGCGTCGGGCTCGAGGTCGACGCGGACAGCCCGACGGGCGCCGAGGCCCTCTACGTCCACCTGGGCTGGCGCACGAAGTACACCACCGAGTCCTGGCACCGCGACCTGACGATCTGAGCGCCGGGCCGCGGCCCGGGGGCCGGCGGTCGGACCGGTGCGTAGACTGGGCCGACGTGGCACTCACTATCGGCATCGTCGGCCTGCCCAACGTCGGCAAGTCCACCCTGTTCAACGCCCTGACCCGCAACACCGTGCTCGCGGCGAACTACCCGTTCGCGACGATCGAGCCGAACGTGGGAGTGGTGCCCCTGCCGGACGAGAGGCTCGGCAGGCTCGCCGAGATCTTCGGCTCCGAGCGCATCCTGCCCGCCACGGTGTCGTTCGTCGACATCGCCGGCATCGTCAAGGGCGCGTCCGAGGGTGAGGGGCTGGGCAACAAGTTTCTCGCCAACATCCGCGAGGCGGACGCGATCTGCCAGGTCACCCGCGCGTTCGACGACGGCGACGTCGTCCGCGTCGAGGGCTCGCAGGACGCCGCCGGCGACATCGAGACGATCTCCACCGAGCTGATCCTGGCCGACCTCCAGACCCTCGAGAAGGCGCTGCCGAGGATGGAGAAGGAGGTCAAGATCAAGAAGGGCGACCCGGTCCTCCTCACCGCGGCGAAGCGGGCGCAGGAGATCCTGGAGGAGGGCACGACCCTGTTCCAGGGCGCGAAGGCCGCCGGCCTCGACCTGGCCGAGATCGCCTCGCTGCAGCTCATGACGGCCAAGCCGTTCATCTACGTCTTCAACACCGACGACGCCGGCCTCGCCGACGCCGGGATGCAGGAGCGGATGCGCGAGCTCGTCGCGCCGGCCCACGCGATCTTCCTGGACGCGAAGTTCGAGTCCGAGCTCGTCGAGCTGGAGCCGGACGAGGCGGCCGAGATGCTGGCCGAGTCGGGGCAGGCGGAGGCCGGCCTCGACCAGCTCGCCCACGTGGGCTTCGACACCCTGGGTCTGCAGACGTACCTCACCGCGGGGCCCAAGGAGGCCCGGGCCTGGACGATCCGCAAGGGCTGGACCGCCCCGCAGGCGGCCGGTGTCATCCACACGGACTTCGAGCGCGGCTTCATCAAGGCCGAGATCGTCTCGTTCGACGACCTCGTCGAGCACGGTTCCGTCCAGGCGGCGAAGGCGGCGGGCAAGGCGCGCATCGAGGGCAAGGACTACGTGATGGCCGACGGCGACGTGGTGGAGTTCCGTTTCAACGTGTAGCCCGTCCTCGATCGCGCAGCTCGTCGCGCGGTACAGGGTCGACGTCGGAGCCGGACGGGGCCGGGGTGGACGGGAAAATCCGTTGCGGCGCGGCCGTGCCCCCTGGCACCGTCGCCGGCATGACCTCTCCTGCGCGTGCACGCCCCTCGGGTGGCGGGTCGGTGGCGCCGTGAGCCTGGAGCAGGACCCCTTCGAGCACCGCGTGACCAAGGACGGTCGGGTGCTCGTGAACCGGGGCGGGGTGCAGGTGGCCGTCGTCGCCGGTGCGCGGGCGGACCGGCTCGTGTCCCTCCTCGGCCAGGACCACGACCGGGACCAGGAGCTCCTCGCGAGGGCGACGGGCAACTACCGCCGTGGCAACGAACGCACCCGGCGCCGTCCCTGAGCCCGCCCCGGCTTTTCGTGAGACATTTCCTGTTCCATAACCTCGTTATATAGAGGTCGTGTGATGGAACTGAAACCTGTGTTTCGCCCGTGTTCCGATGCAACCGGCCAAATCGTCCACCATGCTTCTCCGCAGTCTCAGATCGGTAACAATCGCCCTGCATTTCAACCGGCGGGTGAATTGCGGCACCCACGGCTGGGTACGGTGTGGCGAACACCACGGACCTCCCGAGGGTGAGACCGGACACAGCCAGCTGGCGTGACGGGCGAGCACGTCGGGGGGTCCTTCCCCTTGAGGAGGATCCCAGTGAAGATGAGGCGAGCAAGCGCAGCCGTCGCGGTCGTCGCGACCGGCGCCCTGCTGTTCTCGGCGTGCTCGAGCCCTGCGGCCGACAACGAGGAGCCGGAGACCGAGGAGACCACCACCGAGTCGGCGTCCGTCGACCCGGGTGAGCCGTGCAAGCCGGATCTCGGCATCACGGAGACCGCTGACGGCGAGATCAAGTACTCCGTCGGCGAGGACGAGTTCCTCGGCTACAACACGCTGACACCCGAGACGTACTCCACGTACAACAGCGCCGTGACCGAGCGGATGCACACCGGGTTCTGGTACTTCGGCGTCGACGGCACCATCTGCCGCGACGAGACCTTCGGGACCTACGAGGCCATCTCCGAGGACCCGCTGCAGGTGCAGTACACGATCGCCGACGACGCCGTCTGGTCGGACGGCACGCCGATCACCTACGCCGACTTCCTGCTCGAGTGGGCGACGAAGGCCATCACCGCCGACGGCACCGTGACCGAGGACGGCTCCGAGGACCCGCTGTTCAACAGCGTCTCCGGCCTCACGCTGGGTGACTACACGCCCGACGGCCCGCAGGCGGACTCCGCGGACGCCAAGTCGTTCCAGTACGACTACGAGACGGTCTACGCCGACTGGGAGATCGTCATCGAGGCGCCCCTCCCGGCGCACGTGGTCGCCGAGCAGGCCGGGGTCTCCACCGAGGAGCTCGTGACCGCCATCCAGGAGCTCGACATGGAGGTCCTGGAGCCCGCCGCCGAGTTCTGGTCCACGGGATGGCTGTCGAGCCCCGGCGAGCTGCCGGACCCGGCGCTGGTGCCCTCCTCCGGTCCGTACACCTTCAAGGAGGACGGCTGGGTCGCCGGTCAGTCGATCACCCTGACGGCCAACGAGAGCTACTGGGGCGCGCCCGCGGCGACGCGGGAGCTGACCTTCCGGTTCGCCGCGGCGGACACCCACGTCCAGGCGCTGCAGAACGGTGACCTCAACGTCATCGAGCCGCAGGCCACGGTCGACACCGTGACGCAGCTGGAGCAGCTCGGCGAGGCGGTGACCGTCACGACCGGTCAGACGCTCACGTGGGAGCACCTCGACTTCAACTTCAACAACGGCGTGTTCTCCGACAGCCTCGAGGCGCGTGAGGCGTTCGCCTACTGCGTGCCGCGCCAGAAGATCGTCGACGACCTGATCAAGCCGATCGACGATTCGGCCGTGGTGATGAACGCTCGTGAGGTCTTCCCGTTCCAGACGGAGAAGTACGACGAGGTCGTCGCCGAGTCCTACGACGGCCGCTACGACGAGGTGGACCTCGACCTGGCCGCGGAGAAGTTCGCCGCCGCCGGTCTCGAGGAGGGTACCGAGGTCCGCATCGGCTACTCGGCCCCGAACCCGCGTCGCGCGGACCAGGTCAGCTCCATCAAGGCCTCGTGCGACCAGGTGGGCTTCGAGGTCGTCGACGCCGGTTCGCCGGACTTCTTCGACCAGGACCTGCCGAACGGTGACTACGAGGTGGCGATGTTCGCCTGGGCCGGCTCGGGCCAGAAGGCCTCGGGTCAGAACATCTACGCGACGAACCAGCCGCAGAACTACGGCGGCTACTCCGACGAGGTCGTCGACGAGGCGTGGAACACGCTCGCCTCGACCGCTGACGAGACGGTGCACCTCGAGCAGACCAAGGTGATCGAGAAGCAGCTGTGGGACACCCTGTTCGGCATCCCGCTGTACGCTCACCCGGGCGTCGGGGCGTTCAGCTCCGACCTCGAGAACGTGCGGGACACCGCTGCCCAGTCGGGCATCGTGTGGAGCTCCGAGCAGTGGTCTCGCGCCTCCTGACGAGCTGACGCACCGGCCGTGGGGCAGGGAGCATGTCTCCCTGCCCCACGGTCTTGTGGCCGGACGACGACGTCCGGCGGTGGCACCTCGTCCGGTGCCCGCGACCTCCGTCCCACCGACCTGACCGGCGGCGAGCCCGTCCGCCGCCCGTGAAGGGGCACCCCGTGCTCAAGTTCATCCTCCGACGCCTCGGCATCTCGGTCCTCGTCCTGTTGCTGGCGTCGGTCCTCATCTACTGGCTCGTGACGATCTCGGGCGACCCGTTGCAGGACCTGCGCGAGTCGAACGCCGACAACGCCGCGCAGCTCATGCAGGCGCGCATCGAGCTGATGAACCTCGACCAGCCCTGGTACCAGCGCTACTGGGCGTGGCTGCAGGGCGTGGCCGGCTGCTTCACCGGCTCGTGCGACCTCGGGACCAACATCAACGGCGCCGACGTGCTGGCCCTCACCAGCCTCGCCGCCGGCTCGACCCTGCGGCTCGTCACGCTCGCCACGCTGCTCGCCATCGTCATCGGCGTCGCGCTCGGCATCCTGACCGCGATCCGTCAGTACTCCGGCTTCGACTACGCGGTGACGTTCCTCGCGTTCCTCTTCTTCTCCCTCCCCGTCTTCTGGGCAGCGGTGCTGCTCAAGGAGTACGGCGCCATCCGGTTCAACGACTGGATCGCCAGCGGCGACATGGAGCCGCCGATGGTCCTCGGCATAGCGGTCATTGCCGCGATCCTCCTGCCGGCCGTGCTCGGGGGGACGTGGAGACGGCGTCTGTACACCGGGGCGGGGACCTTCGCGTTCGTCGCCGTCGTGCTGTACGTGCTCAACATCCTCGAGTGGTACCGCAACCCGTTCTTCGGGCTGGGCATGGTCCTGCTGACCGCCGGCGGTGCCGCGGTGCTCACGACGGGCGTCGTCGCCGGCCTGGGCAACCGCCGCGTGCTCTACGGTGCGCTGACCACCGCGGTCGTCGGCACCGTGAGCTACCTGGTCTTCGCCGGCCTGCTCCTGGAACCGTCCTCGTGGTGGACGCTCATCGGTCTGTTCGTGCTCGCCGTGGCCGTCTCGATCGGCGTGGGGGCGGCGTGGGGCGGGTACGCCCGCAAGCAGGCGATGCTGGTCTCCGCCGTCACCGGCGTCCTGACCTCGTTGGTCGTGGTCTTCGACATCCTCGTCGCGAACTGGTCGGGGTTCCTGCAGCTCAAGCCGCGTCCGATCTCGACGATCGGCTCCCAGACCCCCAACTTCACCGGCGACTTCTGGGAGTCGGTGCTGGACACCGGGATGCAGCTCCTGCTGCCGACGGTCCTGCTCACCCTGATCTCGGTGGCCTCGTACTCCCGGTACACGCGGTCCTCGATGCTCGAGACGATGAACCAGGACTACGTGCGCACCGCACGGTCCAAGGGCCTGAGCGAGCGGGCGGTCATCACCAAGCACGCGTTCCGCAACGCGCTCATCCCCATCACCACGATCGTCGCGTTCGACTTCGCGAGCCTCATCGGCGGTGCGGTGATCACCGAGCGGGTCTTCGGGTGGAAGGGGATGGGTGCGCTGTTCATCGACGCGCTCAACCACGTCGACCCGGCGCCCGTCATGGCGTTCTTCCTGGTCACCGGTGTCGTTGCGATCGTGATGAACATGCTGGCCGACATCGCCTACGCCTTCCTCGACCCACGGATCCGGCGATGAGCGCGACGACCGGACCCCGTCTGCACCACCCCATCGGAGCGAGCCATGACTGATGCCGAGACCGTCACCATCGAGGAGAAGTCCTACAGCCAGGGGCAGCTCGTCCGACGGCGCTTCTTCCGTCACAAGGGTGCGATCGTCGCGATGATCGTGCTGGGACTGGTGGTCCTGGTCGCCTTCACCTCCATCGGGATCGGGCCGATCCCGGGCTGGTGGGACAAGAATCCTGTCTCCCAGTACGAGAAGGTCGGCACGGGCGCTCCCACGTGGGCCCACCCGTTCGGTCAGGACTCGATCGGCAAGGACTACTTCGCCCTCGTGATGCTCGGCACCCAGAAGTCGCTGATCATCGCGTTCGGCGTCGGGCTGATCTCGACGCTCATCGGTACCGTGGTCGGCGCGTTCGCCGGGTACTACCGGGGATGGGTCGAGTCGGCGCTCATGCGCCTGACGGACCTGCTCATCGTCATCCCCCTGCTGGTGCTCGCCGCGGTGCTCGGCAAGATCGCGAGCCCGTGGGGCATCTGGGGACTGACGCTGATGCTCGGCATCGTCACCTGGACCGGGCTGGCTCGGCTGGTGCGCGGCGAGGTGCTCTCGTTGCGCGAGCGGGACTTCGTCGTCGCGGCCACGGCCGTCGGCACCGGTGCCCAGCGGATCATCTTCAAGCACGTCCTGCCGAACGCCGTCGGGACGATCATCGTCGCGGCGACCCTGGCGATCTCGGCGGCGATCCTGCTGGAGACCTCGCTGAGCTTCCTGGGCTTCGGCGTGCAGCCGCCCGACACCTCGCTCGGTCTGCTGATCTCGCAGTACCAGACGGCGTTCACCACGCGCCCGTGGCTGTTCTGGTGGCCGGGCCTGATGATCCTCGCCATCGCCCTGAGCGTGAACTTCATCGGCGACGGGCTGCGCGACGCGTTCGACCCCCGTCAGAACAGGAGCAAGGCCTGATGCCCACCCTCGACCTCACCTCCTCCGCGGACATCGTCGCCGGTGGGGACGCCGTGCTGGCCTTCACCGATCTCCACGTCACCTTCGGCACGGAGTTCGGCGACGTCCACGCCGTCAAGGGCGTCACCCTCGAGGTGCACCCGGGCGAGGTGGTCGCCCTGGTCGGCGAGTCGGGGTCCGGCAAGTCCGTGACCTCGACGACGGCGCTGGGCCTGCTCCCGGGCAACGCCCGGGTCTCGGGCTCCGTCCGGGTCGGCGACAAGATCGTCGGAGACCTCGACCCTGCCGCGCTGCGCAAGATGCGGGGCAACGACATCGCCATGGTCTTCCAGGAGCCGATGACGGCGCTGAACCCGGTGCTGACCATCGGCGACCAGCTCACCGAGGCGCTGCAGCTGCACGGACTCGCCTATGGCAGCCAGGCGATGGCGCGCGCGGCGGAGCTGCTCGAGATGGTCGGGATCCCCGAGCCGCGGCGGCGGCTCAAGCAGTACCCGCACGAGCTGTCCGGCGGGCAGCGGCAGCGGGTCGTCATCGCGATGGCGATCTCCTGCGACCCGCGGGTGATCATCGCCGACGAGCCGACCACAGCCCTCGACGTCACGGTGCAGGCGGACATCCTCGACCTGCTGCGCTCGCTGAAGGACAAGCTCGACACCGGGATCCTGCTCATCACCCACAACATGGGCGTGGTGGCGGACATGGCCGACCGGGTCGCCGTCATGCTCAAGGGCGACCTCGTCGAGACGGGGACCGCGGAGCAGGTGCTGACGAACCCGCAGCACGAGTACACCCGGCGCCTTCTGGGCGCCGTGCCCCACCTCGGCGAGGGCTCCGGGCAGAGCGACGAGGGCGTGCGTGCCTCCGTCGAGAAGGAGAAGGTCGACGCGGCGGTCCCGGCGCTCGAGCTGGACAACCTCGTCATCGAGTACCACCGCCTGGGCAAGCCGCCGTTCCGGGCGGTCGACGACGTCTCGTTCACCGTCGGACCCGGCGAGATCGTGGGCCTGGTGGGGGAGTCCGGCTCCGGGAAGTCCACCATCGGCAAGTGCGCCCTGGGCCTCATCCCGGCGGTCTCCGGCGCGGTCCGGATCCTCGGCGAGGACTACGGGAGGCTGCGCAGGAAGCAGCTCAAGGACCTGCGCCGGCGGATCGGGGTGGTCTTCCAGGACCCGGCCGCCTCGATCAACCCGCGGTTCCCCGTCGGCGAGGCGATCGCCGAGCCGCTGGCCGTGCACCAGGTCGGTGACGCGGCCTCCCGGAAGCAGCGGGTCATGGACCTGCTGGACGCCGTCGAGCTGCCACGCTCGTTCTACAACCGGTACCCGCACGAGCTCTCGGGAGGGCAGCGTCAGCGCGTGTCCATCGCGCGTGCACTGACCCTGGAGCCGGAGCTCCTGGTGGCGGACGAGCCGACCTCGGCCCTGGACGTGTCCGTCCAGGCCGCGGTGCTGGAGATGTTCCTGTCGCTGCAGAGCGAGTTCGGCTTCGCCTGCCTCTTCGTCAGCCACGACCTGGCGGTCATCGACCTGCTGGCCCACAAGGTCGTGGTGCTCCAGAACGGCCGGATCGTCGAGCAGGGCGACCGCGACACCGTGCTGCGCACGCCCCGGGAGGACTACACGAAGCGTCTGCTGGCGGCCGCCCCCGTACCCGACCCGATCGAGCAGAAGCTGCGTCGCGAGGACCGGCACCGGCTGCTGGCCGAGCTCGGTGACGAGATCGTCGAGCTCCGCGTCGACCCGACCTCGGACCCCGAGCCGCCCGCTGGACGGAAGACCCCCGGTGCGGAGGGTGGCAACCCGCTCGGCGGAGCCTTCCACGGGGGCTGACGGGTGTTCCGGGGCGCGGCCCGCAGGGCGTGGGCGTACCGCGGCCTGCTGAGCCTGGTCGCCCTGCTCGTGGCCGTCGTCGCGGCCACGAGCGGGGTGCTCCTCGGTGCCGTCACCGGAGCGACGACGGACGCCACCCGGGAGGCGCTGTCACGGCCGGAGCCCGCGGGCCTGGTCGTGACCACCCGCGTCGCGCCGGACGCCCGGGCGCAGGACGTGCGTGTCCGGTCCGAGATCGAGGCCCTCTTCGCCGGTGCCCCGCTCGTGGTGGTCCGGTCCGAGACCCCGGACGGCACGGACACCCCGTTCGTGTCCTGGTCGCTGTCGCCTGACCTGGCCGCGCTGGCCCCCGCCGACACCGCGGGCCTCGCCGCCGGTGCACACCTTCGTGCCGTGCTGCGCGACGCGCCGGGCGTGGCCGTCCGCGGCGTCGTCGTCGAGGGCGATCTCGCCGAGCGGGCGGCAGCGGTGGCGACCGCTCAGCGGTCCGCCGGGGCCGTCTCGACGGTGCCGCTGCTGCTGCTCGTCCTGGCGGCCGGGGTGGCACTGGTCCAGGTCGCCCGCCTGCTGGCCGGTGCCCGGTCGAACGAGGTGGAGATCCTCGTGGCGCGAGGCGCGTCACCGCGCCGCCTGGCGGTGGGTGCCTTCGTCGAGGCCGGCGTCGTCGGGGTGGTCGCCGCCGGCGTGGGCGGTGCCGTGGCAGAGGTGGTGATCGCCGGACCGGGGGCGGCCGCCGTCGCGGTGGCCGCTGGGCTGACGGCGGTCGGCGCGGTGGTCGTCCTGACCCTGGTCGCGACGCTCCAGGCCCGGGCGGTCGCCCGCCGGCAGGTCGCCGACCGGTCCGGGCGGCTGCGGCACGTCGCCGCGGTCGGGACGGTGCTGGTGGTGCTCGCGGTCGCGGTGGCCGGGATGCTGCGGTTGCGCTCGCCGGGTTCGCCCCTCGTCGTGACGGCGGGCGGTGCACGCACGGACCTGCTCGCGGCCGTGGCGCCGGGCGTGGCGCTCATGGCGCTCGGCCTGGTGGTGGTCGCTCTCCTCGGTCCGGTGTCCCGGGCCGGTGCGGCGGTGGCCGCCCGGCGACCGGGCTCGACCGTCGTCCTGGCCGCCCGACAGGTGGCGCGCCGGCTGCGCGTGGTCGCGGTGGGGGTGGTGCTGCTGGTGCTCGCCGCGGGCTCCGCGGTGCTGGCCGGTGCCTTCGTCGGCACGTCGGAGCAGGCTCGTGCCGCGGTGCTCACCCAGCAGGCCGGCTCGGACGTGCGGGTGACGGTCCCCGGCGGACGTCTGACCCCGTCCGCACCGCCGCCACGGGCCGAGGCCTTCGAGGCGCTGGACGGTGTCGCGGCCGCTGTCCCGGTGCTGGTGGCCGACGCGACGGTCCAGGGGGAACCGGTCGGGCTCACCGCGCTTCCCGCGCACCGGGCGACGGCGGTGGTTCGCTCGCCCGACCACCAGGGAGCCGCTGCGTCGTGGCAGCACGACGACCCGTTCGCCGCGGCCCCCACCCTGCCGGAGGGGAGCTCCGAGCTGGTCCTGGCCCTGGAGGGCGTGGTCTCGAGCGGGACGCTCGAGGTCCAGGTCTCCGTCTGGCTCGCGGGCGACGACGGCACCGTGGCCGTCGTGGAGGCCGGCGCCGCGCAGCTCACCGAGGGCACGAGCGCCACGACCGTGACCGTCCCGCTCGGTGCGGGCACGCCGCCCGCCGCCCGGCTCGCCGCGGTGGACCTGGTGCTCGACGGCGCGCCCCACCCGCGTGACGTGTCCCTCGCCGCAGCGTCGGTCACGGCGACCACTCCCGACGGCACGGTGCCGGTGGACGTCGCCGGCGCGGTCTGGGCGACGGCGTCGGAGGCCGGTACGGCCGGCATCGTCGGCCGGGAGGACGGGACCCTCGGGCTCGATGCCGCGCTCGACGCCCCGGAGCGGTCGTCGCTGCGACTCGTGGCGACCGGTGCCGAGGGTGCTGGTGCCGTCGACGCCGTCGCGGCGGTCGTCAGCGACGCCGTCGTCGAACGCTGGGACCTGACGCTCGGGGACACGTTCCGGGCCACGACGGGCGGGGCCGGGGTGACGTTGCGGGTCGCGGACGTCGTGCCGGTCGTGCCGGGCCAGGAGTCCGCCCGCTCGGTGCTCGTCGATCTCGCCGCGCTCGACGCCGCGCTGCTGCGCACCACCGCCCATCTCCCGCGGCCGGGCGAGGTGTGGGTCGCGGTGACCGACCCCGACGACGGCGGCGCGGTGGCCAGGACCGCCACGGACGCCCGGGCCGTGGCGCAGGAACAGGCGCCCCTGGCCCAGGACGTCGAGGTCCGCACCGCCGTCGGCGACGGCCCCGACCTGGCCGCCCCCGTGCGCGAGGCCTTCGTCCTCGCCGCCGCGGGAGCGGTGGCGCTCGCGATGGTCGGCCTGGCCGTGGTGGCGGTGTCGGACCTGTCCGGTCGGCGCGCCGAGGTCGCCGTCCTGCGAGCCGCGGGCGTCGGCCCACGGTCGCAGGCGGCCGGACGCGCGCTGGAGTCCGGGGCGGTCGGTGCCGCCGCGCTGCTCGCGGGGTCCGGCGCCGGGTGGTCGGTCGCGGCCGTTGCCGTGCCCGGTCTGGTGGGGTCCGTGCTCGACGTCGCGCGCCCGGGGTTCACGGTCGACGTCGGTCTCGTGGTGGCGCTGGTCGGTGCCGCCGCCGCGGGGACGGCCGCCGTGGCCGCCGCCCTCACCTGGCGCGTCGCCGCCCAGGCGCGCGACACCGGCTACCGACCGGAGGTGCGATGAGCCTGCTGCTCCTGGTCCGCCGTCACCTCCTGGCATCCCCTGGTCCTGGGCTCGCCCTCGCCGCGGTAGCGATGCTGGCCGCGCTGGTCACCTCGACGGCGCCTCGCGCCGTCGCCGTGCTGCACGCCGACCAGCTGGTCCACGAGACCGCGCTGGCGTCCGCGGTCGCGACGGACGTGATCTCCGTGGGCCTCGCCGTGCCGGGGTACGGCGAGGGGTACGTCCCCTCGCAGGGGCCGACCCTCGACGCCTCCGGCGCGCCGCAGGTCCGCCCGCCGTCGCCGGACCTGGCCGGCTACGTCGCGGGGTTGCGCGACCTGGCAGCGTCACAGCCCGAGCCGCTCGCCGAGGTGCTCGGTGAGCCGGACCTCGTGATCTCCGGCACCCGGGTCGGCGTCGAGCGGGTGCCCGGCAACGACGTCGCGTCCCCGGGCATCGTGCTGCGCGGCGGTCCCACGGCACGTGACCACGTGGACCTCGTGACCGGCAGGTGGCCCGAGGCGACCCTGGTGCCCGTCGACCGGACCGCGATGCTGCCGGGGTCCGACGGCGTGCCCGACGTCGTGCCGGAGCCGTTGGAGGTGGCGATGTCCACGGCGTCCGCCGCCGAGCTCGGCTGGACCCTCGGCTCCGTGCACGCCACGGCCGACCAGCTCCTGCCACCGGTGGAGCTCGTGGGCCTCTGGGAGCCCCGGGACGCCGACGCCGACTACTGGGTGCACGCACCGCTGGCGGTCACGCCCGAGGTGGTGATGGACGCGAACGTCGGCAAGATCGTGACCGCCGCGGTGCTCGCCGACCCGGCCGTCGTCGGAGCCTGGACGAGCGCGCCGAGCACGCGCACGTGGTACCCCGTGGACACCCGCGCGGTGACCGCCGCCGAGGCGATGCCCCTGCTCGCCCAGCTCCGGGGCTTCACCGCCACGGTGTGGACCCCGGTCGAGGGCGACGCCGCGGTGCTCGAGCCCGCCTCGGGCCTGGTCGCGCTCCTGGAGCGCGTGCTCGGCCAGCGACAGGGAGTCGACGCCGTCGTGGCGGTGCTCGCCGTCGGCCCTCTCGGTGCCCTCGTCGCCGTCCTGCTGCTGGCGGCCCGGCTGCTGGTCGACCGGCGCCGGGACGCGCTGGTCCTGGTGCGGGCGCGCGGCGCCTCGGGTGCCCAGGTGCGGGCGGTCGTGGCGCTGGAGGGCCTGGTGGTCGGCCTCCCTGCCACTGCAGCAGGCCTTGCCGCGGGCCTGCTCGTCGTCCCGGCGCCGCTGACGGCAGGGCAGGTCGGGGTCGCGCTGGCCTGCGGCCTGGGCCCGGCGGTCGCGGCGGGTGCGGCCGCGGGGCCTGGCGGGCTGCGGGCGCGACGGAGGGACCTCGACGGCGCCCCGGGGCGGTACCGGCGGCGTCGGCTGACGGCAGAGGTCGCGGTCGTCGGGGCCGCAGCGGGCACCACGGCGCTGGCGCTCGCCCGCGGCGTGCTGAGCCTCCCGGGGGCAGGCCCGGCGGTCGACCCCCTGGTCGTCGCCGCGCCGCTGCTGCTGAGCGTGGCCGCCGCCCTCGTGGCGCTGCGTCTCGTGCCTCCGGTGGTCCGCGTCGCCGAGCGCGTGCTGGCCCGGCGTCCCGGCCTGGTGCCGTTCCTCGGTGCGGCGCGCGTGCGACGGGACGCCGCCGGAGGACTGGTGCCCGCGCTCGCTCTGGTGCTGTCGGTGGGCGTCGCCGCCTCGTCCCTCGTGCTGGCCGCCACGGTGCGAGACGGCGTCGTGCGCGAGGCATGGGGGTCGGTCGGTGCCGACCTGCGGGTGGCCGGCCCGCTCCTCGACGACGAGGCGGTCGAGGCGCTGCGGGCGGTGTCGGGGGTGACGGGGGTCGTCCCGGTGACGGACCTGGGCCGCCACCAGCTCCGCTCGGGGTCCGAGACGGTGACCGTCACGGTCTACGCGACCGACGCCGCGGCGCTCGCGGCGGTGCAGGCGGGCGCGCCCGGGGCACCGGCACGCACCGCGGACCTGACCGTGCCCGCGGGAGGCGCGCTGCCCGCCGTGGCGGCGGGCGGTCTCAGCGGTGCATGGACCACGGCCGGGGGGCCGGTGACGGTCGTGGAGGACGTGGACGAGCTGCCCGGCCTGCCGCCGTCGTCCGCGGCCCTGCTGGTCGACGCCGACCTCGCCGCCGGATGGTTCGCCGCGGCAGGCTCGCCCCGCCTCGCGCTGCTCGGGTTGGACGACGGTGCCACCGCGAGCGACCGGGCCCGCGCGGAGCGCGAGATCGCCGCGTCGCTGCCCACCGCCGTCGTCGACGACCCGTCCGCGGGGGAGGAGGCGCTGCTGGCCTCGCCCTCGGCATCGGGTCTTGCCACGGCGTTCGCCGTCGCCGTCGCCCTGTCGGCGGTGCTGAGCGCCGCGACCGTGGCGCTGGCACTCGTGCTCGCGGGGCCGGCTCGACGCCGGGTCCTGGTCGTGCTGCGCACCCTGGGGCTGCCGCAGGGCGCGGAGCGAGGGATCGTGGCCTGGGAGACGGTGCCGTGGACGGTCGCCGCGCTGCTGGCCGGAGCCGTGATCGGCGGGGTGGTGCCCGTCCTCGTCCTCGCCGCGGTCGACCTCTCGCCCCTGACCGGGGGCCACGAACCGCCACCCCTGGCCTTCGACGCGGGCTGGCTCGCTCTTCTGGCGGCCGGTCTCCTGGCCGTGGTCGCGATCGGGACGCTGGTGGCCGGAGCCGTGGGCCGCCGCCACGACGGCGTCCACCTGCGGACGGCGACCGACTGAACGATGGGAAGGAACCTGTGATGAGCGAGATCCTGTGCCGCGGCCTGGTGCGCATCTACGCCACCGACGGCGTGGAGGTCCAGGCGTTGCAGGGCCTGGACCTGCGTCTCGAGGCGGGCGAGCTGGTCGCGGTCGTGGGTGCCTCCGGTTCCGGCAAGTCCACGCTCCTGGGCATCCTGTCCGGGCTCGACACGCCCACCGGCGGGTCGGCGGTGGTCGCGGGCACGGACCTGCTGACGATGTCCGGTCGGGACCGTGTCCGCTACCAGCGACACGCCGTGGGGTTCGTCTGGCAGCAGACGTCGCGCAACCTGCTTCCGTATCTGACGGCGGCGCAGAACGTCCGGCTCGTGCTGGACCTGGGGTGGTCGCCACGGAGGGCCCGGGCGGCCCGGGTCACCGAGATGCTCGACCTGCTGGGCGTCGCGGACCTCGCGGACCGGCGTCCGGCCGAGATGTCCGGGGGGCAGCAGCAGCGCGTGGCGATCGCCGTCGCGGTGGCGAACCGGCCGCGGGTGCTGCTCGCGGACGAGCCGACCGGCGAGCTGGACGAGGCCACCAGCGTCGAGGTGCTGGAGGCACTGCGTTCCGTGAACGAGGCCACCGGGGTGACGACGTTGATCGTCACCCACGACCCGTCGGTCTCGGAGCACGTGGCCCGGACGGTGCAGATCCGCGACGGCCGCACCTCCACCGAGGTGCTGCGCCGCACCGAGACCGACGAGCAGGGCGTCGAGCGGCACGTGGCCGAGGAGTTCGCCGTGCTGGACCGGGTGGGTCGCCTGCAGCTGCCGACCGACTTCGTGGCCGCGCTCGACCTGCGCGAACGCGTGCGGCTGGCGCTGGAGCCCGACCACGTGCAGGTCCGGCCGGACCTGGCGCAGAAGGACGAGGACCGATGACGGCACCAGGCGGGACGACGACCGCGCTCACGGCGCAGGACGTGAGCCGCACCTTCGGCACCGGCGCCGCGAAGGTGCACGCCCTGCGCGCGGTGAGCCTGAGCGTCGAGGCGGGAGAGCTGCTCGTCGTGCGAGGGCCGTCCGGCTCGGGCAAGACGACGCTGCTCAACGTGCTGGGCGGGCTGGACACGCCGTCGTCGGGCCGGGTGTGGCTGGGGGAGCGGGAGCTCACCGCGATGCGACCGGACGAGGTGCTCGCGGTGCGACGCGACGAGATCGGCTACGTCTTCCAGGCCTTCGGGCTGCTCCCGGTGCTGTCCGCGGCGGAGAACGTCGAGGTGCCGCTGCGGCTGAGACGGACTCCCGGGCCGGAGCGGGCGCGCCGGGTGGCGTCCGCCCTGGAGCGGGTCGGTCTGGCCGACCACGCGCGGCAGCGACCGTACGAGCTCTCGGGCGGGCAGCAGCAGCGGGTCGGCATCGCGAGAGCCCTGGTCGCGGCACCGCGGGTGCTGCTCGCCGACGAACCCACGGGCCAGCTCGACTCCGCGACGGCTCGTCGGGTGATGGACCTGCTGCGCGAGGTGGTGCACACGCAGGGCGCCGCGGCCGTCGTGACGACCCACGATCCGGAGCTGGTGGCGCGCGCGGACCGCGTCGTCGACCTGCACGACGGTGCCCTGGCGAGCACGGCCGGCGCGCGCCGGTCGTGACGGACGCCACAGGTGGCGCACCGGAACGCGCTTGCCCTGGCCCTGGGGTTTCGTGCGCGTTCCGATCGGGTCACGATCAGGGCAGCGGGCGCAGAAGGGTGACCCGGGACACGATCGAGGGGTTAGGCTCCTTACCGCATCGTGCCACGTGCGCCCATCCGCGCACGGGTACCACCGCCACCGGACATCCATGCCGGGGGCGTGCACACCTACTCAGGAGGACACGTGACACCTCGACGACGTCTAGCAGGCATCGGGGCCTTCACCCTGGCTTCGGCGCTGCTGCTCACTGCGTGCGGAGACTCGGGCTCCGACGACGGCGACTCGACCGCTGACGGCGACGGCGCCAGCACCGGCATCGTCTCCGTGAACAGCGGCGAGCCCCAGAACCCGCTGACCCCCGGCATGACCAACGAGGTCTTCGGTGGCCTCGTGGTCAAGAACATCTACTCCGGCCTCGTCTACTACGACGCCGACGGCGCCGCGCAGAACGAGATGGCCGAGTCGATCGAGACCGACGACAACGTCACCTGGACGATCACGATCCAGGACGACTGGACCTTCTCCGACGGCACGCCGGTCACCGCCAGCAGCTTCGTCGACGCGTGGCAGTTCGTCGCGAACGTGGACAACGCCCAGAACCAGCAGTACTTCTTCAACGGCTTCGCGGGCTTCTCGTCGGAGGAGGGTTCGGACATCGCGGTCGAGGTCGTCGACGAGACGACCTTCACGGCGGAGCTCGCCGAGCCCTCGGCCGACTTCCCGCTCTGGCTCGGCTACACGGCCTTCTTCCCGATGCCCGAGGCCTTCTTCGAGGACCCGGACTCGTTCGGTCAGTCGCCGATCGGCTCCGGCCCCTACGAGCTGGAGAGCTGGGAGAACGACAGCCGCATCTCGCTCATCCCGCGCGAGGGCTACTCCGGCCCGCGCCAGCCCGCCAACGGCGGCGTCGAGATGATCGCGTACACCGAGGAGGACACGGCGTACAACGACATGCTCGACGGGAACCTCGACGTGCTGCCGAACGTGCCGTCCTCGGCCTTCGGTACCTTCGAGGACGAGCTCGGCGAGCGGGCGGTGAACCAGCCCGCGGCCCTCACGCAGGTGGTCAACGTGCCCGAGTGGCTCGAGGAGTTCCAGGGCGAGGCCGGCGTGATGCGGCGTCAGGCGATCTCCATGGCGATCGACCGCGAGACCATCACCGAGACGCTCTACAACGGCTCGCGCACCCCGGCGCACGACTTCACCTCGCCGGTTATCGACGGCTACTCGGAAGACATCCCCGGCTCGGAGATCACTGAGTACGACCCGGAGACGGCGAAGGAGCTGTGGGACGAGGCCGAGAGCATGGACCCGATCGGGGACTACACGCTCAACATCGCGTCGAACGCCGACTCCGACCACCAGGACTGGATCGACGCGGCCTGCAACACCATCCGCCAGGACCTGGGGATCGGGTGCGAGTTCGCGCCGTACACCACGTTCGACGAGTTCCTCAACGCCCGTGACTCGGGCGAGGTCGAGGGCATCTTCCGTGGTGGCTGGCAGGCCGACTGGCCCTCGATGAGCAACTTCCTGGGCCCGATCTACGGCACCGGTGCCGGCTCGAACGACGCGCTGTACTCGAACGAGGAGTTCGACGCCAAGCTGGCCGAGGCTGGCTCGGCCCCGGACACGGAGACGGCCACCGAGCTCTACAAGGAGGCTCAGGAGATCCTGTTCCAGGACGTCCCGGGCATCCCGCTGTGGTACCAGAACGCGACCGGCGGCTACGCCGACACGGTCGACAACGTCGTCTTCGGCTGGGACAGCGACCCGATCCTGTACCAGATCACCAAGGACTGACGCCCTGCTGACCGGACGCCGTCCCCGCGCCGCGGGGGCGGCGTCCTGTCGCGAGAGTTCTGCGTGGTCGGCGTCGTCCGGTACGGTCTGACGTCGACCACTCGACGCGAGGAGCCCCGGCACGTCCACCGACGCGACTCGGCTCACCGCTGCTCGCGGCCGTGGCGCCGCGACGAGACGAAACCCGTAACCTGGGGTGAACCTCCAGGTACACGAGGAGAAAACTTCCCATGCTCTGGTATCTCGGACGCAGGCTCCTGCAGGTGATCCCTGTGTTCCTGGGGGCTACCCTCCTGCTCTACGCCATGGTCTTCCTGCGACCCGGCGACCCGGTGGCCGCACTCGGTGGTGAACGTGGTCTGCCCGAGTCGGTGCAGGAACAGATCCGCGCCGACTACAACCTCGACCAGCCGTTCATCGTGCAGTACCTGCTGTTCCTGCGCGGGGTGGTGACGCTCGACTTCGGGGTCGACTTCCGTGGTCGCGAGATCACCGAGGTCATCGCCAACGCCTTCCCGGTGACGATCCAGCTCGCGCTGATGGCGTTGGTCATCGAGGCGGTCTTCGGGATCGGCTTCGGTCTCTTCGCAGGCATGCGCAAGGGCGGGATCTTTGACGGCACGGCCCTGGTGATCAGCCTCCTCTTCATCGCGGTCCCGACGTTCGTGGTCGGCTTCGTCATGCAGATCGTCGTCGGTGTCCAGCTCGGCTGGCTGCCCGTCAGTGCCGGGCGTGATCCCGACTTCGTCAGTCTGCTCATGCCCGCGTTGGTGCTCGCGGCGGTCTCCTTCGCCTACGTGCTGCGCCTCACCCGCACCTCGGTAGCGGAGAACCTGTCGGCCGACTACGTGCGGACCGCGCGGGCGCGCGGCCTGAACCGCTCCCAAGTGACGGGCCGCCACGTGCTGCGAAACTCGCTCATCCCCGTGGTGACGTTCCTCGGCGCGGACATCGGAGCGTTGATGTCCGGCGCGATCATCACCGAGGGCATCTTCAACATCAACGGCGTGGGCGGCACGCTCTACGACGCGATCATCCGCGGCGAGAGCGTCACCGTCGTCTCGCTGACCACCGTGCTGGTGCTGGTCTACATCGGGGCGAACCTCCTGGTGGACCTGTTGTACGCCGCCCTCGACCCGAGGATCCGCTATGCCTGAGAACCGCTACGAGAACCCGGGCGGCTCGGCGACGCCGCGCCCGGGGCAGGAACGCTACGTCGCCCCGGTCGACGAGGGCGGTCTCGGCGCCGTCGACGCGGTGCGGACCGACGACGCCCCGACCAGCCTCTGGCGGGACGCCTGGCTCCAGATGCGGAGCCGGTGGCTGTTCTGGGTGTCGGCCGTGATCATCGTGCTCGTGGTGATCGTCGCCGCCTTCCCCGGACTGTTCACCACGCTGAGCCCGCGGGTGTGCAACCTCTCCCAGGCGCTCGAGCCGCCGCAGCCGGGACACCCCTTCGGGTTCGATCGCCAGGGCTGCGACATCTACACGCGCACGATCTTCGGTGCGCGGGCCTCGGTCGTGGTCGGCGTGCTCGCGACCACGATGGTCGTGGTCTTCGGCACGGCGGTGGGCGCGATCGCGGGCTACTACGGCAAGTGGTTCGACACGATCCTGAGCCGCATGACGGACATCTTCTTCGCCATCCCGCTGGTGCTCGCGGCCATCGTCATCATGTCGGTCACGACCAACCGCACCTCCTTCACGGTGGCCTTCGTGCTGGCGTTGTTCGGGTGGCCACAGATCGCCCGGATCACGCGTGGCACGGTGCTGTCCGTGAAGAACAACGAGTTCGTCACGGCGGCGAAGTCCCTCGGCATGGGCCGGGGAAGGATCTTGTGGCAGCACGTGCTGCCGAACTCCGCGGCTCCGATCATCGTCTACGCGACGGTCGCGCTCGGACAGTTCATCGTCGCCGAGGCGACCCTGAGCTTCCTGGGCATCGGCCTGCCGCCGTCGACGGTCTCCTGGGGCGGTGACATCTCCGCGGCGCAGGGAGCGATCCGCACCGCGCCGGAGATCCTCCTCTACCCGGCCGGAGGCCTGGCACTGACGGTGCTCGGCTTCATGATGATGGGCGACGTCGTGCGCGACGCCCTCGACCCGAAGGCTCGCAAGCGATGACCACCCAGTTCCCCGTGACGAACGAGGGCGCCGACGGCACCACAGGTCCCGCGCCCGTCGACACCAGTACGCCGCTGCTCGAGATCCACGACCTGGAGATCTCGTTCACCACCGGGTCCGGCGAGGTCCAGGCGGTCCGCGGCGCGGACCTGACCGTCTACCCCGGCCAGAGCGTCGCGATCGTCGGCGAGTCGGGCTCCGGCAAGTCGACGACGGCCGCCGCGATCATCGACCTGCTGCCGGGCACCGGCAAGATCACGGGTGGTTCCATCCGCTTCGACGGGCGCGAGCTCGTCGGGGCGCCCCGCGCCGAGAAGGAGGCCCTGCGGGGCCGGGCGATCGGGCTGGTCCCACAGGACCCGATGTCCAACCTCAACCCCGTGTGGCGGATCGGCACGCAGGTCGAGGAGGCCCTCAAGGCCAACGGCTTCAAGGGGTCCAAGGCCGACCTGCGTGCACGGGTCGCCGAGGTGCTCGCCGAGGCCGGCCTGCCGGACGCGGCGCGCCGTTCCCGGCAGTACCCTCACGAGTTCTCCGGGGGCATGCGCCAGCGCGCGCTCATCGGGATCGGGCTGGCCGCCCGGCCGCAGCTCCTCATCGCCGACGAGCCCACCTCCGCGCTGGACGTCACCGTCCAGCGGCAGATCCTCGACCACCTCGAGGGCATGACTCGTGACCTCGGGACGGCGTTGCTGTTCATCACGCACGACCTGGGGCTGGCGGCCGAGCGCGCCGAGCACCTGCTGGTGATGTTCAAGGGCAAGGTCGTCGAGTCAGGCCCGGCCCGCGAGATCCTCGCCGACCCGCGGCACCCGTACACGCAGCGGCTCGTGGCCTCTGCGCCGTCACTGGCGTCGCGCCGCATCCAGACGGCGCACGTCCACGGCGAGGAGTCCCCGGAGCTGCTCGCGCACCACGCGGACGAGCCTCCGGCGGCGGGGCCGGCCACCGTGGTCGAGACGAAGAACCTCTCGAAGGTCTTCCAGATCCGCGGGCCGCGTCCGGGCTCCTCGACCGACTTCACCGCGGTGGACGACGTCTCGTTCACGCTCGGCCGGGGGCGCACGCTCGCCATCGTGGGGGAGTCGGGCTCCGGCAAGTCCACCGTGGCCAACATGGTGCTGGGCCTCCTGGAACCGACCTCGGGCAGCGTCGAGTTCGACGGCGTCGACCTCGCGTCGTTGAACGCCAAGGAGGCGTTCGCGTTCCGCCGCCGTGTCCAGCCGGTGTTCCAGAACCCCTACGGCTCGCTCGACCCCATGTTCTCGATCTTCCGCTCGATCGAGGAGCCGCTCCGTCTGCACTCCGTCGGATCGGCGAAGGAGCGCGAGGCGCGCGTGCGCGAGCTGCTCGACATGGTCTCCCTGCCGCAGTCCGCCATGCGCCGGTTCCCGAACGAGCTCTCGGGCGGTCAGCGTCAGCGCATCGCCATCGCCCGCGCGCTGGCTCTCAAGCCGGAGGTGATCGTCCTCGACGAGGCGGTCTCGGCCCTCGACGTGCTGGTCCAGGCGCAGGTGCTCGACCTGCTCGGCGACCTGCAGACCGAGCTCGGGCTGAGCTACCTGTTCATCACGCACGACCTGGCCGTGGTCCGGCAGATCGCCGACGACGTCGTCGTCATGCAGAACGGGAAGGTCGTCGAGCAGGCCACCACCGACGAGGTCTTCGACTCCCCGCGCGAGCAGTACACCCGCGACCTGCTCGCGGCGATCCCGGGTGCCGGGCTCGTCGGCGACGAGATCGCCGGCTGACGAGCTGCTGCACGTCGTCGCAGCGCACGCCGTCGGCCGGCACCGCCCGGGCCGACGGCGTGTGCGGTTGCCGTGCGCGGGGCGTCAGGGAAGTGTGAAGCCATGACACGCCGACGTTCGACCATCGCACCCGCCGTGTTCTACCCGGCCGGTGTCCTGATCCTGCTGTTCGTCCTCGTCGCGTTCTTCGCGACCGACGTCGTCGCGGAGGTCATGAACACGCTCCAGGCGAAGACCATCAACGGCTTCGGCTGGTACTACATCGTCATCGTCGCGGCCTTCATGATCTTCGCGATCTGGATGGGCGTCAGCCGGTTCGGCGAGATCACCCTCGGGCCCGACGACGAGGAGGCGGACTTCAAGCTCCCGGTCTGGTTCGCGATGCTCTTCGCCACCGGGATGGGGATCGGGCTCGTCTACTACGGCGTCGCCGAGCCGTTGTCGCACTTCGAGTCGCCGAAGCCGGGCGTGACGGGCGAGGCCCCGGCCCTCGCGCAGGCCGCGATGGGTCAGACGTACGTCCACTGGGGCTTCCACGCCTGGGGCATCTACGTGGTCATCGGCCTCGCGCTGGCCTACGCGATCCACCGCAAGGGACGCCCCGCCTCGATCCGGTGGGCGCTCGAACCGCTGCTCGGCGAGAAGCGCGTCAAAGGTTGGCTCGGGAACCTCATCGACGTCCTCGCCATCTTCGGCACGGTCTTCGGCGTCGCCACCTCGCTGGGGCTCGGTGTGCAGCAGGTGGCTGCCGGCCTGGAGTACCTGGAGGTGGCCGACGCGACGCTCGCGCTCCAGCTGGGCCTCATCGCCGCGATCACGGCCGTGGCGGCGATCTCGGTGGCCTCGGGCCTGGAGCGGGGGATCAAGTGGCTGTCCAACGCCAACATGGTGCTGGCCGGTGCGCTCGTCGTCACGGTCCTGGTCCTGGGGTCCTCGCTGTTCCTGCTGCGCGAGTGGGTGCAGTCCATCGGCTACTACTTCCAGAACGTCATGATGATGACGTTCGACACCCTGGCGTTCCAGGGCGCGGACGGGCTCGCCTGGGAGTCGAGCTGGACCATCTTCTACTGGGGCTGGTGGATCTCCTGGGCGCCCTTCGTCGGGCTGTTCATCGCCCGCATCTCGCGGGGCCGCACGGTGCGCGAGTTCGTCCTGGGCACGCTGCTGGTCCCGATGCTGGTCTCCACGATCTGGTTCAGCGTGTTCGGGGGGTCGGCGATCCGTCAGGAGCGCAACGAGCCCGGGTCGATGCTGACGCCCGACCCTCAGACGGGCGAGATGGTGGTCAACACCGACACCGCCATGTTCCAGCTCTTCGAGACCCTGCCCGGCGGCGGGGCGTGGATGGCCGTCGTCGCGATCATCCTGGTCGTGGTGTTCTTCGTGACGTCGTCGGACTCCGGGTCGTTCGTGGTGGACATGCTCGCCAACGGCGGGAACCAGAACCCACCGCTGTGGTCCCGGCTGTTCTGGGCGATCCTCGAGGGTGGTGTGGCCGCGGCGCTGCTGTACGCGGGGGGTCTCAACGCGTTGCAGACCGCGGCGATCCTCACCGCCCTGCCGTTCTCGCTGGTGATGGTCGGGTCGGCGATCTCGGTGTGGAAGGCGCTCGACATCGAGTACCGCCAGATCACCCGCGCGGAGCGCCGCCTGCGCCGCCGGGAGCTCACCGAGCACGTGACGGTGCAGGTCACCGACCACGTCACCGAGAACTTCGCGGAGATCAGCGAGCAGAGCAAGAACGCCGGGGCACGGCGCTCGCGAAGGAAGCGGGGGACCTCCGGGTAGGATGGAGCGGCCCCGGGTTCCCGGGTGCCACCTCCCACGGAAAGAGAACCGTAGATGTCTGTGCGCTCCGACCTGCGCAACGTGGCGATCGTCGCCCACGTCGACCACGGCAAGACCACCCTGGTCGACGCCATGCTCCGGCAGGCCGGCGCCTTCGCCGCGCACCAGCAGGTGGACGACCGGGTCATGGACTCCGGCGACCTGGAGCGTGAGAAGGGCATCACGATCCTCGCCAAGAACACCGCGGTCCGCTACGCCGGCCCGTCCGCCGTCGAGGCGGGGGAGGCCGACGGCATCACGATCAACGTCATCGACACCCCCGGCCACGCCGACTTCGGCGGCGAGGTCGAGCGCGGGCTGTCGATGGTGGACGGTGTCGTGCTGCTCGTCGACGCCTCGGAGGGCCCGCTGCCCCAGACGCGCTTCGTGCTGCGCAAGGCGCTGGCCGCCAAGCTGCCGGTCATCGTCGTCGTCAACAAGGTGGACCGGCCGGACTCCCGCATCACGGAGGTCGTCGCCGAGACCACCGACCTGCTGCTCGGACTGGCCAGCGACCTGTCCGACGAGGTACCCGACCTCGACGTCGACGCCGTCCTGGACGTCCCGGTCGTCTACGCGTCGGCCAAGGCGGGCCGGGCCTCCACCGAGCAGCCCGCGGACGGCGCGCTGCCGGCGAACGAGGACCTCGAGCCGCTGTTCTCGACGATCCTGGGGACCATCCCGGCACCCACGTACGACGACCAGATGCCCCTGCAGGCGCACGTGACGAACCTCGACGCGTCCCCGTTCCTGGGTCGCCTCGCCCTCCTGCGCGTCTTCAACGGCACGCTGCGCAAGGGGCAGACGGTCGCCTGGGCGCGCCACGACGGCACTCTGGGGCAGGTGCGCATCACTGAGCTGCTGCGCACCGAGGCGCTCACCCGCGTCCCGGCCGAGTCCGCCGGCCCGGGCGACATCGTCGCGGTGGCGGGCATCGCCGACATCATGATCGGCGAGACCCTCACGGACCCCGACGACCCGCGCCCGCTGCCCCTCATCACGGTCGACGACCCGGCGATCTCGATGACGGTCGGCATCAACACCTCGCCGCTGGCCGGCAAGGGCGGCAAGGGCCACAAGGTCACGGCCCGCCAGGTCAAGGACCGTCTCGACGCGGAGCTCGTCGGCAACGTCTCCCTGAAGGTGCTGCCGACCGACCGCCCCGACGCCTGGGAGGTGCAGGGCCGCGGTGAGCTGGCCCTGGCGATCCTCGTCGAGCAGATGCGCCGCGAGGGCTTCGAGCTGACGGTCGGCAAGCCGCAGGTCGTGACGAAGCAGATCGACGGCAAGACCTGCGAGCCCATGGAGCACATGACGATCGACGTCCCCGAGGAGTACCTCGGCGCGGTCACCCAGCTCCTGGCCGCCCGCAAGGGCCGGATGGAGACGATGTCGAACCACGGCACCGGCTGGGTGCGCATGGAGTTCGTCGTCCCCGCCCGTGGTCTGATCGGGTTCCGGACCCGGTTCCTCACCGAGACCCGCGGCACCGGCATCGCGTCGTCGTACGCCGAGGGCTACGAGCCGTGGCACGGACCCATCGAGTCCCGCTCGACCGGTTCGCTGGTGGCCGACCGCTCCGGCGTCGTGACGCCGTTCGCCATGATCAACCTGCAGGAGCGCGGCTCGTTCTTCGTCGAGCCCACGCAGGACGTCTACGAGGGCATGATCGTCGGCGAGAACTCGCGCAACGAGGACATGGACGTCAACATCACCAAGGAGAAGAAGCTGACGAACATGCGGTCCTCGACCGCGGACAGCTTCGAGAACCTGGTGCCGCCGCGCAAGCTGACGCTCGAGGAGTCCCTGGAGTTCACGGCCGAGGACGAGTGCGTGGAGATCACGCCGGAGATCGTGCGCATCCGCAAGGTGAACCTCGACGCCACGGAGCGCGCGCGGGCGACGGCGCGGGCCAAGCGCGCCTGACACCGTGCGTGCCGGGGCCGGCCTGCGGCCGCACGGGGGGCTGCTGGCCGTCCACGCGCACCCGGACGACGAGACGCTCGCGACCGGGGCGCTGCTGGCCGCCTGGGCCGCGGCGGGTGAACCCGTCACGGTCGTGACCTGCACGCGGGGCGAGCGTGGCGAGGTGATCGACACCGCGGCGCACCCCACGGGTCTCGCGCACCTCGAGGGGGACGGCCGTGCCCTGGCCGCGCACCGGGAGGGCGAGCTGGCCGCCGCGCTGGCCGCCCTCGGGGTCCGTGACCACGCGTTCCTCGACCACGTCCTCCTCGACCAGGAGGACCCCGAGCGCTTCGAGGACTCCGGGATGTCCTGGGTCGCGCCGGGGATAGCCGGTCCGGCACCGGACTCGGGGCCGACGGCGTTCGCCCGCCTCCCGCTGGACGTCGCGGCCTCGCGTCTCGCCGCCGTCGTCCGCGACCGGCGACCCGGCGTCGTCGCGACCTACGAGGCCGGTGGCGGCTACGGCCACCCGGACCACGTGCGGGCGCACCAGGTGACCGTGCGCGCGCTGGAGGTGGCCGCCGACCCGGGTGCCGACGTCGTCGGGGAGGCCTGGACCGTCCCGGAGCGGTGGGAGGTCGTCGAGCCCGCGGAGGAGGTGCGGGGCGCACGGAGCGCGCTCGCCGACGCCCCGTCCGTCCGCCGGCTCGCCGCGGAGCACGGGCTCACCGTGCCTGCTGCGGACGCGACGCTGCCGCCGGTCGCGGTGCCGCGCGAGGAGCTCGAGCGGTCCGCGACGGTCACGGTCGAGGTCGCGCCGGTCCTCGACCGCCTCCTGGCGGCACTGGCGGCTCACGCCACCCAGGTCCAGCACGTGGGGCGCACGGCGGACGCGGGTCCTGCCGTGCTGGGCCGCTACGCGCTCAGCAACGGCGTGCTCGCCCCGGTCCCGAGCCGGGCGCGCCTGCGTCGGGTGCCGGCGCCGGGGACGACGCCGGTAGGCTCGGGCCGGTGAGCTCGCCCGCGCCGTACGACGCCTCGTCCGCACCGCACCACGCGTCGGCCCGCCCGGCAGGTCCTCCGGGCGGTCGAGCGCTCGCCGGGCGCGCCGTCCTGGCGCTGCTCCTGGGTGCTGCGGTCGGCGTGATCGGCACCGTCGCGCACCGCGTCGAGTGGGCCGGCCTGCCGGCGGGCCTGGCGCTGGCGCTGACGCTGACGGCCTCCACCGCGGTGCTCTGCCGGGCCTGGTCGGGGGCGGTGACGCTGCTGGCGACCGCTGCGGGCTGGTTCCTCGCGGTCCAGGTCCTGTCCGCGTCGGGCCCCGGGGGTGACGTGCTCGTGCCCGCGCAGACCGTCGGCTACGTCTGGACGTACGGTGGCCTCGCGCTGCTCGCGGCTCCGGCCCTCCTGCCTCGTTCCTGGTTCGTGGACGACGGCGGCGACGGGGCCGGCCCGCGGTCGTGACCGGGCGCGCCGAGTAGGATTCGTTCTCGCGCGGTGCTGCCGCGCTCAGATCCGGCCCGGGGGCACGGTTGGCCCCCACGAGACCAGCACGGAGCGTGTCGATGGGCAAGCCGACCGAGAGCGACGAGAACCTGCCCGAGCAGGGTGGGTCGGCGTCGTCGGAGGCAGCGCAGACGCCCGCCGCGCCATCCGCGCCGGACACGCCGTCCGCCCCGGACGTACCCGACAGCCCCTACCAGCCGGCGGTGCGTGCCTACGAGAACCGCCGTCCGCCGGGTGCCTCGTCGCCCGCGAGCGCGTCGTCCGCGCCGCCGACCGAGGCGATCCCTTCCGTGACCGGAGCGGCCGGGGCGGCCGGAGCGGCCGGGGCGGACGACCCGGCGCAGTCGTCCTCGGGCACCGCCGGGACGCCGCTGGAGGGCCTGCAGGGCGACGGGGCACCGAGTCGCTGGCCCAAGGTGCTGCTGGGCGTCGGCGCCGGGGTCGTGGTGCTCGCCGGACTCTACGTGGGTGCGCAGTGGTTCGTGGCCGACTCGGTGCCGTCCGGCACGACGGTGGCCGGGGTGGACCTCGGGGGCCTGGACGCCACCGAGGCGGTCACCGCGCTGGAGCAGGGGCTCGCACCGCGGGCCGCGGAACCCGTCACGGTCCAGGCCGGTGAGGTCTCCAGCACCGTCGATCCGACCGAGGCCGGGCTGTCGCTGGACGCGCAGGCCACGGTCGACGGGCTCACGGGGTTCTCGTTGAGCCCCGGACGCCTGATCGACCACCTCGCCGGTGGGGGTGAGGTCGCCCCGGAGGTGGACGTCGACAGGGCTGCGCTCACGGCGACCGTGTCGTCGGTCGCGGACTCTCTCGCCACGGAGCCCGTGGACGGCACGGTGCAGTTCGCGGACGGCGAGCCGGTCGCCACCGAGGCCGCCGACGGCACCGAGGTGGTCACCGACGCTGCCGAGGAGGTCCTGGTCGGTGCCTGGCTCGTCAGCACCGGCCCGGTCGACCTGCCCACGGAGGCGGTCCCGCCGCAGATCGACCAGGCCGACACCGATGCGGCTCTCGAGGTCGCGGAGGAGATCGTGTCGGGACCGGTGACGGTGGAGGTCGACGACCAGAGCCCCGAGCTGCCCCCGCGGGTCCTGGCGCGCTCCACCTCGTTCGTCCCGGCCGACGGCGCGCTGGTGGCGGAGTTCGACGGCGACCGGCTCACCAGCGCGCTCATCGACCGCACGGACGACCTGCTGAGCGAGCCGAACGACGCCCGGTTCGAGTTCTCCGGCGGCGAGCCGGCGATCGTCGGCGGCGAGATCGGTACCACCCTCGATCCGGAGGCGGTGGCGTCCGCGGTCGGCGAGGCCGCGCAGGGCGGCGAACGACGGACCACCGTCGAGCTGGTGGAGGAGGACCCGGAGGACTCGGTCGCCTCGCTCGAGGAGCTCGGCGTCAAGGAGGTCGTCTCGGAGTTCTCCACGCCGCTGACCAGCGAACCCGTCCGCACCAAGAACCTGGTGCGCGGTGCCGAGCTGGTCAACGAGACGCTCGTCAAGCCCGGTGAGACGTTCTCCCTGCTCGACACGTTGTCCCCGATCGACACCTCGAACGGCTTCTTCGCCGCGGGCGTCGTCAGCAACGGTCTGCACGTGGACGCGGTCGGTGGCGGGCTGTCGCAGATGGCCACGACGACCTACAACGCCGGCTTCTTCGCGGGGTTCGACGACGTCGAGCACCGTCAGCACAGCTACTGGTTCAGTCGCTACCCGGCGGGCCGGGAGGCGACCATCTACGTCGGCTCCATCGACATGAAGTTCAAGAACGACACCCCGTACGGCGCGCTCATGCAGAGCTACGTGGCCGACGGCAGGCTCCACGTGAAGATCTGGTCCACGGAGTACTACGACGTCGAGGAGTCGGACTCTGGCAAGCAGGAGGTGGTCCCGATCAAGACGGTCGACAAGTCGGGCAGCCCGGGCTGCGAGCCGTACTCCGGCGGGCAGGCGGGGTTCGCCATCACCGTCTACCGCAAGGTCTACCTCGACGGTGAGCTCGTCAAGGACGAGTCCAACTTCTGGCGCTACAAGCCGGACGACGCCGTGAGCTGCAGCAGGCCCGCGACGGACGAGGAGGACGACTGATGCTCGGCCGTACCACCCGCGAGTCGCCGGCCCACGCCGCGCTCGCCGCGCACGAGGCGGGCTGGTCGGGCATCGCCCCGGGCTCCGTCGTGATGTCGGCCGTGCGCGACGAGTCGGGTGAGCTGCTCGACCTGGGGACGACGGCGCAGGCCCTCGACACCGTCGCGAGCATCGACGACCTCGCGGCCGTGGTCCACGTGGGCCATCCCGAACAGCCGTCGCCCGCCCTGGAGCAGGCGCTCCTGGCGGGTGACCCCACGCTGATCGTGACCGCGGCCGTCCCGGTCCGCCCGCAGTGGGTGTGGGTGGCACCGCCGGGTGTGGTGGGCGGTCAAGTGGTCGTGGACGAGGCGGGGATGCGCGACTGCGCCGATCTGCTGCGCACCATGGGCGTGAGTCCTCGGCTCGTCCCCACGTCGACGCCGGTGGGGGAGCGTGCGGTCCTGGCCGGAGAGCACGGTTCGCTGGTGGTCGAGCGCTCGAGGGTGCCGGACGGCTGGGTGGAGGTGCCGGGCAGCGACCGGGTCGCGGCCCAGGGGCCGGTCTGGTACGGGCTGCTGCAGGCGGCCCGTGCCTGGCCACGGTTCGACGGCAGCGCCCAGGTGTGGCTCGCCTTCGGTCCCTCGGACGACCACCGGGGGTCCCTGCGCCAGACGTTGGGTGTGCTGGCCGACGCCGGGGTGGACCTGCAGCACCTGCGCAGCCATCCCTCGACGAGCGGGCCGCACGTCTTCCTGACGTCGTTCCGGTGCCCCGAGGTGGCGGTGCTGGACGCGCTGGTGTCGGAGCTCGACGCGAGGTCGGTCGCGCACCGCACCCTGGCGGTGCTCCCCGGTGACCGGTTCGCACCAGGTCCGGACGGCCTGCGCCCCCGGTGGGCGGGCGAGTGAGGGTCGCGTACCTGGGGCCGGAGGGCACCTTCACCCATCAGGCCGTCCGCACCTGGGCGGCAGGCCTGCCCGGCGAGACGCTCCGGGCGCTCCCGCAGGGCACGGTCGGCGAGGTCCACGACGCCGTGTCGTCCGGCGCGGCCGACGTCGGCGTCGTCGCGATCGAGAGCTCCGTGGAGGGGCACGTGGTGCCGTCGTTGGACGTCCTGCTGGGCAGCGCGGACGTCGTCGCGGTCGACGAGGTCGTGCTCGACATCTCGTTCGACGCGTTCGTGCGGCCCGGTCACGGGGTGCTGACCGAGGCCACGGCCCACCCGCACGGGCTGGCCCAGTGCCGCCGGTTCGTGGTGGAGCGCGGGCTCGTGGAGGTCCCGGCCGCGTCCAACGGGGCCGCCTGCCGGGACGTGCAGGGGCACCAGGTGGCGTTCGGGCCGCGGCTGTGCGGCGAGCTCTACGGCCTCGAGACGCTCGCCGAGTCGGTGGAGGACCATCCGGGGGCGCGGACGCGCTTCCTGGTCCTCGACCGCCGCGCACGCGCCGTCGAGCGGTTCGCGCGGCGTCGCGACGCGTCCGACGACGGCGCGACCGCGTGGCGCACGACGGTCGCGGTGACCCCGGTGGTCACCGGGCCCGGGGTGCTGGCCCGGATCACCGACGCCTTCGGTGCGCGCGCCGTGAACATGTCGAGCCTGGTGACCCGGCCCCTCAAGGCCCGCGAGGGGCAGTACGTCTTCGTGGTGACCCTGGACGCCGCACCCTGGGAGGTGCGCGAGCTGTTCGGTGACCTGCTGGCCGCCGGTGACGCGCTCAAGGTGCTCGGGGCGTACCCCGCCGCACCGGGGGAGGGCGGCCTGGACGGGCAGCTGGCCGACCACGCTCCCGCCGGCAGCGTGCGGCACGAGGACGCGGACGCCGTCGTCGACCGAGGGCTGCTGTGGTGAGCGGGGCGGCCGTGGAGGACCGGGTGGCGGTGGTCGGCCTCGGTCTGGTCGGTGGTTCGCTCGCCCGGCTGCTGGCCGCCCGCGGGGTGGACGTCGTGGCGACGGACGTCTCGCCGGCGACGCGCGCCGCCGCCCGCCGCGCCGGGCTGTCCGTCGCCGACGACCTGGCGGCCTGCGTGGCCGGTGCGGGGCTCGTCGTGCTGGCCACACCGCTGCGCGTGATGGCGACCGTGGCGCGCGAGGTGGCCGAGCACGCCCCGGCGTCGGCCACGGTGACGGACGTCGGCAGCGTCAAGGGTCCGGTGCGCGCCGCGGTGGTGGCGGCGGGCCTGGCCGGACGCTATGTCGGTGCCCACCCGATGTCGGGGACCGAGCACAGCGGGTTCGACGCGTCGGACGCCGGGCTGCTGGACGGGGTGCGCTGGGCGGTCACCGTGGACGGCGAGGTCGAGCCCGACCGGCTCGCGGCCGTCCTCGGTCTCGTCACCGGCCCGTGCGCCGGCACCGCAGCCCTGCTCCTCGACGAGGTGCACGACGAGGCCGCAGCGCTGATCAGCCACGTGCCGCACGTGCTCGCGACCCAGCTCCTCAACGCCGTCGGCGGGGCACCGGTCCGTGACGTGGCGCTGGGGCTCGCGGCAGGGAGCTTTCGCGACGGGACGCGGGTGGCCTTCACCGACCCGGCGCGCACCGAGGCGATGGTCGCGCAGAACGCCGCCTGGGTGGCACCGGCGCTGCGCAAGGTGGTCCGCGACCTCGATCTGGTCATCGAGTCCCTGGAGAGCAACGGCTCGGCCCACGAGTTCTTCCACGCCGCCGACGAGGTGCGTGCGGGCGGACCACCCGGGCCGCCGGCCGTCGACCATGACGCCACGGTCGAACAGGTGCCGCGGTCCCCGGGCTGGCCGGCGACGCTGGTGGAGCGGTGCACGGCGGGAGCAGTCGTCGTGGGGATCGGCACGACGCACGTCGACGTGACGTCGCCGCGTCGGTAGCCGTCAGCCGGGTCGATCCCCGCGTCGGACCGGGCGTGGAGGGAGCGGCTTCGCGACCTCGACGTCCTCGGCCCCGATCCTGACCTCCGTGCCGGCTCCGGGGGCGTCGCGGCGCGCGGGGTCGCGTCGCAGGGTGATCCCGGCGCGGTCCACGGCGACGACCACGCCGACGACGTCGGTCCATCTCCGGCCGCTCGCCTCGGCCTCGACGGGTGCCAGCCGCCGCCGGACGACGGCTCGGGTCCCGGCGGGCCAGTCTCGCCAGTCGGACGATCCGGGGAGCGCGTGCGGGGATGTCACGTGAGCGATACTAGAGTGCCTCCAGTACCACCCGGAGTCCGCTCCACCCGTGACCTGAAAGGTAACTGCAGTGACCTACGTGATCGCTCAGCCGTGCGTCGACGTCAAGGACAAGGCGTGCATCGAGGAGTGTCCCGTGGACTGCATCTACGAGGGCTCCCGCTCGCTGTACATCCACCCCGACGAGTGCGTGGACTGCGGAGCCTGCGAGCCGGTCTGCCCGGTCGAGGCCATCTACTACGAGGACGACGTCCCCGAGGAGTGGAAGGACTACTACCGTGCGAACGTGGAGTTCTTCGACGACCTCGGCTCGCCCGGCGGCGCGGCGAAGATGGGCGTCATCGAGAAGGACGACCCGATGATCGCCGGTCTGCCGCCGCAGGCCTGAGCGCGACCGTCGAGCTGTGGGACTCGCCGACCTGAGGGCGCTGCCCTACCCGTGGGACACCCTCGGTGACGTGCGCGCCACGGCGGCCGCCCACCCGGGAGGGATGGTCGACCTGTCGGTCGGCACCCCGGTGGACCCGACGCCCCCGGTCGTCCGCGACGCCCTCGCCGGCGCCGCGGACGCCCCCGGGTATCCGCTGACCCACGGCACCGCCGCGCTGCGCGAGGCCGTCGCCGGGTGGTTCGCACGGCGTCGCGGTGTGCCCGGTCTGGACCCGGCCGGGGTGATGCCCACGATCGGCTCCAAGGAGCTGGTGGGGCTGCTGCCGTCGCTGCTGCGGCTCGGGCCGGGCGACGTCGTCGTCCACCCCGAGATCGCCTATCCGACCTACGACGTCGGCGCGCGGCTCGCCGGGGCCACGCCGCTGCCTGCCGACGACGTCGCCGCCTGGGCCGGGCGCGACGACGTGCGCCTGGTCTGGGTGAACTCGCCGTCGAACCCCACGGGTGCCGTGGCCGACGTCGAGAGGCTCGCGGCCGTCGTGGCGGCGGCGCGCGCGGCGGGTGCGGTCGTCGTGAGCGACGAGTGCTACGCCGAGCTGCCGTGGGAGCCGCAGCAGGTCGCGGCGGACGGGACCAGCCGGGTGCCGAGCCTGCTCGACCCCCGGGTGTGCGGCGGCTCGCACGACGGCCTGCTGGTCGCCTACTCCCTGTCGAAGCAGTCGAACCTCGCCGGGTACCGGGCGGCGTTCGTCGCGGGGGACCCCGCCCTGGTCGGCGACCTGCTCGCCACCCGCAAGCACCTGGGCATGATCGTCCCCGCCCCGGTGCAGGCGGCGATGGTCGCGGGGCTGGGTGACGATGCCCACGTCATGGCCCAGCGCGAGCGGTACCGGCGCCGGCGCGACCTGCTGCTGCCCGCGCTGCGCGAGGCAGGGTTCGTCGTCGACCACTCGCAGGCGGGCCTCTACCTGTGGGTCCGACGCGTGGACGACTCCGCTGGTCCGGCGGGATCGCGCGACCTGGCGCGGTGGTTCGCCGAGCGAGGCGTGCTCGTCGGGCCCGGGGAGTTCTACGGCGGCGCGGGTGCCCGGCACGTGCGGGTCGCGCTGACGGCCACCGACGACGACGTCTCGTCCGCTGTGGCGCGCATCACATCTCCTTGACGCAGGGATTGGAACCGCATGGGATCGGGAGGGTAGTTTTATCCGCAGGCCGCGGCTGCCCTGCGGAGACGCCCTCAGGTGGTCCCGTGCGGTAGTCCATGACATTGCCATGAGTTCACGTGTCCCGGGCCCCGACGACGGGGTCGCGGTGGCCCGTCAGGGAAGGAAGACATGACGTCCACCCAGCAGACCCCCACGGTCGAGCTCACCGTCGACGGCGAGGCCCGGACCCTGCCCGTGGTGCCGGCCACCGAGGGGAACGACGGCATCGTCGTCTCGTCCCTGCTCAAGGAGACGGGGATGGTCACGGTCGACCCCGGGTTCACCAACACCGCCTCCTGCGAGTCGACCATCACCTACATCGACGGTGACCAGGGCATCCTGCGTTACCGCGGGTACCCGATCGAGCAGCTCGCCGACAGCTCGTCGTTCCTCGAGGTCTCCTACCTGCTCATCCACGGTGAGCTGCCGACCCCGGCCCAGCTCGAGGCCTTCACCGACCGCATCAACCGTCACACGCTGGTGCCGGAGGCGTTCCGCACCTTCCTCGGGACGTTCCCCCGTGGTGGGCACCCGATGGCCATCATGGCCTCGGCCGTCAACGCGCTCGCCACGTACTACCCGGAGTCGCTCGACCCGCACGACGACGACGCCGTCGAGCTCGCCACCGTGCTCATCCTCGCCAAGATCCGCACGATCACGTCCTACGTGCACCGTTCGATGCGCGACGAGCCGCTGCTCTACCCCGACGCGGCCCGCGGCTACGTCGACGACTTCCTGCGGATGACCTTCGCCCGCCCCTACGAGGAGTGGGAGGCGAACCCGACGGTCGTCTCGGCGATGGACAAGCTGCTCATCCTGCACGCCGACCACGAGCAGAACTGCTCGACGTCCACGGTGCGCATCGTGGGCTCGTCGAACGCGACGCTGTACGCCTCGTTGTCGGCCGGGATCAACGCCCTGTCGGGCCCGTCGCACGGCGGGGCCAACGAGGCCGTGCTGCTCATGCTCGAGAAGATCCGCTCCGGCGACGACTCCGTCGAGACCTTCATGAAGAAGGTCAAGAACAAGGAGGACGGCGTCCGGCTGATGGGCTTCGGGCACCGCGTCTACAAGAGCTACGACCCGCGCGCCGCGATCGTCAAGAAGCACGCGGACGCCGTGCTCGACGAGCTCGGCGCCAAGGACGAGCTGCTCGAGATCGCGCGCGGTCTCGAGGAGATCGCGCTCAGCGACGACTACTTCGTCGAGCGCAAGCTCTACCCGAACGTCGACTTCTACACCGGGCTCATCTACCAGGCGATGGGCTTCTCGCCGGCGATGTTCACGCCGCTGTTCACCCTGGGGCGCATGCCCGGGTGGATCGCCCAGTGGCGCGAGATGTCGAAGGACCCGCAGACGAAGATCGGCCGCCCGCGCCAGATCTACACCGGCCCGACGGCGCGCGACTACGTGGGGCTCGACCAGCGCTGAGGCAGCACGCTCCACGCGGGGAGGAGCCGCTGCTCCGCCCCGCGTGGAGCGTGATCTACCCGGGCGGTGACCCGACCGCGACGAGGACCTGGTCCGCGGACGTCGGGTCGGCGCTGTCGTCGAGCGGAGCCCAGACCGCGTCGGCGCGTGTCCAGACCTGGTCGCCCGCGCGGACCTCGACGACGTCGGTGACGCTCGCGGTGGCCACCGCCCAGTGGGCCACGGCCCAGACCGACCTGTCGGGGTCCTCGTAGCCCAGGGTCGTGGCGTCGATCGCCTGCCGGACCTCGTCGGCGTCCGGCTCGACGGCGGTCACGGCGTCGGCAGGGATGCCCAGGTCCTGGCGCAGCCGGTCGACGAGGTCGACCGGCTCGTCCTCGGTCACCGCGAAGAGCTGGCACGTGAGCGACCCGGGGGAGTGCCCGGTCAGTGCCGACGCCCACGCCCGCGACCGTGTCTCGTGCTGGGCGTACGCCTCGGGGAAGGCGGAACGCTGGACCGCCTGGGCGGCGACCGTGACCTCCATGTCCTGCCAGCCGTCGACCTCCACGAGCCCGTCGTAGAACGCGTTCGTGGAGTAGACCGGGTCCATGATCTCCGCCGGGGTTCCCCAGCCCTGGGAGGGCCGCTGCTGGAACAACCCCAGCGAGTCGCGGTCGCCGTAGTCGATGTTGACCAGGCTGGACTCCTGCAGGGCTGTCGCCACCCCGATCGTCGCGGCACGCGCCGGCAGGTCGCGCTGGATCGAGGTGCCGACGATCAGGGCGGCGTTCTGCGACTGGACCGTGGTCAGGTACCAGTCGGCGCCGTCGAGCGTGGCCGCGCACCGCTGACGGCTCAGGGCGGGCTCGCGCTCCGAGAGGAACCACACCACACCACCGACGGCGAGCGCCCCGACCGCCAGGACGGCGACGACGGCACTCGCCGAGACCGCGGCCGAGCGCCGTCGTCGGCTCATCAGTTGGCGTGCAGCGCGGCGTTGAGCTCGACGCCCGAGGCACGCGACAGCACCTCGACCGCACCGGTGCGGGAGTTGCGGCGGAACAGCAGGTTGCTGCGCCCCGAGAGGTCGACTGCCTTGACCACCCGCGGCTCGCCGTCGTCACCCATGTCGTCCAGCACGGTGACCTTGGTACCGGCGGTGACGTACAGGCCGGCCTCGACGACGCAGTCGTCGCCGAGCGCGATGCCGAGCCCGGCGTTCGCCCCCAGCAGGCAGCGCTCGCCGATCGAGATGACCTCCTTGCCGCCTCCGGACAGGGTGCCCATGATCGAGGCGCCGCCTCCCACGTCCGAGCCGTCGCCGACGACGACGCCGGCGGAGATCCGGCCCTCGACCATCGACGCGCCGAGGGTGCCGGCGTTGAAGTTCACGAAGCCCTCGTGCATGACGGTGGTGCCCTCGGCCAGGTGGGCGCCCAGGCGCACCCGGTCGGCGTCGGCGATGCGGACGCCCGAGGGCACGACGTAGTCGACCATGCGGGGGAACTTGTCGATGCCGTAGACCGTCACCGGCTTGTCCGTCGAGGCGCGCAGCCGCAGCCGTGTCAGCTCGAAGCCCTCGACGCAGCACGGCCCGTGGGAGGTCCACACCACGTTGGTGAGCTTGCCGAAGACCCCGTCGAGGTTCAGCCCGTGCGGCGGCACCAGACGGTGGGAGACGAGGTGGAGCCGCAGGTAGGCGTCCGCGGCGTCCACGGGCGGGGCGTCGAGGTCGATCCGGGTGTGCACGACCGCCACGTCCACCCGTCGCGCGTCGTCCCGCTGGGAGAGCGCGGAGAGGTCGGCGGGGACGTCGACGTCGTCGGGGGCCTCGCCGAGCGCCGGCGCGGGGTACCAGACGTCGAGCGTAGTGCCGTCGTCGGCCACGGTCGCCAGACCGAGGCCCCAGGCGGAACGGGAGGTGGTGGTGGGCGTCGTCATGGCACCAGCCTATCGGCGCGAGGTGGCACGATGAACGCGTGACCAGCCTGCAGAACCGTTTCGACCCCGCTCTCGTCGACCCTGCGACCCTCCCGTCCTCCGACCTGGCGGACCTCCTCGCCGCCGTGTGCGACATCGAGTCCGTCTCGGGCGACGAGACCGCTCTCGCCGACGCCGTCGAGGCGCTGCTGCGCGACCAGCCGCACCTCGAGGTGACGCGCGACGGCGACGCGGTCGTCGCGCGCACGCTCCTCGGCCGCGAGCGGCGCGTGGTGCTGGCCGGCCACCTGGACACGGTGCCGCTCACCGACCCGCCGAACCTGCCGACCCGGCTGGAGGGCACCGGCGACGACCGGGTGCTGTGGGGCCGCGGCACGGTCGACATGAAGGCTGGTGTCGCCGTCATGCTGGCGCTCGCGGTCGAGCTGGGGCGGCAGGGCGACGAGCAGAGCACCGAGCCCGTGGTCGACCTCACCTACGTGTTCTACGACCACGAGGAGGTCGAGGCCGCCAAGAGCGGGCTGGGCCGGTTGGCGCGCCACCGTCCCGACCTGCTGGCGGGTGACTTCGCGGTGCTCGGTGAGCCGACCTCGGCGGACATCGAGGGCGGCTGCCAGGGCACGATCCGGGTCGAGGTGCGTACCCGTGGTGTCGCCGCGCACTCGGCCCGCTCGTGGCGGGGCGAGAACGCGATCCACGCCGCCGCGCCGATCCTGGCGCGGCTCGCCGGCTATCGCGCGGCCGAGGTCGAGGTCGACGGGCTGGTCTACCGCGAGGGCGTCAACGCCGTGGGAATCCACGGTGGCATCGCGGGCAACGTGGTGCCGGACGCGTGCACCGTGACCGTGAACTACCGGTTCGCGCCGTCCCGTGACCTCGCCGAGGCCGAGGCGCACCTGCGCGAGCTCTTCGACGGCTACGAGGTGACCGTCACCGACGCCTCGCCCGGTGCCCGTCCCGGCCTCGACGACCCGCTCGCCGCCGACTTCGCCGCCGCCGTGCTGGAGCTCACCGGCGGGGTCCCGAAGCCCAAGTTCGGGTGGACCGACGTCGCCCGGTTCGCCGAGCTGGGGATCCCGGCGGTGAACTTCGCCCCGGGAGACCCCTCGCTGGCCCACGCCGACGACGAGCGCGTCCCCGTGCGGGAGCTGGCCGTGTGCCGTGACGCGCTGCGCACCTGGCTGCGTGGTGCGTAGTCTCGCTCCCATGAGCGAACGCACCGACGACGGCGTCCAGCAGACCGGGAGGGGATACCGCAAGGGTCCGGTCCTGCTGCGTGGCACCGAGATCCCGGACACCACCACCGACCAGCGCCTGCTGGCCACCGGCGAAGGCACCGACTGGGTGCACTCCGACCCGTGGCGGGTGATGCGCATCCAGGCCGAGTTCGTCGAGGGCTTCGGCGCGCTCGCCGAGGTGGGTCCGGCGGTGTCGGTGTTCGGCTCGGCCCGCACCCGCAACGACCACCCGGACTACGGCCTCGCCGTCGAGGTCGGTGGCCTGCTGGTGGACGCGGGCTACGCGGTCATCACGGGTGGCGGGCCCGGCATCATGGAGGCCGCCAACAAGGGCGCCGCGGAGGCCGGGGGCACCTCGATCGGTCTGGGCATCGAGCTGCCGTTCGAGCAGGGCATGAACGAGTACGTCAACCGGGGGGTGAGCTTCCGGTACTTCTTCGCCCGCAAGACGATGTTCGTCAAGTACGCCCAGGGGTTCATCGTGCTCCCCGGGGGCTTCGGCACCTTCGACGAGCTCTTCGAGGCGATCACCCTGGTCCAGACCCACAAGGTCACGGGCTTCCCGCTCGTGCTCGTCGGGACCGAGTACTGGAGCGGGCTGCTCGAGTGGGTGCGCACCGCCGTCGTCGACCGCGGCATGGTCAGCCCCACCGACCTCGACCTGCTGCACCTGACCGACTCCGCGGCCGACGCGGTGTCGTACGTGGTCGAGCGGGGCCGGGCGCTCGCCGCCGAGTTCCGCACGTGATCCCGCCCGCCGGAGCACCGCTCGTGCTCCGGGGCCGCGAGGTCGGCCGGGACGACGACGGCTCGGTGCGACCGGTGGTCATGGCCATCGTCAACCGGACCACCGACTCCTTCTACGCACCGGCGCGCTTCTCCGAGGACGACCGGGCGCTGGAGGCGGCTCATCGTGCCTGGCAGGAGGGTGCGGAGATCCTGGACGTGGGCGGGGTGCGGGCCGGGGTGGGTCCGGAGGTCGGTGCCGCCGAGGAGATCGACCGGGTCGTGCCGTTCGTCGCCCGGGTGCGTTCGGAGCTGCCGGAGCTCCTGATCAGCGTCGACACGTGGCGCTCGGAGGTCGCCCGGGCCGCCGTCGAGGCGGGCGCCGACCTGCTCAACGACACCTGGGCGGGACACGACCCTGCGCTGGTCGAGGTGGCAGGGGGCGCCGGCGTCGGCGTCGTCTGCTCGCACACCGGAGGCGCGCGCCCCCGGACCGACCCCTGGCGTGTGGAGTACCAGCCCGGCGACGCCGCTCAGGACGGGCCCGGGGCCGCCGACCCGCGCGACGGCGTCACGCGAGACGTCCTGCGGACGCTCGGCGAGTCGGCCCGCCGGGCCGTCGCGTGCGGAGTGCCGCCGTCGTCGGTGCTCGTGGACCCCACCCACGACTTCGGCAAGAACACCTGGCACTCGCTGCACCTGCTGCGCCGGACCGAGGAGCTGGCCCGGCTCGGTCACCCCGTGCTCATGGCTCTCAGCCGCAAGGACTTCGTCGGGGAGACGCTCGGCCTCGAACCGGACGAGCGGCTGCCCGGAACCCTCGCGGCGACGGCGCTCGCGGCCTGGCACGGGGCCCGGGTGTTCCGCACCCACGACGTGGTACCGACGCGCCAGGCGCTCGAGATGGTGGCTGCCGTGCGCGACGAGGCGCCGCCCCGTGCGGCGTCGCGCGGGATGGCGTGACCGGGACCGCACCAGGCCCGCAGTAGAATGGTGAGGCACGCCTCAACCTGCGCGGCCGTGCCGGCGGCGTCGACCCGCGGCCGGGGCGAGGGCCGGAGCAGGTGGGGCCAGGGAACCGGACAACGGAATGGAGAGCCACACATGGCTGCGATGAAGCCGCGCACGGGCGACGGACCGCTCGAGGTCACCAAGGAGGGACGCGGCATCGTCATGCGTGTGCCGTTGGAGGGCGGCGGTCGCCTGGTCGTCGAGCTGAACGCGACCGAGGCCGGCGAGCTGGGCGAGGCCCTCCAGGCCGTCACCGGCTGAGTCGGCCTCGCCGACGACGCACGAACTCACGGGCGCGGAGCGGGAGACCTGCTCCGCGCCCGTCGCGCTGCTACCGCCGCACCGCCAGCAGGATGCCGTCGCCCACCGGCACCATCGCGGGGACGAGACGCTCGTCCTCCCGGACGGCGTGGGCGAGACGGCGCACCAGGGCCGTCGTCTCGTCGTGCCGGTCGGGGTCCAGCACGCGGCCGCCCAGCAGCGCGTCCACGACGACGAGCACCCCACCCGGGCGGAGCAGCCGCACTGCCGCTTCCACGTACTCCGCGCGGGCGTGCGGGTCGATCGCCACCAGCACCAGGTCGTACGCGCCGTCGGTGAGCCGCGGCAGCACGTCCAGCGGAGGCCGCACGATCGTGCGGGTGCGGTGCACCGGCACGCCCTCCTCGGCGTAGGCCAGCTTGGCCGCGCGCTGGTGCTCCGACTCGGCGTCGATCGTCGTCAGGACGCCGTCCGGGGCCATGCCCCGCAGCATCCACAGCGACGCGACCCCGGCGCCGGTACCGATCTCGACGACGGCGCGCGCGCGGAGCGCCGCCGCGACCACCTGCAGCAGGGCTCCGGTGCCGGGGGAGACCGAGGCGCAGCCGAGCTGCGCCGCCCGTTCGCGGGCGCGCAGGAGCGTCACGTCCTCGGTGAGGAACGTCTCGCTGAAGGCCCAGGCGGCCGTCGGGTCGCCCTGGGCACCGACCCCGGTGGTGATGGCGGCCCCCTCGGATTGCTGCGCTGCGATCGTACGTGGGAACCACCCAGGGTGCTCACACGTTCGCATGGGACGATGGCCTTGATGACCGAGAGCAGCTCCCGGACCGCGCCCGACCCTCTCCCCGGCGAGTGGGTCCCGCCGACGTGGGACCAGATCGTGCGGGAGCACTCCGCACGGGTGTACCGGCTGGCCTATCGTCTCACCGGGGACCGGCAGGACGCCGAGGACCTCACGCAGGAGACGTTCCTGCGGGTCTTCCGGTCGCTGTCCAGCTACACGCCGGGCACGTTCGAGGGCTGGTTGCACCGCATCACGACCAACCTCTTCCTCGACCAGGTCCGTCGCAAGAAGCGCATCCGCTTCGAGGCCATGGGCGAGGACGCCTCCCGTGTCGAGGCCACCGACGACCGTGCACGACCCGAGCGCGGGTTCGAGCACGCCCACCTCGACCACGACGTCCAGGCCGCCCTGGACGCGCTGCGGCCCGAGTACCGCGCGGCCGTCGTGCTGTGCGACATCGAGGGGCTCAGCTACGAGGAGATCGCGGTCACCCTCGGGATCAAGATCGGTACCGTCCGCTCCCGGATCCACCGGGCCCGGGCGCAGCTGCGCGACGCGCTCGAGCACCGACGGGCCGAGGTGGTGCGATGAGCGCCCATCTCGGGGACCTGGTGAGCGCACTGGCCGACGGTCAGCTCGGACCGGCCGAGACCGACCGTGCGCTCTGCCACGTCGCCTCCTGCCGCTTGTGCGCGGCCGAGCTCGAGGCCGCGCGGTCGGCTCGCCGTCGGCTCGCGCAGGCCTGCGACGTCACGCCGACGGCGGAGCTCACCGAACGACTGCTCGCCCTGTCCGCGTCGATACCCTCCGCGGAGCACGACCCGTTGCGTGCACCGGAGCGGGACACCACGTGGCAGACGCCCGAGGCGTGGCGCAGCACGATCACCGGTGACCTCGCCGGCACGGCCCGGCGTCGGCGCCGCCACCGCCTCGCGCTCGTCGGGGCCGGGAGCGCAGGCATCCTGGGCTGTGCCCTGTTCGTCCTCGGCCAGGCACCCGTGGTCTCGCCCGAGACGTCGCGAGCCGCGGCGCTGAGCGCGCTGGCCGGTACGGACGACGTCGCGGCGTCGGTGTCCGACGACGCCCCCGTCGACGACGCCTACGTCGCGCCCGGAGCCCTCCCGGACGGGTACGAGCTCGCCGCGGTGCGCACCGGCGGCGACGTCGTCGAGATCGACCTCACGGGCCCCGAGGGCACCGTGGTCGTCCGGGAGCGGCCGGGACGCCTGGGTGAGGTCTCCCCGTCCGCGGAGCTGCTGGACGTCCCGGGACGCTCCGGCGTCCTCGTGCTGATGAGAGATCCCTGGCACGTGGCCTGGCAGTCGGGCGGGATGGTGGTCGAGGCCACCACCGACGCCCCGCACGACGTCCTGGTCGACGTCGTCGCAGCCTTTCCCGACGCCGACTACGATGCGGGGGTCCTGCCGCGGCTGACGCGCGGCTGGTCCACCGTGACAGGAGCCCTCAGCCGCCCATGACGCACCAGGACCACTCGGACCTCTTCGCGGCACCGGAACCGCCGCGGCCGCCCGCGCCGCAACCACGGTCGGAGACGCCGCAGGAGGCCGTGCACCGGCCCGCTTCACCGTTCCCGCTGCCCCGGGTCCCGGGTCTCGGAGGAGCGGGACCGGCGTCGGCGCAGGCCCCGGTCCCTCCGCTGCCCGGTCCGCACACGGTGCCGGACGAGCGTTCGGTGCCGGACGAGCACACGGTGCCGGACGAGCACACGGTGCCGGACGAGCGTTCGGGGCGGACCGGTGGCGAGGCCCGGGCGCCGCGTGCTCGCCTCGGCGGCGCGCGGGTCGCCGGGATCCTCGTCCTGGCTCTGCTGGTCGGTCTGGTCGGAGGGTTCGCCGGAGACCGTCTCTCCGACTCCCTCGCGGACGACCGGCCCGCGGCCCAGCTCCCGGCGCCCACGGGTGCGGCGGCGGGAGCCTCGGAGTTCACCCGCCCGGACGGTTCCGTGGCGGCGGTCGCGGCGGGCGTCCTGCCCTCGGTCGTGTCCTTCGAGGTGACCGGCGGCGACGGCAGCGGCTCGAGCGGATCGGGCTTCGTGCTGAGCGCGGACGGCTACATCCTGACCAACGACCACGTCGTGGCGTCCGGGGCGTCCGGCGGTGCCGTCGTCGTCGTGCTGGCCGACGGCAGCGAGCACGACGCCGAGGTCGTCGGGCGGACCTCCGACTACGACCTGGCCGTGGTCAGGATCGACGCCGAGGGCCTCGTCCCGCTCCCGCTGGGCGACTCCGACGACGTGGTGGTCGGGGACGAGGTGCTGGCCGTCGGAGCCCCCCTGGGGCTCGACTCCACGGTCACCCAGGGCATCGTCAGCGCGCTGCACCGGCCCGTGCAGGCCGGTGACCAGTCGACCACGGCGTTCATCGACGCCATCCAGACCGACGCCGCCATCAACCCGGGCAACTCCGGTGGCCCGCTCGTGAACGCGGCGGGGGAGGTGATCGGCATCAACTCGGCCATCGCCCAGCCGCCGGGCGCCCTGCAGGCGACCGGCAGCATCGGCCTGGGGTTCGCGATCCCCGCGAACCAGGTACGGACCACCGCCGAGCAGCTCATCGAGTCGGGTGAGGCGACCTACCCGGTCATCGGTGTGCTGCTCGACGCCGGCTACGTCGGCGAGGGTGTGAAGGTCGCGGAGGAGCCGCAGGAGGGGACGCCGCCGGTGACCGACGACGGCCCGGCCGACCTGGCCGGGATCCGGGCAGGAGACGTGATCCTGGCGATCGACGGTCGTCCGGTCTCGCGGAGCGACGAGCTCATCGTGGCGATCCGCGCGGCCCAGCCGGGCGACGCCGTCACGCTGACGGTGCGCAGCGGTGACGACGAGCGCGACGTGCGGGTCGTCCTCCAGGAGCGCTCCAGCGAGTGAGCGTGGACCTGTCGGAGGACGGGCGAGGGCTAGGCTGTCCGTCGTGAGCTTCTTCGGGATCAACGGTGGCGAGATGCTCGTCATCGCGTTGCTGGCACTGGTCCTGATCGGGCCGGAGCGGCTTCCCCGCTACGCCGGGCAGCTCGGTGCGCTGGTCAAGCAGGGAAAGGTCGCGCTGCAGGGCGCCAAGGAACGTATCGACGCCGAGCTCGGCGACGAGCTCAAGGACGTCGACTGGCAGAAGCTCGACCCGCGCCAGTACGACCCCCGGCGCATCGTCAAGGAGGCGCTCCTCGACGACGAGCCGGTCGCCGGAGCCGCCCGACGCCCGGCAGCCCGGGCCGGACGAGCGACGACGGCCGGTGCCGCCTCTGCCGCGACGACGGCGGAGCCCCCGGTGGCCTCCGGGCGCGCTCCCTTCGACGACGAGGCGACGTGACCCGAACCTCCTCCGTCCCGACGCGGCGGGCGTTTCCGCTCTGCCCCGACGACCTGCCAGAATGAGGCTCATGTCCGACGTCACCGTCCCGGGGGCACCGACGACGCCCCGGCCTCGCATCCTGTCCGGCATGCAGCCGACCGACTCGTCGCTGCACCTGGGTAACTACCTCGGCGCCCTCACCCAGTGGGTGGCGCTGCAGGACGAGCACGACGCCCTGTACTGCGTGGTCGACCTGCACGCGCTGACGGTCAGCCCTGACCCGGTCGCGCTGCGCGAGCGCACGCGTGCCACGGCGGCCCAGTACCTGGCGGGCGGCGTCGACCCGTCGCGGTCGACGCTCTTCGTGCAGTCGCACGTCCCGGAGCACACCGAGCTCGCCTGGTTGCTGAGCTGTCAGACCGGGTTCGGCGAGGCGAGCCGGATGACGCAGTTCAAGGACAAGTCCGCCAAGCAGGGCACCGAGGGGACGACCGTCGGGCTGTTCACCTACCCCGTGCTCATGGCCGCCGACATCCTGGTCTACGACGCCAACCTCGTGCCGGTCGGCGAGGACCAGCGACAGCACCTCGAGCTGACGCGGGACCTGGCCGAACGGCTCAACGCACGTTTCGGTGCCGGGACGGCCGTGGTGCCCGACCCCTACATCGTCACGGCGACCGCGAAGATCCAGGACCTGCAGAACCCGGCGGCCAAGATGTCGAAGTCGAACGCCGGCGGCAAGGGTGTCATCTGGTTGCTGGAGGACCCGAAGAAGGCTGTCAAGGCGATCAAGTCGGCAGTGACCGACGCCGACGAGTCGTACGCGGTCTACTTCGACCGGGAGAAGAAGCCCGGGATCTCCAACCTGCTGACGATCTACTCCGCGGTGACGGGCCGCGCGGTCGACGACATCGCCGCCGAGTACGACGGCCGCGGCTACGGCTACCTCAAGGTCGACCTGGCCGACGCCGTCGTGGCGTTCCTCGAGCCGTTCCAGGAACGGGCGGGCACCTACCTCGCGGACCCCGCGCAGCTCGACAAGGTGCTCGACGACGGCGCGGCGAGGGCCCGAGAGATCGCCGGCGGCGTCCGGGAGCGCTACTTCGACCGCTTCGGCCTGCTGCCGCGAGGCCCTCGGTGAACCTGCCACCCCGCGGTCCTGCCCAGGTACGGATCGGCATCGCCGTCGCGGTGCCCGAGCCGTACGCCTCCCGGTTGCAACAGGCCCGGGCGGACGTCGGAGACCCGCTCGCGGAGGCGATCCCGCCGCACATCACCGTGGTCGGCCCGACGGTCGTGGACGACTCGGTGATGCCCGCCGTCAGTGAGCACCTCGAGAAGGTCGCCGCGGAGACCCCGCCGTTCCGTGTCCACCTGCGGGGGACGGCCACCTTCCGCCCGATCTCGCCGGTCGTGTTCGTGGCGCTCGCCGAGGGCATCGCCGAGTGCGAGCTGCTGGAGGAGCAGGCCCGGTCCGGGGTGCTCGCCCAGGAGCTCCGCTTCAACTACCACCCCCATGTCACGGTCGCCCACGAGGTGCCGGACGAGGCCCTCGACCGAGCGTTTGCCGAGATGAGCGACTTCGAGGCCGTGTTCGACGTCGCGTCGGTCTGGATGTACGAGCACGGGGACGACGGCGTCTGGCGTCCGCGCCGTTCGTTCGCTCTCGGGGGCGCTTCGCTCGACTGACCTGCTGGTCGGCCCCGCGGCCGTTAGGGTCGCTACGTGCCCGCCGACACCGAACGCCTGACCGCGAAGATCGCTCGGTGGGCGGAGTGGTGGCAGGACCGTCGTGAGGTCCGCGCCGTGCGCTGGTACCTGGCGCGGCGGGGGAACCAGCTCTCCGGTGGGATCGCCTACTCGGCGCTGTTCTCGCTCGGGGCCGGGCTGACGATCGGCTTCAGCGTCTTCTCGGCTCTTCTCGGCAACCGCCCCGAGCTCAGCGAGGCGGTCTTCAACCAGATCGACGGCTGGGTGCCGGGTCTGCTGAAGGAGTCGCCGGACGGGCCCGGCATCGTCTCACCGGAGGATCTCGTCCGCACCACCGCGTGGGGCTGGACGACCGTCGTCGCGGCCGTCGTCTTCCTGTGGACGGCCGTCGGCGTGATGGCGGCGCTGAGGCACTCGGTCCGCTCGATGTTCGACGCCCCCGTGGTGGGCGTCAGCCCCGTGCTGTCGAAGGTGTGGCAGCTGCTCGGCTTCGTGATCCTCGGGGTGATGCTTCTGGCGTCCGCCACCGCGAGCATCATCTCGCGGACGGTGAACCAGCAGATCACGCGGTGGCTGGGCGACTCGGAGGTGCTGGGCTGGGTCCTGTCCGCCGGGACGTTCGCCGTCGGCGTCCTGCTCGACACGTTGCTGGTCTACCTGGTCATCCGCGTCGTGGCGCGCGTGCGCACCCGGCACGCCTGGGACATGCTGCTCGGCTGCCTCGCCACCGGGCTGATCGCGAGCGGGCTGCGCTGGGCGGGGACGTCGGCCGTGACGGCGTCGGCGGAGCGCAACGTGATCCTGGCGTCGATCGTGACGGTCGGCACGTTGCTGATCCTCGTCAACTTCGTGGCGCGCGTCCTGCTGATGGCGTGTGCCTGGATGTACGACCCGCCGCGGCTCGACGAGATCGACCGCGCCGAGCAGACCGTCGCCTGGATGCGTCGTCGGGCCGAGATCGAGCGCGAGATCCGTCGTGGCCGGGGGAGCAGGCGACCGTACAGCGCCGTCGTCCGCGGCGTCCGCAGAGGTCTCTACGAACCCTGAGCGTCCTTGCTCCCTGCCGTCGACGGGCTCGATGGGGCGCCGCACGCCTGCGGGACGACAGAGCCCGGTGCCGGAACGGTGTGCGCGGTCGTCATCCCCGAGGTGGAGGGCGCCCAGCGCCCGTGAACGCGACCGTGCACACCGTTCCGGCACCGGGCGTGCCGAACGGACGAGACTCAGAAGGCGCGGGTGATCATCGCCCGCTTGACCTCCTGGATCGCCTTGGTGACCTCGATGCCGCGCGGGCAGGCCTCGGTGCAGTTGAAGGTCGTGCGGCAGCGCCACACGCCCTCCTTGTCGTTGAGGATCTCCAGGCGCTGGGTCGCGCCCTCGTCGCGCGAGTCGAAGATGAACCGGTGCGCGTTGACGATCGCGGCCGGCCCGAAGTACTGCCCGTCGGTCCAGAAGACCGGGCAGGACGACGTGCAGGCGGCGCACAGGATGCACTTGGTGGTGTCGTCGAAGCGGTCACGGTCGGCCTGGGACTGGATGTTCTCCCGGCTCGGCTCGTTCCCCGAGGTGATGAGGAACGGCATGATCTCGCGGTAGGAGGCGAAGAACGGCTCCATGTCGACCACGAGGTCCTTCACCACGGGCAGGCCCTTGATGGGCTCGACCGTGATGGGCTTGTCCGGGTTGACGTCCTTGAGGAGCGTCTTGCAGGCGAGCCGGTTGCGGCCGTTGATCCGCACGGCGTCCGAGCCGCAGATGCCGTGCGCGCACGAGCGCCGGAACGTCAGCGACCCGTCGATCTCCCACTTGATCTTGTGCAGGGCGTCCAGGACACGGTCGGTCCCGTGCGCGGTGACGGTGTGCTCCTCCCAGTACGCCTCCTCGGAGACCTCCGGGTTGAACCGGCGGACCTTGAGGGTGACGTCGAAGGAGGCGACCGCACCGGCCTCGGGCCGAGCGGCGGCGTCGGCAGAACTTTCCATCACAGCAGTCATCAGTACTTCCGCTCCATCGGCTCGTAGCGCGTCTGGGTCACGGGCTTGGACCCGAGGACGACCTTGTAGTCCCCGAAGTCCTCGACGTGGTCGAAGTAGCCCTCGACGTGCCCGTCGGCGGCGTCGGGGGCCGACGTCGGACGGCGGTACGCCATCGTGTGCAACATGTAGTTCGAGTCGTCCCGGTCGGGGAAGTCCTCGCGGTAGTGGCCACCGCGCGACTCGCGGCGGTTGAGCGCCGCGAGCACCGTCACCTCGGCGATGTCGAGCAGGAAGCCCAGCTCGATCGCCTCGAGGAGGTCCGTGTTGAACAGGGTGCCCTTGTCCTGCACCGAGACGTTCTGGTACCGCTTCTGCAGCTCGCGGATGTCGCTCGCGGCCTGCTCGAGCGACTCCTGCGTCCGGAACACCTGGGCGTTGGCGTCCATCGTCTCCTGCAGTGCCTGGCGCACCTCGGCGACCCGCTCGCCGTCGGGACGGTCGCGCATCTCGGCGAGCTGCGCCTCGACCCGGGCCGTCGGGTCCTCGGGGATCGGCAGGTGCTGCTCCACCGACTGGGCGTAGGCGGCGGCCGACCGGCCGGACCGCTTGCCGAAGACGTTGATGTCGAGCAGCGAGTTGGTGCCGAGACGGTTCGATCCGTGCACCGAGACGCAGGCGACCTCGCCGGCGGCGTAGAGACCCTTGACGACGTTGTGGCTGTCACGCAGCACCTCGCCCTTGACGTTGGTCGGCACGCCGCCCATCGCGTAGTGGGCGGTGGGATAGACCGGCACGGGCTCGGTGTAGGGCTCGATGCCCAGGTACGTCCGGGCGAACTCGGTGATGTCCGGCAGCTTCGCGTCGATGTGTGCCGGCTCCAGGTGGGTCAGGTCGAGCAGGACGTAGTCCTTGTTCGGCCCGGCGCCACGGCCCTCGCGGACCTCGTTCGCCATCGAGCGGGCGACGATGTCGCGCGGGGCGAGGTCCTTGATGGTGGGGGCGTAGCGCTCCATGAAGCGCTCGCCGTCGGCGTTGCGCAGGATCCCGCCCTCGCCGCGGGCGGCCTCCGACAGCAGGATGCCCAGCCCGGCCAGACCGGTGGGGTGGAACTGGAAGAACTCCATGTCCTCCAGCGGCAGCCCACGGCGGTAGGCCAGGGCCATGCCGTCACCGGTGAGGGTGTGGGCGTTGGACGTGGTCTTGAAGATCTTGCCCGCCCCGCCGGTGGCGAAGATGATCGCCTTGGCCTGGAAGACGTGGATCTCGCCGGAGGCCAGGTCGTAGGCGACCACCCCGGTGGCGTTGACCTCCGCGCCGTCCTCGATGTCCTCGGTGGTGAGGTCGTGGTCGGTGAGCAGGTCCAGGACGTAGAACTCGTTGAAGAACTCGACGTCCTGCTTGACGCAGTTCTGGTACAGCGTCTGCAGGATCATGTGGCCCGTGCGGTCCGCGGCGTAGCAGGCGCGGCGCACCGCAGCCTCACCGTGGTTGCGGGTGTGCCCGCCGAACCGGCGCTGGTCGATCCGGCCCTCCGGCGTGCGGTTGAAGGGCAGCCCCATCCGCTCCAGGTCGAGCACCGCGTCGATGGCCTCCTTGGCCATGATCTCGGCGGCGTCCTGGTCGACGAGGTAGTCGCCGCCCTTGACGGTGTCGAACGTGTGCCACTCCCAGTTGTCCTCCTCGACGTTCGCCAGGGCGGCGCACATGCCGCCCTGGGCGGCGCCGGTGTGGGAACGCGTGGGGTACAGCTTGGAGATGACCGCGGTGCGGGCCCCCTTCGAGGCCTCGAGCGCCGCGCGCATGCCGGCGCCGCCTGCGCCGACGATGACGACGTCGTACTGGTGGGTCTGCATCGGTTCCGATGCCTCCTGCGGCGTGTGGTGGATCAGCGGGCTGGGGGGATGCGCGGGCTCAGGCCGTGCAGAACGAGGCGAGCAGCTGGGCCGGGGCGTCGGCGGGGCACGGGTCGAACGTGAAGATGACCAGGGTGCCGAGCACGACGGTGAACGTGAAGGCCAGCAGCAGCAGGCCCTTGAGGACGCCGCGGGTGACGTCCCGCTGGGCGTAGTCGTTGATGATCGTCCGCACGCCGTTGGTGCCGTGGATCATCGCGAGCCAGAGCATGGCCAGGTCCCACATCTGCCAGAAGGGGCTCGCCCACTTGCCGCCGACGAACGCGAAGTCGATCGCCTTGACGCCGTCGCCGACCATGAGGTTCACGAACAGGTGGCCGAAGACCAGCACGACGAGGAGCACGCCGGAGGCCCGCATGAAGACCCACGAGTACAGCTCGTAGTTGCCGCGCGTGGTCTTGCGCCGCACGTACGGTGACCGCGGGGTCGGGATCGAGGTCTGGGTGCTCATCAGGCGCCTCCGAAGACGTTCATCAGGTGGCGGGGCAGGAACCCGGCCATCGTCACCACGCACAGCCCGATGACGATCCACAGCATGAGCCGGTGGTACTTCGGGCCCTTGGCCCAGAAGTCCACCAGGGCGATGCGGATGCCGTTGAAGGCGTGGAAGACGATGGCGGCGACCAGGCCGACCTCGCCGAGCCCCATGATCGGCGTCTGGTACGTGCCGATGACGGCGTTGTACGCCTCGGGGGAGACCCGCACGAGCGCCGTGTCCAGCACGTGCACGAGCAGGAAGAAGAAGATGAGCACGCCGGTCACGCGGTGCGCGACCCATGACCACATGCCTTCACGGCCGCGGTAGAGCGTGCCAGCGGGAGCAGTCGGCACGGGGGGAGCCTCCATTGGCGGATTCGGGCGGGTTACGTGAAGCCACTGTAGTGACACCGGGTCGCGAACGGGTCACGAGCTGTCCGATAACGGCGTCTCTGTGCGGTTTCTGTGACACATTCCACAGGCTTCGTGTCGGTCGGCCGGGACCCGTCACTATGCTGCGGACATGCCCTCGTCTGCGATTCCCGGATTCCACGCCGTCGTCCCGGCGGGAGGTTCGGGCACCCGGTTGTGGCCGGTCTCGCGTGCCGACCACCCGAAGTTCCTGCACGATCTCACGGGTTCCGGTCGGACGCTCCTGCAGGGCACGGCCGACCGTCTCGCCCCCCTGACGGGTGCCGACGGCCTGCTCGTGGTGACCGGCGAGCGGCACGTCGCAGCCGTCCGCCAGCAGCTGCCGCGGCTGACCGCCGAGCAGGTGCTGTCCGAGCCGTCCCCCCGGGACTCGATGGCCGCGATCGGGCTCGCGGCCGCCGTGCTGGAACGGCGCCTGGGCGACGTCGTCCTCGGGTCCTTCGCCGCCGACCAGGTGGTCTCGGGGCGCCCGGCGTTCGAGCGCTCGGTCCGGGAGGCCGTCGAGGCGGCGCGCGCGGGCTACGTCACGACGATCGGGATCGCCGCCTCGCGCCCGTCGACGGCCTTCGGGTACGTCCACGGTGGTGACCCGCTCGGCGTCGACGGCGCGCCGAGCGCCGTGCACGTGCGGGGGTTCACCGAGAAGCCGGACGCGCGCACCGCACGCGAGTACCTGGCCTCGGGGGAGTACCGCTGGAACGCCGGGATCTTCGTCGCCACCACCGGGGTGCTGCTGGGGCACCTGGCCGAGCAGCGTCCGGCGCTGCATGACGGCCTGCGCCGGGTCGCCCAGGCTTGGGACACCCCGGACCGCGACCGGGTGCTCGCCGAGGTCTGGCCGGGCCTGGAGAAGATCGCCATCGACCACGCCGTGGCGGAGCCCGTGGCGGCCGCCGGCGGCGTCGCGATGGTGCCGGGAGCCTTCGGCTGGGACGACGTCGGCGACTTCAACTCGCTCGCCGCGCTGCTGCCGGCCGACGACGACGCCGGGTCGAAGGTGCTCGGCGACAGCGCGGACGTGGTGCGGGTGCAGAGCGCCGGCTCGGTGGTGGTGCCCGCCGCCGGGCGCACGGTGACCCTGCTCGGCATCGACGACGTGGTCGTGGTCGACACGCCCGACGCGCTGCTGGTCACGACGCGGGCGCGAGCCCAGCAGGTGCGGCAGATGGTCGACGCGGTGCGCGACCACGGCCGCGAGGACCTGCTGTGAGCGTCGACCGGCCCGGCGGCGCGACCGTGCGCCTGGACGCCGCCGTGGACGACCTCGAGGAGCAGCTCGTCGCCTTCCGGCGCGACGTGCACGCCCACCCGGAGGTGGCCCGTCAGGAGGTCCGCACGACGGCGGCGCTCGCCGAGCGCCTGCGCCGTGCGGGGCTGCGGCCCCGGCTGCTCGAGGGGACGGGGCTCGTGTGCGACGTCGGGCCGGACGTGCCCGGCCGCGGCCGGGTGGCGCTGCGCGCGGACATCGACGCGCTGCCGCTGGAGGACCGGTGCGGGCTCCCCTTCGCCTCGACGGTGCCGGGCGTCGCGCACGCGTGCGGCCACGACGTGCACGCCACCGTCGTCCTCGGTGCCGGGCTGGCCCTCGCACGACTGCACGACGAGGGCCTGCTCGACGTCGGCGCCCGCCTGATCTTCCAGCCGGCCGAGGAGGTCATGCCGGGAGGAGCGCTGGAGGTCATCGCCCAGGGGGCGCTCGACGGCGTCGAGCGGATCGCCGCGATCCACGTGGAGCCGAAGCTCGACGTGGGCAGGGTCGGCACCCGCATCGGCCCGATCACGTCGGCCTCCGACCAGGTGACGGTCACGCTGTCCTCGGGCGGCGGGCACACCTCCCGACCGCACCTGACCGGGGACGTGGTCTACGCCCTCGGTCAGGTGATCACCCAGGTGCCGGCGGTGCTGGGCCGTCGGCTGGACCCGCGCTCGGGCGTGAACCTGACCTGGGGCGCGGTCGAGGCGGGGAACGCCCACAACGCGATCCCGGCGTCCGGCGTCGTCAAGGGCACGTTGCGGTGCCTGGACGTGCGGGCCTGGGAGAAGGCGGGGCAGGTGCTCCACGACGCGGTCGAGCAGGTCGTGGCGCCGTACGACGTGGACGTCAGCGTGCACCACCTGCGGGGGGTGCCGCCGGTCGACAACGACGCGGGGGCGACGGCCGCGCTCGAGGCCGCGGGGACGGCCGTGCTCGGTGTGGGCGGCGTGGTGCTCACCGAGCAGTCCCTCGGCGGTGAGGACTTCGCCTGGTACCTGACGAAGGTGCCCGGGGCGATGGCCCGGCTCGGCACGGCGACGCCCGGCGGCCGGCTGTACGACCTCCACCAGGGCGACCTGGTGGTGGACGAGCGTGCGATCGCCGTCGGCGCCAGGTTGCTGGGACGTTTCGTCCTCGGTCCGGGGACGACCGCCGACGTACCGCTTCGGTAACGACTCGGCCTCGGCAGGCCTCCGCGGCGCTCTGGACGCCGGGCGGTGGTTACGCTTGCCGTCTCTGATCGTGAGACGGGCGTGCGCCCGCGCTCACCCGCCCTCATCGACAGGAGTGACAGGTGAAGAGAGCCATCCAGCTCACCGCCCTCGCAGGTGCCACGGCGCTGACCCTCGCGGCATGCGGCTCGGCCCCCGAGGACGCCCCGAGCGACGAGACCACCGGGACCACCGAGGCGGCAGGCACCGACTTCTCCGCCTGCATCGTCTCGGACGAGGGCGGGTTCGACGACAAGAGCTTCAACCAGCTGAGCTACGAGGGCACGAAGATGGCCACCGACGAGCTCGGCGCCACCTTCCGTGAGGTCCAGTCCCAGTCGGAGACCGACTACAACGCCAACCTGCAGTCCCTGGTCGACCAGGGATGCAACGCCATCGTCGCCGTCGGGTTCGCGCTCTCCGCGGACACGATCGAGTCCGCGAACGCGAACCCGGACCTCGACTACATCCTGGTCGACGACGCCGCGGACGCCGACTTCGACGGTGAGGCCGACGCCCCGAACATCAAGCCGCTGCTGTACAACACGGCGGAGGCAGCCTTCCTCGCCGGATACCTGTCCGCCGGCTACTCCGAGGTCGGCAAGGTCGGCACCTTCGGCGGCCAGCCGTTCCCGACCGTCACGATCTTCATGGACGGCTTCACGCAGGGCGTCGAGCACTACAACGAGGTCAACGACGCCGAGGTGGAGGTCGTCGGCTACGAGGGTGGCGAGGACGGTGCCTTCACCGGTGGGTTCGCCGCCAACGAGACCGCCAAGACCACGGCGACGAACATCCTGGACCAGGGTGTCGACGTGATCCTGCCGGTCGGCGGGCCGATCTACCAGTCCGCGATCGCCGCGATCGAGGACTCGGGCCGTGACGTCGCCCTGGTGGGGGTCGACGCCGACTTCTACGAGACGGACCCCACCACGCAGCCCTACGTGCTGACCTCCATCCTCAAGAAGATGGACGTCTCGGCCTACGAGGCCGTCCTCTCCTCGGGCGAGGGTTCCTTCTCCGCCGAGCCCTACGTCGGCACGCTGGAGAACGAGGGTGTGGGCCTGGCGCCGCTGCACGAGTTCGAGGACCGGGTCGACCCGGAGCTCGTGACCGAGGTCGAGGAGCTGCGCCAGCAGATCATCGACGGCGAGCTCGAGGTCACGTCCTACCTGGCCGAGTGACACCAGGACGATGAGCACCGCGGCGGGACACGGGGCCTCCCCCGGGTCCCGCCGCGCCGTGCGCCCTAGGCTGGTCAGGAGATCGTGAGGAAGGTGGACGCACCGCGATGAAGCTCGAGCTACGAGGGATCACCAAGCGCTTCGGTGCGCTGGTGGCCAACGACCACATCGACCTCGTGGTCGAGCCCGGGGAGATCCACTGCCTCCTCGGGGAGAACGGGGCCGGCAAGTCCACCCTGATGAACGTCCTGTACGGGCTGTACGACGCTGACGAGGGACAGATCCTCCTCGACGACGAGGTGCAGTCCTTCGACGGGCCCGGCGACGCGATGGCGGCGGGCATCGGCATGGTGCACCAGCACTTCATGCTGGTCCCCGTCTTCAGCGTCGCCGAGAACGTCATGCTGGGGCACGAGTCGACCCGTGGTGCGGGTGTGCTCGACCTGGCCGGTGCGCGCCGCACGGTCCGCGAGACGGCCGACCGGTTCGGCTTCCACGTCGACCCCGACGCGCTCGTCGAGGACCTCCCGGTCGGGGTGCAGCAGCGCGTCGAGATCATCAAGGCCCTGAGTCGTGACGCCCAGGTCCTCGTCTTCGACGAGCCGACGGCGGTCCTCACCCCGCAGGAGACCGACGAGCTGATGGCCATCATGCGCCAGCTGCGCGACGACGGCGCCGCGATCGTCTTCATCACGCACAAGCTGCGCGAGGTGCGCGCCGTCGCCGACCGCATCACGGTCGTCCGTCACGGCAAGGTCGTCGGCGAGGCCGCACCGACCGCGACGGACGCCGAGCTGGCGTCCCTCATGGTGGGCCGTGCGGTCGAGCTCACCGTGCACAAGGAGGCACCGCAGCACCGGGACAACGCGCTCGAGGTCGCCGGGCTGACGGTGGCCAACGCCGACGGCCAGGTTGTGGTCGACGACATCTCGTTCACGGTCCGCGGTGGTGAGGTGCTCGTCGTCGCCGGCGTGCAGGGCAACGGCCAGACCGAGCTGACCGAGGCGCTGCTCGGACTCCAGGAGGACGTCGCCGGCTCGGTCCGGCTCGACGACCGCGAGCTCGTCGGCCGCAGCGTGCGCCAGATCCTCTCCGCCGGCGTGGGGTTCGTTCCCGAGGACCGCAACACGGACGGGCTCGTCGGCGAGTTCAGCATCGCCGAGAACCTGATCCTCGACCGCACCGACGGCCCCCCGTTCGTCCGGGCGGGCTCCCTGCAGCTCGCGCGAAGGGACGAGTTCGCCCAGGAGAAGGTCGACGAGTTCGACGTCCGCACCCAGGGGATCGGCCTGCCCGTCGGCGGGCTCTCGGGCGGGAACCAGCAGAAGGTCGTCCTGGCCCGCGAGATGTCGCGCGACCTGCGGCTGCTCGTCGCCGCCCAGCCGACCCGCGGGGTCGACGTCGGCTCGATCGAGTTCATCCACCAGCGCATCATCGAGACCCGCGACCAGGGGCTTCCGGTGATCGTCGTCTCCACCGAGCTCGACGAGGCCGTGGCGCTCGGTGACCGGATCATGGTGATGTACCGCGGCAAGGTGGTCGGGATCGTCCCGGCGACCACCCCGCGCGACGTGCTCGGCCTGATGATGGCCGGCGTCGCGCCAGAGAGCGAAGGAGAGGCCGCATGAGCGGTCCACAGCCGGGCCAGCACTCCGCCGACCGCCCGGACAACCCTCTCGACGACGCGCTCGGCAAGGCCGATCCCGAGGTCGAGCCGGGGCTGGTGGAGGAGCTCGAGCAGGAGAAGGCCCGCGAGGAGGCCAAGGCCGTCGACGAGACGGGGGACCGGTGGCGTGACGCCTTCCGTCAGATCGTCTCGGGCAGCTGGGCCGTGGCGCTGGGCGCGATCCTCCTGGCCGTGCTCGCGGGGTCGATCCTCATCGTCCTGACCGACGAGGCCGTCCAGGAGTCCGCCGGCTACTTCTTCGCCCGGCCCCAGGACACGCTGAAGGCGGTCGGCGAGGCCATCGGCGGCGCGTACTCGGCGCTGTTCCGTGGCGCCGTCTACAACTACCAGGCCGACAGCTTCGCGGCGGGGATCCGTTCGCTGACGCAGACGCTCACCAACGCGACGCCGCTCATCGCCGCGGGGCTCGGTGTGGCCCTCGCGTTCCGCGCCGGTCTGTTCAACATCGGTGGTCAGGGGCAGATGCTCATGGCCGCCGTCGGCGCGGGCTGGGTGGGTTTCGGGGTCACCGGGCTGCCCATCCCGCTCCACCTGCTGCTGGCGATGGTCGCCGGGATGCTCGCAGCGGCCCTGTGGGCCGGCATCGCCGGTGCCCTCAAGGCGTTCACCGGTGCGCACGAGGTCATCGTGACCATCATGCTGAACTGGATCGCCTACTACCTGCTGTCCTTCTTCCTGGCGACCCCCGGGCTGATGCAGGCCCCGGGGTCGGCGAACCCGCGCACGCCCCCGATCGCCGAGTCCGCGCAGCTCCCGCCGCTGCTGGGTGAGCGCTACCCGCTGCACTGGGGCTTCGTCCTGGCGCTCCTGGCGGTGGCCTACGTGTGGTGGCTGCTCAACCGTGCGTCCCTCGGCTTCTCCTACCGCGCGGTGGGCGAGAACCCGCGCGCTGCCCGCGTCGCCGGCATCGACGTCAAGTGGTCCACCGTCTCGGTCATGCTGATCGCCGGTGCCCTCGTAGGCCTGGCCGGGGTGACCCAGGTGCTCGGCACCGCCACGACGGGCTTCGGCGAGGGGATCGACGCCGGTATCGGCTTCGACGCGATCACCGTGGCCCTGCTCGGTGGTTCGCAGCCCGTCGGTGTGCTCTTCGCAGGCCTGCTGTTCGGTGCGTTCAAGGCGGGCGGCTCGGCCATGCAGGCTGCCGAGGGGATCCCCATCGAGATCGTGCTCGTGGTCCAGTCGCTCATCGTGCTGTTCATCGCCGCGCCGCCGCTGGTGCGGGCGATCTTCCGGCTGCCGCAACCGGCACGCCGGACGACGACGAGGCGAAAGAGCTCCAGCACGAAGGAGGCGACGGCGTGAGCGCACCCGTGACCCGACCTGCTCCCGTCCCGGCGCAGGAGACCGGCGCACGCACGATCGACAAGGTGTCGTGGAAGTCCCCGATCGCGCTCGGTGCGGTCCTGGTGCTCTACGTGCTCCTGATGGCGCTCGCCCCCCACGAGGGCAGCGCGCGGTTCGCGTTGTCCACCTCGCGCGACTTCTTCCAGATCCCGGTGTTCGTCGTGCCGGCGATGACGACGGCCTGGCTCGGGGCCGGCGTCGGCCTGCTCGTGACCGGCGCTGCGGTGCTCGCCGCCCGCGCCCGCCGCCGGGTGCCCCTGTGGTGGATCTCGGTGTACGCCGTGTTCCTCCTGACCGGCTTCCTCGCGTGGGCGGCGGCCGGCAGTCCCCGTGACCTGTCCGTGGTCGGCCTGCTCAGTGGCGCCGTGGTCCTGGCCGTGCCGATCGTCTACGGCTCGCTGAGCGGCGTCATCGGGGAACGGGCCGGTGTCATCAACATCGCCATCGAGGCACAGCTGCTCGCCGGCGCCTTCAGCGCGGCGGTGGTGGCCTCGCTGACCGACAGCCCCTGGGCCGGTCTGCTGGCCGCGATGGTGGCCGGCATGCTGGTCGCCCTCGTCCTCGGGATCTTCGCGATCACCTACCGGGTGGTCCAGATCATCGTGGGTGTCGTGCTCAACGTGTTGGTGATCGGCCTGACGAGCTTCTTCTACTCCCAGGTCCTCGTGCCGAACACGGAGATGCTGAACGCGACCACGCGGTTCCCCCGGCTGCCCATCCCGTTCCTCGACCGCATCCCGGTCGTGGGGCCGGTGCTGTTCAACCAGACGATCCTCGCCTACCTGATGTTCGTCATCGTCGGTGTCGTGTGGTTCGCCCTGTACCGCACGCGGTGGGGTCTGCGCGTCCGGGCCGTCGGAGAGCACCCCAAGGCGGCCGACACCGTGGGCATCAATGTCCTCGCCACCCGCTACCGGGCCGTGCTGATCGGCGGCACGCTGGCCGGGATGGGTGGTGCTTTCTACACGGTGGTGTCGATCAACCAGTTCGGCCGCGAGATGACGGCGGGTGCGGGCTTCATTGCCCTGGCCGCCATGATCTTCGGCAAGTGGGACCCGGTCCGTGCCGCGCTGGCCGGGCTGCTGTTCGGGTTCGCCACGAACCTGCAGAACGTCCTGAGCGTCGTCGGGTCGCCGGTGCCGAGCCAGTTCATGCTCATGCTGCCGTACGTGGTGACCCTGTTCGCCGTGGCCGGGCTCGTCGGCAGGTCTCAGCCACCGGCCGCCAACGGGCAGGCGTACGTCAAGGAATGACGGTGGACGACATGGACTGGGACGCGCTGCGCGCCGCCGCGCGGGAGGCCTCGGCCCTCGCCTACGCCCCGTACTCCGGGTTCCCGGTCGGGGCGGCCGCCTACGCCGACGACGGCCGCCTGCTGGTCGGCAGCAACGTGGAGAACGCGGCGTACGGCGTCACGCTCTGCGCCGAGTGCTCGCTGGTGTCCGCGCTCGTGGCCTCCGGCGGCGGCCGGCTGGCCGCGTTCACGTGCGTGAACGGGACCGGGGACGTCATCACACCCTGCGGTCGGTGCCGCCAGCTCCTGTGGGAGCACGGCGGCCCCGAGCTGCTCGTCGAGACGCCTCGCGGCGTCGTCACCATGGCCGAGATGCTGCCGCAGGCATTCGGCCCGGAGGACCTGAACCGATGAACGAAGCCTTCGACGTCGTCGACGTCATCCGGACCAAGCGGGACCGCGCGCACCTGTCCGCGGCGCAGATCGACTGGGTGGTGGACGCCTACACCCGCGGCGTCGTCGCCGACGAGCAGATGTCGGCCCTGGCGATGGCGATCCTGCTCAACGGGATGAGCCGGGGGGAGATCTCCCGCTGGACCCACGCCATGATCGCCTCCGGCGAGCGGATGGACTTCTCGGGCCTGTCCCGCCCGACGGCGGACAAGCACTCCACCGGCGGGGTCGGCGACAAGATCACGCTGCCGCTGGCGCCGCTGGTCGCCGTGTTCGGCGTGGCCGTGCCGCAGCTGTCCGGTCGAGGCCTCGGGCACACCGGCGGCACCCTGGACAAGCTCGAGTCGATCCCCGGGTGGCGTGCCGGCCTGAGCAACGACGAGATCGTCGGCCAGCTCGAGGACGTCGGCGCGGTGATCTGCGCCGCCGGTGCGGGACTCGCGCCCGCCGACAAGAAGCTCTACGCGCTGCGTGACGTCACCGGCACGGTCGAGGCGATCCCGCTCATCGCGAGCTCGATCATGTCCAAGAAGATCGCCGAGGGCACCGGCGCGCTGGTGCTCGACGTCAAGGTCGGCTCGGGTGCCTTCATGAAGGACGCCGCGCAGGCCCGCGAGCTCGCTCGCACGATGGTCGAGCTGGGCACGGACGCCGGCGTGCGCACGGTCGCGCTGCTGACGGACATGTCGGTGCCGCTGGGTCGCACGGCGGGCAACGCGCTGGAGGTCCGCGAGTCCGTGGAGGTGCTGGACGGCGGCGGGCCGGCCGACGTCGTCGACCTCACGGTGGCGCTGGCGGTCGAGATGCTCGACGCCGCGGGCCGGCCCACCGGCGCGGACGAGGTCCGGGCCGCACTGGGCGACGGGCGCGCGATGGACGTGTGGCGGCGGATGATCACCGCCCAGGGTGGGGACCCGGACGCCGAGCTGCCCGTCGCGCGGCACACCGAGCAGGTGCGTGCCCGCCGTGACGGGGTGCTCGGAGAGCTCGACGCGTACGCCGTCGGCGTCGCCGCCTGGCGGCTCGGCGCAGGCCGCTCACGCAAGGAGGACCCCGTGCAGGCGGGCGCCGGGGTCGAGATCCACGTCCGGCCCGGCGAGCAGGTCGCCGCCGGTCAGGCGGTCATGACGCTGCACACGGACACCCCGGAGCGTTTCCCGCGTGCGCTGGAGGCGCTGGACGACGCCTGGCAGGTCGCGCCGGCCGGGACGGCGGTGGGACAGCGCCCCGTCGTCCTCGACCGCATCCACTGATGCGAGCAGCTCGATGGCGACGGGGATCGGCGCGGCGCGGCTGACCGACCTCCTCGGGGCCGCCGGGGTCTTCTCCGGTCAGGTCCCGCGGCAGCCGGTCGCCGCCGGACCGCCCGCGGTCCCCGCGACCGTGCTGGCCGCGCTCGCGGCCGCCGGCCCGGAGGCGCGCGCGCGGGTCCTGGACCCCCTGGGGCGGGACGGCGACGTCCCGCGTCCCGGACGGCCGGCGCCGTTGCTCCTGCCCGAGCTCGTGCCCGGGCTTCCGGGCGGGCCCACGGCGGGGCGGCCCGGCTCGCCGGCACGCCAGGTCGACGCGACCACGTGCGGGGCGGCGGTGCTCGTGATGTTGCGGCTGGCGGGCGACGCCGCGTCGGCGCTGGCGCTCGCCGTCGACCCCCGGGGTGCGTGGGAGGCGTTCGCCCGGCGGCAGCGCGAGGTGCACGCCCGTGCCCGGCGGCTCTGGCCGGGGAGACTCGGTACGCCGCCGTGGGGAGCCGCCCGGGAGGCGCGCTACGGGCCGTTGCGCGGGAAACGGCCTGGTGCGGGCCCGGTTCGCTACACGCATCGCGTCGTCCGGCGGAGCGAACCGCCCGAGGGGCCTCGCTCCGTGCTGGCCGCAGCGCTCGCGTCGGCCGGCGCGGGCATCCCCGTGCCGCTGTACACGGGCGGGGACCTGCGTGGGGGTGTGTCGACGGCGGTCCCGCGGCACGTCGTGCTGCTCACGGCCGTGCGACCCACCGACGCCGGGCCCGTGGCGACGGTCTACGAGCCGTCCTCGGGCGCGCTGCACGCGGTGCCCGTCGACGCGCTGCGCGCCCCGGGCACCGACGACGCCGACCGGGTCGCCCGCCGTCGGGCGCTGGGGGGATGGCCTCACGTCGTGTGGGCGCTCCTGCCTCGCGAGGAGCGCGGATCGGGGACAGCATGGGGCACATGAGCACCACACCCTCCGACGCCTGGCGTGACGCCGGGCTGGAAGCGCCCGACGACACCACGAGCCTCGTGGAGGAGGCGAGCACGTCACCCGCCGCTCCCGAGCACGAGGCGGAGACCGACGAGTACCGTCCGGCGACGCCACGCCCCGACCTGGACGGCGAGGCGGCCGAGGCCGACGTCGCCGAGCAGGCGAGCGTCGTCCCCACCCCGGAGGACGACCTCTGACCGCAGCGAGCGCCTCTGGTGAACCGGTAGGTTGGGGCCCATGACGCAAGCCCTCCTCGACGCGATCCCCGACCTGCCGAAGGTCCTGCTCCACGACCATCTCGACGGGGGGTTGCGGCCGCAGACGGTCCTCGAGCTGGCCGCCGAGGTCGGGCACGAGCTGCCGGCCGGCGACGCCGGCTCGTTGGGGACCTGGTTCCGCGACGCGGCCGACTCGGGATCGCTGCCGCGCTACCTGGAGACCTTCGACCACACGATCGCGGTCATGCAGACGCCGGAGGCGCTCGCCCGCGTCGCCAAGGAGGCCGTGCTGGACCTGGCGGCCGACGGGGTCGTGTACGCCGAGCAGCGCTGGGCCCCCGAGCAGCACCTGCGGGGCGGGATGTCCCTCCCCGAGACCGTCGAGGCCGTCCAGGCAGGGATCGACGACGGCGTGCGCGAGGCGGCCGCGGCGGGCCGCACGATCCGGGTCGGTCAGCTCGTCACCGCCATGCGGCACACCGACCGGTGGATGGAGATCGCCGAGCTCGCCGTGGCCTACCGTGGCGCGGGGGCGGTCGGCTTCGACATCGCCGGGCCCGAGGACGGCTTCCCGCCGGACCGGCACGCTCAGGTCTGGCGCTTCCTGGCCGACCAGCACTTCCCGACGACGATCCACGCGGGGGAGGCCGCCGGGCTCGACTCGATCGCCCAGGCCGTGCACCTCGGGCAGGCCGACCGCATCGGGCACGGCGTGCGGATCGCCGACGACATCTCCTTCGACGCCGCGTCGGGGACCGCACGGCTCGGGGAGCTGGCGCACTGGGTCCGTGACCACCAGATCGCGCTCGAGGTGTGCCCGGTGTCGAACCTGCAGACCGGTGCCGCGACCTCGATCGCCGAGCACCCCGTCACCCGTCTCAAGGAGCTGGACTTCGCGGTCACGCTCAACACCGACAACCGGCTCATGTCGCGCACGTCGATGTCGCACGAGATGCGGATGCTGGTGACCGAGGCCGGCTGGACGATCGACGACCTGGCGGACGTGACGTTGACGGCCGCGTGGAGCGCCTTCCTGCACCACGACGAGCGCCGCGACCTCGTCGACGAGCTGATCCTGCCCGGCTACCAGAAGATCGAGGGGGCTGTTCGATGAACGCAAGGACGAACGCCGGGCCGGACGCCGAGAACCCGGTGCCGACGACGAGGGCCGAGCTGGCCCGGTACGTCGACCACACGCTGCTCAAGCCGGAGACGACGTCCGCCGACGTCACCGCCCTCGTCGAGGAGGGGGCCGAGCTCGGGGTGTTCTCCGTCTGCGTCTCGCCCACCTTCGTGACGCACGCCGCCGAGGTGGCTGCCGGCCGGCTCGCCGTCGCGACCGTCTGCGGGTTCCCCTCCGGCAAGCACGCGAGCGACATCAAGGCCGCCGAGGCGGCTCGCGCCGTGCTCGACGGCGCGGACGAGGTCGACATGGTCATCGACGTCGGCGTGGCCACGGCGGGAGGCTACGACCTGGTCCAGGCGGACATCGCGGCCGTGCGCGCCGCGGTCCCGGGGGACAGGGTCCTCAAGGTGATCATCGAGGCCGCCGCGCTGGACGACGAGGAGATCGTCGCGGTCTGCCGCGCCGCGGAGGTCGCCGGGGCGGACTTCGTCAAGACCTCGACCGGGTTCCACCCGGCGGGCGGCGCCACGGTGCACGCCGTCGAGGTGATGGCCAGGACCGTGGGCGGCCGACTCGGGATCAAGGCGTCCGGAGGGGTCCGGACGCTCCAGAGCGCCCAGGAGATGATCGCCGCGGGCGCCACCCGCCTCGGGCTGTCGGGAACGGCCGCGGTCCTCGCCGGCTTCGACGGCCCGGCCGGCGCCTCCGGGACCGGAGCGGCGCCGACGGACGGCGGCGGCTACTGACGCTGCTAGCGTCGGTTCCATGACCAGCGCGGACACCGGTGATCCTGTCGTCGAGGTGCGTGAGGCCACGCGGACGCACGGCAGCGTCGAGATCCTCGGTCCCACGTCCCTGACGCTGCACGCGGGCGAGGCGGCCGCCGTCGTCGGCGCGAACGGCAGCGGCAAGTCGACGCTCCTGCGGCTGGTCGCCGGGACGGACGAGCCCACGTCGGGGACCGTGCGCACGCTCGGGCTGCCGGCCGCGCGCGCCCGCCTGCGCCGGCGCGAGGGCGTCACGCTCCTGCTGGGCGGGCTGCCGACCTACCGCGACCTGACGGTGGCCGAGCACCTGCAGCTCATCAGCTCGGCATGGGCCGGGCGCCACCGCACGGCGAGCGTCGCCGAGACGCTGGCCGAGGCCGAGCTGGGCCGCGTGCGTGACCAGTTCCCCTCCGAGCTGTCATCGGGGGAAGGGCAGCTGTTCGCCCTGGCGGCCACCCTGTACAGACCGGCGTCCCTGGTGCTCCTCGACGAGCCGGAGCAACGGCTGGACGCCCGGTGGCGCGCGGTCGCCCGGCGGCTCGTCGCCCGGGCGCTCGACGACGGACGCACCGTCCTGGTGGCCACGCACGACAGCGGGCTGCGGGACGACGTCGCGGCCCGCGGTCAGGTGGTGGAGCTGACCGCGCCCGGGCCCCGATGAGCGGCCCGGGCGGCGCCGCGACCGCGGCCGACGAACCTGGCGAGGCGGCGATGCGCGTGCCGTACGCGCCGTGGCGTCGATGGGTGGCGCGGGTGCGTCGCCGGTCGGCGCTCGCCCGTGCCGTGGCCGCCGGGGCGGACCCGGGCGACCGGGTGTACCTGGTGTACGGCGTCTTCCTCCTCGCCCTGGTCTACGGCCCCGTCCTGTGGTCGGCACTGGCCCAGACCGGGCTGCCGCTGGGAGACCGCGGCGCGGAGGCGTTGGCGGGACGGTGGAGCTCGAGCGCGTTCGACGGCCTGGTGGTCGTGGGCCTGTGCCTCGGTGGCCTGGTGGCGCTGCTGGCGATCACCGCCGCGCGTGCCGGGGGGCCGCTGTGGACCAGCCCGCCGGAGGCGAGGTTCGTCCTCGCCGGCCAGTTCCGACCTGCCGAGGTGCTGCGGCGCCGGGTCGTGGTGCTCGCCGTGGGCGCGGCGGTCGCGGCCGCCTTCGGTGCCTCGGCGCTGGCGGCCGGAGCGCTCGGCGTGGTCCGGGGGGCGACACCGAACGACGGCGCGACGGCCGCCGACGTCGCCGGCTGGGTCGTCGTCGCCGCGCTCGCGGTCCAGCTGCCGGTGATGCTCGGCGTCGCGGCGCAGACCCCGCGGTGGCGCACCCGAGCCCTGCGCGCCACCGGCGTGCTCGTCGGTCTGGGCGTGCTGGCCCCTGTGCTCGAGGTCGTCGCGCCGCAGGTGCGTGGCGTCGCCGGTCCGGTGTGCGGGGAGCCCGCGACGGGAGGCGTGGCCTGCTCCTTGGCGACCGCGCCCGGGTGGGGGCTGGTGGCGGTCGCCGGTGCGGCAGCGGTGGTGAGCCTGTGGTCGACGATGCGGTCGCTGCCCGGCGAGATCGACGTCGACGCGACGGCGTCGGCGCAGCGCACCACGGTCGCGACCACCCAGGCGCTGGCCGGAGGGGAGGCCGGCGGGGTGGCCGACCTGCTGGGCCCGGCCCGGCTGCGAGGTCGCCACCGCACGCTCTGGGCGCCGTTGCTCCGACACGCTCCCGTGGTCGCCCGAGACCTGGTCGGCGTGCGGCGCCGCCCCGGACCGGTGCTCGGTTCGGTGCTGGCCGGCACCGGCGGCGCCCTGCTGCTCGTGCTGGGCAGCCCGTCGACCGGCCGTCCTGGGTCCGTCACCGCCGTGGTGCTGGGTGCCCTCGTGCTGTACGCGGCGTCCGCCGCCTGGACGGGCGGCCTGCGGGAGACGGCGTCCCAGCCCCGGCCGGGCGGGCTGCTTCCCGGCAGCGTCGGTCGGCTCCTGGCAGGTCACCTCGTGGTCCCGGCGCTGCTCGGTGCGGCGTCGGCGGGCGCCGGCCTCGGTCTGGCTGTGCTGGGCGGCCTCGCGGGCCTGCCCCACGACGGCACGCGGGCCGTCGTGGTGGTGGCCTCCGCGGGGGTGCTCGCCCTCGCGGTGAGGGGCTGGGTCGCGGGGGCCACGACGGTCCCCGCCGAGCTGTTCACCCCGGTCAGTGCGCCCGGCGGCGGTGACGCCTCGACCATGCTGGTCGCGGCGTGGTTGGTCCGCGGCTGGCTGACGGTGACCGCCCTGGCCTGGATGCTGCACGGCGCCGCGGGATCGGGGACGGTGCTGATGCTCTGCGCCGCGGGGTTCGTGCTGCTGGTCGCCGTCCTCCTCGTGCGGTCCACGGTGAGCAGGCTCGGACGAACCTGACCGCAGGGCAGGTTAGGCTCACCTACAATGACTGACACGACATCGCGCCGGGGCGGTCCACCCGGCGGCAAGCGCACTCAGCACCACGCCACCGTCTCCGCCGTCCGCCGGCTCACGCCCCACATGGTGCGCCTGACCCTCGCCGGCGACGCCCTGGACGCGATCCCTCGTCCCGCGGTGACGGACCTGTACATCAAGCTGGTGGTGGGCGAGCCCGCCACACCGGAGGGCAAGCCGCTGGTCCGCACCTACACGGTGCGCGCCGTCCGTGACGGCGAGTGGGACGTGGACTTCGTGGTGCACGGGGACGAGGGCATCGCCGGGCCGTGGGCCGGGCGCGCCCAGCCCGGTGAGAAGGTCACCTTCCTCGGGCCCGGCGGCTCCTACGCGCCGGACCTGTCGGCACCGTGGCACCTGTTCGTGGGCGACGACTCGGCGCTGCCGGCCATCGCGGCCTCGGTCGAGTCGCTGCCCGCCGGGACCACGGCGCACGCCTTCGTCGAGGTTCCCGGGCCGGCGGACGAGCAGGAGATCGTCACCGCCGCCGACCTGTCGATCACCTGGGTCCACCGGGAGGTGGCCGACCTGACGGAGACCGTCCGCGACGCCCGCACGGCCGGCAGGCTGCCCGACGGTGCCCCGCACGCGTTCCTGCACGGCGAGGCGTCCTGCGTGCGTGAGCTGCGGCGCTGGGTCCGGGCCGAGCTGGGCGTGGGCAAGGAACGTCTCTCGGCCTCCGGCTACTGGCGTCGTGGGCACGACGACGAGGCGTGGCGGGCCGCCAAGGCGGACTGGAACGCCGCCGTCGAGCAGGACGACGCCGCCCTCTGACTCAGGAGAGGCCGAGGGCGGACGCCAGCTCGGCCTTGAGCGCGTCGAGGCGCTCGTGAGCAGCGACGCGCGCCTTGCCCACGTCGACGGGGGCCGCGTCGGGGGCGACCTCACCGATCACCTCGAGGTAGCACTTGACCTTGGGCTCGGTGCCGGACGGCCGCACGATGACGCGGGTCCCGTCCTCGGCGAGCAGCAGGATCCCGTCCGTCGGCGGCAGCCCGTCGTACCCGTCGGACAGGTCGGCGACCGTCCGGACCGGTGATCCGTCCAGCGACGACGGCGGCGCCGCACGCAGCCGGGACATCGTCTCCGGGATCTGCGCCAGGTCCTCGAACCGGGCCGAGAGCTGGTCGGTGACGTACAGGCCGTGAGCGCGCGCGACGTCGTCGAGGGCGTCGATCAGCGTCCGACCCTCGGCCTTGAGGCGAGCTGCCAGGGACGCGACGACGACGGCGGCGCTGATGCCGTCCTTGTCCCGCACGTGCGCCGGGTCCACGCAGTAGCCGAGGGCCTCCTCGTAGCCGAAGACCAGACCCGGAGTGCGTGAGATCCACTTGAACCCCGTCAACGTCGTGGTGTGGGCCACGCCGGCGTCCTGCGCGATCCGCCCCAGCACCCGTGACGAGACGACCGAGGAGGCCACCGTGACGCCGTCGGGCCCGGGCGTGCTGCTCGCGGCCCGGCGCACGGCCTCGGCCCCGAGGAGCGCCCCCACCTCGTCGCCGTGCAGCATCCGCCACCCGCTGGACCGTGCGGTCTCGACACCGAGGTGCGTCCCCTGGGTGACGTCGAGGACCGCGACGGCGCAGCGGTCGGCATCCGGGTCGTTGGCGATCACCAGGTCGGCGCCGGTGTCCACGGCGAGGCCGAGCGCCATGTCCAGCGCGCCGGGCTCCTCCGGGTTCGGGAACGAGACCGACGGGAAGTCCGGGTTCGGGTAGGACTGCTCCTCGACCGGGACGACCTGGGAGAAGCCCGCGTCGGCCAGGGCGCGGGCGAGGGTCCGGCCGCCGACGCCGTGCAGGGACGTCGTGACGACCCGCAGCCGGTCCGCCACGTCGGGTTCCACCGCCGCCATCCCGTGCACCGATGCCAGGTAGGTGTCGACCACGTCCCGGCCGAGCACGCCCCAGCCCTCCGTGGCACGCGGCACCTCGTCGGCAGGCCCGGCTGCCGCGATCCGCTCCGCGATGAGGGCGTCGTGCGGCGGCACGATCTGCGCCCCCTGCCCGGAGTCCGCGACGACCCGCCCGCCGAGGTAGACCTTGTAGCCGTTGTCCGCCGCCGGGTTGTGGCTCGCCGTGACCATCACGCCGGCATCGGCGGACAGGTGCCGCACGGCGAAGGCGAGCACCGGCGTCGGCAGCGGCCCCGGCAGCAACGTCACCTCGGCGCCCGCCGCGACCAGCACGCCCGCGGTGTCGCGCGCGAAGTCGGACGACCGGTACCGGGCGTCGTAGCCGACGACGACGCGTGGCGGAGCGCCGTCGGGCCCGGTGCCGAGCACGTCGTTCAGGTAGGCGGCCAGGCCTGCGGCCGCACCGATGACGACCGCCCGGTTCATGCGGTTCGGGCCTGACGCCATCGCACCGCGCAGACCGGCGGTGCCGAACTGCAGCGTCCCCGCGAAGCGGTCACGCAGCTCGGCGAGCGCGCTCGGGAAGCGAGCCCCGTCCGCCGTGGTCGCGAAGTCGACCAGGCGCGTGAGCTCGTCGACGTCGGTGTCGTCCACGTCGTGGCGCATCCACGCCTCGACCCGGTCCAGCAGGCTGTCCAGCGGTTCGATCATCCCGCCCTCCTCAGAGCGCCTTGACGATGTTCGCGAGCAGGTCGCTGATCCGCGGGCCGGCGGCCTGACCCGCCTCGAGGACCTCCTCGTGCGACAAGGGCTGCGGCGAGATCCCGGCCGCCAGGTTGGTCACCAGGGACACGCCGAGCACCTCCATGCCGGCGTGCCGCGCGGCGATCGCCTCCAGCGTGGTCGACATGCCGACCAGGTCCGCCCCCAGGATCCCGGCCATCTTCACTTCGGCGGGCGTCTCGTAGTGGGGGCCGGGGAACTGGGCGTACACGCCCTCCGGCAGCTCGGGATCGACCGACCGGGCCAGCTCGCGCAGACGAGGCGAGTACAGGTCCGTGAGGTCCACGAACGTCGCGCCCTCGAGCGGCGAGGTCGCGGTGAGGTTGAGGTGGTCGCGCAGCAGCACCGGCTGGCCCGGACGCCACGCCATGTGCAGTCCGCCGCAGCCGTTGGTCAGCACCACCGACTCGCAGCCCGTCGCCGCCGCCGTGCGCACCCCGTGCACCACCCGCCGCACCCCGCGGCCCTCGTACAGGTGCGTGCGGCCCCCGATGACGAGCGCATGGCGGGTCGAGCCGTCGGGACGCTCGACCCGGATCGAACGGGTCGTCGACGCGTGCCCCACCACGGACGCCTTCGCGAACCCGGGGATCTCGTGCGTGGGGAGCTCGGCGACGACGTCGCCGACGAGCTCGGCCGCTCCGCCCCAGCCGGAACCGAGGACGAGGGCGACGTCGTGCCCCGGCACACCCGTCACCTCGGCGATGTGGGCGGCGGCTGCGCGCGCGACGTCGAAGGGATCGGTCCTCGGGTCGTCGAGGTCCGGCGTCGTGGCAGGTGTGGTGCTCATGGACCCGAGCGTATCTCTGCCCGCGGGACCCTGCCGCGCCTGCCACAATGGCACCGTGCCTGCCGAGAAGACCACCCCTGCCGGACCCAACCGCTCCGTCGTCGTCGTCGGCGGCGGCCCAGGAGGCTACGAGGCCGCCCTCGTCGCCCGCCGCACGGGCGCCGACGTCACCGTCGTCGAACGCTCGGGTCTGGGCGGCGCGACCGTCCTGACCGACGTCGTCCCCTCCAAGACCCTCATCGCCACGGCCGAGTGGTTCACCATGGCCGAGTCCGCACCCGAGCTGGGCATCCGCACCGCCAGCTCCGTCACGCCCGGCGACGACCCCGACGACCGGCGGTCGCTGGTCGACCTGCAGGCCGTCAACAAGCGGGTGCTCGCGCTCGCGGCGGCGCAGTCGAGCGACATCCGCGCCCGCATGGACCGTGAGGGCGTCAGGATCGTCGACGGCAGCGGCCGTCTGGACGGACCCAGCCGCGTCGTCGTCTCCCCGTCCGACGGCGGCGCGGAGATCACGCTCGACGCCGACATCGTGCTCCTCGCCACCGGCGCGACGCCGCGTACGCTGCCCACGGCGGAGCCGGACGGCGAGCGCATCCTCACCTGGACCCAGCTGTACAACCTGGCCACCCTGCCCGAGAAGCTGATCGTGGTCGGCTCCGGCGTCACCGGGGCGGAGTTCGCGGGCGCCTACCTCGCCCTCGGGTCCGAGGTGGTGCTCGTCTCCTCGCGCGACCGGGTGCTCCCCGGCGAGGACGAGGACGCCGCCGAGCTGCTCGAGGGCGTCTTCCGCCACCGCGGCATGACCGTCATGTCCCGGTCGCGCGCCGCCGCGGCCGCGCGCACCGAGGACGGGGTCGCGGTCACCCTGGAGGACGGCCGGGTCGTCGAGGGGTCCCACGTGCTCATCGCCGTCGGCGGGGTCCCCAACACCGCCGGGCTGGGCCTGGAGGAGGCGGGCGTCCGCGTCAGCCGGTCCGGGCACATCGAGGTGGACCGCGTCTCACGCACCTCCGTGCGGGGCATCTACGCGGCCGGCGACTGCACCGGGGTGCTGCCGCTCGCCTCCGTCGCCGCGATGCAGGGACGGGTCGCGATGGCGCACGCCCTCGGCGACGCGGTCACCCCGCTGCACCTGGGCAACGTCGCGGCGAACATCTTCACCGCGCCGGAGATCTCCACGGTCGGGTACTCCGAGGAGGCGCTCCGCTCCCAGGGTTCGCGGTACATCACCACCACGCTGCCGCTGGCCCGCAACCCGCGCGCGAAGATGCACGGCGTGCACGACGGCTTCGTCAAGCTCTTCGCCCACCCCGAGGCGGGGGTCGTCCTCGGCGGCGTCGTCGTCGGCCCGCGGGCCAGCGAGCTGATCTTCCCGGTCGCGCTGGCGGTCTGCCACCGGCTGACGGTGGACGACGTCGCCGAGACGTTCACGATCTACCCGTCCCTGTCGGGGACGATCGGCGAGGCGGCGCGCATGCTGCACGGGCAGCTCACGCCGCGCTGACGCCGGGCGGGGCCGCGGCTCAGCGCTGGTCGTCGAGCAGCGTCATCAGGTGGGGCAGGGAGGCGGCGAAGGCCGGGTGCAGGTCGAGCCCGGCCACGTCGTCGACCGGTACCCAGCGCACCTCGATGCTCTCCGGGTCGGTGGCGGACACGTGCGTACGCCGACCCTCGAGAGTCTCGGCGAGCACCGTCGTGTAGGTCCACACGCCGTGGTCCAGCACGTGCTCCGCGACGACCCGGACGGAGGCCGGGTCGACGCCGGCCTCCTCGGCGGCCTCGCGCAGCGCCCCCTGCGTCGGGGTCTCTCCCGGCGCGACGGCGCCGCCGGGGATGCCCCACGTGCCGCCGTGGTGGGACCACGTGGCCCGGTGCTGCAGCACGACCTCGGTCACCCTGCCGGGTCTGCCACCCGGGGCGGGCGGGGCCCGGCGGACCAGGAACAGACCGGCCGCCCCGTGCAGCCCCCAGTGCTGGTGGTCTCCGCACTGCACCCAGCCGTCACCGGGGTGCCGGTGATGCAGGGTGCCGGACATGTCGATCAGGCGATCTCGCAGATGGCGGTGCCGGCGGAGACGCCGGCTCCGGCCACGAGCGCCAGGCCCTTGATCGTCCCGGCCCGATGAGCGGTGATCGGCTGTTCCATCTTCATCGCCTCGAGCACGACGACCAGGTCGCCCTCGGCCACCTCGTCGCCCTCGGCGACCGCGACCTTGACGATGGTGCCCTGCATCGGGGAGGCCAGGGTGGTGCCACCCGCGCCGGTCCCGGTGCCGCGGGCGGCGCGGCGCACGGCGCGGCGTGCAGGTCGTGCGGAGCCGGCGGCCCGGCCCATGCCCAGCCCGGCGGGCAGGACGACCTCGAGGCGCCGCCCGCCGACCTCGACCACCACGCGCTCCGGCGGTTCCTCCGGCCCTTCGGCGAGGTCGGGGACGGGCGGGTGGCTCGGTCCGAGACCGGCGACCGTCTCGGCGAAGGTCGTCTCGATCCATCGCGTGTGCACGGCGAAGTCGGCGGCGGAGGCGTCCTCGCCCGCGACCGGCACGAAGTCGGGGGACTCGAGCACGGCACGGTGGAACGGCACCACGGTGGGGATGCCGGACACCTCGAGCTCGCGCAGCGCGCGCCGTGCCCGCTGCACGGCCTGGGTGCGGGTGGCCCCGGTGACGACGAGCTTGGCGATCATCGAGTCGAACAGCCCGGAGACGGTGTCGCCCTCGACCACACCGGTGTCGACGCGCACGCCCGGCCCGGAGGGCCAGCGCAGCGTCGAGATGGTGCCCGGCGCCGGCAGGAACCCGGCGGCGGGGTCCTCGCCGTTGATCCGGAACTCGAGGGAATGACCCCGGGGGGACGTCGTGGAGTAGCCGAGCTCCTCGCCGGAGGCGATGCGCAGCTGCTCGCGGACGAGGTCGATCCCCGTGACCTCCTCGGTGACGGGGTGCTCCACCTGCAGGCGGGTGTTGACCTCCAGGAAGGACAGCGTGCCGTCGGTGCCGACGAGGAACTCGCAGGTCCCGGCACCGACGTAGCCGGCCTCGCGCAGGATCGCCTTCGAGGCGCGGTCCAGCTCGGCCTCCTGCTCGGCGCTGAGGAACGGGGCGGGAGCCTCCTCCACCAGCTTCTGGTGGCGACGCTGCAGCGAGCAGTCGCGGGTGGAGACCACGACGACGTTGCCGTGCGTGTCCGCCAGGCACTGCGTCTCGACGTGCCGGGGCTTGTCGAGATAGCGCTCCACGAAGCACTCGCCACGGCCGAACGCTGCCACCGCCTCGCGCACCGCCGAGTCGTACAGCTCGTCGATCTCCTCGTGGGTGCGGGCGACCTTCAGGCCGCGCCCGCCACCGCCGAACGCTGCCTTGATGGCGATCGGCAGCCCGTGCTCCGCGGCGAAGTCCCGGACCTCGGAGGAGTCCGAGACCGGGTCCTTGGTGCCGGGCACCAGGGGTGCACCCGCCCGCTGGGCGATGTGGCGGGCGCTGACCTTGTCACCGAGGGACTCGATCGCGGACGGCGGCGGGCCGATCCAGACCAGGCCCGCGTCGATGACCGCCTGGGCGAAGCCGGCGTTCTCCGAGAGGAACCCGTAGCCGGGGTGGACGGCGTCGGCACCGGACCGGCGGGCGACGTCGAGCAGCTTGTCGACGTCCAGGTAGGTGTCCGCGGCCCGGGTGCCGTCGAGGGCGAACGCCTCGTCGGCGAGCTGGACGTGCAGGGCCTGCCGGTCGGGGTCGGCGTACACCGCGACGGAGGTGATGCCTGCGTCGGCGCAGGCGCGGGCGATGCGGACAGCGATCTCACCGCGGTTGGCGACGAGGACCTTCGTGATGGTGGGCACGGCTCACGGTAACGCGCCGGGCGCCCTGCTCCACCACTCCGTACGGCCCGGGTCGGGAAGTCTGTGCCGGGTGCCAACAGGGGTCGGAGCCGTTTGTGCACTTCCCACATGGCCAGGGGGGTGATCGGCGACCTGGCAGCCGATGGGTTGGCGGTTTCGTCAGCCTCGGACCTGCGGGGCGCGCAGATCGCGGAACGGGACACCGATCTCGGCGAGGAGCTCCCGCACCAACGGCAGGCTCACGCCGACGACCCCGTGGTGGTCACCCTCGATCCGCTCGACGTACGGCCCGCCGATCCCGTCGATCGTGAAGGCGCCGGCCACCTGCAAGGGTTCGCCGGTGGCCACGTAGGCGTCGATCTCGGCGTCGTCGAGGTCGGCGAAGTGGACCGTGGTCGAGGAGGTCGCCCCCAGCGTGGCCGCGGTGCCGCCGTCGTCGGGGTCCCTCAGGTCGATCACCCAGTGCCCGCTGTGCAGGACGCCCGAGCGGCCGCGCAGGCGGCGCCAGCGCTCGCGCGCGACGTCGGCCGTGCCCGGCTTGCCGACGACCTCGCCGTCGATCTCGAGCATCGAGTCGCAGCCGAGCACCAGCGCGCCGGCCGTGTGCGTGGCGACCTCCTCGGCCTTGGCCTGCGCGAGGACCAGGACGGCATCGACCGGGCTGAGGTCGGCGAAGCGTTCGCGCGCACCGGCCAGGACGGCGTCCTCGTCGACCCGCGAGACGACGACCTCCGGCTCGACCCCGGCGGAACGCAGGGTGGCGAGACGGGCGGGGGACTTCGAGGCGAGGACCAGGCGAGGCACGTCAGGGAGCCTAGCCGACAGGTCCCAGGGGCTCCCGAACCGTTTCACCACCTGCCCCCTCTCTGTCGACGAATATAACGTTCAACCCGCGCGGACCTGGTCCGCGGACGTAGACCCGGCAGTGCCGCTGAGGACCACCACGGAGGAGCACCATGCGACGACCGAACCCGACCCGAGGCCGACGGACGCTGCTGTCGTCGGCCGCGGCCGCGCTGCTCGTCCTGGGAGGGCTGTCCGCACCCGTCGCGTCGGCAGCGCCCGGCGCATCGGTACCGACCGGCGCATCGGTACCGACCGGTGTCGCCACCCAGGCGACCACGGACGGCTGCGGTCAGCCTGCGGGCCTGTCCACGGGCAACCACACCATCACCAGCGGTGGGCAGGCCCGGTCGTTCCGCCTCGACGTGCCGGGCGGGTACGACCCGAACCAGCCGTACCGCCTCGTGGTGGGACTGCACTGGTGGCACGGCACCTCGGCGGACGTGGAGAACCAGGGCTACTACGGCCTCGAGCCGCTGTCGGGCGACAGCACCGTGTTCGTCGCGCCGCAGGGCATCGACAACGCGTGGCCCAACTCGGGCGGCCGGGACGTCGCGTTCATCGACGACGTGCTGAGCACCGTCGGGTCGGCGCTGTGCATCGACACCTCTCAGCGGTTCGCGACCGGCTTCAGCTACGGCGGGGGCATGAGCAACGCGCTGGCGTGCGCGCGCGCCGACGTGTTCCGTGCGGTGGCGGTGCTCAACGGTGCCCAGCTGTCCGGGTGCGACGGTGGGTCCGAGCCGATCGCCTACCTGGGCTCGCACGGAGTCGTCGACGACGTGCTCAACATCTCCCAGGGACGGCAGCTGCGGGACCGCGTCCTGCAGACCAACGGGTGCCAGGCGCAGAACGCGCCCGAGCCGGCTCCTGGCAGTGGTACCCACCTCAAGACGGCCTACTCGTGCGACGACGCCTACCCGGTGGTGTGGATCGCCTCGGACAGCGGGCACGTGTGGGACCCGCGCGACCAGGGTCAGAACCAGTCCTGGGTCCCGGGCGAGATCTGGGAGTTCTTCACCGCCCTGGCGTCCGAGACGCCGGACCCGGACCCCACGCCGGACCCGGACCCCACGGACCCGACGCCGGGCGAGGACTGCACGGCGACCTACACCACCGTGAACTCGTGGTCGGGCGGCTTCCAGGGTGAGGTCACGGTCCGAGCCGGCTCGCCGACGTCGTCCTGGACCGTCACCTGGGACCAGGCCGGCGGGAGCATCGACCAGGTGTGGAACGGTGAGGTCGCCACGCAGGGAGGGACCGTCGTCGTCCGCAACGCGTCCTGGAACGGCCAGCTTCCGGCCGGCGGCACGGCGACGTTCGGGTTCCTCGCCAGCGGTCAGCCGACGACGCCGGACCTGACCTGCTCGAGCACCTGACCGCGGCGCGCCGCGGGCTCAGTAGCCCATGTACCGGCCGGGCCGGTGGTTCAGTGCCAGCACGAGGTTCAGCAGCGCGGCTCCGACGGCGGAGACGAGCACCACGAACGGCTCGACGACGATGAGGGCGAGCAGCACGACGGCCGTGTCCAGCGCCATCTGGACGTAGCCGGCACGCCAGCCGAGCCGCTCCTGGGCCAGGAGCGCGACGATGTTGAACCCGCCGATGCTCGAGCGGTGCCGGAACACGATGAGCAGCCCGACGCCGGCCAGCACGTTGCCGCCGAGCACGCCGTACAGGGTCGGGACGTCCACGACGCCGAACATCGCGGACTGCAGGGCGCTGAACGACGAGACCAGGGCGATCGAGAGGCCGGTGCGCAGGGTGAAGTCCCATCCCTTCTTCCAGATCGCCAGGAGGAAGAACGGTGCGTTGACCAGGGCGAAGAGCCACCCGAACGGGACGTCGACGGCGTAGCTGATCAGCAGCGCGAGGCCCGCGGTGCCGCCGGTGACGGCTTGCACGGACTGCAGCAGGTACAGGCCCAGCGACACCACGAACGTCCCGGTGAGCAGGCCGAGGGCGTCCTCCAGGAGGCTGTGCCTGACGTCCTCCGGCTTGAGGTCGGACTGGCGGGGTGCGCTGCTCATCGGGTCCTCCGGGGTCGGGGTAGGCGGCGCCGTCGTCCGGGGGTGTGGTGCGACGGCGTGCTCATGTTCACACGTCGGCGGGGGTGACTACGTCAAGAGCGCGGCGGCCACGAGCAGCACGACGGGCGAGGCGAGAGTGGTCACCAGGATCGTGTCCCGGGCCAGCACCTCGCCGCGGCGGAAGCGCGCGGCGTAGTTGTAGATGTTCTGCGCGGTGGGCAGCGCAGCGAGGGTCACCGCGGAGACCACCGTGGCGTCGTCGAGCCCGAACCCGAAGCGGGCCACGACGAACGCCACGGCCGGCATCAGCACCGCCTTGAGCACGGCGGCCACGACGACGGGGGCGCGGCCCTCGCGACCGCGCAGCGGTCTCGACCCGTGCAGCGACATGCCGAACGCGAGCAGGATCATCGGGATCGCGGCGCCACCCAGGATCTCCAGCGGCGCCAGGACGACGTCGGGCACCGTCACGCCCGTCAGGGAGACCGCGGCACCGGCCAGCGCGCCGAGGATGATCGGGTTGCGGACCGGCTGACTGAGCACGAACCGCAGCGAGACCCTCTTCTCCGAGGTCGTGGAGTCGAGCAGGAGCAGCACCAGCGGGGAGATGACGAGCAGCTGCAGCCCGATGACGGGGACCACGGCGGTGGCGTCGCCCAGCACGTAGACCGCCACCGGCAGGCCGATGTTGCCCGCGTTGACGTAGCCGGCACCCAGCGCCCCGATCGTGGCCTCGGGAGCTCGCAGCCGGAACCACAGCAGGTTCACCACGACGAAGCAGACGGCGGCGCTCGCGGCGGCGATCGCCTGCACCAGCAGGGGGGCGCCCAGCAGCTCACCGAGGTCGGCGTCGGCGACCACGGTGAACAGCAGGGCGGGACTGGCGACGAAGAAGCCGACCCGGTTGAGCGTCTCGCGGGCGTCGGGCCCGCCGATGCGCAGGCGTGACGCGACGTACCCGGCGGCGATGACGACGCCGATGATCGCGAAGCCGGTGAGGATCCCCTGCACGTCAGGCGAGCGCGTCGCGCAGCACGTCGAGCCCCACCGAGCCGAGGCCGAGCGCACGGGCGTGGAACGCCCGCAGGTCGAGCTCCTCGCCGCGGGCCACGGCGGCGGAGCGGGCGTCGTCGCGTGCCTGCTCCCACAGCCGCTGACCGACCTTGTACGACGGCGCCTGGCCCGGCCAGCCGAGGTAGCGGTCCAGCTCGAACCGCAGGAAGGCCTCGTCCATGTTGGCGTTCGACCGCAGGAACTCCCAGGCCTTCTCGGCGTCCCACGTGCCGCCGCCCCACTCGGTGGGGCAGTCCTTGCCGAGATGGACCCCGAGGTCGAGGACGACGCGCGCGGCGCGCAGACGTTGTGCGTCGAGCATGCCGAACCGGTCGCCGGGGTCGTCGAGGTGGCCGAGATCGGCCATGAGACGTTCGGCGTACAGCGCCCAGCCCTCGCCGTGGCCCGAGACCCAGCAGGCGAGGCGTCGCCAGGAGTTGAGCGTGTCACGGGCGGCGACCGCGGCTGCGCACTGCAGGTGGTGGCCCGGGACCCCCTCGTGGTAGACGGTGGTGGTCTCCCGCCAGGTGGTGAACTCGGTCACCCCGGCGGGCACCGACCACCACATCCGGCCGGGGCGCGAGAAGTCGTCGCTGGGCGGGGTGTAGTAGATCCCGCCGGTCTGCGACGGGGCGATCATGCACTCGATGGTGCGCACCGGGCCGTCGATGTCGAAGTGGGTGCCGGCCAGGTCGTCGACCGCGGCGTCGGCGGTGCGCTGCATCCACGAGCGCAGCGCGTCGGTGCCGTGCAGGATGCGCGCCGGGTCGCCGTCGAGCGCCGCGACGGCGTCGGCCACCGTGGCCTGCGGGCCGGCGATCTCCCGGGCCACCTCCTCCTGCTCCGCGACGATGCGGGCGAGCTCGGCCAGGCCCCATGCGTAGGTCTCGTCGAGGTCCACGGTGGCGCCGAGGAACTGCCGGGAGTACCGCGCGTAGGCTTCCCGGCCGCAGGCGTCCTCCTGCGGGGCGAGGGGTGCGAGCTCGGTCTCGAGGAAGTCGGCGAGCCCGGCGTAGGCGTCGCGGGCAGCGGCAGCGCCGCGCTCCAGCTCGGCGCGGACCAGGGAGCACGCGGACGACTCGTCGAGCACGCGGGCGGCCTGCTCCCCGGTCGCGAGTGCGGTGAACGTCGACCCGTCCCCGGCCAGGTCGCGCGCCTGCTCGACGGCGGCGCGCACCTGGCGGATCGCGGCGACGCGTCCGCGTCCGGCGCTCCAGGTGAGGGACTCGCGGTAGCCGGCGAGGGTCTGCGGCACGGCGTTCAGCCGCGCGGCGATGTTCTCCCAGGCCTCGACGGTGCCGGAGGGCATGACGTCGGTCAGGTCCCGCAGCTGTTGCACCGGGGACTCGATGTTGTTGAGGCTGGCCTGCGGGTCGCCCGCCTCGTGCTGCTCGACAGCCAGGCCCACCCGCTCGCGCATCGCAGCCAGGGTGACCCGGTCGACGTCGTCCACGGGAGCCTGTCCGGTGGCCTCCAGCTCGTCGAGACGGCGCAGCAGCGCCCGGTCGAGGTCGGCGCGGGCGTCGTGACCGGCGGGGGAGAGGTCGGGCAGCCGGTGGTCGTGCCCGGGCAGCCCCATCATCGTTGCGTCGATCGGCTGGAGGGCCGCGGCGTCGCGGACGTAGGCGTCGGCGACGTCGTCGAGCGGGGTGCTGGGGCGGTCGGCAGGCGTGTCGTGGCTCACGGGTGCGAGGCTAACGGGTCCCCACGCACGAGCGTCTCTGTCCGTCAGGAATCAACGGCCGATTCCTGACGGACAGAGACGCTCGTGGTGGCGCAGGTTCGGGTCAGACCGCTGGCGGCGGGCGGTCGTCGTACCGCTCGACCCGGTGGTGCTGGCGCTGCCTCGTCTGGACGAGCCCCAGGATCAGTGCCAGGACTCCCGCGGCGATGCAGATGTAGCCGACGACGTTGAGGTTGACGACCTCCCACGTGTCCGGCCCGATCGCGAAGGCGAGGATCGCACCCACCACGATGAGGAAGATGCCGCTTCCGATACCCATCAGCGTGCCTCCCGTCCCGGGCGCCGGTGCGCCCGTGTTCCTCCGAGCATCCCGAGATCGTCCTGTGCACGCACGTTCGACGACGCGCGCGTGAGGCCCGACACCGGTCGGGACGGTCCGTCGAGCGACGTCAGGACGCCGAGCGGCGGACGTCGTCCGCCCAGCCGCGGTGGTACCGGACGATCGCGGTGTCCGACCCCGGCGCCCACCAGACGGCGACCGGGTCGTGGGGACGCGGACCGGGCGCGTCGCCGTCGGCCACCATGAGGGACCACGCGTCGTCGACCGTCGCGCCGTCCCGCGGGTAGGTGAGCATCCCGTGCAGCATCGTGCCGTCCTTGAGAACTCGCTGCGAGACGGTGACCGAGCCCGTCGTCGACCGGGCGTCGGCCCGCAGCGCCTCGGCCGCGCGGCGCTCCTGGACCAGCCGCTGGTCGTCGCGGTACCGCACGAGCGCGGCCACGGCCGTCACCGTCACGGCGGCCACCAGCGCCAGCATCAGCCACATCTCGACCTCGCCGGACGGGTCCGCCACGAGCCGGCGGGCCACGTACACACCGATCGCCACCAGCAGCGCCGGCAGCCAGAGCCAGCGGCGCAGCCACCCCGGGCGCTCAGGGTCGGGGACGTCCGCCAGCGGCGACTCGACCTCCTGCGCCGAGCCGACCTGCTGCCACACCACGCTCACGAGCGCAGGCTCCAACGCCACGCGTCGGCGTTGTGCCGTCCCGCCCGGCCGCCGAAGCTGCGGGCGGTGGCGGCACCGTTGCCACGCAGCGACCGGGCGTGGTTGGTCCACTCGTCGACCGGTGCGACGTCGTCGGGCTCGTCGCCGGAGGCCGAGACTGCGGCGAGACCGGCCACGAGCGCAGCCACCTCGACGTCGTCGGGCTCGCCGCGCACCACGCGGAACTGGGCGTTCACTCCTCGTCCTCCTCGTCGTCGGGGTCGTCGCCGAAGCCTGGTGCCAGGCCCCGCGAGGCTGCCCACTCCATCACCTGGTAGCCGCCGTCGACGAGCCGCGCGGCAGCCTGCTCGCCGGCGTCGTCGAGCACCTCGATGACACCGTCGAGCGTCACCGGGGCGCCGGCCGGCGGGTCCGCCACGACGAAGCCGAGGTAGAACACCTCGGCAGGGACGGTGCCGGCGGGCAGGTCCACGGCGTCGTCGTCGGTGTGCTCCGCCTCGGGGCCGGGGCCCCAGACCGAGGTCGTCAGGTCGGGGTGCATGCCCAGGGCGTCGTGCAGCCGGTCGAACACGGTGGCATTGAGCGTGCCGACACGGTTCTCCAGCGCGAGGATGCGCGGGTCGTCGTCGGCCTCCGTCGCTCCGAACTCCGCCCGGACACCGACCGCCACGTCGACGTACTCGTGCAGGGCGGTCGTCAGGGCATCCACCGCGCGGTGCATCGGCTCGGGGTCCACGTCGCCCAGCGGTGCCGGGCCGTGGGTGGCGTCCTCGTGACTCATCGCTCGATCTTCTCAGACGATCACAGCGGGATGTTGCCGTGCTTCTTCGGGGGCAGGCTCGCCCGCTTGGTGCGCAGCGCCCGCAGTGCTCGCACCACCTGCCCGCGCGTCTCGGAGGGGCGGATCACCGCGTCGACGTACCCGCGCTGGGCGGCGTCCCACGGGTTGACGATCGCCTCGGTGTACTCGTCGGTGAGCCGGGTGCGCTCCGCCTCGACGTCCTGGCCGCCGTCGGCCGCCGACTTCAGCGCCCGGCGGTGCAGGATGTTCACCGCACCGGAGGCACCCATGACGGCTACCTGCGCCGTCGGCCAGGCGAGGTTGACGTCCGCGCCGAGCTGCTTGGACCCCATGACGATGTAGGCCCCGCCGTAGGCCTTGCGCGTGATGACGGTGACCAGCGGGACGGTCGCCTCGGCGTAGGCGTAGATGAGCTTGGCGCCGCGGCGGATGATGCCGTCGTGCTCCTGGCCCACGCCGGGCAGGAACCCGGGCACGTCCACGAAGGTCAGGACCGGGATGTTGAAGGCGTCGCAGGTTCGCACGAACCGGGCCGCCTTCTCGGAGGCGTTGATGTCCAGGGTGCCGGCCATCGACTGGGGCTGGTTGGCGACGATGCCGACGCTCTGCCCCTCGACGTGACCGAACCCGACCAGCACGTTCGGTGCGAACAGCGGTTGCACCTCGAGGAACGAGTCCGGGTCCAGGACGGTCTCGACGACGGTGCGCATGTCGTACGGCTGGTTGTCGCCGTCCGGGACGATCCCGTCCAGGGCCTCGTCGTCGGCGGTGACCTCGAGCAGGTCGGCGCCCGCCTCGTCCTCGGGGGGGAAGGTGGGCGCGTCCGACAGGTTGTTCTGCGGCAGGTACCCGACCAGGTGGCGCACGTAGTCGATCGCGTCGTCCTCGTCCTCGCCGAGGTAGTGCGCGACACCGGAGGTCGCGTTGTGGGTGCGACCCCCGCCGAGGGTCTCGAAGTCCACGTCCTCCCCGGTGACGGTCTTGATGACGTCCGGGCCGGTGATGAACATGTTCGAGGTGCCGTCGGCCATGACGATGAAGTCCGTCAGCGCGGGGGAGTACACCGCGCCCCCGGCGCTCGGGCCGAGGATCAGGGAGATCTGCGGGATGACTCCCGACGCCGCGACGTTGCGCCGGAACATCTCGGCGAACTGGGTCAGGGCCGCCACACCCTCCTGGATGCGGGCGCCGCCGCCGTCGGAGATCCCGATGATCGGCACGCCCGTGCGCAGGGCGAGGTCCTGCACCTTGGCGATCTTCTCGCCGTGCACCTCGCCCAGCGACCCGCCGAACACCGTGAAGTCCTGGGAGAACACGCACACCTGACGGCCGTCGATCGTGCCGTGCCCGACGACGACGCCGTCGCCCGGCAGGCGCTTGGCGTCCATGCCGAAGTTACGGCTGCGGTGGGTCGCCAGGGCGTCGAGCTCGGTGAAGCTGCCCTCGTCGAGCAGGGCGTCGATGCGCTCACGAGCGGTCTTCTTGCCGCGCGCGTGCTGCTTCGTCCTGGCGGTCTCCTCGGGCTCGGTGACGGCGGCGGCGCGACGGCGCTCGAGCTCGGCGAGCTTGGCGGCAGTGGTGTTCACGCAAGTGACCCTAGATGGTGGGAAGCGACGAATCGATGCGCGACAGGCCTTGAGGGTCCGCTGATCTTTGTGGGGACCGTACAACGGGCCGGTCTGGCGAGGACACGGTCGAACCGCGACGATGGTCTGGTGAAACGCGAACCTCTCGACGTCGACTCGCTGCGCCGTGCCCTGTGCCACGCGGACGGCCCGCTCGCTCGCCTGGACGTGGTGGACTCCACGGGATCGACCAGCTCCGACCTGGCCGACCGTGTCCGCGGCGGCGCGGCCCGGGCGCCGGCGGCGCTCGTGGCCGAGCACCAGATCACCGGGCGCGGTCGGGCCGGGCGCGTCTGGCAGACGCCGTCGCGCGCCGCGCTGACGGTGTCGTTCCTGCTGCGGCCCCAGGTGCCGGCGGCGAGGCTCGGCTGGCTGCCCCTCGTGACGGGGCTCGCCGTGGTGAGGACCCTGGCCGTGCTGGGGTGCGAGGCCCGGCTGAAGTGGCCGAACGACGTGCTGCTGCCGGCGGGCACGCCCGTCGAAGGGCTCGGTCGCCACCGCAAGGTCGCCGGCGTCCTGGCCGAGGTCGTGCCCGACGGCGACGGGCCGCCCGGCGGGCCTCCCGCCGTCGTCGTCGGGGTCGGGGTGAACGTCTCGCAGCGCGCCGACGAGCTGCCGGTGCCCACGGCGACGTCGCTCGCCCTCGCCGGCGCCGCCGCCGACCGCGACGCGCTCCTTGTCGGGCTCGCGCGGGAGCTGATCGGGGCCGTCGGTCGGCTCGAGGCGGCGGCGGGGGACGCGGTGGCCGCGGGGCTGGCCGCCGAGTACGCGGCGGCCTCGGCGACCCTCGGCACCCGGGTGCGGGCCGAGCTCGCCGGCGGTGACGACGTCGTCGTGGGCCGTGCGGACCGGGTGGCCGACGACGGCTCGCTCGTCCTGGCGACCCCGGGCGGCGAGCGTGTGGTCACCGCGGGGGACGTGCACCACGTGCGGGCGGCGCCCGACACGGACGCCCAGGATCCGCCCAGGTGATGCTGGCTACAGTGACCCCGTGACCAGCGACACCCCCCACGACGACGCCCCGGCGGTCGACGACGCGGCCGGCCGGGTCGACGAGGCGATCCTCGGCGGCCCGCGCACCTACACCCTCGACGACCTCGTGACCGGGACGGGCCTGTCGCGTGAGTTCGTGGAGTCGTACTGGCGCTGGCTGGGCCTGCCGGTGACCGGGGACGACGAGGCGCGGTTCACCGCGGCGGACCTCGAGTCGCTGCGGGAGATCGGTACGTTGATCGACGAGGGCCAGCTCGACGAGCAGGCGCAGATGACCCTGGTCCGCTCGCTCGGGCACACCGCCGACCGGCTCGCGCTGTGGCAGGTCGAGGCGTTCGTCGAGCACCTCGGGCGCCGTTTCGAGCTGGACGACGTCAGTGCCCGCCTGGCGGCGCTGGAGCGCATCCCGGGATTTGCGGACATCCTCGCGCGTCAGCTGGAGCACGCCTGGCGGCGGCAGCTCGCGGCGCTGATGGGCAGGTTCGCCACGGAGTTCGGGGGTGCGCAGGGTGCCCGACCGGTGCCGGACGAGCTGCCGCTGCGACGCGCGGTGGGGTTCGCCGACATCGTCTCGTTCACGAAGCGCACCGCCGGGCTCGGTTCCCAGGAACTGTCCGAGTTCGTGCAGCAGTTCGAGGCGCGCGCGCGTGACGTGATCACGGAGGCGGGTGGCCGGGTGGTCAAGACGATCGGTGACGCCGTGCTGTTCGTCGCCGACGACGTCACGACCGGTGCGGAGTGTGCTCTCGGCCTCGCGGCGCCGCACGCCACCGCCCAGGAGATCCCGGTGCGGGTCGGGTTCGTCTGGGGGCGGGTGCTGTCCCGGTTCGGCGACGTGTTCGGCCCGGACGTGAACCTCGCCTCGCGCATCACCGAGCTGGCCGAGCCGGCGAGCGTGCTGGTGGACCCGCCCACCGCTGCGCTGCTGGCGTCCTCGTCGCGGTACGCCCTGACGGCCCAGACGCCGCAGGAGGTCCAGGGGCTGGGCGAGATCACCCCGGTCCGCCTGCACCGCGCCTACACCGGCTGAGCCGGAGGCGCAGCGAAGGGTGCGGGCCGAGGGACGAGGCGCTCGCCCGGAGCGGAGCCGCAGGCTCGGCCGGTAGGGAACGGCTGAGCCGGAGGCGCAGCGAAGGGTGCGGGCCGAGGGACGAGGCGCTCGCCCGGAGCGGAGCCGCAGGCTCGGCCGGTAGGGAACGGCGGAGCCGCAGGCTCGGCCGGTAGGGATCCGCTGAGCCGCCGAACACACTGCTACAGCAGGACGAGGTCCGGGTCGAGGGGTTCGGCGTCGGTCTCGAGGAGGCTCGCGTCGTCGTGGCGGACGTTGCCCACCCGGGACCTCACGGGCCGGGTGCTCATCGCGGGCGCCGCGGTGGTGAGCAGCGTCGCCGCCTCCTCGGCGCCGACGGCGGGGTCGAGCCACACGTCCCACGTCGCGGGCGGCAGGGTCACGGGCATGCGGTCGTGGATCCGCTCGAGGCCGCCGGCAGCAGCCGTGGTCACGATCGTGGCGGACACCAGCCACCGGTCCGGGTCGTCGTCGGACCTACCGGGGTCCCGCCAGAACTCGTACAGCCCTGCGAAGGCCGCGACGCCGTCGTCGGCGGGGTGGATCCAGTACGGCTGCTTGGGCACCTTGCGGGTGCCGGGCGGTGCCTCCAGCCGGCGCCACTCGTAGTAGCCGTCGGCGGGCACCAGGCACCGCCGGACGGCGAGCGGACGGGCGAAGGCGGGCTTGTCCAGCAGCGTCTCGCTGCGTGCGTTGATCATCCGTGACCCGATGCCGGGGTCCTTGGCCCAGGAGGGCACGAGGCCCCACCGGGCGCGCTGCAACGATCGTGTGATCTCGCCCGCCACCGTCCGCCCGTCGTCGAGGCGTTCCCGGCGCGGCTTCTCGACGACGATGCGGACGTCGTCGGTGGGTGCGACGTTCCAGCGCGGCCCGAGCAGGCGCGCGTCCTCGGCGACCTCGGCGAGGGCGAGGTCGTCGGCCAGAGACTGGGCGTCCGTGAAGGAGGCGTACCTGCCGCACATGCAGCCCATCGTCGCGCACGCCACCGACACGCACCTGGTCGGCCGGTCGTCGCCGGGGTGAGAGGCATCACCGACGAACCCGTCGCCGCCGTCGTATCGTTTCGATACGATGGCGGCCATGCCCGAGAACCCGACCCCGCCGCAGCGTGCCCGCTCGTCCTTCCGGTGGGTCGTCATGCTCGGGTCCCTCGCGGCGATCCCGGCGTTCACGGTCGACATGTACCTTCCGTCCCTGCCGGAGGTCGCGGCCGACCTCGGGTCCGGGCCGTCGTTCGCCGCCCTGTCCGTCTCGATCATGCTGGTCGGCGGCGCGGCCGGGCAGCTGGTCATCGGCCCGCTGTCCGACCGCTACGGACGCCGGGCACCGCTGATGGTCGGCCTCGCGATGCACGTGGTCACCTCGCTGCTGTGCGCCGTCGCGCCGAACATGCTCGCGCTCGTCGGGCTGCGGCTGCTGCAAGGCTTCTTCAACGCCGCCTGCGGCGTCGCGGCGATGGCGATCGTGCGCGACCGGTTCGTCGGCTCCGAGGCCGCACGCATCCTGTCGCGCCTGATGCTCATCATCGGGATCGCACCGCTGCTGGCCCCCACCTTCGGGTCCGCCGTGGCCGAGCTCGCCTCGTGGCGCTGGGTGTTCGGGTTCCTGGCCCTCCTCGGCGTGGCGATGGGCGTCGTCGTCTGGCGGTTCCTGCCCGAGACGCATCCCGTCGAGCGCCGCTCGAGCGGGGGCGCGCGCTCCGTCGTCGGCGGCTACCGGCACCTGCTGCGCGACCGGCACTTCATGGCGCTCGCTCTCCTGCCGGGCCTGGGCATGGCCGTGCTCATGAGCTACGTCGTCACCTCCCCCTTCGTCTTCCAGGAGGTCTACGGCCTCAGCCACGGACAGTTCTCGCTGCTGTTCGCCCTCAACGGGATCGGTCTCGTGGCCTCGGCGCAGATCAACGCCGCCCTCGTGCGGCGGGTCGCCCCGATCCGCATCCTGCGCACCGCGCTCGTCATGCAGGGCTTCTGCGCGGTCGTCCTGCTCGTCGTCGCGATCACGGGGGCAGGCGGGCTCATCGGTCTGCTCGCCGCGCTGTGGGTGGTGCTCGCGTTCACCGGGCTCATCCCCGCCAACGCCTCGGCCATCGCCTTGTCCCGGCACGGCGAGCGCGCCGGCACCGCTGCCGCCGTCATCGGCGCCGTGCAGTCCGGCGTGGCGGGCCTCGTCTCGCCGCTCGCCGGGGCGCTCGGCGGCGGCACCGTGGCCATGACCTCCGTCATGCTGGGTGCCTGGATCTGCGCCATGGCGGTGCTGGCGTTCGCCACGCCCGCGTTCCGGCGCGGCGGCTGGGTCCAGCTCGCCTGACCTCCCCCCGTGGCCCCTGCCACGTGAAGGTGCCGTGAAAGGGCCGTTGTCAGGACTCGCCCGGCAGGCCTGATACGCACGCCCGGCTTAGGGTGACGGGGTGGAGAGCGCCAGACCCCGGCACGCGGGACCCCATGCCGGGCACCGGGTCCTGCGAGGGATCGCCCTCGCGCTCACGGCGGTGCTGGCGCTCGGCACCGCCGGTGGCGTCGCCGCGTACGTCGACCTGCGCAACCAGATCGAGGTGTCCGACGTCGACGCCCTGCTCGGCCGTGACACCCTCGAGCCGCAGGCCGAGACCGAGCCCGAGAACCCCGACGACCCGTTCGCGGGCAGGTCGCTCAACATCCTGGTCATGGGTACCGACTTCCGCGACGAGGCGAACACCGAGCTGGCCGGCGCCGGCGACGAGTTCAACTCGGACACCACGCTGCTGGTGCACCTCAGCGGCGACCGCAGCCGTATCGAGGCGGTCTCCATCCCGCGTGACTCGCTCGTGAACATCCCCGCCTGCCCCCGCCCGGACGGCAGCAGCACGTCCCCGCAGTACGGCGCGATGTTCAACTCGGCCTTCGCGATCGGCGGTGGTCCCGAGCAGGACGTCACGGGAGCGGCCGCCTGCATGATCCTCACCGTCGAAGCGCTGACCGGTCTGCGCATCCACCACCACGTCGTGGTCAAGATGGACGGCGTGGTGGACATCGTCGACGCCATCGGCGGGGTACCCATGTGTCTGCCGGAACCCGTGGTGGGTGACACCCGGTACAGCGACCTGGAGCTGGACGCCGGACGGCAGGTGCTCGACGGTGAGACGGCGATCCAGTTCCTGCGGGTGCGCAAGGGGTCCGGCATGGGGCTCGAGCTGGGCAGCGACCTCATGCGCATCGAGCGGCAGCAGGCCTTCGTCGACTCCATGCTGCGCGAGGTGCTCGCCCAGAACCTCCTGACCGACACTCCCGCGCTGTACCGCATGGTCCAGGCCGCGCTGCGGGCCATGTCCACCAGCCCCGACCTGGCGAGCCCGACGGCCCTGGCAGGCCTGGCGTGGAGCGTGCGGGACGTCGATCCCTCGGACATCGTGTTCGAGTCCGTGCCGGTCGTCGATGCCCCCAGCGACCCCAACCGCGTGGTGTGGACCGCGGAGGCCGACCGGCTCTGGGAGAAGTTCGCCGCCGATGCTCCGCTCGACGAGCCGGAGCCGAGCGCCTCGCCGTCGGACGCCGAGATCGTGGAGGACGGCGACCTGGTCGACGCCGACGAGCCCGATGACAGCGACCAGGCGGGCGACGAGGCCGACGACGAGGCCGACGACCCGTCGCCCACGCCCAGCCCGTCGGTGCGCGCCGGCGTCTGCGCCTGATCAGCGGGCGCGTGCGAGGTCGTCGGGGCCGGTCGCCTGCGGCAGCGCGCGACCGGCCTCGTCACGCAGCGCGGCGGTGACCCGCTCGAGCACCGCGGACCGCAGCTTCCACTGCTGGAGGTGCAGGGGGACGTCGACGGTGTCCTCGCTGAGCCACGTGACGTCGTCGGCGGGCTCCAGGACCTCGAAGCGTGCGCCGTCGCGGGGGAGCGGACCCCACATGCCCCATCCCATCCCGGCGCGGATCGCCGCGAGGTACGCCGCCGTGGAGGGCACGTGGTGGCGTGGCGGGCGGGGGACCGTGGTGCCTGCCCGCCGGGCGACGTCGCGCAGCCAGCGGTCCTGCAGGTCGTCGGTGCGGTCGAAGACGACCACAGGTGCCGTGGCGAGCGCCGCCGGCGTCGGGCCCTCGGGGAACCAGCGCGCGACGAGGTCCTCCCGGACGGCCGGCCGGTAGCGGGTCACCCCGAGCGGGACCGACGTGCAGCCCTGGACCGGGTCGCGCTGCGAGGTCACGGCCGCCATCACCACGCCCGCCGGCAGGAGCTCGACGGTGCGGTCCTGGTCCGCGACGTGCACGTCGAAGCAGACGTCGTCCACCGCGGAGAGCGCCGGCATCAGCCACGTGGCGAGCGAGTCGGCGTTGACGGCGATCGGGACGGTGACCGGGCGGCCGTCGTCGGGAGCCGGTCCGAGCTCGGCGGCGGCCTCCGCGCCGAGCAGCTCGACCTGCCGCGCCAGCCGCAGCAGCGTGCGGCCCGGTGCGGTGGGGGCGACCGGCCGGGTGCGCTGCACGAGCACCGTCCCGGTGACGTTCTCCAGCGCCCGGACCCGCTGGCTCACCGCGGAGGGCGTGACGTGCAGGGCGCGCGCGGCGGCGTCGAACGATCCTTCGGTGACCACGGCGGCGAGGGCCGCGAGCTGACCTGAGTCCCAGTGCATAGATGAAGTATGCCTTCATCTGCACAAGGAACATTCGTTGGACTTCATCACGACGGGTGCCTAGCGTCGAGGGGTGCTCACCTTTCTCACCGGCCTCGGCCTCGGGCTGTCGCTCATCGTCGCCATCGGCGCCCAGAACGCCTTCGTGCTGCGACAGGGGGTGCGTCGTGAGCACGTGGGCGTCGTGGTCGCGGTGTGCGCCGCCTCGGACGCAGTGCTCTACGCGGCCGGGGGAGCAGGCCTCGGCGCGCTGATCGAGCAGCGCCCGGGTTTCGTGGACATCGCGCGCTGGGCGGGTGCCGCCGTCGTCCTCGGGTACGGTGCGCTGGCCGCCCGCCGGGCGTGGCGAGGCGGGGAGGAGCTCGAGGCCGCGCAGGACGCCCGGCAGCCCGACGCCGGACGACGGCTGCGGCCCGTGCTGCTCACCGCACTCGCGCTCACGTGGCTCAACCCGCACGTCTACCTGGACACCGTGGTGCTCCAGGGGTCGATCGCCGCCGGGTACGGCGACGACCGCTGGCTGTTCACCGGCGGCGCGATGGTCTCCAGCGTGCTGTGGTTCGTGGGCCTCGGCTACGGCGCGCGGTTCCTGGCCCCGCTGCTGCGCCGGCCCGGCGCGTGGCGGGTCGTGGACGGTGTGATCGCGCTCATCATGGTCGCCGTGGCGGCCTCCCTCGTCCTCGCCTGACTCCTCTCAGGGGGCCGGAGGAGACCCGGCTCCCGGCACGAGTCCCAGCTGCTGTGCGACAGCCAGGGTGTCGTAGTGGTCCCACATCTCCGCCAGCCTGCCGACCCGGAAGCGGTAGACGGTGACGCCCTGGGTCACCAGCTGCCTGCCGGTGGGCGGGCCGTACTCCTCGGTCGTCCCGAGGTGCGTGCCGCGCACCGTGTAGCGACCGACCACCGTGTCCGCCTCGGCGACCACGTCCTCGACCGTCACGCTCGTGTCCGGGAAAGCCGCGAGGTAGGCGGCGAGGTACCGCTCGAACTCCTCGATGCCCCGGACGTCGCCGTCGGGCTCGTGGGCGACGACGTCGTCCAGGACGAGCTCGCCGAGCGTGTCGAGCCGCTTCTGGCCGTACACCTCGTCCCAGGCGCGACGCAGCAGCGCCTTGTTCTCTTCCGTCGTCATCGGGCGCTCCCGTCGTGACAGGTCCCACCGCTCGTCCCACGGTAGCAACCGGGGCAGCGACACCATCACGGGACCCCGGTCCGGCCGAGCAGGCCCGCTCGCTTCAGCTAGCGGTTGAGAGCGGCGAGGCGTCCGACGGCGTCACGCAGCACCTCGGGGCGCTTGACGAACGTGAACCGCACCCGGGAGCGCAGGGCGTCGGCCGCCGTCGACCCCTGCCGGCAGAACGCCGCCACCGGCACCCCCACCACGCCGGCGAGCTCCGGCAGACGCAGGCAGAGCTCGCGAGCGTCGCTCAGGCCGAGCCGCTCGACGTGCGCGGCGCCGTCGGCCACGACGAAGTACGTGCCCTGCGGCACGACGACGCCGAAGCCGGCGGCCTCCAGGCCCTCGCACAGCAGGTCGCGGCGGGCGGCGAGCGATGCCGCCAGAACACGAGGTGCCTCGTCGTCGGCGAGCGCCAGCGCGATCGCCGGCTGGAACGCCGAGCCCGAGGTGTAGGTCATGAACTGCTTGACCGTGCGCACCGCCGTCACCAGCTCGGCCGGGCCGTGCAACCAGCCCACCTTCCAGCCGGTGAGGCTGAACGTCTTGCCGGAGCTCGACACCGTCAGGGTGCGCTCGGCCATGCCGGGCAGCGTCGCCATTGGCACGTGCTCGGCGTCGTCGTAGACGAGGTGCTCGTAGACCTCGTCGGTGAGGACGACGGCGTCGCGCTCGCGGGCGAGGGCGGCGACCTGCTCGAGCTCGGCCCGCGTCAGCACGGTGCCCGTCGGGTTGTGCGGGGTGTTGACGAGGATCAGCCGGGTGCGGTCGGTGGCGGCGGCGCGCAGGGCGATCGCGTCCAGGCGCAGGTCGGCGGTGAGGGGGACCGGCGCGTGGGTGGCACCGGCCATCGCGACGGCGGCGGCGTGGGAGTCGTAGAAGGGCTCGAGGGTGATGACCTCGTCGCCGGGTCCGGTCAGCGCGAGGATCGCGGCCGTGAGGGCCTCGGTCGCGCCGGTGGTGGCGAGCACCTCGGTGTCCGGGTCGACGTCCAGGCCGTAGTGGCGGCGCTGGTGGTCGGCGATGGCCCGGCGCAGCTCCGGGACGCCGTCCCCCGGCGCGTACTGGTTCCGGCCGGCGTCGATGGCGGCCTTCGCGGCCTCCTTGACGTAGTCCGGCCCGTCGACGTCGGGGAAACCCTGGCCCAGGTTGATCGCTCCGGTGCGGTTCGCCAGCACGGTCATCTCGGCGAAGATCGTCTGCCCGACGCCGCCGTCGGGCGCGAGCAGACCGGTCGCGTCGGCGACCTGGCGCCAGCGCGGGGTGGACGTCATACGGGCGACCCTACCGACCGGTGGTGGGTCAGCCCTGTGGGTCGACGACCGCGGCGATCGCCTCGAGCTCGACCAGCTGGTCGTCGTACCCGAGCACCGTCACCCCCATGAGGGTGCTCGGCACGTCGTGGTCGCCGAAGGCGTCGCGCACGACCTCCCAGGCGGTGACGAGGTCCGCCTGGTCGGACGACGCGACGAGCACGCGGGTGCTGATGACGTCCTCGATCGTCGCGCCGGCCGCCGCCAGGGCACGGGTCATCGTCTCGACGCACGCAGCCGCCTGTGCCGCGAAGTCACCGGGCGCGACCGTGGCACCGTCGTCGTCGAGCGGGCACGAGCCCGCCAGGAAGATCAGGCGGGCGTCCCGCGGTGCGGTGGCCGCGTACGCGTACTCGGCGACCGCCGAGAGGTTCGAGGCGCGGATCAGCTGGACGGAGCTCGGCATGACCGCATCGTGCCAGGTCCTGTCCAGCCGATGTCGGTGCCACGCGGCATGCTGGAGGGCATGGTGAGCGTGGACCTCAAGACGACGTACCGCGACCTGTACCGGGCGCCGCGTGACCCGGTCCTCGTGACCGTTCCGGCGCGCCCGTACCTGATGGTGGACGGCGCCGGCGACCCGAACACCGCCCCGGCGTACCGCGAGGCCGTCACGTCGTTGTACCCGCTGGCCTACGCCCTGCGCGCCGCGATCAAGGACGCCACGGGCACCGGCTACGCCGTCATGCCGCTCGAAGGGCTCTGGTGGGCCGACGAGGTCGAGCGCTTCCGCGAGCTGCCACGCTCGGCCTGGCGGTGGACGATGATGATCAGCCTGCCCGACGACGTCGCGCAGGTCGACGCGGTGGAGGTCGTCGCACGCACGACGACGGCACGTGACCTGCCCGCGGCGGTGCGGCTGGAGCAGTTCGGCGACGGTGAGGCGGTCCAGGTGCTGCACGTCGGCCCGTACACCGAGGAGGCTCCCGCCGTGGACGCGCTGCACGCGTTCGTCACGAGCTCCGGACGGTCGCTGGCGGGCCGCCACCACGAGATCTACCTGTCCGACCCGCGCCGCACCGCGCCCGAGCGGCTGCGCACGATCATCCGCCAGCCGGTGGCGCCGGGCTGACCCCGCCGACCCGTGACCTGTGGCACTGCCGGGCCGGCGGGTGCGGGGGCCAGGGTGGGACCCATGTCGTCGATGTGGGTCGCTGCCGTGAGCTGCTGGGCGTTCGTCGTGGTGTTCCTCGTCGACGGATGGACCCGGCACGGCTACTCGTCGGTGCGTCAGCCCGTGAGCGCCCTGGCGCTCGGGAGGCGGGGCTGGCTGCAGACGGTGAACTTCCTGGTGTGCGGCGCGGCGATCACGACCGGGGCGCTCGTGGCAGGTGCCGACCTCGGCAACGGGCTCCTCGCCGTCGTCGTGGGCGTCTTCGGCGTGGCGCTCGTCGCCTCCGGGGCGTTCCGCATGGATCCGATGCGCGGCTACCCGCCGGGCACCCCCGACACCACGCCCGAGGACACCTCCTGGCACCACCGGCTCCACGACCATGCCGGGGCCGTGGTCTTCACCGCCGTGCCGGTGTCAGCCGTCGTCGCGACCATCGCCCTGCCCGAGCTCGCCTGGAAGGGGTACTCGGGCGTGACCGCGTTCCTCACCGGTGCCGGTCTGCTCGTCTTCGGCCAGGCGTGGGAGGACGACTCGCCACGGGCCGGGCTGGTCCAGAAGGCGACCATCGCCGTCGGGTGGCTGTGGGTGGGGCTGCTGTTCGTGCGGGCGGCGTGAGGCGCCCGCACGAACGCGCAGCCTCCTGCGCTCAGCTGGCGCCGAGCAGCGCACCGAGCTCGGCGTAGAACGCCGCGGGGTCATCGGCGAGCGACGCCTTGACCATCGCGGTCCAGTCGTCGACGACGACCTCGATCGAGCCGGCGGCCAGGCCGTCGAGCGACCTGCGCGGCACCTCGCGCGCGTCGATCTTCGGGCCGTCGTACCCGGCGGCGATGTCCGTGTCGGCGGCGCCGAGGAGCACGCCCTGGACGAGGGTGCCCTGGGCGGCGAGCTCGAGGCGCACGCCGTTGGTCATGTTCCACTCGGCGGCCTTGGCGGCGGCGTACGACCCCGTCCCGGGGGCCACGAACCAGGACAGCGCGGAGAGGATGTTCACGATCGCACCCCCGCCGTTGGCCGCGAGGACGGGGTGGAACGCGCGGATCATGTCGAGCGTGCCCCAGAAGTGCGTGTCCATCTCGCGGCGCACCTCGGCGAGGTCGCCCGTCACCAGGGACGCACCGGTCGAGATGCCGGCGTTGTTGACGAGCAGGGTCACGTCCTGCGCCGTCGCCGCGGCCTGGGCGACGGACTCGTGGTCGAGCAGGTCGACCCGCAGCGGCACCACGCGGCTGTCGTCGACGTCGAGGCTCTCGGGTCGGCGGGCCGTGGCGTAGACCTTGCTCGCCCCGCGGTCGAGCAGCTCGAGCACGAACTGGCGGCCGATGCCGCGGTTGGCTCCGGTGACGAGGGCGATCTGACCGGTGACGTCCATGGGTTCCCAGCTTTCTGCGCGAAGTTTCTCGGGTGCGCCGGTGCCTGTGCGGCCCGGCATCGGCTACGCTAGAACCTGACGTTGACGTCAAGGGCAAGTCTGGCGACGAGAGACATGGATCACGGGAGGACACGGATGCGGATCGGCGACGTGGCGGAGCGGTCGGGCGTCAGCACCAGAGCGCTGCGGTACTACGAGGAGCAGGGCCTTCTCACCGCGGAGCGGACACCCGGCGGCCAGCGCACCTATCCCGAGTCGGCCGTTGAACGTGTCCGGCTGATCCAGCAGTTCTTCGCCGCCGGTGTGCCCAGCCGCACCGTCCTGCAGCTGATGCCCTGTGTCGAGGCCGGGCAGGCGACGCCCGAGGTCTTCCAGGTGCTGGAGGCCGAGCGAGAACGCATCACCGCCGCGATGGCCGACCTCGCCGCCGCACGCGACGCCCTGGACCGGATGATCGACATCGCGAACCACCCGACCCCCGAGCACTGCCCCGCCCTGCGCGAGCCGGCCTGGTCCCCGTACGACCCGTCGGGCGCGACGGTGGCTGCCGGCAGCCCGGTCGCCACCGCGTCCGCCGGGTGATGCAGCGACCGCACCGGGTGGTGGTCCTCGTGCTCGACGGGGCGCGCCCGCTGGACGTCGGGATCCCGACGGAGGTGTTCCATCCGGAGACAGGGTTCCCCTACGAGGTGTCGACCTGCGGGGTCACCGGCGGGACGGTGACGTCGTCCGGGGGGTTCGGCTTCGCGGTCCAGGGAGGCCTGGACGCGCTCGCGGACACCGACACGATCATCGTCCCGGGGTACGCCCCGGCGGGACGGCCGATACCGGCGCAGGTGTGCGAAGCGCTCCAGGACGCCGCAGCCCGCGGGACGCGCATCGCGTCGATCTGCTACGGCGCGTTCGCGCTCGCGGACTCCGGCCTGCTCGACGGTCTGCGGGCGACGACGCACTGGGACGCGGCGCAGAAGCTCGCGGAACGGCACCCGCAGATCACGGTCGAGCCGAACGTCCTCTTCGTCGACGAAGGACCCATCCTCACGTCGGCAGGAGCGGCCGCCGGTCTCGACCTGTGCCTGCACATCGTCCGGCGCGACCTCGGCGTGAGCGCGGGGAACGAGATCGCCCGGGGGCTCGTCACCGCGCCCTACCGCACCGGGGGGCAGGCCCAGTACCTGCCGCGGGCCAGCTCGGCGACCCGTGGCGAGACCCTCGCTGCGACCCGCGAATGGGCCCTGGCGCGGCTCGGCCAGCAGGTCACGATCGCCGAGCTCGCCGCCCACGCGCGGATGTCCCCCCGCACCTTCCTGCGCCGCTTCACCGAGGAGACCGGCAGCACCCCGCTGCAGTGGATCCTCCGGGCGAGGGTCGACACCGCCCGCGAGCTCCTGGAGAGCACGAGGCTGTCGGTCGACCGCATCGCGGAAGAGGTCGGCCTGGGCACCGGGTCGAACCTCCGGCTCCACTTCCGCCGGCTCCTGGACGTGTCCCCCTCGGAGTACCGCGCCACCTTCACGGGGCGGAGCTGACCACCGCACTCACTCGGACCGTGCGCGTCGGCTACGCGTCCGCACCGTCCACGAGCACGGCCCGGTAGGTCGCGCCGAGGAAGCGGTCCTGCACCACGTCCTGGTACTGCTCGCCGTGATACCACTGGCGTGCCGCAGCCGCGTCGGGGAAGCGCAGGACGACGACGCCTTCGATCGGGGGGCCCTCGAGCACCTCGAACGTGCCGTAGTCGACCAGTGCCTGCACGTCGTGGCCCGCGAACGTGCTGTCGGCGCGCTCGGCGTAGCGGTCGAGGGCCTGCTGATCGGTGGTGGCCTCTCGCTGGAACACGATGTATGCGCTCATGTCTCTGTTCCTCCGTGGTTCCGTGGTCACTCTTGTTGGGGGGGTGGTGGGTACCGCTATGAGATGCGCGGGGGAAGCGCGACGGTCTCACCCGCCACGTCGATCGCGACCTTGCCGCGGAGCGCGTACGACCGCCTGTTCTCGAGGAGCTCGTGAGCCTCGCCCGTCCGGGCGAGGGGGAGCGTCGCGCCGATGACCGGCTTCACGAGACCGCGCTCGACCAGCCTGGTGAGCGCGTCCAGCTTTCCTCGGTTCTGTCGTGTGAAGACAAAGTGGTAGGCGGCGTTGACGCCCCACGCCTCGATGAGGTTCTGCGGCTGCGCGTGGTCGACGATGCTGACGACGCGTGCCGAGTCGGCGAGCGTCAGCGGGCTTCGTGTGAGCGTGTCGCCACCGATCGTGTCGAAGACGACGTCGACCCCCTGGCCCCCCGTCATCTCGGCCACCGCTTCGACGTAGTCCGTCGAGGTGTAGTCGATGGTCGCGTCGGCTCCGAGGGAGCGCACGAACTCGTGATCGCCGGCCTTCGCGGTGGTGATCACGCGGGCGCCCATCGCCTTCGCGACCTGGATCGCGATCGTGCCGACGCCGCCCGTGCCGCCATGGATGAGGATCGTCTCCCCCACGGTGAGCCGAGATCGCGTGACCAGGGCCTCCCAGACCGTGCCGCCGACGAGAGTCAGGCTCGCCGCCTCCAGGTGACTGACGTTCTCCGGCTTCCGGCCGACGAGCTCGACGTCGACGACGTGCTGCTCGGCGTAGGAGCCGGGGCCTCCGAAGATCTGAGGCGTGTAGTACACCGCGTCGCCGACGCGGAACTCGGTCACGTGGGACCCGACCTCCTCGATCACGCCGGAGACGTCGTGCCCGATGATCGCCGGGAGCGGGACGAGGTCGGTGTAGTCCCCGCGACGGATCTGGAAGTCCAGCGGGTTGACGGCGGTCGCATGGACGCGGACCCGTACCTGGCGGGGCCCGACGTCCGGTACGGAGACGTCGCGCAGCTCGAGAGCGTCGACCCCTCCGAAACGGGTGAGCACGACGGCCTTCATCTGGTCAGTCATAGGGGTCTCTTCCTCATCGTGGTGGTGGAGGTGTGACCCGCCTGGCGGGCGGTTCCTCAGTGTTGCCCGGACGATCTACGCGCCGCCAGTGGCAACAACGCCACTCTTCGCGAGGAAAGTGACAGTCGCCCTCGGATGGCTCCGTCGCCTCGTTCCATGCAGGAACGGGCGCGCCACGAGCAGGAGGGCGAGGTGCGGGTGTCGACGGCTCGACAGTGTCCACGATGCGGACCGCCGGCGGGAGCCGGCCCCGCTGACGGCACAGGTCCTGTCGACGGCTGCCTGCGGTCGACCACGGCGCTGACCAGGTGTCTTGTCGGCCCGGGGGTGCGGCGGCGACCGGCCGGCAGCGCTCGCGCGAGCCCTGTCCACAGGGTGGCAGCGGCACGGCGACGATGTTCGCTACGCTCAGCGACGCCAGATGGAAGGTCCGGAATGTCCCCGAGGGAGAGGTTCGCCCGGTGACCATCGACGTGTCCCTGCGCGACGACGCCACAAGCATCCTGCAGTACGAGGTGCGCGAGCTCGTCCGCCGCCGCGGCATCGACCCCGTCGCCGACCGCGCCGGTCTCGACCGGCTCGTGAACGAAGCGGCCGCCGACTACGCCGAGCGGGTCTCCCTCGGTGTGGTGCCTCCGCTGGCCGACACCGCCGCCACCGTCCGTGCCGTGGTTGACGCGCTCGGCGGGCTCGGGCCGCTGCAGGCGTACCTCGACGACCCGGAGATCGAGGAGATCTGGATCAACGCTCCTGCCCAGGTCTTCGTGGCACGCCGTGGCGTCAGCGAGCTGACCACGACGCTCCTGACCGCCGCCCAGGTGCGGGACCTCGTCGAGCGGATGCTGGCAGCGAGCGGACGGAGGCTGGACCTCAGCAGTCCCTTCGTCGACGCCACCCTGCCCGGTGGAGAGCGCCTGCACGTCGTGATCCCCGACGTCACGCGCGAGCACATGGCCGTGAACATCCGTAAGCACGTGGTGCGCGCCCACCATGTCGACCACATGACGCGCCTGGGTTCGCTCAGCCAGCACGCGGCGGCATTCCTGGACGCCGCGGTCCGGGCAGGGCTGAACGTCCTGGTGGCCGGAGCCACCCAGGCCGGCAAGACCACCATGCTCAACGCGCTGGCCGGGTCGATCCCGGCCGGTCAGCGAGTGGTGTCCTGCGAGGAGGTCTTCGAGCTGAGGCTCCCCGTGCGGGACCACGTGGCGATGCAGTGCCGTCAGCCGAGCCTGGAGGGGACGGGGGAGATCCCGTTGCGGCGACTGGTGAAGGAGTCGCTGCGGATGCGCCCCGACCGCATCGTCATCGGTGAGGTGCGTGAGGCCGAGAGCCTGGATCTCCTGGTGGCCCTGAACGCCGGAGTGCCCGGCATGTGCACGATCCACGCGAACTCCGCGCGCGAGGCGGTCACGAAGATGTGCACGCTGCCGCTGCTCGCCGGGGAGAACGTGTCCGATCGCTTCGTCACCCCGACGGTGGCGTCCGCCATCGACCTCGTCGTCCACCTCGGGGTGACCGTCGACGGCGTCCGGCAGGTCCGCGAGATCGTCGCCGTCACCGGGCGGGTGGAGGAAGGGCGGGTCGAGACGGCCCAGATCTTCCAGCGCCGACCGCTCGCGCAGGGCGGGGAGCTCGTCCGGGGCGACGGCTTCCCGCCGGGGATCGAGCGCTTCGAGAGGGTGGGCATCGACGTCCATGCCCTGCTGGCAGGGGAACGCTGATGGGTGTCCTGGTCGGGCTGGTCGCGGGTATCGGACTCGTGCTCGTCTGGCTCTCCTGCTGGGAGCCCACCGCGGTGAGGCGCCCACGGAGCCGTCGGAGCCACGTGCTGCAGGACGTCCTCGTCCAGGCGGGGGTACCGAATGTCAGCGCCGGCGCCCTGTACGCCTTCAGCGCGGGAGTGGGGGTCGTGGTGCTGCTGGTCGGCCTCGCGCTGTCCCGGTCTCCGGCGATCGCGGGCTGCTTCGCCCTCATGGCGGTCGCGGCCCCCGAGGTGCTGCTGCGGGTGCGCGCGCGCCGTCGGCGTGAGGGCTTGCGCGACGTGTGGCCGGACGCCGTCGACCACCTCGCCTCCGGGGTCCGAGCGGGTCTCTCGTTGCCCGAGGCCGTGGCCCAGCTGGGGGAGCGTGGTCCGGCGGAGCTGCGCGAGCCCTTCGCGCAGTTCGCCGCCGACTACCGTGCCACCGGCCGGTTCGGGGAGTGCCTCGACCTGCTCAAGGCGCGGCTGGCCGACCCGGTCGCGGACCGCATCGTCGAGGCCTTGCGCCTCACCCGCGAGGTCGGCGGGACCGACCTGGGGAGGCTCCTCAAGAGCCTGTCGGAGTTCCTGCGAGAGGACGCACGTACCCGCGGCGAGCTGGAGGCGCGGCAGTCGTGGACGGTCAACGGTGCGCGCCTGGCCGCGGCCGGACCGTGGGTGGTGCTGGCCTTCCTGGCGACGCGCCCGGAGACGGCGCGGGCGTACGATTCCGCGGCCGGGGTGGCGGTGCTGGCCGCCGGGGCCGGCTGCTCGGTGTTCGCCTACCAGGTGATGCGCAGGATCGGGCGCCTGCCCGAGGAGAGCCGGGTGCTGCGATGACGCCGGCGGTGAGCGGTGCGCTGCTGGGACTGGTGGGCGGCGTGGGTGTGCTGCTCGTCTGGGCAGGGCTGCGAGGCCGTCGGATCTCGCTCCACGAGCGGCTCGCCCCGGCACTGCGACCCCGCGACGCCTCGTCCGGTCTGCTGCGGGAGCACGTCGTGCACACCCCGTTCGGCGTCGTCGAGCGGATCGTGGCCCCCTGGGTCTCGGACGTCGCCCACTGGTTCGAGCGTTTCGGCTCGACGCGCGAGGACGTCCAGCGGCGGCTCGACCGTGCCGGGCGCGCCGAGTCGGTGGAGCAGTTCCGTGCCCGCCAGCTCGTCTGGACGGTGTCCGGGCTGGTGGTGGGCCTGGCGGTCGCGGTGATGCTCGCCGCCACCCGCGGCTCCGGGGTGGTCTCGCTCGTCGCTCTCGTGCTCGTGGTGGGGGCTGTGGGGTTCGTCGGCTGCGACCGGTGGCTCAGCTCGCTGGCCCAGCAGCGCGAGGAGCGCATGCTTGCCGAGTTCCCGACCGTGGCGGAGCTGTTGGCACTGGCCGTCACCGCCGGCGAGGGGCCGATGCCGGCCCTGGAACGGGTGGCGACGACGGCGCGCGGCGAGCTGTCCGGGGAGATCGCCACCATGCTCGCCGACGTCCGTGCGGGGGCGCCGATCGCTGTCGCCCTGTCCGCCATGGCAGGTCGCACCAACCTGCCGTCCCTGACCCGTTTCGCCGAGGGTGTCGCCGTCGCTCTGGAGCGCGGCACGCCCTTGGCCGACGTGCTGCGTGCCCAGGCGCAGGACGTCCGCGAGTCGGGACGTCGAGCGCTGATGGAGGCGGGCGGCAAGAAGGAGGTCGTCATGCTCGTGCCGGTCGTGTTCCTCATCCTGCCCATCACGGTGGTTTTCGCCGTGTTCCCGTCCCTGGCCACTTTGCAGATCGGTCTGTGACCCACCAGAAAGGTTGACCATGTCCTCAGCATCCTCCGACCGCCGCGCCGCCCGCACGGCGTCGCTCGACGGCGCGGGCCGCCCTGACGCGCACGACCCCGAACGAGGTGACGTCCCCGGCTGGGTCCTGGTGACGTTGATGACGGCAGGGCTCGTGGTCGCGCTCTGGGCGCTCGCGGGCCCGCTGCTCGAGGGAGCGTTCACCGATGCGATCCAGAGTGTCACCGGCAGGTGACGGCCCTGCGGTGAGCGTGGACGGGGCGGTCGGTGAACGAGGCTCCGCCGTCGCGGAGTTCGCGCTGGTCTCGGCGTTGCTCGTGGCGTTGTTCCTGGGTGTCGTCCAGGTGACGCTCGCACTGCACGTCCGGGCACTGACCATCGACGCCGCCGCCGAGGGCGCGCGGGTCGCCGCCCGCGCCGACCGCGACCTGTCGTCGGGGGCGCAGCGCACCCGCGACCTGCTCACCGCGTCGCTCGGAGCGAGGTATGCCCGCGACGTCGCGGCTCGCGATGTGGTCCGCGACGGGCTGGCCGTGGTCGAGGTGAGCGTGCGGGCCCCGCTGCCGGTGGTGGGAGTGCTCGGTCCCTCGGGTGTGATGACGGTGAGCGGGCATGCCCTGGACGAGACCCCATGAGCGTCTCGAGCGAGCCGCGCGCCGCGGACTCCGAGGAGGGCGCAGCGGTCGTGGAGTTTCTCGGGGTGAGCGTGCTGCTGCTCGTACCGCTGGTGTACCTGGTGGTGACGCTCTCCCAGGTCCACGCGGCGGCGTTCGCCGTCGAGGGGGCGGCGCGCGAGGCGGCGCGTGCGATGGTCACGGCGGACTCGTCGGCCGCCGGGGCCGCCCGTGCGGCAGCGGCGACCCGTATCGCCCTAGGGGACCAGGGCTTCGACGTCGACGGCGCCGACCTGCTGACCCTGGAGTGCTCGGCCGACCCGTGCCTCACCCCGGGGGCGACGATCGGTGTGTCGGTGCGCTACGAGGTGCCGCTGCCCCTGGTGCCGCCGGGCCTGCGTGGATGGGTGCCGCTCGGGGTGCCGGTGGAGTCGGCGCACGTGGCGTCGGTCGAGGATCACGCGGCGGTGCGACCGTGACGGCGCGGGAGAACGGGCGGATCATGCTGCTCACCGCCGGGTTCGTCGCCGTGGGACTGATGCTGGTCGGCATGGTGGCCTCGGCGGCGGCCGTTCACCTGGACCGCAAGCATCTGTTCGACCTCGCGGACTCCCTGGCGCTCGCGGGGGCGGACTCGATGAGTGCCGCGACCTACTACGCGCCGGGCGCGGCGGGTCCACAGGGAACCCTTGTGCTCTCCGACGCCGACGTCCGCCGGGCCGTGGGCGAGCACCTGGCGAGGCAGCCTCCGACGACGGCGCCGGGCCTGCGGGACGTGCAGGTCGTCGAAGCCGTCAGCCCGGACGGGCGAGGTGCCAGGGTGAGCCTGGCCGCGAGATCGCACCCGCCGCTGGTGCGCTGGTTCACCGACGCGTTCGGCGGCGGCATCGCCGTCACCGCGACGGCGTCGGCCCGCGCCGGGTAGGAGCGCCGACCGGTCAGAGCGTGTCGTTCGCGCCCGGTGCATGCCCGGCGCGGACGGCACGACGTCTGCCAGCCCGCTCGGCGAAGTCGTCCAGGGCGTGCAGGATCTCCAGCGCGGACCAGGTGATGCCGTGGCGGTGGACCTTGGTCTCGGTGACGATTCCGGCTTCGGCGAGGGCGTCCATGTGGCGCCGCACGTGCCCACGGGCGATGCCGAGCTCCGCGGCGAGCACGCCGGCGTCGATCACGGGTTGGCGCGTCAGCAGATCAGCGACGTCATAGGTCCGGCTTCCGCGACGGACCGTGATGCGGTCGTTCCATGACTGACGGATCGCGCGAACGTCCTCGACGAGTGTCCGTCCGTTCTCGATCGCGCGGTGCGTGGAGGAGCTGAACATCTTCAGGAGGTCCTCGGGGTGGCCTTCGCGGTAGGCGTCGAGTGCTCGGTAGTACGCCTCGACCTGCGCGAGAAGGCCCGCCGACAGCGGCATCGTCACGTTCCGGGTGAGTCCACGAGAGTGCAGCATCGACTGGACGAGGGCGCGTCCGGTCCGCCCGTTGCCGTCGGTGAACGGGTGGATCGTCTCGAACTGGGCGTGCGCGATGGCGATGTGGGCGAGGGCCGGGACGTCTCTGCGCTGGATGAAGCCGACCAGGTCGTCGATCGCCGCCGGCACGTGGTCGTGATGTGGCGGGACGAAGTCCGCCCCCGCTGGCGAGTAGTCCGGGCCGCCGATCCAGACCTGCTCTCGTCGCCAGCGGCCGGCCTCGTCGGGGTCGTGACGGGCCATGAGGGCATGGTGCATCGTCAATATCGCTTCGGGACTCATCGTCTCCGCCATGTCCAGCGCCGCCTTCATCGCGGTCGTGTTGGCGACGATCTGCGGTGCGTCGGAGCCGTCCTCGACGGGGCCGAGCTCGGCCAGGGCGATCTGTCGTGCCGACGCTGTCAGGCGTTCGATCTTCGATGACGCTGCTGATTCGCTGCGCAGCAGCACTGCGGTGAACGGGGCGAGCTCGCCACCCAGTTCGGCGTCGAACCGGCTCATCTCGTGTACAGCGTGCTCGGCCTCGGCGATGAGTTCCGGTGGCATGGCGACAGGCTGCTCCGCTATCACCGGCACGAGGGCGGCCTCATAGCGTCGTACCGGCATGGGCCGGCCTGGCTCGGTGCGTGCAGACTGCCACTCTCGCGTCTCTGTGCCGACGGGCGGCCATGACAACTGGTAGCCAGACACGTCCCAATGTTACCAGTTAGTGCTTAACTGGTAATTCTACTCTCCGGTGAGAACCACTTGGCGCGCGGGGACGCCGATGATGCCCCGCGCACCGCGCCGCCTCATCTCAGCGCCCCGCCCGGGTGAACAGCCCCGGGTAGTCGACGACGAGCCCGTCGTCGTCCACCGCGATCTCGCGCCGGAAGTCGCTGTCGCGGGACTCGTACAGATATCGCTCGGCGGCGAGGCGGGTGTATCGCTGCGGGTCGATCGTGACCGTGAACGACTCGGGGTCCACGTACGCCGTCACGATGGCAGCCGACTCGCCGACCGCCAGGTCGAGCCGGCGGATCGGCAGGGTGTTGGTGAACGGGCTGAAGGCCAGGTCGATGTCCACGGCCCCGGCGAGGTCGGGGCGGGCCGACCCGTCCGCCCGCCACTGGCCGTCGTCATGCGCGAGCTCCAGGGTGCGCCCGTCCGACGACCGGAGGCTCAGTGCGGCGAAGGTCCACGAGGCATCGAGCTCGACGGCGTACTCGAGCTGCTCGTGCCCGAGGCTCACGATCGACCGCGCTCGACAGCGGCCGTCGTGCATCGTGAGGTCGAGCTGCTCGGTGCTGTCAGCGGCGGTGCCGTGCCACACGACCGTCACCATGGGCCGTCACTCCTTCCTCGTCCCGTCCACGGTCGCAGGGCTCGCGTCCTCCCGCACGGCGCCGGTCAGGCCGTCGGTTCGCGCAGGATGTGCGGCACTCCGGCGGGGTTGCAGATCCAGTGCGCGCGGGGCGGCAGCGGCTCGAGCTCGTCGCGGGTGGGCGTGCCGTGCTGGGCGAGGTGCTCGACCGCGGCGTCGACGTCGTCGGTGCGGAGGTCGAGCCAGAGGTCGTGGTGGGTGGCGCTGTCGACCTGGTCGAGCCACAGCGTGCAGGGGCCGAACTGGACGCGTGCCGTCCGGCTGACCTGCTCGCCGGGGGTGTCGGGCTCGATCTCGACGTCGAGGCCGAGGGTGTCGCGGTAGAACGCGAGGGTGTCGTCGTAGCGGTCGGACGGGATCTTCATCGCGATGTTGACGCCACCGCGGAACGTGGGCGTGGACATGAGACCTCCTGTGGTCGTTGTGCAAGCAACGTATTGCACATCTGGACCATGTGCAATAGTTTGCTTGCATGAAGACCTCGACCGACCGCATCGAGCGCGAGACCGAGATCGCTGCGCCCCGCGCACGGGTCTGGGAGCTCGTCACCGCACCGGGCTGGTGGATCAACGACGGCGAGCTCACCGAGCACCGGATCGAGCCCGACGGCCCAGGCCGCGTGGTCGTGCACGACCCGGTGCACGGTGCCTTCGCGGTCCGGACGGTGGCCGAGGACCCTCAGGAGTACGTCGCCTTCCGTTGGTACAGCGGCGACAGCGATGCCCGACGCCGGGCCGCGCTCGACGCGGCGAGCTCGACCCTCGTCGAGTTCCACGTCACGGCCGTCTCGGCGGCGACGACCCGCCTGCGCGTCGTGGAGTCCGGCTTCGACGCGCTCGACGAGGACGCCTCCGCCCGGCGGGCCATGCTCGACGCGAACACCGAGGGGTGGGTGGTCGAGCTCGACCTGGCTCGCAGCGGTGCCGAGGGCGGTGCGCCGTGACGACGGCGGTCGTCCAGGTCTGCTCGGCGCTCGGTGACGAGACCCGCTGGCAGATCCTGCAGATGCTGGGGGAGCAGCCGCGCTCCGCCTCGGCCCTGGCCGGTGAGCTGCCGATCAGTCGCCAGGCCATCGCGCAGCACGTCGAGGTGCTCATCGGCGCCGGGCTCGTCGAGCGTCGCCGGCATGGTCGTGAGGTGCGGTACGTGCCGGTCGGCGCCGCGCTCAGCGCCGCCGTCGAGCAGCTCCAGGCTGCCGCCGCCGGCTGGGACCGTCGGCTGGAGATGCTCAAGCGGCGCGCCGAGGGGCCTCGATAGCCAAGCCTCGAGGTCGTCGGCCAAGCGACTCAACCGAGCTGGCGGGCCGGTCCGCCTCCAGAGGACGCCCCCGGGTCGGTGTCAGACCGCTCGCGGGGTCATGCCTGAACTGGCCCCTGGGTCGCCAGAGGTGGTCCTGCTGGGCGTGTCGCGCGTGGGCTGACGGTGGGTTGATTGATCGGGGGGTGTTCAGGTGGCGATCATCGGCGGTTGTGCTGGGCCCGGCGCCGGCGGCAAACCGCACTTCAATACGCCGTCTGGCCAGAACATCAAGCCGCCGCCCCCGCCGGAACCGATTACCGTCGAACCGCCGGTGGACCTTCCCGAACCGCCAACCGTCAGGCCAGACCCTGGCCCAGGCACGTTCACCGGAGACATCAATGACATCCCCGCGGAGGGGCTCCGATCTGGTACCAAGGTGGATCAAAGTCTGCTAGCAGCCTTGATGTCGACGCCACGACCTGACTCCTGGGTATACGAACTTGGGCCGATTGTCGGTGAATGTACAGGGCAATCGACCCTATATCGCCGCGGCTGTACCTTGAGCGACATGAGGCCCTTACGGAGGGTGCAGCCAATGCTGCAGGTGTTGTCAGCCTTGCCGCGTCGCTGGCGGCGGTGCCAACGGGCGGAGCCACCGTGCCGGTGGCCTCTGCGGCGGGATACACTTCAGCAGGCTTCTCGGCAGTTAATGGGGTTCAGAACGTTGTGCTAGGCAATAGCGGCGACGCAACCAACTCGTTCATTGCCGCGGGTGGCGGTGTCGCTACAGCCGGCTTCGGTTCTGCTGTCGACAGGGGGTTTGAGGCAATGGGTGGATCAGATGTATACTCTACTAGTTTCGTTCTAGACCTAGGTGGATGGGGAATTACAAATGGGGTGATCGCGAACCAATGAGTAAAACTGTTCCACGCAATAGTATTTTTGCCCTGTTCTGGCCGGCAGTCTGGGCCATACCAATATTCGGCTCACTAGTTGCGGTTCTTGATATGACTGAGCAACTCAAGCTAGACGGCCTGGTCGCCTTCCTGTGTGTTGCGAGCACTTGGTGTTTTCCGTTGGGGCTCGTATACTTTTTGGATCGACGAGTGGGTGTTGGCATCGCTGCAACACCCACCGCATTCGGCGTGCGGTTCTTGCTCGCTACCCTGGCAATCGTCGCGCTTGTCGGAGGCCTGCTTATATGGACGATTGCTTCCTGGCTTTGGTTTGCTTTCTTGCCGGCGCTCTTCGGGTTGTCACTCGAAGTGTCTCGACGCATACTTGCACGAAGGTACCTGGAAGACGGTAGTGCGTGGCGAATGGGGATTGTTCGCTAACTCGGGCCCTAGGTGTACTTCTCCGTGAGGTTGTGAGCGCGGTCTGCGGGGACGGCGCCGTCGATGCCGGTGTGGGGTCGGTGGTGGTTGTAGTGGTGCAGCCAGTCGTCGTAGGTCGCGGCGCGGGCCTGGTCGGAGTCGTAGGTAGCGGCGTAGGCCCACTCGGCGGCCAGGGTGCGGTTGAAGCGTTCGACCTTGCCGTTGGTCTGGGGCCGGTAGGGGCGGGTGCGACGGTGCTTGGCCTGGCCCAGCGCGGCGGCGAAGGCCCGAGACCGGTAGCAGGCTCCGTTGTCGGTCATCACGGCGGTGACCTCGATCCCGAGGCTGGTGAAGTAGTCACGGGCTCGGGTCCAGAACGCGGCGGCGGTCTCCTTGCGTTCGTCGTCCAGGATCTCGGAGTAGGCCAGCCGGGAGTGGTCGTCCACGGCGTGATGCACGAATCGGTAGCCGCGCGAGGGCGCGGCTCCGGTTCGGGCGGCCCGGTCGCGGACCTTCGCTGCGGCCCGGTCCTGGACCGAGCCGCGTCCGTGCATCTTCCAGCCGCCACCGTCGGGGATGCGGCCGAGCTTCTTGATGTCGACATGCACCAGGTCTCCCGGCGCTGCGGCTTCGTAGCGGCGGGCCGCTGGCCGGCGCACGGGTAGACCGGTGGCCTGGTCCAGGTGGGCCAGGCGTGGCATGCGGTAGCGGGCCAGGACCCTGCCCACCGTCGTGCGCGGAACCCCGAGGTGGTAGCCGATGCGGTGCGGTCCCCAGCGGCGGGTGAACCGCAACGCGATGATCCGCCGCTCGAGGCGTCGCGGGCACCGCCTTGGTGTGTGGTGGGGGCGAGAGGATCGGTCGGTCAGCGGCTCACCGGCCCGGTAGCGGCGGGCCCACTTCGCCGCCGTGGCCGGCGAGCACTGGAACCGCTCCGCGGCTCGCCGCACCGACCAGCCGTCCTCGACCACGACTCGCGCGAGGCGGAGTCTGCCCGTAGGCGTCAGGGGCGCGTTAGCGTGGGTCACGAGGACCTCCTGGTATCCGAGGTTGGTGTGGTAACCCCTTCGATACCGGAGGTCCTCGTCATCTCCCGCGCGCCACGCTGATCACAACGTCCCGAGGAAGTACACCTAGCGGCAGCCGGGATGTTTAAGCCTGTCAAGATCTCCGACATGGCCGCAGACGGCGTGAAGGGCTTATCGAAATCGACAGATGCAGCCCGGACAACCGCCAACGGAACAAACGCTGCCGGAAAGACAACCGCCCGAGGGAAGTTCCGGAAGGCCACCCTGCAGAACGCCTGGGACCAGGCCGAAGACGGTTCCACGGGCGGAAAACTGTGCCCTTCATGCCGAGCAGAAGTCAAGGTTCCCCCGAACTCAGGTGCTCGGCGTGATTGGGACGCTTCCCATAATCCCTCTTGGACCAATCGAACGTTTCCCGGAGATGCCTCGCGGCGTGACGTCCTCGACAACGACAACTACAACGACGGTGTATCATTGGAGTTTCCCGGTTGTAACCGTTCAGGGGGAAACAATGATGAGCGCTTCCGGAAATAGCAAGCCTAGCCTGGTAAGGCACCTTGAAGGCGCACTCGGCACAATTGTCAAGGGATGGACGCAAGACCCGAGTGGTAGAGAGCTGGGCTTTAGCGTCGTGCAGTTTGCGCTCGGCTCCGATGAGCGATCCATTGCGTACTCCACACTCGGGCTTAGCAAGTTTGTCCTCGGTTCGACGGTATCGGATAAGGATATCTACCAGGAATTGCTTATCCTTGCACCACGTTCTTTATCGGAGGCGCTTCCTGCCTCGCTACTAGGGCAGGCGGGAAGCATGTTAATTAAACAGGGTTCTTCCGTTCTTCGCGGCGAAGTTTTAGGCCCGATAGGGCCGCTGTCGCCGGGCTCAGACATGACACATTTATACGCCACAGTGCCGGTCTACTTTCCGCCTGAATTTGCAGAACTAAAGGAGGACGGAAAAGCTATTGCAATAGTCTGGCTCGTGCCAATATCCTCGCCCGAGGCCGAGTTTGTGTCGACCCACGGGTGGAACGCTTTTGAGGATTGGCTCGAAGAGCGCGATCCTGCCCTTTCCAACTGGAGCCGGCCTGACTCAGGCCCGTTAAGACTTCATTCCTAAATCTCCTTTGCAATGGTTCAGACCAGGGCTGTACCGGCTGACGCCAGTCGCAATAACTCAAACGCCGGTGCTCGCCTCGATGTAGTAGTGCGCATGTGTGGTGTGCCCGGGTTCCGCGGAGTCGGATTACTGGATTCTTGTGCCACCTGACCCTGTAGGAGGGCCTCGTGGGAGCAGGGCCCCGTGCGTGCTCACAGACCTCGCACTTCGTGCTCGCTGGCTCGGCGGTTGAGAAGCAGGGTGGAGGTCCCGATGGCGGACCTCCGCGAGCGCCTCGCGCGATACTGGCACCCATGAACGACAAGCTTCCCGTCGACCTGGACCAGATGTTCGACCTTGCCCGCGCGGGCGAGGGGCTGCTGCTGGAGTTCGTCGACGCCGGTGTCCCTGCCGACCATGCCGACGCCCAGGGCAACACGCTGCTCATGCTCGCCGCGTACCACGGGCACGCGGACCTGGTCCGCGGCCTGGCCGCGCGCGGCGCCGACGTGAACCGCCTCAACGGCCGCGGTCAGTCGCCGCTGGCCGGGGCGGTCTTCAAGGGGGAGCCCGCGGTGATCGAGGCCCTGGTCGAGGCCGGTGCGGACGCCGAGGCGGGGGAGCCGAGCGCGAGGGCCACGGCAGCGATGTTCGGGCGGATCCTGCCGGACGGCTCGTGAGCGACAGGTAGGCTTGAACATCGTGGCCACCATCGACTTCCCCGCCGAGATCAAGGCGCTCCGCTCCACCCTCAAGACGATCGAGTCGGTGAGCGACCCTGCGGAGCTGCAGGAGCGGATCGAGATGCTGTCCGACCAGGCGGCCTCTCCGGACCTGTGGGACGACCAGGACAACGCGCAGAAGGTCACCTCGGCGCTGTCCCACGCGCAGAGCGAGCTCGAGCGGGTCAAGCGGTTCGGCAGCCGGATCGACGACGTCGAGACGCTGGTCGAGCTGGGCAACGAGATGGAGGACGCCGACTCCCTGGAGGAGGCCGAGGCCGAGCTGGCCAAGATCCGCAAGGATCTCCGCTCGCTCGAGGTCCGTACCCTGCTCAACGGGGAGTACGACGCCCGGGCCGCCGTCGTGACGATCCGCGCGGGTGCCGGCGGGGTCGACGCCGCGGACTTCGCCGAGATGCTCATGCGGATGTACCTGCGCTGGGCCGAGCGTCACGGCTACCCGACCAAGGTCATGGACACCTCCTACGCCGAGGAGGCCGGCCTGAAGTCGGCGACGTTCGAGGTCGACGTGCCCTACGCCTTCGGTCACCTGTCGGTCGAGGCCGGGACCCACCGCCTGGTGCGCATCTCGCCGTTCGACAACCAGGGCCGCCGGCAGACGTCGTTCGCCGCGGTCGAGGTGATCCCGCTCATCGAGCAGACCGACTCGATCGAGATCCCGGAGAACGAGCTCAAGATCGACGTGTTCCGCTCCTCGGGCCCGGGCGGCCAGTCGGTGAACACCACCGACTCCGCGGTGCGCATGACGCACATCCCCACGGGCACGGTCGTGTCGATGCAGAACGAGAAGTCGCAGATCCAGAACCGCGCCGCCGCCCTGCGCGTCATGCAGTCGCGCCTGCTGCTCCTCCGCCAGGCGGAGGAGGCGGCGAAGAAGAAGGAGATGGCCGGGGACATCAAGGCGTCCTGGGGCGACCAGATGCGCTCCTACGTGCTGCACCCGTACCAGATGGTCAAGGACCTGCGCACCGAGCACGAGTCGGGCAACACCCAGAACGTGTTCGACGGCGCGATCGACGAGTTCATCGAGGCCGGGATCCGCTGGCGCCGCTCGGGCGGCGAGAGCTGACCCGACCGCTGCCCGGCGCTGCTGCGCCGGCCGGACAGGATGTCCGGTAGGTCACAGACCGTCCATTTCTTGCCGATCGTCGTAGTTGCGTGAAGCAACAGGTCGACCCAGGGTGCTCCGGCGTGTCGTCCGGCGGGCGACCGTCATCACCGTGCGACGCTCGATCCGGCGAGCACCGCAGACGGTTGGTGCCCGCACGGGGGAGGGGCACGCAGTGATCCGGTTCGAGAACGTCTCGAAGGTCTACGCCCGCGGGGCACGACCCGCGCTCGACGACGTCGACGTCGACATCGAGCGCGGCGAGTTCGTGTTCCTCGTCGGGGCGTCCGGCTCGGGCAAGTCGACGTTCCTGCGGCTCGTCCTGCGCGAGGAGCGCCCGACCGGCGGGCGGGTCTACGTCGCCGGTCGTGACCTGACCCGGCTCTCGGCCTGGAAGGTGCCGTCGTTGCGCCGCGGGATCGGCATGGTCTTCCAGGACTTCCGGCTGCTCCCGAACAAGAACGTCTACGAGAACGTCGCCTTCGCGCTGCAGGTCATCGGCCGGCCTCGTCACACCATCCGCACCACGGTGCCGGAGGTCCTGGAGTGGGTCGGGCTCGACGGCAAGGAGAAGCGCCGCCCGCACGAGCTGTCCGGCGGCGAGCAGCAGCGGGTCGCCATCGCCCGGGCGTTCGTCAACCGGCCGCAGATCCTGCTCGCCGACGAGCCCACCGGAAACCTCGACCCGACCACGTCGCTCGGCATCATGCGCCTGCTTGACCGCATCAACAGCACCGGCACCACCGTGGTGATGGCGACGCACGACGACGAGATCGTCAACGAGATGCGCCGCCGCGTGGTGGAGCTGTCCACCGGCCGGGTGGTGCGCGACGAGGCAGATGCGCAGTACGGCCGCCGCGAGGACATCCTGCCGCTCGTCGGTCCGGCGCCCGTGCTCGACGCCCCGGGTCGTGGGGTGCCGCGGCCCAGCGTGCCGAACCCGCGCATCGTCGTCCAGCCCGAACCGGGCGACCTCGCGGCGGAGCGGGCCGCGGAGGCCGCCCTCGAGCAGGGTGCCTTCGATCACGACGGCGCCCAGGACGACGCCGACGTGGCCGATCCCCCTGGCGTGGGGACACGGTCCCGACGCGCGATGTCCCGTGCCGGCGTCGAGGAGGCCTGAGCGGTGCGCCTGCAGTTCATCCTCGTCGAGGTCCTCCAAGGGCTGCGCCGCAACGCCACCATGGTGGTGTCGGTCATCCTTGTGACGTTCGTGTCCCTGATTTTCGTGGGAGCGGCCGCGCTGCTGCAGACCCAGGTCACCAAGCTCAAGGGGGACTGGTACGACCTCGTCGAGGTCTCCGTGTTCCTCTGTCCCGACGGTTCCACCGTCCCCACCTGTGCGGAGGGGGAAGCGACCGAGGCGCAGATCGAGGCGGTCGAGCGCGCCATCGACACCGAGCTCGGCGACCTCGTGGCGACCACGTACTTCGAGTCGAAGACCGAGGCCTTCGAGGCCTTCAGCGCGCGCTACCCCGACGGGTACCAGGGCACCCAGCTCACCGAGGAGGACATGCAGGCGTCCTACCGCCTCCAGCTGGCCGACCCCGAGCAGTACCAGGTCGTGGACGACGTGCTGGGAGGTCGGGACGGCGTCGAGGTGATCGAGGACCAGCGGGCCGCCTTCGAGCCGCTCTTCCTCGCCCTGAACCGGGCCTCGCTGGTCGCCGTCGGGCTGGCGGCCGTCATGCTGCTCGCCGCCGCGCTGCTCATCACCACCACGATCCGCCTCTCCGCCGTGTCGAGACGGCGAGAAACAGGCATCATGCGTCTCGTGGGTGCCTCGAACCTCTTCGTGCAGCTCCCCTTCATGCTGGAGGGGGCGATCGCCGCGCTCGTGGGAGCCGTCCTGGCGGTGGGCGGGCTGTGGCTCGCCGTGCAGTACCTGGTGGTCGACTGGCTCGCCCAGTCCGTCGACTGGGTCAACTACGTCACGACTGCCGACGTGCTCGCCATCGCCCCGCTGCTGCTCGGCGTCGCCGTGGCGCTCGCCGTCGTGTCCTCCGTCGTCACCCTGCACCGATACACGAGGGTGTGATCCCGTGAGTCAGCGTCCTGTGTCCCGCCTGCGCCGGATCGTCGGCGCCGCCGTCGTCGGCCTGCTCGTGCTGGGGCCGTCGGCGCCCGCGCTGGCCGACGAGATCGACGACCAGCGCGCCGCCGCCGAGCGGGAGAAGCGTGAGAAGGACGCGGAGCGGGAGGAGCTCGAGCTCGCGCTGGAGGACACCAACGCCGACTTCGCTCAGGCCGTGCTCGATCTCAACGCCGTCGAGGCCCGGCTGCCGGTCGCGCAGGCCGAGCTCGCCGAGGCGCAGGCCGCGTTGGCCGAGGCGCGTCGCAAGGCGGAGGTCCTCGCCACGCGCCTCGCGGACGCGGAGGACGAGGAGACCAGGATCTCGACCGAGATCGCCGACGGCGAGGGGCAGGCCGAGGCCGCGCGCTCCGACGTCGTGGCCATGGCTCGTGAGGCGTACCGGCGGGGCGACGACGTCAGCGCGCTCGGTCTGGTCACCGGCGCGCAGTCGACCCGCGAGTTCCTCGAGGACATGGCCGTCAACTCCTCGGCCGCCCGGAGCCAGTCACGTGCTGTCGCCGAGCTGCAGGAGGCAGAGACGGTGGCGCGCAACCAGGAGGCCCGGCTCGTCGCGATCCGCGAGACCATCGCCGAGCTCAAGGCCGAGGCCGACGCGAACGTCGTCGTCGCCCAGGAGGCCGAGCAGGCCGCCGTCGAGCGCAAGGCCGAGGTCGAACAGCTCATCGCGGAGCAGGAACAGCTCAAGGCCACCATCGAGGAGCGACGCGACGAGACCGTCGCCGAGCTCGAGGAGAACGAGGCCCAGCGCGCGACCCTCCAGGACGAGATCCAGGAGATCATCGTCAAGCAGGAGGAGCGCGACCGGCGCCTCGAGGAGGAGCGCAAGCAGCGCGAGGCCGAGGAGCGCAGGCAACGCGAGGCCGAGCAGAAGCGCGAGGCCGAGCGGCAGGCGCAGCGTGAGGCGGCTGAGCGCGAGAGCTCCCGTGGCGGCGGAGGGGGCGGCGGCTCCGGCTCCGGCGGCTCCGGCGGCGGCGGTGGCGGTGGCGGTGGCGGCTCCAGCTCCGGTGGCTCCGGTGGGGGCTCCGGCGGCGGTGGCGGTGGCGGCTCCAGCTCCGGCGGTGGTGGCGGCGGTGGAGGGGGCGGCGGCTCCGTGTCGGGTCCGTTCCTCGGCTGGCCGACGAACTACCGGGTGGTCACGAGCTCGTACGGCCAACGCTTCCACCCGATCTACAACGCGTGGCGGCTGCACGCCGGGACGGACATCCGTTCCTACTGCGGCACCCCCATCTACTCGGCGCAGAGCGGTTACGTCGAGCAGGCGTACTACGGCAGCGGTCCGGGCAACAACGTGCTCATCAACCACGGGCGGCACAAGGGCGACAACGTCATGAGCCGGTACCTGCACCTGTCGCGCGACGTCGTCAGCGTGGGCCAGAAGGTCTCGAAGGGCGAGATCATCGGCTACTCGGGCAGCTCGGGCAGCTCGACGGCGTGCCACCTGCACTTCGAGGTGTTCGTCAACGGTCGCACGGTGGACCCGATGGGCGGCTGGCTCAACTGAGGCGGGCGTGACTATTCGCTGGACCGGCGCCGTCGGCCGCGTATCCTGGAATGTCGCTGACGCACGAACGTTGTAGCCCGCAGAGCAGGGAGGGAGAGCCATGTCCAACAAGGCCAAGGGTGCCAAGAAGAAGCAGGACGACCCGCGCCAGGTCGTGGCGAACAACAAGAAGGCGCGCCACGACTTCACGATCGAGGACGTCTTCGAGGCCGGGATCGTGCTGTCCGGGACCGAGGTCAAGGCGTTGCGCATGGGCCGGGCGTCGCTGGTGGACGGCTATGTCGCGATCGACCACGACGAGGCCTGGCTCGAGAACGTCCATATCCCTGAGTACTTCCAGGGCACGTGGAACAACCACGCCCCGAAGCGCAAGCGCAAGCTGCTGCTGCACCGCGAGGAGATCGACCGCCTCGGGGTGAAGTCCCGGGAGAAGGGGCACACGATCGTGCCGCTGCGGCTGTACTTCCTCGACGGCCGGGCCAAGGTGGAGATCGCGCTGGCCCGAGGCAAGAAGGAGTACGACAAGCGCCAGACCCTGCGTGAGCAGCAGGACATGCGCGAGGCGCGGCGGGCCATCCGCCACAAGGAGCTCCTGGGCTGAGCCGGGCCGTCGCCGCGCACGCAGCGTGCACGACGGCGGTGCCCGCTCAGCGTTCGGCCGCCGGCACGGTGCCGGGCATCCACAGGAACTGGACGCGTTCCATGAGGGCCTTGCGCTGGGTGTTCTGGAACGCGGCGACGGACCAGCTCCCGTCTCCGTCGGCACGCACGAGCGTGTACGTCTGGACCTTGGTCGGGGTGCCGGGGGTGTCCCCCTCGTAGGTGTCGCCGCGGACGGTCAGGACGGCGACGTCGTGCGTGAGGAAGCGCAGGGCGAGGTAGGAGCTGTCCAGGCGGGTGCCCTCCAGCACGTCCTCGAACAGGGCGGCGTGGCTGTCGACGATGTCCTGGCGTCCGACGTAGTGCGTCCCGGCGAACGTGGTGTAGGTCGCGTCCGCCGTGAAGGCGGCACCGTAGGCCTCGGCGTCGTGGGCGGCCCAGGACGCTTCGAGCCCTTCGACGACGGCGCAGACGTCGGCGGCCGCGTCGGGGTCGCCGGTGCCGCTCACCGGTGCGTCGGCGCAGTCGGCGACCCCGCCGGCGGCGACCCCGCTCGTGCCGTGCAGGTAGACGGTGCCGCCCACGGCAGCGAGGGTGACGGCGGTTGCCGCACCGGCGGCCACCCACCACCACCGGAACCGTCGGGGGCCTGTCGTGAAGTCGGTCCCGGTGTCGGAGCCGGTGTCGGCGGCGGCGTCGAACGGGGCGGTCTGCGTGGTCATCGTTGTCCTCCGGGGTTCATGAGATAATGAGTGTGTGCATGCAACTATTGCACGTGTGCAACTAAGGAGCAACCGTGGACCTCACCACCGCCTACCGCCGCTACCTCGCCGCCGTGGTGCGCTTCCACCTGGCGGCTGCCGACGCCGGCGGCCTGGGCGCGACCGACTATCAGGCGGCGAGCCTGCTCGACTCCGAGGGGCCGATGACGTCCGGAGAGCTGGGGCGGATGCTCCGGTTGTCGCCCAGCGCGACGACCCGCGCGGTCGATCGGCTGATCGCGGCCGGCATCGCCGAGCGGGCGGCCGACCCGGACGACCGGCGTCGGATCCTCGTCCGGCACACCGGCCTGCTGCCCGACGGGCTGCTCGACCTCCTCGCGCGCGTGCAGGAACCCATCGGGGCGGCCGTCGCCGGGCTGACGGACGCGCAGCGGGAGGGGCTGGAGGTCTACCTGCGCGCTGCGACCGAGGCGTACCGCGGCGCCCTCGATCGGTGACCGGCGCCACGGCGGCCCGGCGGGGAATTATCCGTGCGGTCACCGCTGTTGGTGCACTACGATGGAACGACCGGCCCCAGGGTCGGTGCTTGACAACACCACAGGGGCTGATCGGTTTCGACGGTGGTCGTGATTCCAGGAGAAGCGGGCCGAGGAGGCAGGCTCATCTCGTGAACGATGCCTGCAAACCAATAGGTGCCGATAACAAGCGCACCGACTTCGCCCTCGCCGCCTGAGCGAGCCTCGAAGTCCGTGAGCCCGGGGTTCGCTCTCGACCCGGTCGCTCACGTCATCTAGAGAGCCACTGCTCGCAGTCCTCGTCGTCGGGACTGCGGGGACTCTCAGGCGACTGAGCCCGTCCACACCTTGTCTGCGTGAGTGTGGGGGCTGAGAAAAGCACAGCAGACTGCGCCCGGAGAAGTCCTGGAACAGCGTCACCGGACCCGGGTTCGATTCCCGGCAGCTCCACCCCGTGCACAAGGCCCGGACCCTGCCAGCAGCTGGCAGGGCCCGGGCCTTGTCGTCGTTCCCGGCAGGTGCGCGCAGGACGCGTGGACCGCGTCGAGCCGGGGTCGAGCCGCGGGTGCCGGGCGCGGCACACTGGGCTCATGTCCGTGACCGCACTCGTCGATCTCCTCGCCGCCCCTCCGGCGCTCCCGGTCACCAGCGGCCTCGACGAGCTCCAGGCGGCGGTGCGGGCCTCCGGGACGGCGGTGCTGCAGTCCCCGCCGGGGAGCGGGAAGACGACCCTGGTCCCGCCCTCGCTCGCCGTCGCCCTGGGTGGCCGGGTGGTCGTCACCCAACCACGCCGGATCGCCGCTCGCGCCGGTGCTCGCCGGCTCGCGGGGCTCCTCGGTGAGCCCGTCGGCCGGACGGCCGGCTTCTCGGTGCGCGGTGACCGGCAGGCAGGCCCGGGGACTCTCGTGGAGTTCGTCACCGCCGGCACCCTGCTGCGCCGCCTGCAGCGCGACCCGGAGCTCCCCGGGGTCAGCGCCGTCGTGCTCGACGAGATCCACGAGCGGCAGGTCGACGGCGACCTCCTGCTCGCCGTGCTGACCGAGGTGCGCGCCGCGCTGCGCGAGGACCTCGTGGTCGTGGCCATGTCCGCCACCCTCGAGGCGGACCGCGTCGCCGGCCTGCTCGGCGCCGGGACGTCCGTGGTCACCGTGCCGGGAGCGCTGCACCCGGTCTCGACCGTCTGGTGCCCGGGGCCGCGCACGGCACCGCGACTGACGCCGTCGGGCACCAGCCGTGAGTTCCTCGGTCATGTCACCGACGTCCTGGGGCGAGCGCTGCAGGAACAGTCCGGCGACGTCCTGGTCTTCCTGCCGGGCGCCCGGGAGGTCGACGACGTGGTGCGCCGCGCCCGTTCCGCCTGGGCCGGGGTCGACGTGCTGCCGCTGCACGGACGGCTGCCCGGCGCCGAGCAGGACCGCGCCCTGCGGCCGACGGAGAACCGCCGCGTCGTCGTCTCGACGGCGGTCGCGGAGTCCTCGCTCACCGTCCCGGGTGTCCGCGTCGTGGTGGACGCGGGCCTGGCCCGCGAGCCCCGGACGGACCACCACCGGGGTCTGGCCGGACTCGTCACGTGCAGCGTGAGCCAGGCCGCCGCCGAGCAGCGCGCCGGTCGGGCCGGGCGTCAGGGCCCCGGGACGGTGTACCGGTGCTGGTCCGCGGCGGAGCACGCCGGGCTGGCGCGCCACCCCCGGCCCGAGATCCTCACCGCCGACCTGACCGGCCCGATGCTCGAGCTCGCCCTGTGGGGCGCGCCGGGCGGCAGAGGGCTGGACCTGCTGGACCCGCCCCCGCCGGCGGCTGCCGCGGCTGCCCGGGCCGTGCTCGGTGAGCTCGGCGCCCTGTCGTCCGACGGTACGGTCACGGCGCGGGGCCGGGCGATCGCGGCGGTCGGGACCGACCCGCGTCTGGCCCGGGCGCTCCTGGACGGAGCGGAGACCGTCGGTCCCCGCGTCGCTGCCGAGACCGTCGCACTGCTCGCGACCGACGGCGGCCCGAGCGACGTCGACCTGGCGGCGGCGCTGCGACGCCAGCGTTCCGCCCCGGGGCGGGGCAGCGCCTGGCGGCGCGAGGCGGACCGCTGGGAGCGGGTCGTCGCGCCGTCGAGCCGGGTCGCGCCGTCGAGCCGGGTCGCGCGGGACGACCGGGCCGCCACCTCGTCCGGGATGCCCGTGATGAGCCTCGATCTCGCCGTCGGGACCGTGACGGCGTTGGCCCATCCTGACCGCATCGCCCGTCGACGGCCGGGCACCGACCGCTACCTCATGGCGGGGGGAGCGGGCGCGCGCCTGGCGGGGGGCGCCCTGGCCGGCAGCGAGTGGCTCGCCGTCGCGGACGCGACCCGGTCGCCCGGGCAGCCCGACGCCGTCGTCCGGTCGGCGGTGCCGATCGACGAGGCCACCGCCCGTGAGGCGGGCGCAAGGTTGGTGGAGACCGTGGAGGACGTCGCCTGGCGGGACGGCCGGCTGGTGTCGCGCAGAGTGGTGCGGCTGGGGGCGATCGAGCTGTCTGCGGAACCGTTGAGCCGCCCGCCGTCCGACCTGGTCGCGGCCGCCGTCCGCCAGGGCCTGCGCGCCGAAGGGCTCGACCTGGTGCCGTGGCCACCGGCGGCGGTCTCGCTGCGTCGTCGGCTGGCCTTCCTGCACGCCGCGCTGGGCGAACCGTGGCCGGACGTGTCCGACGAAGCGCTGGAGGAGTGCGTGCCGGCATGGCTCGGGCCGGACCTCGACGGCGTCCGCACCGGCCGGGACCTGCGCCGCCTGGACACGACGACGGCGCTGCGCAGGCTGCTCCCGTGGCCCGAGGCTGCCCGTCTCGACGTGCTGGCCCCCGAGCGGGTCACCGTCCCCACCGGCTCGGCCCTGCGCGTGGACTACTCCGACCCGGCTCGGCCGGTCCTGGCCGTCCGGGTCCAGGAGGTCTTCGGCTGGCAGGGAGCACCCGCCCTGGCCGGTGGCAGGGTGCCGCTGGTCCTGGAGCTGCTCTCGCCGGCGCGCCGGACCGCCGCCGTCACCGCCGACCTCGCGGGCTTCTGGCGCACCGGCTACCCGCAGGTGCGGGCCGAGCTGCGTGGGCGGTACCCCAAGCACCCGTGGCCCGAGGACCCGGCGTCCGCCGGCGCGACGACCCGGACCAAGGGCGCCTCGCGCGGCTGAGCGCCACCCGCGGTCACCGCGCGACGCGCGGAGATCCTGTGAATGCTGGACACTGAGTGCTCACGTCGTCATGGTGGGGGTGCCGACCGTCACCGGAGAGAGGTAGCCATGGCCGAGGGAAAGCTCGACGTCGTCGCCAGGCGGATGGGGCTACGGACCGACCCGATCATCTTCTTCGTCTCGGCCGCGCTCATGGTCGTCTTCCTGGTCCTGCTGCTCGTCTTCCCGACGCCGATCGGCAACGCCTTCGGGCAGGGGCGCGAGTGGATCGTCACCAACCTCGGATGGTTCTTCATCCTCGGCGTGACCGTCTGGCTGCTCTTCCTCGCCTACGTCGCGCTGAGCCGCTACGGCCACCTGCGGCTCGGGCCGGACGACTCCCGCCCGGAGTACAGCAACCTGTCGTGGTTCGCGATGCTCTTCGCCGGCGGGATCGGGACCGTCCTGATGTTCTGGGGCGTGGCTGAGCCGATCTCGCACTTCGCGGAGCCACCGCTGGCCGACGTCCAGCCGTACTCCAGCGAGGCGGCCGAGAACGCGATGTCGATCTCGCTCTACCACCTGAGCCTGCACACCTGGGCGATCTTCACGCTGCCCGGGCTCGCGTTCGGGTACTTCGTCTACCGGCACAAGCTGCCGCTGCGGGTGAGCTCGGTCTTCTACCCGTTCCTCAAGGAGCGGATCTACGGGCCGATCGGCCGCACGATCGACATCTTCGCCGTGCTCGGGACGCTCTTCGGCATCGCGGTGTCGCTGGGCCTGGGCACGTCACAGATCGGGGCCGGCATCGGTGCGCTCTTCCCCGACGTCGACAACGGCATGTGGTTGCAGGTCGGTGTGATCACGGTGCTCACGATCGTGGCGGTCGCGTCGATCGTGGCCGGGCTCGACAAGGGCGTGAAGCGCCTGTCGAACCTCAACATCCTCATGGCCGTCGGCCTGATGATCTTCGTGCTCGTCTCCGGCGACACCGTCTTTCTGCTGCGGCAGATCCCGCAGAGCATGGGTGTCTACCTGCAGGACCTGGTGGGCCTGGCGTTCTGGAACGACGCCATGTCTCCGTTCACGAAGACGGACGGCTGGGGCTGGCAGGGCGGCTGGACGGTCTTCTACTGGGCCTGGACGGTCACGTGGGCTCCCTTCATGGGCGTGTTCCTGGCCCGGATCTCCCGCGGCCGGACGATCCGGCAGTTCGTCGGCGGGGTGCTCATCGCGCCGTCGTTGTTCACGGCCGTGTGGTTCGTCGTCTTCGGCTGGTCGGCCATGGAGCTCGACGGCATCGACGGCACCGGTGGCCCGATCTCCGAGGCGGTCTCCGTGGACGTCGCCCTGGCCATGTTCACGTTCTTCGAGAACTACCCGGCGGCGACCCTCGTCTCGGGGATCGCCGTCGTGGTGGTCGCGCTGTTCTTCGCGACGTCGTCCGACTCGGCCTCGCTGGTCATCGACATGCTCTGCGTGGGGACCCCCGACTCCGGCCCCACGCGCCAGCGGGTCTTCTGGGGTGTGAGCGAGGGCGCCCTGGCGGCCTCGCTGATCATCCTGGGCGGTCTGACCAACGCCGACGGGATCGGCGCGTTGCAACAGGTGATCACCGTGATCGGCCTGCCCATCTTCGTCCTCGTGTTCCTCATGATGTTCAGCCTGATCAAGGCCCTGAGCACCGAGCGGCGCGCAGCCATCGAGGCGCAGTTCGCGGGCGTCCTCGAGAAGCGGGACCGCGCGGCGCGTGGTCGCCCCAAGGTGGCGGGACAGGGTCGTGCGCGGGAGAGCAGCGACGAGCCCCTGGTGCCGGTCGAGGACGGCGACAACGGCGAGGGACCGGTCGACAGAGACTGATTGTCAGGAAACCTGTCCAATTGGCTAGGGTGGGTGGTGTGCCTCACGCCACACCGCCGACGACGCCGGTCCCCACCGTCCCCGCCCCCCGTACCGCCACCCTCGCCCCCGGCGAGCACCGCCTCGTCCACGGTGCCCGCGTGCAGGCGCACCCGCTGCTCGCCCCCGCGGCACGGTGGTGGCGCCGCACCACCGAGGAGAGCAGCGGGATCGACCTCGTGGCGCACGACCCGACGCACGCGGCGGACGCCGGCTCGCCGGACACAGCCGCCACGGTGCGCTTCGACGTCGACGACGGTCTCGCCCGGGGGGCGTACACGCTCGACGTCGACCCGGCCGTCGTGCGTGTGGCGGCCGCCGACCTGCCCGGAGCGTTCGCCGCCGCCCAGACGCTGCGTCAGCTCGCCGGCGCCGCCGCCTTCCGACGCGCCGGGGGCGCTCCGCTCGTGCTGCCGGCCCTGCGCGTCGCCGACGCGCCGCAGCACCACTGGCGCGGGGTGATGCTGGACGTCGCCCGGCACTTCCTGCCGAAGGCGGACCTGCTGCGGTTCGTCGACCTCGCGGCAGCCCACCACCTCAACGTGCTGCAGCTCCATCTCACCGACGACCAGGGCTGGCGGGTCGAGATCCAGCGCTACCCCCGGCTGACCCAGGTCGGCGGCTGGCGCCGCGAGACCACCGTCGGGCGCAGCGGCGCCCCTGACGGCCGGCCGCACGGCGGGTACTACAGTGCCGACGACCTGCGCGAGGTCGTCGCCTACGCGCGCGAGCGCGGGATGATGGTCGTGCCCGAGATCGACGTGCCGGGGCACGTCCAGGCGGCGCTCGCGGCCTATCCCGAGCTCGCTGCGCGCCCGGGCGCGCACGAGGTCTGGACCTCGTGGGGCATCAGCGAGGACGTGCTCGACCCGTCCGAGACGACCCTGGCCTTCTTCCGGGACGTCCTGGACGAGGTCTGCCAGGTCTTCGATGCGCCGTTCGTCGCGCTCGGCGGCGACGAGGTGCCGACCACCACCTGGCAGGGGCGCCCCGACATCGTGGAGCGGGCCGCGGCACTGGGCCTGACGACCGACGGCGCCCCGGACGTCGCGCGGCTGCACGGCTGGTTCCTCGCCCGCCTCGCCGACCACCTGCGCACCCGGGGACGCCGCGCCCTCGTGTGGGACGAGGCCTTCGGCCCGGACCTGCCCCAGGATGCCGTCGTCCTCGCCTGGCGTGGTCACACCGTCGCCCTGGACGCGCTCGCCGCGGGGCACGACGTCGTCCTGGCGCCCGAGCAGGAGGTGTACCTCGACCACCGTGCCGCCGATGGACCGGACGAGCCCGTGCCCGTCGGGTTCGTGCGCACCACCGCCGACGTCTACGCCTTCGAGGTGATGCCACGGGCCGCGCGGGCCGCGCGCCCCGACCTGCCGGCGGTTCTGCCGGGACGGCTGCTGGGCGCCCAGGCCCAGGTGTGGACCGAGCACCTGGACTCCGCGCGGCGCGTCGACTACGCCGCGTTCCCCCGGCTGGCGGCCTTCGCCGAGGCCGTCTGGACCACCGACCCCACCCCGCGCGGCCTCGGCGGGACGGCTTCCGCGGCGTTCCTGGAGCGCCTGCACGACGCCCACCTGCCACGGCTCGCCGCGGCCGGGGTCGAGTTCCGCCCCCCGGGCGGCCCGCACCCGTGGCAGCAGCGGCCCGGCGTCGAGGGGCGGCCGCGCGACCTGGCCGCCGAGCGCGCCGTCGCGGGCTGGGACGGTCTCGGCGGATGGGTCGCCGGGCGTGACGGGGCCGAGCCGGAGCAGGCGGCCACCCCCGGGGGCGCGGCATGAACCGATGGTCCGTCGACGTCGTGCGCGGGGCGGTGCTGCCCCGGCCGGACGGCAGCCTCACGGCTCCGCAGGACGTGCTGCTCGACGGCGGTCGGGTGCGTGCCGTCGAACGCGCCGGGCGGCGGCACGGTGAGCGGGTGCTCGACGCCGAGGGCCGGCTCGTGCTGCCCGGGTTCGTCGACGCCCACGTCCACGGCGGCGGCGCCGTGTTCGACCCGGGCGTGCAGCACGCGCTGCTGCGCCAGGGCGTCACGGCGATCGTCACCGGGGCCGACGGGGTCGGGTTCGCGCCGTCCGACGACGCGGGTGCCGCCTGGGCCGCCGACTACTTCGCCGGGATCGACGGGGACCACCCGGGCTTCGGCGGTGGGAGCCTCGCCGGGCTGCTGGCCACCTACGACGGCGCGACACCGGTCAACGTCGCGGCGCTCGTGCCGCACGGCACGCTGCGCCGGACCGTCGTCGGCACCGACCCGCGCGCGGCCACACCCGGGGAGATCTCGCGCATGGTCGCGATGGCCCGGCAGGGCTTCGCGGACGGTGCCGTCGGTCTGTCGACCGGCCTGGAGTACGTCCCGGCGGCCTGGGCTCGCGACGACGAGCTGCGCGCGGTCGTCGCCGTGGCGGCCGAGCACGGGCTGCCGCACGTGTCGCACATGCGCGGATACGAGGACCGGGCCGGCCCCGCCCTCGCCGAGCTGCTCGACCTGGCGGCAGCCACCGGGGCTGCCACGCACGTGTCGCACCTGCACGGGCCGGCGGAGCCGATCCTCGCGGTCCTCGACGGCGTCGACGTCACCTTCGACTCCTACCCGTACCTGCGGGGCTGCTCCCTCCTGGCGATGGTCGCGCTGCCCACGTGGCTGCCCCTCGCCGACCCCGACGCCACGGTCGCGGCCCTGGACGCCCCGGCGAGCGCCCGACGGCTGCGTGACCACCTCGAGGGCCTGCACGACCTGTGGCCACGGGTGACGCTGGCCTGGGTGCCCGGCCTGGATCCGCACGAGGGTGACGTGGCGGGCCGGGCCCTGACCGACGTGGCCGCGGACTGGGGCGTGCCGCCGTCGGTCGCGGCCCTGCGTGTCCTGCGTGCCTCCCGGCTGCGGGCCAGCTGTGTCTTCGCGCAGCCACCCACCGGCACGGCCGCGGCGCTCCGGACCCTCGCGAACCACCCCGGCCACCTCGCCGGCTCGGACGCGATCTACCAGCCCGTCGGAGCGGCGACGGCGCACGGCCGACCGCACCCGCGCGGGTGGGGTGCCTTCGCCCGGCTGCTGGCCGAGCAGGTGCGCGCCACGGGGGACTGGACGTGGCACGACGCCGCCGAGCACCTCTCGGCGCGGGCCGCACGCCGGTTCGCCCTGGCCGGGCGTGGCAGCGTCAGCGCGGGCGCCGTCGCCGACCTGGTGCTGGTCGACCCGGAGGCGGTGGCCGACCGGGCGACCTACGACGACCCTCGCGCCCTCGCCGTCGGCATCGACGACGTCCTCGTCGCCGGCCGGCGGGTGCTCACGGACGGCGAGCTGACCCGGGCGCGGCCGGGACGCGGCCTGCGGGCCGCGACCAAGCCCCGGACGGACCGCGCCGACCACGACAGGAGCACGCCATGAGGATCGACGACCCCGGCCGGACCTGGCCGTTGCTCACGCTTGACCGCGCCGCCGTCGAGCACAACGTCGCCACCGTGTCCGCGGCGCTGGCGGTCGCGGGCGTCGAGCACGCACCGCACGTCAAGACGCACATGTCGCGCGAGCTGTGGGAGCAGCAGGGCGCGGCGGGTGCCTGGGGGGCCACGGTCGCGACCCCCGGCCAGCTCCGCACGGTCCTGCGCTGGGGCACGGCACGACGGTTGCTGCTCGCCAACGAGCTCGTCGACCCGCGGGACGCGGCCCGGCTGCGGGTCGCGCTCGATGAGGGGGCGGCCGAGGAGGTGTGGGTCTGCGTGGACTCCGCCCACGGCGTCGAGGTGCTCCGTCGCGCGTTCGACGGCGTGGCCCACCGCAGGCTCGGCGTGCTCGTCGAGCTCGGCGTCGACGGCGGCCGCACCGGCGTCCGGACCGTCGAGGGGGTGGCGGTGCTCGCCGCCGCGGTCGCCGACGCGGGCCTGCGGGTGGTGGGTGTCAGCGGCTACGAGGGTCCGGTCGCCTCCGGGACCAGCACCGCGGAGCTGGACGCGGTGGCGCGCTGGTGCGCGTCGCTGGGCGACGCCGGTGCTGCCGTCGAGCACCTCGTCGAGGGCCCCGTGGTCCTGTCGGCCGGTGGCAGCGCCTTCGCCGACGTGGTCGTGCGCCGGCTCACCGCGCTCCGCGGCGCGCGGGTGGTCGTGCGGTCGGGCGCCTACGTGGCGCACGACCAGGGCCACTACGCGCACGCCGACCCGTGGACGCGGCTGGGGGTCGCGCCGCTGCGCCCGGCGATCACCGTGTGGGCGGCGGTGCTGTCCGCACCGGAGCACGGTCTGGCCGTGTGCGGCCTCGGACGGCGCGACGTCTCGTTCGACCTGCACCTGCCGACACCGCTGGTCGCGCGCAGCACCGACCACGAGGGACGGTTGGACCGTCCGCGCGCCGTGGACGCCCGGGTGACCGCTCTGGACGACCAGCACGCCTACCTGCGGGTGCCCGACGACGACCTGTCCCCGGGGGACGTGGTCGGTTTCGGTGTCTCGCACCCGTGCACCACGTTCGACAAGTACCGCACAGGACTGCTCACCGACGGTGACCAGGTCACCGGCGTCCTGACGTTCGAGTTCTCGGAGGAACCATGACCAAGACCGCCGTGTCGACCTCGCAGGCGCCCGCACCGGCGCACACCTTCCACCAGGGGGTGCGCCGGGGGCCGTTCGTCCAGGTCTCCGGGCAGGGGCCGGTGGACCCGGCGTCGGGGGAATATCTCCACCCGGGGGACGTCGCGGCACAGACGACGCGCACGCTGGAGAACGTGCGCGCGATCGTCGAGGCCGCCGGCGCGACGTTCGACGACGTCGTGATGCTGCGGGTCTACCTCACCACGCGCGAGGACTTCGCGGCGATGAACGAATCCTACGGGGAGTTCGTCGCCCGGCACTGCCCGTCGGGCGTCCTGCCGAGCCGCACCACGGTGATGGTCGGGCTCCCGCGTCCCGAGATGCTCGTGGAGATCGACGCCTTCGCTGTCACCGACTGAGGCTGCCGCCCGTCTCTCAGGGGCCCGGCGTCGGCTCGGTGACGGCAGCTGTGTCGTCCGTACCCGGCGCGGTGGACGCCCGCTTGCGGCGACGCACCAGCCGGTAGGCGACGTAGCCGACGACGGCGAGGGCGAGCCAGGGCAGCAGGAAGCCCACGACCAGCACGACGGTCTCCACGGTCGCGACGAGCGCGTTCCACCCCGTGGACAGCCCGCCGGTGAAGCCGCCGCGAGGGGCGCTGATCTGGGTGGCGGGTGCCTCGATCTGCACGTGCAGCGTGGACATCGCGACCTGGTCGCTCAGGGCGTCGCGCTGCGCGGACAACGAGTCGAGCTCGGCCTGGCGCTGCGAGAGCTCCCGCTCGACCTCGAGCAGGTCGGCGGTGGAGCCTGCCGCCGCCAGGAGCTCGGTGAGCCGGTCGGTGGAGGTGGTGAGCGCCGAGATCCGGGCGTCGAGGTCCTGTCCCTGGCTGGTGACGTCGGTGCTGGACACGTCCATGTCCTGGACGGTGCCCAGGTCCCTGATGGCCTCGACGGCGCTGGACGTGCGGTCGGCGGGGACCCGCACCGTCAGGCTGGCCGAGCCGGGGGAGTCGCCGTCGCCCGGGCTCTCGTGCCGTTCCTCGACGTGGCCGCCTGCCTGCTCGACGAGGCGGACCAGCTCGGCCGCGGTGGCGGTCGGCTCCTCGGAGACCAGCCGCACGTGCCCGGTGACGACGACCTCCCGGTCGACCACGCTGGACGAGCTGCCGCCGTCCTCGGCGGCGGCGGTGGCGTCCGCGACGGCCGCCGCCTCACCGGCGGACTCCTCGGCGGTCGTGTCGGCGTACCCGGCGTCGGAGTCGTCCGCGCCGGAGCCGGAGCAGGCCGCGAGCCCGAGGGCGAGGACCGCGGCGACGACGGCGGTCGAGGCGCGACGAGTGAGGGGGTGGATCGGCATGGGGTCGACTCTAGGCGGCTGACCTGCCCAGACGCGCGGTGTGAGAGTGATCGTGATGCGACCGTGCCGTGACCGTGACCTCCGTCCCGGACAGTGGGACGGGCGCTGCCGACCTGATGATTACGATCGGGTAACGAAGGTCTGCGGACGATGGACAGGGAGTCTGTTAAGACGCTCTACTAACAAACATGACCACGACGACGACGCGCACCAGCCGACGGGGACTGGGCGGCGGTCTGCGAGCCACCTCCAAGGTGCTGCCCGAGCACGCGAGGGCGCACAACCGCTCCCTCGTGCTCCAGCACCTGTTCCACGAGGGCCCCACGTCGAGGGCCGGCCTGGCGCGGGCGACGGGTCTGACCCGCGTCACGATCTCCGACCTCGTGGGCGTCCTGCTGGCCGAGGATCTCGTCGAGGAGCTCGGGACGCAGCCGGGCCGCCGGGTGGGCAAGCCGGCGATCCTCGTCGGGATGCGCACCGACGCCTACCAGATCGTCGCGGTCGACCTCTCCGACGACACCATGCTGCGCGGCGCCGTGCTGACCCTCACGGGGGAGGCCGTCGTGCGGCAGTCGCTCGAGGTGGGCCCCCGGCGCGGCGACGACCTGGTCGACCTGATCGCGCGCTTCGCCCGCCGCCTCGTCGCGGCGGCCACTCGTCCCGTCATCGGGGTGGGCGTCGGCTCGCCAGGCGTGGTCGACGGCGCCGGGCGCATCGTCGAGGCACCGAACGTCGAGTGGCGGGACCTGCCGCTCGCCGCACTCCTCTCCGACCGGCTGGGCCTGCCGGTGCACGTCGCCAACGACGCGAACTCCGCAGCGCTCGCCGAGTACACCTACGGCGGCGCCGCCGACTCCATGCTGGTGCTCACCGTGGGCCAGGGTGTCGGCGCGGGCGTCATGGTCGACGGCGCCCGGGTGCACGGCGCTGCCGACGCGGCCGGCGAGCTCGGGCACGTCACCGCCGTCGACGACGGGCTGCCGTGCGCCTGCGGGCGGACCGGGTGCCTCGAGACCGTCCTGTCGGTGCCGGCGCTGCGCCGGGCTGTCGACGGTCTCGACCGCGCGACGGCCGACGCGGTGCTGGCCGACGTCGGGCGCACCCTCGGCAAGGCCCTCGCCCCCGTGGTCGGCGCGCTCAACCTCGGTGAGGTCCTGCTCTCGGGCCCACCGGAGCTGCTCGGTGGGGCGTTGCGTGCCGCGGCCCACGAGACCCTCGTGGCGCGCACCATGCCGGCCACCGCGGCCGGCCTCAACCTCCGGATGGCGTCGCTGGACGACGACGTCGTGCTCGCCGGCGCTGCCGTGCTCGTGCTCGGTGCCCAGCTCGGAGTCTCCTGACCGTCCCCTGACCTGCCCTTGACCGACTTCCTCCGGTGCCGACCGGCACCGGCCGACCCTTACCCCAATTTGGAAGGAAACCGAAGCAGTGAGAAGAACACGCACCGTCGTCGCTGCGGCGTCGACCATCACGCTCGCCCTCACCCTCGCCGCCTGCAGCACGGACGACGGCCCTGCCGAGTCCACCGACGGCGAGAACACCGACTCCGCAGAGGTGGAGCCGGCGGACATCACGCTCTGGGTCGCCGGCGGTGACACGCCCGACGAGCTGCGCACCTACCTCGTCGACACCTTCGCCGAGGAGAACCCTGGCTCCACCCTCTCGATCGAGGAGCAGGACTGGGGCGACCTCGTCACCAAGCTGACGACCGCGCTGCCCGACGCCGCCAACACCCCGGACGTCGTCGAGATCGGCAACACCCAGTCGCCGACCTTCACCAACGCCGGCGCCTTCCGGGAGATCTCCCCGGAGCTGTACGAGGAGCTCGGCGGCGACAACCTGCTGCCGTCGTTCGTCGAGGCCGGCTCCGTCGACGGCACCGTCTACGCGCTGCCGTACTACTTCGGTTCGCGCTACATGTTCTTCCGCGCGGACATCTGGGACGAGGCCGGTGTCGAGGCCCCCGAGACCCTGGCGGAGTTCACCGACGTCGTCTCCGAGCTGACCACCGACGAGCTGTCCGGGTTCGCCATGGGCGGCCAGGACTGGCGCAACGGCATCTCCTGGGTCTTCGCCCACGGCGGCGAGCTGGCGGTCAAGGAGGGTGACCAGTGGGTCTCCACCCTGTCCGACCCGAACACCGTGGCCGGGCTGGAGATGTGGCAGGACGTCTACGAGGGCGCCTCGAACCTCCCCGCGACCGAGCGTGACGTCGCCTACTGGGACTTCATGAACGACGCCGAGGACGGCGGGGCTCCCGAGGCCGCGACGATCATGGCGCCGGGCTGGGCCCGCTGGTCCATCGGTGACCTCGTCGAGAACGACGAGGGCGACATGGTCCGCGACGGCATGGCCGACGAGTCGACGTTCGACATCTTCGCCCTCCCGGGCGTCGACGGCGGTCTGGCCCCCGTCTTCGCGGGTGGCTCCAACATGGCGGTGTCGGCCCAGTCCCAGCACCCGGAGCTCTCCGAGAACCTGCTGCGCATCATCTACTCGGACGAGTACCAGACGATGCTCGCGGAGAACGGGCTCGGCCCGGCCAACACCGAGTTCGCCAGCGCCATGGCCACCGACAAGTTCGGCGAGGTGACGGTCGCGACGGCCGAGGCCTCCAAGCTGACCCCGGCCGCCCCGGGCTGGGCCGCCGTCGAGGGCGCCTTCGTCTACGAGGAGCTCTTCCAGAAGATCGCCGAGGGCGGTGACGTGACCGAGATCGCCGCCGAGTTCGACGAGAAGCTCACGCCGATGCTCAACGGCCAGGCCGGCTGACGGTCTCGACCGCACGACCGACCGAACCGACGGGTGGGGCGGCGCTGCCGAACGGCGCCGCCCCGCCCGCCCCATGACCCGGGAAGGAGGACCGCATGACCACGACCACCGGCGAGACCGCCACCTCGGACGGCATCGCGATCCGCCGTCGGCGCAAGCCGGCCACCCCCTATCTCCTGCTGATCCCCGCCCTCGCGGCCCTCCTGGTCGGCCTGGGGTACCCCGTCTACTGGCAGGTCGTCACCTCGCTGCAGGAGTACGGCCTCATGCAGCAGTTCGGCGCCCCGCCGCGATTCGTCGGGTTCGACAACTTCGCCCGGATCTTCACCGACTCCCAGGTGTGGTGGGTGGTCGCGAGGTCGATCGCCTTCTGCCTGGTGAACGCCGGGCTGACCGTCGGCATCGGTCTGGGGCTCGCGGTGCTCATGCGCGCCGTGCACGGCTGGGTGCGCATCGTCATGCAGGTCACCCTGCTCCTGGCCTGGGCGACCCCGCTGGTCGCCGCCGTGACCGTCTTCCGCTGGTTGTTCGACTACCGCACCGGGGTGGTCAACTGGTTGCTGGTCCAGCTCGGCTGGGAGTCCATGGCCGGCCACAACTACCTCGAGACGCCCCTGCAGTTCTTCATGGTGGCCTCGTTCATCGTCATCTGGATGTCCGTGCCCTTCGTGGCGATGTCCATCTACGCCGGGCTCACCCAGGTCTCGGAGGAGGTGCTCGAGGCCGCGCGCCTCGACGGTGCCGGCCCGACCCAGATCCTGTGGCTCATCATCATGCCGCTCGTCCGCCCGGTCATCGCGATCGTGCTGCTGCTGCAGATCATCTGGGACCTCCGGGTGTTCGCGCAGATCCGGCTGCTGCAGGACGCCGGTGCGCCGGTCTCCGAGACGAACCTGCTGGGGAACTTCATCTACCAGCTCGGCGTGGGCCAGCAGAACTTCGGCGGGGCCGCGGCCGTGTCGATCTTCGTGCTGCTGCTGACCGTGGTGCTCTCGGCGCCGTACGTGCGCTACCTCATGAAGGAGGACGTGGCATGAGCGCCGTCCTGACCCCTGCCGGCCCGACCGTCGCCGCCGCGCACGAACCTCCGAGGCTCCGGGGGCGTCGGGTCCGCCCGGCCAAGATCCTGCTGAGCGTCCTCGGCCTGGCCCTGGCCCTGCTGTGGGTCTTCCCCGTCTACTGGATGATGCTCTCGGCCGTCACCCCGGACGCGGTGCTGCGCAGCTCCACCCCGAGCTTCCTGCCGGTCCACTTCACACTGACCAACCTGCGGTCGGTCCTGACCGACTCCGGGTTCCTCAACGCCCTGGGCATGAGCCTGATGGTCACCGGCCTGGCGCTGGTGCTGGTGCTGGTGTTCGCCTTCTTCGCCGCCCTGGCGATCAGCCGGTGGCGGTTCCGGGGGCGCAAGAGCTTCATCCTCGCCGTGCTGTTCATCCAGATGCTCCCGGCCGAAGGGCTGTTCATCGCCCAGTACCAGATGATGTCCAGCCTCGGTCTGCTCAACCAGGTCGTCGGGATCTCCGTGCTGTACGTGGCCATGCTCGTGCCGTTCACGATCTGGATGCTGCGCGGCTTCGTCGCGGGGGTGCCGATCGAGCTGGAGGAAGCCGCGATGGTCGACGGGCTGTCCCGGACCAAGGCCTTCGTCCGGATCACCTTCCCGCTGCTGGCCCCCGGGCTGGTCGCCTCCGGGGTGTACGCGTTCCTGCAGGCGTGGAACGAGTTCACGACGGCGCTGGTGATCCTGCCGGCGGAGTCGGCCCAGACGCTGCCCATCTGGCTGCGCAGCTTCCTGTCCGCGTCGGCGAACCGCGGCATCGACTGGGCCGAGGTCATGGCGGCCTCCACCCTCATCGCGGTCCCCGTCATCGTCTTCTTCCTCTTCGTGCAGGGCCGCATGACGTCGGGCCTCGTCTCGGGCGCGGTGAAGGGCTGACGTGAGCGACGCGAGAGCGACGGTGCGGACTGTGCCGTCAGGGTTCAGCGTGGGCCTGGACATCGGGGGGACCAAGACGCTCGCCGTGCTCCTCGACGGTCACGGCGACGTGCTGGCCCAGACGCGACTGATCACCGAACGCGGCCCTGTGGGGGTCGTCGACGGCGCGGTGCGGGCGGTCCAGGGAGTCGTGCGCCAGGCGGGCGTCCCGCTCGACGACGTGGACGGCGTCGGCGTCGGTGTGCCGGGCCTGGTGGACGCCGGGGCCGGCACCGTGCGGCACGCCGTGAACGTCGGCGTCGACGGCGCTCCCCTCGAGCTCGCCACCCTCCTGTCGGCACGTCTCGGCGGCGTCGGCGTCGAGGTCGAGAACGACCTCAACGTCGCTGCCGTCGGTGCCGCCCACCTCGTCGAGGCGGAACAGGGCCGCAGCGTTCCGACGGATCTGGCCTTCCTCGCGCTCGGGACGGGCCTCGCCGCAGGTCTCGTGCTCGACGGCCGGCTGCGCCGCGGCAGCCGCGGTGCAGCAGGGGAGATCGGTCACGTCCCCGTCGACCCGTCCGGTCCGCCGTGCGCCTGCGGGCAGCGCGGCTGCCTGGAGCTGTACGCCTCGGGGTCGGCGGTGACAGCGCTGTGGCCGACGGCGTCGGGGCGCCCGGCCCCCGTGGAGATGTTCGAGGCAGCCGCCCGCGGCGACCTCGACGCGCTCGCGGCACGCGAGCGCTACGCGCGGGCCGTCGCGGCCGCCGTCCGGATGCTCGTGCTCACCGTCGACGTCCAGCACGTGGTGCTCGGTGGCGGGGTCTCCCAGCTCGGGCGGCCGTTGCTCGACGTCGTCCGCGACGCGCTGACCGACGAGTCGGCGGCCTCGGCGTTCCTGCGCTCGCTCGACCTGCCGGGGCGGGTGCGCCTGGCCCCCGGCCGCGTAGCCGTCGGTGCCGTCGGTGCCGCCGTCCTCGGCCGGGGCCAGGGTGTGCGGGCCCCGCACCCGGCCTGAAGAACCATGCACGATCCACCGGGCCGGCGCGGGTGATCCTCGCTCCGCCCGTCACGACGAGAGGACCCTCCCTGTGATCCGACGACGCGCTGCCGGCGCGTGGGCAGCCGCCCTCGCGCTGGTGCCCGTGCTGTCCGCCTGCGGCCCCACCGAGGTCGTGCCCGAGTCCTCGGACGACATCGTCCTGTGGCTGGTCGGCGACGACACCGGCGACGCCCTGCGCGAGCACCTCGTCGAGACCTTCGAGGCGCGGAACCCCGGGGCGACGCTGACGATCGAGCAGAAGGAGTGGGGGACGCTCGTCGACGACCTGGAGTCCTCCCTGGGGGACCCGGCCGCGACGCCGGACGTCGTCGAGCTGGGCAACACCCAGGCGCCGACCTTCACCCACGCGGGCTCGTTCCGCCCGATCTCCCCGGAGCTGTACGAGGAGCTCGGCGGGGACGACCTGCTGCCGTCGTTCGTCGAGGCGGGATCCGTGGACGGCACGATCTACGCGCTGCCCTACTACTTCGGCTCGCGGTACGTCTTCTACCGCAAGGACGTGTGGGAGGAGGCCGGCGCGACGGTGCCGCAGACGCTCGACGAGTTCGGCGAGACCGTCAAGCGCCTGCGGGACGGCAACCGGACCGGCTTCGCGATGGGGGGCCAGGACTGGCGCAACGGTGTCTCGTGGGTGTTCGCGCACGGTGGCGAGCTCGCCGTCAAGGAGGGCGACACGTGGGTGTCGACCCTGTCCGACCCTCGCACGATCACGGGGCTCGAGGCCTGGCAGGACATCTATGAGAACGCCTCCCACCTGCCGGTCACCGAGGTGGACGTCGCCTACTGGGACTTCCTCAACGACGGCCTGGCCACCGGTCAGCCGGCCGCCGCGAGCATGATGGCGCCGTCGTGGGCACGATGGTCCATCGGGGACCTCGTGCGCGACGAGAACAACCAGGAGGTGCGTGACGGCATGGCGGACAGCGACCGCTTCGGGATCTTCGCGCTCCCCGGCCTCGACGGCGGGGTGGCGCCCGTCTTCGCGGGCGGGTCCAACATGGCCGTCTCCGCCCTGACCCGCAACGCCGAGCTGTCCGAGGACCTGCTGCGGGTGGTCTACTCCGAGACGTACCAGACCATGCTCGCCGAGGCGGGCCTCGGGCCGGCGAACTCGACGTTCGCCGAGGCGCTGACGGGCGACAAGTTCGGCCGCACGCTGGTGCGCACGGCCGAGGCGTCGAAGCTGACCCCGCCTGCTCCCGGCTGGGCGGACATCGAGTCGCGCGGCATCTACGAGGAGCTCTTCAAGGAGATCGCGCGCGGCGGCAGCGTACCCGCGCTCGCCCAGCAGTACGACGCGGTGATCACGCCTCTCCTCGACGGCACCGCCGAGGACGACTGAACCGCTCGTCGTCGCACGCGACGACGGCACGAACAGGAAGGAGACCTCCATGGAGGTCGTCATCGCACCCGCCGAGGAGCTGGCGGTGCTCGCCGCCGACGCGATCGAGGCGGTGCTGCGCAGCCGGGACGAGCCCGTGCTCGGCCTCGCCACCGGGTCGAGCCCGCTGGCGGTGTACGACGAGCTCGCGCGGCGTCACGCCGAGCAGGGCCTGTCGTTCGAGAGGGCCCGGGGCTTCATGCTCGACGAGTACGTCGGGCTGGCCGAGGACCACCCCCAGCGGTACCGCAACGTCATCGCCACGGAGATCGCCGAGCGGGTGGGCTGGCCGGCCGAGCGCGTCACCGGTCCGGACGGCGCGGCGACGGACCTGCCGGCGGCGTGCGCGGCCTACGAGGAGTCGATCGCGGCGGCGGGCGGGGTGGACCTGCAGATCCTGGGGATCGGGACGGACGGGCACATCGCGTTCAACGAGCCGGGGTCGTCCCTGGCGTCGCGCACCCGGATCAAGACGCTGACCCGTCAGACGCGGGAGGACAACGCGCGGTTCTTCGACGACGACGTGGACCAGGTGCCGACGCACTGCCTGACGCAGGGGCTCGGCACGATCATGGAGGCCCGGCACCTGGTGCTGCTGGCCACCGGCAGGCACAAGGCGGAAGCGATCCACCAGCTGGTCGAGGGGCCTGTCTCGGCCATGTGGCCGGCGACCGTGATGCAGTGGCACCAGCACGCCACGGTGCTGGTGGACGAGGCCGCGGCGTCCCGGCTGCAGCTCGCCGCCTACTACGGCCAGACGTACGCCTCCAAGCCTGCCTGGCAGGGCCTGTAGGCGGGTGCCGGGGGGTCGACGGCGGTGTCCGGCACGTAGGATGGTGCCCATGAGCGAGCCCCTCTCCACCCCTCCCTCGCAGCCTTCGCAGGACCCCGGTTCGGGTACCAGCGTCCTCGAGCGCCCGGACACCCGTGAGCAGTCCGCGGAACCGGGCGACCACGAGCGGTTCGCGCACTACGTGCGCAAGGAGAAGATCATGGCGTCGGCGATGTCGGGCAAGCCCGTCATCGCCCTCTGCGGCAAGGTCTGGGTCCCCGGGCGCGACCCGTCGAAGTTCCCCGTGTGCCCTGTCTGCAAGGAGATCTACGACGGCCTGCGCGACCCGCAGGACGGCGGCAAGGGTGGCGACGACGGCGATTCCGGCAAGTGAGCGCCCCGCTTCCTGAGCCGGAGTCTCTCGACCTCTTCGAAGCCGCCGCGGAGCCGCCCAAGCCGCTGCCCCAGTCGCCGTCGGTGGCGGCGGCGTCCCACCTCAGCCCGGCCTACCCGCGCCGTGCGCCCTGGGGGACGGCGTCCAACCTGCGCGCCTGGCAGGCCGAGGCGCTCGCCCTGTACCACGAGCGCTCGCCGCGGGACTTCCTGGCGGTCGCCACCCCGGGCGCCGGCAAGACGACCTTCGCGCTGCGGGTGGCCACCGAGCTGCTCGAGGCGGGCGTCGTGCGCCGGGTGACGGTCGTCGCGCCGACGGAGCACCTCAAGCACCAGTGGGCCGACGCGGCCGCCCGGGTGGGGATCCGCATCGACCCGTCGTTCAAGAACTCCCAGGGCAGGCAGGGGTCCCACTACGACGGCGTCGCGCTCACCTATGCGCAGGTGGCGGCCAAGCCGGCGCTGCACCGTGCGCGGACGCAGGCGGCCCGCACCCTGGTGATCCTCGACGAGGTGCACCACGGTGGCGACGCGTTGAGCTGGGGGGAGGCCGTCCGCGACGCGTTCGAGGACGCGACCCGGCGGCTCGCCCTGACGGGCACCCCGTTCCGCAGCGACACCGCCTCCATCCCGTTCGTGACCTACGAGGCGGACCGCGAGGGCATCCGGCGCTCGAAGGCCGACTACACGTACGGCTACGGCGAGGCGCTGCGTGACCGCGTCGTGCGGCCCGTGCTGTTCATGACCTACTCGGGCGAGATGCGGTGGCGCACCCGTGCCGGGGACGAGGTCAGCGCCCGCCTCGGTGAGGCCATGACCAAGGACATGCACGCCCAGGCGTGGCGCACGGCGCTGGACCCGAACGGCGAGTGGATCCCGTCCGTGCTCGCCGCGGCGGACAAGCGCCTGACGGAGGTCCGGCGATCCGTGCCCGACGCCGGCGGGCTCGTCATCGCCTCGGACCAGACGGACGCCCGCGCCTACGCGGGGCACCTGGCCCGCATCACGGGCAGCAGCCCGACGGTCGTGCTGTCCGACGACGACGGCGCGAGCGCACGCATCGACGAGTTCTCCGCGGGCACGCAGCGCTGGATGGTGGCCGTGCGCATGGTCTCCGAGGGTGTGGACGTCCCGCGGCTCGCCGTCGGCGTCTACGCGACCAGCACCTCCACGCCGCTGTTCTTCGCCCAGGCCGTGGGGCGGTTCGTCCGGGCCCGCAAGCGCGGGGAGACGGCGTCGGTCTTCGTGCCCAGCGTGCCCTTGCTGCTCGAGCTCGCGAACGGCATGGAGATCGAGCGTGACCACGCCCTGGACCGACCCCAGACCGCTGAGGAGCAGGGGATCGAGTACGACCCGGAGGCGGCGCTCCTCGCCGCGGCCAACCGCGAGGAGAAGGCGTCGGGGGAGCTCGTCGGGTCGTTCGAGGCGCTCGAGGCCCAGGCGTCGTTCGACCGGGTGCTGTTCGACGGCGGCGAGTTCGGCACGGGGGGAGACGTCGGGTCCGCCGCGGAGCAGGACTTCCTCGGGATCCCCGGGCTCCTGGACGCCGACCAGGTCACGACGCTGCTGCGCCAGCACCAGGCCGCCCAGGCCAACGGCCGCTCCGGGGCCGGGGCGACGTCGTCGGAGGCCGTGCTCGAGCAGTCCGAGCAGGAGCACCGCAGGGCGGCCGCGCTGCGCAAGGAGCTGTCCAAGCTGGTCTCGGCCTGGGCGCGCAAGTCCAGCCGACCCCACGGGTCGGTGCACACCGAGCTGCGACGGCGCTGCGGGGGCCCCGAGGTGCCGCTGGCCACGGCCGACCAGCTCGCCGAGCGCGTCGAGATGGTCCGCGGCTGGTTCGTCGGCAAGAAGTAGAGCGTCCCGCGTCTGCTGCCGTCAGACGAGGACGGCCAGGGTCAGCGGCTCGTCCTGGCCTTCCCAGGTCGCCGCCAGCGTGGGGACCCCGGGCTCGGGTGCGTGGGGCAGGCGGACCGTCCGGACGGTCGTGGCGCCGTCGGATCCTGTGCCGGGCATCGCCCGAGCCTGGACCAGGGGGGTGCGCTCCGTGACCGTCCCGTCGAGATGGTGCACGGTCTCGGCGGCCTGTGCGGGGCCGGTGAGGATCGCCTGCCGCACGGCCGTCCGGTAGACCGGGTCGGCGTCGGCGTCGTAGAGCCAGCGGGTGCCGAGCACGGAGTGCGTCGCGGTGCCCATCAGGGCGTGGGCGAGCTCGGGTGCCTCGGCGCCACGGTAGGTGCACGGGACGTGGACGACGGTGCCGTCGTCGGTGTGCAGGACGAGGAGCTCGACGCCCACCTCCCCGGCGGGGTCGTCGAGCCGGAGGCCGCCGACGAGCCGCAGGTCTCCGCCCGGGTACCACGGCTGGTCCGGCAGCCACCCCCCGAGGATCTCCTGCTTGCTCGGGACGATGGTCGCCTGGTGAAGAATCGCCATGCCAGCACGATATGCCCGGCGGGGAGCCTGCGGTGGTCGGGTCGTGGCGCTTCTGTTCGTTCATGTGCGGCCGGTTCGGCACACATGTCTGCCGAACCGGCCGCTCACTACCGAACAGAAAGTGCGTCTCACATTGAACGTTAAACGATTCACCTCGTTCCCCGTCGGTGCCTTCGCCGTCATGATGTGAGCGTTCACATCAGGGGTCGACACCGTCGTCGGCCACCTCGACCCGCCACGACCGCACGACATCGGCCGTCCGCCGTGCGTGCCGGTCCAGGAGACAGGAGCGAAGGATGAAGAGGTCCGTAGCCCGCATCGCACTGGGGGTGGCCGCCGCGCTGGCGCTGACCCCGGTGCTGGCAGCGCACACCGACACGCCCGCCGTGGCCGACCAGCACGGTGGCAACTTGATCACCAACGGCGACATGGAGAACGGGACGGCCGGCTGGACGTCCTTCGGGGACGGGACCGTGAGCCCCGGCTGGTGGCCCGTCCACGGGGGCAGCCAGGCGCTGCGGTACACGGACCGGACCGCGTCCTGGAACGGACCGGCCCAGGACGTGACGGCGGCTCTGTCGAACGGCGCCACCTACTCCACGAGCGCCTGGATGCGGACGGAGAGCGGGACCCCGGACGGCAAGGTGACGTTGGCCGTCACCGCCGGCGGCACCACCGACTACGTCGCGCTCGCGCAGGGCGCCGTCGACCCGTGGGGCTGGACGGAGCTCACCGGCGAGGCCACCGTGTCCTGGTCGGGGACGCTCGAGTCCGCGACCCTGTACGTCGAGACGACCAGTGGCACCGACGACTTCCGCATCGACGACGTCGCCGTCCTCGGCGACCACGACGGAGGAGGGTCCACCTGCGACCTGCCGGGCTCGTACCGCTGGTCCTCCACCGGGCCGCTCGCCCAGCCGGGCCCCGGGTGGGCCTCGCTCAAGGACTTCACGACGGTCCCGTACGACGGCGGGCACCTCGTCTACGCCACCACGCACGACTTCGGCGACTCATGGGGATCGATGGCCTTCGACGTCTTCGGCGACTGGTCCGAGATGGGGTCGGCCGCCCAGCACGGCATGCAGTCCTCGACCGTGGCGCCCTCGCTGTTCCACTTCGAACCGGCCGACACCTGGGTGCTCGCCTACCAGTGGGGTGAGTGGCCGTTCATCTACCGCACGTCGGACGATCCGACGAACCCGAACGGATGGTCGTCGCCGAGCCCCCTGTTCACCGGGTCCATCCAGAACTCGGACACAGGCCCGATCGATCAGGCGCTCATCGCCGACGACACCCACATGTACCTGTTCTTCGCCGGGGACAACGGGAACATCTACCGGTCCAGCATGCCGCTCGAGAACTTCCCGGGGAGCTTCGGGTCGTCCTACGACGTGATCATGAGCGACACCACGAACAACCTGTTCGAGGCCGTCCAGGTCTACCGGGTCGACGGCACCGGCGAGTACCTCATGATCGTCGAGGCGATCGGCGCGAACGGCCGGTACTTCCGCTCCTTCACGGCAGACAGCCTCGACGGGCAGTGGACGCCGCAGGCCGCGACGGAGTCCAACCCGTTCGCGGGGAAGGCGAACAGCGGCGCCACCTGGACGGACGACATCAGCCACGGCGAGCTCATCCGCACCAGCGCCGACCAGACGATGACCGTGGACCCCTGCAACCTGCAGCTGCTGTACCAGGGCCGTGACCCGGGCTCCGACGGAGTGGACTACGGCCTGCTCCCGTACCGTCCCGGACTGCTCACCCTGCAGAGCTGAGCAGACCATCTGCGGTCCGCGCCACGACCCGGGCTGCCGGGTCGTGGCGCGGACCGTGCGCCGGACGGGCTGCTCACAACCCCCATGTGACCGTCGGGATCGCTGCCTCGCCGTGCGACAGCCGCCTGGCACCGCGCGGCAGCTCGGCACGGGACGTCCGGTGCTGGGTCGCGGCGTTGGCCACGCCGTACGCACCCACCCAGCGGGAGTCGACCGCGCCGTCGGTCACCAGCGGCACGTGCAGCCGACGCAGGCGGCCGTCGTCGGCGCCGAGCTCGCTGCCGTCCGGCTCCCAGGCGACGACGTCCTCGTCCGGGCCCGTGACCAGCACCTCCTCGACGGCGCGGCCGTCACCGTCGAGGCGGCGTGCCGCCGCCTTGCGACCTCCGCTGCTGGTCTTGCGCACCGAGCTCTTCTCCACCGGCTGCATGCGCCCGCCGGAGTCCGTGCGGGCGACCAGCTTGTAGACCATGCCGCAGGTCGGGGCGCCGGACCCGGTCACGAGCGACGTGCCCACGCCGTAGACGTCCACGGGTGCGGCGGCCAGACCGGCGATGGCATGCTCGTCGAGGTCGGAGGTGACCACGATCTTCGTCTCCGTGGCCCCCAGGGTGTCGAGCTGCTCGCGCACCTCGACGGCGAGCGCACCGAGGTCGCCGGAGTCGAGCCGCACGGAACCCAGGCCGGTACCTGCCGCCTCGACGGCGCGCTCGACGCCGCGCCGGACGTCGTAGGTGTCGACCAGCAGCGTGGTGCCGGCGCCGAAGGCCGCGACCTGGGAGGCGAAGGCCGACGGCTCGTCGTCGTGCAACAGGGTGAACGCGTGCGCCGCGGTGCCGATCGTGTCCAGGCCGTAGCGGAATCCCGCCTCCAGGTTGCTGGTCCCGGCGAACCCGGCCACCACGGCCGCCCGTGCGGCGGCGACGCCGGCCTGCTCGTGCGTGCGCCGCGAGCCCATCTCGAGCACCGGCCGGTCGACCGCGGCGCTCGTCATCCTCGAGGCCGCCGAGGCGATCGCCGAGTCGTGGTTGAGGATGGCCAGCACGAGCGTCTCCAGCACCACGGCCTCGGCGAAGGTGCCCTCCACCTGCAGCACCGGCGACCCGGGGAAGAACGTCTCGCCCTCCGCGTAGCCGGTGATCGTCCCGGTGAAGCGGTAGCCGCGCAGGAAGTCGAGCGTGCGCTCGTCGACCACGCCGGCCCCTTCGAGGTACGCCAGCTCGGTGTCGCCGAAGCGGAAGGCGGGCAGCGCCTCGAGGACCCGACCGGTCCCCGCGACCACGCCGTAGCGTCGCCCGGCCGGCAGCCTGCGGGTGAACACCTCGAACACGCAGTGCCGGTGCGCGGTGCCGTCGGCCAGCGCGGCCTGCAGCATGGTGAGCTCGTACCGGTCCGTCAGCAGGGACAGCGACGGCCGCAGCGCTGGCAGAGGGGCGGCCGGCAGCGACAGCGGCGAGGCGGGGGACTCGGGCGACGAGGCACCGTCGCCCCGGTTCGCGTCGTTCATGCCCCCACCGTAGGGCTCGGCGGGGCGCGGAGCAGCATCAGCGGCGCGTGTCCCCCTACCCTGGTGCTGTGACGACGAGCTCGGCGACGCAGGAGGACACCCGCACCGAGGAGGTGTCCCGGCTCTCCGACCCCTGGGTGACGATCGTGTGGAACGACCCCGTCAACCTCATGAGCTATGTCGCCTACGTCTTCGAGAGCTACTTCGGCTACCCGCAGGCCAAGGCCGCGAAGCTCATGCTGCAGGTGCACCACGAGGGTCGTGCCGTCGTCTCGACCGGTCCGCGAGAACGCATGGAGGTCGACGTGCAGGCGATGCACGGGTTCGGCCTGTGGGCCACGCTGCAGCAGTCAGGGGCGCCGGGCGGCTCCGCGGGCGCGGGGGAGGACGCGTGACGCCGTTCCGGGCGACGCCGGCGGGGTTCGTCGCGCGCTGGGAACCCGTCGAGCGTGAGGTGCTGGCCCGCGTGGCCCGCGACGTCGCCGGGCTGCTGAGTGCCGACGCCGGTCTGCCCGACGAGGTGACCGACCAGGAGGTGGCCTTCACCGGCGTGGCCCGCATCCCGCGGGACCCCGCCGTGCAGCGACTGCTCCCCGACGCCCACCGGGAGGACGCCGAGGTCGCCGCCGAGTTCCGGCACCTGACGCAGACCGATCTCGCCGCGGGCAAGGTGTCCCGGCTGCACACGTTCGCGGACACCGTCGAGGCAGCCGACGACGGCGGCGTGGCCGGTCCTGGCTCCGACGGGCAGGTGCTGGTCGCCCGGGACGCGGCGCAGGACTTCGCGGGGGCGCTGACCGACGTGCGTCTGGTGCTCGGCGAACGGCTGGGCCTGGACGACGACGCCGACGTCGAGCACCTGCATCACGAGGTCCTGACGGGCCTGGGCGTCGTCGAGGAGGCCGACGACGTGGATCCGGACGCTGATCCTGACGTGGACGACGCCGGCCTGGACGCCGAGCAGCGCTCCTACTGGGGCGGCGTGTTCGTCGCGGCCGGGTTCGCCCAGGAGTCCCTCATGGACGAGATGCTCGCCGAGCTGCGCGCCCGCCGGGGCGCGGGCTGAGACCTCCTCGGACCGGCGGGTGGAGACGCCCCGGGCGGGCGTCGAGCTCCGCGAGGATGGCCTCGGCCACGGCGAGGTCGCGGCCGAGGGACGACGGTGACCCGCCGTGCCGGACCGCAGGAGCGCCGTCCCGACGACCTGTCGCACCGCGCTCCTGGCCGATGCCGGCACCCGCCAGGTCACGGAGGGCGACCCTGCCCTCGACCCGCAGCAGCGGGATGCGGAACAGGCGGGCCACGAGGCGGATCTCGATGATCACGACGACCTCACGGCTCGCCCAGCCTGATGTCGGCGTACGGGTCCGGCCTCCTCGACGGGGAAGCGGTCGAGGAGTCCCCGGACTCGGTGGCACGAGCACGCAGCGCCTCGACGAGCGTGCCGGCCGCCGACCGGATCCTCGCGTACTGCTCCCGGCCCGCGCGGGTGCCGGCCACGTACCCCAGCCCGAAGAAGATCGCCCGGCCGAGCGTCCTACGACCGATCATCCTGGTCCTCCTGGTCGTGCGCGTCCTGCCGGTCCCGGATCGCCGAGACAGCGGCACTGAGCGCTGTGACCCCGGCCACGGTGCCGAGCGAGACCAGTCCGGTCCTCACCGCCGTGCTCCCGGAGCGCTTCGACCCGCCGCCCAGCGCCTCCGTGGCACGACGGACCAACGACTTCTTGCGGAACGGAAAAGCCATCATGATGCCCTCGCCTTCCGACCGCGTCGCGGGACACGGTCTCGGATCTCCTCGACGACCTCGGCCTTGCGCGTCGAGCGACTGATCTGCAGCCCCATCTCGCCCGCGAGGTCGAGCAGCTGGTCCTTCGTCATGTCGTCGAGGTCCAGCGGGTCGGTGTCGGCGTCGGCGCCGAGCTCTCGCCCCTCCGACGCGGCGGCCTCCGTGCGCTGGTCGACGGCGTCCGCCCGCCGTCGAGCAGCCTGCGCCTGGTCCTCGGCCTGGCCGGCGATACGTTCGGCCCGCTCGCTCGCCTCGTCGGCGGCCTGCCGGGCGGCGGCCGACGCCTCCTCGGCCAGCTCGCGGGCGTGTCCGAGCTGCTGCCTGGCTCGTTCGATCGCCTTCTCGGCGCTTTCCTGGGCCTTCTCGGCGCGTTCCTGCGCCTGTTCCAGCTGGGCGTCGACGTCGGCCTGCGTGGAGTCGACCCGTCGGGCCGCGAGCACCTCGGCGCGGTCCTTCTTCGCCGCGACGTAGGCGTCCGCCTCCTGTCGCGCGTCGTCCACCACCCGGGAGATCTCGCGGTCGGCCTCCTCGCGCGCGGCCTCGACCCGCTGCCGACCCTCGGCCTCGACCTGCGCGACGGCCTCGGACTGCTCCTTGGCGTTCTCAGCCTCTTCGTGGGCGAGGGTCTCGAGCTCGTGGGCCCGCTCCATGGCGGCGTCCACGCGGGCCAGCCGGCTGTCGGCACCGTCGCCGAACGGCACGGCGTCGGAGACCGTCGCCGCGGCGTGCCGTCCGACGTCCCGGAGGCTGTTCCCGGCGCTCTCCGCCGGGCCCTTCACCGTCGAGTCGAGCGCCCACACCAGATTCTTCGGGAGATCGGCCAGGCCGCGCCGCGCCTGGTGCCCCAGCCATGACAGGGGGTTCGAGCTCATCATCGATCGCTCCTTCTCGTGTCTGCCGACGCCGCAGCACCTCGTCTGCTGCGTCGGCCCCCCGCTCGTTCAGAGAACGGCGGATCCGTCGAGCACGCAACCCCACCTTCACCTGTGGCCCTCACCACGCGTGTCGCCGATCACGAACCCGGTGACCAGGGCCGTGCGCGGATAGGCTGCCAGCCGTGAACGACGCCCCCATCGGGATCTTCGACAGCGGGGTGGGCGGTCTGACGGTCGCCCGCTCGGTGCTCGACCAGCTCCCGCACGAGCAGCTGCACTACATCGGCGACACGGCGAACGGCCCGTACGGCCCCAAGCCGCTCGCCGCCGTGCGCGCGATGGCGCTCGCGGTGATGGACCGGCTCGTCGACGACGGCGTGAAGATGCTCGTCATCGCGTGCAACTCCGCCTCCGCCGTCGCGCTGCGTGACGCCCGCGAGCGGTACACCGTGCGCCGGGGCATCCCGGTGGTGGAGGTGATCCTGCCGGCGGCCCGCCGCGCCGTCGTCGCCTCCCGCTCGGGCCGCATCGGCGTGATCGGGACCAAGGCCACGGTCGACTCGCTGGCGTACGACGACGCGTTCGCCGTCACCCCGGGCCTGCAGCTCACGAGCAAGGCGTGCCCCGAGTTCGTGCGGCTGGCCGAGGAAGGGACGACGTCGGGCCCCGAGGCGCTGGAGATCGCCACCGAGTACCTCGCCCCGGTCAAGGCCGCCGGGGTGGACACGCTCGTGCTGGGCTGCACCCACTACCCGTTGCTGACGGGTCCCATCTCGTACGTGATGGGCCAGGACGTGACGCTGGTGTCCTCGGCGGAGGAGACCGCGATGGACGTGTACCGCAAGCTCGTCGCGCACGACCTGGAGCGTCCGCTCGACGCGCCGCCCCCGGAGCACCGTTTCGCGACGACGGGTGACCCGCAGCAGTTCGAGCGTCTCGCGCGGCGTTTCCTCGGGCCTGAGGTCAACCTCGTGGAGGCGGCATGAGACTCGTGCCCGTCGGTGTCTCCGGCTCGCTGCCCGGGCCCGACTCGCCGGCCTCGAGCTACCTGGTGCAGGCCTCCGACGGGGAGCGGGACTGGAGCGTCGTGCTCGATCTCGGCTCGGGTGCTCTCGGTGCCTTGCAGCGGCACGTCGACCCGCTGGACATCGATGCGGTGGCCCTGTCGCACCTGCACCCGGACCACTGCGCCGACCTCAGCGGGCTCTACGTGTACCTGCGCTACCACCCGGTGCGTGGCTCGCACCGCAGCGGGGTGCCCCGTCGTCTGCCCGTCCTGGGTCCGACGACCTCCCGTGAGCGGGCCGCCGAGATGTACGGGCTGGCCCCGGGCGAGGACATGGACGCCGAGTACGCGTTCCGGACCTGGGAGCCGGGCCGGGCCGTGCAGGTCGGCCCGTTGACGCTCGAGGCGTTCCCCGTCCTGCACCCGGTCGAGGCGTACGGCATCCGGGTGACCGGCCCGTCGACACGGCGGCCGGGGGAGCAGACCACCCTGGTGTTCTCCGGCGACACCGACTACTGCGACTCCCTCGTCGAGGGTGCTCGCGGCGCGGACCTGCTGCTGTGCGAGGCGGCCTTCCTCGAGGGTCGCGACGACGGCGTCACGGGTATCCACCTGACCGGGCACCGCGCGGGCCGGGTCGCCACCGAGGCGCGGGCCGCCCGTCTGCTGCTGACCCACCTGACCGTCTGGACGGACCCGGCCGATGCGCTGGCCGAGGCGCGCGGCACCTACGACGGGCCGCTGGACGTGGCCGTCCCCGGCCAGGTGTACGAGCTGTGAGCACGGTGACGCCGGCGCGGCGCGTCTGGCCTGCCGCCGTCGGCGACGTCGTGTCCGTGGGGGCCTTCGCGGTCGTCGGCACGGCCAACCACGGGTCCGGCGGGTCGCTCGGCCACGTGCTCGCGGTCGCGGCCCCGTTCCTGATCGGGCTGGCCGTCGGGTGGCTCGTCGCCCGGGCCTGGCGCGCTCCCGCCCGGCTGTGGCCGACCGGCGTCGTGGTCTGGGCCGCGACGGTGGTGCTCGGGCTGGCGCTCCGGCCGCTGTTCGTCGGTGGGCTCGAGTGGTCCTTCGTGCTCGTGACGGCGGGCTTCCTCGCGGTCACGATGCTCGGCTGGCGCACGATCGCGTCTCTGATCCGCCGGGCCGCCAGCTCCCGCTGAGGGTTGTGGGCGCGATTTCTGGCCTGCGATACCCGCTCAGACCAGGCAAAACGGGCCAGAGATCGCGCCCACAACCGCACCACCGGGGTGGGGCGGCGTCAGAGGGCGGCGGCGATCTCGGGTGCGAGCGCGCGCAGCGCCTTGCCGCGGTGGCTGATCGCGTTCTTCTCGTCGGGGCTCAGCTCCGCCGACGTGCGGGTGCCGGGCCGGCCGTCCGGCGTCGTCGGCTGCTCGGTCGGCACCAGGATCGGGTCGTAGCCGAAGCCGTGCGTGCCGCGCGGCTCGCGCACCAGCACTCCCGGCATCTCGCCGAGGCACACCTCCTCGCGGCCGTCGGGCGTCACGAGCGCTGCCGCGCAGACGAACGCCGCGCCCCGGTGCTCGTCGCGCACGTCGCCGAGCTGGGCGAGCAGCAGGCCGAGGTTCGCGACGTCGTCGCCGTGGCGGCCGGCCCAGCGTGCCGAGAAGATCCCCGGTGCCCCGCCGAGCACGTCGACGCTGAGCCCCGAGTCGTCGGCGACGGCGGGCAGCCCGGTGGCCCGCGCGAGCGCCCGGGCCTTGATCAGCGCGTTCTCGCCGAACGTCACCCCGTCCTCGACGGGCTCGGGGGCGCCGAGGTCACCGGCGCTGACGACGGCGTCGTCGGGCAGCGAGTCCAGGCCAGGCCGGGCGCGCAGGATCGCCAGGAGCTCGACGAGCTTCTTGCGGTTGTGCGTGGCGACGACGAGCCGGGCCGACGACGGGACGGCGACGGTGCTGGCGGCCACGGTCAGAGCTCCTGGGCGAGGGCGGCCTGCTGCAGCGCCGTCAGCTCGGCCGTCCCGGCCGTGGCGAGGTCGAGCAGCGCGTCCAGCTCGGCACGGTCGAACGGGACGCCCTCGGCGGTGCCCTGCACCTCGACGAAGGACCCGGTGCCCGTGGTGACCACGTTCATGTCGGTCTCGGCGCGGACGTCCTCCACGTAGGGCAGGTCGAGCATGGGGGTGCCGTCGATGATGCCGACGCTCACCGCGGCGACCGAGCCGGTGAGCACCTGCTTGCCGCCCTTGACGTGCCCGTGCCGAGCGCCCCAGGCGACCGCGTCCGCCAGGGCCACGTAGGCGCCGGTGATCGCAGCGGTCCGGGTGCCCCCGTCGGCCTGCAGCACGTCGCAGTCCAGCACGATCGTGTTCTCCCCGAGGGCGGTGACGTCGACGACGGCGCGCAGGGAACGGCCGATGAGCCGGGAGATCTCGTGCGTCCGGCCGCCGATCTTGCCCTTGACGGCCTCACGCTGCGAGCGGGTGTTCGTGGCGCGCGGCAGCATCGCGTACTCCGCGGTGACCCATCCCTCGCCGGAACCCTTCTTCCAGCGGGGCACGCCCTCGGTGAACGAGGCGGTGCACAGCACACGGGTCCTGCCGAACTCCACCAGGACGGAGCCCTCGGCGTGCTCGCTCCATCCCCGGGTGAACGTCACGGGTCGGAGCTGGTCGGGCGTGCGGCCGTCTTCGCGAAGCGTCATGCCGCCCACCCTATCCACCGCCGAACAGGAACCTGGGCCCGCTTTCGACAGTCGAAGCGGGCCCAGGTTCCTGTTCGGCGTGGCTACATGCCGAAGCGGCGGCGCAGCTCGCGGGCGTGTCGGCGCGAGACCTCCACCCGGGAGCGCTGCCGGTCCGCCATCACCACCACCAGCGAGCCCTGGAAGTCCGGCACCAGCTCGCGCACGTGGTCGAGGTTGACCAGGTACGAGCGGTGCGCGCGGAAGAAGTGCCCGCGCAGGCGCCTCTCCAGCTCGTTGAGCGACATCGTCACCAGCAGACGCTCGTCGGCCAGCTTCAGGTAGGAGTACCCGCGCGCCGCGCTCGCGTAGACGATCGACGCCCCGTCCACCAACACCGTCCGGCCGTCCTTCTGCACCGGGATCCGCACCAGCGGATCGCGTTCGTCCTGCGGTGCGGAGTCCGACGAGCGCGCCGAGGAGCTGCCCCCCTCGGCACCGGTCCCCGGGCCGCCCGACGTCGCGGGGGGCGCTGCGCTGCCCGGCGCTGCGCCGTCCTCCGCCCCGAGCGCTCGGTCCAGCGCTCGTCGCAACCGGTCGGCGTCGAAGGGCTTGAGGAGGTAGTCGACCGCCGCGAGGTCGAAGGCGTCGACCGCGTGATCCGGGTAGGCCGTGGTGAAGATGACCTTGGGCGGGTGCGGGAGGTCGCGGAGTGCCGCCGCGACCTCCAGCCCGGACCCGCCGGGCATCCGCACGTCCAGCAGCACCAGGTCGTAGTCGAGGGAGCCCAGCAGGAGGAGGGCTTCCTCACCGTTGGTGGCCTCGCCCACGACCTGGACCTGCCCGACCTCCTCGAGCAGGTAGCGCAGCTCGGCCCGGGCGGGGGCCTCGTCGTCGACGATCAGGGCCTTGGGTCGCATCGGGCGTCACCTTAACGGGATTCGCAGGTCCACGGTGGTCCCCTTGCCAGGGGTGGAGGCGACGTCGAACGAGTACCGGTCGCCGAACAGCGAGTCGAGGCGCTGGGAGATGTTCCACAGCCCCACGCCCGAGTGCTGCGTGCTGCCGGCCCCGGGGCGTTCTCCCGCCAGCAGCCGTTCCAGGACCTCCGGCGCCATGCCGACGCCGTCGTCGCTGACGCGGATCGAGGTGGTCCGGGTCAGGGGGTCGACCCGGGCGCGCAGCTGGACCGTGCCGCCGGTCACCGAGTCCGCGATGCCGTGCTTGACCGCGTTCTCCACGATGGGCTGGATGACCAGCACCGGTACGCGTGACGTGAGGACCTGCGGGTCGAGGTCGTAGCGCACCCGCAGCCGGTCGCCGAACCGCGCCTGCTCCAGGGACACGTACGTCCGCACGAAGAAGTACTCCTGGCTGAACTCGGCGAAGTGACCGTCCTGGCGGACCGCGTAGCGGAAGAAGTCGCTCAGCCGCAGCAGGAGCTGGCGCGACTCCTCGGGATCGGTGCGCGACTTCGAGGCGATCGTGTTGAGGATGTTGAACAGGAAGTGCGGGTTGATCTGTGCGCGGAGCGCGTCGAGCTTGGCGTCGGAGGCCAGGTGGCTCTCACGGTCCATCTCGGCGAGCTCGAGGTGCAGGGACAGCATGGAGGCCATGTCGTCCACGAGCACGCGGGGCGCCGGTTCGTCGTGGACCCGGTAGACCTTGAGCGTGCCGACCACCCGGTCGGCGACCGCCAGCGGGGCGACGACGGCGGTGCGCAACGGGCAGCCAGGTTCCGGGCAGCCGATCCCGTCGCGGGCGTGCATGACCACGGTGCGCTTCTTGTCCAGCGCCAGGCGCGAGACGCGCGTCTGCAGCGTGCCGCCGACGTGGTGGTGGTCGGAGCCCGGGCCGACGAAGGCGAGCACCTGCTCGGTGTCCGTGATGGCGATCGCGTCGCCCCCCAGCAACGGCCGGATCAGCTCGGCGGTCCGGCGCGCGGCGTCCGGGGTGAGCCCGTTGCGCAGCGGCATGGAGCGGCCGGCGGCCGCGATCGTCAGCCCGTCGCGTACCCCTCGTGGGTCGCGGGGCCTGCGAGGCCCGCGGGGGCCCCGCAACGCCGACGGGTAGCCGAGGACGACGACGGTGCTCACCACGAGGCCTGCCGCGAGGGTGGGCAGCACCCCGAGCGGTGGCACGACGAGCACCTGCGTCACGAGGTAGACGGCCGCCCACGTGCCGACCAGCACGCCGGCCAGCAGCCGGCTACCCCCGCGCACGGCGCGCCCTCCGTCCTGCCCGTCGGCGCCGGTTCTCGTCCAGGACGAGCTGCGCGAGGCGTTCGGCGTGCCGGTCGGCCGCCGTGCCGTGCATGATCAGCCACGACTTCTCGACGTCCGCGGGGGCGGTGGTGCGCAGGGACACCAGCACGGTCACCGCCGCGGCGAGCGGGGCGGCGACGAGCGTGGGCGTCACGAGCGCCTCGCGGAGCAACCCGCCGGCGGCGAACAGCCCCGCGGTGAACATCGCGACGGCCACGAGCATCCCGGTCGCCATGCCGGCCACGGCGGCGGCAGCCGTGGTGCGTCGCCACCAGATCGTCAGGAGGAAGACCGGTGTCAGGGCCGACCCTGCGATGGCGAACGCCCAGGTGACCATCGTGGCGACGATCGACGCGGTGGCCGTCGCGAAGGTCTCGGGCCGCAGCGCGAGACCCAGCCCGGCGGCGGCGCACGCCGTGACCAGCGTGGTGACCCGTCCGGCCAGGACGGCCTGGCGCTGGGTGGCGCGGGGGTTGATGTGCCGTTCGTAGACGTCGTGACCCCACGACGCCGCGGCGGCGAGCAGCAGGCCGGCGATGGTGGACATCACCGCGATGAGCGCGCCCGCTGCGACGACCCCGAGACCGGCGTCCCCGCCGTAGATCCTGCCGAGCACCGGCAGGGCGTGCTCAGGGACCTGCAGCACCCCGTCGACGGTCAGGTCGGCGAGCCACGGGTGGTCGTCCACGGCGGTCGGGACGATCTCGCGGGCAGCGGTCCCCAGCATCACCGCCAGGGAGTAGAAGATCCCGGCCAGGCACAGCACCCATACCGTGGTGGTACGAGCCGCGGCTCCGGTCGGGGACGTGAAGTAGCGGTTCATGACGTGCGGGAGGCCGGCCGTCCCCAGGGCGAGCGTGACGATGAGGGCGAACTGGCCCAGGCCGCCGTAGCGGGCGCCGGGCTGCCCGAAGATCGCGGGCTCCTCGGGGTGCAGGGCGTTCTGCTCCGACGTGAGCCCGCCGTCGGGCGCCGGGTTCTCCAACGGTGCGCGCGACAGGTCCGCGACGGCGTCCCCGTAGTGGAAGCCCTCGCCGACGACGGTCGCGGCCAGCCAGACCAGGGCTCCGAGCAGCAGCAGGAACTGCACGGCCTGGGTCCAGGTCGTGCCCCGCATTCCGCCGAAGGCCACGAGCCCGGCGACGACGGCCGTGGAGACCAGGATCCCGGTGGCGTACGGCGACAGCCCGAGAAGCCCGGAGCCGACCAGCAGCTCCCAGGTGATGCCGGAGCCGACCGCCTGCGGCACGAGGTACGACAGGATGACGACCTGCACCACGCCGACGGCGACCAGCCGGACCTTCTCCGAGCCCAGCCGACGTCCCAGGAAGTCGGGGATGGAGAACTCCCCGAACCGGCGCAGCGGTGCGGCCACGAAGAGGAGCACGGGGACGAACCCGGCGGCGAAGCCCACCGCGTACCAGGCGCCGTCCAGCCCGGTCGCGTAGACCGCCGCGGCGACGCCGAGGAACGACGCGGCCGAGAAGTAGTCGCCGCAGATCGCCCAGGCGTTGGTCGCCACACCGACCCGCTGACCGGCCAGGTAGAAGTCGACGGTCGACGCGCCACGCGGGCGGATGACGACGGCGACGACGGTCAGCAGGACGAGCACGCCGGCCAGGGTCAGGGCGCTGGAGCCGTTCACGGCCGCTCACCGGGTTCGTCCAGGGCCTCGCCGGGCGAACCCTCGGGGGTGCCGTCCAGCATCCGGTGCTCCACGGCGGACGACAGGCGTGCGACGGCGATGCCCAGGACGGCGAAGAAGACGTACAGCCCGAAGGCCGCGACGAGGAACCCGGGGCTCATGCCGCCCGCGAGCCTGGCCTGGGACCACCAGTCCAGGGTCAGGGTGAGCACCGGGAAGGCGGCGACGGCGAGCAGGAACACGACGAAGTAGCCCACCGCCACGCGCCGCAGCGTGCGGAAGGTGGCGTCCACCTCCGCCGGGGTGTGTCCCGCGTCGACGTCGTCGTCCATGAGGGTGCCACCCTACGGAGCGTCCGCGCTGCGGACCAGTCCCCGGCCTCGCCCTGCCGGGCGCGCCCGAGACGTCACGCGGGCGGGGCGACGGCGGGGGTGCGGATCAGCCTGACCGTGGTGGCGAGCAGGATGACCGCACCACCGGCGACCATCACGAGCCCGATGCCGGGCATCGCCTGTCCCCAGGCGTCGGTGGTGGCGCTGACCTGCCCCAGCCGGACGAGCTGCCAGACGGCCACGAAGCCCGCGCCGCCGCCCGCGACGAGTCCGTGGGAGATCGCCACCCAGCGCCGCGGGAGGAGGGCTCCTGCCACGGCGACGAAGCCGGCGCACAGGGTCCACAGCCCGGGACCTGCCGTGCCGCTGATGCTCCCGAAGGGTGTGAGGACCCAGGGCAGGAGGCTGCCGACGACCACCACCAGGGCGCCGACCAGGAGCCCGATGCTGCCGGGGTGCAGGATCTGCTTGCGCGGCTTGCCGGTGCGGCCACCCGCTCGGAGCAGGTTGCCGAGGGACGCGCTCGTCGTCGAGGCCATGGGCCGACTCTAGGCATGCACCGGGCGGTCTCGACCTCGCTGCTCGGCCAACGGTCCGATTCGTCCGGCGAACGGTCGCACGACGACCGCGACCGGTCGTGGTGCAGGCCGGGCCGTGCTGCGCCGCTCGGAGGACGACGTCGTCCGTTCGCGAGACGGTCCCGGCCGTCGGGAGACAAGACCTTGTGACCAGTACGAACGGTGCGATTCGCTCGGCCCGTACGAGGACGTACCCCGGGCGACGGTGCCCGGTGGTTCGCGACGAAGGGAGCGTCCGATGTCGGACATCGTGCGAGAGGGCTCGCCAGATCCGGGGCCGCCGGCGAACGGCTGGCGGCAGGAGTACTGGAAGAAGAATCTTCGGCTGATGCTGGTGCTGCTCAGCATCTGGTTCGTGGTGTCGTTCGTCTGCGGGATCCTCCTGATCGAGCAGCTGAACAACGTCGTGATCCTCGGCTTCCCGCTGGGTCTGTGGTTCGCGCAGCAGGGCTCGATCTACACCTTCATCATCCTGATCCTGGTGTACACGCTGCGCATGGACCGGCTCGACGACGAGTACGGCGTCTCCGAGCGCGACACAGAGGGGAACCGGCTGTGAACGAGATTCAGATGTGGTCCCTCGTCTTCGTGGGGCTGTCCTTCGCGGTCTACCTGACCATCGCGTGGCGCAGCCGCGTGAAGGAGACCAAGGGTTTCTACGTGGCCGGCCAGGGCATCCCGGCGGTGGCCAACGGTGCAGCCGTGGCGGCGGACTGGATGTCCGCGGCGTCGTTCATCTCCATGGCCGGGCTCATCGCCTTCATGGGGTCGGACGGGTCGGTCTACCTCATGGGATGGACCGGTGGCTACGTGCTGCTGGCCCTGCTGCTCGCCCCCTACCTGCGCAAGTGGGGGAAGTTCACCGTCCCGGAGTTCGTCGGTGACCGGTACTCGGAGTACGTGCGGCTCATCGCCGCGGTCGCGGCCATCATCGTGTCCTTCACCTACGTGGTCGGTCAGATGCGCGGCGGCGGCATCGTCTTCAGCCGCTTCCTCGACCTGTCGATCGAGGGTGGCGTGGCCGTCGCCGCGGCCGTCATCTTCCTGTACGCCGTCCTGGGCGGCATGAAGGGCATCACCTGGACCCAGGTGGCCCAGTACACGGTCATGATCGTCGCCTACCTCATCCCGGCGTGGACCATCGCGCAGAAGATGACGGGCTTCCCGGTGCCGCAGGTGACCTTCGGTCAGATCCTGGGTGAGCTGGACGCGCTCAGCGAGAAGTTCGGGCTCGCGCACTACACGGAGGCCTTCGCGGCGAGGCCGCAGATCGACGTGTTCCTCGTGACGATGTCGCTGATGATCGGCACGGCCGGTCTGCCGCACGTGATCATCCGCTTCTACACGACCAAGTCGGTGCGCGGTGCACGGTTCTCGGCCTTCTGGGCGCTGTCCTTCATCGGGCTGCTCTACACGACGGCACCGGCCGTGGGCGCGTTCACCAAGCTCAACCTCATGCAGTCGGTGGACGGCGTCGCGGTCGGCTCGTTGCCCGCCTGGGTCAACAACTGGGCGGCGACGGGGCTGGTGACCGTCTCCGACAGCGCGTCGACGGTCACCTCCTTGAGCAACGACCCGGAGTCCGGTGCGGACCTCATCGTCAACAACGACATCCTCGTGCTGGCCACCCCCGAGATCGCCGGGCTCCCGGCGCCGATCGTCGGCCTCGTGGCCGCCGGCGGCCTGGCCGCGGCGATGTCGACGGCGGCCGGTCTGCTGCTGGTCATCTCGTCCTCGGTCTCCCACGACCTGTACTTCCGGGTCGTGAAGAAGGAGGCCTCGGAGTCGCAGCGCCTGCTGGTGGGTCGCATCGCCATGGGAGCTGCCGTCGTCGTCGCGATCTACGGCGGGATCAACCCGCCGGCGTACGTGGCACAGGTCGTCGCGTTCGCGTTCGGGCTGGCGGCCTCGACGTTCTTCCCGATCCTCGTGCTCGGGATCTTCTGGAAGCGGGCCAACGCGATCGGTGCCGCAGCCGGCATGGTCACCGGTCTGGTGTTCACGGCGTCGTACATGATCTACACCCTCGACGTCTTCGGCACCTCGGCGAACGAGCACGTCCTGGGCATCTCCCCGGAGGGCATCGGCGCGATCGGTGCGCTGGTGAACCTGATCGTGACGGTCGTGGTCTCGAGGCTCACGGCACCACCGTCGGAGCACATCCAAGAGATGGTGGAGGGGATCCGCTACCCGGCCAGGCGGGTGGAGGCGCCGGCTTCCGAGTAGTCCTGGTGAAGGACGGGGTTCCCTGCACCGCGCGGTCGCGCTCACGGGCGCTGCGCGCCCTCCGCTTCCGGTCTGACGACCGCGCGGAGCAGGGAACCCCGTCCTTCGTCCGGATCGCTCGTCGTCCGGGCGGGACGAGGCAGGTGGTGGGGGTGTCAGAGGGAGCCGACGCCCAGGTTCACAGGGCTGCCGGCGATGTTGCCGACGATTCCGCGGATGATGCCGCTGCCGTCGTTGCCGCGCAGGCTGTCGTACCAGGCGGCCGTCTTCGCGGCGTCGTACCCGTGCGTCTCCTCGCCACGGGCCCGCGCGCGCAGCACGAGGTCGCCGGCACGGGCGGTCCTGCTGCGCTCGTAGCGCCGCAGGGAGTCCTCGGCGCTCACGGTGTTGGTGGCGAGGCTGGTCGCGAGGGCGAAGGTGTCCTCCAGTGCGAGACACGCTCCCTGCCCGATGTCGGGGGCGGTGGGGTGGGCAGCGTCTCCCAGGAGCGCGACGCGGCCGCGGACCCAGGTGGGGAACGGGTCGGCGTCCCAGATCTCCACCCGGTTGAGCGAGCGCCCCGGGTCGATGGCCGCGAGCAGCGCCTTGACCCCGGGCGCCCAGTGCGCGAACGCCTCGTCCAGCGGGGCGGTGCCGTCGGCGCGGTCGTAGGGCAGGCCCGCGGGCTGCGGGACGTCGAACCAGAAGTAGAAGCGACCGTCGGTCACGGGCATCACTGCTGCGCGCTTGCCCTCGGCGACATAGGTCGTCCACTGATCGGCAGGTCCGACCGCCGGGTCCGCCGTGACGAGCCCGTTGAAGTTGGTGTAGCCCGAGTAGGTCCGTTCGACGCGCGGGCCGCCCTCGTGCGCCCCCGTGACGTGGTCGCGGGTGACGGAGCGGGCGCCGTCGGCCCCGACGAGCAGGTCGGCGCTGTCGGTGGAGCCGTCGGCGAACGTCGCGGTCACCCGCTCCCCGTCGTCGACGACGGAGACGAGCTCCCTGCCCAGGTGGATGTTCTCGGTGCCGACCGTCTCCATCAGCAGGCCCTGCAGGTCGGCCCGTGCCACGGGGTAGGGGCGTTGGCCGGTCTGGTCGGTGACCGGAGCCAGGCTGAAACGGCACAGCTCGTCGCCGGTGCGCCCGTCGAGGTACGCCATGTGGTGCATCGCGCCGCCGAGCGCGGCCACCTGGTCGCCCAGGCCCAGCCAGTTGAGCACCTTGACGCCGTTGGACCACAGCGACAGCGCAGCGCCGACGGGCTTGTTCTCCCTCATCCTGTCGTGGACGACGACGTCGTGACCGAGCCGCTGCAGGGCGATGGCTGCGCTCGCACCACCGATGCCGGCCCCGATGACGATGATCTTCATGCTGATCAGCTCCCGCGGTAGGTCGAGTAGGCGAACGGGCTGAGCAGCAGCGGGACGTGGTAGTGCCGGTCGCCGGCGTCGGCCTCGACGACGAAGGACACGGTCACCTCGGGGTAGAACGTCTCGACCTCTCGTGCGCCGAAGTACGTCCCCGTGGCGAAGGTCAGGTCGTACCGGCCGGCCGGCAGCAGCTCAGGGCCGAGGGCGGCTCGGCCGTCGGCGTCGGTGGTGCCGGCGTCGACGCGCCGGCCCTGCTGGTCCGTCAGCTCGACGTGGACCCCCGCCGCCGGGGCGCCGGTGGTGGCGTCCAGCACGTGGGTGGTCAGGTGGCTGCTCACGAGGCGGTCCCTCCTGGGTCGGCGGTGAGGTCGTCGGTGATCGATTCCCGCAGGCGGAGCAGGGCGATCTCGGCGAGCTGGCCGCAGGCCTCCGCCACCTCGGTCGGTTCGTCGTGGCCGAGGCGGCGGTCGAGCTCGGTGAGCATCTCCTCGGGCGAGCGGCCGGCGGCGCGGACGAGGAAGACACGGCCGAAGCGCTGCTCGTAGGCGCGGTTCTGGGCCGCGATGCGCGCCGAGACGTCGGCGTCGGCGTCGGCCATGCTGGCCTGCTCCCGGCGGGAGGCCTGGGCCTGAGCGCCATCGCCGGAGGGCTTCGCCCCGATCCTCGGGTGGTCGGCGAGCGCCGCGTCCAGCTCGGCACGGCTCCACCGGGCCGCCGTCCGCTCGGCGTGAGCGCGCAGGGCGGCGGTCGAGCCGTAGGGGCGGGCGGCGACCACGGCGTCGACCCAGTCGGGCACCGATGCCCACACGGACACGACCGACCGTGCTGCCGCGGTGCCCAGGGTGTCGAACTCGTCGATGTGCACGGTCGTCCTCTCGTCGGGCGGTCGTGCGCCGGAACGGTGGGTGGGGTCGGTGAGGAGCCCCATTGAAGCGGGGCGGACCACGCCGGACGTGAAGTGCGTGTAACCCTTTGGTTAAGTGATCACTTATGGGCGCCGCGATCGTGCGCATACGATGTCCGCACCCTCGCGACTGGAGACGCCGTGGACACTGACCCCCTGCCCGCGCAGATCGGCACCCGGCTGCGCGCGCTGCGCACCGCGACCGGCCGCTCCCTGGCGTCGGTCGCCCAGGAGCTGGGCATCTCCTCGAGCGCGCTCTCCCAGATCGAGACCGGCGCGATGAAGCCGTCGGTCACGCGACTCGTCGAGCTGGTCACCGTCCTGGGGGTGCCGATGTCGGCGATCTTCGACGACGTCGGTGTGCGCGCACCGCGCCCCGAGGAGGGTGGGCCGCAGGTCACCGAGCCGTTGGCGGGCGTGCTCGTCGCGCTCGGCGAGGACGCCGCCCCGGCGCAGCTGGAGCAGGGCGTCACCTACCGCCGGTTGTCGCCGGCCCCGCTGCCCGGGGTCACCTGGTTCGAGTCGACGTACCCGCCCGGCTCCTCGTCGAGCGCCGACGGCTCGATGCTCGTGCACACCGGCTACGAGAGCGGCCATGTCGTCTCCGGGGTGCTCACCTTCGAGTTCAGCGAGGGAGCCGTGCGCCTCGGCCCGGGTGGCTCCCTGTCCTTCGCCGCGGCCCGCCCGCACCGGGTCGTCAACGACTCCGAGGAGGTCGCCGTCGCCCTGTGGCTGACCGTCGAGAGCGTGGTGGGCGGGCTGTCCGGCATGTAACCGGATCGAAACTCGCCGGGAGAAGTTAAGCAATAACTTCACGGCAGGATCGTCCCACCGGGCACAGGGCGTGTCCGGGACGCGCGACGCCCCGCCCTGGAGGAAAGATGCCGGTGAGCCTGACCCACGGCCCGACCGCGACGACGCTGCCGTGACCGGCCACCGCCAGGTCTTCCGCGCCCGGCGAGCCCTCGTCGGTGGTGCCCTCCGGTCGGCTGCCGTGGTGGTCGACGACGGCCGCGTCGCCGACGTCGCGCCGCTGCACGAGCGGGTGGCCGACGCGCAGGAGGTCGTCGTGCCCGACGACGCCGTCCTGCTGCCGGGCCTGGTCGACTCCCACGTGCACGTCAACGACCCGGGACGCTCCGAGTGGGAGGGCTTCGGCTCCGCGACGGCCGCAGCAGCGGCCGGCGGCGTCACCACGATCGTCGACATGCCGCTCAACTCGCTGCCCCCCACGACCACGGCCGCGGCGCTCGCGGTGAAGCAGGCCGTCGCGGCACCCGCCGCGCACGTCGACGTCGCCTTCTGGGGAGGGGCGGTGCCGGAGAACCTCGGCCGGCTCGCCCCGCTGCACGAGGCCGGGGTGTACGGGTTCAAGTGCTTCCTGGCCCCGTCCGGGGTCGACGAGTTCGGCCACCTCGACATCTCCCAGCTCGACGAGGCGATGGCGGAGGTCGCACGGCTCGGGTCCCGGTTGATCGTGCACGCCGAGGACCCCGGGCTCCTCCACGGTGACGGGGCGCTCGGCCGCGGCTACGACGCCTTCCTGCGCTCACGGCCCCCGGCGAGCGAGGCGTCGGCCGTGCGGTCCGTCATCGACGCCGCCCGCCGCACGGGCGCCCGCGCGCACGTCCTGCACCTCAGCGACGCCGGCTCCCTGCCTGCGATCCGCCGGGCCAGGGCCGAGGGGGTCGACCTCACCGTCGAGACCTGCCCGCACTACCTCACGCTCACGGCCGAGGAGATCCCCGACGGCGCCGCCGAGTTCAAGTGCTGCCCACCGATCCGAGGCTCCGCGAACCGCGACCTGCTGTGGGAAGGACTCCTCGACGGGACGATCGACGCCGTCGTCAGCGACCACTCACCCTCCACCGTCGAACGCAAGCGGTCCGGTGACGGGGACTTCGGCCTCGCCTGGGGCGGCATCTCCGGCCTCCAGGTCGGTCTGTCAGCGGTGTGGACCGAGGCCCGTCGCCGGGGTGTCGGCCTCGAGGTGGTCGTGCCGTGGTTCACCACGGGACCCGCCGCGGTCGCGGGACTGACGGACGTCGGCGTGATCGCGCCCGGAGCCACCGCGCACCTGACGGTCTTCGGCGTCGACGACGCCTTCGTCGTGGACGCTCACGCCCTGCTGCACCGCAACCCGATCACCGCCTACGACCGGCGCAGCCTGCGCGGGCGGGTGCGCCGCACCTGGCTGCGCGGCCGGCAGGTGTACGCCGTGGACGACGCCGGCACGTCTCCCGGACGCGGCCTCGTCCCGGCAGGCCGGCTGCTCTCGGCCCCCGCCGCCATCCCGACCGGAGGTACCCCCGCATGAACGGTCCCAGCCTGCCCGGCCCCCACCTGCCCGGCCCGATCGACCCGCCCGCCCGACTGCTCATGGGCCCCGGCCCCGTCTCGGCCTACCCGAGCGTGCTCCGCGCGATGTCCGCCCCGCTCGTCGGCCAGTACGACCCGTTCATGACGGCATCGATGACGCAGACGCAGCAGCTCTACCGCCAGGTGTGGGGCACCACGAACGACGCGACCGTGCTCGTGGACGGCACCTCGCGCGCGGGCATCGAGGCGGCGATCGTCTCGCTGGTGCGGCCCGGTGACCGGGTGCTCGTGCCGGTGTTCGGCCGGTTCGGGCTGCTGCTCGCCGAGATCGCCACCCGGGCGATGGCCGAGGTGCACACGATCGAGGTGCCGTGGGGCCAGGTGTTCCCCGTCTCGACGATCGAGGAGGCCGTGCGGCGCGTGCGTCCCACGCTGCTGGCGCTCGTCCAGGGCGACACCTCGACCACGATGAACCAGCCGCTCGACGAGGTCGGCGCTCTGTGCGCCCGGTACGGCGTGCTGTTCTACTCCGACGCCACCGCGTCCCTCGGCGGGAACCTGTTCGAGGCCGACGCCTGGGGGCTGGATGCCGCCACCGCGGGCCTGCAGAAGTGCCTGGGTGGACCGTCGGGCTCGGCCCCGATCACCCTGTCGCCGCGGGCCGTGGACGTCCTGCGGTCCCGGCAGCGGATCGAGGCCGGCATCCGCGAGCCCGACGACCCCGACGCGAGCGACTTCGTGCGGTCGAACTACTTCGACCTCGGCATGATCCTGGACTACTGGGGTCCTCGCCGCCTCAACCACCACACCGAGGCCACGTCGATGCTGTACGCGGCGCGCGAGTGTGCTCGCGTGCTCCTCGCGGAGGGCCGCGACGCCGTCGTGGAGCGGCATCGTGTCGCCGGCGCCGCGATGCTCGCGGGCGTGCGGGGACTCGGGCTGCAGGTCTTCGGCGACGTCGCGCACAAGATGCACAACGTCGTCGCGGTCGAGATCCCCGACGGCGTGCCCGGGGAGGAGGTGCGCGCCGCGATGCTGGCCGACCTCGGCATCGAGATCGGCACCTCGTTCGGCCCGCTGCACGGCCGCGTGTGGCGCATCGGCACCATGGGCTACAACGCCCAGCAGGACGCCGTCCTGACCACGCTGGCCGCCCTCGAGGTGGTGCTGCGCCGCTTCGGGTGCTCCGTGCCGCCAGGGGGCGGGGTCGACGCGGCCGCCGACGTCTACCGGGGCGCCTGATGGCCACGCTGCTGGGGGCAGGCCCGGGCATCGTCGCCGCGGGCGCCCGGCGGACCATGACGCGCTGCGACGGGTTGGCGAGCGTCAGCTCGTCGTCCCACGGCATCGAGAGGGTCTACCTCTCCGCCGAGCACGCGCGGGTGAACCGCACGGTCGCGGGGTGGATGCGCGAGATCGGCATGACGACGCGCGTCGACGCGGCCGGAAACCTGGTCGGGCGGCTCGAACGGGCGACCCCGTCCGGTGCGCCCGACCTCGACGCGCCGGCCCTCGTCGTCGGCTCCCACCTGGACACCGTGCCCGACGCCGGGCGCTACGACGGGGTCGTCGGCGTCCTCATGGGGCTGGAGGCCGTGCGCATGCTGCGCGAACCCGGCCCCGACGGGACCGGTTGGCGTTCCCCGCTGCCCTTCGCGCTCGAGGTGATCGCCTTCGCGGACGAGGAGGGCACCCGCTTCGGGAGGGCGCTGCTGGGCTCCTCCGCCGTCGCCGGGGCGTGGGACCCCGGCTGGTGGTCCCTCGCGGACGACGGCGGCACGACGCTGCACGAGGCGTTCGTCGCCTTCGGGCTCGACCCCGCGCGTGTCGGTGAGGCGGCTCGTCGGCCCGAGGAGCTCGTCGGCTACCTCGAGGCCCACATCGAGCAGGGGCCCGAGCTCGACGAGCGGGGCGAGTCCCTGGCCGTCGTGTCGTCCATCGCGTCTGCCCGGCGGTTCCAGATCGTCGTCGAGGGGGAGGCTCGCCACGCCGGCGGCACCCCGTACGACCGCCGTCGTGACGCCCTGCTGGGAGCGAGCGAGGCCGCGCTGGCCGTCGAACGAGTCTGCCGGGCCGAACACCACGTCATCGGGACCGTGGGCCGGCTCGAGACCTTCCCCGGAGCCGTGAACGTCGTACCGGGCGAGGCGCGTCTCAGCCTCGACCTGCGCGGCGAGCTGGACGACGCGCGCGACCGGGTGTGGCGGTCGATCGAGCGCGAGGTCGACACGATCATGGGACGGCGCGGACTGCGCTGGCGCTCGGCGGAGGTCCACCGCGCGCCGGCCGTCTTCTGCGCGCCGCTGCTGCAGGACGTCGTGCGCGAGGGCATCGTCTCCACGCTGGACCGCGGCGTCGACGACCCGGCCACGATCTTCAGCCGAGCGGGCCACGACGCCATGGCGATCGGTGCGGTGACCGACGTCGGCATGCTGTTCCTGCGCAACCCCGACGGCATCAGCCATCACCCCGACGAGGAGGTCTCCGCGGGCGACGTGGCCCGCGGGACACGGGCTCTCGCCGAGGCGGTGCTCCAGCTGGCGGCCGACCGGGGCTGAGGCACAGGGCACCGAGCCCCGGCTGCGCCGGTGACGGCTTCGCTACGCTGCACGGATGGGAGATCTGGGACCGGTGGCCTGGCCGCCCCCGCCGATCCGGACGGAGCGCCTCGTGCTCCGGCAGCCCGAGCCCCGCGACCGGCCGGCGATCGTCGAGCTGCACGCCTCGCCGCAGGTCGGCCGGTATATCGGCGGTGCCCGGCCGCGCGACGAGCTCGAACGGTCGGTCTCCGAGGCGCCGAGCGGTCGGCCGGGCCAGTTCGTCGTGGACCTCGCCGGCGCGATGATCGGGCTGGTGCAGCTCGTCCGTCGGGACGCGGCGCACGAGGAGGGCCCCACGGCCGGCAGGGTCGATCTCGGGTATCTGTTCCTCCCGCACGTGTGGGGGCACGGGTACGCCACCGAGGCCTGCACCGCCGCCCTGGACTGGCTCGACCGGGTGCTGCCCGACGAGCGGGTGGTGCTGTCCACCCAGGTCGCCAACCAGCGCTCGATGCGTCTCGCCGAGAGGCTCGGGTTCACCGAGATCGAGCGGCTCGAGGCCCACGGCGCCGAGCAGTGGTTCGGTGAGCGCCCTCCCGGCGGCGGTCCCGGTGCCGAGGCGCGTGCACCAGGGCGGCTCGACGTCAGGTGAGAGATCAGCCCTGTGCGGTCGTCATCGCCATGCGCGTCAGCACGAGGTTCTCGATCACCTGGACGAAGTTGTAGAGCAGCAGCGTCACGACGGTGATGAGGGCGACCGACGCCCACAGGTCGTCGAAGCGGGCGGACGCGGTGAACTTCACGATGGACCCGCCGATACCCGTCCCCGTGGACAGCCACTCCGCGAGGAGCGCCCCGGTCACGGCCCCCGGGACGGAGACGCGCGCCGCTGCGAACAGGGAGGGCAGGGCTCCCGGGACGTTGACCTTTCGCATCGCGGTCAGGCGGTTGCCGCCGTAGACGTGCACGAGGTCGAGGCTCTGCGCGCTGGCGCGGCTCAGGCCGAACAGGATGGAGGCCAGGGCGGGGAACAGGACCACGAGCGACCCGATGACCGCCACCGACGCCTGGGTGCCACGGCCGGTCACGAGGATGATCACCGGGGCGATCGAGACCAGGGGGATCGAGCGCAGGAGGAGCGCCAGAGGCATGACCCCGGCCTCGACGGTGCGAGACAGGGAGAAGGCGACGGCGAGGCCACCGGCGACGCCCATGCCGACGACGAAGCCGAGCGCCGCGTCCAGCAGGGTGCGGGCCAGCAGCGGGGCCAGCACGGCGCGGTTCTCCGCGGCGTCCTCGCCGGCGACGAGGAAGTCCCACACCTGTGCCGGCCCCTTGGCCACGTACGGCGACATGCCGGTGAGGTTCACGACGGCCCACCACAGCGCGAGCACGATCGCCAACGTCAGCAGGCCGTTGACGACGGCACGCCCCACGGGGCCCCGGGTGACGGTGTTCACGGTGTGCTCCGTCCTGCCACCCACGGGGTGGCGAAGCGTGCCAGCAGCCCGACGATGCCGTAGCCGACGAGGGCGACGGCGGCCGTGAGCAGGAACACCGCCCACACCCGCGGTGAGTCGAGGTCGCCCTGCAACCGGATCAGCGTGATGCCGACCCCCCGGTCGATCCCGCCCATGTACTCGCCGAGCACCGCCCCGAGGAACGCCGACGGCACGGCGATCTGGAGGGCGTTGAGGATGGCGGGGGTGGCGGCGACGAGCCGTACCTTGCGCAGCTGGGTGAAGCGGGTGCCGCCGTACACGTGGACGACGTCGAGGCTCGCCCGGTCGGCGGACTTGAAGCCGAGCAGCGCGCCGACCACCGTGGTGAAGAACACGGCCAGCGCGGCCAGGAAGATCGCGGTGGCGCTCGGCTCCCCAGGACGGGGGGCCCCGCCGAGGACGACGATCGCGATGCCGCCCACGGCCACCACCGGCAGGCAGTAGCTGACCACGGCGATCTGGGTGATCACCGTCTCGATGCGCGGCGCCAGCAGCACGGTGGCGGCGAGCAGCAGGGCGATGGCGTTGCCCCAGGCGAAGCCGACGAGCGCCTCGGTGATCGTCACGGAGAACACACCGCGGTACGCGGCCAGTCCGTCGTCGGCGATCGTGGCGAGCACGACCCAGGGCGAGGGGACCGGGGTGAAGGTGGTCCCGGGCGGCGGCCGGAAGATCGTGGCCGAGAAGAGCCACCATGCCCCGGTCAGCGCGACGGCGCCGAGCAGGCCGGCGAGCCATCCGGGCATGCGGGTGCGCGCCATCAGGACTCCGTCGCTGCGGCGTCGTGCGTGCCGAACAGCAGCTCGGAGGCCCGGTCGACGAGCGCGTGGAACTCCGGGGTCCGCATCATCTCGGGTGTCCGCGGGCGGGGCAGGTCGACCTCGATGATCTCCTTGATCCGCCCCGGGCGGGCCGACATGACGGCGACCCGGTCCGACAGGAAGATCGCCTCGGAGATGCCGTGCGTGACCAGCAGGGTGGTGGCGGGCTTCTCGGTCCAGATGCGCAACAGCTCGAGGTTGAGGCTCTGGCGGGTCATGTCGTCCAGCGCCCCGAAGGGTTCGTCGAGGAGCAGCACCGACGGCTTGAGCGCCAACGCCCGGGCGATCGAGACGCGCTGGCGCATCCCGCCGGAGAGCTGCGCGGGCTTGGCCTTCTCGAACCCGGCGAGCCCGACCAGCTCGACGAGCTCGTCCACGTAGGCCTTGTCGACCGTGCGGCCGGCGACCTCGTAGACGAGCCGGATGTTCGCGAGCACGCTGCGCCAGGGCAGCAGCGCGTGGTCCTGGAACGCGATGCCGAGCTCGCTGTCGCGGCGCAGCTGTGCCGGCGTCTTGCCGTCCACGGACACCGCGCCCGCGGTCGGCTGCTCGAGGTCGGCGAGGACGCGCAGGATCGTCGACTTGCCGCACCCGGACGGGCCGAGGAGGGCGAGGAAGGACCCCTTGTCGGTGTGCAGGTGAGCGTCCTGCAGGGCGGTCACCGTCGTGCGTCGTCCCGTGCGGAACGTCTTGGTCAGGCCGTCGATGTTGATCCCCGTGCCCCCCGGAGAGAGCGCGCTCTGCGCGAGCTCCGGGGGGCGGGCACCCGACGTGGTGTCGTGGCTCATGGTTCCCTACGGCAGGTAGTCGATCAGCTCGGGCTGCTCGGCATAGATCTCGTCGATGATCGCGGTGTCGAACAGCTCGTCGACCCCGACGTCCCAGCCGGCGGCGGCCAGCGAGTCGACAGTCTCCTGCTGGAGCTGCTCGGAGATGGTGAACAGGCCGTTCTCCTCGGTCTCCTCGGTGGAGATGAGCTCCTTCGTGGCCTCGAGGGCCATCGCCGTCTTCTCCGGGTCGAGGGCGCCGAACACGGCCTCGAGGCCGTCCTCCGACTCGGTGGCCGCGGTGTTGTAGTACTTGTCGACCAGCGCGACGGTGTCGTCCGTCGACTCGTTGAACACGTCCGTCCACCCCTTGATCTCGGCGGTGAGGAACGCCTTGAGCAGGTCGCGGTTCTCGGCGAGGTACTGGTCGGTGACGCTGAACGTCTCGGCGACGTAGGGCACGCCGTTCTCGGCGTAGGCGAGGTTGGTGATGTCGTAGCCGGCGAGCTCCACGGTCAGCGCCTCGTTGGTGAGGTACGCCATGAACCCGTCGACCTCCTCGTTCATCAGGGGCGTCGGGTCGAAGTCGACCGGGACCACGGTGACCTCGTCCTCGTCGATGCCGTTGGCCTGGAGCAGAGCGGCGAACACCGACGCGTTGGAGTCCTGCACGCCGATCGTCCTGCCCACCAGGTCCTCGGGGGAGGAGATGTCGGCGCCGTCGGCCAGCGAGAGGATCGTGAAGGGGTTCTTCTGGAACGTCGCACCGATGATCTTCAGCGGCGCGTCCTGCTCGGCGATCGCCGCACCGATCGAGGCGGCGTCGCTCAGAGCCACCTCGACGCTGCCGGAGAGAAGCTTGGCGACGCCGGTGTCGGGGCCGGAGATGCCGATCACCTCGTCGAACCCGGCGTCGTCGTAGTAGCCGTTCTCGTCGGCGTAGAACTCGCCGGCGAACTCCTCGTTCTTGATCCAGGAGTACTGGACGCTGATCTCGCCGAAGGACGCGGCGTCGGTCTCGCCGGACGTGCCTGCTGGTTCCTCCCCGGCACACGCACCGAGGGCGAGGGCGCTCGCGGCGACCGCGGCGACGGCGCCCGCACGGGCTCGTCGTGAAGGGATGCTCTGGACTGCCATGGGTGGGACTCCGCTCGACCTCTGCCGGTAGGGACGAACGGCAACGTAGCCACGCGAGGTTTCGCCGTGAGGGTGGCGGCGTTTCGGAGGCGTTAAGCCATCACTTCACCCTGGCAGATGGAGGTGCCGGTCGCTCCTGGGCGAGCCGCCACACGCGCTCGCGCGTGAAGGGCTGGCGGAACGGGCGCCGGCCGAGGGCGCGGGCGATGGCGTTGCCGACGGCGGGTGCCACCGGGTTGTACGGCGACTCGCTCATCGACTTCGCCCCGAACGGACCGATCGTGTCGTAGGTGTCGGCGAAGTACACCTCCGTGTCCGGGACGTCGGCCGACTGCGGGACACGGTAGGTGCGGAAGACCGGGTTGCTCACGGCCCCGTCCTCGTCCAGCAGCACCTCCTCGTACAGGGCGCTGCCCAGGCCCTGCGCGGCACCTCCCTCGACCTGGCCGCGGCACTGGGCGGGGTTCATGACGAACCCGGCGTCGGCCGCCTGCACCGACTGCAGCACGCGGACCGACCCGGTCCCGGGGTCGACGGCGACGCGCACGGCGTGGACGTTGAACGCCAGGCTGCGCTCCTTGCCGTCGTCGCTGCCGTGGGCGGTCAGCCCGTCGGTCTCCCCGGCCGCCGCCACGATCTCGGCGAAGCCGACCGTCCGGGTGCCGACCCGGACCCCGTCTGCGGTGAGCTCGGCCGGCGGCCGGGCCGGGCCCTCGAGCGGCGCGTCCGCCGATCCCGCCACCTGCTCCGCCAGGTCGACCACGAGGTCGCGCAGCGCCGTCGCCGCGCGGGCCAGCGCCTTGCCCGCGACGACGGTCCCCGCCGAGGCGAACGCCCCTGTGTCGTGGTCGACGAGGTCGGTGTCGCTCGCGCTCAGGACGATCCGGTCGGCCGGTGCCGCCAGGAGCGAGGCGACGATCTGGCGGTGCACGGTGCTGGTGCCGTTGCCGAACTCGGCCGTCCCGACCGCGACGGCGTACGTGCCGTCGGGCCGCAGGGTCACCGAGGTGTGCGCGTGGTGCCCGCCCGGCGCGGCCCCCGCGATGAACGCGACAGCCATCCCCTCGCCGGTGAGCCACCCGGGTGGCGCCACGGCGCCGTTGCCACGGCGCAGCGCCCCCTGGGCGAGGTCCAGGCACTGGTCCAGGCCGTAGCTTCCCCATCGCAGGTCGGGCTCCGGCTCCTCGTGGACCGTGAGCAGCGGGTCACCGTCGCGGACCGCGTTGCGCCGGCGCAGGTTGAACGGGTCGATGCCGAGCTCCTCGGCCAGCATGTCCATCGCCGACTCGACGCCGAGGATCACCTGGCCGAGCCCGTACCCGCGGAACGCGCCCGAGGGCACCGTGTTCGTGTATACTGACTCGGCGTCGACACGCTTCACGTCGCAGCGGTAGACGTTGACCGACTCCGCCACCGAGTGGAACAGCACCCCGATGCCGTGGTTGCCGTACGCACCGGTGTTGCTGAGCACGTCGAGCTTCATCGCCGTGAGCCTGCCGTCCGCCGTCGCCCCGAGCGAGACCGTCACCCGGAACGGGTGGCGAAGCGCCGCACGCCGGAACTCGTCGGTGCGGGAGAACTCGTAGGCGACGGGCCGTCCGGTGGTCAGCACGGCCAGGGCGACGAGGTCCTCGGCGAACATCTCCTGCTTGCCGCCGAACCCGCCGCCGACCCGGGCGGCGTGCACCCGGACCCGGTCTCGCGGCAGGTCGAAGACGTGGGCGAGCTCGTTGCGGGTGAGGAACGGCACCTGGGTGCTGGAGCGGATCACCAGCCGCCCGCCCGCGTCGATCCGTCCGATCGCCCCGTGCGTCTCGAGCTGCGCGTGGGCCACGCGACCGGTCTGCCAGGTGCCGCTGACGGTGACCGCGCTCGCCGCGAGGGCGGCATCGACGTCGCCGCCGATGCCGGCGTGCAGGCTCGCCAGGACGTTCGGGCGGTCCGGGTCGGTCCGCCCGGCGAGCGGGAGGTCGGGGTGCAGGACGGGCGCGTCGGGACGCCGGGCCGCCTCGGCGTCGAGCACCGCGGGCAGCGGTGCGTAGGTGAAGTCCACGAGCGCGAGGGCGGCGTCGGCGACCTCGGCGGACTCGGCGACGACGGCGGCGACGCGCTGACCGACGAACCGGACGGTGTCGTCCAGGACCCGGGTGTCGTCGGGGTCGTCGGTGCGGTGCTCGTGGCGGGCCGTGGAGAACCGGGTGCGCGGGGCGTCCTCGTGCGTGAGCACGGCCACCACGCCCGGCAGCGCCCGGGCGGCTGCCGCGTCGATCGCGACGATGCGGGCGTGCGCGTGCGGTGAGCCGAGCACACGGAGCACCAGGGCGCCGGCGGCGTCCGGCGTGTCGAAGGTGAACGGCTCGCGGCCCTGGACCACACGGCGGGCGGGCTCGGGGGAGACGGAGCGTCCGACGCCGGTGGCCGGACCCTCGTCGTCGACCTCGCCGAACGCAGGCTCGCCGAGCACGGCCCGGCGGATCGCCGAGCGGATCGGCCGGTAGCCGGTGCAACGGCACAGGCTGCCCTTGAGCCGCCGGTCCAGGTCCGGCAGGTCGTCCGCGGTGAGGCAGGAGGCCGTGACGCTCATGCCCGGCGTGCAGAACCCGCACTGGAAGCCGAACTCCTCGATGAGCGCCTCCTGGACGGGATGCAGCGCCTCGCCGGGGGCGAGTCCGGCGGCGGTGGTGACCTGCGCCCCCTCGGCACGTGGCGCCGGGACCACGCACGAGTGCACCGGCGTGCCGTCCAGCAGCACCGCGCACGCCCCGCAGTCCCCGGCGTCGCAACCCTTCTTGACCTCGGTGTGCCCGTGCTCGCGCAGCAGGGTCCGCAGACACTGACCGGGGCGGGGGTCGGTGTCGTGCGAGGTGCCGTTGACGTCGATCTTCATGCGGGGCCCTCCGTCGCGGTGGTCGCGAGCTCCCGCCGCAGGCGTTCGGCGAGGACGACGCTCACGCCGCGCCGCCAGTCGGCAGCGCCGAGGGAGTCGGTGTGGTAGCCGGTCAGGTCGCCGACGGCGGCCGCGAGCGTGCCGGCGTCGGGCATGGTCGCGAAGCGCAGCACGGCGGGCCGGACGACGGCGGCCGTCACCGAGAACACGGACGTGCCGTCCGCGTCGCGGCGGCCCGTGACGACGGCGCCGGAGCGCCCCAGCTCGGCCAGGGCGATCTTGCGCAGCCCGGCGCGGGAGCGCAGGGCGTGGGCGGGCAGCTCGATCGCACGCAGCACCTCGCCGGGGCGCAGTGTGGTCTCGCCCGCACCCGTGACGAGCTCCGCGACCGGCTGGCGGCGGGTGCCGCCGTCGGGCGTCCAGACCTCGGCGACCCCGTCGAGGGCGACCGCGAGGGACACCATGGCGGCGGCAGGAAACGCCCGGCAGACGTTCCCGCCGACCGTGGCTGTGTTCCAGATCTTGAAGGAGGCCAGCAGGGCGTCGGCGGCCCCCGGGACCATGGACACCGCCGACCAGCCGGCTGGGACCGGATCGACGCCGCGGCCCTCCGCCCAGGCGCGCAGCGTCGCGATCGTGCAGGTGGCGGCGATGCGGAGCCCGTCGGCGCCGACCTCGAGGTCCGGCCAGCCGAGCCCGGTCAGGTCGACGAACCCGGTGGTGCCGGGCTGGGGCTCGCTGAGGAGCCAGGTGCCGCCGCCGACGAAGACCTCGCCGTGAGCGAGCCGGAGGTCCTCGCGGGACCGCGCCGTCCGGTAGCGGGCGACCGAGGTGATGTCCACCGTCAGAGCCGTTCGGCCAGCTCGCGGGAGGCGAGCACCACCTCGTGGGCGAGCTTCCCCTCGTCGGTGGTGACCAGCACGGCGTCCTCGACCACGGTCCGCCCGCCGACGTAGAGGCGCTTCAACGGCGGCAGGGCGCCGAGGCCGAGCGCGGCGACGGGGTCGAGGATCCCGGCGTGCTCGACGCCGTCGACGCGCCAGACGGCGATGTCGGCGAGCTTGCCGACCTCCAGCGAGCCGATCTCGTCCTGACGGCCCAGGACGCGGGCTCCACCCGCCGTGGCGACCCGCAGGGCGTCGCGGACGCTCATCGAGTCCGCCCCGGTGCGCAGCCGGTTCATGAGCACCGACTCGCGGATCTCGACGCCGAGCTGTCCCGACTCGTTGGACGCGGCGCCGTCGACGCCCAGCCCGACCGGGACACCGGCGTCGAGCAGCGCACGGACGGGCGCGATGCCGGCGGCCAGCCGGCCGTTGGACGACGGGCAGTGCGCCACGCCGGTGCCGGTGGCGGCGTACCGCTCGATCGCCGGGGCGTCGAGGTGCACGCAGTGCGCCATCCACACGTCGGGACCGAGCCACCCCTGGTCCTCGAGGTACCGCGTGGGGCTGGTGCCGAAGCGTTCGAGGCAGTAGGCGTCCTCCTCGACGGTCTCGGAGGCGTGGGTGTGCAGGCGCACGTCGAGGGACCGGGCGAGCACCGCTGCCTCGCGCAGCAGGTCGGGGGTCACGGAGAACGGTGAGCACGGCGCGATCGCGATGCGCACCATCGCCTCGCGCGAGTCGTCGTGGTACCGGTCCACGGCCTCGGCGGAGGCGGCCAGCGCGGCATCGGTGCTCTCGACGGCGAAGTCGGGGGGCAGCCCGCCCTGCGAGGCACCCAGGTCCATGGACCCGCGGGTGGCGTGCAGGCGAACCCCCACCCGGGACGCCGCCTCGACGATCGCGCCGACGATGTCGCCGGAGCCCTGCGGGAAGACGTAGTGGTGGTCGCCGACGGTGGTGCACCCGGAGCGGGCGAGGACGGCCATGGCGCCGGCCGCACCGGCGCCCGTCAGGCCGGCGTCGATGCGGGACCACAGCGGGTACAGGGACGTGAGCCAGTCGAACAGGATCGAGTCCTGGGCGTACCCGCGGGTCAGCCACTGGTACAGGTGGTGGTGGGTGTTGATCAGCCCCGGCGTGACCAGGCACCCCGAGGCGTCGACGACGTCGGCGCCGACGCGCAGGTGCTCCGGAGCCCGGCCCGCGCCCACCGCGACGATCTCCCTGCCGTCGACGGCGACGTACCCGGCCGTGTGCTCGGTGCCGGTGGTGTCGACGGTGGCGACGTAGCCGTTCTCGATGAGCGTGCGGGTCATGTCCAGGTACCTCCGGGTTCAGGCCCGGCTCTCCGTGCGGGGAGCCGGGCAGGACGGCGAGAGGCCGTCCGGGAGAGCGAGGTCGCCGAGACCGGCACCGAGGCCGCCGGCCGTCAGGTCCCGGTGGATGCGCCCGGTCGTCTCGCGCAGCGGACGACCGGAGCCGCCGTGCCGCGCGGCGACGATCTCGGCCAGGACCGACAGGGCGGTCTCCAGCGGGGACACCCCGGACAGGTCCAGCCCGAGCGGGGAGTGCAGGCGTGCCAGGTCGACCTCGGCCACCCCGGCGGCGCGCAGCCGCTCGGCGCGACGGGCGACCGTCGCGCGTGCCCCCATCGCACCGACGAACCCGATCGGCAGCGACAGGGCGCGCCGGATGGCGGGGACGTCGAGCCGTTCGTCGTGGGTGAGCACGCAGACGGCCGTGCGGGAGTCGGTCTCGGACCCGGCGAGCCCGTCCAGGAACTCGTGGGGCAGCGCCGTCACCAGCCGGTCCGCGGCGGGGAACCGCGCGGGGGTGACCAAGGTCTCCCACGGGTCGCAGACCGTCACGGCGAACCCGGCCGCGGCACCCAGGTGGCACAGTGCGGCGGCGTGCTCACCCGCTCCGAGGACGATCAGGCGGGCCCGCGGGGCGTGCTGCAGGACGAGGAGGTCGTCGCCGTCGTACGCGCCGGGCAGCAGCCGGCTCCCGCCGTCGGCGAGCGCCGCGGCGACCGACGGGTCGAGGGGCGTCGGGAGGTCGACCGTGCGCCCGGTGTCGGGTCCGGAGACGACGACCGCGAGGGCAGCAGGCCGGTCCGCCGCGGCGTCCTGCAGCGCGCGGACCGTCCGGGCGTCGTCCGGGTCGAGGCGCTGGGCGACGACGTCGACCTGTCCGCCGCAGGCCAGCCCCGCCGCCTGCGCGGTCGCGTCGTCGAAGCCGAACCGTGCGGTCCGCGCTCCGCCGGTGGCGAGGGCCGCGTGGGCGAGCACGATCGCCTCGCTCTCGACGCAGCCGCCCGAGATCGAGCCGAGCACGGCGCCGTCTGTCGTGACGGCCATCGCGGCTCCGGCACCGCGGGGCGCGCTGCTGGCGACACGGACGACCGTCACCACCGCGACCGGTTCGGCCGCCCGGATCAGCGCCAGCAGGTCCCGTGCCATCTCAAGCATGGACTGAAGTGTGCCCACGGCATGTTTCGCGCGGGCTACGCTGCGGTGACGCCTCGGAGCCGGAGGAATCATGCGGGTGTGCGGACTGGTCCTTGCCGCAGGTGCCGGGTCGCGTTTCGGCGGGCCCAAGGGTCTGGCGCGCACGGCGTCGGGCGAACCGTGGGTGCGACGGGCGGTGCGGTCGCTGCAGGTCGCCGGGTGCGACGAGGTGCTGGTCGCCGTCGGTGCGCGGGGTGCGCAGGTGGCCTCGCTGGTGCCGTCGCCGGCCCGGGTGGTCGTCGTCCAGGACTGGGCCGAGGGTCTCGCGGCGACCCTGCGGGCCGGCCTGCTGGTGGCGGCCGACGGGGACGCGGACGTGCTGGTGGTGACGCCGGTGGACACCCCCGACGCCCCCGCCACGGCGGTGGTCCGGGTGGTCGAGGCCGGGCGGCGTGCGGCGCAACCGGCCTCCGCGGTCCTGGCCCGCGCGGTCTACGAGGGGCGACCCGGCCATCCGGTGGTGCTGGGCCGGTCCCACTGGGCCGGCGTGCAGGCGTCGTCGACCGGTGACAGCGGTGCCGGCCGGTACCTGGCGGAGCACGGGGCGCTGGGGGTCGAGTGCGGCGACCTGTGGTCGGGGCTGGACGTCGACCGCGCCTAGGCTGGTCCGGTGCATCTCGTCGCCTCGGACCTCACCTTCGGCTACCCCGGCCGTCCCGTCCTGTCCGGGGTCGACCTGCGGGTGTCGGCGGGGGTGCGCCTGGGGATCGTCGGGGAGAACGGCTCCGGCAAGTCCACGCTCCTGCACCTGCTCGCCGGCGACCTCGCGCCGTCGTCGGGCGAGGTGCGCCGCAGCGGGTCGCTCGCACTGGTGGAGCAGGAGCTCACGGCACCGGCGGGCCGCACGGTGGGTGACCTGGTGGACGACACGCTCGCCGGCCTGCGGGCGCTCGCCGCGGACCTGGAGGCGGCGGCGGCCGCGTTCGACCACGACGCGGGGGACCTGGCCGAGCTGAGCGAGCTGCTCTCCCGTGCCGAGGCGCTCGCGGCGTGGGACGCGGACCGGCGCGTCGACGAGGCGCTGACCCGGCTCGGCGCCGTCCGCGACCGGGACCGCATGCTCGCGTCGCTGTCCGTGGGGCAGCGCTACCGGGTACGACTGGCCTGTCGCCTTGCCGAGCGGGCGGACCTGCTGCTGCTGGACGAGCCGACGAACCACCTCGACGACTCCGGGCTGGGCTACCTCACCGAGGCGGTCCTCGCCTGGCACGGGGGAGTCGTGCTGGTCACCCACGACCGCGAGCTCATCGACGACGTGGTCACCGGGGTGTACGACCTCGACCCGTCGATGAACGGCGTCCCCGTGCTCTACGGCCAGCCCGGGTACCTGTCCTACCGGTTCGCGAAGAACCAGGCGCTGCAGCGGTGGAAGCAGCGGTACCGGTCGGAGCAGAAGCGCGCCGCCGAGCTCGCGTTCCGCCTGGACCGGTCCTACGAGGGGCTCTCCGACGAGTGGCGACCGCCCAAGGGATCGCAGAAGCACCGCCGCGGCACCCGTGCGCGCATCCACGTCAAGGCAGCCGACCGGCTGGTCGAGAAGCTCGAGGCCGAGGCGGTCGACGTGCCACCGCCGCCGCTGGAGCTCACGTTCCCCGACCTGCCGGCCCTGTCGCCGGGCTGGGACCCGGCCGACCCCCTGGTCGACCTGCGCTCACCACGCGTCGAGGCGCCCGACGGCGGGGTGCGGCTCGACCTGCCCGGCACCCGTCTGGCCGTGCCGCCGTCGGGCCGGCTGCTGATCGTCGGCCCCAACGGCACCGGCAAGTCGACCCTGCTCGGGGCGTTCGCCGGCACCCTGCCGCTCGCTCGTGGCACCCGGACGTCGCGCGACGGGATGCGGATCGGCGTCGTCGGCCAGGAGGGCAGGGTGCCCGACGGCGGGCCTGCGGCGGGGCGGTCGGGGTTCGACGCGTACGCGGCCGAGGCGCTCGTGCTGCTGGAGCGCGGCGAGCTGGACCCCGACCACCTGGTCCCGGTGGCGGCGCTGGGCCTGCTCACCGAGGACGAGCTGGACCGGCCGCTGGCCGAGCTGAGCGTCGGGCAGCGGCGGCGGTTCGACCTCGCCCTCGCCCTGCTGCACGCGCCGCACCTGCTGGTGCTCGACGAGCCCACCAACCACCTGTCGGTCGACCTGGTCGACGCGCTGACCCTCGCTTTCGAGCGGACGTCGGCCGCCGTCGTCGTCGCCACGCACGACCGCCGGATGCGCAGCGACCTGGCCGCCTGGCCGGTGCTGGACCTGGGCGACGCCTGACCGGCGACGCCGCAGGCGGTCAGGGCCGGGCTGCCCCGGCGTCCTCCGAGTCGTCCCAGAGCGGGGCGACCACCACGTTGCCCTGCTGGTCCACGCTGCGTCCGCCCCGCTCGAGCCACGACCGGTACCACCGCGGCAGCGCGACGTCCGGCCACCAGTACATGGCGACCAGAAGGATCGGCGTCGTGACGACCACGGTCCAGAGCCACACGTCCTCCGACCTGTCGTAGCCGAGGAGCGTCGAGGTCAGCGCCGGCACCCACAGGTAGCCGATCAACCCGCCGACGCCGATCTGGAGCGGCAGGTAGTTGCGCTTCGTGTAGAACATCGGCGCCAGCGGAAGCGCCGCCCAGCTGCGCCGTCTGCCCCGCCACGCAGAGATCCCGTAGAGCAGACAGGGAAGCGCGACCGGCGTCACCATCAAGGTCGCCAGGACCAGCTCGAACACCATCTAGTCGAGGCGGCCGACGTGCGCCATCGCCTGGCGTACGAGCGTGCCCTGCCCGTTGACCATCTCGGCCTGCACGGTGTCGCTGCACGCCTCCTCGGGCGTGAGCCAGGCGAGGTCGAGGGCGTTCTGCTGCGGCCGGCAGTCGCCGTTGACCGGCACCACGTAGGCGAGCGAGATCGCGTGCTGGCGCGGGTCGTGGAACGGGGTGATGCCCGGGGTGGGGAAGTACTCGGCCACCGTGAACGGTTGGGGCGACGCGGGGATCTGCGGCAGTGCGACGGGGCCGAGGTCCTTCTCGATGTGCCGCAGCAGCGCGTCGCGCACCCGCTCGTGGTAGAGCACGCGGCCGGAGACGAGGGCGCGGGTCATCGAGCCCAACGGGGTGGCACGCAGCAGCAGGCCGACGGACACCACGTCGCCCGACTCGTCGACACGCACCGGGACGGCGTCGACGTACACCAGGGGCAGCTGGGCACGCGCGGCGGCGATCTCCTCGGGTGTCAGCCACCCGGACTGCCCGGACGAGGGCTCGTGCTCGTCGTCCGGAGGGAACTCGGCAGTGTCGGTCACCCCTCGTTTCTACCAGCCCGACGACCGTCCCGGCGTGCTGTCGGCGTCGGGTCCCGGTGACGTGGGCCACGTGGGCCGGCCACGGAATACTCCGGTGCGTGCGGGCGCTGTGCCAAGGAGCAACCCCCACGAGAGGACTTCGTATGGCCACCGTCGAACTCACCGACGACACGTTCGAGCAGGCGATCAAGGACAACGACATCGTGCTGGTCGACTTCTGGGCCTCCTGGTGCGGCCCGTGTCGTCAGTTCGCACCCGTCTTCGAGGCGTCGAGCGAGCAGAACGCCGACGTCGTCCACGCCAAGATCGACACCGAGGCCCAGCAGCAGATCGCGGCGGCCGCCGGAGTCACGGCGATCCCGACGCTCATGGCGTTCCGCGAGGGCGTGCTCGTCTTCAACCAGGCCGGTGCGCTGCCGGCCCCGCAGCTCAAGCAGGTCGTCGACGCCGTCAAGGGGCTCGACATGGACGAGGTGCGCACCCAGATCGCCGCCGCGTCGAACGGCGAGCAGCAGGGCTGAGCCACCCGAGACCGTCGACGGCCGCCACCGGACCTGTTCCGGTGGCGGCCGTCGTGCGTGGTGCGCGAGGCGGGACTCGAACCCGCACGTCCGAAGACACTGGAACCTAAATCCAGCGCGTCTACCTGATTCCGCCACTCGCGCTCGCCCCGATCCTACGGCTGCCGCGCACCGGGCCGGGCGGGTCGGCTCAGTCGAGCCCGAGGGCCTTGCGCAGCCGGGCGACGTGGCCGGTCGCCTTGACGTTGTACTGGGCGAGCGAGACCGTGCCGTCGGTGCCGACCACCACGGTCGAGCGGATGACGCCCACGACGGTGCGCCCGTAGTTCTTCTTCTCGCCCCAGGCGCCGTAGGCCTCGAGGACCTCGCGCTCCGGGTCGGAGGCGAGGGGGAACGTCAGCGCGTCGCGCTCGACGAACGCCGCGAGCTTGGCCGGCTCGTCGGGGGAGATGCCGACGACGGCGTAGCCCGCTCCCTGCAGCGCCGCCAGCGAGTCGCGGAAGTCGCAGGCCTCGGTGGTGCAGCCGGGCGTCATCGCCGCGGGGTAGAAGTACACGACGACGCCGCGCTCGGCCTCTGCGCGCAGCGTCGAGAGCGAGACACGGCCACCGTCGGCGGTCGTGAGCGTGAAGTCGGGTGCGGTGTCGCCGACGGCGAGACGGGTCACGGGGATGGCTCCTCGGGAGGGCGGTGCGGGACGGCCCGAGCCTAGCGTCAGCGGAGCACGGAAGCCGGTGGCGCTCGCGTAGCGTAGGGCCCGTGAGCTCCGCAGCATCCAGCACCACGTCCCCCGCCGGCACCCCGGCCGTCCGGACGGACGAACCGTTGCCCATCCGCATGCTCCACGACCGCGTGCTCGTGGACCCGGAGACCGACCGTTCCGAGCGGCAGTCCTCGGCCGGGCTCGTGATCCCGGCGACGGCAGCGGGTCCCAAGCGGCTGACCTGGGCCACCGTGGTCGCCAAGGGGGAGCACGTGCGTCAGGTGGCCGTGGGCGACCGGGTGCTCTACGACCCGGAGGAGCGTGCCGAGGTCGACCTGGGCGGTACCGACTACGTGCTGCTGCGCGAGCGCGACGTGCACGCCGTGGCCGAGCGCTCGGACGACGCCGGGACCACCGGCCTGTACCTCTGAGGGCTGTCGTGCAGGTCACAGCGGTCCAGGGCGCATCCGGGTACCTGCCGCGGCGCAGAGCCTGGTAATGTTTCACACCGCTACGCGCCATTAGCTCAATGGGTAGAGCAGCTGACTCTTAATCAGCGGGTTCGGGGTTCGAGTCCCTGATGGCGCACCAGCGAGGACTGCGGATCGGTGATCGATCGTGGTTCGCGCGTCTCCATGCGCCATTAGCTCAATGGGTAGAGCAGCTGACTCTTAATCAGCGGGTTCGGGGTTCGAGTCCCTGATGGCGCACCACGAAGGCCCCGTCGCAGCAGCGACGGGGCCTTCTTCGTTGGTGCGTGCGTGCCGGGCGCGGCACGATGGACCGATGATCTCCACCGAGCTCGCCACCCGCCTGCGCGACGCCGGGCTGATCTGGAAGCCGACGGACGGTGACAGGTTTCACATCGACGCACCGGAGCTGGCCGCCGAGGTGTTCACGGTGTCCACCCTCACCATCGAGGCGCACCACTTCCCGACCGGCACGGTCCTCGGCTTCAACGGGACCACGGAGTGGGCCCTGGACTCGGTCGACATCGAGGACACCCTCTGGTTGCCGCGCGAGGACCAGCTCCGCTCGCTGCTCGGCAGCACCTTCCGCTCCCTGACGTCCGACGGCGGCGACCACGTCGTCGAGGTCGACCTGCTCGGGCGGCGGCGGACCTTCACCGCGGCGGAGGTGGCGGACGCCTACGCGCAGGCGTTGCTCGCCCTGATGGAGCTGTCCGACGACTGACAGCTCGCGCCGTACCCTGGTGCGGTGCCCGAGACTCCATCGCGACCCGACGAGCTGCGCCCGCCGACCGAGCGGCGCGCCGGCGAGAACTTCTTCCGCCGTCCGCTCAGCTACGTGCGACGCACCGAGCGTCTGACCGTCGGGCAGCAGCGGGCGTGGGACACGCGCCGGCACCGCTATCTCGTCGACGTGCCGCGCGAGCACCGCGAGCTGTCCGTCCACCCGGACTGGAGCTTCGACGCGGCGGCGGAGTTCGGCCGCACGGCGCCCGTGGTCCTGGAGATCGGCACCGGCCTGGGGGAGTGCATCGTGCACGCCGCGGCCGGCCACCCCGAGCGCGACCACGTCGCCGTCGAGGTGTACACCCCCGGCGTCGCCCAGGTGATCGTCCGGGCCGGGCACGGCGGGGCGGACCCGGCCGACGCCGGCGGAGCTCCGGGCCGGGACCTGGACAACCTGCGGATCATGCAGGTCGACGCCCTCGAGCTGCTGCGCCACGGCCTGCCGGAGGCGAGCCTGGACGAGCTGTGGGTGTTCTTCCCGGACCCGTGGCCCAAGCAGCGCCATCACAAGCGGCGCCTCGTCTCCCCGGAGTTCGCCGTGCTCGCCGCCCGCGTGCTGCGCCCGGGCGGGCGGTGGCGGCTGGCCACGGACTGGGCCCAGTACGGCGAGGTGATGCTGAAGGTCGGTGACGCCGCGGAGGGCTTCCGCAACGCCCACGGCCCGGGCGGGCGGGCGCCACGGTTCGAGGGGCGGGTCATGACGAGCTTCGAGCGCAAGGGCCTGGACGCAGGACGCGAGATCACGGACCTGGAGTTCGTGCGCGTCTGAACCGTTCCAACCCCGGACCGGCCCAGACACCGGGGTGGGAGCGCTCCACTCCGTTGTCGAACTGTGACCGCACTTCACCCCTCGACGCGGGTCCCGGTGGTGCACAATCCGAGAGGTCACCGCCGACGACGACGGCGACTGAAATCGATATCACGAGGGAGTGATCACGATGAGGCGTTCACGGTGGTACGGGGTCTCGGCGGTCGTCGCAACGGCTGCTCTGGTCCTGACAGGCTGTTCCGACGGGTCCGGGAGCGGTGGTGGCGGTGAGACCGACGGCGAGGCCGGCGGCGAGGCCGAGGGCGACATGACCGGGACGCGGGCCTGCGTCATCCTGCCGGACGCCGCCTCGTCGCCCCGCTGGGAGAACATGGACCGGCCGGCGCTCGAGGAGGGCCTGGCCGCCGCCGGTTTCGACAGCGACGTCCAGAACGCCCAGGGTGACACCAACATGTACGCGACGATCGCCGACCAGCAGCTCACCCAGGGCTGCGGCGTCATGCTGCTCGTCGACTACAACGGTGCGGCGCTGGCCGTCACCGAGAAGGCGCAGGCCCAGGGCATCCCCGTCATCGCCTACGACCGCCCCATCGAGGGCGCGGACTACTACGTGTCGTTCGACAACGTCGAGGTGGGCAGGCTCGAGGGTCAGGCGATCGTCCAGGGCCTGGAGGACGCGGGCGTGGACCCGGCCGAGGCGACGGTCGTGTACATGGGCGGGGACCCGGCCGACGGCAACGCGGCGATGTTCCACGAAGGGGCCGACGAGGTCATGTCGGCCGCGGGCATCACCCCGGCGGCCGAGCCCCCGGGGGTCTGGGACGGCGAGGAGTCCGCGACGAACTTCGAGCAGGCGCTGACCTCGCTCGGTGGTGAGGTGGACGCGGTGTGGGTCGCCAACGACACCAACGCCGCCGGCGTCATCACGGTGCTCGACAAGCAGGGGCTGACGGTGCCGGTCTCCGGCCAGGACGCCTCCGTGGCCGGGCTGCAGAACGTGCTCCTCGGCAAGCAGACCGCCACCGTGTACAAGCAGGTCACCCTGCAGGCCGAGGCCGCTGTCGACACCGCGGTGGCGCTCCTGGAGGGCGAGGAGCCGCAGGCCGACCAGCAGCTCGACGACGGCACCCCGTACATCGCCGTCACGCCCGTCCTCGTGGGGCCGGAGGAGGTCGCGACGGTCATCGACAACGGTGACGCCGACGCCGCCGAGGTCTGCCAGGGCGAGGTCGCCGAGAAGTGCGACGAGCAGGGCATCGAGTACTGAGTCGCCGGGGGTCCTCGCGCCGTGCTGCCGGCACGGTGCGAGGACCCGCCCATCCACAGGAGGGACCACGGCATGACCGACGTGCCGATCATCGAGCTGCAGGACGTCCGCAAGAGCTTCGGGCCGGTGAGCGTGCTGCAGGGCATCGACTTCCGTGCCTATCCCGGCAAGGTCACCGCCCTCGTGGGGGACAACGGGGCCGGCAAGTCGACGCTCATCAAGGGGCTCGCGGGCGTCCAGCCCTACGACAGCGGGACGGTGCTGTTCGACGGCGAGCCGGTCGAGCTGCAGAGCCCGCGTGACGCGGCCGCCCTGGGCATCGAGGTGGTCTACCAGGATCTCGCCCTGTGCGACAACCTCGACATCGTGCAGAACATGTTCCTGGGCCGTGAGGAGCTGAGCCGCGGAACCCTGGACGAGGGGGTGATGGAGCGGGACGCCTCGGACGCCCTGCGGTCGCTGTCCGTGCGGACGATGACCTCGGTCCGGCAGAAGGTCGCCTCGCTGTCCGGCGGGCAGCGGCAGACCGTCGCCATCGCCCGCGCCGTGCTGAAGAAGGCCCGCGTGGTGATCCTCGACGAGCCGACGGCGGCTCTGGGCGTCGCGCAGACGGCCCAGGTGCTCGCCCTGGTCGAGCGGCTGGCCCACCAGGGCGTGGCCGTCATCATCATCAGCCACAACCTCCAGGACGTCTTCGAGGTCGCCGACTACGTCGCCCCGCTGTACCTCGGCCACCTCGTGGCGGAGGTCCCGATCGGGGCGACCACGTACGACGACGTCGTCGGGTACATCACCGGCAGCAAGACCTTCCCGGGATCGGAGACCGTCGCATGACCGACACCCGCACCACGCCGTCCGGACCGGACGCCGTGCTGATCTCCTCCGGCGTCGAGGGCGGCGTGCGCGACCAGGTCCGCGCCTGGTGGCACCGGGTGCGCGGCGGGGAGATGGGCGCCCTGCCGGCCTCTGCCGGCATCGTGGTGCTGACGGTCCTCTTCGCCTTCCTCAGCCCGTTCTTCCTCACCGAGCGGAACTTCGCGAACCTGCTCACCCAGGCCGCCACGCTCGTCATGCTCGCGATGGCGCTGACGTTCGTGCTGCTCCTGGGCGAGATCGACCTGTCCGCCGGCGTGACGTCGGGCATGACCATGGCGCTCTTCGTGGTCCTCAACAACGTCTTCGGCGTCGCGTGGCCGCTCGCGCTCCTCGCCGCCTTCGGGGCGGGCCTCGCCACCGGGCTGGTCATCGGGTTCTTCGTGGCGAAGGTCGGCATCCCGTCGTTCGTGGTGACGCTCGGGCTCTTCCTGGGCTACCAGGGACTGGCGCTGACGATCATCGGCGACGGCGGTCTGTACCGGTTGCAGGTCCCCGAGATCCTCGCCATCCAGAATGCCAACCTGCCGGTGTGGGCCGGCTGGGTGATGCTCCTGGTGATCCTCGCCGTCGTGTCGGCGACCTCCGTGCTGGACCGTCGCCGTCGGACGCGGGCAGGCGTCCCCAACCGCACGATCACGCTGCTGTGGGCCAAGCTGGGAGTGGTGGTGGTGGTCGGTGGGGCGGTCGTGGGTGTGCTCAGCCAGAACCGCTCCGCCTCCCCGGCGAACGAGCTGGCCGGGGTGCCCGTCGTGGTGCCGATCGTCCTGACGATCCTGTGGCTCGGCACCTTCCTCCTCGACCGGACCCGGTTCGGCCGGTACGTGTACTCGGTCGGTGGCAACGCCGAGGCCGCGCGCCGCGCCGGCATCAACGTGCGCCTGATCCGGTGGTCCGGCTTCATGCTCTGCTCCACGCTCGCCGTGGTGGCCGGGCTGTTCTCGATCAGCAAGGTCGGCTCGATCGACGCCGCGGCGGGGCGCGAGATCGTCCTGTCCGGCGTGGCCGCGGCCGTCGTGGGCGGCGTGTCGCTCTTCGGCGGGCGCGGGCGGCTGCTCAACGCGGCGGTCGGCGCACTGGTCATCGCGATCATCACCAACGGGCTGGGCCTGCTCAACCTGCCGGCCGGCGTGAACTTCATGGTCACCGGCAGCGTGCTGGTCCTCGCCGCGACCGTCGACGCCGTGTCGCGCTCGCGGGCGTCGGGGATGGTGCGACGCAACTAGGTCGCGCCCTACCATCCCGGTGACCAGGGCTTCAGTCCTGCGTGCGGGTGAGGTCGGCAACGGAGTCGCCCGGGGTGAACCCGGCGGCGAGATAGGTGGCGAGGGCGCCCGTGTTGGAGCTCTCGGCGACGACGGCTGCGGCCGACGCGCCGTGCTGCCGCAGCGCGTGCGCACCGGCGAGCGTGATGGCCGTGCCGTAACCGTGGCCTCGGTGGTCGCGGTGCACCCCCATCGGTTCGACGAGGCCGGGGCGCCCGTCCCCGGCCGTCCAGACGGTGGCGACGGCGACGGGCTGATCGGTGTCGTCGTACCCGACGAGGTGGTGGGCGAGGTCCGCGAACGGGCCTGTCGCCATCGTGGTCCACCGTCGAGCGACCCGCTGCCCGTCCTCGGCACTCGGCGTCGTGCCCCGGAACGCGGACCAGTGCACCGCCGTCCACCTCTCCGCCTCGGCGGGGCCGACCTCCTCGACCCGCAACGCTGCCTCGCGGGGACGAGCGGGGACGGGACCGGTCAGGTCGAGATGCAGCGGCGTCCAGGGTTCGTCCTCGTCCCAACCCTGGGCGCGGAGCCGCGCCCGCAGCGCGTGCATGCCGCGGGCCTCGACGGACACCGTCCCGGACCGAAGCACGCGACCACTCGTGAGGTCGGCCGCGACCCGGCGCGCGAGACGGTCGTCGTCGAGGACGGAGGGCTTCATCGCCAGGCGGAGGAGGTCGTCGCCGTCGAGCATCCCGATCGCCACGACTGATCCGTGGACCGACCAGCACCGCAGGTCCGCGGCCAACCTCTCCGCGCCGGCCGTCGAGTGCCACCCGAGGTCTCCGGGATGCAGGAATCCCTTCCAGCCGGCGGTCTGCCACTCGCTCAGGGTCCGGGCGATCTCGGGGAGCTGAGCGACGGTCGGCGTCGTGAGGGTGGTCATCCGGTGCGAGCGTACCCGTCCCGGCTCAGTCGTCCAGGCCGCGCGCCCGCAGCGCCTCACCGAGCGCGTCGGCCTGTCGCAGGGCGCCCACGACGAGGGGGACCGCGAACGCCCGGACGTCGCGCTCACGCCCTCGGGCCCGTTGGGCGTCGCGGACGCCCCCGGCGAGGGCCGCGAGGACAGGCACGGAGCGCACGGCCAGGGCGAGCACCAGGGCGGCCCGCTCCGCATCCACGCCCAGGCGCCGCCACGGGTGCAGCCCCCGCTCGAGGGCGTCCAGCAGGAGCGACGTCGGCGTCGTGAGCGTCACGAGCCCCGCCAGCGCGACGAGCGCGACGAGCCGGGTGGTGAGCACGGCCGCGGAGACCGGGCCGAGGGTGGCCCACTGGACCGCCACGACCACCGGCACGAACCAGCGCAGCGGGCGCACCTGGGACCACAGCGCCCGCGGGCCCAGCCGGGCGACGGCGTACAGCGCCACCACACCGACGACGGCGGCGCCCACCCCCGTGGGTGTGCTCACGGCGAGCAGCGCGAGCGAGCAGGCGCACAGCCCCCACAGCTTGGCGCCGGCACCGAGACGGTGGAGCACGGAGGTGGTCGGCACGGCTCAGGCGCCCATGAGCCGGCGGTAGGCGGGCACGGCGACCGCCGGGACGTCGTCGACCACCACGCGGCCGCCGTCGACCACCAGGACGCGGTCGAAGCCCGTCACCAGCTCCAGGTCGTGGGTGACGAGCACGACGTGCTGGTCGAGGGCGGCGAGCCGTTCGGCGACGGCGCGGGTGTTGCGCAGGTCGAGCAGGGTGGTCGGTTCGTCGGCCACCACCAGCCGTGGGTCGGTGACGAGCACGCTCGTCAGGGCCAGGAGCTGCTTCTGACCGCCGGAGAGCAGGTGCGCGGGGTGGTCGGCGTGGCCGGCGAGGCCGTGCCGGTCGAGCTCGGCAGCCACCCGTGCAGCGACCTCGACCTTCGACAGCCCCGAGCGGCGCAGGGAGTAGGCGACGTCCTCGGCGACGGTCGGCATGATGATCTGCGCGTCGGGGTCGGTGAAGACGAAACCCACACGGCGCCGCACCTCGCGGCCACGCCGTCGGGTGTCGAGACCGTCGACGCTCACACGTCCCGAGGACGGCAGCACCAGCCCGTTGAGCAGGCGTGCCAGCGTCGACTTGCCCGACCCGTTCGCACCGATCACGGCGACGCGCCGCTCGCGGAGGCGCAGCGACACGTCGTGCAGCACCTCGCGCTCGCCGTGGCGCACGTGCACGCCCTCCAGCACCACCTCGGTCACCGGACCACCTCGACCAGCAGCGCGACCCCGACGCCGCCGGCGGCTGCGGCCGTCGCGAGACCCAGGGTGCCCGCGGGCGCACCACCGGCGACCAGCCGGGCGAACAGCCGGACCACCGCGACGGCCCCGCTCGCGCCGAAGGGATGGCCCAGGCCCAGGGTGCCGCCGTCGGGGCTCCACCGCGGGTCGTCGCCCACCTCCAGGTCCTCGGTGACCGCGAGCGCCTGGGCGGCGAACGCCTCGACGAGCTCGACCGCCGCGACCTCGTCGAGAGCGACCCCGGCCCGGGAGCACGCGGCCCGGACCGCGGCCACCGGCGCGAGCATCGGCCACGCGGGGTCGGCCCCGCAGGTGGCGGTCGCGACGACCCGCAGGCCCGGCGACCCACCGCGAGCGCCGTCGTGCACCAGGACGACGGCGGCCGCGCCGTCACCCACCGGTGCGGCGGAGGCCGCGGTCACCGTCCCACGGGGCGCGAACGCCCCGGGGAGCCGGTCGAGCACACGCGTGTCCAGGGTCCGGGCATGCTCGTCCCGGTCCAGGGCGCCGACCGCGACGGTCTCGGCGGCGAACCGGCCGGCCGCGTGCGCCGCGAGGACCCGAGCGTGCGAGCGGACCGCCCAGCGGTGCTGGCGCTCGCGGTCGACGCCGCGGACCTGGGCGAGCCGCTCGGCCGCCGGTCCCAGGCCGGGGTCGGCCCACGGCGGCGGGGTGAACGACGCAGGGGAGTAGGTCACGGGGCCGTGCGCCCGCACGGGCGCACGCGACCCGCTCTCCACGCCGCCGGCCAGCACGGTGCCCGCCTGCCCGGCGTCGATCAGCGCGGCGCCCGTGACGATCGCGGCCAGGCCGGAGGCGCACTGCCGGTCCACGGTGACGCCCGGTGCGGTCAGCCCGGTGGCGAGGGCGGCTCGCCGGGCGACGTTGCCACCGTGGCCCGCGGCGTTGCCGAGCACGACGTCGTCGACGGTGTCGGCCCGGGCGTCCTGCCCGGCGGCGGCCAGGACGGCCGCGGCCAGCGTCGTCTCGTCTGTGGCCGCGTGGCCCCGGCCCGCGACGCCCACCCAGGTGCGCCGTGCGGCGACGATCACGCTCACCGCAGCACCGTCAGGTCGCCCGCGTCAGCCGTCGGGTGGTTCCCGGCGAAGAAGGCCCCGAGCACGGCGCGGGCCGGCTTGCCGTCTCCCGTGCGCGGCAGGCCGTCCACCCGGTACCAGCGACGCGGCCGCTGGGCGGGGGCCAGGGTGGCGCGGGCGACGCGCTCCAGGTGCGCTCGCAGACCGGGGCGGTCGTCGGCCTCGACGACGGCGACGACGACCGCGCCGAGCCGGCGGTGCGGGGCGCCGGCCACGACGACGTCGCGCACCCCGGGGACGGGGCGCAGCGCCGCCTCGACGTCCTCGGGCACCACGGTGGCGCCCGCCGTCAGGACGGCACCGTCGCCACGACCCCGGAGGGTCAGGGCCGGGGCGTCGCCCAGCACGCCCGGCAGCTCCGCGAGGTCACCCACGGTGGCCCACGCACCGTCCCGCCGCAGGGGACCTCTGGCCCCGGCGAGATAGCCGAGGGAGACCCACGGCGAGCGCACCCAGACCTCGCCGAGGCTCGTGCCCGGCAGGGGGCGGACGGCGAGCTCGACCTCGGGGAACGCCCGCAGGCCGGTGCCGGTGTCCACGGCGACGAAGCTCAGCTCGACGGCGCCGTAGTAGGCCACGACCTCGATGCCGTGGGCCGCGGCACGCTCACGCTGGACCGGGTCGAGCCCGGCGCCGCCGACGACGGCGGTACGCAGCCGCGAGGGCGCCCCGCCGTCGAGGGCGTCGAGCACGTCGTCCAGGCGGGAGGGCACGAGGTGGACGACGTCGCCGGTGGCCAGCGCGGCGGTCGTCGCGGACGTCCCGGGGGCGAGGTGTGCGCAGGCGCCGACGGCGAGCGCATGGACCGTGGCGAAGCAGTGCAGCGAGCTGGCCAGGGGCCCGGTCACCACGACCGTGTCGGTCTCGCGCGAGCCGATGAAGGAGGTGACGTGGTCGAACGACCGGGTCCACGACCCGCGCGTGCGCACCACGGCGCGCGGTCGGCCCGTGCTGCCGGAGGAGAACCCTGCCCACGCCACCGACGTGTCGTCGGGCCGCGGGCCGGGGTCGCCGAGGGCGGCGCCCGGGGAGGCGCGCGGCAGCGGGACGTGCACGACGACGTCCGGCTCCAGGGTGCGCAGCACCTCGGCGCGCTGGTGCACGGGCCAGGCCGGGTCCGCCACCAGAGCCGTCGCGCCCACGAGATCGACCGCGAGCAGCGCGACGACGGTGTCCAGGGGGTCGTGCAGCAGCAGGGCCACCAGGTCGCGGGGACGGGTGCCGGTAGCCCTCAGGTGCTCGGCCCCGGCGCGGGCGTCGGCCGCCAGCTCGCCGTACGTCCGACGGCGCGCGCCGGAGCGCAGTGCGGGCCGGTCCCGGGTGGATCCGGCCGCGTGCTGCAGGACGTGGTGGGCGACCGGCACCCTCAGTCCTCCCGCGTGCGGGACCGCAGGGCGGCAGGGTAGGCGCGGGCGACCGCCACCGTGACCCCGGCGCAGGCGAGAGCCTTGAGCAGGTCCCCCGGCAGGAACGCCAGGGACAACCAGGCGGTCTGGGTCAGCGGGACGCCGGTCACGAGAGCCTGGACGGGCAGCCCGCAGGCATAGACGACGCCGACACCCCCCACGAGGGCGGCGAGCAGCACGCCCAGGAACGTCACCCGGCGCAGGCGCTCGACCAGCAGACCGACGACGAACGCCCCGGCGACGAAGCCCACCAGGTAGCCCGCCGAGGGGCCCGCGAACACGCCCAGCCCGCCCCGGCCGCCGGCGAGCAGGGGCAGCCCGGCGGCCACGAGGGCGAGCAACGTCAGCACGGCCAGCGCCCCGCGCCGGGCGCCGAGCACCGCGCCGGCGAGCATCACGCCGAGGGTCTGCAGCGTGATCGGCACGGCGTTGCCGAACAGGCTCAACGACCCCGGCATGCCGAGGACCGCGATGAGCGCCGCGAACGTCGCGACGCGTGCGGCGTCCGCGGCGTCCAGGGCGCGCGAAGCGGTCCGGGTGCCTGTGCCGGTCGGGCCCGTGGCCTCGGTCATCGGTGCTCCTCGTTCGTCGTCGGTGCGTGGTGCGGCCGCGTCGGCCGCCGCGACTCCCACTCTGCTGGTCCCGTCGTGGTCGCGGCGCCGGGCGTCGTGCCCACCCGCGTCACGCCGTCGTGCACGAATCGCACAAGCGGTTGCGGGAACCACCAAACCATCTCGGAGAGCGGTGGGGGAACCGGCCAAGGCGCCGACGGGGTGGCGGGGAGCGGTGTGTCGCGACAGGATGCCCGCATGGCAGCCAGCGCGGATCAGACCTACGACGTGATCGTCATCGGTGCCGGACCGGTGGGGGAGAACGCGGCGGCACGGGCCTCCGCGACGGGGCTCTCGGTCGCCGTCGTGGAGGCCGAGCTCGTCGGCGGGGAGTGCTCCTACTGGGCGTGCATCCCCTCCAAGACCCTGCTGCGCCCCGGCGCGGTCCGTGCCGCCGCCCGGGCCACCCCGGGCGTGGCGGACCCCGGCCCGCTCGACGCGGCAGCGGTGCTCGCCTGGCGCGACGAGACCACCGGTGAGGGTGACGACTCGGGGCAGGAGCGCTGGCTGGCCTCGGCCGGGATCGCCCTCGTGCGGGGCCATGGCCGGCTGATCCGGGAGCGGGTGGTCGAGGTCGCCCCCGAACCCGGATCCGGCGACGACGACGGCGCCACGCGCCTGCTGCACGCGCGCTGCGCCGTCGTCGTGGCCACCGGCAGCGCGCCCGTCCTGCCCCCCGTGCCCGGCCTCGCGGAGGCGAGCCCGTGGACCTCCCGCGAGGCGACCGCCGCCGAGGAGGTGCCGGCGTCGCTCGTCGTGGTCGGTGGCGGCGTGGTGGCCTGCGAGATGGCGACCGCCTACGCGGACCTGGGGTCGCGGGTCACCCTCCTGGCACGCAGCGCCCTGCTCGGTGGTGCCGAGCGGTTCGCCGGGGAAGCCGTCGTCGAGGCGCTGCGCGAGGCCGGGGTCGACGTCCGGCTCGACGCCGAGGTCAGCGAGGTCTCCCGACCCGAGATCGGTGGTCCGGTGACCGTGACCGTCCGCGAGGGGCGGGGCGTCGAGCAGGTGACGGCCGCCGAGCTGCTCGTCGCGACCGGCCGCCGGCCGCGGACGGCGGACGTCGGGCTGGACTCCGTCGGGCTCGCGACCGACGTACCGCTGGACACCGACGACTCCATGGCCGTGCGGGGAACCGCCCGGGCCGCCGGAGGCCGCCCCTGGTTGTTCGCCTGCGGCGACGTCACGGGCCGCGTCGCGACCACGCACCAGGGCAAGTACGAGGGGCGCGTCGCCGGGGACGTCGTCGCGCGCCTCTACGGCCCCGACAACGGCGCGCCCGAGATGCCGCCGGAGGGCGCACGGTCCTGGACCCGGTACGCGGCCAGCGCCGACCACACCGCCCGGACGCAGGTGGTGTTCACGCGCCCGCAGGTGGCATGGGTGGGCCCGACCGAGGCCGAGGCCCGGGAAGCGGGCCTGCCGGTGCGCGCGGTGTCCTACGACCTGTCCTGGGTCGCCGGTGCCGCCGTGACGTCACCGGACTACGCGGGCCGCGCCCAGGTGCTGGTGGACACCGAGCGCCAGGTGCTCGTCGGCGCCACCTTCGTGGGCCCCGACGCGAGCGAGATGCTGCACGCGGCCACGGTCGCCGTCGTCGGCGAGGTGCCGCTCGACCGCTTGTGGCACGCCGTGCCCGTCTTCCCCACCGTCTCGGAGGTCTGGCTGCGGTTCGCCGAGGAGTACGGGTTGTGACGCCCAACAGCTAGGCTCTGGGCCGTGACCACGACGACGAAGCGAGTCGGACTCGCCACCTGCTCCGTCCTGCCCGACCTCGACGCCGACGACCGACCTCTCGTCCCCGCCCTCGCGGCCCGCGGCATCAGTGCCGAGACCGTGGTGTGGGACGACCCGGAGGTCGACTGGTCCGTCTTCGACCTCGTCGTCGTCCGGTCCACGTACGACTACTCGCCCCGCCGCGACGAGTTCGTGCAGTGGGCACGCTCGGTGCCCCGCCTGGCCAACCCTGCCGACGTCATCGCGTGGAACACCGACAAGACCTACCTCAAGGTGCTCGAGGCCGCCGGGGTCCCCGTCATCCCGACCATCTGGCTCGACCCCGAGCGTCACCTGTCCAAGCGCGCGATCCACACGCGCATGCCTGCTTTCGGGGACTTCGTCGTCAAGCCCGTCGTCTCCGCCGGGGCCCAGGACACCGGCCGCTACCAGCCGGTCAGCTCCGCGTCGCGGGCGCTGGCCATCCAGCACGCGAAGTCGCTGCTCGACGACGGTCGCGCGGTGATGATCCAGCCGTACGTGACCAGCGTGGACACCCAGGGTGAGACGTGCCTGGTCTTCGTCGAGGGCGAGGTGCGTCACTCGGTGCGCAAGAACGCCCTGCTGACCGGTCCGAGCCGGCCGACGCAGGGCCTCTACGCCCAGGAGAAGATGCGGCCGGTCGACGCGACGGAGGCCGAGGTCGAGGTGGCACGGCGTGCGCTCGCCGTCGCCCACGAACAGCTCGGCGTGAACGAGCCGTTCCTCTACGCGCGCGTCGACCTGGTGGGTGGCGAGGAGTCCCCGACCGTCATCGAGCTCGAGCTGACCGAGCCGTCGCTGTGGCTGCGTCACGACGGTGGTGCCGGGACGGCCGGCGCGCTCGCCGACGCCATCGTGTCCCGCCTGGGCTGAGCCCGACAGGGTGGGATCTCCTCCTCGCGCGGTCGCGCTCACGGGCGCTGCGCGCCCTCCGCTTCCGGTCTGACGACCGCGCGAGGAGGAGATCCCACCCTGTCGGTGCGCCTCTCGTCAGCCCAGGTCGTTCTCGGCCAGCCAGTCGGCGGCGATCTCGCTGCTGGAGAGCTGCTCCTCGGTGGACCGCACGTTGAGGTCCACCAGGCCCTCCGGGGTCAGGGCGGCACTGACCGGGTCGAGGGCGGAGGCGACCTCCTCGGCCACGCCCGCCCCGACGAGCGGGACCACGTTCGAGGCGAGGAAGAGGCCCTCGGTGTCCTCCAGCGTGACCAGCCCCTCGGTCTGGATGCGCGGGTCGGCGCTGAACACGTTGGCGACGTTGACGGTGCCGGCCACCAGGTCCTGGACCGTGGTGTCACCGGTCGCCTCGAAGGAGACGTCCACGCCGTAGACGTCCGCCAGGCCCTGCGGGCCGTAGGGGCGCTCCTCGAGCTCCGCCGGACCACCGACGACGATCTCCTCGTCGACGTCCGCGAGGTCGCCGATGCCGACCAGGTCGTGGGCCGCGGCGAAGTCGGCCGTGACGTTGTAGGAGTCCTGGTCGGTGGCCGTCGACTGCTCGAGGACGGCCAGGGAGTCCGGCAGCGCCTCCTGGAGCGCGACGTACACGTCGTCGGAGGAGGTCGCGGTGGTCTCCGGGTCGAAGAACTGCAGCAGGTTGCCGGTGTACTCGGGGAACACCTGGACCTCGCCGTCCTCCAGGGCCGGCATGTAGGCGTCGCGCTGGCCGATGGAGAAGTTCCGCTCGACGGTGAACCCGTCGGCCTCCAGAGCCTGGGCGTAGATCTCCGCGACGATCTCGTTGGAGTAGTACGCCTGGGACCCGACGACGATCGTGTCGGGTGCCGAGGGCTCGTCGTCGCCCGTGCCCTGGGCCAACGGGTCGGTGTCGCCGCCGCAGGCGGACAGGGTCAGCATCGTGGCGGCTGCTGCGGCGACGAGGGCGGTGGTCCGTCGGGTGGTACGCATGATCTGCCTTTCGTGGGGCTGTCAGAGAGGGGGTGGTCAGTTCTCCGGCGCGCGGCGTGCGCTGACGCCGGCGGGCACGACGAGTCGCTCGAGGATCGCGAAGAGGGCGTCCAGCACGACGGCGAGCACCACGATGACGAGTGCGGCGCCGAGGATCTGGGCGAAGTTGCGGATCTGGATGCCCTGGACGATGTAGAAGCCGAGGCCCCAGCTGCCGACGTAGCCGGCGAGGGTCACCGTCGCCACCACCTGGAGCGTCGCCGACCGCAGGCCGCCGATCAGCAGGGGCAGCCCGAGGGGGACCTCGACCTTGCCGAGGACCTGGGCGGGTGTCATGCCGACGGACCGGGCGCCGTCGACCACGCGCCGGTCCACCGCCTCGACCCCCGAGTAGGCCCCGGCGAGGATCGGGGGGATCGCCAGCAGCACGAAGGCCGTCGTCGAGGCGCCGACCTTGTGGGTGACGCCCAGTACCAGGACGAGAAGGAGGACCAGCCCGAACGACGGCACCGCCCTCGCCGCGCCCGACAGGGCGACGGCCACCTCACGGCCGCGCCCCGTGTGCCCGATGAGCCACCCCGCCGGCACCGCGACCGCGGCGGCGATCAGCACGGAGACGACGGTGAACGCCAGGTGGGTACCGATCGCCTCGGACAGCGGCAGGGAACCGGTCTGCCGGTCGGGGGAGAAGATCCACGCGATCGCGTCGCCGAAGAGGCCCATCACGACCCCTTCCTGGTCCACGGCATGAGCGCCCGACCCGCCAGGACCAGCAGCCCGTCGACGATCAGGGCGATGACGACGACGGCTACCACCCCGGCGAGGATCTCCGGCACGATCTGGCGCTGATACCCGTTCGTGAACAGGTAGCCGAGGTTGTCGATGCCGATGAGGATGCCGACGGTGGCGAGCGAGATCGTGGAGACCGCGGTCACCCGGAGGCCCGCGAGGACCACCGGACCGGCCAGGGGGAGATCGACCCGCCAGAAGCGCTGCCAGGCGCCGTACCCGACGGCGACGGCCGCCTGGCGCACCGAGGGCTCGACCGAGGCGAGGGCGTCCGCCACGAACCTGGTCATGATCGCCACGGCGTAGATCGTCAGCGCCACGACGAGGTTGACCTCGGACAGGAAGCTGATGCCCAGCAGCGGAGGCAGCAGGGCGAAGAGCGCGAGCGACGGGATCGTGTAGAGAAGGCCCACGAACGTGAGCAGCAGGCCGCGCGTGAGCCGGAACCGGAAGGCGAACCAGCCCGCCGGGATCGACAGGGCCAGGCCCAGCATGATCGGTATCGCGCTCTGCCGCAGGTGCTCCACCGTCAACCGGCCGATGAGGTCGAGGTTGTTCAGCACCCAGGTCATGGGGCGCCCTCGACGAGGACCCCCTGGGTGCGGCCCGCGGTGTCGACGAGCACCGTGCCACGGTCGGTCTGCTTGGTGCGCAGCGCGCGCGCACCGCGCTCGGTCCCGATGAAGCTCGCCACGAAGTCGCTGGCGGGGTTCTCGATGATCTCGCTCGGTGAACCGACCTGGGCGACCTGGGCGCACTTCTCGAGGATGACGACCTGGTCGCCGAGCAGGAACGCCTCGTCGATGTCGTGGGTGACGAAGACGACGGTCTTGTGCAGCTCCTGCTGCAGTCGGAGCGTCTCGGTCTGCAGCTCGGCGCGCACGATGGGGTCGACGGCACCGAACGGCTCGTCCATGAGCAGGATGTTGGGGTCGGCGGCCAGGGCGCGTGCCACCCCGACCCGCTGCTGCTGACCACCGGACAGCTGGCTGGGGTACCGCTCGGCCAGCGCTCGGTCCAGGCCGACGACGTCGAGCACCTCCATGGCGCGGTCACGGGCCTCGCGCTTCGGCACGCCGTCGAGACGCAGGACGGTGGCGACGTTGTCGATGACGCGGTGGTGGGGGAGGAGTCCACCGTTCTGCAGCACGTAGCCGATGCTGCGTCGCAGCCGCACGGCATCGCGGTCCAGGATCGACTCGCCGTCGATCTCGATCGTGCCGGAGGTCGGCTCGACCATCCGGTTGATCATCCGCAGCAGCGTCGTCTTCCCGCAGCCGGACGAGCCGACGAAGACCGTCGTCCTGTGCGGTGGTACCACGAGGTCGAAGTCCGCGACGGCATGGGTGCCGTCCGGGTAGGTCTTCGTGACTGATCGGAACTCGATCATGGGACTGCCCCTCCCAGAGGTCGGCGGGTTCCGACGACCTACCCGACCACATTCACGCCAGGTGCGCGAGAGAACCCGCCGGTCGGGCGTGGACTTGGGATCGGGTCCGGCTGAGACCGGGGCTCAGGGGTGTCGGTCGGGGTGAGGCGTGCCCATCGCCCGGGCGAGGACCCCCAGGACGTAGCCGGTGTCGGCCGGGACGTCGTCGATCAGGACGGCCGTGCACAGGCCGTCGGCGACGGCGACGAGGGCGGCTACCGCCTGCGGGTCGTCGGTCAGCGTCGAGGCCAGCTCGACCACGCCCTCACGCCAGTGGCGAGCCACCGGGCCCAGTGCGGGTCGGCGCGCGGCCATCGTGGACAGCTCACGCTCGGCGAGGGCGCGTTGCCGCCCGGGTCCGCCGGACTCGACGATCAGCTCGGCCAGGCCGCGGAGCCGGTCCTGGACGGGGCCGTCGACCAGGCGCCGGATGCGGCTCGTGTACTCGTCGGCCACGCTGCACAGTGCTGCGACGAGCAGGTCGTCGAGGGTGGCGAAGTAGTAGGTGCTCAGGCTGGTGGTGATCCCCGCCTGCTGGGCCACCGACCGGTGGGTGACACCTGCCGCGCCGTCGCGGGTGACGACGGCGAGCGTGGCCTCGATGATCTCGGCGCGACGCCGGTCGCCCCTGGCGCGACGGCCGTCGACGGGCCGGTTCCCCTCACCCGGGCACCCTCCCGCCCGATCCACGGCCGTCACCGCGCCCCGGTCGGGACGGACGGCCCGCCGCCGAGAGGCCGGACGTGCCGCAGCGCCACCAGGCACACGATCGTCGCGACGACGATGGTCGCGCCGGCCACGGCGGCGGCGAGGTTCATCCCGGCGGTGAAGACCTCCTGCGCGGCGCGGACGGTCGCCGCGGGCAGCCGGTCGGCGACCGAGAGCGCGCCGGTGAGGCTGCCGGTGAGGCGTTCGGCGGTCTCGGGCGAGGTGCCGACCGGCACGGTCGTGCGGCCGGTGTAGAAGGCGGTGGTGAGGCTGCCGAGGAGCGCGACGCCGACGGCGACGCCGAGCTCCTGCACGGTCTCGGACATCGCGGCCGCGGAGCCGGACCTCGAGGCGGGTGCCGCACCGACCACCATGTCGGTACCGAGGGCCGACACCGCACCCAGGCCGAGGTACACGAACGCGAACCCGACCACGACGCGCGTCATGTCCCCGGCGTCGACGGTGGCGAGCAGGCCGTACCCGACGACGGAAACCCCGAGCGCGAGGGCCATGACCACACCGGGGCGGACGCGGCGGGAGAGCAGCGGGGCACCGATGGCGGCGGCGAACATCGCCATGGCGGGCGGCCCCATCCAGAGGCCGGCGACGAACGGGGTGAGGCCCTGGACGAGCTGGAGGTACTGGGTGACCAGGAACATCGTGCCGCCCACGCCGACGAGCCCGATGAGCAGGACGGCCAGCGCCGCGGAGAACGCCCGGTCGGCGAACAGGGTGACGTCCAGCAGGGGGGACACCAGGCGCCGCTGGCGGCGGACGAACATCACTCCGGCGGCGAGGCCCAGTGCGGCCAGGACGGCGGTGCTCGTGCCGGGCCCCTCGGAGGCGGCGTGCTTGACGGCGTAGACGACCGGGAGGATGGTCGCCAGGGACAGGGCGACGCTGATCAGGTCGAGCCGCCGGGGCTGCGGGTCGGCGTACTCGGGCAGCAGCGTCCTCGCGCCGGCCAGGACGACGATCGCGACGGGGACGGCGAGCAGGAACGCCGCACCCCACCAGTAGGCGTCGACCACGGCGCCCCCGACCACGGGGCCGGCAGCCATCCCGAGCGCGAACATGGTCGCCCACACCCCGATCGCCACGGCGCGTCGCCGCACGTCGGGGAACATGTTGGAGATCAGCGACAGGGTCGACGGCATGAGCGTCGCCCCGGCGACACCGAGCAGCGCGCGGGCCAGGATGAGCAGCTCGGCACCGGGGGCGAAGGCGGCGAAGACCGACAAGGCCGCGAACGCCGTCATGCCGATCATGAGGAGGCGGCGACGTCCGATCCGGTCGCCCAGTGTCCCCATCGTGATGAGGAACCCGGCGATGAAGAACCCGTAGGCGTCCATGATCCACAGGGTCTGTGCCGGGGTCGGGTCGAGGGCGGTGGCCATGCTCGGCAGCGCGAGGTAGAGCACCGTGACGTCCAGGCCCAGCAGCAGCGTCGGCAGGGCCAGGAGGCTCAACCCTGCCCAGGCGCGCGCCTCTGTCCTGCGCGTGGTGACCGTCGACACGGTGGTCCCTTCGTCGGATACTTGAACGATCTCACAACTTGAATCATCGTTCAAGAAAGAGCGTTGGCGACCACCACGCTCGCGTTCCACCCGTTGTGCGCCAGGAAGACGGGCCACAGGCTGTCCCACCGCACCCGCAGCCAGACCAGCAGGAGCCCGACGAGGGCCGTCGTGACGATGCTCGCCGGCTCGACGACGAGCTCCGGGCCGCTCTGTACCGCCAGGCCGTGGCCCAGCCCGAACAGCAGGGTGGAGATCACCACCGACCAGCCGACCTGGCCGCCCCACATCGAGCGGCGGGCGCGCAGCGCCCGGTCGAGCAGGAGGAGCAGCACCCCGCGGAAGAACAGCTCCTCGTCCAGGCCCGGCACCAGCGACTGGAACAGCGAGGTCTCGAGGTCCGGCGTCAGCCCGGTGCTCAGGGGGCCGATCAGGGCCTGGAGGCCCAGCGCGCCGCCGACGACGCCGACCACCGGGACCCACCACCCTGCACGCGGTCTGCGCACACCGACGTCGCGCCACGACAGCGACGGGCTCAGGGTGACCAGGACGGCCAGGAGCACCACCAGACCAGCGGCCCGACGACGACGGTGACGACGGCGAGGTGCAGGACCCCGGTGGCGAGCGCCCATCCCAGGGCGCTCATGCGGTGGTGGTGCGTTCGGCGACGATGGTGACGGCTCCAGAGGTGCGGCGGGCTCAGGAGAGGATCGTCTCGCCGACGTGCGCTGCGGGGGAGTGCCGGAAGTCATGGGACGGACGAGAACGAGGCCCGCACCCGGACAGATGTCCGTGTGCGGGCCTCGTTCTGTGGGGTGGCTAACCGGGCTTGAACCGGCGACCTCCTGGACCACAACCAGGCGCTCTACCGACTGAGCTATAGCCACCATGGCTGCGACAACGAGTGCCTCAGCCGTCGAAAAGTGTACATGCTCCGCCGGGCGATCAGGACATCGCGGGACGGTTCGTGACCGAGGTCTCCTCGATGCGTGCGGCGACCGCCCTGGCTGTCCTCGTGTCGGGTCCGGGCTGCGGCACGAGCAGTGCCTCGCGGTAGTAGCGCAGCTCGTCGATCGACTCCAGGATGTCGGCCAGCGCCCGGTGCCCACCGTTCTTCTTCGGCGAGGCGAAGTACACGCGCGGGTACCAGCGGCGCGCGAGCTCCTTGATCGAGGAGACGTCCACGATCCGGTAGTGCAGGTGCCCGACGAGCTCGGCCATGTCCCGGTCGAGGAACATCTTGTCCGTGCCGACCGAGTTGCCCGCCAACGGTGCCTTGCCGGCCTCGGGGACGTGCTCGCGCACGTAGGCGAGGACCTGGGCCTGCGCGTCGGCCAGCGTGGTGCCCCCGTCCAGCTCGTCGAGCAGGCCCGACGTCGTGTGCATCTCGCGGACGAAGTCGTTCATCTGCGCGAGCGCCTCGGCCGGCGGCCGGACGACGACGTCGACGCCGTCGCCGAGCGGGTTCAGCTCGGAGTCGGTGACGACGGCGGCCACCTCGACCAGCGCGTCGGCGCGCAGGTCGAGTCCGGTCATCTCGCAGTCGATCCACACGATGCGGTCGTTCGGGTTGCTCGGGCTCACAGGAACCAGCCTACGGTCTGTGGCGGGGCCTCGAGGCACGCGCGGGCAGCACGACGGAGCCCCGGCGGTGACGTCCTGCCACCACCGGGGCTCCCGGGGTCGTGCTGGTGCGAGGTCATGCCGTCCGCCATCCCCGGACGGGGAGGACGGCGACGAGGCGAAGCCGGAGTCGCCGGCGCTGCCGACGTCGCCGGGGCGCCGACGCCTGGACCTCGCGCTGCCGACGTTCGCGTCGGGCGCGCTCTGCCTCGGCGAGGCGTTCGTGGTGGATGGCGCGCGCGACGGCGTGCGCTTCGAGCGGGTGCATCGTGATGTTCCTTCGTGACGTGGGTTCGTCGGTCCGGGCCAGGGACCACCCGACCGCCCGGCATCTGACCGGACGGGCGTCACCGCGGTGTGCTCCGAGCATGCCTCGGCGGGTGCCTCCCGCGCACGGCTTTTTCGCTGGTAGCAGCGCGGCAGTGCCCGGGGCGCCTATCGTGTGGCGGGTGCCGACGTCGAAACCCGAGCTCGCCCTGCGCACCCCGCAGTTCCGCACCCTGACCGCCGGGTGGGCGTCGACCAACTTCGCCGACTCGGTGCTCGTGCTGATCCTCGCCGTGTGGGTCACCGACCTGTCCGGCAGCGCTGCGCTCGGCGGCGCCACCTTCGCCGCGCTCGGCGTGCCGGCGCTCGCGGCACCGTTCCTGGGCCGCCTCGCCGACCGGGTGTCCCGCCGTCGGATGCTGGTGTGGACGTACGTGGGCGGGGCGCTCGTGCTGCTGCCGCTGCTCGGGGTCTCCCGCGCCGAGCACGTGTGGGTCGTCTACGTGGTCACCGTGCTCTACGCGACCGTCGCCTACGTCACGGCCGCGTGCCAGTCGGGGATCCTCAAGGACCTGCTGCCCGACGAGGCGCTCGGGCACGCCAACGGGCGGCTCACGGCGATCGACCAGGTGTTCCGCATCGCCATGCCGGTGCTGGGTGCCGCCGTGTACGCCTGGGTCGGGCCGGCGCCGCTGGTGGTCGCGGCAGTCGTGGGGTTCGGCGCGTCCGCCGCCGTGTTCGCCGCGGTGCGGATCACGGAGTCGGCGCCCGACGACGAGGTGCCGGCAGGATTCTGGGACGAGGCCACCGAGGGGTTCCGTTACCTCTTCTCCACGCCGCCGCTCGGCGGCATGACCACGGCGATCCTCTGGGCGATGGCGGCGGTCGGGCTCGTCAACGCCGTCGCGTTCGCCATCCTCGAGCACCTCGGGCTGGCGGCCGCGCTGCTGGGACCGATCACCGCGCTGCAGGGCGTCGCCGGGCTGGCCGCCGGGCTCGTCGTCGGGCGGCTGATGCTGCGGTTCGGGCGCCTGCGGGTGTTCTCGCTGGGCCTCGTGGGCCTCGGGCTGGGGCTCGTGCCGCTGGCGGGGTCGTGGATCGTCCCGGCCGTCCTGGGCATGGGCGTCATCGGCTTCGCCGCCACCAGCGCCGTCGTGGCGTACGTGACCGAGCGGCAGGTGCGCACCCCCGCCCGGATGCAGGGACGCGTCGGGGCCGCCAGCCACGTGGTGCTCAACCTGCCCGGCGTGCTGGTGACGCTGGCCGGGGCGGCGGCCCTCGCCGTCGTCGACCACCGGGTGCTCGTGGCGGTCAACGTCGCCGTGTGTCTCGTGTGCGGGCTGGCCGCGCTGCGGCTGCGTGCCCCCGCGACGGCCGCGGACTGACGATGGGCCCGCGCGGCGGCATCTCTCGCCCGCCTCGTCGCGCACACGGCTTCTTCGCTGGTGGCAGCGGCTCGCCACGTTCGCGACCAGTTCGGCGCCCCCGGCAGGATTCGAACCCGCGACCCGGTCATTAGAAGTGACCCGCTCTATCCGACTGAGCTACGGAGGCAAGCGTGCCGAGTTTAGCCCAGCGCCGAGAGCATCGGAACACCCATCCGCTAGTCTCGGGTGATGGTGCAGCACCACACGAAGGACAAGGGTGACCTGGGCGTTGCCAAGGCCCACGCCGACATCGTCGGCCAGGGCTTCGTCGTGCTCTTCCCCGCGACGGAGCACGCGCCGTTCGACGTCGTCGCCTACGCCGACGGTGCCTTCTACCGGCTTCAGGTGAAGTACCGCGCGGCGCGCTCGGGCTCCATCACGGTCCACTTCCGGTCTGTCTGGAACGACCGGCAAGGAACGCACACGAAACCGGTCGACAAGAGTGCGATCGACGTCGTCTGTGTCTACTGCCCCGAGACAGACGCGTGCTACTACGTCCGGCCGAGCGACCACGGTGCGTCGGTCACGCTGAGGATCACTCCGAGCAGGAACGGTCAACGGGCCGGCGTGCTCGATGCCGCCGGCTTCCGCAGTCTCGCGAACCTTGTCGGACATCGCTGAGTCCGGTCGGCCGGGGTGCCGCGGGCGAAGGTGCGGCGTCGGCGACCGGTACGGTCGAAGGGCCCGCACCATCCCCCGCACTGCCCCGAGAGGACCACCATGGCGAGCTCCGAGCTCAAGCTCCAGGTCGACCTGCCCAGCGAGCACGAGGCGGGGGTGCCCGCGGACTTCGCCTCGGTGTGGCACACCTCGGCCTCCTTCGTGCTCGACTTCGTCGCCGCGAAGTCCCCGGCCAAGGCGGCGGTCGACAAGACGACCGGTGCCCAGACCGGAGGGCGCGTGATGCCCGCCCGGGTCGTGTCGAGGGTGCGGATCCCGCCGCAGCAGGTCTTCGAGCTCGCGCGGGCGCTCACGCAGCAGCTGGACGCCTGGGAACGGGAGACCGGCCGCAAGGCCGACGGCTCCGGGGCGAGGGACTGAACACACCGTTCACCCGTCGGGAGCGAGAGAAGTCGTGGCCGCACGGCGCGCGCGTTTGGCAGCGACCGCCGGGCACGCCAGGATGAGCGCGTGACATCCTCCACGCGCGCCCCTCGCCTGCGCGGCGGGCGGCCGGACGCTGCTGCGGCCGAGGAGCTCGGCCTCACCGTCCACGACGTCGCCCGCGACCTGCGCCGCGACGTCGCCGACGTCCGCCTCCCGCTGCCGATCGACGGTGCGGACGAGGCGTCGGCGTCGCGCGACCGGCTGCTGGCCCAGCTCGACGAGCACCTCCTGCCGCGGCTCGCCGAGCTGAGCTCGCCGGCCGTCGTCGTCGTGGCGGGCTCGACCGGCGCGGGCAAGTCCACCCTCTACAACTCCCTCCTCGGCGAAGAGGTCTCGCAGGCGGGCGTCCTGCGCCCCACCACGCGCGAACCGGTCCTGGCCTTCAACCCGGCCGACGAGGACGTCATCGCCGAGGGCCCCATCACCGAGCTGTCGCGCGTGATCCGTCACGACGGGGTCCCGCGGGGCACCGCCCTGCTGGACGCGCCCGACCTCGACTCCTTCGTGCAGGAGAACCGTTCCATCGCCCAGCAGCTCCTCGAGGGTGCAGACCTGTGGCTCTTCGTCACCACGGCGTCGCGCTACGGTGACGCCCTGCCGTGGCAGGCGCTGGCCCGCGCGACCGAGCGGGGCGCCTCCGTGGCGATGGTGCTCAACCGGGTGCCCCAGGCCGACCTGACCACGATCCGCGGCGACCTCATGACCAGGCTGCGCTCGCACGGCATGACCGACACCCCGCTGTTCGTCGTCCCCGACGTGGGCCCGCACGAAGGGCTGCTGGACGAAGCGGTCGTCCGGCAGATCAAGCGGTGGCTCAACATGCTCGCCGGGCCGGACAGGTCGCGGGCCGTGGTGGTGCGCACCCTCAAGGGGTCGCTCGCGGCGCTGCCGGGATGGGTCACCTCGCTGGCCGACGCCGTCGAGGCGCAGGCCGAGTCGGCGACGACGCTGCGTCGCACTGTCGAGGCCGAGCGTCCCGCCGCCGAGAAGCTCGCCCGGGACGCGGTGGCCGCGGGCGTCGTCGCGGGGGCGTCGGTCGAGGCCCGTTGGCGCGAGCTGTCCGGCACGGCCCGGATCGACCGCGTCAAGATCCGCGGGGACCGGGCGCGCAGCTCTCGCCGGGCCGGTCGCGCCCGCTCCGAGGCGCTCGAGGTGCTGCGCGACGACGTCGAGGCGGCTGCCCAGCGCACGCTCACCGCGTCCGGAGCACGGGTCGAGGAACGGCTGCGCGCGGTCCTCGACGGTCCGGCCGCTCCCGCCGGAGGCCGGTACGCCGCCCCGGAGACCGACGGCCGTGCCGAGGCTCGCTCGCGCGCCGTGGGACGGGCCGTCGCCTCGTGGGTGGCCGGCTCCGACGAGCGTGTGGCGGCCCTGCTCGGGCCCGATGCCGGCGCGCCGGCCCGGGCTGCCGCGAAGAGCTTCGGCGAGCGTGGCCTGGCGACCCTCCTGCTCGCTGCTGCCGCCGGCAGCGACGACGCCGGCCGGCTGCTCGCCCGCGTGCTCGGGGACGTGGCCACGGCGCCCGTGGCGTCGCTGCGGGACGACCTCGCCGACCGGGCTGCGGCCATGGTGGGCGCGGAGATCGACGCGGTGCTCGAACGGCTGGACTCACCCGACCTGGCCGACGACGCCGCCACCGCGCTGCGCCTGCGGCTCGCCGAGCTGAGGAGACTCACATGACCACGGCCTCGCACGACGCGACCCTGCGTGCGCGCACCGAGGATCTCGCCGAGGCGCTCGCGCTCGCCGGGACCCGGCTCGACCGCGCGACGGCGCAGCGGGTCGAGACCGCCGTCGAGGGGGTGCGCCGCCGGCTCGAGCTCGGGGTGGACCACACCGTCGTGGCGTTCGCCGGCGGCACCGGGTCGGGCAAGTCCAGCCTGTTCAACAAGATCTCGCGGCTGACGTTCGCGGACGTCGGGGTCAAACGACCGACGACGGCGCGGGTCACCTCGTGCTCGTGGTCCGACGGGGCCGAGCCGCTCCTGGACTGGATCGGGGTCGACCGGGAGCGCCGCATCACGCACAGCGAGGATCTCGAGGGGGACGGAGCCGCAGGGCTCGCGGGCCTGGTGCTGCTGGACCTGCCCGACCACGACTCGGTCGAGCCCGCCCACCGTGAGGTCGTGGACCGGGTGCTGCCCCTGGTCGACCTGCTCGTCTGGGTCGTCGACCCGCAGAAGTACGCCGACGACGCCCTGCACACCGGTTACCTGCGGGGGCAGGTCGGGTCGGAGTCCTCCATGGTGCTCGTGCTCAACCAGGTCGACACGGTGCCCGACTCTCAGCGGGAGAACCTCGTCGAGGACCTGGGCCGTCTGCTGGCGGACGACGGTCTCGCCGGCGTGCACGTCCAGCCGGTCTCCGCGAAGACCGGTGAGGGCATCTCCCGTGTGCGCGAGATCCTGGAGGAGGCGTGCGCCCGTCGATCGGTCGCCGCGGGGCGTGCTGCGGCCGAGCTGGACGGTGCGGCGGCGGCGCTGCTCGCGCAGACGCCCGCGGACGTCCCGTGGCAGCTGGACGCCGCGGTGGACCGTGAGCTCGAGCCCGTGGTGGGCGCCACCGGGCTGGACGCGGTCGCGAGCCAGGTCGGTGCTGCCGTGCGCAACGGCTACGGCATGCCCGAGCTCCCGGCGCCGGACCGGGACACGATCGCCCTGTCGCGGGCACGCTGGCTGACCAGGGCCGGTGCGGCCCTGCGACCGGGGTGGCAGCGGTCGCTGGCCGAGTCGGTGTCCGGTGCCGACCGCCTCCGTGCTGCGGTGGCCGGTGCCCTCAAGGGCGTCGACCTCGACGTGCGGGGCCCGGCGTCCTCGCGGGCGATGCGTCGTGCCGCGTGGGCCGCCGCCGCTGCGGGTCTGCTCCTGGTGGTCGTGGGGACGCTCGCGGTGACGGCGGTGCTCGAGGTGCCCGGGCCGTGGGACCAGGTGCTGCTGGTCGTCGCCGGGCTGCTCCTCGTGACAGCGGTCGTGCTCACGGTCGTGCGGGTGGCGATGCGTCGCCGTCTGGCGCGACGGCGTGCCGCGGAGGTCGCGCGGCGTGGCCGGGAGGTCGTCCGGGAGGTGCTGGTGCACCAGCTGGGTGAGCCGACGCAACGAGTCCTCGTCGACCACCGACGCGTGCGTGAGCTCGCCCGGTCGGCCCGCGACCTGCCGTCGTCGCGACCGTTGACCGGGGCTCTGAGGCTTCCCACAGAGGGGACCTCGTCCACAGGTGCGCCCGGCGAGGGCGACAGGGCCACCGCGTCCACCTGAGCCTGGGGTCGTGGCCGGCACGGTGCCGGCCCGGACCTCAGGAGGAACCATGAGCGATGCGATCGTCACCGTGACCGGCTACGTCGGGACCAGCCCCGCCCTGCACCTGTCACCCAACGACGTGCCCTGGACGAGCTTCCGCGTGGCCAGCACCCGCCGGGTCCGGGACCCGCAGAGCGGCGAGTGGCGCGACGGGCGGACTGCGTGGTTCACCGTCAAGGCCTTCCGCGGCGCGGCGAGGACCGTCAGCGAGTCCCTCGTCCAGGGCCAGCCGGTGGTGCTGACCGGCCGGCTGTCCACCGAGGAGTGGACCGACAAGGACGGCCGGGAGCGCACGAGCCTGGTGGTGGACGCCGACGCCGTCGGTCCGGACGCGACGCGCGGCATGACCCGGTTCACGAGGGTGGTCCACGAACCGGCGACCGGAGGTGCCACGGACACGGTCCGGCGCCCCGACCCGTGGGCCGCCGCCACGACGACGGACGACCCCCGGTCCGTCGTCGACGACCTCGTCGAGGACGCCGGTGACGACGTCGGTGGCGACCGAGCGGACGAGGCGCTGACGCCGGTCGCCGGTTGAGCGGTGTCGCGTAGGCTGGGGGACCGGTCGCACGCCGTCACTCCCGGCGTGCCGCCGGTCCCACTCCAACAGCGCGATCGAACGGTGGAAACGAGCCAGTGGCTGAGTTCATCTACTCCATGTACAAGGCGCGCAAGGCGCACGGCGACAAGGTCATCCTCGACGACGTGTCGCTGAACTTCTACCCCGGTGCCAAGATCGGCGTCGTCGGACCCAACGGTGCCGGGAAGTCCACGATCCTCAAGATCATGGCCGGTCTCGACCAGCCGTCGAACGGTGAGGCCAGGCTCTCGCCGGGCTACACCGTCGGCATCCTGCAGCAGGAGCCGCCCCTCAACGAGGAGAAGACGGTGCTGGGCAACGTGGAGGAGGCGGTCGGGCCGATCAAGGCCAAGGTCGACCGCTTCAACGAGATCTCTGCGCTCATGGCCGAGCCCGACGCCGACTTCGACGCGCTGATGGGGGAGATGGGCGAGCTGCAGGAGGCCATCGACGCCGCCGACGCCTGGGACCTCGACTCCCAGCTCGAGCAGGCGATGGACGCCCTGCGCTGCCCGCCGCCGGACGCCGACGTCACCGTGCTCTCCGGGGGTGAGCGGCGTCGTGTCGCCCTGTGCAAGCTGCTGCTGGAGAAGCCGGACCTGCTGCTGCTCGACGAGCCGACGAACCACCTGGACGCCGAGTCCGTGCTGTGGTTGGAGCAGCACCTGGCGACCTACCCGGGCGCCGTGCTCGCCGTCACCCACGACCGCTACTTCCTCGACCACGTCGCCGAGTGGATCTGCGAGGTCGACCGCGGCCGGCTGTACCCGTACGAGGGCAACTACTCCACGTACCTGGAGAAGAAGCAGGCGCGGCTGGAGGTCCAGGGCAAGAAGGACCAGAAGCTCGCCAAGCGTCTGAAGGACGAGCTGGAGTGGGTGCGATCCAACGCCAAGGGCCGCCAGACCAAGTCGAAGGCCCGTCTGGCCCGCTACGAGGAGATGGCGGCCGAGGCGGAGCGCACCAAGAAGCTCGACTTCGAGGAGATCCAGATCCCCGCCGGTCCCCGGCTCGGTAGCGTGGTGCTGGAGGCGGAAGGGCTGCAGAAGGGCTTCGACGACCGCCGGCTCATCGACGGACTCTCCTTCACCCTGCCGCGCAACGGCATCGTCGGCGTCATCGGCCCGAACGGCGTCGGCAAGACGACGTTGTTCAAGACCATCGTCGGCATGGAGCCGCTGGACGGCGGCGACCTCAAGGTCGGCGAGACCGTCAAGATCTCCTACGTCGACCAGTCCCGCGGGGGCATCGACCCGAAGAAGTCGCTGTGGGAGGTCGTCTCGGACGGGCTCGACTTCATCCAGGTCGGCAACGTCGAGATCCCCTCGCGCGCCTACGTGGCGTCGTTCGGCTTCAAGGGCGCCGACCAGCAGAAGGCGGCGGGGGTGCTCTCCGGCGGTGAGCGCAACCGGCTGAACCTCGCGCTGACGCTCAAGCAGGGCGGCAACCTGCTGCTGCTCGACGAGCCGACGAACGACCTGGACGTCGAGACGCTCGGCTCCCTGGAGAACGCGCTGCTCGAGTTCCCGGGCTGCGCCGTCGTGGTCTCCCACGACCGGTGGTTCCTCGACCGCGTCGCGACCCACATCCTCGCCTACGAGGGCACCGAGGAGGACCCGGCGAACTGGTACTGGTTCGAGGGCAACTTCGCCTCCTACGAGGAGAACAAGGTCGAGCGCCTGGGTGCCGAGGCGGCCCGCCCGCACCGCGTGACCTACCGACGCCTGACGCGCGACTGACCGCTGCTCCCGGAGGGCTCGATGGAGCCCTCCGGGACTGGCGAGCAGGTCGCGGTGGTCGTACGTTGCCCAGGAGAAGTCCACTCTCCGAGGTGACTCGCCATGCCGGTCGATCGCACGTCGCAGGAGCAGGGCCGTCGCGTGTGGGCGGCCGGGGACTGGGACGAGGTCGCGGGCTACGTCCAGGGGATCGGTCCGCGGCTGCTCGACGCGTTGGACATCACCCCGGGCATGACGCTGCTCGACATCGCCGCCGGCAGCGGGAGCTCGGTGGCCATCCCAGCGGCACTGCGAGGCGCCGACGTCGTCGCGTCCGACCTGGTCGCCCAGCACTTCGAGGCCGGCCGGCGCCGTGCCCGTCGTGCCGGTGCGGACCTGGAGTGGGTGGAGGCGGATGCGCTCGACCTGCCCTTCGCCGACGGCGCCTTCGACCGGGTCGCCTCAGCGATCGGTCACATGTTTGCGCCGGACCACGCGCTCGCGGCCTCCGAAGCGGCGCGTGTCTGCCGTCCCGGTGGGTTCCTCGGGTTCGCCTGCTGGACACCTGAGGGTGTGATCGGGCAGATGTTCCGCGCGACGAGCGCCTACCTCCCCCCGCCGCCGGCCGGTTCCACGCCGCCTCCGCTCTGGGGCGACGAGCGCCATGTACGTGATCTCCTCGAACCGCTCGGTCTCGAGGTGCGCTGCGAGCGGTTGGTCAACGTCTTCGTCGACGACAGCATCGAGGCCTACCACCAGGGGACCGAGAAGCACTTCGGTCCCCTGGTGGCTGCGCGGGAGACGCTCGACGCCGACTCCTGGGACGCGTTGCGGACGGACCTGGACAGGATCTTCCGGGACGCCAACCTCGCGACCGACGGCACCATGCGGTTCGAGGGCGAGTACCTCCAGATCATCGCCCACAAGCCGGACTCTTCTCGGGGGACGTGACGTCATCGGGACCACGACGGCGCGGTGGTCCCGGTGCGGAACGTCCGTTGTGTGCAGACTGGGTCCATGAGCGACAGCGGTCCCGTCTCGGCGAACTCAGCGCTGACTCCTGACAGCACCACGGCGGACCTGCTCGATGCCCTGGACACCCTCCGTGCGCGGCTCGGCGCCCTGCGCCTCCCCCTGGAGACGCCGGGCGTGCACGCCGCCCGCTCGGACCTGGCCCGCGCCACCGATCAGCTCGACGACTACCTGCTGCCGCGTCTGCGCGCCGAGCGTGCGCCGCTGCTCGTCGTGGTCGGAGGTTCCACCGGTGCCGGCAAGTCCACGCTCGTCAACTCCCTGCTCGGCGAGCAGGTGACGGCCCCCGGCGTGCTCAGGCCCACGACGCGCGCGCCGGTCCTCGTTCATCACCCGCTCGACGCGCGGTGGTTCACCGGGGACCGTGTGCTGCCGGGCCTGCCGCGGACCTCGCAGCACACCGACCGGCCCCGCGAGGACCGGTCGGTCGGGCGGGCGCTGCGACTGGTGGCCAGCGCCAACCTGCCGCAGGGGATGGCGCTCCTGGACGCCCCCGACGTCGACTCGCTCGAGCAGGCCAACCGGGACCTCGCGGCGCAGCTGCTCGGTGCGGCCGACCTGTGGGTGTTCGTCACCACGGCCGCCCGGTACGCCGACGCCGTGCCCTGGGAGCTGCTCGTGACGGCCGCCGCGCGGCGCGCGCAGGTCGCCCTGGTCCTCGACCGTGTGGACCCCGGGGCGGAGGAGGTCGCCGCGGACCTGCGCCGGCTCATGGTCGAGCACGGCCTCGGTGAGGCGGCGATGTTCGTGGTGCCCGAGTCGGGCACGGCCGGCGCGGAGGCGTGGACCGACGGTCTGCTCCCGGAGCAGTCGATCGGCGAGCTCGCGACCTGGCTGTCCGGCCTCGGTGGCGACCCCGAGGCCCGCGCCCGGGTGATCGCCTCGACGCGCGACGGCGTCGTCGACGATCTCGTGCGGCGCGCCACCGAGCTCGCCCAGGAGTCCGACACCCAGCACGCGACCGACGCGAGGTTGCGCGACGCTGTCGAGCGTCACCACGCCGAGGCGTCGCGCCAGGCGCAGGAGGCCACGTCGGACGGAGCGCTGCTGCGTGGCGAGGTCCTCGCGCGCTGGCAGGACTTCATCGGCACCGGCGAGTTCTTCCGGGCGCTGGAGGTCCGGGCGGGGAAGGTGCGCGACGCCGTCGGACGGGTCGTCCGTGGTCGTCCGAAGGAGGCGCCACAGGTGGAGCAGGCGATCGCTCACGGCCTGGAGTCGGTCATCCTCGACGCGGCCGAGCAGGCCGCCGAGCGCACCTACGCCGCCTGGCGCTCCGACGCTGCGGGGGCCGCGCTGCTGGACGGTCTGGAGCTGAGCCGCACCGCGCCCGGCCTGCGCGCCGAGGTCTCCGCGACCATCCGCGCCTGGCAGGGTGACGTGCTCGAGCTGGTCCGGGAGCAGGGGCAGAGCCGTCGAGGGACCGCCCGGGCGCTGTCGTTCGGGATCAACGCGCTCGGGGTGAGCCTGATGGTGGTGGTCTTCGCCTCGACGGCGGGCCTCACTGGCCTGGAGATCGGCATCGCGGGGGGCACGGCGGTGGTGGCGCAGAAGCTGCTCGAGGCCGTGTTCGGAGACGACGCGGTACGCCGCCTCGCGGCACAGGCGAAGGAGCGCCTCGTCGCCCGGATCGACACCGTGCTGCGTGGTCAGGCCGCGCGCTACACCGCCCAGCTCGACGCCCTGGGCACGGACGACGTGCCGGGGGACCGGCTCCGCGACGCCGCGCGGGCCGTCGCCGAGGCCGCCCGCCGCGAGCGCGGGACACGGTCGCGGGTCGACGACGGTCTCACCCGGCCGTGGAGCGGCGGGCTGCTGCGCGGAGCCGGGACCTTCCGTCCGGCCACGGGGCCGGACGGCGTGCCGGTGGTGCCGGGGATGGCGGGACGTGCCGGCGCGGCGCGCGCCGAGGAAGCGGCCGACGGCGGCGACGCCACGCGCGGGGGACGCCGGCCGTTCTGGCGGCGATGGAGACGGAAGGACCAGCCATGACGCCGGACCTGGCCACGAGGACCAGCGCCCTTGACCAGGCCGTCGCAGCGGGCGCGGGCCGGTTGGCCCCGGAGGTCGTGGACGAGGCGCGGGCCGTCGTCGAGCGCGCCCGCGAGCGGGGCGGTCTCAGCGCCGAGCACACGGTCGTGGCGCTCGCCGGTGCGACCGGGTCGGGCAAGTCCAGCGTGCTCAACGTGGTCGCCGGGGCCGAGCTGGCCGAGCCCGGGCTGCAGCGGCCCACCACCTCGCACGCGCTGGCCGCGGTGTGGGGTGACGGCGCCGACGACCTGCTGGACTGGCTGGAGGTGCCGCGTCGCCACGAGATGGAACCGGAGGCCGAGGACCCGGGGCGCCCGGCCGGTCTCCTGCGGCGTGCCCGTCCGCCGGCCGGCATCTCGACCGGTCTGGTGCTCCTCGACCTGCCGGACCACGACTCCGTGGTGGTCGAGCACCGGGTGCGCGCCGAGCGGCTCGTGGAGCGCGCGGACCTGCTCGTGTGGGTGGTCGACCCGCAGAAGTACGCCGACGCGGCGTTGCACGAGCGGTACCTGCGCCCGCTCGCCGGCCGTTCCGACGTCGTCGTCGTGGCGCTCAACCAGGTCGACCGGCTCTCGTCCGACGCCACGGACACGATCCTGGCGGACCTGCGTCGGCTCGTGGCCGCCGACGGGCTCGACGGGGCGCGCGTGCTGGCGGTCTCGGCGCGGACCGGTCAGGGCGTGGACCGGCTGCGCGGGTTGCTCGCGGACGCGGCCCGACGGCGGGAGGCGGCGACCGCGCGGCTGGTGGGGGACACCCGCGCTGCGGCCCGCGCGGTGGTGGCCGAGTGCGGCCAGGCACCACCGGCGCGAGCCGCAGACCGGGCGCTGACGCCGCTGGTCGGCGCGTTGGAGGACGCGGCGGGCGTCACGACCGTGGTGGACGCGGTGCGGCGAGCAGCCCGTCGGGACGCCCACCTGGCGACCGGATGGCCGGTGACCCGCTGGGTCACGCGCGCCCGCAAGGACCCCCTGCGGCGCCTGGGTCTGCGCGGCGACCAGGTGCGCGTGCCGGTCGACAGGCCGGACCTGGTGCGCACGTCGTCGCCGGAGGCGAGACCTGCCGTCCGCGCCGCCGCCGCGACGGCGGTGCGCACCTACGTCGACCGGGTCACCGAGGGCGCTCCGGACGCCTGGGTGCTGGCGGCGCGCGAGCGCGGCACGGAGGCCGTGGACCGGCTGCCCGACACGTTGGACCAGGCGGTCGCCTCGACGCGGCTGGAGCAGGAGCGGCGCCCCCTGTGGTGGCGCGCCGTCGGCGCGTTGCAGTGGCTCCTGCTCGCCGCGGCCGTCGTGGGACTGGTGTGGCTCGGTGTCGCGGCCGTGGTGCGGTACTTCCAGCTCCCCGAGCTGCTCATGCCGGTGCTGACCGTCGACCTCACCCGGTGGGGAGGAGGTGCCCTCGACGTGCCGTGGGCGACCCTCCTCGCGATCGGGGGCCTGCTCGGCGGCCTGCTCCTCGCGCTCGTCGCCCGCCCGCTCGCGGCACTGGGTGCACGACGGCGGGCGGCGCGGGTCCGTCGCCGTCTGCGCGCGTCGGTCGAGGCGGTGGCGCACGAGCAGGTCCACGAGCCGGTGGCCGGGGAGATGGCGGCGCTGGCGACCTGCCGGGAGGCGGCGACCGTCGCGGCGACGTGATCCGACGGCCGGGGTGGGGGTGCTGGGGTGCGCTGGCGGTCGTGACCGGTCGCCGTGCGACGATGCGGTCATGACTCGACTGCACGTCCCGGTCTCGCTGCGCTGGTCGGATCTCGACGCCTACCAGCACGTCAACAACGTCGCGATGTTCCGCCTGCTGGAGGACGCTCGCATCACCGCGTTCTGGCGCCATCCGGAGGCGGAGGACCCGTGGCCGACGGCGATCCTCGACACCGGCCCGCACGCCACGTCGCACACCCTGGTCGCCGGCCAGCAGATCGAGTACCTGCGCCCGCTGGGTTTCTCGCGCGACCCGGTACGGGTCGAGATGTGGATCGGCGCGATCGGCGGTGCGTCGCTCGAGGTCTGCTACGAGGTGCACGACGGCGCGCCGGGCGGCTTCGCGCGGACGGGCCCGGCCTCCGGGCTGGACCCGTACACCCGAGCGGTGACGACGATCGTGGTGCTCGACGCCGCCGCGAACCGCCCGCGTCGCCTGTCCGCGCGCGAGCGCGAGGTGTTCACGGAGTTCGCCGGCGAGCCGATCGCCTTCCGGCGTCGTCGCTGACGCTCGACGCTCGTCCGACCGAGCGTTGTGGGCGCGATCTCTGGGCCGCGAGGTCCGGCAGAGCCGGACGAATCGGGCCAGAGATCGCGCCCACAACCTCGGGGTGGGTCAGCCGGCGGTGCAGGCCTCACCACCCGCGGTCATCCCGGACGCGCCCGTCGTCTCTCCGGCGCCGATGAAGCCGACGGTCACGGACTCGCCCGGCGCCAGCGCGCTGCGCCACGTCGGAGCGGTGACCGTCACGGTGGCACCGACCTGCGTGACGTCGCCGCCCCAGGCCTGCGAGATCGTCTCCGACCCGTCGAACTGCCACACCAGGTCCCAGGGCGAGAGCGTGGCGTCACCGGTGTTGGTGAGCGTCACCTCGCCCTGGAACCCGCCGGGCCAGCGCCCGGCGACGGCGTAGGTCACCGCGCACGAGGACTCGCCAGGGGTGGCGGTCGGGTCGGGCGTCGGGTCGTCCGTCGGGTCGGGCGTCGGGTCGTCCGTCGGGTCGGGCGTCGGGTCGTCCGTCGGGTCGTCCGTCGGGTCGTCGGTGGGCTCGTCCGTGGGTGTGGGCGTCGGGTCCGGCTGCTCCCCGCCGAACTCACCGACCACGATGCCTCGCCCGTTGGTCCCGACGTAGACCCGTCCGAAGACGTCCGGGTCGCCGGTGATGGCCCCACCGGTCCAGGCCCACTGGTGGGCGTCGTCGTTGATCCGCACCCAGGTGGCCCCGGCGTCGTCGGACCGGAAGATGCCGCGCACCCCGTCGATCTTGCTCGAGGTGTACACGGCCGGGTGGTCGTGGCCCTCGGCCGCCCGGCCGAACCCGACGGTGTCGCCCTCGTCGACGCCGGCGACGGCCTCGAACGTGTCGCCGAAGTCGGTGGAGCGCCACATGCCGTAGACGCCGTCGGTCTCGCCGCCCGCGACCCACACGTGCCCGGCGTGACCGGGGACGGCCTCGACGTGGTGCCGACCGGCGTCGGGCAGACCGCTCGCCGCGGAGGCGCTGAAGGATGCGCCGCCGTCGTGCGAGGTGTAGAAGGTGCCGTCCGCCAGCGCGTAGAACACCGACGGGTCCTCGCGGTCGGCGCGCACGGTGGCGCCGTCGGGCACCCCGCTCGAGGCCGTCCAGGAGGAACCGAGGGTGGTGGAGACGTGCACGCCGGTGCCGTCGGGGCTCCAGACGATCGCGGAGCCGTCGGCGGCCAGCGCGACGTTGCCCGGCCCGGTCGCCCCGGCGGGTTCCTGTCCGGCCCACCACGAGTCGCCGCCCGAGGTGGTCACCCCCAGGAGCTGGTCGCCACCGGTGCCGACCCGGACCATCGTGTCCGGGGACTGCCAGGCGACGTCGAGGCTGAGCACCCCGCTCTGGTACGGCTGGGTGTAGCCGTAGGCGTCCGGTACCTGGGTGATGTCGTGGTGCACGAACCCGCCGATGTCGTACATCCCGGAGACCAGCTCGACGTCACCGGGCGGGGCGACGAGGTCCTGGATCGCCGTCTCCTCGATGCCCTGGGCCTTGACGGAGATGTCGACCACGCCGCCGTCGTCCCAGTCGGTGAGGTTGTCGCCGCCGTACACGGTGGCGCCGGTGCCGTAGAGGAAGCGGTCGGAGTCGAAGGGATCGATCTCGAACGACTCCATCATCCAGCCGAGCTTGGGGGAGTCCTCGGGTGCCGTGCCGGAGCTGCCGAAGTCCAGCCAGGGCGCACCGGAGATGTCCAGGGTGTAGCGCTTGTCGCGCTCGGGGTAGCCGGCCCAGTCCCAGATCTGCGTCCACGTCTCGCCACGGTCGGTGGAGCGGAAGACCTGGTTGTCCGGCCACCACGACATCTGCGAGACGACCATGATCGTGTCCGGGTCCTGCCGGTCGATCGTCAGGCCGGAGTAGCCGAAGTAGGCGTCCGTGCTGTCCGACGGGACGGGGGAGATGTCGGTCCAGGTGTCGGTGGCGGTGTCGAGGCGCCACACCTCGCCGAGCTCGCCGTCGTACGGCCCGCCGGTGTCCGAGGTGGCGACGTAGAGCTGCCCGGAGCCGGGGTCGATCTCGGCCTTGTGCGGTATGAAGCCGGTGGGCTGCCCCGGGACGCGTTCCCACGTCGCACCGGCGTCGGTGGAGCGGTAGACGTTGTTCTCGGCGTCGGCCACCCCGACGTAGATCACCGGGGTGGGCTCGCCTGCGGTGCCGGAGGACGTGTCGAAGACGGTCCACACCACGCCCTGGTTGGTGGTCAGGTAGTCGCCGGGGTCGTCCGGGTCGGCCACGTAGCTGCCCGGGTTCGGGAAGCTGGTGACCTCGGCCCAGGTGGCACCGGCGTCGGTGGAGCGCCACAGGCCGTGGCCACCCTCGGTGCCGAGGTAGAGCACCGAGTTGTCGTTCGGGTCGACCATGAGGCGTTCGCCCATGCCGCGCCCGGGCATGTTCCCGCCGACCTTGAACGGCAGGTCGGCCTTGGCCCAGGTCTCGCCGCGGTCCGACGAGCGCAGGATCGCGCCGTCGTTCGGGTCCCAGGAGTTCGTGTACGACCCGGCCATCACGTAGACGTTGTCCGGGTCGACGGGGTCGGTGGCCAGGGACAGCACACCGGAGTGGCCCCAGTCGTCCCAGCGGACGTGGTCGAGCAGGGGCTGCCACCGTCCGGTCGCGTCGTCGAGGCGGTAGGCGCCGCCGACGTCGGTGCGGACGTAGACGAGGCCGGGCTCGGTGTCGTTGTAGACGATGCCGGGGATGAAGCCGCCGCCGACCATCTCGACGTTGCCCCAGGTGTAGTCCTCGGCGGCGGGGCCCGAGGAGGCCGCTGCCGCGGGTGGCGTGGTGGTCTGCGCGACGGCGGCACCCACGCCGGCCGCCACGAGCCCGGTCGTCGCCAGGGCGGCGACCGCTGGTCGAAGTCTCATCCGATCTCACTCCTTCGTGCGGACGGACGGACCGGCCCACGGTGGTCGGTCCGGTGACACCACGACGTGTCGGTCCGAACGTAGTCGAAGCGCTTCGACGTCGGCAGGGCTCCCGCGTGCCTGAAACCTTTAGGCATGCCGTGGTTGTGGGCGAGAAATCTGGTCCGAAGAGTGCGCTATGCGCATATTTCGGCCACAGATTTCCCGCCCACAACGGTTGGTGGTCAGGTGCAGGCCGACCCGTTCACGGCGACGTCGGTCGGCACCGTCGTGTCACCCGCGTGCGTCGCGTTGTAGCCCACCTGGACCGAGGCCCCCGGGGGTACCGAGGCGTTCCACGCCGCGTTGGAGGCCGTGAGGGTGCCGCCGGACTGCGACCACTGGGCCGACCAGCCCTGCTGGAGCTGCTGACCGGCGGGTAGCGCGGCCACGAGCTGCCACGACGACCAGGGGTCGGGGCCGGTGTTGGTCACCGACACCGTCCCGGTGTAGCCGCTGTCCCACGCGGCCACCGACCACGCCACGGAGCACGTGCCCTCGTCCGGCCCGCCGGTCGGGGTCGGGGTGGGCGTCGGGTCCGGCCCGGAACCGCCGTCGAGCTCTGCTCCGAGAGCCTCGGCGACGGCGGAGTAGGCAGGCTTGGGCTGGTACTGCGCATCCCACGGCAGGGCGGCGCCCTGGCCGCTGAAGACGTCGGGCACCCACGAGTGCCCGTCGTCGATGCCCCAGACGGTCACCCCTGTGCAGCGGTCGACCGCGAGGCAGGCCTCCACCACCGCGCGGTAGTCCGCGGCCTGGCGCTGCAGGTCCGCCGCCGACGCCGGGACGTTCATGCGGATGTCCAGCTCGGTGATGCGCACGTCGACCCCGAGGTCGGCGAACCGCTGCAGGTTCTGCTGGAAGGAGCTCGGCACCTGTCCGACGATCAGGTGCGACTGGAACCCGACGCAGTCGATCGGGACGCCGTCGTCGATCAGGTCGGCGACCAGCTCGTACATCGCCGTCGACTTCGCGTTGATCGCGTCGGTGCTGTAGTCGTTGAGGCACAGGTCGGCGTCCGGTGCCGCTTGCCGTGCCCGGGTCAGGGCCTCGGCGACGTACCCGTCGCCGAGCACCCGCTGGAAGACGCTCTGGCGACGGCTCCCGTCGCCCTCCCACAGCTCGTTGACCACGTCCCAGGCGTCGACCTGGCCTGCGTAGCGCCCGGCGACGGCATCGATGTGGTCGTGCATGACGGTGCGCAGCTCGACGGGGTCGGAGATGCTCTCCACCCAGCCGGGCAGCTGGGAGTGCCACACGAGGGTGTGCCCGTAGAGGTCGGCGTCGATCGACTCGGCGAAGGCGGCGACCTGGTCGGCCTGGCCCCAGCTGAAGGCCCCGCGTGAGGGTTCGGTGGCGTCCCACTTCATCGCGTTCTCGGCGACGACGAGGTCGAACTCGCGCTCGGCGACCTGGCGGTAGCCGTCGATCGACAGGTGCTGCGGGGACAGGGCGAAGCCCATGGTCACGCCGTGGTCGGAGGCGGCGTCGCGCCAGGGTTCGTAGACGGGTTCCGCCGCGTGGGCCGGGCCCAGGGCGAGGGGAGCGAGCAGGGCGGCTGCCGCGGCTGCTGTGGCGAGGACGGGCAGTGGGCGTGTCCTCCGGGGCTGGAAATCGATTTCAGGATGGGGTCGCATCAAGGCCTCCGCAGTCTGGACGGTGGAACCCGCGGCCGGGGCATCTGCCCCGGCCGCGGGAGAGAGGGGTCAGGCGATGTCGCAGGTCACGCCGTCGAGCGCGAAGTCGTCCGGCGCCGTGTTGATGCCGGAGTGCGACCCGTTGAAGCCGAACGACACCGAGCCGCCCGGTGCGATGGTGCTCGACCACGCCGCCGGTGTGATCGTCACCGCGGGTCCGGCCTGCGAGGCCGAGGCCGACCAGATCTGGTCGACGGTCTGGCCGTCGGCGAAGGTGAACGTCAGCTCCCAGCCGTCGACGGCCGTGTCGGAGTCGTTCGTGAGCACGAAGGACCCGGTGAAGCCGTTGCCCCACGAGTTCGCCGAGTAGTCCACGACGCAGCCGCCGCCGGGTGTGACGTCCCCGTCCTCGGTCGTCACCGTCAGCGGCGCCGAGGCAGCAGAGGAGTTCCCGGCCGCGTCGTAGGCCGTCACCGTGTACGAGTACGTCGTCCCGGCGGTCAGGCCCGTGTCGGTCACCGAGGTGGCGGTCACGTCGGCGACGAGGTCGCCGTCACGGTGCACCCGGTAGCCGGCCACGCCGGTGTCGTCGCTGGACGCCGACCAGCTCAGCGCCACCGAGGACTGCGTGACGGCCCCCGCCGTGAGACCCGTCGGGACGGTCGGTGCCTCGGTGTCCTCGCCACCGGTCGCCTCGTCGGTCGTCACGGTGAGCGCGGCCGAGGCGGCCGAGACGTTGCCCGCGGCGTCCCGGGCGGTGACGGTGACCTCGTAGTTGGTGTCCGGGCTGAGCCCGGTGACCGTGGCGGACGTGCTCGTCGCCGTGGCGGCAGGCTCGCCGTCCACCAGCACGGTGTAGCCGGTCACCCCGACGTCGTCGGACGACGCGTCCCAGGACAGGGAGACGGAGGTCGCGGTGGTCGCCGTGACCTCGACGCCCGTGGGTGCCGTGGGCGCCTCGGTGTCGGGGTCGACCGTGCCGTCGGCGTCGATCGCCGGGTAGGCGTTGGCCACGAGCATCTCGAACTGTGCCTGGAACCACTGGCCGGCCACCGGGGCGCCCGGGAGCGCGCCGGTGAAGTTGCCGCCCAGGCGATCCTGCTCGGAGTAGGTCGGGTCGCACATCCGGTCGAAGCCCTTGCCCTGGTCGTTGTCGAGCTCCTGGGAGTGGCCGTCGGACTCGCCCGGGGGCTTGACCCACACGTAGGCGTGCAGGTTCGAGCCGGGGCTCGCGTCCGGGGCCACCGTCGGGCGTTCGCCGATGCCCTGGCCGTCCGGGTTGCACCAGGCACCGCGGTGGTTGCGGCGGTCGATGCGCGACTCGTCGACGAAGGTGTTCAGGTTCGTCGAGGTGCTCGGGGCCGTCGGGCGGTCCGGGCCGCCCCAGCCGTTGCGGGACGTGTCGATCAGCATGCCGATCCGCTCCGGTGCGCCGAGGGCGATGAGCCGCGAGCGCAGCTCGGCCGTCCAGTCGTGCTCGCCGAAGTTGGGGTTCCATTCGTAGAACTCGGACTGCCGGACGAACGTGCCCGGAGTGAAGTCCGTGTTCGTCAGGAACGGCTCGGACAGCGGCGTGGAGTTGGAGGTGTTGGACACGAACCCGGCGACACCGTCGTAGCCGTAGGTGCTGGAGGTGATGACGTCGTGGAACTCGTTCGCGCCGCCCGCGGCGTTGTCGGGCCAGCCGAGCCAGCCCGCGTGGGCGGCGTCGATGTAGGAGTAGACGTTGCCGGCCTCGTACAGCCGGTCGAGCGCGTAGGCGACGCCCTCGCGGTAGTACGGCGCAGACTGCTGGCACTCCTGGTGGCTCATGTTGGTGACCATGTTCGGCAGGGAGTCCGGCTCGATGGTCGCCACGACCCGTAGGTCGGCGTACTGGGGTTCGGCGAGCATGTCGGCGATGACGTCGACGTACTCGGTCTTGTAGTGCTCCATGCCCTCCGGCGTCGCCGGGACCAGGCCCTGGGAGGCGAGCGCGAAGCAGTCTCGCCCGGGCAGGTTGTAGATCACCAGGTTGAACACCAGGGGTGTGCTGCCCTGCTGCTGCTCGAGGGCGGCGTCGAGGTGGAAGCGCAGGCCGGGGCCGTCCTCGTTGCCGGCGATGGCTGTCGTGCGGTCCATCCACACGGCCGTCGGTGTGTCGGCGACGGCCCGCATCTGGTCGGCCAGCTCTCCGCCGGCGACGTCGGCCGCGTCGTGCACGGCTGCCGACCAGAAGGAGTTCACGTACTGGTCCGCGCCGACGAAGGGGTTCTCGACGCGATCCGCGGCCGAGGCCGTGGTGGTCGTCAGCGGGACGACAGCCAGGGCCGCCGCCGTGGCGAGTGCGAGGGAGCGGACCGTCGCGGCTCTGCGCGGTCGCCAGGATCGAGATCGCACGGGATCCTCCAGAGATCGGGGGCACGGGCCTCGTCGCTCGTGCGCCGGGCGAGGTGCCCGGTGTTCCCAACGTGGCCTGGTTGCGCTCCCACGCGCACGCCGCCGAAACGTTTAGGTGACGACGGGCGCCGGCGGGGGAGCGGTCGTGCCCCGGATCACGAGACGTGCCGTGGGAGGTGCGGCGGCGGGCCCGACCTGCAACGCTGCTGCGACGGCAGGGGCGAGGTCGTGCCAGGGCCGCGCCACCGCGGTGAGCTGCGGGTCCACCAGCCGGCACGTCGCGGCGTCGGCCCCGGAGACCACCGAGACGTCCCAGGGGACGCGCAGGTCGCGGTGCCGGGCAGCCTCCAGGACGGCCAGCGCCGTGAGGTCGCCGTCGGTCACCACCGCCGTCGGCCGCTGCTCGTCGGTGAACAGGCGCGCGGCCGCTGCTCCCGCCGCCGCCGACGACGCCTCGACCACCGTGACGGTCGCCACGAGACCGGCCGTAGCGGTCAGCAGCCCGGAGTGCAGTGCCCGGGAGACGTCGCCGTCGGCGCTCGCCGCGAGCAGCACGATGTCGCGGTGGCCCAGGTCGACCAGGTAGCGCCCGACGGCTTCCTCCGCTGCTCCGTCGAACCAGACGGTGCGCTCGGCGCCCCCGGCACCCGGCACCGGCGGAGTGATCGCGACCACCGGCGCGCCGACCCGTGCGGCCACCCGGACACGCGGGTCGTCGACCAGAAGGTCGGGCACCACGAACGCGGTGTGCCGCCGTTCGCTCCACGACCGCTCGAGGTCCGCGGCACCGGACCGAGGATCGGCGGCGACCTCGACCGCGAGCGCGACGCCGTCGAGCACGCCGCGCAGCCCGGCGGCGAGGTCGAGCGCGGCCGATGCGCTGTGCGTGGAGCTTGTACCGTCGAGCGCCTGGAGGCCGACGCTGGTGACGGCGTCCGTCCGCATGGACCGGGCCGCGGCGCTGGGTCGCCAGTCGAGGTCCTGGGCCACCTTGAGCACGTGGCGCCGGGTGGTCTCGGACACCCCGCGTCGGCCGTTGAGCGCGTACGACACGACGGCGATCGAGACCCCGGCGGCGCGGGCGACGTCGGTGATGGTCACGCGTCGTCGAGGTCCGGTCCGGGGGCCGTCGCCACCTTGCGATCTGGGCACGCTCCCACACTCTGCCGGTTTTCGAGGCATGATGCACCTGCGGGGGGCGCACGCAGGACTCGACGGCGAGGACGGTGGTGCAGGTGTCTGCATGGACACGCGGGAGCAGCAGGACGGGCAGGCCTCTGACGATCGGTGTCCTGTGCCCGGTGGTCGGAGGCCACTACTTCGGACGGGTCCTGGCAGGGATGTCGAGGGTCGTCCGGGCCGAGGGGCACCGGCTGGTGGCCGTGCAGACCTATCCTGCCGACGTCGACCGAGACGAGTTCCCGGTGCCGCCCTACCGGAGGGCTGCCCCGGGGCTGGACGTCTACGACGGGCTCGTGGTCGTCACGACAGCCCTCGCGGACGAAGAGCTCCGGCGGCTGGACGCCACCCGGCTCCCGGTGGTCACGCTCGGAGTCCCGCTCGAGGGTCTGCGCGCGCCGGCGGTGGCGCCGGACAACGCTGGTGGCGTGCGCGCGGCGGTCGACCACCTGGTGGAGCACGGGCACCGGAGCATCGCGTTCCTCGGCAGCACCGACCAGCGTGACATCGCCGAACGGTACTCCGCGTTCCGTGACGCGGTGGCGGCGCACGGGCTGGAGCACCGGACCGAGCACGTCTACCGGACCCGGGACAACCAGGAGGCCTCGGCCGAGGCGGTCGCCCGACGGCTTGTCGAACGGGGCCTGACGACCACGGCGACCGTCGCCGCCACCGACCGCAACGCGATCGGGTTCCTGCGAGGGCTGCACGGCGCGGACCCCGAGGGTGCCGACGGCCACGCCGTGATCGGCTTCGACAACACGGACGTGGGCGCACGCACCTGGCCACGGCTCAGCACGGTGGACCCCCTCCATGAGGCCGTCGGCGAGCGGGCCGCCGCCCTCGTGCTGGCCCGGGCCCGCGGGGAGAGGGTCGAGGGCGTGCACCGTCTCGACACCGCCGTCCTCGTCCGGCGCGAGTCGTGCGGCTGCGCTCGCGGCACGCGCAGCACCGTCGTGGTCGCCGGCACCGCCGGGCCGCAGGACCCGGACCCGCTGGAGTCGGTGGCGCGCGTGGTCTTCGCGCGGGCCGACGGAGTGCACGGTCGGGGCGCCACCGGGGCGTGGCTGGCCATCGTGCGACAGCTCGTCGAGGCGAGCGTCGCGACCGGCCAGCCGCCGCCCGCGACGGCACTGCACGCGCTGGGCGACCGCACGGCCACGCTGCGCCCCGGACCGGGGGCGCTCGAGCAGCTCGTCCCTGCGCTGCGGGCGGAGGGGGTGCGGGTGCGCGAGCGGCTCGCGGCGCGCGCGTCGTCCGCCGCACCCGGCGAGCCCGCGGCTCCGGCCGCGATCCCCGGGCTCGCCGCCGGGGCTGCCGACGCAGTCGAGGAGGCGCTCGGCCAGGTCGTGGTGGCGGTCGTCCGGGGCTGCACCCACGGGGACCTGGCCCGGGCCGGGCGGCTCGAGCAGGATCTCGTCGACCAGAACCTCGTGGACCTCGAGCTGATGCGCTCCGACGGCGAGTCGTTGCGCAGGCTCGACTGGATGCCCAGGGCGCGCACGACCACCGCGGCGCTGGCCCTGTGGGAGGACGATCCGGAGCGCCCGGGCGAGAGGGTGCTGCGCATCGCCGGGGCGCGTGGCGGCGCGGGTGAGCACCTCGTCGGCCGGCTCCTGCCGGCGGGGGAGTTCCCGCCGCCGGGGCTGACCGACCCCCGGTCGCTGACCGTCGTGGTGCCTGTCGCGTTCGGACGGGTCGACCGCGGGCTGCTCGCGGTCGGCGGGCTCGTCGACACCCGCGCGACGAGCCCGCGTGCCCGGTACAACCACTGGGCGGCGATGCTCGCCGTCGCCCTCGAGGCAGAGGAGTCCCTGGCCGACCTCCAGGCGCAACGGGCTCGCCTCGCCGCGGAGGCCGCGCGCGAGCGGGCGCTTGCCCAGGACGCCGCGGCGGGCGAGGAGCGGTCCACCCTGGCCTCCATCGCCTCGGACGACGGCACCTGGGACTGGGACGTCGACGCGGGCACCGTGCGGTACTCGCAGGCCTGGGCGCGCCTGCTCGGGGAGGACCGGGCGTCGCTGGCCGACGACCCGCACGAGTGGTTCTCCCGTGTGCACCCGGAGGACGTCCGGCGGGTGCACGCCGCGGTGGCCGCGCAGCTCTCGGGGTCGCGCGAGCCGCTCGACGTCGAGCACCGCATCCGCCGGGGGGACGGCAGCTACCTCCTCGTACGGTGCCGCGCGGTGACGGTGCACGACGCCGGGGACCGCCCCGTGCGGCTGGTCGGAGCCATGGCGGTCGTGGCCGCCTCGTCGCCGTCGCCCGGGCCGCCGCCGTCGTCTGAGCCGGAGCAGGCGACCGCCGACGCCGCGACCGGGCTGGTACCGCTCGGGCTCTTCGTCGACCGCCTCGACCGCGCCATCCGCCGGCGTCGTCGTCTGCCCGCCTACGACTGGCAGGTGCTGGCCGTCCGGCTCCCCGGAGGGGCCACCCCTGAGCTGCTCGGCCGGCTGCGCACGGAGCTCGACGAGGACGACTGCGCCGCCGCCGTCGGGCGCGAGGGCGTCGCCGTGCTGCTGGACGCGCAGGACGGACGCTCTGCCCAGCACCGGGCGGCACGGCTCGCGGCGGTGCTGGGTCCGCAGGGGGAGGTGCGGCGCGTCACGACGGCCGAGCCCGGCGGGGCGCGCCTCGTGGCGGCCGACGTGCTCGACCGGGTCGCCGCCGATCTCAGTGCGGGAGCTCCGCCCCGGTGGCAGGTCGCCGTCGACGCCCACGCCTGACCGAGGCACGATCTCCTAAACGTTTCGCCGCGTTGTGGGATCGCTCCCACTGTTCGATCGTCGGGAGGTCCGCTCAACGAAGAGAGGTTCCTCATGCATCGCGCACACCTCCGCTCCCGCCTCCTGGCGGGTGCTGCGGCGTCAGCCACGGTGGTCGCCCTCGCGGCCGCCGTGCCGGCCGGCGCGGCACCACCACCGGCAGCCGCCCCGATCGCCGTGGCCGCCGACGACCTGGACACCGGGGGCGAGTACACCCAGCGGTTCCTGGAGCTGTACGACAAGGTCCACGACCCGGCCAACGGCTACTTCTCGCCCGAGGGGATCCCGTACCACGCGGTCGAGACCCTCATGGTCGAGGCACCGGACCACGGGCACGAGACCACCAGCGAGGCGTACTCGTTCTGGCTGTGGCTCGAGACCTCGTACGGCCAGGTCACCGGCGACTGGGAGCCGTTCAACCACGCCTGGGACACGCTCGAGGCGTACATGATCCCGACCACGGAGAACCAGCCCACCAACGCGGCGTACGACCCGGGCAGCCCGGCGACCTACGCCCCCGAGGCCACCCACCCGCGCCACTACCCGGCCGAGCTCGACAGCTCGGTCGCCGTGGGGTCCGACCCGATCGGCGCCGAGCTGCAGCAGACCTACGGCACGCCGGAGATCTACGGCATGCACTGGCTCGCCGACGTGGACAACGTCTACGGCTTCGGGGCCGCGCCAGGATCGTCCGAGCTCCTGGGGCCGGACCACGAGGGCACGAGCTATATCAACACGTTCCAGCGCGGCCCGCAGGAGTCCGTCTGGGAGACCATCCCGCAGCCCTCGATCGACGACTTCTCGTTCGGTGGCGAGAACGGGTACCTCGACCTGTTCACCGGTGACGCGTCCTACGCCCAGCAGTGGAAGTACACCAACGCCCCCGACGCCGACGCCCGCGCCGTCGAGGCCGCCTACTGGGCGAACAAGTTCGCCACTGAGCAGGGGCAGCCCGAGGCCGTGGCCGAGACCGTCGGCAAGGCGTCCAAGATGGGCGACTACCTGCGCTACTCGCTGTTCGACAAGTACTTCAAGACGCCGGGCTGCGAGTCCACCGCGTGCCCGGCCGGCAGCGGCCGGGACAGCGCCCACTACCTGCTGAGCTGGTACTACGCCTGGGGCGGTGCCCTGGACACCGCGTCGCCGTGGGCCTGGCGCATCGGCTCGAGCCATGCGCACTTCGGCTACCAGAACCCGATGGCAGCCTGGGCGCTGGCCAACGACCCGGCCCTGACGCCGGCGTCGTCGACCGCCGGGGACGACTGGGCCGCCAGCCTCGACCGCCAGGTCGAGCTCTTCCAGTGGCTGCAGGCGCCCGAGGGCGGTATCGCCGGTGGGTCCACCAACAGCTGGGACGGCCACTACGCCGAGCGGCCCGACGACGTCGCCACCTTCTACGGCATGGCCTACACCGAGGCGCCGGTCTACCACGACCCGCCCTCGAACGAGTGGATGGGCATGCAGGGCTGGGGGGTGGAGCGCATCGCGCAGCTCTTCCACGAGACGGGCGACGAGCGCGCCGAGGACATCCTCGACGACTGGGTGCCGTGGGTCATCGACCACATCACCATCACCGACGACTCGTGGGAGATCCCGTCCAACCTGGCCTGGTCGGGCCAGCCCGACGACTGGGACCCCGCGAACCCCGGTGACAACGCCGGGCTCAGCGTCGAGGTCAGCGGCTACGGGCAGGACGTCGGCGTGGCCGGCGCTCTCGCGCGCACGCTGATGTACTACGCGGCCGGCTCGGGGGACGTCGAGGCGCAGCAGACCGCCCACGACCTGCTCGAGGCGATCTGGACCCAGAACAGCGACCCCCTGGGTGTCGCGACCACCGAGACCCGTGGCGACTACTCGCGGTTCGACGACGTCTACGCCGGCGACGACTCCGACGGGATCTACGTGCCCGAGGGCTGGAGCGGCACCATGCCGAACGGTGACGTCATCGAGCCCGGGGTGTCGTTCGTCGACATCCGGTCGTTCTACCTCGACGACCCCGACTGGGCGAAGGTGCAGGACCACCTCGACGGCGGTCCTGCCCCGGAGTTCACATACCACCGGTTCTGGGCCCAGACCGCGGTGGCCACGGCGCTGGCGGACTACGACCGGTTGTTCGGCGACACGCCCGAGCCGCCGGAGGACACCGAGGCGCCGACGACGCCCCAGGACCTCACGGCCACGGTCGACGGCACCACGGTGCAGCTGAGCTGGACGGCGTCCACCGACAACGTCCGGGTCACCGGCTACGACGTCGTCCGCGACGGTGCCGTCGTGGCGAGCGTCGGTGGCAGCACGACGTCGTCCACGGACGCCGGGCTCGCCGAGACGACCGAGTACACGTACAGGGTCACGGCCCGTGACGCCGCGGGCAACGTCTCCGAGGCGTCCGACGCGGTGACGGTCACGACGGGGGAGGGCCAGCCGGACCCGCCGACCGGGGCCTGCACCGCCGAGTACGCGACGGCCGGCACCTGGTCGGGTGGCTACCAGGGCACGATCACCGTCACCGCGGGCAGCGCCGGCGTCCAGGGCTGGCAGGTGCTCGCACCGGACGGCCTGACGACGTCGAACCTGTGGGGCGGCACGCTCGCCGCCGGGGTGATCAGCCCCGAGTCGTGGAACGCGAACCTCGGTGCCGGGCAGTCCGCCACCGTCGGTTTCATCGGGAACGGCGCACCGCCCGCCGCCCAGGAGCTCACCTGCACGGGGGTGGTGCCGGGGAGCTGAGCCGGCAGACCCCGCCGGACAGGAGGGCTCAGGAGGTCGAGCGGCGTGCCTGCCGCTCGGCCTCCTGCGCCACGTTGCGCTGCATCCCGCCGAAGACGACGCCGTGGAACGGGGCGACCGACCACCAGTACGCCTGACCCGCCAGCCCCTGGGGGTGGAACAGGGCACGCTGGGCGAAGTAGGTGCGGCCGGGCCCGGCCGCGTCCTCCAGGGCGGGACCGTCGTCGTCGCGGTCGGTCACCTCCGCCGCCGCCTCGTCCACCCGCAGCTCCAGCCACGCCAGACCCGGCAGCTTCATCTCGGCGCGCAGCAGCAGGCGCTCACCCGGCTCGATCGCCTCGACCCGCCAGAAGTCGAGCACGTCGTCGACCCTCAGCCGGTGCTCGTCGCGCCGTCCGCGGCGCAGGCCCGGACCGCCGACCAGCCGGTCCAGGAGACCGCGCGCACGCCACGCCAGCGACCACGAGTACCACCCGCCCTGGCCGCCGATCTCCTCGATCACCCGCCACAGCACGTCCCGCGGGGCGTCCACCACGGTGCGACGCTCGTCCACGTACAACGATCCGCCCGCCCAGTCCGGGTCCGTGGGCAGGGGGTCCGACGGCGCACCGGGCAGGGAGGCCGACGACCAACGGGTCGTCACCTCGCCGTCGTGGATCCGGGTCAGCGCCAGCTCGATCGCACGGTCGACACCCACCAGACCCTCGTCCGGGTCCGGGACGAAGCCCCGGATGTCGTCCTCCCGGCACACGACCTCGTGCTGCAGGGAGTCCACCAGGGGCCGGGCGATGCCCGAGGGCACCGGGGTGACCAGCCCCACCCAGTGGCTCGACAACCGGGGAGTCAGCACCGGCACGCCCACGATGACCCGTCGGCGCAGGCCCGCCGCGCTGGCGTAGCGGTGCATCATCTCGCGGTAGGTCAGCACGTCCGGCCCGCCGATGTCGAACCCGCGGGAGACCTCGGCGGGCAGGGACGCCGCACCCACGAGGTAGCGCAGCACGTCCCGGATCGCGATCGGTTGGATCCGGTTGTCGACCCAGCGGGGCGTCGTCATCGCCGGCAGCCGTTCGGTCAGGTAACGCATCATCTCGAACGACGCCGAACCCGACCCGAGGATCACCGCGGCCCGCAGCACCGCCGTCGGGACACCCGAGGCGAGCAGGATCTCCTCGACCTCCTTGCGGGAGGCGAGGTGAGCGGACAGCTCGCCCTCCGGGACGTCCGGGTACAGGCCGCCGAGGTAGACGATGCGGCCCACACCCGCCTCGCGCGCCGCCCGCGCGAAGGTCAGCGCGTTGCGGCGGTCGACCGCCTCGAAGGTCCGGCCCGTGCCCAACGAGTGCACCAGGTAGTAGGCCACGTCCGCGCCCCGGAGCGCGTCGCGGATCGCCTCCAGGTCGCTCACGTCGGCCGCCACCCGCTCGACCTGCGAGGCCCACGACCTGCCGTCGAGCCGTGCCGGGTCCCGCGAGACCGCCCGCACCTCGTGGCCCGCCGCGAGGAGCTCGGGCACCAACCGCCCGCCGACGTACCCGGTGACCCCGGTGACCGCGGCCCTCATCCGAGGAGCTCCAGCACCGCACGCTCGGCGCTGGTCACGTCGTGCCACCGCCGCGGACGGCTCTCGTCGCGCCAGGCCAGCAGATCGGTCCCGCCGCGGCGGCGCTCCAGGGTGCTCACGAGCTGTGCGACCTCCTGGTCGTGGACGACGGTCTGGCGCTGCTGGCCGGACCTGGCCGGGTAGCGGAGGAGCACGTTCCCGTCACGGTGGACGCGGACGTGCTCCCTGCGGAGAGTGGCGAGCCCGTCGCTGCCGTAGCGGCGGGCGCAGATCCACACGTCCCGCCCTGCCGGCGGGACGGCCAGGCCATGGCGCCGCGCGATCTCGTCGAGGTCGGTCAGGGGCATGCCGTCGACGTCCAGGAACACCCGGCCGTCGCCCTCGGGCCGGCGTGGGTGCCCCCGGTCCGACGGGGAGGAGCGGCGCAGTCGCACCCCGACAGTGTGGGCCGGAAGACGCCGTCCCGCACCGCAGGGCTCAGCCCGGCAGCCGGACCATGCCCTCCTGGGCGATGGAGGCCACCAACGCACCCGACCGGTCGTACACGCGGGCCAGGCCCAGACCGCGGCCGCCCTGAGCACCCGGGGACTCCTGGACGTAGAGCAGCCACTCGTCGGCACGGGCGTCCCGGTGGAACCACATCGCGTGGTCCAGCGACGCCATCGGGACCTTGCCGCCCACCTCCAGCCACGAGGTGCCGGCCTGACGCAGGACGGGCTCCAGCATCACCTGGTCGCAGGCGAAGGCCAGCAGTGCGCGGTGCAGCAGCGCGTCGTCGGAGTCGACGGTGTGCCGGGCGCGGACCCAGACCATCTGCTCCGGCCGGGGGTCGGTCGCTGCACCGAGGTACAGCGAGCCACCCACGTGAGCGAGCTCGAACGCCGACCCCTCCGACCAGTAGCGCGCCGCCGGGTGGTCGAACCCCTGCAGCGCCTCGAAGGCCGAGGTGACCCCCTCGGGCGCCGGGACGCCGTCGGGCATCGGTACCTGCGCCTCGTAGCCGGGCTGGTCCACCTGGAAGGACGCCGTCAGCGACAGGATCGGCCGGCCCGACTGGATCGCGTGGGTGCGGCGCGCACTGAACGAGCGACCGTCGCGCAGGCGTTCGACGGCGAAGTCGACCGGGGCGTCCAGCGACCCCTCGCGCAGGAAGTAGGCGTGCAAGGAGTGCGGCAGCCGGTCGCCCTCCACCGTGCGACCGCAGGCGAGCAGCGCCTGGGCGAGCACCTGCCCGCCGTACACCCGTCGGCCCGGCCCCGGGACGGACCGGCCGCGCCAGAGGTCGTCCTCGCCACGCGGTCCCCAGCCCTCGACCTCACGCAGGTCGAGGGCTGCCAACAGCTCGTCGAGGGGCCCACCGGAGGTGTCGGTCTCGCTCACGTTCATCCGTTCGTCATGCGTGGTGGTCGAAGAGTGGTCGGAATGGTGCTGCGCTCGCAGGCTCGCTGCGCATCATTCCTCGTGCTGGTGGTCGGAATGGTGCTGCGCTCGCAGGCTCGCTGCGCATCATTCCTCGAAGGTGTTGAGCATGCTGAAGGCCGCGCGCTCCAGGTAGTCCCACAGCTGCGACTCGTGGGCCGGCGCGAGGTCCAGGGAGTCGACGGCCGTGCGCATGTGCCGCAGCCACCGGTCCCGCGCGTCCGGGTTCACCGTGAAGGGTGCGTGCCGCATGCGGAGACGGGGGTGACCGCGCTGCTCGCTGTACGTCGTCGGGCCGCCCCAGTACTGCTCGAGGAACAGCATCAGCCGCTCCTTGGCCGGGCCCAGGTCCTCTTCGGGATACATGGGGCGCAGCACCTCGTCGTCCGCGACGCCGTCGTAGAAGACGTCGACGAGGCGTTCGAACGTGGCGCGGCCGCCGACGTCGTCGTAGAAGGTAGGAGTCGTCACCGGCACATCTTCCCAGATCGGGGCGCTGGTCGTCCGTGGCGGGGATCACCCGAGGAACGATGCTCGGCCGGAGGCGTTAGAGTGGTGACGGACCTGCAACGACGCGATCCGACGAACTACCTCCTGGGGAGACACCGAATGAGCAAGGCGGAAGACATCCTCTCAGCACTCGGCGGGACCACCAACGTCGTCGAGCTCGAACCGTGCATCACGAGACTGCGTGTCCAGGTGTCTGACCCTCAGCTCGTCGACGAGCACGCTCTGAAGACCTCGGGTGCCTTCGGGGTGGTTCGCTCGGGCCGCGTCATCCAGGTCATCGTGGGGCCGGAGGCCGATCACCTGGCCGCCGAGCTCGACGGCCGCGTCGCCTCGGCCTGACCGGCCGCGGCGCGGGCCGACGCGGGGCCCGGCGCGGGGCCGGGCTCAGGCCTCGCCGGACCCGATCGCCTCGGTCCGCAGCACGCCGGCCGCGCGGAGCTGGCCCTGGGCGGCGCGCAGCAGTGCCCGCGACACGTCCCACTGGGTGCCCGGGTTCACCTGGGCGTGCACGGTGAACGTCATCGAGAAGTCGGTGACGGCGTCGACGCCGCGGACCGACGGCGGCTCGAGGAAGTCCCCGGCCAGCTCCGGGTCGGCCGCCACCAGGTCCGCGGCCCGCCCCAGGGCGGCACGCACCACGTCGACGTCCGCGTCGACCGGAACCCGGACCTCCGCCAGCGCACGGGACCACTGCTGCGTGCGGTTCCCGGCGCGCAGGATCTCGCCGTTGCGCACCCACCACAGGGTTCCGTCGACGGAACGCACCTGCGTGGTGCGCAGCTGCACCTCCTCGATGACCCCCTCGGCCCCGGAGCCGAGGTCCACGACGTCGCCGACGCCGTACTGGTCCTCGACCAGGATGAAGATGCCGGAGATGAAGTCCTTGACCAGTGACTGGGCGCCGAAGCCCAGCGCGATGCCTGCCACGCCGGCGGACGCGAGCAGCGGACCCACCCGGAAGCCGACCTCCGTGAGGATCATCAGCAGGATCATGACGCCGACCACGATGTTCGCGGTCGAGTTGAGCACCGATCCCACGGTGCGGGCCCGCTGGGCACGGCGTGCGGAGGCCAGGGGGTTGGCGAGCACGAGAGCCTCGCCCACGATCGGCGACCGGTGGAACCAGCCCTTCGAGCCCTTCGGCGTGGCGCGAGGCTGGCCGGTCGCGATCCTCTCGGTGACGTGCGAGATGAGGCGGCGCAGCAGCACCAGGACCAGCAGGCCGATGACGACGATGATCAGGACGCGCAGGGGCCACCCGGTGAACCAGGTCCAGAACCGCCCGCCGGCCTCGATGGACTCCCGCAGGATCTCGGGCGAGGGCGACGGGTCCGGTGTGCCGGGCGACGGTGTGGTGGAGGTCGAGAAGCTCACGACCGTCACCGTAGCGGCCGTCGGGCCCTCCTGTGGCCACGGCCGGGGCCCCCGCTGGCGTGGGGCGACTGCTCCGGACCGCCGATAGTGGCAGGATCGTCCCCGTGAGCATCAAGGACATGGACCAGGCCGTGCCCGACGGCGGAACGCGCTCCGAGCTGCACGAGCTCGCTGCGGCGCACGGGGTGCTCACCGAGTACCACGGGTTCGGCGGGGGAACCGCCAGCGTGCCCGACGCCACGCTGGTCGCGGTGCTCGGGGCGCTCGGCGTGGACGCCACCGGACCGCAGCAGGTCGCGCACGGGCTGCGGCGCGCGCGCGACGAGGACTGGCGGTCGGTGCTGCCGCCGACCGTGGTCGCACGCCAGGGGCACGAGACCACCGTGCCGGTGCACGTCAGCGACGGCGCGTCGGTGCACGTGTGGCTGGAGCTGGACGGCGCCGAGCCCGCGGCCCGCCGCCACGCGGTGCGCCCCCGGCGCGACCTGCAGCAGTCCGACGCCTACGTCGCGCCGCGCGAGGTCGACGGACGGCGTGTCGGCCGGGCGACGTTCGTGGTGCCGGCCGACACGCCGCTGGGCTGGCACACCCTCTTCGCGCTCAGCGAGGGGCAGGAGACGTCCACCACCCTGGTGGTCACCCCGGACCGGCTCGAGCTGCCCTCCGTGATCGAGCGTGGGCAGGTCTGGGGGGTGCTCGCCCAGCTCTACTCGGTCCGCTCGCGCACCTCGTGGGGGATCGGCGACCTCGCCGACCTCGCCGACCTCGCGTGGCTCACCGCGCACCGCGCCGGCGCGGACTTCGTCGCCGTGAACCCGCTGTCGGCGGCCGAGCCGATCACCCCGATGACGCCGTCGCCGTACCTGCCGACGTCGCGCCGTTTCGGCAACCCGATCTACGTGCGTGTCGAGGACATCCTGGAGACCGCCTACCTGTCCGCCGCGGACCGCTCGCTCGTGGAGTGGGCGGCGGACCCGGTCCGGGAGCTGGACGGCAACGGCGGACCCATCGACCGCGACGCCGTCTGGGAGGCGAAGAAGGCCGCGCTGGAGGTCGTGTACTCCGCGCCGCGACGGGCCGCACGGCAGGCAGCCTTCGAGGACTTCGTCACCACGCAGGGGGTGGGGCTCCGGGACTTCGCGACCTGGTGCGCGATCGTCGAGGAGCTCGCCGGCGAGCCGTGGCCCGCCGAGCTGACCGACCCGGGTTCACCGGCGGTGGCTGCTGCCCGTGACCGTCTCGCCGACCGGGTCGACTTCTACGTCTGGCTCCAGTGGGTCTTCGACGAGCAGAAGGCAGCGGCCCAGCGCACGGCCGTCGAGGCCGGGATGAGGGTGGGGATCGTCCACGACCTCGCCGTCGGCGTGCACCCCGACGGGGCGGACGCCTGGGCGCACGCCGACGTGCTCGCCCGAGGGGTCGGCGTCGGCGCGCCGCCGGACATGTACAACCAGCAGGGGCAGAACTGGTCCCAGCCGCCGTGGAACCCCCGGGCGCTGGCCCGTGCCGGCTACGCGCCGTACCGCGACATGCTGCGCACCGCGTTGCGGCACGCCGGTGCCCTGCGGGTCGACCACGTGCTCGGGCTCTTCCGTCTGTGGTGGGTCCCGGAAGGAGCCGACCCGACCGCCGGGGCGTACGTGCGCTACGACCACGAGGCGCTGGTGGGCATCCTGGCGCTCGAGGCGCAGCGTGCCGGCGCCATGGTCGTCGGCGAGGACCTCGGCGTCTTCGAGCCGTGGGTGCGCGAGTACCTGGCGGACCGCGGCATCCTCGGCACCTCGGTGTTCTGGTTCGAGCGGTCGGACGGGCGGCCGACCGCCCCTGAGGGCTACCGCCGCCTGACGCTCGCGACGGTCGGCACGCACGACATGCCGCCGACGGCGGGCTACCTCGCCGGCGAGCACGTCGACCTGCGCGAACGGCTCGGGCTCCTCGCCGAGGATGCGCAGGCCCTGCGCGGGCAGGCGCGGGCGGAGCGGAACGCCGCGGTCGCCGTGCTCGCGGGGCAAGGGCTCGTGAGCGACAACCCGTCGGAGCGTGAGGTGGTCGAGGCGCTGCACCGGTACCTGCGACGTTCGGCCGCCGCGTTGGTCGGGGTCCAGCTCGTCGACGCCGTGGGGGAGCGGCGGTCGCAGAACCAGCCGGGCACGGACACCGAGTACCCCAACTGGAAGGTTCCGCTGGGTGACTCCGCCGGGAACGTGGTGCTGGTGGAGGACCTGTTCGACAACGCCCGGCTGCGGTCCCTGTTCGCCGCGGTCGCGAGCGCGCGCTGACGGACAGGTCCCGGCGAGGCGTCGGCCTCGCCGGGACCTTCGTCGTCAGGCCGCGTCGACGGCCTGCGCGGCCAGCGCCCTCTCGGTGCCGGCCAGCGCCTCGATCACCATGCGCCGCAGCGCGGCCGGGGCGTCGGAGTGCGTCTCGAGCCAGCCCCGCACCACGTCCCGCAGGCGCGTCGATGCCAGGGGAGCCGGGTAGAGCCCCTCGATGAGCTCCTCGGCGATGTGGTAGCTGCGCGTCTGCCAGATCGGCAGCAACGAGTCCACGTACCGCTGGGCGAAGGGCACGAGCACGGCCGGGTCGGTGACCTGGACGAACCCGGCGGCGGTGGCCCGGATGATCGCGTTGGGGGCGTCGGCGTCGTCCACGACGGAGGCGAACGCACGCTCCTTGCCCTCGATCGTCGGGGTGGCCGCGCGGGCACGGGCTGCGGCCTGGCGACCCGAGGCGGTGTCGTCGGCGGACAGGGCGGCGTCGATCTCGGTGTCGCCGGCGACGCCGAGCTGGACCAGACCCTGCAACAGCTCCCAGCGCAGGTCGGTGTCGACGGCGAGGCCGTCGAGGACGACCGACCCGTCGAGCAGGCCGCTCAGCGGGGTCGCGTGCGCGTCGGTCGAGGACATCGCCGCGAAGTACTTGACGAGCTGCAGCTGCAGGTCGGAGCCGGCGGAGGCCTCCTGGGCCAGCGACCAGAGCGTGTCACCGACACGCTCGAGGGTCGCCGCCCGGCGTGCGGGCGCCACGTAGGAGCGTGCGGCCAGGCCGAGCTGGGCGAGCGTGGTGCGGACCGTCGTCGACTCCGTCTCGGCCGCGATGTTGCCCAGGACCAGGTCGACGTAGGACGAGGCCGGGGTCTCGCCGTCGCGCACCGCGTCCCACACCGAGCCCCAGACGAGGGAGCGGGCCAGCGGGTCGCTGATGCGCGAGAGGTTCTCGACGGCGAAGGTCAAGGAGGTCTTGTCGAGACGCACCTTGGCGTAGGCCAGGTCGTCGTCGTTGACGAGGACGAGGTCCGGACGGGACAGCCCGACGAGGTCGGGCACGGCGGTCCGTTCGCCGTCGACGTCGACCTGCACCGACCGCGTGCGCACCACGGCGCCGGACTCGTCGAGGTCGTAGAACCCGATGCCGAGCCGGTGCGGGCGGATCGTCGGGTGGTCGGCCGGGGCCGTCTGCTCGATGTGGAACGCGGTGATCCGGCGGTGGTCGTCCAGCTCGATCGCGGGCCGCAACGTGTTGACGCCGGCGGTCTCCAGCCAGATCTGCGACCAGGCGGTCAGGTCCCGTCCGCTGGTGGCCTCCAGCTCCACGAGCAGGTCCGGCAGCTCGGTGTTGCCCCACGCGTGCTTGCGGAAGTAGGCCGACACCCCGCCGATGAACTCCTCGCGTCCCACCCATGCGACGAGCTGCTTGAGCACCGAGGCGCCCTTGGCGTAGGTGATGCCGTCGAAGTTGACCTGCACGTCGTCCAGGTCGCGGATCTCGGCGACGATCGGATGTGTCGAGGGCAGCTGGTCCTGACGGTAGGCCCAGGTCTTCTCCATCGCGTTGAACGTGGTCCAGGCGGCCTCCCACTCGGTGGCCTCGGCCGTGGCGAGCGTGGACGCGTACTCGGCGAACGACTCGTTGAGCCACAGGTCGTTCCACCACTTCATGGTGACCAGGTCGCCGAACCACATGTGCGCCAGCTCGTGCAGGATCGTGACGACGCGGCGCTCCCGCACCGCGTCGGTCACCTGGGAGCGGAACACGTAGGACTCGGTGAAGGTGACGCAGCCGGGGTTCTCCATCGCGCCCATGTTGTACTCGGGCACGAACAGCTGGTCGTACTTGTCGAACGGGTAGGGGACCTTGAAGGTCTCCTCGTAGAAGGCGAAGCCCTGGCGCGTGGTGGCCATGATCGCGTCGGCGTCGAGGTGCTCGGACAACGACGAGCGGCAGAACACGCCCAACGGGATCACGCGGCCGTCGGACGACGTGACCTCGCCGCGCTCGACGGCGTACGGCCCGGCGACCAGCGCCGCGAGGTACGTGGAGATGCGGGGCGTCGGCCCGAACTCCCACCGCGCCGCCTCCACGCCGGGCTCGCTGGCGTGCTCGGCCGAGGTGGGTTCCGGCGTCGGCTGGTTCGAGACGACCTCCCAGGCGGCCGGCGCCGTCACCGTCAGCTGGAACGGCGCCTTGAGGTCGGGCTGCTCGAAGGTCGCGAAGACGCGCCGGGCGTCGGGGACCTCGAACTGCGTGTAGAGGTAGACCTCACCGTCGACGGGGTCGACGAACCGGTGCAGGCCCTCGCCGGTGTTCATGTACGCGCAGTCGGCGACGACGCGGACCTCGTTCTCGGCGTCGAGGTCGTCCAGCGTGATGCGCGAGCCGGCGTACACCTGCGCGACGTCGAGCGTGCGTCCGTTGAGCGTCACCTCCCGCAGGTGCGGGGCCACCAGGTCCAGGAACGTGCTGGCCCCCGCCTTGGCGGAGAACCGGACGGTCGTGGTGGACGCGAACGTCTCAGGACCGGTGGTCACGTCGAGCTCGACGTGGTAGGACTCGACGGTGGTGACGACCTCGGCGCGCTCGATCGCTTCGACGCGGGTCAGGTTCTCTCCGGGCACGGGTGCTCCTGGGGACGGTGACAGGTGGCGACGACCACGAGGTCGTCGCGGTCGCGTGCGACGATCATGCCACCTCGGCCCCGTCCGGGAGAACGGATTCTCGGCTGTGCGGCCCGGTTTCATCGGGCCGGCGCGGTGCCCCGGGTTCGACCTGTGTCACCCGGTCATGACATCCTGCGCTGTGCGCACCAGCGCGTCGGCCGGTCGTCACCGGCTGCCCGCCCCGGGAGGGAGCCCTGATGTCCGGCACCGTGCCGCCGCCCCCGCCGCCCGGTCCTGCCCCGCAGGGCCCGGGCGCCGATGCCGTGCGTCCGTCCCTGCAGGGAACGGGTCGGCCACCCGCCATGCCGCCGTCGATCAGCCCCGGCCAGGCACCGAGGCCGGGTCACCTGCCCGTGCCACCGGCGCCTGCCTCGGGCTCGCCTGCCTCGGGCTCGCCGGCTCCGGCGCCCGCGCAGGCACCTGAGCCTTCCCAGCCGAGGTACTCCGCGCCGGTGCGGCAGCCCGCCTACCAGCCTGCCGCCTACGAGCAGCCCTACCAGCAGAACACCTACCAGCAGCCCGCACCGGAACCGCAGGGACAGCCGCCGCAGTCCCAGCAGTACGGCTACACGCCCCAGCAGTACGCCTACCAGCAGGCGCCGGCCAGCCCTCCGACGGGAACTGCCCAGAACCCGGCCTCGCCGGGCACGCGCCGTGGCCGGCGGCTGAGCCCGGGCATGATCGCCTTCATCGCCGTCGACGCGATCCTCCTCGTGGTGGCGATCGTCTTCGCGGTGAACGTGCTCAGCGGGTCGGGGGCCTCGCCGGTGGACGCGGGGGACGAGCCCGACGTGGTCGCGAGCCAGGACGCCGCCGACGACGAGGACGGCGACGGCGGCGCTGACGACGAGGCCGCGCAGGGCACCGACCCCGGAGCCTCGATGGCGGAGTTCGCCTCGCCGTCGCGCAACATCTCCTGCGAGATCTTCGAGAACCAGGTCACGTGCAAGATCGCCGAGCTGAACCAGCAGCCTGCACCGGTGGAGGGCTGCGACGGGATGACGGGCTACGTCGTGACGCTCGACAGGGAGGGCACGGTGGCGCTGCCGTGCGTCCCCACGGGAGAGAAGCCCTCGACCGCCGGCGGCGGCCTCGACGCGCTCTCGTACGGCGAGACGGCCACGGGCGGCGACTTCACGTGCACCTCCCAGGAGGACGGGATGTACTGCCAGCACGACCCGAGCGGCCAGGGCTTCTCGCTCGCGAGGGCGGGCGTCGGGACCTACTGAGGCGTTGGTCGGTCGGCCGAGGCGTCCTGCGGCGGGTCGTGCGGCTCGAGGAACGGTTCGAGCAGCCCCGGTGCCGCCTCGAGGGCGAAGGCCAGCGACTCCTCGACCGCGACGTCCGGCGCTTCGTACACGCCCCACCCCGCGGCAGTCATCGCCGAGACGGTGCGGAGCCCGAGGCGGCGCTGCAGGATCGACTCGCGCAAGGCGATCGTGCTGACCGCGTCACGCCGCAGCACCGTCGTCGCCCGGCTCATCAGTCCGGACCGGACCACGAGATGGTCCCCGACGATCGTGTGCCCGAGCGCGCGGTACGCCACCACCGCCGACGCGAGCGCGACCACCCAGGACGCCGCACCCCACCACAGCGCCGTCACCGGGACGGCGCCGTTCGAGGCGAGCCACCCCGACGTCCCCGTCACGGCGGCGCCGACGACCGTGGCCCACCACAGACGGCGACGCAGAGCGGCCGGCGGGTGCGGCGCCAGCCGTCGCGAGAACGGGCCGGGCGACATCTCGAGGACCTCTCCGACGACTCTCCGCGCGACCGGGAGGGGACCGCGGGGCAGGATCGACGTCGACCCCGACCAGATGGACAGCCCCGTGGTGATCACCTCGGTGTCGGCGACCCCCAGCCATCGCCAGAGCACCGGTTCCGAGACGTGGGCACCGCGGATCCGGCGTTCGTCGCGGTTGACCTCGCGCGTCGTCAGGAGACCCTGGCGAGTCCGCAGCTGCGTGGAGTCGTCTCCCGGGACCCGGGCGAGCTCGAAGCGCCAGTGCGTGCTGAAGTACCCCGCGGCCCGTGCCACGGTGCCGACCGCCAGCACGGCGCCCAGCGTCATGCCGATCGTGACGGGCCAGCCGACCTCCCCTGGGGAGAGGTTCCGCTGGATCCACGTCCCGGGGTCGAGGCCGAACATCGCGACGAGCCAGTAAGCGCCCCACAACAGACCGGCGGCGGCGACCACGGACCAGACACCGACGACGTTGTAGACGACCCACGACGGCCGGAACCGTGCGATGACCTGCTCGGTCGATCGATCCGCAGGCCCGGCGAACCCGGTGGGTCCCTCGGACCCGGCCGTGCGGGTCGGGGGAGCGGTTCGCGCACCCGGTGGCGCCGCCTCGCCCGAGAGCAGCGTCCGGCGAAGCGCCGCGGCGTCGTCTCGGTGCAGTGCGTCCAGGGACAGCGCGGACTCTCCGGCGGAAAACTGCTGCCCGGCGCCGATCAGGACGACCCGCAGCCCGGCGAGGCGGTGACGCAGCCTGGCCGTCACGTCGATGCTACGGATCCGGTCGCGCCGCACCGAGCGGTAGCGCCGGACGACGATGCCGGTGCGGCGCTCGACGTGCTCGTCGGTCACCCGGTAGCGCGTGAAGGCCCACCGCAGGGCATCGCGGGCGGCACCGATCACACCCAGGACGGCGACGAGGACGAAGGGCCACATCGCACCCCAGGTCGGGTCGACGCCGACCACCCAGGTCGCGACGGCCGCAGGTGTCAGCGACAGCAGGGACTGTGCGACGTCGACCCAGATCACCCTCGCGTCCAGGCGCAACCACGGCGCGGTGTCCGGGGTCACCGGCACCTCGCGCTCGAGGACGTTCCCGTCGGCCGCCTGGGCGTCGGCGCCCGGTTCGACCTCGGCACCCTGCTGCGGCGTCACGTGGCGTCCCCGGGGACCTGCTCCACGACGAGCGTCAGGCGTTCGGCGACCTGCTCGGCCACGTCCTTGTCCAGCCCGACGATGTTGATCGCGCCGCTCGAGGAGGCCGTCGTGACGCGCAGGGTGGCGAGGCCCAGGAGCTGCTCGAGAGGCCCCCGCACGGCGTCGACGGTCTGGACGCGGGACAGCGGTGCGACCCGCCACTCCCGCACCACCCAGCCGGTGAGCCCGTAGACCGCCTCGTCCGTGGTCTCCCAGCGGTGCACGGCGTACCGCCACCGCGGTTCGACGAGCGCCCGGGCCGCCGTCCAGGCGGCGACCAGCACGATCGGTGCGACGAGCCACCCCCGCGCCGGCTCCCACAGCCAGGCGACCAGCAGGAGGACGACGAGGACCAGACCGGCAGAGCACAGGCCCCGCAGGGTCCACCAGCGCACTGCTCGTGGGTCGACGCGGTGCACGGGAGAGCGGAGGTTCGGCATGCGCCCAGCCTGGCACTCCCGTGCGCCCCACGGGAGTGCCAGACGTCATGGTCTGCCTGCTACCAGATGCGCACCCGCTGGTCGGCGGGCAGGTGCAGAGCGTCCGACGGCGCGACGTCGTACGCCTCGTAGTACTCGTCGACGTTGCGCACGACGCCGTTGCACCGGAACTCGTTGGGCGAGTGCGGGTCGGTGGCGAGCCGCCGCACGACCTCCTCGTCGCGGCCCTTGGCCTGCCAGACCTGTGCCCAGCCGAGGAACACCCGCTGCAGGCCGGTCAGGCCGTCGATCACCGGAGCGTCGTCGAGGGACCCGCCGAGCGCGATCCGGTAGGCCTTGATCGCGATCGACAGCCCGCCGAGGTCGCCGATGTTCTCGCCGATCGTCAGCGCACCGTTGACGAACGCGTCGTCACCGGTGAGCTGCGCGGGTCGGTACGCGCCGTACTGCTCGACGAGGGCCTTGGTGCGCTGCTCGAACTCGCCCCGGTCGTGCTCCGTCCACCAGTCCTCGAGGCGTCCGTCGCCGTCGTACTTCGACCCCTGGTCGTCGAAACCGTGCCCGATCTCGTGACCGATGACCGCTCCGATGCCGCCGAAGTTCACCGCGTCCTCGGCGTCCGGGTCGAAGAAGGGCGGCTGCAGGATCGCCGCAGGGAAGACGATCTCGTTCATCCCCGGGTTGTAGTAGGCGTTCACCGTCTGGGGGGTCATGAACCACTCGTCGCGGTCCAGGGGGCGGCCGATCTTCCCGAGCTCGTAGTCCTGCTCGAAGGCGTGCGCACGCCGCACGTTGCCGACCAGGTCGTCCGCGGTGATCTCGAGCCCGGAGTAGTCGCGCCACCGCACGGGGTAGCCCACCTTCGGAGTGAACTTCCCGAGCTTGGTCAGGGCGCGCTGCTTGGTCTCGTCGGTCATCCAGTCGAGGCCCTGGATCGACTCGCGGTAGGCGGCGACCAGGAACGAGACGAGCTCGTCCATGCGTTCCTTGTGGCTCGGCGGGAAGTGGCGGGCCACGTACTCCTGGCCCACCGCCTCGCCGAGCGCCCCCTGCACCACGGTGACGGCACGCTTCCAGCGCTCGCGCACCTCCTGCGCCCCGGAGAGCGTGCGGCCGTAGAAGTCGAAGTTCGCCTCGACGACGGCGTCGGTCAGGTACGGCGCACGGGCGGTGATCAGGTGGTAGGCGGCCCACAGCTTCCAGTCGTCGAGGTCGGCCGAGGCCCACAGCCCGGCGAACCCGGTGGCGAACGACGGCTCGCGCACGACCAGGGAGTCCAGCGACCCGGCCGGTGCGCCCAGCGCCTCGGCCCAGCCCGCCCAGTCGAAGCCCGGCGCCGAGGCGACCAGGTCGGCGAACGTCGTCGGGTTGTAGGTCTCGGTCGCGTCGCGGTCGCGGACCACGTCCCAGTGGTGCCCGGCGAGCTCGGTCTCCAGCGCGACGACACGCTCTGCCGCGTCCTGCGCCGTCGTGCCCCAGGTGTCCTGCCCGACGCCGGCGAGAGCCAGCATGCGGGCGACGTGCGGGACGTACCTGGCCCGGATCGGCGCGTACTGGTCCTCGCGGTAGTACGCCTCGTCGGGCAGGCCGATGCCGGCCTGCGCGAGGTAGGTCACGTACGTCTCGGGGTCCTTCGCGTCGTTGTCGACGTAGAAGGCCACCGCACCACCACCGCCGGTGCGCTGCAGCGTTCCGAGGACGCGGGCGAGCGACGCCCGGTCGGCGGCGGTGCTGATCGCGTCGAGCTCCGGCTGCACGGGGTCGGTGCCGAGACCTGCGATGCGCTCGGTGTCCATGAAGCTCGCGTACAGCGCGCCGACCTGAGCCTGCGCGCCCGTCGCCTCCCCGCGCCGGGCGGCGGCCCCGGCGTCGGTGATGATCTCCCGGACCTGCTCCTCGGCGGCGTCGTGCAGGGCACGGAACGCGCCGTCCATGGACCGGTCCGCCGGGATCTCGTACGAGTCGAGCCAGCGGCCGTTGACATGGCGGAACAGGTCGTCCTGGGGGCGGACGGCCCCGTCGAGGGCGGATGTGTCGATACCGGACCGCAGCCCGGTCGCGTCGGTCGTCATGGCGCCACACTACGCACTGGTACGGGTCCCCGGTGAGACGCGGTGACATCACGCTGACCGCGTGGGGGAGAATGTGCCCATGCGTCTGCACATCGCCGCCGATCATGCCGGATACGAGCTCAAGTCCCACCTCGTGGAGCACCTGCGAGCCGCCGGGCACGAGGTCGTCGACCACGGAGCCCACGACTACGACGCGCAGGACGACTACCCGTCGTTCTGCTTCGCGGCCGGTGAGGCCGTCGTCGCCGAGCCCGGTTCGCTGGGCATCGTCATCGGCGGGTCCGGCAACGGCGAGCAGATCGCCGCGAACAAGGTGACCGGCGTGCGCGCGGTGCTCGCCTGGTCGCTGGAGACGGCACGGCTCGGACGCCAGCACAACGACGCGAACGTCATCGCCGTGGGTGGGCGCATGCACTCCTCGGAGGAGGCCACCGCCCTGGTCGAGGCGTTCGTCGCCGAGCCGTTCTCCGGGGACGCCCGCCACCAGCGCCGCATCGACCAGCTCGCGGCCTACGAGGCGTCGCGACCCTCCGCCTGAGGTGCCCGAGGGGCACACCGTCCACCGGCTCGCCCGGACCCTGACCGAGCTGTTCAGCGGTGAGCGGGTCCGGGTGAGCAGCCCGCAGGGGCGGTTCGCCGCCGGGGCCGCGGTGCTCGACGGCGCCATGCTGGTGACCGCCGAGGCGTGGGGCAAACAGCTCTTCGTCGGCTTCACGGCCGGCGACCCGCTGGGCAGCGAGTCGCGGTGGTTGCGCGTGCACCTGGGCCTGTACGGCGCCTGGACCTTCGCCGGCGACGGCAGCGCCGACGTCGTGCACGCGATCGGGGCGCCGCGCCGGCGCATCGGAGAGCGCGACTCGTCGCCGCCGGCCTCGGACGGGCCGTCGTCCGGACCCTGGGTGCCGGCCGCCCCACGCGGGGCGGTGCGTCTGCGTCTCCTCGCAGCGCACGCGGTCGCCGACCTCACCGGGCCCACCGCCTGCGAGGTGCTCACCCCGCAGGAGAAGGCCGCGGTCGAGGCCCGGCTCGGCCCCGACCCGATCCGGCCCGACGGCGGACGCCGTTCCCAGGACGCCGCGCGCGACGCCTTCGTGTCGCGGGTGCGGCGCTCGCGGGTCACCGTCGGCCAGCAGCTCATGGACCAGGCGGTGATCGCGGGCGTCGGCAACATCTACCGCGCCGAAGCCCTCTTCCGCGCCAGGGTGGACCCCCTGCGCCCGGGGCGCGAGGTGCCCGCCGACGCCCTCGCCGGGACGTGGGACGACCTTGTCGTGCTCATGCGCGACGGCGCCACGACCGGCCGGATCGTCACCACCCGGCCGGAGCACCGCGGTGGCGGCGCTCCGACGCACGGCGAAGGTCGCCGTCGGACCCGGCAGAACACCGACGGTGACCCCGCTGCCGTGCCTGCCGACGAGGCGTTCTACGTCTACCACCGCGACGGGTCGCCGTGCCGGGTCTGCGGCGCCCCCGTGCTGCTCGAGGGGCTGGCGGGCCGCAACCTGTTCTGGTGCGGCACCTGCCAGGTCTAGAACACCCAGCTGCACACCGGTGCGACCGGCCAGCCGAACGCCGTGGCCGCCACCGCCAGGGAGCCGGAGGTGCGCTCGTCGACCAGCCCTGCCGCGCCGAGCCCGGTCAGCGACGTCCCGCCCAGATAGGCGGCACCGAGCTCACGGACGTCCAGCGCGAGGTCGGCCTCCGACGGCGGCACGTCGGAGCGTACGCAGGTCGCGTCGCCGAAGGGTGCGGCCCGCAGGTGCCACACGCCGTCGTTCTCGACGACCCGGTCGTCGCGCACCGCGAGGGTCGTGTCGACGGCGGCCGCGTACTGTCGGCCGGCCAGGGCCACCGGGACGTCGACGAGCCGTACCCAGACGTTGTCGACCCGACGCTGCCCGACGGCGCGTGGATCTGCGAGCAGCGACAGCAGCGGGTCGTCGGGGGCCAGGATGAACGGCTTGGTCTCGGTCATCAGGTCGAGGTCGACCAGCACGCCCCACAGCGCCCGTGCCGCTGCGGCGTCCAGGGCGACCGCCTCCTGGACGCTGACCGTGCCCTCCGGCCCGGTGGGTGCCCAGTCGAGCTTGCGGCGCAGCAGGGCGTATCCGCGCGGTTCGCCGCCACGTTCCACGACGACGACACGGCGGGACTCCTGCCCGCTGCGGAACGTCGGCGCGTCGTGCCACCAGGCGGCCTGCAGCTCGGGAGACTCCCGGGTCGCCCATCCCGGCCGGTTCGTCCCCAGGCCCCCGGGGGACGAACCGGCGGTGCGGTGCACGGCGTCGACCAGAGCCGCGTGGCGCTCGCGGTCGGCGTGCTCGATCCGCACGGCGTGCGCGGAGGCGCCGGGCACCTCCCGCAGGCGAGCGCCGCGCCGCAGGGTGACCCGGACGTCGTCGGCGGCCTTGCCGTAGCCGAAGCGGCCGTAGATCGGGTACTCGGCGGCGAAGAGTGCCGAGAGCGGCTCGCCCCGTTCGCGGCACCGAGCCAGGTGCAGGTCGATCATGGCCGAGGCGATGCCGCGCCGCCGGTGCTGGGGATGCACGCCGACCCAGGTCAGCCCCGCGGTCGGCAGGGTCCCCCCGGGCACGGGGAACCGGGTGAACGGGTAAGAGGCGTGCATGGCTGCCAGGTCGGAGCCCGGCGTCGCCGCGCCGTCGGGCACGACGCCCACGGTGCGTTCCCACGTCAGCGGTGACGGTCCCCTGTCGATCTCCTCGGGGTCGACGGAGGTCGGGAAGGCCCAGGAGTCGATCTGGGTGACCGCGCGTCGGTCGTCGGCGGTGAGCTGGCGGAATCGGTAGCCGGGCGGTGCGGAAGCGTCGATGGTCACCCCACGATCCTGCGGCGGACCGGCGGACGGCGCCAGTGAATATCGGTGGTGGGACGCGGATGTCATCATCGGTCCATGGATCCCGCCGACCTCGACCCTGCCGAGGAGTATCTGGACGAGGTGCTCGCCGTCGTCGAACGGGTTCCCACGGGGCGCGCGACCACCTACGGCCTGGTGGCCGAGGCGGTCGCCGAGGTCCTCGGCCGGGGCGGGCCGCGCCAGGTCGGTCAGGTCATGGCCCGCGCCGGATCCGGGGTGGCGTGGTGGCGGGTCGTCAACGCGGCCGGCTCACCCCCCGCCCGCCACGTGGACCGCGCGCTCGTCGAGCTGCGGGCGGAGGGTTGTCCGTTGACCCGCGACGGGCGCCGGGTCGACCTGCGCCGCGCCGTCTGGCTGCCCTGAGAGCCCCGGCCCGCAGTCCTCGGTCGTCCCCTCGTCAGCCGAGCAGGGCCGCGGCCGAGGCGGCATCTCCTTGGACGAGCAGCGTCGTCATGGCAGTGTCCTCCCAGCGGGCGAGGTCGGCGCGGACCTTGGCCGCCGGACCGACGAGCGCGATCTCCTCGACGAGCTCGGTCGGCACGGCGCGGGCCGCGTCCTCCTTGCGTCCCTCCAGGTAGAGCCGCTGGACCTCGTCGGTCACCTCGGCGTACCCCAGGCGGTCGAGGGAGGCCTTGTGGAAGTTCGCCTCCTTGGCTCCCATCCCTCCTGCGTAGAGGGCGATGTGCGGGCGCACGACGTCGGCGGCCGACTCGAGGTCGTCGCGCACCACGACAGGCACGGTCGCGGCGACCTCGAAGTCTTCCGGGCGGGAGCGCTCGTCGGCGCGTCGCGCGAATCCCTCGGCCAGCAGCTCGCGGTGCTCGGCGTCGGTGCGCGGTGCGTAGAAGCCGGCCATCCAGCCGTCCGCGATCTCGGCGGCGAGCGCGACGTTCTTCGGGCCCTGGGCGGCCAGGACGATCGGGATCTCCGGCCGCACCGGGTGCACGGTCGACCGGAGAGCCTTGCCGAGGCCGGTGGCTCCCGGTGCGTCGTCGGGCAGGGGCAGACGGTAGAACTCGCCGTCGAAGGTGACGGGGTGCTCGCGGGCGATCACCTGGCGCACGATGTCGATGTACTCGCGGGTGCGGGCCAGGGGCTTGCGGTACGGCTGGCCGTACCAGCCCTCGACCACCTGCGGACCGGACGCGCCGAGCCCGAGGACGAAGCGACCGCCCGAGAGGTGGTCGAGGGTGAGAGCTTGCATGGCGGTCGCCGTGGGGGTGCGGGCGGACATCTGGGCGATGCCGGTCCCCAGCCGCAGCGAGCGTGTGTGCGACCCCCACCAGGCGAGCGGGGTGAAGGCGTCCGACCCGTAGGCCTCGGCGGTCCACACCGAGTCCAGGCCTGCTGCCTCGGCCTGCTGCAGGGCCCCCACGATGCCGGCCGGGGGCCGGCGGGACCAGTAGCCGGTCTGGATGCCGATGCGCAAGGTGGTCATGGGGCTCCTCGTCGAGTGTGTCTGAGACGCCGGGTCTCGGGTACCGCCTCACCCTAGCCGACGTGCGCCCGCGGGCGTGGCAGCAGATCCTGGGGCGATGGCGACCTACGACGACGTGGCACGGCTCGCCCTGGCACTGCCGGGCACGGAGGAGGGGGTCTCGCGCGGGTGGCGCGTGTGGCGCGTGGCGGGACGCCAGTTCGTGTGGGAGCGACCGTTCAGCAAGGCTGACCTGCGCCGGTTCGGCGACGAGCCGGTGCCCGCCGGGCCGATCCTCGCCGCGGCCGTCGAGGACCTCGGGGAGAAGCAGGCCGTGCTGGACGCCAGGCCGCAGACGCACTTCACCATCGAGCACCTCGACGGCTACGCGGCAGTGCTGGTGCGCCTCGACGTGGTCGGCGACGAGCTGCTGGCCGAGACGGTCGAGGACGCGTGGCTCGCCCGCGCCCCGGTGGCGCTGGCGGCCGCCAGGGCGTCCGGAGCCCAGGGGCCGGCCGAGGGCTAGGTCGTCCCGCCGAGCCCTCCGACCCGGCGGATCGCCTCGTGCGGGTAGGGCACGGTCCGGCTCTCCCGTCGGAACCGCCGGGAGAACTCGCCCATCACGGCGGCGACCGGAGCCTCGCGCAGGAGCAGGGCTCCGACCGACGGAGGAACCCCCTCGGGGGCCGACCCCTGGGCGCACGACCGGACGAACGCACTGCGTTCGTCCGCTGAATGTCCGAAGAGGGCCACAGCCAGCCAGTTCATCAGGTGCATGGCGGTGTAGGACCGGTCGTAGCCGCGGTGCTCGTCGAGGAAGTCGGCCTCGTCCCGGGCGAGCTCGAAGCGGGAGCTGATCGCGAGCCCGTAGTCGGCGACGTACAGCCGTTCGCCGTCGGTCAGGATGTTCTCGAAGTGGGCGTCGAAGTGCTGCATCCCGCGGGTGCTCATGAACTCGATCACGGCTCGCAGCTGGTGGTCCACCATGGCGCAGGCACGCTCGGCGACCTCCCCACCGATCTCGACCTGGGCGCTGAGCCACTCGTGCAGGTTCTGCGGGACGTACTCCTGGAAGACCAGGATGCTCGCCGTGGACCGCCGCAGGGCCTCGATCCGTCCGCGAACTGCGGCTGCGCCGCCCCAGTAGGCGACGGCCCGGTCCACGTCGGCCAGCTCCTCGGGCAGAGGGTGGCCGGCGTCGGGCAGCACACGCCAGTGGTACGTCAGCGGGAAGCCTTCATGATCGCCGGAGATCACCCAGCCGGTGGTCATGAGATGCACGGCCAGCTCCCGCCAGGCCCCGAACCCCGGGGCGCCGATGGTGCCGATCCCGTAGTGGCAGAAGGACGGCAGGCCGAACAGGTTCGTGGTGGTGCGGAGGTTCTCGGGCCGTCGCTCGAGGTCGGTCAGGCGCAGGCGCTTGACGAAGACCGGGACTCCGTCGATCTCCAGCAAGGCGGTCTGCCCGCCGATGCCCGCACCGAGCGGGGGAGCGGCGTCCACGACCTCGCGCAACCGCCGGTCGCTGCACAGGGCGAGAGCGGCGGACACGGACCCGTGGGCCGCGAGGCGGGCACCGCGGGACGTGTCCGGGCCGGTCATCGCAGCTCGCCGGCGCCGTCGGACGGAGCCCGCAGCACGCCGGGCATCAGATGACGTACTCGATGAGCTGGGAGGGGTCCTCGAAGCTCTGGCCGTTGGTCGGTGGCGGCGTGGCCGGCTTGCGCAGCCGTGCCGGTACACCGACCGCGACCGCACCGGCCGGCACGTCCCGGGTGACGACGGCGTTCGCACCGACCTTGGCGTCGTGGCCGATCCAGAGCGGCCCGAGCACCTTGGCCCCGGAGCCGACCATCACCCGGTCGCCGAGCGTGGGGTGCCGCTTGCCCGGGCTCATCGAGCGCCCGCCCAGCGTCACGCCGTGGAACAGCAGGCAGTCGTCACCGACCTCGGCCGTCGCCCCGATGACGACGCCCATCCCGTGGTCGATGAACAGCCGCCGGCCGATCTTCGCCCCGGGGTGGATCTCGATACCGGTGAGCAGGCGGGAGACGAGAGAGATCACCCGGGCCAGCAGGCGCAGGACGGGCTGCTGCCACAGGGCGTGCGCGACGCGGTAGTGCCACACCGCGTGGACGCCCGGGTAGGTCAGGACCACCGCGGCCAGGGACGTCGCGGCCGGGTCCTGGGCGCGCGCGACCTCGGCGTCCTCCCGCAGGAGGCCGAGGAACGCGCGCGCCGAGGAGCCCGCCATCAGTCGAGCAGGTCGGAGAACAGGATGGTGGACAGGTAGCGCTCGCCGAAGCTGGGGATGATGACGACGATCGTCTTGCCCGCGTTCTCCGGGCGGGCGGCGACCTGTGCCGCGGCGGCGAGGGCCGCCCCGGACGAGATGCCCACGAGCAGGCCCTCCTCCTTGGCGGCGCGCTTGGCCCACTCGACGGCGGTCTCGGCGTTGATGTCGATGACCTCGTCGTAGATCTCGGTGTCGAGGATCTCCGGGACGAAGTTCGCGCCGATGCCCTGGATCTTGTGCGGGCCGGGGGCGCCGCCGTTGAGGATCGGGGACTCCTCCGGCTCCACGGCGATGATCTGGACCTCGGGCTTGCGCTCCTTGAGGACCTGGCCCACACCGGTGATGGTGCCGCCGGTGCCGATGCCGGCGACGACGATGTCGACCTCGCCGTCGGTGTCGGCCCAGATCTCCTCGGCGGTGGTCTCGCGGTGGATCTTCGGGTTGGCCTCGTTGGCGAACTGGCGGGCCAGCACCGCGCCCTCGCGCTCGGCGGCGATCTTCTCGGCCGCGGCGACCGCGCCCTTCATGCCCTCCGCGCCCGGTGTCAGGACGAGCTCGGCACCGTAGGCGCGCAGCAGCGCCCGGCGCTCCTTGGACATGGTCTCCGGCATGGCGAGCACCACGTTGTAGCCGCGGGCCGCGCCGACGAACGCGAGCGCGATGCCGGTGTTGCCCGAGGTGCCCTCGACGATGGTCCCGCCCGGCTTGAGGTCACCGGAGGCCTCGGCGGCGTCGATGATCGAGACGCCGATGCGGTCCTTCACGGAGCTCGCGGGGTTGTAGAACTCGAGCTTGGCGGCGACGGTGGCCGAGGAACCCTCGGTGAGGCGGTTGATCCGCACCAGCGGGGTGCGGCCGATGAGTTTCGTCGCGTCGTCGTAGATGGTGGCCATGAGTGTCAGTTCCTTCGTGGGTAGCGGTGATGCAGGGCTGGTGGAGCAGTGATGGTGCTGTCCGGGCCGACGTGTGCAGCGACCGAGCAGGACGCTCGAGCGCGGCGGCCGGCCCGACCGGGCGATCGCGCGGGCTGTCGTCGAGGTCGCGATGGGCGGTGGGGCGGGAGCGTCGCACGGTCGCCGCGACCCGGCGGGCGCGGGTCAGGCGTGGCGTGGACGCTCTACCGACAGCGGCAGGCCGACATCGTCGCGGCACGCGCGGACGGGAGCGGCGACGTGCGAGGCTGGGTTCCGACGAGGAGCGGGGCACCGAAGGGGAGCGCGGTGGTCATCGTGCCTTCCTCTCGGTCCTGCGGCAGCATCTGCTCGCGTCGGCGTTCGTGCAGGGCTGAACAGCCCTGCGGCGTCGAGCCTAACCACCAGCGGACAGATCGACAAGATCGGTCTCACCGATCGAGAGAATCGATGAGTCGCAGCGGGGGCGCTGCTGCACGGTGAAGGCCCCGACCCGCGATGGGTCGGGGCCTTCACCGTCGAGCAGGTCAGGAGGCGGTGCACTCCGCGGAGAGGTCTCCCGGCTCGCCCGTGCCCAGGAAGCCGAACGAGGTCGAGGCTCCGGCCGCGAGCCGACCGTTCCACGCGGCGTTCGAGACGGTGCTGCCGGAGACCGTCCCGTTCCATGCCTGGCTGATCACCGCTCCGTCGACGACGACGTCCCAGCCGTCGATCGCCGCGTCACCGGCAGTGACAGTGACGTCGGCCTGGTATCCACCGGACCACGCGCTGGTGACGGACACGTCGGCGGAGCAGTCGCCGGGGTCGCCGGGATCCTCACCATCGCCGGGGTCGCCGGGGTCGCCGGGGTCACCCGGGTCGCCAGGGTCGGCGGGGCCGTCCCCGACGATGTCGTCGCCACCGATGTTGATGTCGGAGCACAGGTAGTAGGGCTGGTCGGCGTGGCTGGCCTGCCAGACGGTGTAGAGCACCGCCCGCCCGTCGTAGCCGGTCAGGTCGACCTCGGCCTGGTACGGCGAGACGGTCGGGTAGGAGCCCGTCACCTGCAGCAGGTCGAGGTCGTCCCACCCGAGCCGCTCTGTCGTGGGGTCGAAGCTGGGCTTCGAGACGTAGATCCGCAGGTAGTCGGCCCCGTGGTTGGCACCGTCGGTGAGGGTGAGCGTGAAGTGGTGGTCCACCCCGGTGGCGTACCAGCCGCCGGGCGTGTCCAGGTAGTCGTAGCGGCCGCCCTCTGTCTGCCCGCCGGAGCAGAGCTGACCGTCGGGGATGAGCTCTTCGTGCCGGTGGTTGATGCCCTCGTGGTAGAGGCCGTTCCAGTTCCACATGGCGGCCGGCTCCGCCTGCCAGGCTCCCCAGCACATCGGGTCGGCCTCGGCCATCGCCGGGTTGAGGTGGTCGGTGCCCCACCGCTCGAAGCAGCCGTAGTTGCGGGTGGGTGGGTCCGTGACCGAGCCGTGCGCGCTCGCCGGAGCGGCGCCCACGGTGGCGACGGTGACGAGCGCGAGCGGCGCGATGAGGGCGGCAGCGGCGGCCATCGCCGCCCTGCGCCATCGGGACGTACGGGACATCGGTGTCCTCCTGGTGCTCGTTCGGCGGCCGCTGCGCAGCAGCCCGGACACCAGTCATCACGCCACACGGGAGGCCGGGGGGCCACGGGCCGAAGCGTTTAGGGGCCCGGGGGAGGCGACGTCGTCCGCACGCGTCCCGGAAACAGTGAATCCCAGGCCGGCAGGACGCCGAGCCTGGGATTCGAGGGAGAGCGGGCGACGAGAATCGAACTCGCGTCATCAGTTTGGAAGACTGAGGCTTTACCATTAAGCTACGCCCGCGCGTGGCCAACGACGGCGCGCCGCTGGTGCGGTGCGTGCGTCGGAACGCGGGCGCCAGCCTAGCAAAGACTTCCGCGGTCTTCGTGGCACTACACTGTGCGCCGGGCCTGCCGTCCTCGGGCGGACAGGTACCACGGGGTGTGGCGCAGCTTGGTAGCGCATCTGCTTTGGGAGCAGAGGGTCGCAGGTTCAAATCCTGTCACCCCGACCATGGGAAGGCGGGCCTGCGGCGTGCGGGCCGGCCTTGTGATGTCGTCCCACGACGAGGATGCTGGTCGTGTGCGACCCATCGAGTTCGAGCTCGAGCGCCTGGTCATGGCGCCGATCGACGAGGTGTTCGCGCGGATCATCGACATCGACGGGTACGACGACTGGCTGACCGGGACGCAGAGCATGCTCGTGCAGACTCGACAGACCTCTGCCGGGGAGCCTGCTGTCGGCACGACCTTCGTCGACATCACCCGCCGGGGGACGATGCCCGGTGAGATCGCCGAGCTGGAGGCGCCCACGCTGGTCGTCTTCCACTGGTGGCAGCGGTCGGCGGCGGGCAGGACGGCCATCGAGGGCTGGCCGAGCTACCACCTCAGCCCGTCGGGCCACGACCAGACGGTGGTCCGGCATCGCGGCCGGCTGGAGCCGCACGGCATCTGGCTGCTCGGCGCTCCGGTCCTCCGGCGCATCGCCGTCAAGGAGCGCACCATCACGGTCGACGCGCTGCAGGCGTCCTTCGCCCGGGGTGCGCGCGCGGGCTAGCACGAACCTGCCGTCATCCCGGTCGCGGCATCGCGCCTGCCGGGGCAGGCTGCTCGGTGGGGGCACCGAGCGGGGGAGACGCGTGAACGGATCCACGCAGGCGGAGGCCTGGATACCGGGCAGGGTGTCCGAGCGTCTCGCGCGCACTGAGCCCGCCCCGACCTGGCCCCCGACGAGGCCCCGACGAGGTGGACGACTCCTGACCGGCCCAGCGCCACGGACGCCGGGCGGTCCGTGCCGACGAGCAGGACAGGGGGAGGAGCTCAGCGCGCGGAACCTCTTCGCCGGTGCCATCGTGTGGCCATGACAGCCCCGAAGCCGCCCGTAGACCGCATCGTCAGCCAGCAGCAGGCCGTCCTGGACAGCCTCCCGTTCTCCGACACGCAGGACTTCGAGGACGCCACCCGCGGGCTGATCGGCCGTCGGCAGCCGAACGTCGTCACGGCGGACGACGGCGCGGTGCTGTGGGACAACGACACGTACGACTTCCTCGACGGCGACGCGCCCGGCACGGTCAACCCGAGCCTGTGGCGCCAGTCCCGGCTCAACGCGATCGACGGGCTGTTCGAGGTCGTCCCCGGCATCTACCAGGTGCGTGGGATGGACCTGTCGGTCATCTCGTTCGTCGAGGGCGACGACGGCGTGATCGTCATCGACCCGCTGATCTCCGAGGAGACGGCGGCCGCCGCCATCAACCTCTATCGCGAGCACCGCGGGGACCGCCGCGTGACGGCGGTCATCTACTCGCACTCGCACGTGGACCACTTCGGTGGGGTCCGGGGCGTGGTCGACCAGGAGGACGTCGACGCGGGGCGTACCCAGGTGATCGCGCCGGCCGGGTTCGTCGAGCACGCCGTGGCGGAGAACGTCTACGCCGGTCCGGCGATGGCCCGCCGGGCCGGGTACATGTACGGCGCCGCGCTGGCCCGTGGTCCGCAGGCCCAGGTCGGCGCCGGTCTGGGGCAGACGACGTCGACGGGGACGGTGACGCTCATCCCCCCGACGCTCGAGATCACCGCCACGGGCGAGGAGCACGTCGTCGACGGCGTGCGGATCGTCTTCCAGATGGCGCCCGACAGCGAGGCGCCCTCGGAGATGCTGTTCTACTTCCCCGCTCACCGGGCGCTCTGTGCCGCGGAGGACGCGACCCACACGCTGCACAACCTGCTCACACTGCGTGGCGCCGTCGTCCGCGACCCGAACGCCTGGTCGAAGTACCTCACCGAGACCGTGGACCTCTTCGGGGACGACCTGGAGGTCGTCTTCGCCTCCCACCACTGGCCCACCTGGGGCCGGGAGCGGGCCGTGGGGTACCTGGAGAACCAGCGGGACCTCTACGCCTACCTGCACGACCAGACGCTGCGGATGATCAACAAGGGCATGACCGGCCCGGAGATCGCGGAGGAGATCCGGCTCCCGCCGGCGCTGGAGGACACCTGGAGCGCCCGTGGCTACTACGGGTCGGTGAGCCACAACGTCAAGGCGATCTACCAGCGGTACATGGGGTGGTTCGACGGGAACCCCGCTCATCTGTGGGAGCACCCGCCGGTGGAGCGGGCGAAGCGCTACGCGCGGCTCGCCGGCGGGGTCGACGCCCTGGTCGCCGACGCCCGTCAGGCATTCGAGGCCGGTGACCTGCGCTGGGCCGCGGAGGTCGCGAACCACGCCGTGTTCGCCGAGCCGGACCACGTCGAGGCACGCGAGGTGCTCGCCGACACCTACGAACAGCTCGGCTACGGCTCGGAGAACGGCACCTGGCGCAACTTCTACCTCTCGGGCGCCGCCGAGCTGCGGGACGGGCAGTTCGGCACCCCGACGGACACGAGCGCCACCGACGTCATCGCCAACCTCTCCCCGGAGATGTTGTTCGACGCCATCGCCGTCCAGGTCAACGGCCCGCTGGCGTGGAACGAGCGGCTGAGCGTCGACGTGGTCCTGACCGACACCGGCAAGCGCTACCGCCTGCGGCTGGCGAACGGCGTGCTGACGTACAGCGCGGCGCCCCAGCGGGAGGAGGCCGCCGCCACGCTGACGGGGACGACGAAGGCCCTGCCGGTGCTTGCGATGGGCGGCCTGGCTCCGGAGCAGCTCTCGGAGGTCGGCATCGAGATGAGCGGGGACCCAGGGGTGCTCGGCCGGCTCGTCGCGGTCCTGGAGCCCGGGGACAAGGACTTCGCGATCGTCACCCCCTGACGTCAGGAGGCGAGGACCAGGACCACCCCGCCCAGGCCCAGCAAGCACGTGCTGGCGCACACGACCGCGATGCGCCGGCCGTGCCGCAGTCGCGGGGTGGGTGCCTGGAGGTGCGCGTGGGTGTGGCGGGCGTGCTGCGCGGTGAACCACCACAGCGGAGGGGTGAGCACCAGCAGGACCGCGACGGAGACCGCGAGCGCCCGCGAACCCTGCACGGTGGGCAGGACCTGGGTGGTGACCAGACTCGCTGCCATGAACGACAGCAGGGTGCGTCGCCAGGCCAGCGCGGTGCGCTCGGCGGCCACGCCCCGTTCGGCGGACGGGGTGGGCACGTCGGCCGGGTCGCTCATCGCAGCATCAGCGCCAGCAGGACGAGCACTCCGACGGCGGTCACGGTCACGACGAGCACGAACCCGGTGATCGCTCCCGGCAGAGGGCTCTCCTCGCGCATGGCGCGCTCCGCGCGCGCCCACTCGACGGCGGCGACGACGGGTACCACCGACCCTGCGACGAGCAGCACCACGGCCGCCGCGAGGCGGAGCCGGGGCTCCAGGGGCAGGTCGAGGGCCTCCAGCGCGGTCCCGCCGGCAAGGAGCCCGAGCGCCGTGCGTATCCACGCGAGGAGGGTGCGTTCGTTGGCCAGGGAGAACCGGGCGTCAGGTTCGGTGCCCCGGGAGTACACCCATCGGGGGAAGCGTTCGGCGGTCATGGGTCGGACCGTCTCCTCTCGCAGGAACCGTCGCCGCCATCCTGGCACCTGCCGGACGGCGCGGCGCGGCGGCGACATGGGTGCGTCCACGGGCGTCGGCGGACCGCGGACCGGGTCGGCGTCGATGCTCGCGGAGGCGGTGCACTCGTGGGCGGACACCGACGAACGCCGTGCTGGCGTTCGTCCTGGAGGGTGCGTCCTTCGTGCGTGCCTGGCGCCAGGCACGCACCGAGGCCCGAGCGGTGCGGCGCGACGTCGTCCGGCACGTCGTGGTCACCTCCGACCCGAGGCTGCGCGCGGTGGTGCTCGTCGACCGCGACCGGCGGCTCCTCGTCGGGGAGGTCGCCCGGCCGGCCACCCGCGACGCGGTGCTCCGTCACCTGCTGACCCTCCCGCAGGTCGACCGGGTCACCTACCTGAGGATCGAGTTCGTCGGCCCGAGGTCCCCCTACCTCACCGCCAGCGTCGACCTGCGCGGTGACGAGCTCGAGGTCGAAGTCGCCCGGCACCTCGACGAGCTGGAGCGGGCCGTGGCGCGGCTGGAGGCGATCAGCGGAGCCGTGTTCACGGTCTCGACGCCGGAAGAACCTTCCCTGCGGGCCCCCGCGCCTTCCCGCCCCGGCGACGGTCCTCTGGCATGATCAGCCGCTGACCCGTCCGTCCCCTACCGACCAGGAGAGCCATGACCACCCCGGACCCGAACACCCCGCAGCAGCAGCCGACGCCGCCGCCGGGCGGCTATCCCGCCGGGCCCCCGGCACCCGCCTACGGCCAGCCGCCGGTCGAGAACCCCGGCAAGACCCTGGGGATCGTCGGCCTGGTGCTCGGCTTCCTCGGCCCGCTGTCCCTGGTCGGCCTGATCCTGTCGATCGTCGGCCTGCGCAAGTCGAAGAAGGTCGGCCAGCCGAACGGCATCGCGATCGCCGGCATCATCGTGAGCAGCCTGGTGCTGATCGGTGTCATCATCGGGTCGATCGCGCTCGGCCTGGGCCTGGCGCACGTGGTCGAGGTGTGCAACGACCTCGGCCCGGGCACCCATGTCCAGAACGGCGTCACCTACACCTGCGGCTGAGCCAGCCCTTCGCCCGGTCCACGGCCCGCCACGACGTCCTGCGTCGTGGCGGGCCGTGGCGCGTCAGCGGGCGTCGACGAGAGCGGTGGCGTCGGCGTCGACGAGGTCGAAGGTGATCTGGGCCGCGGCCCAGGCGCCCTCGGCGGCGGCGGTCGAGACCTGGGCGACCAGGTTGCCGGCGTTGCCGGCGACCCACACCCCGGGGACCGAGGTGCGTCCCGTCTCGTCGGCCACCACGTGCTCGCCCTGCCCGGAGGGGTGCGGGGCGACCTGCAGCCCGAGCTGGGCGACGACGTCGGCCCGGGCGCGCATCGTGGTGGCCACGGCGAGCGCGTCGAGCGCCACGGTGGAGCCGTCGTCGAGCAGGACGCCGGACAGGCGTCCGTCGTCCGAGGTGACCTCACGGACGGCGCCGGGCACGACGGTGACGCCGCGCACGGCGAGCTTGGCGGCGTCCTCCTCTGCCGGTACGGCAGCGGTGTGGCCCAGCAGCACGACCTGGTCGCTCCACTGGCTGAACAGCAGCGCCTGGCGGGCGGCGTGCGGGCCGGTCGCCAGGACGCCGATGCGTCGGTCGCGGACCTCGTAGCCGTGGCAGAAGGGGCAGTGCACGACGTCGCGGCCCCAGTGCTCGGCGAGGCCGGGCACGTCGGGCAGCTCGTCGCGCAGGCCGGTCGCCACGAGCAGGCGCCGGGACCGGGAGACCCTGCCGTCGTCGAGCGTCACCGCGAAGGGGTGGGTGCCGGCGTCGTCCCGGACGACCTGGGCCACCTGTCCGTCCACGACGTGCCCGCCGACCGCACGGACCTCGGTGCGCCCGGTGGCGAGGAGCTCGGCGGGGGAGATGCCCTCCCGCCCGAGCAGCCCGTGGATCCCGACGGCGGGCGCGTTGCGCGGGTCGCCCGCGTCCAGGACGGCGACGCGCCAGCGTGCGCGCGCCAGGGTGAGTGCCCCGCTCAGCCCGGCGGCTCCGCCGCCGATCACGAGGACGTCGTAGGTGTTCTCGAGTGTGTCGCTCATGGAACCCATCATGAGAACGACTCTCGACGCGCGCAACGCTCGTTGCCGCCGTGGCAAACTGGCGGACATGGCACACGAACAGACGGGGCCCGAGGGCGCCCTCGCCGCGATGCTGGGGACCGTCGGGCCGCGGCTACGGAGCCTGCGGACCGGACGGAAGGTCACCCTCGCGAACCTGTCCGGGCAGACCGGCATCTCCGTGAGCACCCTGTCCCGGCTCGAGTCCGGCCTGCGCCGGCCCACCCTCGAGCTGCTCCTGCCGCTCGCGCAGGCGTACGGGGTCACGCTCGACGACCTGGTGGACGCCCCGACGACCGGTGACCCACGGGTGCACCTGGACCCCGTCACGGTCGACGGCGTGACCTACGTCCCGCTCACCCCGGGTGCGACGGAGATCGTCGCCTACAAGATGATCATCGAGCCCGGCGCCCGGAGCGGTCGGCCCGACCTGCGCACCCATGAGGGGTACGAGTGGTGCTACGTGCTCACCGGCCGGCTCCGCCTCGTCCTCGGGCACCGTGACCTCGTCATGGGCCCGGGGGAGGCCGCGGAGTTCGACACCCGGGTACCGCACTGGTTCGGACCGGCCGACGACGAGGCGGTCGAGCTGCTCAGCCTCTTCGGCGAGCAGGGACAGCGAACCCACACCCGGGTGCGGCCCCGGCGCCCCGCCCAGGAGCCCTGACCGGCGGACGCAGGCGTGGTCTATCCCACCTGTCGGTGGCTGACGGGCGCGAAGCGCGGTGGCGTATGATCGATGGGTTGCCCGTACGCCTGCCGTACCGGCTTCGGAACCACGAGCAGGACCGAGCACGACCTGAGCAGGACCCGAGCACGAACAGCACTGCACAGCATCCAGCGCCGCAGCAACCAGCCCGGAACACACCGGCGAGACGCGCGCGCACGCACCCGACACTCTGGAGACCATCGAAGTGAAGAGCGCCGTCGAGACCCTGGACCCCACCAAGGTCAAGCTGACCGTCGAGGTGGAGTACGACGAGCTCAAGCCGAGCATCGACCACGCCTACAAGCACATCGCGGAGCAGGTGAACATCCCCGGCTTCCGCAAGGGCAAGGTCCCCCCGCGCATCATCGACCAGCGGGTCGGCTGGGGTGCCGTCGTCGAGCACGCCGTCAACGAGGGCCTCTCGGGCTTCTACCGTGACGCCGTGGCCGAGAGCGAGCTCCGCCCCCTGGGTCAGCCCGAGGTCGAGGTCACCGAGGTCCCGGAGAAGGCGGGCGAGGGCCAGCTCGCGTTCGTCGCCGAGGTGGAGGTCCGCCCCGAGCTCACCCTGCCCGAGCTGTCCGGCCTCGAGCTGACCGTCGAGTCGACCGAGGTCGCCGACGCCGACGTGGACGAGCGCCTCGACTCGCTGCGTGAGCGCTTCGGCACGCTGGTGGGCGTCGACCGTCCCGCCGTCGAGGGCGACTACGTCGTCATCGACCTGAAGGCCGTCATCGGCGACGAGGAGATCGACTCGGTCTCCGGTGTCTCCTACCAGATCGGCGCGGGCAACATGCTCGAAGGGCTGGACGAGGCCCTCACCGGGCTGTCCGCCGACGAGACGACCACCTTCACCTCGAACCTCGCCGGTGGCGAGCACGCGGGCGAGGAGGCCACGGTCACGGTCACCGCCACCTCGGTCAAGGAGCGCGAGCTTCCCGAGGCCGACGACGACTTCGCCCAGATGGCGTCGGAATTCGACACCCTCGACGAGCTCAAGGCCGACCTGCGTGGGCAGGTCGCCTCGGCGAAGACCTCGAACCAGGCCGTCGCCGCCCGCGACGCGCTCCTGGAGAAGCTGCTCGAGGCCGTGGAGATCCCCGTCCCGCAGGGCGTCGTCGACGCCGAGGTGCACCGCCACCTCGAGCAGGAGGGACGGCTGGAGGACGAGGACCACCGTGCCGAGGTCGTCGTGGACGCCACCAAGGCGATCAAGAACCAGATCCTGCTCGACACCCTCGCCGAGCAGCTCGAGGTGAAGGTCGGCCAGGGCGAGCTCATCGAGTACCTGGTGCAGGCCTCCCAGCAGTACGGCATGGAGCCGCAGCAGTTCATCCAGACCCTCGACCAGGGTGGTCAGATCCCCGCCATGGTCGGTGAGGTCGCGCGCTCCAAGGCGCTCGCCGTCGCCCTGCGCGACATCGAGGTCAAGGACTCCGACGGCAACGTCGTCGACCTGACCGAGTTCATCGGTACCGCCGAGGACGACGAGGCCGAGGCCGCCGCTGCCGAGGACGCCGCCGAGGAGGAGGTCGCCGAGGACGAGGCGACCGAGGAGCAGGCCAAGGCCTGACCCCCGCCGTACGACGACGGCCCGCACCTTCCGCGCAGGAGGTGCGGGCCGTCGTCGTCCGCGGTGACGGGGCTGTGCGCCCGCAGCGAAACAGGCCCTGCCGGGGACTGTTCGGGCCGGTGGGGCGCGTTAGGGTCGAGCGACAGCGAACCGAAGGAGACGGACGTGAACGACCTGCTGCAGGTGGACCGGGCGATGCCGGAGGCTCGGTCCGAAGGACAGGGCCTCGGCCTCAACGACTCCATCTACAACCGGCTCCTCAGGGAGCGCATCATCTGGCTGGGTTCGGAGGTCCGCGACGACAACGCCAACGCGATCTGCGCCCAGCTGATGCTCCTGGCGGCCGAGGACCCCGACAAGGACATCTACCTCTACATCAACTCCCCGGGCGGCTCGATCACCGCCGGCATGGCGATCTACGACACCATGCAGTTCATCCAGCCGGACGTCGCCACGGTCGCCATGGGCATGGCTGCGTCGATGGGGCAGTTCCTGCTGTCCTCGGGGGCGAAGGGCAAGCGGTACATCACCCCCCACGCCCGCGTGCTGATGCACCAGCCGTCCGGTGGCGTGGGTGGTACCGCGACCGACGTGCGCATCGGCGCACAGCTGATCATGCACATGAAGAAGGTGCTCGCCGAGCTCACGGCCGAGCAGACCGGTCAGCCGCTCGAGAAGATCCTCAAGGACAACGACCGGGACAGCTGGTTCACGGCGGCCGAGGCCCTCGAGTACGGCTTCGTCGACCGTGTCGTGGACACGGCGTCGTCGGTCGCCGGTGGCGGTGGCACGAACCCCAGCTGACACCACCCTCCACCGACCCGGTCGCCAGACCTTTCCTGCTCCGAGGAGAACCATGAGCCACTCGCCCGAGTACCAGTTCGCGATGACGGCCGAGCGCCTCGCCGGGGGCGCCGCGCGCCCGGGCGGCGTCGCGATGCCGTACGGATCGAGCGCCGCCGCACCGTCTGCACGTTACGTGCTGCCCCAGTTCGAGGAGCGCACGCCTTACGGGTTCAAGCGTCAGGACCCCTACACGAAGCTCTTCGAGGACCGCATCATCTTCCTGGGTGTCCAGGTCGACGACGCCTCGGCCGACGACGTGATGGCGCAGCTGCTGGTCCTGGAGTCCCAGGACCCCGACCGCGACATCATGATCTACATCAACTCGCCGGGCGGGTCGTTCACGGCCATGACGGCGCTGTACGACACGATGCAGTTCATCAAGCCGCAGATCCAGACGGTCTGCCTCGGGCAGGCCGCGTCGGCGGCGGCCGTGCTGCTCGCCGCGGGGCAGAAGGGCAAGCGCCTGGCGCTGCCCAACGCACGCGTCCTGATCCACCAGCCGGCGATGGAGAACGGTGGCTACGCCCAGGCGTCGGACATCGAGATCCACGCCAACGAGCTGATCCGGATGCGCGAGTGGCTCGAGACGACGCTCGCGCAGCACACGGGCAAGGACGTCGCCCAGATCCGTGACGACATCGAGCGGGACAAGATCCTCACCGCGGCGGCCGCCAAGGACTACGGCCTGGTCGACCAGGTGCTCGAGTCCCGCAAGGTCGCCCAGCTCGAGAGCTGACCGGCTGCAGCTCCTGCTGCGCCGGGTGCGCCCGGGGCGCCGACCACGTGTCGGTGCCCCGGGTGACGCCACACCGGGCCTATCGTGCTGACAACGCGGCCCGCGTGGTGTGGAATGGTCGAAGGACCTGCACGAGACGGCCCTGCACGAGACAAGGAGGCCCGAGGTGGCTCGAATCGGTGACGGCGCAGATCTGCTCAAGTGCTCGTTCTGCGGCAAGTCTCAGAAACAGGTCAAGAAGCTGATCGCCGGACCGGGCGTGTACATCTGCGACGAGTGCATCGACCTGTGCAACGAGATCATCGAGGAGGAGCTCGGCGAGGCCACCGAGGTCGGGATGACCGAGCTGCCCAAGCCGCGGGAGATCTTCGCGTTCCTCGAGCAGTACGTCATCGGCCAGGAACCGGCGAAGCGAGCGCTGGCCGTGGCCGTGTACAACCACTACAAGCGGGTCCAGGCCGCGCCGCCGGCGAAGGACGACGAGGACGCCGTCGAGATCTCGAAGTCCAACATCCTGCTGATCGGCCCCACCGGGACGGGCAAGACGTACCTCGCCCAGACCCTTGCCAAGCTCCTCAACGTCCCCTTCGCGATCGCGGACGCCACAGCCCTCACCGAGGCGGGCTACGTGGGCGAGGACGTCGAGAACATCCTGCTCAAGCTCATCCAGGCCGCGGACTACGACGTCAAGAAGGCCGAGACGGGCATCATCTACATCGACGAGGTCGACAAGGTCGCCCGCAAGGCGGAGAACCCGTCGATCACCCGGGACGTCTCCGGCGAAGGTGTGCAGCAGGCGCTGCTGAAGATCATCGAGGGCACGAGCGCCTCCGTGCCGCCACAGGGCGGCCGCAAGCACCCCCACCAGGAGTTCATCCAGATCGACACGTCCAACGTGCTGTTCATCGTGGCGGGTGCCTTCGCCGGGCTGGACGACCTCATCGCCGCTCGCTCGCGCAAGCGAGGGATCGGGTTCTCCGCACCGATGGAGTCGGCGGTCAACGAGGACCTCTTCTCCGAGGTGCGCCCGGAGGACCTGCACAAGTACGGCCTGATCCCCGAGTTCATCGGTCGCCTGCCGGTGATCGCCTCGGTGTCCCCGCTCGACCGGGAGGCGCTGGTGCGGATCCTGACGGAGCCGCGCAACGCGCTGGTCAAGCAGTACCAGCGCATGTTCGAGATCGACGGGGTCCGCCTGGAGTTCGCGGACGACGCCATCGACGCCATCGCCGAGCAGGCCCTGCTGCGGGGCACCGGCGCCCGCGGGCTGCGGGCCATCATGGAGGAGGTCCTCCAGCAGGTGATGTTCGACGTCCCGAGCCGCGACGACGTCGAGGGTGTGGTCGTCACCCGTGACGTGGTCGAGGAGAACGTCAACCCCACGATCGTTCCGCGGTCGTCGGGTCCGGTCCGGAACCGCAAGTCCGCCTGACCCCGGCTGCCGACGTGCGCCGGTCGGGAGACGGCGTCGGTCAGCCGTAGATCGCGTCGATTTCGTGGGCGAAGTCCTTCACCACGGCCGAGCGGCGCACCTTCATCGAGGGCGTCAGGTGTCCCCGGGACTCGGTGAGGTCGCCGTCCAGCACCCGGAAGGTGCGGATCTGCTCGGCACGGGAGACCGTCGTGTTGGCGTCGTCGACCGCGGCCTGGACGGCGGCGAGGACGTCGGGGTGGTCCCGCACGTCGGCGGCGGGCGCCCGGGGGATCCCGCGCGCGGCGAGCCAACCGGGCAGCAGCTCGGCGTCGAGCGTGACGAGCGCCGCCACGAACGGTCTTCCGTCACCCACCACGACGACCTGGGACACGAGGGCGTGCGCACGGACCCGGTCCTCCAGGGGTGCCGGCGCGACGTTCTTGCCACCGGCGGTCACGATGATCTCCTTGGCACGCCCCGTGATCCGTAGTCGACCCGACTCGTCGAGGCTGCCCAGGTCGCCGGTGCGGAGCCAGTCGCCCGTGAAGGCCTCCGCGGTGCCCGCGGGGTCGCCGGCGTAGCCGCGCATCAGGTGCGGGCCACGGACCAGCACCTCCCCGTCCTGGGCGATCCGGACCTCCGTGCCGGGGAACGGTGGTCCGACCGTCCCGATCGAGACCGCACCCGGCAGGTTCACCGCCGTCGGCGCCGTCGTCTCCGTCAGGCCGTAGCCCTCGAGGATCGTCAGCCCCGCCCCGCGGAAGAAGTGTCCGAGCCGCTCCCCGAGCGGCGCGCCGCCGGAGATGACGTGGCGCACCCGGCCGCCCAGGGCGGTCCGCACCCGCGCGAGGACCAGACGGTCGGCCAGCGCGTGCCGCACCCTCAGCGCGAGACCCGGCCCGCCGTCGTCCTGGGCACGGGACCAGGCGACCGCGGTCTCGGTGGCCCAGGCGAAGAGCCGACCCCGCCGACCGCCGCCGGCGGCCTGCTCGGCCGAGTGGTAGACCTTCTCGAGCACGCGGGGGACCGCGAGGAGGTAGGTCGGGCGGAAGTCGTGCAGGTCCGCGACCAGGTTCTTCACGTCACCGGAGTGCCCGACGACGGTGCTCCCGGCGACGGCCGCGACCTGGATGAGACGTGCGAAGACGTGCGCGAGCGGCAGGAACAGCAGGGTGCGCGCGTCGCGGGCGGCGACCACGTCCGGCAGCGCCTGCTGGGCGTTGAGCGCCAGGTGGCAGAAGGCTCGGTGCGTGAGCTCGGCCCCCTTGGGGCGCCCGGTGGAGCCCGAGGTGTAGACGATCGTGGCGAGGTCGTCCGGGCCGACGGCGTCACGGCGGGCGAGCAACGAGCGGTTCGGCACGCTGCGCCCTGCGGACCTCAGCGTCGCCAGCGCGGCGTCCTGGGCACCGCAGGAACCTCCGTCGAGCACGAGGACACGCTCCAGGTCGGGCAGGTCGGCGTCGACCTGCCCCACGGCGTCGGCGTGGGCGGGGGTCTCGACGACCGCGAGGCGGACACGCGCGTCGGAGAGGATCCAGTGCACCTGCTCGGGGGAGCTGGTCTCGTAGACGGGCACGGGGACGGCCCCGGCCGTCCAGATCGCGAAGTCGAGCAGCGTCCACTCGTAGCGGGTGCGACTCATGATCGCCACCCGGTCGCCCGGCTCGACGCCGTGCGCGACGAGCCCGCGAGCCACCGCGAGGACGTCGGCGTCGAACTCGTGGGCGGTGACCGGGACCCAGGAGGAGCCGTCGCGACGCTCCAGGAGCGTGCCGTGACCGGTCCGGGCGACGCGGTCGGCGAGGAGGGTGGTGATGCTGGTGCCCTCGGGCACGTCCACGAGGCTGGGCGTCGCGGCATGGTTCATCGGGAGTGTCTCCGGCTACGGCGGGATGGCCCCGGGCGCGGAGCCTGCAGGACACTACACCGTCGAGGTCACATACCGGTCACGCGCCCTGGGCCCGAGCGACGACCGTAGGATCAGGGCATGGCTCAGCCCTTCGACGAAGCTCCCGTTCCCGAGACCGGCCGGGCGCTGCCCCCCGAGATCCTCGCGCTGCGCCGCACCATCGACAATATCGATGCTGCGCTGGTGCACCTGCTGGCCGAGCGGTTCCGGGCGACCGAGCGGGTGGGAGAGCTCAAGGCGACCGACGGGTTGCCGCCGGCGGACCCGCAGCGGGACCGCCAGCAGATCGAGCGCCTCAAGACGATCGCGTCCGGGGCCGGGCTCGATCCACAGTTCGCCGAGGCGTTCCGGAACTTCATCGTCTCCGAGGTGATCCGCCATCACGAGCGCATCGCCGCCGAGCACGAGGCCGGGAAGCGCGCGGGCAACGCGCCCCCGCTCGACACCTACAGTTGAAGAGCACCGTGGTCTGAAGCACCGTGATCGCGCCGTGCTCGCGGCGCGGGTGGCGCGCCGAAGGGATCCGTCGCACGCTGGGAGGCACAGTCGACCGACGCGAGGGAGACCCTGCATGACGATTGAATGGATCAAGCCCCTGGTCGGCCACCCCGGCCCGTTCGCGACCGTCTACCTGGACGCGACGCGATCGGTCGAGGCGGGCGACAAGGACGTGGCCAACCGCTGGCGGGCCATGCGCAAGAACCTGGGGAAGCAGGGCGCACCGGACGGTGTGCTCGACGACCTCGACGAGGCGGTCAGCCGCCCCACCAGGGTCCGTGGCCCGCACGGGAGGGTGCTCATCGCCGATGCCGGCGGCGTCCTCGTCGACCGGGTGCTCAGAGAACCGCCCTCGGTGATGGCCGCCGTCTGGCACCGTGTGCCGTCGCTGCTGCAGGCGGCCCGGTCGGCCGACCAGGCGGTGGACGCCCTCTGCGTCGCCGTGGACCGCCAGGGTGCGGACTTCTTCGCCGTCGCCACCGACGGGACCCGCCTCGGTGAGAGCGAGGCGTTCGAGGGCGGTCACGACCAGGTGTCGAAGACCTCCAGCACGTCGACCAAGCGCGCGACGATCGAGTCGCGCGCGGAGGACTCGTGGCGTCGCAACGCCGAGGCCGTGGCCGGCGAGATCGACCGGCGCGTCGCGTCCGAGCGGCCCGAGGTCGTGCTGGTCACCGGAGACGTGCGTGCGGTGCCCCTCGTCCGCGGTGCGCTCGGCCAGCAGGCCTCCGAGGTGACGGTCGAGGTCGCCGGAGGTGGTCGTGACGCCGGGGTGCACCAGGAGTCGTTCGCCGAGGCGGTGGCCGACGCGCTGGACTCGTTCCGCGCGCGACGCAGCGAGCAGGTGCTCGCGGAGCTGCGCGAGGGCCTGGGACGTGACAGCGGGGCCGTCGCCGGTGTCGAGGACGTCGTCGAGGTCCTCTCGCGAGGACAGGTCAAGCACCTCGTGCTGTCCGAGCAGCTGGCCGACGACGCGGCCCGTGCCCTGCGGTCGTGGACGGACGGCGCCGAGAACGGCCCGGACACGAGCACGCTCCTCAACGGCCGGCAGGTGTGGATCGGCCCGGAGCCGCTCCACATCGGGATCGCCAGGGCGCAGCTCGAGGGCCTGGGCGTGACCGAGGGCCTCGAGGAGCTGCCCGTGGCCTCCGCGCTCATGCGGGCGGCCGTCGGCCAGGACTCCGGGCTCGTCTTCGCCCCGGAGGGATCGGTCGAGCTCATGGACGGAGTCGGTGCGACGCTCCGGTGGGAGGACGGGGGCACGCCGCACGAGTCGGCCGCGTCGATGAGTAGCGACGGGGCGCGCCTGCGGGCCCTGTAAGGCTGTCGAGCCCGGGAGGAGGGTCCGGCGCACGGTCGCGTTCACGGGCGCTGCGCGCCCTGCACTTCGCGTCTGACGACCGTGCGCCGGCCCCTCCTCCCGGGCTCTTGCGTGCCTCGGCCCCCGTCAGCCGCGGGGCTTCTTGGCGGGCGGCTCGCCGAGCTCGTGCTCGACGACGACGATCCCGCCCTGCACGTCGAGGTCGCCCTGGCCCTCGGCCGCCTCGACGAGCTCGAGCTCGCCGGTGGCGCGGCCGGCGCCCCGGATGTCGTCGAGCGCGGAGGTCACGCCCGGCAGGAGGGCGGCCGGCACGGCGACGGTCCCCGACAGGATCGGCGTCTTCATCGAGACCTTCGCGGCCGACTTGAGCTTGCGCAGCGCGGCGAGCGCGTGCCCGGCGGCCGCCAGGTCGAGCGCGTCCGCGCCGGCGGCGGCGGACCGCAAGGGCTCCGCCGTCGGCCACTCGGCGCGGTGCACCGACCCGGCGCGCCACCAGGACCAGACCTCCTCGGTCGCGAACGGGATGAAGGGTGCCAGCAGCCGCAGCATCGCGTCGAGTGCGATCGCCAGCGCGGTGCGCGCCGAGACCGTCTCGGCCGACAGCTCGTCCGCCGAGGCACCCGCCCCGTAGGCGCGGTCCTTGACCAGCTCGAGGTAGTCGTCGCAGAACGCCCAGAAGTACGACTCGGTGATCTCGAGGGCGCGGGTGTGGTCGTACGCCTCGAGCGCGGCCGTGGCCTGGTCCACGACATCGGCCAGGCCGGCGAGCATCGCGCGGTCGAGGGACACGGTCACGGCGGCGGGATCCAGGACGATCTCGCCGGTGCCGGTCTGCGGGTCCACGCCGAAGGTCAGGGCGAACTTCGAGGCGTTGAGGACCTTGATCGCCAGGCGGCGTCCGATCTTCATCTGCCCGACCTCGAAGGCCGCGTCGGTGCCCAGGCGGGCGGCCGCGGCCCAGTAGCGCACGGCGTCCGAGCCGTGCTCGACGAGCAGGTCCATCGGGGTGACGACGTTGCCCTTGGACTTGGACATCTTCTTGCGGTCCGGGTCCAGGATCCAGCCGCTGATCGCCGCGTTCTTCCAGGGCAGGACGCCGCACTCGAGGTGCGAGCGGACCACCGAGGAGAACAGCCACGTGCGGATGATGTCCTGCCCCTGCGGGCGCAGGTCCATCGGGTACACGCGGTCGAACAGGTCGGCGTCACGCTCCCAGCCCGAGACGATGAGCGGGCTCAGGGACGACGTCGCCCACGTGTCCATCACGTCGGCGTCGCCCACGAACCCGCCGGGCTCGCCGCGCTGGGACTCGTCGTAGCCGGCCGGTGCCTGGGACGTCGGGTCCACCGGCAGCTCGGCCTCCGACGGCGTGATCGGGTGTGCGTGGTCGACCTCGCCCGAGTCGAGCAGCGGGTACCAGACCGGCACCGCGACCCCGAAGAACCGCTGGCGGGAGACGAGCCAGTCGCCGTTGAGCCCGCCGACCCAGTTCTCGTAGCGCACCCGCATGAAGTCGGGGTGGAAGTCGAGCTCCTTGCCGCGTGCGAGCAGCTCGCTCTTCAGGTCGCGCCGGTCCCAGTCGCGACCGCCGTTGCGGATGTACCACTGGCGGGAGGTGACGATCTCGAGGGGCTTGTCGCCCTTCTCGTAGAAGTTCGTCATGCGCTGGGTGGGCTTCGGCTCGCCGTCCAGGTCCCCGGACTCCACGAGCGCCTCGACGACCGCCTTGCGGGCGCTGAACGTCGTCTTGCCCGCCAGGCCCTCCGCGTAGAGGCCGGCGCCGGGACCCTCGGCGATCCACGGCGGGGTCTCACGGGTCAGGCGGCCGTCGCGCCCGACCACCGAGCGGGTGGGGAGCTGCAGCTCGCGCCACCACTGCACGTCGGTGAGGTCACCGAAGGTGCAGCACATCGCGATCCCGGCACCCTTGTCCATGGCCGCGGCAGGGTGGGCCACGACCGGCACCTCGACGCCGAACAGCGGGGACGTGACGGTGGTGCCGAACAGGTCCTGGTAGCGCTCGTCGTCGGGGTGGGCGATGAGGGCCACGACGGAGGGCAGGAGCTCGGGGCGGGTCGTCTCGATGTACACGGGCTCGCCCGCGCCGTCGGCCCCGGCGCGGTGGAACGCGACCCGGTGGTAGTGGCCGGGGTACTCGCGGGCCTCGAGCTCGGCCTGGGCGACCGCCGTCTGGAAGGTGACGTCCCACAGACCGGGGGCCTCGGCCTGGTAGGCCTCGCCGCGCTCGAGGTTGCGCAGGAACGCGCGCTGCGAGGCGGCTCGCGAGGTCGCGTCGATCGTCTGGTACGTCTGGGCCCAGTCGACGCTCAGCCCGAGGCGACGCCAGAGCTCCTCGAACTGACGCTCGTCGTCGGCCGTGAGGCGCTCGCAGAGCTCGATGAAGTTGCGGCGGCTGACCGGGACCTGGTCGGCCGGCTTGACGGCCTTGCCCTCGGTGCCGGTGTGCGGGGGCTCGAAGCCCTCCACGTAGGGCAGGGACGGGTCGCACCGCACGCCGAAGTAGTTCTGCACGCGCCGCTCGGTGGGCAGGCCGTTGTCGTCCCACCCCATCGGGTAGAAGACCTCCTTGCCCCGCATGCGCCAGAACCGGGCCACGACGTCGGTGTGCGTGTAGCTGAACACGTGACCCACGTGCAGCGACCCGGAGACCGTCGGCGGCGGGGTGTCGATGGAGTAGACCTGCTCGCGGGTGGCGGTGCGGTCGAAGGCGAAGGTGCCCTCGGCCGCCCAGCGCTCGTCGAACTTCTGCTCGAGCCCGTCCGTGCTGACCCTGTCCGGCACCTCCCGGACCACCGCACGCACGACGTCGCCGGCTACGTCGCCGACGGAGCCGCCGGTGGCCGGGGTCGTCGCGAGGGTCTGCTCGGGCGCCTGCTGCGCCGGGGAGGTCGGGAAGTCGCTCATGGTCACACATTGTCCCAGATCTGCCGGGGCGGGCCGACGGGTTTCAGCACGTGAGCGCCCTCCGCGCGGACTGGCGCCGCGCGCCATTCTCTGACTAGAGTCAGAGACCATGACCGCCAGCGCACCCGCCCCTGACCCCGTCGACGTCGTCCGTCGGTTCAACCGCAGCTACACCCAGCGGGTCGGCGCCCTGGACGAGTCCTTCCTCGGGTCGGGGATGCCGTTGGGCAGGGCGCGGCTGCTGTACGAGATCGGGGTCGAGCCCGGCACCACGCAGGACCTGCGCACCCGGCTGGGCCTCGACTCCGGGTACCTGAGCCGCCTGTTGCGGGACCTGGAGGCGGACGCGCTGGTGACGGTCGAGCCGGACCCGGCCGACCGGCGTCGTCGGACCGTCGCACTGACCGACGAGGGCCGCCAGGCGTGGGGCGACCTCGAACGGCGTTCCGCCGAGCGGGCCCGCGGGTTGGTCGAGCCCCTCACCGCCCGGCAGCAGTCGCGTCTCGCGGCGGCGCTCGCGGAGGCGGACCTGCTGGTTCGTGCCGCCACGATCGAGCTGGAGACCGTCGCGCCCGCCGCGGACCTGGCCCGCCGTGCCGTGCGGGCCTACGTCGACGAGGTCGGGGCGCGCATCGGCGGGACCGGCACCTTCGACGCCGACGAGGCGCTCGCCGACGACGCAGCGCGCCTCGTGGCGCCCCGCGGCGCGTTCGTCGTGGCGACGTCGGCCGGGTCTCCCGTCGCCTGCGGCGGGGTCCAGACCCTCGGGCCCGGTGTGGGCGAGATCAAGCGGATGTGGGTCGACGACGCGTGGCGCGGTGCCGGGCTGGGGTCGCGACTGCTGCGGCACCTGGAGCAGGTCGCCCGCGAGCTGGGGCACACCGAGCTGCGGCTCGACACCCACGAGGCGCTCACCGAGGCGATCGCGATGTACGAGCGCGCCGGCTACCGCCGCATCGAGCGGTACAACGACAACCTGCACGCGACGCACTTCTTCTCCACCGAGATCCGTGAGTTCCCGAGACGCGGGGTACCGGGTAGGCGTAGGGTCGGGCCATGTCTGCCTCACCCGACCTGACCATCGGCTACGCCGCGATGCTCGAGCAGTTCCACCCGACGGAGGTCGTCGACCTCTCGGCCTACGCGGAGGAGCACGGCTTCACGGGCGTGATGGCCGCCGACCACTTCCAGCCCTGGGTCCCTCAGCAGGGGCACGCGGCCTTCGTCTGGAACGTCCTGAGCGCGCTCGGCGAACGGACCCGTGGGGACCTGGGCCCCGGCGTCACCGCCCCGACGTTCCGCTGGCACCCGGCCATGGTCGCGCAGGCCTCGGCGACGCTCGCCGCCATGTACCCCGGGCGTCACTGGCTGGGCCTGGGCTCCGGCGAGGCGCTCAACGAGCACGTCACCGCCGGCTACTGGCCCGAGGCGCCCGAGCGCATCAACCGCATGTTCGAGGCCATCGACATCATCAAGAAGCTCTTCACCTCCGGCCTGGAGGGCAAGGACGTCAAGCACTCCGGGCAGTTCTACAAGATGGAGTCGACCCGGTTGTGGACCATGCCGGAGGTCGCCCCGGAGATCCTGGTCGCCACCGCGGGCCCGGTCACCGCCAAGCGTGCCGGCAAGCACGCCGACGGTCTCATCACGGTCGGTGCCCCGCTGGAGAAGATCGAGATGCTGTTCGGCCGCTTCGACGCCGGCGCCCGCGAGGTCGGCCGCGACCCGGACACCATGCCGAAGGTCCTGCAGGTGCACATGTCGTGGGCCGAGACGGACGAGGAGGCGCTGACGAACGCGATGACGGAGTGGCCGAACGGGGGCATGAAGTTCCCCAAGGCCGACATCCGCTCGCCGCACGACTTCGCCCAGATGGCCAAGCTGGTCCGTCCCGAGGACTTCGAGGGACGCATGGTGATCTCGGCCGACCCGGACAAGCACCGTGAGGCCATCCAGAAGTACGTCGATCTCGGGTTCGACCGCATCTACCTGCACAACGTGGGTCGCAACCAGCGTGAGTGGATCGAGACCTTCGGCCGCGAGGTGCTGCCGAAGCTCGTCCGGTGAGCCGCCCTGGTCCCCGGCAGGGGGAGGGGGCGCTCGACGGTGCCCGGTTGACGCTCTGGGCGCCGGACGGGTTGGCCGAGGTGCGCCCGGGCGACGACCTCGCGGCCCTGGTGGGCGATCTGCTGGCGAGCGACGCGGACCGCTCCGGCGATCGCCTGGCGGAGGGCGACGTCGTCGTGGTGACCTCCAAGATCGTCTCCAAGGCCGAGGGGCGGGTCGTGCGCGCCGCGGACCGCGAGCAGGCGATCACGGACGAGACCGTGCGGGTGGTCGCGGTACGTGAGCGGCCGGGCGGCCTGCCGCCGCTGCGCATCGTGGAGAACCGGCTCGGGCTGGTCATGGCCGCAGCCGGGGTCGACGCCTCGAACACCCCGGAGGGCACGGTGCTGCTGCTCCCCGAGGACCCGGACACCTCCGCCCGGGCACTACGTGCCGCGTGGCGAGCCCGCTTCGGCATCGACCGGCTCGGTGTGGTCGTCACGGACACCGCCGGACGACCCTGGCGCGAGGGCCTGACCGACATCGCCGTCGGCGCCGCGGGCCTCGCCGTGGTGGACGACCTGCGTGGCGGGACCGACGCTCACGGGCGACCCCTGTCGGTGACCGTCGCCGCGGTGGCCGACGAGATCGCCGCCGCGTCCGAGCTCGTCCGCGGCAAGGCGAGCGGACGGGCCGTCGCCGTCGCGCGCGGCGTCGGGCGGTACGTGCTCGCCGGCCACGGCCCGCAGGGTGACGGTGCCGGGGCGCGGAGCCTGGTGCGCGGCGGCCCGGACGACCTGTTCCGCGAAGGGAGCGCGGAAGCCTATGCCCGCGGTCTGGCGGACGGGCACGACCTGCCGCGATGACCCGGGAGCCCCGGGTGCCCGGCGGAGGAAATGCCCTCGATCGACGGCATCCCGTTCGCTAGCGTGGCCGGCATGCTGCCCCAGGAGTGGATCGAGCACCGGCGTGCGGAGGACCGTGAGCAGGTCGGGTGGATCCGACCCGACGGCGAGGACTGGGTCGCCGTCTCGCTGCTCGGGCACGAGCTGACCGGTCCGGTCGACTGGCTCGCTGCGGAGGAGGCGCTCGACGGCGCGACCCTGGCCTGGTTCGCCGAGGTGTGGATGCTCGAACGACCGGGGCGCGAGCCGCTGCGCGTCCGGCTGGTCGAGGTCACCCCCGACGGTGTGGTGGTGCAGACGGACGACTTCGGCGCGATCGACGTGCCGGTCGAGAGGTTCACGCTGCCGTGGCCGGCGCCGGAGGAGCTGCGGCCCCGCCGGGCCGGCGACCCGGACGGACGGACCTTCCCCGCCTCAGGGCGTCACGGGTGACGGCTCGCCACCCGTGATGCGGACCAGCTCGTCGAACGACGTGGGGAACACGGTCCGGGCATGGCCGGCCGCGGCCCAGACCACGTCGAAGCCCGCCAGGGCGACATCGACGACGGTCCGCACGGGCGCGGGGTGCCCGAGCGGTGCGACCCCACCGATGACCTGGCCCGTCGCCTCCTTGACGAGCTCCTTCGGCGCGCGGCCGACGCGACCGCCCAGGCGGTCACCGAGGAAGGCGGTGTCCACGCGGTGAGCGCCGGAGGTCAGCACGAGCAGCGGCTGGTCGTCGAGGGTGAATACCAGGGAGTTGGCGATCGCTCCCGCCTCGACGCTGAGGGCGTGGGCCGCGGCGGCGGCCGTGGTGGCGGCCTCGTCGAACCAGCGGATGCCGTCGGCGGCGGAGACGGCGCCCTCGGCCACCAGAGCGGTGCGGACCCGGTCGACGGCGGGGTGGGACGTGGAGGTGCTCATACGCCCGCAGCGTAGTGCGCGGGGGGCGCGAGGGTGTCCCCTTTTTCTGCTGCCGTCGCCGCTGTGGGCGCTACCGGCTACCGTCACGGGGTGAGTGCCGGGCACCAGCGCCCGGTCGAGGAGGGAAGACGCACATGACGCAGCACGCGACCAGCGTGACCGGTGACCGGGTCGGGTTCGACCGCTACGGTGACGGCGGGCCGGCCGTCGTCTTCGTCGCCGGTGCAGGACCGTCCCGCGCGACGGACCCGGTCACCACCGCGACAGCACGGCTGTGCGCCGAGCAGGGGCTGACGACGCTGGTCTTCGACCGTCTCGGTCGGGGGGACAGCCCCGCCGACGGGGTGCTCGACCTGGATCGCGAGCTGCACGCCCTCTCGACGATGATCGACGTCGTCGGACCGCCCGCCGTGCTGGTCGGTCACTCGTCGGGGTCGGCGATCGCGCTGTGCGCCGCGGACGCCGAGCTTCCGGTCTCGGGCCTGGTCCTGTGGGAGGCGCCGCTCTCCGAGCCGGCCGACGACGTCGCCGTGTGGATCACCGAGTTCGAGCGCCGGCTCGACGCCGAGGACTACGTCGGTGCCACCGAGCAGTTCATGAAGGACATGCCTCCGCAGTGGTTGGAGGCGCTGCGGGCCGCGCCCGACTTCGAGGTGCTCGCCCGGGCGTCGGCGACCCAGCGCGCCGACGGGCAGGCCCTCGTGCGGGCGACCGACCTCGTCGAGACGGAACGGCTGCGCGAGCTCGCCATCCCGGTGCTCGCCGTGCACGGCACCCGCACCTTCCCCGAGATGCCGGTGGCGGCGGAGCGCATCGTCGCAGCGGTCACCCGGGGTGCGGTGGACGAGGTGGCCGGCGCGGACCACTCCTGGCAGCCGGAGGCGATGGCGGAGCGGATCGCCCGGTTCGTCCGCGAGGAGGCCTGACCGACGAGGGCTCCGTCCGGCGCGCTATCTCGCGCCGTCCTCCTCGAGCTCGTCCGTCACCACGGTCCCGTCTGTCTCCACGGTCCCGTCGGAGGTCGCGGGATCACCGTCCGACGGCGGCAGGGACGTCGGGGTCCGCTCCGGTGCACGGACGGACGGTCCGTCGTCGACGTCGTCGCCCGAGAGCCAGCGCAGCCAGTCGTTGCGCGGGTCGCCCTCCAGCACCAGGGCCCGCACCAGCAGGGTCAGCGGGATGGCGAGGATGGCGCCGAGCGGGCCGATCACGAAGGTCCAGAACACCACGGACACGAAGCTCAGCGTGAGGGACAGCGAGACGGCGTCCGCCACGAACTTCGGCTGCACGAAGACCTGCAGGACGACGTTGACGACGCAGTACACGGCCACGACGGCCAAGGCGAGCTGCCAACCCCCCACGACGAAGCCCATGACCACGGGAGGGACCAGCCCGAGGACGAAGCCGATGTTGGGGACGAAGTTGGTGACGAAGGCGAGGATCGCCCAGATGGCGGCACCGGGGACGTTCAGCAGCCACAGGGCGACCCCGTCGACCAGTGCGACGACGGCGCCGAAGGTCGCGTTGACGACGTAGTAGCGGCGTACGCCGGAGCTGAACCGGGTGGCGCGGTCGATGGCGTCCGCCCGGGTGGCACCGAACCGGTGCTGCGCCGTCGAGTAGCGGGCGCCGTCGGCCGCCATGAAGACGGCGTAGGCCAGGACGAAGAAGAACGCGGTGCCGACGGTCACCACCGTGCCGCTGACCGTCCCGGCCACCGACAGGACGTTCGCCGGCTGCAGCCAGGAGGTCACGGTCTCGGTGACCTGGGTGTCGATGCCGGTGGCCACGAGCTGCGCCTCGATGTCGGACACCGACGCGGCGAGCTGCGGGATGTAGCTCTGCACGAGGGCGGCGAACCGGAAGCCGGCCCACACCAGCATCGCCAGCAGCGCGGCGAGGATGAGGTAGGCCACGACGATCACCACCGTGGTCGCCGCCCAGCGCGGCCACCCGCGCGACTCGAGCGGGAACCGCACGGGGTGGCAGATGATGACGATCACCGCGGCCAGGAAGAGCGGCGCCAGCACCCCGGCGGCAGCATGGACGGCGGCCAGGACGACGGCGCCGCTCGCCAGGACGAGCAGGGTCCGCGCGGCAGGGGAGAGCCCGACGTGCGTCGGTGTCGGCTCGGTCTGGGCGCGGGGAGTCGAGGTCACGCGTCGACCCTAGCGGGCGCCTCCCCGACCGCCAGCCGGGTGACCCTGCTCCCCGACGCGGTGACGCTCCCGCACCGGGCATATGCTGCCGGGAACGGGTCGAGCGTGAGGTGGTGCCCGATGGTGCGTGGCGAGGTGGTCCGGTACGACGCGATCAAGGGCTACGCCTTCGTCGCCGCCGACGAGCTGGACGAGGACGTGTTCCTGCACGTCAACGACATCGACTTCGACAAGACGCTGATGGCGGTCGGCACCGTGGTCGAGCTGACCCACGAGACGGGGGACCGCGGCCCCCGGGCCCTGAGCGCCTCGCTGGTGAGCTCGCCTGTCGCCGACGCGGCGCACGCGGCGCTCGGCGGAGAGCCCGTACGGCGTGCGGACGCGGGCCAGCGGACCGAGCGGGCCCCGGGCCAGCGCCCGCACGACGGGTTCGCGGACGTGCTGTCGGCCGGCGAGCTGCGTGCCGAGCTGACCGAGCGGCTCCTGGCGTCCGCGGGCGACCTCACGGGGCGACAGGTCCTGGCTGTCCGGGGCGCCGTCGAGCAGCTCGCGCGGTCCCACGGGTGGCTGGACGCCTAGGACGCGCGCTACATCCACTTCTTCCAGCGGAACACCGCGAAGAGGCCCACGCTGACGGTGATCATCGCCAGCAGTGCCAGCGGGTACCCCCACTGGGCGTGCAGCTCGGGCATGACGTCGAAGTTCATCCCGTAGACCGAACCGACCAGGGACGGGGCGAAGATGATCGCCGCCCAGCCGGAGATCTTCTTGACCTCGTCGCCCTGCTTGATCGAGACCTCGGTGAGGTGCGTCATCTCCTCGTTCTGCCGTTGGGCCACCAGGGTGGCGTTCACCGTGAGGATGTCGCGCAGGACCACGCGGAAGGTCTCGACCGACTCGGCCACCTCGATGAGGTGGTCGGCGACGTCACGCAGGTAGGCCTGCAGCTCGTCGTCCACGTGATACTTCTCGGCGCCCTTGGCCAGCGACTGGCAGACGTTCTGCAGCGGGCGTACGGCACGCTGGAAGTCGACGACCTCGCGGGAGAGCTCGTAGATGCGCCGCGACACGGACTTGTCGCCGGAGAAGACCTCGGACTCGATCTGGTCGATGTCGAAGTCGAGGCCGGAGATCACCGGTGCGTAGTCGTCGACGACGCGGTCCATGATCGCGTAGAGCACCGCCTCCGGCCCGCGCGAGAGCATCTGCGGGGTGGACTCCAGGCGTGCGCGGACGGTGGCGAGGTCGGGGGAGTCGCCGTGGCGGACGGAGACCACGAAGTCCGGGCCGACGAACAGGTGCAGCTCGGAGAACTCCACCTCCTCGATGGAGTCCAGGTACCGGGCCGCGTGCAGCACGACGAACAACGTGTCGCCGTACCGTTCGATCTTCGGGCGCTGGTGCGCCTGGATGGCGTCCTCGATGGCCAGCGGGTGCAGGTCGAACTCCCGGGCCAAGGCTGCCAGCTCTCGCTCGTCGGGGCGCTCGAGGCCGATCCAGGCCATCCCGTTCGGGGTCGACCGCAACGTGCGGAACGTGTCGGCCAGGCGGGTGAACGACGCCGTGCGGTGCCCGTCGCCGTCGTACACCGCGGCCGCGACGATGGCGGACCGGGACCGGGGCCGGATCGGCGTCGGGGTCGCGGGCTCCGGGGTCGCAGCGGGAGCACCGCGTCGGGGCCGCAGCGCGCCGAGGACCTGGCGAGGGCGTGCGGAACGGGGAGAGCTGAAGGCCATGAGGGACTCCCAGGCGTGCAGGAACGATGGTCTGCGTGCTGTGGATCCCGCGACTGAGGTGGCTGGGCACCGGGGCGCGTTCAGGGACGGCGGCGTCGTCCGGCGCAGGGCGCCGGACGGTATCGAGCCGAGGTCAGTCGCGGCTCGGACTACTAGGAGGCTCGCTGCGGGTCATGCGCGATACCTCCTTCGCGGTCGGGCAGCACGGGCGACTGCGTGCACGGGGCCTCGGTCAGTGTACTCCCGCGCGCACGACGGCGCCCGGAGGCAGTTGCGTGACCTGGCCCACCGCCGCGAGTCTGGGCTCAGCGCAGCCGCACGGACAGACAGGTGACGCAGCCCTCGAGCTTCTCGAGCTCGGTCACCGGCGTCGTGACGACCTCGAGGCCACGGGAGCGGAACAGATCGGCGCTGCGCGGCGCGCTGGCGGACATCAGGACGGTGCCCTCGTCGAGGACGACGACGGCGTTCCCTTCCGGCTCGGGGACGGGCAGGAACCGGTCGAACAGCTCCGGGTCGTCCACCTCGGGCGGGTGCCCGACGACGGTGCCGTCCGGCAGGGCGGTCACGGCGCTCTTGAGGTGCAGGACCCGGGTGACCGGCACCGTGACCACCTGCCAGCCACGGGGCGAGAGGAGGTCGCGGAGCGCGGCGATCCCGTCGTCGTTCGTCCGTGAGCTCCGGCCGACGTAGACGGTCCGGCCGATCTTCAGCACGTCCCCGCCGTCGAGCGTGCCGGGCGCCTCGATCTCCGCGACCTCGAGGCCCAGACCGGTGACGGCGGGACGGAGCGTGGCCAGCTCGCCGCGGCGCGAGGCCGCACCGGGCCGCCCGAAGACCGCCAGGTCGTCGAAGACGACGACCCCGTCCTCGACGAACACGCCGTCCGGGTGCTCGTCGGCCGACGGCACCTCGCTCACCTCCCAGCCGCGCGCACGGAAGACGCCGACGTAGCCCTCCCACTGGCGACGGGCGAGCGCCGGGTCGACGGGCACGCGGTCGAGGTGGGTGACCTCGCCGTCGGCGAGCTGCGGGGACGGCGGGCGGACGAGGAGGCGCGGCATGGCCCCAACCTAGCGGCGTGGGTCGAGCACGGACATCCCGGCGCGCGGCGCGTCCCGCAGAGCCGGCAGCAGGTCGGCGGCGACGTCCATGCCGACGACCTGTCCCACCAGGTCCTGGGGCCGCAGCGTCCCGTCCGCGACGAGCGCCAGCATCTCCGGGTAGTCCGCCGCGGCCATGCCGTGGGAGCCGAGCACGTCCAGCTCGAAGGCGATGACGCGGTCCATCGGCACCCGTGGGTGCCCCGCCGCGGCGGGCAGCAGACCCACCTGCACGTGCCGGCCCCGGCGGCGCAGCGAGTGGACCGCCGTCGCGCACGTCGTCTCGGTGCCGACGGCGTCGAGCGCCACGTGCGCGCCGCCGTCGAGCACCTCGTGGACCCCGGCCACGACGTCGGTGCCGGGGTCGGCCAGCACGGTGTGCTCGGCACCGGCCCGCCGAGCCGCCTCCAGCGCCCGGGGGTTCCGGTCGACGGCGACGACCTGCGCCCCGCGGGCGGCCGCCACCATCACGGCACTCAGCCCTACCCCGCCGGCACCGACGACGACGACACGCTCACCGGCGCGCACCCTCGCCCGGTGCACCACCGCTCGGTAGGCCGTGGCGAAACGGCAGCCGAGGCTCGCCGCCGCCACCGACGTGACGCCGTCGGGCACCGCGACCAGGTTGTGGTCCGCGGCGTGCAGCACGACCTCCTCGGCGTACGAGCCGTGGTGCGTGAAACCTGGCTGGGTCTGGTCAGGGCACACCTGCGCATCCCCGTCGCGGCACCAGGTGCACCGGCCGCAGCCGCAGACGAACGGCGCCGTGACACGGTCGCCCACCCGCCAGCGTCCGACGCCGGCACCCACCGCGGCGACGGTGCCCGCCAGCTCGTGGCCGGGAACGTGGGGGAACGCCGTGATGTCCGGGTCGTGGCCCGCCCACGCGTGCCAGTCGGACAGGCACAGGCCGGTCGCGTGCACCTGGACCACCACCCCACCGTCGGGCGCAGCAGGCCGGGGCAGCTCCCGCACCGAGACCAGGCCTCCGAAGCGGTCGAACGCCAGGGCGCGCATCGGGCGGCTCACCCCTCGGCGATGCGCCGGACCGCCGCCAGCGTGGCGGGGATCCCCTCGTGGGCCATCCGAGTGCGGGCCTCGATCTCGGCGTCGGCGTCGTCGCCGTAGCGCTGGGCGAACGCGGCCAGGCCCTCCGGGGTGAACTCCCAGGACTCGGTGAGCACGGTCGCCCGGCCGTCGTCGCGGGACTCCAGCGTGTAGGCCCAGCGGACGAAGCCCTGCCCGACCACCCAGGCGAACTCGCGGCCCGGGTCCGCGACGACGACCTGCGACCGGGTCTCCCACGTGCGGTCCGGTGTCTCGTTGCGGCCAGTGAAGTGCGCGCCGCTCCGAGGCGGCTCCCCGGGACCGGGGGCCTCGGCCTCGTCCCACCAGCACTCCTTGCACACCGGTGACCACTCCCCGGTGCGGGTGACGTCCGAGACGAGGGCGTAGACCTCGTCCGGGGTGGCGGCGATCTCGATCGACTGCGCGTGGGTCCGTGCGGTAGTCATGCCCGCGATGATCGCACGGCCGAGACCGGGGCCGTGTCGCGGTGCTGCCCGACCGACAACATGTCGTCGCCCGACGTTCACCCTGCCGGACCCCGACGTTTGCCCCGAGCAGGCAGCGTGCGGGTCAACGCTCCCGAGCCGAAGGTGTCCCGTCGCATGCCGTCGTCCCGCCAGCCCTCCGTCCGTCTGACATCGACCCTCATCGCCATCAGTCTCGTCACCGGAGGGCTCGCCGCCACGGCGCTCCCGGCCGCGGCGGCCCCGGAGCCCGGCGACCCGCCCGCGGCGGACCTGCCCTGGCCGCTGGTCGTCACCGAGATCGCCCCCGACAACACCGGGCCCGACCACTTCGAGTTCTTCGAGGTCACCAACACCACCGACGCGCCGGTCGACCTCGCCGAGCAGGCGTTCACGTACGTCTTCACGCACGAGGGCACCTCGGGCAGCGACAAGCCGCTCGACCTCACGGAGTCCTCCGCCGTCGTCCCCGCGCGCGGCAGCGCCGTGCTCTGGCTGCAGTACTCCACCTCCACCGTCGACAGCTTCGCCCGGAGCGACGACGACTTCCGTGCGGCCGTCGGCGCCGACGACGACGTGCTGCTCTTCCACGTCACCGGGCAGGCAGGCATGGCCAACACCGGGACCCGAGGCATCCGCGTCGACACCTCTGGCGGGCAGACCAGCTGGTCGGTGTACGACCGGGTCTCGGCCGCGCCCGACGTCTCGACGCACTTCGCGGTCCCCGCCGACCCGGACGCGGGTGGCACGGTCGAGCTGTCCTCGGGGCCGTTCACGCCCGGGGTCGTCGACCCCGCTCAGCTCATCCCGACCGAGCCGGAGCCCGAGCCGGGACCGGAGGTCCCCGTGCAGGGCCCGCCGCCGCCGACCGACCCGGGCCTGGACGCCCCCGTGCTGCAGATCACCGAGCTGGCGCCCGACACCGCGAACGTCGGTGGCGCCGACGCCTACGAGTTCATCGAGGTCTACAACGCCTCCGACGCGCCGGTGCCCTTCGGGGAGCACTCGATCGACTACCTCTACCTCGACGGCAGCCACCAGGTCACCAACAGCACCGTGTGGCCCGCGACGCCGCACGACCCGGTGATCGAGCCGGGGAGCACGCTGGTGCTGTGGGTCAAGAACGGCGCGAACGACGGCCTGACCGCGGCGGACTTCAACGCGCACTTCGGCAGCCGGCTGACCGCGGGCGTCGACCTGGTGGAGATCCACTCCGCCGGGATGGCCAACGGTGGCCAGCGAGGCATCCAGGTGACCACCAACACCGGGCACGTCGTCTCGCGAGCCGACTACATGACCGACGACCAGACCGTGGCCGACCGTCCCATCCAGTACCGGTGGGACGAGGGCACGACCCAGACGCTCGTCGGCACCGGTCTCGCCACCCCCGGGTACGCCTCCCCGGACCAGGTGCCGGACGCCCTGGTGGCCACGCCCGAGGACACGAGCGCCCCGGACATCGCCGACCTCACCGACCACGGCCCGGGTGCCGACGGCCTCGCGCTGGCGTTCGACGTCACCGACGACCGCCGGGTGACCACCGTGGAGCTCACCCTCGCCACCGACGTCGGTGAGCCGAGCACGCGGCTGCTGCGCTTCGACGAGGAGGGGCGCTACACCTACGCCGTGCCTGCCGTCGACCTCTACGGCAAGGCCTGGGTCGAGTACACCCTCACCGCCTCGGACGGCACGGGCACCAGCACGCTCGGTCCGGTCCGGATCGACCTCCTGGACGGTGAGCGCGCACCGCTGCGCCTCAACGTCACCGACGGTCAGCACGTCGCCGGCCAGACCTGGCTGGCGGCGACGACCATGGGCGACCCCCGCGACGTGCGCCTCGCCGTCGACGGCCAGGAGGTGGGCGACCCGACGCCCTCGCTGGAGGCGCCGGCGATCTTCGCCTTCGAGGCGACCAGCACCGACGCGTTCTTCCGCAACGGCGTCAAGCTCGGCGACGAGGTGCTGACGATCTTCGACGAGGGGTTCTACGACCGGGTCGAGACGGTGGCGAGCGACGTGCCGCTCGACCGGACGGTCGCGGGAGAGAGCCTGACCCTCGGCATCTACGCCGGTACCAAGGCCTGGCCGGAGCCGGACCCGGACGAGAACAACGACGACTTCAGCGCCTACGACCTCCGTCTCGCCCTCCCCGACGGGCGGGTGCTGCTGCCCGAGAGCTGCGCGGGGGCGGGCGAGGGCCAGGAGGAGACCGCGCGCCCCTGCCCAGGCCCCGGCGAGCGCGTCCGCTTCTCCGACGCCGACCAGGTGTACTTCACCGCCACCTTCACCGTGCCCGACGACGCGTTCGACTCGATCGCGTACGCGTGGGACACCACCGCGGTGGACGACGGCGAGCACGTCGTGTCTGCGACGGCGGGGGAGGAAGCGGTGACCCGGACCGTCGTCGTCGACAACACCGCACCACGGATCACGACCGCGCTGCGCGACGGCGAGACGTACCGGGGCGAGGTCGTGCTGGACGCCGAGGCGTCGGACGCAGGCTCCGGGCTCGCGTCCCTCACCGCGACCCTGGACGACGTCGCCGTCGAGCTCCCGCACACGACGAGCTCGCTCGTGCTGGACCCGGGCGAGCACACGTTCGTCGTGCGGGCCGAGGACGAGCTCGGCAACACCGCCACGCGGACGGTGGTGTTCACGACGCCGGACGAGAGGCCGGGCGTGACGCTGAGCGAGCCGCAGGACGGTGCCGTCGTGGCCACCGGCGACGTGCCGTTGGCGGCGACCCTCGAGACGGCCACGGGAGACGCGGTGGACGTCGAGTTCCGTCGGGGCTTCACGTTCGACGCCACGGACGCCGAGGTCGGCGTCTTCGCCGGGACGACGACCGACGCCGCCTCCGTGGACCGCGACCACCGGGACGACGGGGACAGCGACGAGATCAGCTCCGACACCGAGCTGCCGTACCAGCTCTTCACCCTCGACGTGCCCGAGGAGGCCGGTGACGAAGGGCAGGTCCGTGTCGCCTGGTCCGGCTCGGCGAACCCGGACGCCAAGGTGCTGCTCTCGGTGCTCGACACGTCGGACGGGACCTGGCGCGAGATCGACCGGCACGTCACGACCGACGGCGAGGTCGACGTCGAGCTGGGCGGCACCGTGCCGCTGGCCGACCACGTCCAGGACGGCCGGGTGACCGTCCTGGTGCAGCACTCGGAAGGGTTCGCCGGCACCGCCCGCTCCGCGCGCGAGGACAACACCCCATTCCACCCGGACGCCACGCCCCGCTCGGAGTACGACTTCACCATCGGCTGGGAGTCCGACACCCAGTACTACAACGACAACGAGGGGCGGCCCACCGACGGCTCGGGCGAGGAGTGGTACTCCCACCAGGAGGCCATCCACGAGTTCTTCCTGGACCGCCGCGACGAGCTCAACCTGCAGTACCTCATCCACACCGGGGACGTCGTCGACGACTGGGACCAGGAGCACCAGTGGCTCAACGCCGACCCGACGTACCGGACCCTCGACGAGGCCGGGCTGCCGTACGGCGTGCTGGCCGGCAACCACGACGTCGGCGGGGCGCTCGCCGACTACTCGGCGTTCTCCCAGTACTTCGGAGCCGACCGGTTCTCCGGCAACCCGTGGTACGGCGGCGACCACCAGGACAACCGCGGTCACTACGACCTGATCAGCGTCGAGGGCGTGGACCTGCTCCTGCTGTACATGGGCTGGGCCCCGGGTGACGACCAGATCGACTGGATGAACGAGGTCATCTCGCGGTACCCGGAGCGCAAGGTGTGGCTCAACCTGCACGAGTACATGCTCACCACCGGCGGGCTGGGGCCGATCCCGCAGCGCATCCTCGACGAGGTCGTCGCGCCGAACCCGAACGTCGTCCTGGTCAGCTCGGGCCACTACCACGACGCCTACACCCGCACCGACGCGTTCGACGACACCGGCGACGGCCTCCCCGACCGGACGGTCCACTCGATGCTCTTCAACTACCAGGGGCTGCCCGAGGGCGGGCTCGGGTACCTGCGGCTGCTGCACTTCGACAACGCCGGCGAGCGCATCATGGTGCGGACCTACTCGCCCTCGCTCGACGTCTTCGACTCCGACGACCCGGCGCTCAACGACCCGCCCGGCATGCAGGACTTCGAGATCCCGTACGCCGCGCTCGGGCTGGAGCCGAGCACGAAGACGCTGGCGACCGACGCCATGACCTTCGACGTCCTGACCACGGAGACGATCGACACGGTCACGGCGGTGGCGAGCGGCGAGACGGCCCGAGGCACCTGGTCCGGCGTGGGCCCGGGCGAGCACGGATGGTTCGTCCAGGCCACGGGACCCTACGGCGGGGTCACCGCGTCGACGGTGCGGACCTTCACGGCCGAGGAGGTTGCCGGGCCGTCGGTGCGTCCCGGCACGCCGATCATCGTGGTGCCAGGTGGTGACGGCCCCCGGGTCGGCAAGCCCGTGCGCGTGGACCCGGGGAGCTGGACGCCCGGGACCCGGCTGACCTTCGTGTGGCGGGCCGACGATGAAGAGGTCGCCGCCGGCAAGGGGCGGACCTACCGCCCGACGGCGGACGACGTCGGCAAGCGGCTCACGGTCGAGGTGACCGGCACCAAGAAGGGGCACCGGCCGGCGACCGCGACGTCTGAGGAGACCGCCGCGGTGGTGGGCCGGCGCTGACCGTCAGGGTGCCGAGCGCCCGGGGGGCCGGCACGATCCACGCGGATCGTGCCGGCCCCCGGACGGTCGGTGCTGCGGTGGTCAGCCGAGCGAGGCGACCTCCTCGGCGGTCAGCGCACCGGTGTAGACCTGCAGGTCGTCGACCGATCCCTGGAAGGGGACGTCCCACCAGTTGACGCCGAGCGCGAAGACGCCGTTCGACGTCGTGAAGACGTTCGGGAAGCCCGCGCCGGTGTGCACGACCTCGCCGTCGAGGTAGATCGTCACGTCGCCGCCGTCGACGGTGAAGACCACGTGGGACCACTCGTCGGTGGGGAGGCGCGTGCCGACGTCACCGTCGTAGAACTGGGTCGAGCCGGACCACAGCATCGTGTTGTTCGCGCCGAAGCCGACCTCGGGCACGAGGCTCACCCAGCTCGTCTGGTTGCGGGCGCCGAAGAACGCCGTGGTGAAGGGCGTCCGGCGCTCGGGCTTCAGCCACAGGCTCACCGAGTAGTGGTGCCCGCTGATCAGACCGTCGGGAAGCCGGACGCCGCTCGACCCGTCCAGGACGAGCGACTGCCCGCGGACGCCGTCGTCGAAGGAGACCTGCCCCCCGGCGCTGTCGATCCGGTCGCCCGTGACGGTCCCGGCCGCGACGGCGTCGTCGACGGCGGTGAGGTCACCGTCGAACGGGAAGTGCGCGACCAGCCCGGGGGCGGGCAGGGCGGCGACGGTGAGCTCGAAGTCGACGGAGCCGGAGACGCGGCCGCGGGCGACCTCTGCGGTCAGGGTGACCGGCACGTCCTCCTCGGTGCGTGTCACCGTGCCGTCGGGGGCGACGGCCTCGGGGTCCGACGACGTCCACCGGACCGTGGCGTCGTGGGTGCCGACCGTGGGCAGGTCGAGGTCGGCGACCACCGGGGTGGGGACCGCGAGGTCGGCCAGGACGGCGTCGACCACCTGGCGGTCGGTCATCGGAGCCTGCGCGCTGCCCCACAGCGGCACGCCGTCGTCGCCGACCACGCTGAACGTGGTGACCCACGCCGCGGCGGTGGGGTCCCACTCGCGCGAGAACACGCCGTCGGACTCCGCACCGCCGAGGCTGAGGTGGAGGCGGTTCTTGGCGGACAGGCGCCAGCGACCGTCGACGGCGCCGCTGACGCGCCCGTTCTGGTGCAGCGTGACGGTGCTCGCCCGGCGGATGTCGGCGGTGATCGCCTTGTCGTGCTCGATGAACCGGTAGTCGCCCACCACCTGCTTGCGCAGGAAGTGGTCGGTGTCGTTGCCCCCGGCGTAGCGGTAGGGGGCGGCGACGGGCCAGCCGTCGGCGTTGAAGGACATCTCGTGGACGCGGATCTGGTGGAACTCGCCCATCTCGGGGAACCGGCTGTGGAAGATCAGCAGCATCTCACCGGTGTCGGGGTCGACGTAGGTGGTGTTGTGGCCGGGGGAGACCTTGCCGTCACCGATCCCGGTGCCCGGTGCGCCGACCTCTCGCTGGAACTGGTAGTTGCCCATCACCTTGACGCCGTACGGCTCGATGGTGGCGTCGTCGAAGATCGGCAGGTCGGGGTTCGAGCGGACCTCGCGCATGTCGTGGCCCTCGGCGTCCTCGAAGGGTCCGTCGGGGTTCTCCGACCGCATCACCCGCATGTTGTACCCGGAGTCGGCGTCCAGGCCTCCGAACGAGGTGAACAGGTAGTAGTACTCGGTGTCCGGGTGGTACATCATGGCCGGGCCCTCGATGCGGCTGTGGTTGCCGCCGGTGAGGTGCGTGCCGTAGCCCTGGTCGGGCAGCGGGAACCCCGTGGCGGGGTCCAGCTCGAGGACGAAGATCCCGCCGGAGAAGGAGCCGTAGACCATCCACAGCCCGCCGTCGGCGTCGTAGAAGACGTCGGGGTCGATCGCGTTCGGGTGGATGCGGGCGTCGTAGGTGGTGCCGTCCTCGCCCGGTCCCTCGCCGTCGCGGTGACCGGACCGCAGGACGATGCCGAGGTCCTCGTAGGGGCCGTCGACGTCGTCGGCCACCGCGATGCCCAGGGCGCTGCGCGGGGAGTCGCCGCGGCAGGCGTTGTAGTACATGTAGAACTTGCCGTCGGCCTCGAGCTGGATGACGTCGGCCGCCCAGAGGGTGTCGGTCTCGGCCCACTCGAACGCCTCGGCGAGCTCGACGGTGACGTCGTCGAACAGCGGGTTCTGCGGGGTGACGTGGTTGGCCACCTGCTCCCACTGCAGGAAGTCCTCGGTCTTGGCGGCGGCCAGGTGCGAGCCGAAGACGTAGTGCTCGTCGCCGACGGTGACGAGCGAGGGGTCGTGGGTCTCCGCGTCGGCGAAGACTGGTGGTGGCGGGTCGGACGGCGCGGGCGGTGCGGCGTTCGCGGTGCCCGTCGCCACGGCCGCGAGCGGCAGGGCGAGGGCGGCGGCGGCCGTCAGGGCGGCGATGCGTCGTGACCGGCTGCGGGTCATGGCGGCTCCTTGGTGTTCAGCGTCGAACGGAGATCCGTCGTCGGATCCGTGGTACATCGATGTAGAAGGTGAGATTACATCGATGTACCACGGGTGGGTCAAGAGGGCGGGCGAGACCGCGACCGACGCGACGGCCGGGCTATCCCGGTGGGGTGACGGCCAGGCCCGGGCGCCAGGCCCACGCCTGCCAGACGACGACGGCGTTGAGCGCGACGCCCGCGACGATGAGCAGGTTGTCGTAGAGGCCCGGGTAGGGCAGCCCGGCGAGGTTGAGGACGGCGAGCAGCACGGCGGCGACCAGGGTGGTCCAGCGCAGCGGTCCGGCCGGGGCGAGCAGGGAGAGCATGATCATCGCGACCGGGACGAGCATGACCACGGCGGCCAGCGTCCAGGTCCAGCCCGCGACGGGACGGCCGTCCATCTCGCCGGGCCGGAAGTCCCCGGCGAAGATCCTCAGGACGTCACCCAGCAGGTACACCAGCATCAGCGAGATCCAGCCGCCCGCCAGGACGATGCGCGAGGGGTCCATGCCGCCTCCTCAGGGCTTGAGCACGATGTTGCCGACCTTGTGCCCGGCGTCGATCCGGGCGTGCGCTGCGGCGAGCTCGTCCAGCCCGACGACGGCGGTGACCACCGGTGACAGCACGCCGTCGGCGACGAGCCGCAGGAGCTCGGCGACGTCGGCGGGCTTCTCGGGCGCGGGGCCGGAGCGGACCCGCCCGACCGAGGCGAGGGTCTGCCCGAGGCTCGCGGCGATCAGCAGCAGGACCCCGTCGGGCGCGATCAGCCGGCGTCCGGTCCGCAGGTTCAGCGCGCCGACCGTGTCGACGACCACGTCGAAGCGGCCGGCGACGTCGACCGGCGCCGTGGTGGTGCGGTCGATGACGTGGTCGGCACCGAGTCGCGCGACCAGATCGAGGTTCGGGGTGCTGGTCATGGCGGTCACGGTGGCGCCGAGGTGGCGGGCGATCTGGACGGCGCTGGTACCGACCGCGCCTGCCGCGCCGGTGACGAGGACTCGGGACCCGGGAGCGACGGTCGCCCGGCGGCGCAGGTAGTGCCACGCCGTCGTGCCCCCGAACAGGACCGCGGCGCCGTCCTCGTCGGTGACACCCGCCGGGAGCGCGACGGCGCGTGCGGAGGGCACAGCGACGAGCTCGGCGTGCGTACCGAGGCGCGTGCCGGTCATCCCTGCCACCCGGTCACCGGGGGACAGGTCGGTGACCTCGGCGCCCACCTGCTCCACGACGCCGGAGTAGACGCCACCGAGGATCGGACGGCGGGGTCCCCGCAGCCCGACGGCGAGGCGGGCGAGCGGGCCGAAGCCCGCCGGGAACCGGGCGCCGCGGAGGCGGGCGTCCGCACTGGTCACCGCCGCCGCGTGCACTCTCACGAGCACCTCGCCGCGGCCGGGCACCGGGGTCGGGACGTCGCGGACCGTGACGACGTCGGGTGGGCCGTACCGCTGGACGATCGCTGCGCGCATCGCTGCCTCCCTGACAGGTGTAAGGCTGATGGTTCACTGTAGTCTTACGGCTGTAAGAACGGCAAGGCTCGAGGAGGACTGGTGTGGCACGGGCGGTGCTGAACAGCGCACGGATCGTCGAGGCGGCCGTCGCCGTGGCCGACGACGGCGGGTTGACGGCCGTGAGCATGCGCCAGGTCGGCCGACGGCTCGGGGTGGAGGCGATGTCGCTCTACCACCACCTCGCGAACAAGGATGCGTTGCTCGACGCGCTCGCCGACTGGGTCTACACGCAGGTCCGGCTCCCCGCCGTCGGCGACCCGTGGCGAGCGGCGATGGCGGCGCGCGCGGCCTCGGCGCGACAGGTGCTGGCCCGGCACCCGTGGGCGTTGGGGCTCGTCGAGTCCCGTCGCACGCCCGGACCGGCCCTCCTGCGCCATCACGACGTGGTGCTGGGCTGCCTGCGCGCGGGCGGCTTCCCCGTGGCCATGGCGAGCCAGGCGTTCGCCACCATCGACTCCTACGTGTACGGGTTCGTCCTGACAGAGCAGAGCCTGCCGTTCGCCGCCTCCGACGACGTCGAGGAGTTCGTCGACGAGATGGAGCTGCCCCAGGACCGGTACCCCCACCTGGCCGAGATGGTGTCGGAGCTGGTGGTCGGCGGTGGCTACCGGTTCGCCGACCAGTTCGACGACGGCCTGGAGCTGGTCCTGGACGGCCTGGAGCGGCGGCTGACCGAGCGTCGCCCGGCCGGCCGTCGCCTGCCTCCTGCCTGAGCAGGAGGCGGTCCGTCACTCGGCACGTCCCGCTCGGATCGGCCGCTGCAGCTGCCGACCCGAGTCCAGCCTGCCGATCGGAGGCGCGCCCGGCGGTGCAGTGGCGCCCCGGGCAACCGTCCTGCATCGTGGTGCTCGATGAACAGGTCGATGACGCCCCGCAGCCCCCGTCCCTTCACCGTCACGGTCGCCGCCGTGGCCTCCGGCGCCCTGCTCGCCGCCGGTCTCCCCGCCACGGCCGGTGCAGCTGAACGTGCGGCACCCGTCGCGCCAGCGCAGTCGTCGGCGAACGGCGCGGCCCAGGTCGACGCGCCGGTGCCGGACATCGACTGGCAGCCCTGCGACGACGCCGGGGGTTTCGACTGCGCCGAGATCCAGGTCCCGAGCGACTACGACCGTCCCCACGGCCGGACCACCACGATCGCGCTCACCCGCCTGCCGGCGACCGACACCGAGAACCGGATCGGCAGCGCGCTGGTCAACTTCGGCGGACCGGGCGGACCGGGCGTCGAGACCCTGCACCTGGTCGGCGAGACGATGGTCGACCCCGAGGTCCGGGCCAGGTTCGACCTGGTGAGCTTCGACCCGCGCGGTGTCGGCCAGTCCGACCCGGTGACCTGCTTCCGCGACGCGGAGCGCGAGGAGCAGTTCCTCGCCGGGCTGCCCGAGATGCCGATCACGCGCTCCGACCAGCGCCGCATCGTCGCCGGGTTCGCGCGGATCGCCACCGGCTGCCAGGTCGTGTCCGGGCAGCGCCTGGCGACCGCGTCCACGGCGAACGTGGCGCGGGACATGGATGTGCTGCGACAGGCGCTGGGCGACGAGCAGCTCACCTACATCGGCTACTCCTACGGCACGATCCTGGGCGCCACCTACTCGGCGCTGTTCCCCGAGAGGGTGCGTGCCCTGGTGCTCGACGGCACGATCGACCCGGTCGCCTGGTCCGGCAAGGGCTCGCCGGACCCGATCGCCACCCGCCTCGGGCAGCCGGAGGCCACCGTCGAGACGTTCGCCGAGTTCAACCGCCTGTGCGCCGAGGCCGGTCCCGCCTCCTGCTCGCTGGCCGCCCTGGGCGACCCGGCCGACGTCACCGAGGAGGTCCTCACCACGCTGCGCGAGGGGCCCGTCGAGGTGCCGGACGGCGACGGCGGCACCGTGGCGGTCACGTACGGACAGATGGTCTCGGCCTCGTACACCGCGATGTACGGCACGGCCCAGTGGCCGGACCTGGCGCTCGCGTTCACCCAGGTCGCGGTCGCCGCGGGCATCGGCGAGCAGCCACCGTCGGCGCGGGCGCAGGGTCGGTCGCTGGACGACCTGCTGCGCGAGCTCGGCGTCGTCGAGGACTACCCGTCGCTCGGGAGCTCGCTCGCCGCGCAGTGCATGGACACCGCCGAACCGTTGCCCCTGTGGCGGTACCCGGCCTATGTGGACGACCTGGACGAGGAGTACCCGCACTTCGGGCTCCTGCGCGGGTGGACCGGCGCGGCGTGCGCGGCCACGGTCCTGCGCGACGAGGACGCCTACACCGGGCCGTGGGGCCAGACGACGCAGGCGCCGGTCATGGTGATCGGCACCCGCCACGACCCCGCCACGCCGTACCGCTTCACCGCGCCGTACGCCGATCACTACGACGACGCGCGGGTCATGACGGTCGAGGGCTGGGGGCACACCACCCTGGGTGCGAGCACGTGCGCGGACGCCGCGATCGCGCGGTACCTCGTGGACGGCGAGGCCGACGACGGAGCCACCTGCACCCAGGACATCACCCCCTTCGCGGCGGCGGCGCAGCGTTCCGACCGCGAGGACCTGCGCACGCTGGTCGGTCGGTCCGCCTGGTGGGGCGCCTGACCGGGGCGGCCGGACCCTCGGCCCACCGCGGCGCACGTCACTGACAGCGGCGCCGACCCGCGTTAACCTGGACGGTGGGTCGGCTACCCGGCCCGGACAGGTTTGTGTATCTACCAGGTGCTCCTCGCGCCCACGGCGGCACGACGATCGTGCGGCGGTGCCGCGCTGGAGGAGACCGACGAGCATGACCCTGACGAACGACCGTCCCCGAGCAAGAGGCATCGAGCCGCGCACCACCGTCCCGCAGGCGGTGGGCCCCACCTACTTCCCGCTGGCGTTCGTCGCGCGGCTGCCCTTCGCGATGATGGTCGTCGGTGTGCTCACCCTCGTCGTCGCCGCGACCGACTCCCTGACCCTCGGTGGTGCGACGTCCGGCATGGTGGGCCTGGGAGCCGCGGTGTGCGGGCCGCTGATCGGCGCGTGGGCCGACCGGTCCGGTCAGCGCCGCGCGCTGCTGGCCACCGCCGTGGTGCACAGCATCCTGCTCCTCGTCCTGACGCTGGCGGTGTTCCTCGCCGTGCCCGCCGCCGTGGTGCTCGCCGTCGGGTTCAGCATCGGTGCCAGTGCCCCGCAGGTCCCGCCGATGTCGCGCAGCAGGCTCACCGGCGTCATCCGTACCCGCCTCCCGGCCGCGCGGCGACCCGTGGCGCTGAGCCGGACCATGTCGTACGAGGCCACGGTCGACGAGGTCGTCTTCGTCTTCGGCCCCTTCGTGGTGGGGGCGCTCGCCACCCTGTTCGGACCCGCGGCGCCGATCCTCGCCGCGTCCGCGCTGACGGCGCTCGCCGTCGGCGCGTTCGCCCTCCACTCCTCGGGACGGGTGGCGCCGCCCCCCGGGCCGTCGGCAAGGACGGCGGGCACGACGGCGGCGGGCGCCGCCGGTCCGCCGCCCGTGCAGGCTCCGGTCCGCGAGCTGTTCAGCGGGCGTGTGCTGGTCCTGGTGGCCGGCTTCCTCGGGATCGGGCTGTTCTTCGGCTCGGTGCTCACCGCGCTGTCCGCGTACACCGGGGACGCCGGGCACTCGGAGCGGGCCGGTCTGCTCTACGGGTTCATGGGCATCGGGTCGGCGTTGACGGCGCTCGCGGTGGTGGTGTTCCCTGCGCGGTTCAGCCTGCGGGCGAGGTGGCTGGTCTTCGCCGTCGTGCAGCTCGCCGGGGCCGTCGTCGTGGCGACGGCGTCGTCCACGGGGATGCTGCTCGCCGGGTTGCTGATCGCCGGGCTCGGCATCGGCCCGAGCCTGGTGACGATCTACTCCCTGGGTTCCGAGCGCAGCCCGGTCGGGCGCACCGCGACCGTCATGACGATGCTCGGCTCGGCGATCATCCTCGGGCAGTCGGCGGCGTCGGCCGCGACCGGGTTGCTCGCGGACACGTTCGGCACGTCGGCGGCGATGGCGGTGCCGGTCGTGGCGGCCGGGGTCGTCGCCGGTGCCGCGGCGGCGAACTGGCGCCTCGGGCGAGCGCCCGCCGCCGTGGAGGCTCAGGCTTCAGCCACCGATGCGTGAGCCTGCACGTCATCGAGTCGTGCTCACGCCGCCCGACGGCGGTGCTCGGCAGGGCTGACCCCGCGCACCCGCTTGAACGCGGCGCTCAGCGCGAACGGGGAGGCGTACCCGACGGCTCGCGCCACGGAGGACAGCGTCGCGGCCTCGTCGGCGAGCAGCATGTCGGCGGCGAGGTCGAGGCGCCACCCGGTGAGGTAGGCCATCGGCGGCTCGCCGACCAGCCCGGTGAACCGACGGGCGAACGCGGCGCGCGACAGGCCCACCTCGCGAGCCAGGCCGTCCACGGTCCAGGGCCGGGCGGGGTCGTGGTGGATGAGCCGCAGCGCGGTGCCGACGGCGGGGTCGGCGTCGGCGCGGTACCACCCCGGCCCCTGCGGGTGGTCGAGCCACGCACGCAGGCAGGTGATGAGGAGCAGGTCGAGCAGCCGGTCGAGCACCGACTCCTGGCCGGGCAGGTCCTGGACCACCTCGCGGGCGAGCAGGTCGACCAGGGTGGGGTCGACGTCACCGCGGCGCAGCACCACCCGGTGCGGCAGCACCCGCAGGAGGCGCCGGCCGACGGCGCCGTCGAGCGGGTACGTGCCGGTGATGATCACCGTCTCGCCGTCGAGGTCGTTGCCCCAGGACCGCACGCCGAACACCGTCATCGGTGACGGCCCGCCGTCGATCGCGCGGCACTGGTCGCTCGGGCCGACGACGACGGTCGGCGCGGTCTGCGGAGAGTCGGCCACGACGTAGTGCTCGGGTCCGCGCAGCAGGACGACGTCGCCCGCCTCGACCGTGGTACCGCCGTCGTCACCGGTGCCGTCCGGACCCACCCAGGCCGCACCGCGCAGCACGGGCACGATCGTCAACGGGGCCTCGTCCTCGATCCGCATGCCCCACGGTGCCCGCAGGTGGGAGCGCAGCAGGAACGCGTCCCGGGCGCGGGGACCGTCGAGCAGGCCGGAGACGACGTCCATGCGGCCACCCTAGACCGCTCACGACGGCACGGCGAGACGATCGCATATGCAGCGGAGCGCCTCGGCGATGGATCGTCTCGGGCGACGCCGCTTGACTCGGAGGTGACAGCTCACCACGCCCCTGGAGGTCACCATGTCCCAGCAGCACACGCTCGACACCTCGTTCCTCGCACGGACCGGCGACGTCGCCGCTCGCGGCACCGTCGTCGTCCTCGGCGCGACCGGCAAGACCGGCCGGCGCGTCGCCGACCGGCTCGACGCGCTCGGGGTGCCCGTGCGCCGCGCCTCGCGAGGATCCACCCCGCGCTTCGACTGGGCGGACGAGTCCACCTGGCCGGCGGTGCTCGACGGCGCCGCGGCCGTCTACGTCGCCTACGTTCCCGACCTCGCGGTCGCCGGTGCGCCGGAGACGGTCACCCGGCTCGCCGAGCACGCGCGTGACGCCGGCGTGCAGCGGCTCGTGCTGCTGTCCGGGCGGGGCGAGACCGAGGCCCAGCGCGCCGAGGACCTCGTCGCCGAGGTCTTCCCGGCCCGCACGGTCGTGCGCTGTGCGTTCTTCGCGCAGAACTTCGACGAGAGCTTCCTGCTGGAACCGCTGCTCGCCGGCGAGCTCGCCCTGCCCGTGGACGAGGTGCGCGAACCGTTCGTGGACCTGGAGGACGTCGCCGAGGTGGCGGTCGCCGCCCTGACCGACGACGCGCACGCCGGCCGGGTCTACGAGCTGACCGGCCCGCGCCCGCTCACGTTCGCCGAGGCGGTGTCCGAGATCGGCGCGGCCGCCGGCCGGGACCTGCGGTACGTGCCGATCTCCATGGACGACTTCACCACGGGTCTCGCGGCCCTGGGTGTTCCGGCCGACGAGGTCGACCTGCTGCGCTACCTGTTCACCGAGGTGCTCGACGGCCGCGGCGCGTGGGTCGCCGACGGCGTCCAGCGGGCGCTGGGCCGCCCCGCGCGCGACTTCCGCGAGTACGCCGCGCGGGAGGCGTCCGACTGGGTGCCGGGAGCGGGCGCGTGACCGTGTACGGGGTGCTCGTCGGCGCGGCCGCCGTCGCCACGGGCATGGCCGGGGGAGTGCTCTACGCGTTCTCGGCCTTCGTCATGGCGGGCTTGCGGCGGCTGCCGCCCGACGACGGCGCCGCGGCCATGCGGGCGATCAACCGCGACGCCGTCCGGCCCCCGCTGATGGTGCTGCTGCTCGCGGCGGTCGCGCTGCCCGTGGCGGGCGCCGTCGCCGGCCTGGTGAGCTCCGAGCCGGGTGCTCCCTGGGCGGTCGCCGGGGCGGTGACGACGGTGGTCGGCGTCGTCGGCGTGACCGGTCTGGGCAACGTCCCGCTCAACGACCGGCTGGATGCCGCCGCGGAGCCGGGCGCCGAGTGGCAGCGCTTCGTGCGGCCGTGGCTCCGGTGGAACCACGTGCGCACGGTGGCCGGCGCCCTGGCCGCAGGGATGTGCGTCCTGGCCCTGTGACGACGCGGTGGCCGGTCAGCCGAGCTCGGCGGACAGCACGATCTCCTCGCCGACGTCGAGACGGACGTCCGTGAGCCGCACGCCGGGCGGCAGGGCCTCGGCGAGGTCGATCCGCTGCCCGGCCACCGCCTCCACCCGCCCCTTGGAGGCCGCGAGGAGCGCCCCGACGATCGGGTTGCCGCTGGAGAGCTGGACGTCACCGACGGTGACCACCATGGCGCTGTCCACCGCTGCGGACGCGGTCGCGGTGATCTTGGCCGAGAGGAACATGCCCTTCTTGATCGACGCCTCGACCGCGATCGCGGCGTCCCGGGGGCCGGTCTGGTCGATCTGCAGGTCGAAGCCCGTCAGCTGGATGCCGTTGCCGGACAGCGCCACGGCGAGCAGGCCCTGCACCGTGCCGGCCAGGCCGGCCCGGGAGACCGCCACCCGGGCGCTGCCGGTCACCGGCGAGTCCTCCGACGGCTCGACGAGCTCGGCCCCGACGGACCCGTCTGCCGCCGACACCCAGGCGAATCGCGCGCCCTGCAGCTCGGCGGACAGGTCCACCGGCAGGTCGACGACGGACAGGGGGTGGGCGCCCAGCCGGAGCGTGCGCAGCACGGCGTCGTCACGCGAGACCACGTCCGGGGTCCACGCCGGGTCCACCGGCGCCTCGCCCTGGCTCGGTACGACGGCCACCCCGGTGAGGTCGATGTCGAGGGTGTGCACGTCGGCGCCGTCGAGGTTCGCCTCGATCCGGGCGTCGTCGAGCCCGTGCACCTGGCCGCGCACCGCCTCGCGCACGGTGGCGCGCAGTCGCGCGGCCAGGTCGTCACCCGTCGTGGGGCGCGGGGCTGTACCGAGGGGAAGCAGGGAGTCCATGGTGCCCGAGCCTAACGGGCGCCGAGGCCGGTCCGCGGCACGCCCCGAGGGCTCAGGGAGCCAGCGGGCTGTGCCCGGCTGTCACCTGCTCGCCGTCCGGCACGGGACCGGGCGGGGTGCCGCCGCCCCACGGGTCGTCGCTCAGCTCCTCGCGCCCGTGCGGATCGAGCCAGCCGCGCAGGTCGGGGCCGGCGGGCACGATCCGGGTGGGGTTGATGTCGGTGTGCACCACGTAGTAGTGATCCTTGATCTGCGCGAAGTCCACAGTGTCGCCGAAGCCGGGCAGCTGGAACAGGTCGCGGGCGTAGGCCCACAGGACCGGCATCTCGGTGAGCTTGTTGCGGTTGCACTTGAAGTGCCCGTGGTAGACGGCGTCGAACCGCACCAGCGTCGTGAACAGCCGGATGTCGGCCTCGGTGATCGCGCGGCCCATCAGGAACCGGCGGGTCGCGAGCCGCTCCTCCAACCAGTCGAGGGCGGTGAACAGCCGCACGTACGCCTCGTCGTAGGCCTCCTGGGAACCGGCGAACCCGCACCGGTACACCCCGTTGTTGACCTCGGTGTAGACCCGGCGCATCACGGAGTCCATCTCGGCGCGGTCCTCGGGCACGGCCGGGAGCAACCGTGGGGCGCCCTGGCGGTGGTGCTCGGCCCACTCGGTCGACAGGTCGAGCGTGATCTGCGCGTAGTCGTTCGTCACGACCGCCCCGTCCCGCGTGTCGACCATCGCGGGGACGGTGATGCCGCGCGGGTACTCCGGGTCACGGGCGAAGAACGCCTGCTGCAGCCGCTCGATCCCCAGCACGGGGTCCTTGCCGTCCGGGTCGAGGTCGAACGTCCAGCTCCGCTCGTCGTGCGTGGGCCCTGGCATGCCGATGCTGATCACGTCCTCCAGGCCGAGGAGCCGGCGCACGATGATCGAGCGGTTCGCCCAGGGGCACGCCCGTGCGGCGACCAGCCGGTACCGGCCGGGCTCGACGGGGTAGCCGTCCTCACCGTCGCGGGTGATGCGGGTGGAGATGTAGTTCGCGTCGCGGACGAACTCCTTGCCCTCGACGGTGTACTTGCCACCCTGGGAGTGCTCCGGGAGTTCCGTGGTCGTGCCGTCGTTCACTTCGTCTCCTTCGCGGCGGCCTTGGCCGCCTTCTTGAACGCGCGGACCTCCTGCAGCGTCTCGGCGCTGGTGACGTCCGCGATGGATCGGCGGGAGCCCTCTTCCCCGAACTCGCCGGCAGCCTCCCGCCAGCCGGTCGGCTCCACGCCTCGCTGCTTGCCGAGCAGCGCGAGGAAGATCTTCGCCTTGCGCTCGCCGTAGCCGGGCAGCGCGTTGAGGCGGCGCAGCACCTCGGCGCCGGTGGGCGGCTCGCCGGACGCTCCCGGGTCGGTCCAGATGCGCGAGGCGTCGCCGTCGTAGTCGTCGACGACGGCGCGGGCGACCGCCTGCACCCGCCCGGCCATGGACCGGCCGTAGCGATGGATCGCCGGGGGAGTCGTCGCCATCGTCACGAACGCGTCCGGGTCGGCGTCGGCGATCGCGGCCGGGTCCATCGTGCCGAACCGGTCGAGGATCTTGCGAGGCCCGGCGAACGCGTGCTCCATCGGGTACTGCTGGTCGAGCAGCATGCCGACCAGCAGCGCGAACGGGTCCTCGCTCAGCAGTCGGTCCGTGTCGGCGTCGCCGGTGATCCAGAGGTCGGTAGCCATGCACCCATCCTGCCGGACATCGCCGGTGCCCGCGGCTAGCCTCGGCACATGGCTCGACCCCCTCATGTCCTGGCCGGCAGCCTCGCCGCGACGCTCACCGCCACCGGCATCCTGCACCTCTGGCGTCCCCGCCCGTTCGAGGCGCTGATCCCTCCGGCTCTCGGCTCACCGCGTGCCTGGGTGTACGGCAGCGGTGTCGCCGAGCTGGCGTGCGCGGCGGCGGTCGCGGTGCCGGCCACCCGCCGGGTCGGTGGCCTGGCCACCGCCGCACTGTTCGTCGGGGTGTTCCCCGGCAACGTGAAGATGGCTCTCGACTCGCGGCCCGGGGTGCGCTCGTGGGCGCGTCGGCCCCTGGTCGCCTGGGGCCGGCTGCCGCTGCAGGTCCCGCTGGTGGCCTGGGCCTGGCGGGTGGCCCGCGACGCGTCGGTGCGCTGACCAGCCGTCGTCCACAGCCTGTGGACGACGACGGCACGAAGTCCCCGCGCCGCCGTAGCGTCACGCGGCATGAGAGCACACCACGTCTCGCCCGCCGGCGCGCGCATCGCCCGTACCGCGACCGCCGTCGCCCTGGCCGCGACCATCGGGCTGCTGACGAGTGCCTGCCTGCACGACGGGTCCGCACAGTCGGGCCACGGCGCCCCGGTCGCGGACGAGCCGTCCGACCCGGCTCAGGAACCGTCGGTGCCCCTGGAGGCGGCACCGACCACGGAGGCGGCCGTGGCCGCCCTGGAGCACCACCTCGCGCTGGAGCAGGAGGTGTACCGCACGGGCGACGCGACCGAGCTCGACCAGATGGCTGCCGAGACCTGCGAGACCTGCCGGGTGCGCTGCCAGCTGGCCCTCGACGCGCACGCCGCGGGGTTCGAGGTCGTGGCAGGGCGCGCTCGGGTCGAGCTGGTTCGCCGGGTGCCCGCAGAGGAGGTCGTCCCCGCCGAGCAGCTCGACCCCGAGCTCGACAGGGACATCTACCTGCTGCACACGCGCGTGCACAACACCGAGACGACCCTGCGGACGCCCCACGGCACCGACAGTCACCCCGCCGCCGAGCACGGGCTGGTCGCGACGCTCGTCGCCGGTGCGGAGGGGAGCTGGCACGTCGGGGACCTCACCGAGACGCTGTGAGGCCTCAGCGCTCCTCGAAGGTGAGCACGGGCCGTCCGGTGCGCGGGTGCCGCAGCACGGTGGTGCGCACCCCGTAGACCGGGTCGATCACCTCGGGGACCAGCACCTGCTCGACCGGGCCGGCCGCCACGACGTGCCCGGACGCGCCCGGGGCGAGCACCACGGCGTGGTCGCAGGTGGCGGCGGCCAGCGACAGGTCGTGCAGGGCTGCGAGCACCGTGACGCCCTCGCGGGCCAGCTCACGGACCAGCCGCATCGTGGCGAGCTGTGCCGCGACGTCGAGGTGGTTGGTGGGCTCGTCGAGCAGCAGCACGCGCGGGGCCTGGGCGAGCGCGCGGGCCATGTGCACGCGCTGGCGTTCCCCGCCGGACAGGGTGGTGACCTCACGGTCCGCGAGGCCGAGGGCGCCGACCCTCTCCAGGGCGGCGCGGGCGATCGTATGGTCGTCCTCGCTCGGTCCGGCGAGCAGCGACCGGTGCGGGGTCCGTCCCAGCAGGACGGCGTCCAGCACGGTCACCGGCAGCTCGGTGGCGGCGTCCTGCTCGACGAAGGCCACCGTGCGCGCCCGGCGGCGTCGCGGCATCGCCAGCAGGTCCTCGCGTGCTGCGCCCGAGGGGCCCGGCGCGCCCACCGGATCCGGGGAGGCTGTGCCGGCCAGCGAGACCCTACCGCCGTCGGGTCGCTGCACACCGGCGACGAGCCGCAGCAGGGTCGACTTGCCGGTGCCGTTGGGACCCAGCAGGCCCGTGACCGCTCCGGGCGGCGCGGTGACGTCCACGTCGTCCAGGATCAGGCGCCCCGCCACCGACCACCGGACCCGCTCGGCGGCAAGGCCCGCCCCGCTGGTCCTCCCGGCGGAGGGCTCGGCGACTGTCGACCGTGGACCGGCCTCGAGGCGGGCCTGATCGGAGACCTGCGTCATGAGCGTGCCCGTCCCTTCCAGAGCAGCAGCGCGAACACCGGGGCGCCGATCGCCGCCGTGACGATCCCGACGGGCAGCTCGCGCGGGGCGAAGACGGTGCGGGCCAGGGTGTCCGCCCACATCAGGAACGTCGCCCCGCACAGCATCGACAGCGGCAGCAGGGCACGGTGGCGGGCGCCGACCAGGAGTCGCACCGCGTGGGGGAGGATCAGCCCGACGAACCCGATCGCCCCGGACTGCGAGACGAGCGCGCCGGTCAGCAGCGCGACCACGAGCAGCAGCCCCCAGCGCACCCGCGCCACGGGCACCCCGAGCGCCGCGGCGGAGGTGTCGCCGAACGTGAAGGCGTCCAGCACCGATCCCGTCGAGGCCAGCAGCGTGCCGAGCACGAGCACCGCACCGGCCGTGACGGCCACCGACGTCCAGGTCGCCCCTGCCACGGACCCGAGCAGCCACGACAGGATCTCGCGGTACTGGTCGCCCTTCGCCGACCAGAAGATGACGAAGCTTGTCGCCGCGGCCGCGAGCTGGGACACGGCCAGCCCGGCGAGCACCGTGCGTGCCGGGGACAGCCCGCCGGCCCCCCGCCCCGAGGCCGAGGCGAGGGCGAGCGTGGTCACCAGTGCCGCCGTCGACCCCACGAACGCCGCCACCGGGAGCACCGCCGTCCAGCCCAGCACCAGTACGCATGCGGCACCGAAGGACGCCCCCGAGCTCAGCCCGAGCAGGTAGGGGTCCGCCAGCGGGTTGCGGGTGAGCGACTGCATGACGACGCCGCAGACCGCGAGCCCGGCGCCGACCGCCGCAGCGGTGAGCACCCGGGGCATCCGCAGCTGCCACACGATGCCGTCGGCCAGCGTGTCGGGGGCGCCGATCCCCAGCAGGTCGCCCAGGCCCAACCGGGTGGCCACCACGTGGGCGACGTCCGACGGCGTCAGCCCGGCCGGGCCGATCGCCACCGTGACGACCACGCTGGCCAGGAGCGCCGCCGTCGTCCCGCCCAGCCACACGAGCAGCCGCCCGCGCGACAGCGTGCCCGCCGCGCCCGAGGTGCTCGGGCGCGTGGTGCGGGCGGACGCCGTCGGTGCGTCAGTCATCGATGTCGATCTCCGCGAGCCCCTGGGAGATGCTCAGGGCGGCGTCGGCGTTGCGCACCCCCGCCTCGGAGGCGGGGAAGGGCACGACCAGGAACCGCTCCTCGGCCACGGCGGACAGCTCGGCGGTCGCCGGGTTCTCCTGCAGCCGGGCGATCTTGTCCTCGGCGCTGTTCCACGCCGCGTCGACCAGGACGATGACGTCGGGGTCGGCGTCGACGACCTCCTCCCAGGACATCGAGGTCCAGGTGTCCTCGACCTCCCCGGCGACGTTGCCCAGCCCCACGGCGTCGAGGATCATCTGCGGAGCCCCGATCCCGGCGCCCACGTACGGGATGTCGCTGCCGGAGGAGTACCAGAGCGCCTCGAGCCCGCGGTCGTCGGGGACGATGGCCCCGAGCACGGCGCTCTGCTCCAGCACGACGTCCTCGGCGGTCTCGGCGACGTCGAAGATCTGCCCGACCTCGCGCACGTCCGCCCACACGTCCTCGAAGGTCAGCGGGTTCGGCATGTACCCGGGGTCCTTGCACGCGGCCGGGGCGACATAGCTCGGCACCCCGAGGCTCGCGAGGGTCTCCCGGTCACCGGCGCCGTCCGCCGAGACGTTCGACTCCCAGCCGGCGTAGACGAGGTCCGGCTCCAGCTCCAGGAGTGCCTCCGTGCCCGGGACCTCGTCGCTGAACGGCTCGGCCACGGCCGTTCCCTCGGCCTCCTCCGCGAGCCACTGCGGGACCTCGCCGTCGAGGAACGCCGCACCGACGACCCGGTCGCCCAGCCCGAGAGCGAGCATCGTCTCGGCCGTCGAGGACTTGATGGTCACGACGCGCTCGGGTGCGGCGTCGAACGTCACCTCGGTGCCGCAGTTGTCGAGCGTGAGCGGGTACTGCGTGGCGGCGCCCTCCGCGGCGGGCGCACCCGACGGCGCGGACGTGGCGCCGTCGTCGGCGGTCCCTGTGCCGGACGAGCAGGCGGCCAGGACCAGGACGGTGGCGACGGGCAGGGCGAGAAGGTGCGGACGAGGCACGCGGGAGGCTCCCTCTGAGCGGTTGGCGCACGGCGCGACGAGGCGGGGCGTGCAGGGTGGACGCGGTGCGTCATCTCGCACCGACCGGACCTGCGACCCAGAGGGGAGGGGTCGCACCGACGGGCGAGTCAGGGGTGCCCGTGGTCCGCAGGTCCAGCCTAGTACGCCGTCCGACCAGGCCGGGAGTCCCTTCGTGGAACAGCACGGCAGGCGCACCCGTTGACAGCGGCATGACGACCTCGACCCTCACCCCGACCGACGAGACCATCCGTCGCGTCCTGCAGGACACCACGACCTGGGCCGTGGTGGGCCTGTCCACGAACACGGCCCGCGCGGCGTACGGCGTCGCCAAGACGTTGCAGCGGCACGGCAAGCGGGTCGTGCCCGTGCACCCCTCGGCACCGACGGTGCACGGCGAGCAGGGCTTCGCCACCCTCGCCGAGATCCCTTTTCCCGTCGACGTCGTGGACGTCTTCGTGCGTTCCGAGCTCGCCGGGGACATCGCGGACCAGGCGATCGCGGCGGGAACCCGCGCCGTCTGGTTCCAGCTCGACGTGATCGACCAGGTCGCCGCCGCGCGCGTCCGGGACGCCGGGCTGGACATGGTGATGGACCGCTGCCCGGCCATCGAGCTGCCCCGGCTCGGCATCGCCTGAGCCGACTCGGGAGCACGACCACTCCTTACGAGCCGGTGACGGATGGCGCCCGTGCGCTGGTGAGCGTGCGTCGCGGTGACACAGTGGTCGGCATGGACCACAGCACCGGCGGCCGCTGGGCCGCCCTCGCCGGCGTCGTCGCCGCCGGGGCAGGGCTGGCGGCGGCCGAGCTGGTCGCCGCCGTCGTCGACCCCGCCGCCTCGCCCGTGCTCGCGCTGGGCGCTGCCTTCGTCGACGTCGTCCCGCCCTGGCTCAAGGACGTCGCCGTGGAGTGGTTCGGCACGGCGGACAAGGCCGTGCTGCTGGCGACGATGGGACTGGTCCTGGTGGCCGGTGCGGCGCTCGCGGGCTGGTTGCAGCACCGGCGTCCGCCGTGGGGTGGCGCCCTGCTGGGCGCGGTCGGCGTGGCGCTCGCGCTGATCGCGGTGAACCGTCCGGGCGCCACCGCCGTGTGGGCGGTGCCGAGCCTGCTCGGCGTCGGGGCTGCGGTCGTGCTGCTGCGCGTGCTCGTCGCCCGGGTGCCGGCGTCGTCGGCCGCCCTGCCGGCCGCGCTGCCGGTCACCGTGCCCGCTGGCGGGGAGGTCACCGCGCTGCCCGGTGACGGTCCCTCGCGCCGCTCGTTCCTGGCCTGGACCGGAGCGACCGCGGCCGGTGCGATCGTGGCGCTGGTGGCCGCGCGCGTGGTGTCGGCGGGAAGCCGGGCGGTCGAGGTGGTCCGCGAGGCGATCCGGTTGCCTGCTGCCGCGACCCCGGCGCCCGCCGTCCCCCCGGGCGCCGACCTCGGTGTCCCCGGCGCGGACCCGTACATCAGCCCGAACGACGGCTTCTACCGCATCGACACCGCGCTGCGGATCCCGACCGTCGACCCGGCCGACTGGTCCCTGCGGGTCACCGGACTGGTCGACGAGCCCTTCGAGCTCACCTGGGACGAGCTGCTCGCGCTGCCGCTGACCGAGCACCACGTCACCCTGGCCTGCGTGTCGAACGCGGTCGGCGGGGACCTCATCGGCAACGCGCTGTGGCTCGGCTACCCGATCCGTGAGCTGCTCGCCCGCGCCAGGCCGCAGGCGGACGCCGACATGGTGCTCTCGTCCAGCGTCGACGGCTGGACGGCCGGCACGCCGTTGGAGGTGCTGACCGACCCGGACCGCGAGAGCCTGCTGGCGATCGGCATGAACGGCGAGCCGCTGCCCGAGCGGCACGGCTTCCCGGCGCGGCTCGTGGTGCCGGGGCTGTACGGGTACGTCTCGGCGACCAAGTGGGTCACCGAGCTGAAGGTCACCCGGTTCGCCGACGACGAGGGCTACTGGACGCCGCGCGGCTGGTCGGCCCTCGGTCCGGTGAAGCTGCAGTCGCGCATCGACGTGCCGCGCTCGGGCTCCGTCGGGGCCGGCGAGGTGGTCGTTGCCGGCGTCGCCTGGGCGCAGCACACCGGCATCGACGCGGTCGAGGTCAGCATCGACGACGGCCCGTGGCAGGCCGCCGAGGTCGCCGACACCGTCGGACCGGACACGTGGCGGCAGTGGCGGTACGTGTGGGACGCGCCGCCCGGCGACCACACGATCACGGTGCGGGCCACCGACGCCGACGGCGAGGTCCAGACGAGCGACCAGGCGCCGCCCGCCCCCGACGGCGCCACCGGCTGGCACTCCGTGCAGGTCAGCGTCGGCTGACCTCTCCCCGGACGGGCGCGGCAGGTCAGGCGCGCGCCTCGAACGCGAGCCGGGCACCGAAGGCGACGAGCAACCCTCCGGTGACCCGGTCGAGCCAGCGCACGGCACCCGAGCGGCGCAGACGTGGCCCGGCGACGCCGGCACCGAGCAGGACCGCCGAGAGCCAGAGCGTGCCGAGCACGCAGTGCACGGTGGCGAGCAGCAGCCCCATGAGCAACGGGTTCACCCCGGCAGGTGTGAACTGCGGGATGGCCGCCACGTAGAAGACGCCGACCTTGGGGTTCATCAGGTTCGTGCCCAGACCCAGACCGAAGTGCCGCCATCGGCCCGACGCGGGTGGGGGTGCCCCGACGGCGCCGTCCTCGACGCGCCGGCGCAGAGAGGCCGCGATCATCGACACGCCCATCCACACGAGGTAGACGGCGCCGGCGATCGTCAGCACGCGGTACGCCGTCTGGCTCGCGGCGAGCAGCGCCGCGGCTCCACCGGCCGCGGCAGCCCCCCACAGCAGGGTGCCGACCTGGATGCCGCCGAGGGCCGCGACGCCGTGCCGGCGCGAACGCGTCAGCGTGCTGCGGAGCACGAGCGCGGTGTCCATGCCGGGGATGACGGTCAGCAGCCCGGCCACGACGACGAAGGCCAGCACGGCCTGGGTGACGGTCACGGCGTCACGGTAGCGCCTCAGGGGCGCACGGCGAGCGCCACGGCGCGGGCGACCGGTCCAGGGTCGTCGCGCAGCATCCCGACCGTCAGTCGAAGGTGCCCGTCCGCCCGACCAGCGTGCGCGCGACCGGCGCGGAACGGTGCGCCCACCGCGACGCGGACCCCTGCGGCCTCGAGGCGGGTCCGCGCGGTGGCCTCGTCGTCGACCGCGAGCCACAGGTTCACGCCGTCGCCGGCCTGCACGTCGAGGCCCTGGCGGGCGAGTGCAGCGACGAACCCGCGCTGACGCGCAAAGTACATCCGGCGGGCGTGCTCCACGGCCGCGACCGCCGTGGAGTCCGTCAGCAGGTCCACCAGGACACGCTGCAGCAGACGGCTGGTCCAGCCCGGGCCGAGCATCCGCCGGGCCACGAGCGGATCGAGGACCCGTGCCGGTCCGCCGACGGCGGCGATCCGCAGGTCGGGGCCGTGCGACTTGGAGTAGGAGCGCACGTGCACCACCTGGTCCGGCAGGTACGACCCGAGGCTGACGTCCCGCGCGGAGGAGATCAGGCCGGAGTGGTCGTCCTCGATGACGGCGACGCCGGGACCGAGCCGTCGGAGCAGACCGGCCAGCTCACGTGCCCGGGTGGGGGTCAGGCTGCGCCCGGTCGGGTTCTGCGCCCGAGGCTGGAGCACGACGGCTCGCACCCCCCGGCCGAGGGCCGCCGCCAGAGACCGGTGACGTACCCCGCGCTCGTCGAGCTCCAGCGGCACACGCTCCAGGCCGAGCTGGTCGAGAAGGTCGAACGTCGGGGGGAAGCCGGGGTCCTCGACGGCGACGCGGTCGCCGAACCCGACGACCTGCTCCAGCGTGCGGCCGATCGCATCGAGCGCGCCGTCGACGACGGTGACGCGTTGCGGGCTGAAGGGCCACGTCTCACGCGTCAGGGTCTCCAGCTCGGGCAGCACAGGCGACTCGAGATAGCTGCTGGTGTCGGCCGCCGGAACGTGGTGGGCGGCACGTGCGAGCGCCGGACCGAGTCGGGGCAGGAGGTCGGCGTCGGGGGTGCCGCTGGACAGGTCGACGCGCGGTGCACCGGGAGCCGCGCCCGCCTGGTCGGCCGGGGCGCCGGCGTCGGCCGCCATGGACCGGTAGCGAGGTGGCAGCCAGCTGCGCGGGGCGGGCAGGACGGAGGTCCCCGCCCGGCCGCGCGAGGTGACGAGCCCGACGGCGGACATCGCCTGGAACGCGCCGCTGACCGTCGCCGGGCTGACCCCCAGCTCGCGGGCCAGGTCGCGCACGGTCGGCAACCGGTCCCCGGTGCGCAGCGCGCCGGAACGGACGAGACGCGAGAGCGAGGCGGCGATGCCGCGAGGGCTGCGCTCGGCGACCTCGGCGGCGATCCGGGCGGCGTCGTAGGAGGGCTCCATGCGGTCATCGTGCCTGCCCGTGAGGCCCGGAACCGCAGTGTTTACGTGGCCGACCCCGATGGACCCGGCATCGAAACCCAGGGTTACGCCGCAGAAATGTTCAAGCCACAGAGTCACGTTCGTCGTCATCTCGTGGGAGGCCCGGCCGACCGCGACGGATCTTCGGAAGGTCGTAGACATGAGCGTGGTACGCGTCGCATTCACCCAGGCCCGGTGGACCGGTGACAAGGAGTCGATGATCGCCCTGCACGAGCAGTGGGCGCGGGAGGCGGCCTCGCAGGGCGCACAGGTCGTCGCGTTCCAGGAGCTGTTCTACGGGCCCTACTTCGGGATCACCCAGGACACGGAGTACTACGACTACGCCGAGTCGGTGCCGGGCCCGACGGTCGACCGGTTCGCCGCGCTGGCCAAGGAGCTGGGTGTCGTCATGGTGCTCCCGGTCTACGAGGAGGAGCAGCCCGGGGTGCTCTACAACACCGCGGCGGTGATCGACGCGGACGGCACCTACCTCGGCAAGTACCGCAAGCACCACATCCCGCACCTGCCGAAATTCTGGGAGAAGTTCTACTTCCGTCCCGGCAACCTCGGCTACCCGGTCTTCGAGACGGCGGTCGGCAGGATCGGCGTCAACATCTGCTACGACCGGCACTTCCCGGAGGGCTGGCGTGTGCTCGCGCTGAACGGTGCCGAGATCGTCTTCAACCCGAACGCGACCGCGCCCGGCGTCTCCAACCGGCTGTGGGAGATCGAGCAGCCGGCGGCCGCCGCCGCGAACGGCATCTTCGTCGTCGCGAACAACCGGGTCGGCCGGGAGGACAACGAGTACGGCGACGAGGCGGTGGCGTTCTACGGCAGCTCCTACGCCGTGGGACCGGACGGCAACTACGTGGGTGACGTCGCCAGCGCCACCGAGGACGAGCTCGTCATCCGTGACCTCGACCTGGGCCAGATCCGCGAGGTGCGCGAGCGCTGGCAGTTCTTCCGCGACCGCCGGCCCGACGCCTACGGGCCGATCTCGGCTCCCTGACCGGCACCCACCGCGACCTGCCAGCCCTGGAGGCCCCCATGAAGACCCTCATCACCGGCGGGACCGTCGTCAACGCGTCCGGCCGCTCCCGTGCCGACGTCCTGATCGACGGCGAGAAGGTCGTCGCCCTGCTCGACCCGGGCTCCACGGCCCTCGGCGTGGACCTCGCGGCCAGCGTGGACACGGTGATCGACGCGACCGGCAAGTACGTGGTGCCGGGCGGCATCGACGCGCACACCCACATGGAGATGCCCTTCGGCGGCACGTTCGCCTCGGACACCTTCGCCACCGGGACGACGGCGGCCGCCTGGGGCGGGACGACGACGATCGTCGACTTCGTCGTCCAGTACCCGGAGCAGAACGTGCTCGACCAGTACGCGCTCTGGCACGAGAAGGCCGCCGGGAGCTGTGCCGTCGACTACGGGTTCCACCAGATCCTCTCGGACGTGCAGGACTCCTCCCTGCAGGCCATGGACGAGCTGATCGACGAGGGCGTGACCAGCTTCAAGCTGTTCATGGCCTACAAAGGGGTCTTCCTCTCCGACGACGGCCAGATCCTGCGGGCCATGCAGAAGGCGGCCGACAACGGCGCGATGATGATGATGCACGCGGAGAACGGCGCCGTCATCGACGTCCTGGTGCAGCAGGCGCTCGCCGCGGGCAACACCTCGCCGTTCTTCCACGGCACGACCCGACCCTGGCAGGCGGAGGCCGAGGCGACGTCGCGAGCGATCATGCTCGCCGACCTGACCGGCGCGCCGCTGTACGTGGTGCACGTCTCCGCCAAGCAGGCCGTCGAGCAGATCGCGCTCGCCCGCGACCGCGGCCAGAACGTGTTCGGCGAGACGTGCCCGCAGTACCTGTACCTGTCGCTGGAGGAGCAGCTCGGCGCCCGCAGCGAGCAGTGGGGCGACTTCGAGGGCGCCAAGTGGGTGTGCTCGACGCCGCTGCGCTCGCGGGCCGAGGGCCACCAGGACCACATGTGGCAGGCGCTGCGCACCAACGACCTGCAGCTCGTCTCGACCGACCACTGCCCCTTCTGCATGGCCGACCAGAAGGAGCTGGGCACGGGGGACTTCTCGAAGATCCCCAACGGCATCGGCTCGGTCGAGCACCGGATGGACCTCATGTACCAGGGCGTCGTCACCGGCCGGATCAGTCTCGAGCGCTGGGTCGAGATCACCTCCGTCACCCCGGCGCGGATGTTCGGCATGTACGGGCGCAAGGGCGTCATCGCCCCGGGCGCCGACGCCGACGTCGTCGTCTACGACCCCGCCGGGCACACCAGCATCGGGGTGGGCAAGACCCACCACATGAACATGGACTACTCGGCCTGGGAGGGCTACGAGATCGACGGGCACGTCGACACGGTCCTGTCCCGTGGCCGCGTGATCGTCCAGGACGACGCCTTCGTGGGCGAGGTCGGCCACGGCCGGTACGTCAAGCGTGACCTGACCCAGTACCTCGTCTGACGGCACCCGCCGACCAACCTCAGGAGATTCCTCATGGACTTCGGTGTCGTCCTCCAGACCGACCCGCCCGCCTCGCGCGTCGTCGAGCTCACCCGCCAGGCCGAGAACCACGGCTTCGACTACGCGTGGACCTTCGACTCGCACCTGCTGTGGCAGGAGCCGTTCGTCATCTACTCGGCGATGCTCGCCGCCACCCGCCGGATCACGGTGGGCCCGATGGTCACCAACCCCGCGACCCGGGACTGGACGGTCCTGGCCTCGCTGTTCGCCACCCTCAACGACATGTACGGCAACCGCACCATCTGCGGGATCGGTCGGGGCGACTCCGCGGTACGCACCCTCAACGGACGGCCGTCGAACCTGGCCACGCTGCGCGACGCCGTCCACGTCATCCGCGAGCTCGGCAACTCCCGGCCGGTCGAGCTCGGCGACCGCACGGTGCAGTTCCCGTGGAGCAAGGGCTCGGTGCTGGACGTCTGGGTGGCCGCCTACGGGCCGCGGGCGCTCGCGCTGACGGGGCAGGTGGGGGACGGCTTCATCCTGCAGCTCGCCGACCCGGACATCGCCGCCTGGATGATCCGCGCGGTGCGCGACTCGGCGGAGGCCGCCGGACGTGACCCGGACGAGGTCGCGTTCTGCGTCGCGGCGCCGGCCTACACCGGCGACGGCGCCTCCCCGGCGGCGCGCGCCCACATGCGTGAGCAGTGCCGGTGGTTCGGCGGCATGGTCGGCAACCACGTGGCGGACATCGTGTCGCGGTACGGCACGGACTCGGCGATCCCGAAGGCCCTGACCGACTACGTCCGCGACCGCGAGGGGTACGACTACAACGAGCACGGCCGGGCCGGGAACACCCACACCCGGTTCGTCCCCGACGAGATCGTCGAGCGGTTCTGCGTGCTCGGCTCGCCCGCGGAGCACGTCGCCAAGCTGGAGGCGCTGCGCGACCTGGGCGTCACCCAGTTCGCCGCCTACCTGCAGCACGACAACAAGGACGACACGCTGCGCACCTACGGCGAGCGCGTCATCCCCGCGATGCGCGAGCTGGTGGCGGCGAGCGCATGAGACGCCAGGTCCTCACCGGTACCGCCGGGGTGATCTCCCTGGTCGCGCTGTGGGAGGGGTACAAGCTCCTCGCGCCCGACGACGGCGTGGTCGTCGCCGGGATGACGGTGCTGCCGCGCGCGAACGACGTCGCCATGCCGCACTTGTGGGACATGGCGGCCCGGGCGGCCGCGCCGGTGACGTCCGCCCCCGGGGCCGACCCGCTGTGGCTCGCCGTGGGGCAGGCCGCGGCGTTCACGCTCGGGGTCGCCGCGGTGGGCTGGGTGATCGGCGTGACCGTCGGTCTGCTCACGGCGACCCTCATGCAGAGGTTCCGCACGGCGGAGTCCGCCCTGCTGCCGTGGGTCGTGCTCAGCCAGACCGTCCCGCTCATCGCGCTCGCCCCGCTGGTGCGCCGCTGGGGGAGCCAGCTCGAGATCGGCGCGTTCGCCTGGCAGGACTGGATGTCGGTGGCCGTCATCGCCTCCTACCTCGCGTTCTTCCCGGTCTCCGTCGGGGCGCTGCGCGGGCTGTCCTCGCCCGACGCCGTCCACGTCGACCTGCTGCGGTCCTACGGGGTGGGCTGGTGGCGCACCTACTCCACGCTGCGGCTGCCCGCCGCGGTGCCCCACCTGCTGCCCGCCGTGCGCCTGGCCGCAGCCAACGCCGTCGTCGGCGCCGTCGTCGCCGAGGTCTCCATCGGCCTGCGCGGCGGCATCGGCCGCATGATCGTCGAGTTCGGCGCCAGCGCGAGCGCCGACCCGGCCAAGCAGTGGTCGCCCATCGCCGGCGCCGTCGTCGTCGGCCTCGTCGCCGCGGGCGTGTGCGTCCTGCTCTCCCGTGCCCTGGACCGCTACCGCGTCTCGGAGGTCTCATGAGTGCCACCGCCCCCACCAGCCGGTCCGCCCGGTCCGGTCCCGTCGAGCCGGTCGGCCCACCGGACGGCTCCGCCGCCACGGCAGCCGCGGCCGCGGTCGAGGTGCGCGGCGTCAGCCGTCGGTTCGCCTCGCGGTCGGGCGACGTGGTGGCGCTCTCGGACGTCGACCTCACCGTGCGGGCAGGGGAGTTCGTCTCGCTCATCGGCCCGTCCGGGTGCGGCAAGTCGACGCTCCTGCGCCTGATCGCCGACCTCGACCGGCCGACCGGCGGCGAGCTGACGGTCTTCGGCAGGCCGCCGCACGTGGCGCGGCAGAACCATGACTTCGGCATCGCGTTCCAGCAGGCCGGCCTGCTGCCCTGGCGATCGGTCCGGGCCAACGTCGAGCTCCCGCTCGAGCTGCACGGCACCGGTCGCGCTGCGCGACGTGCCCGGGCCGCAGAGCTGCTCGGGCTCGTCGGTCTCGCCGACTTCGCCGACCACCGCCCGGACCAGCTCTCGGGCGGGATGCAGCAGCGGGTCGCGATCGCCCGGGCGCTCGCCGAGAGCCCCAGCCTGCTGCTCATGGACGAGCCGTTCGGCGCGCTCGACGAGATGACCCGTGAGCACGTCCAGACGGAGCTGCTGAGGCTGCGGGCGGAGTCCGGTGCCGCCGTCGTCTTCGTCACCCACTCCATCCCCGAGGCCGTGTACCTCTCGGACCGGGTCGTCGTGATGTCCGCCCGGCCGGGCCGGGTCCGCGAGATCGTGCCGGTCGCGCTCGGCAGCGCCGGTGACCGGACCGAGGAGCTGCGCGAGGACGACCAGTTCTTCGACCGGGTGCGGGCCGTGCGCGAGGCGCTCCACGGCACGGACCCCGCCGACGGCACCGCGCGCGGGGTGGACCAGCGGTGAGGGCGGCCGGCCGGTGGCGTGAGGTTCTCGCGCCCGTCCTGCTCGGTGTCGTGGCGCTGCTGGCGTGGCAGGCGACCGTGATCGGCCTGGAGCTCCGGCCGTTCGTCGTGCCGAGCCCCACCGCGATCGGCGAGCAGCTCGTGGACCACGCCGCGGTGATCGCGGCGGCGAGCTGGTCGACGGCTCGCAACGCCTTCTGGGGACTGGTGATCGGTGTGGCCGTGGCGCTGCTGGCCGCCGCGGTGTCCGCCGCCGTGCGGGTGGTGGACGAGATGACCGCGCCGCTCGTCGCCGCGGCCGCCGTCGTGCCGATCGTGGCGCTGGCCCCGGTGCTGTACACGATGTTCGGCGCGAACGCGCAGACCGCACGGGTCGTCGTGGCCGCGATCGTGTCGTTCGTCCCGGTCTACGTCAACACGCTGCGGGGCCTGCGGACGGTCACGCCGGTCCACCGTGACCTCATGCGGGTCTACGCGGCGACCCGCCGCCAGGCGACACGGGTGGTCACCCTCCCCGGAGCGCTGCCGTTCTTCTTCTCCGGGCTGCGGGTCGCGGCGTCCGTGGCCGTCATCTCCGCCCTGGTCGCCGAGTACTTCGGCGGTCCGGTGGACGGGCTCGGCAAGGCGATCACCTCTGCCGTGTCGTCGAGCAACTACCCGCTCGCCTGGGCCTACGTCGTCGGGGCCGTCGTCATCGGCCTCGTCTTCTTCTGCGCCACGCTCGCCCTCGAGCGCGGTGTGCTCCACCGCGGGAACCTCCGCCAGCGACCCTGAACGACCACGAGAGGAACGGAACATGAAGCACACAGCGCGCACCACCCTCGGGATCGGTGCGATGGCGACCACCGCCGCGCTCGCCCTGTCGGCCTGTGCCGGCGAGGCCGAGTCGGCCGACGTCGGCTCGGGCGACGGGCTGACGCCCGTCACCCTGCAGCTGCAGTGGGTGGCGCAGGCGCAGTTCGCCGGCTACTACGCGGCGCTCGACCAGGGCTACTACGAGGACGAAGGACTCGACGTCACGATCGTCGAGGCCGGCACCGACACCGTCCCGATCGACGTCCTCGCCGCCGGCGACGCCGACTACGCGATCTCCTGGGTGCCCAAGGTGCTCGGCTCCATCGAGCAGGGCACCGAGGTGACGAACGTCGCCCAGGTGTTCGAGCGCTCCGGGACGCTGCAGATCGCGTTCGCGGACTCGGGCATCTCGGGACCGGAGGACCTCGCGGGCAAGAACGTCGGCTCCTGGGGCTACGGGAACGAGTGGGAGCTGTTCGCCGGGATGCAGGAGGCGGGCCTGGACACCTCGAGCGACATCTCCCTGGTGCAGCAGGCCTTCGACATGAACGGGTTCCTCGCCGGAGACATCGATGCGGCGCAGGCGATGACGTACAACGAGTACGCGCAGGTGCTGGAGACCGTGAACCCCGACACCGGGGAGCTCTACCAGCCGGAGGACCTGACCGTCATCGACTGGAACGACGTCGGCACCGCCATGCTGCAGGACGCCATCTGGGCCGACACCGCGCGGCTGGCCGAGGACGACGCCTACGCCGAGACCACCGTGAAGTTCATCAAGGCCTCGCTCCAGGGATGGGCCTACGCCCGCGACGACGCCGAGGCGGCAGCCGGCATCGTCACCGCCGCCGGCTCCACGCTCGGCCAGAGCCACCAGCTCTGGCAGACCAACGAGGTCAACAAGCTCATCTGGCCCTCGACCTCGGGCGTCGGCACGATCAACGCCGACCAGTGGGAGCAGACGGTCGACATCGCGATGGGTACGCAGAACGAGACCGGCGCCAGCATCATCACCTCCGAGCCGCCGGAGACGGCCTACTCCAACGACTACGTCGAGCAGGCGCTCGCCGAGCTCACCGAGGACGGCATCGACGTCCTGGGCGAGGACTTCGCACCGATCGACGTCACCCTCCTCGAGGGCGGCGAGTAGCACCCCGGGCACCGGGCGTGGCGCCGCACCCCCTCGGTGGCGCCACGCCCGGCCCCTCGTCCGCCCACCCCCGTCGGTCCCACGGAAGGAACCCCAGTGGACACCGCCCCCCTCACCGGCGCCGACCTCGACGCCGCGGTCCTTGCAGCCGATCACCGCCACGTGCTGCACTCCTGGTCCGCCCAGGCGCACCTGCCGTCCTTCGTCGTCGCCGGTGGTGCGGGCTGCCGGGTCTGGGACCATGCCGGGACCACCTGGCTGGACTTCTCCAGCCAGCTCGTCAACACCAACATCGGCCATCAGCACCCCGCCGTCGTCGCGGCGATCAAGGAGCAGGCGGACCTGCTGACGACCGTCTCGCCGGCCACCGCCAACGCCACCCGCGCCGAGGCCGCCGAGCGCATCCTGGCACTCGCGCCCGCCGCGTTCCGCAAGGTCTTCTTCACCAACGGCGGCGCCGACGCCAACGAGAACGCCGTCCGCATGGCCCGGTTGCACACCGGGCGCGACAAGGCGGTCTCCGCCTACCGCTCCTACCACGGCAACACGGGCGCCGCCGTCGTCGCCACGGGAGACTGGCGGCGCGTGCCGAACGAGTACGCGCGGGGTCACGTCCACGCGTTCGGGCCGTACCTGTACCGGTCCGACTTCTGGGCCGACTCGCCGGCGCAGGAGTGCGAGCGCGCCCTGCAGCACCTCGAGCGCGTCGTCGTCGCCGAGGGGGCCGCCTCGGTCGCGGCGATCCTGCTGGAGACGATCCCCGGCACCGCCGGCGTGCTCGTCCCGCCGCCCGGCTACCTCGCCGGCGTCCGCGAGATCTGCGACCGGTACGGCATCGTGCTCGTCCTCGACGAGGTGATGGCCGGGTTCGGCCGGACGGGCTCGTGGTTCGCCTTCTTGCAGCACGACGTCGTCCCGGACCTGGTGACCTTCGCCAAGGGGGTCAACTCCGGCTACGTGCCGGCCGGCGGCGTGCTCGTCAGCGCCGAGATCGCCGCCACCTTCGACGAGCAGGTGTTCCCCGGCGGGCTCACCTACTCCGGCCACCCGCTGGCGATGGCCGCGATCGTCGCGACGCTCGACGCGATGCAGTCCGACGGCGTGGTCGAGAACGCGGCCCGCATCGGCCGCGACGTGCTCGGTCCAGGCCTCGCCGAGATCGCGGCCGGGTGCCCGCTCGTGGGCGAGGTGCGGGGGACCGGCGTCTTCTGGGCCCTCGAGCTCGTGGCCGACCAGGACTCACGCGCCCCCCTGCCCCCCACCGTGATGGCCCGGATCAAGGGGTTGTGCCTGGAGCGCGGCCTGCTGCCGTTCGTGGCCGAGAACCGCGTGCACGTCGTGCCGCCGTGCATCATCGGCGAGGATGAGGCCCGCGAGGGCCTCGGGATCCTCGCGGGCGTCCTGCGCGACGTCACGACCTGAGCCGCCGTCCTGGCCCGCCACCATCGGCCACCATCGCACCACCGAGGAGATCCGATGAGCACCACCCCCGCGCCCGCACGCCGCATCCTGGTCACCGGCGCCTCGTCCGGCATCGGCGCCACCACCGTCCGTCGTCTGCGCGCCGAGGGGTTCGACGTCGTCGCCGCGGCACGGCGTGCCGACCGGCTCGAGGCGCTCGCGGCCGAGACCGGCGCCGAGGCCTACCCGCTGGACGTCACCGACGACGACGCCGTCGACTCCCTGGTCGCCCACCTGAGCGAGACCGGCGGGCTCGACGGCGTGGTGAACAACGCCGGGGGCGCGTTCGGCCTCGACCGGGTCGAGGACGCCGACGTCGACCAGTGGCGGCACATGTACGAGCTGAACGTCCTCGGCACCCTGCGCGTCACGAAGGCCGTGCTGCCGTTGCTGCGGGCGGCGGCCGAGCGTCGCGGAGGCGCGGAGGGGGGCGGCGCCGACGTCGTCGTCGTCACCTCGACTGCCGCGCACGGTGCCTACGAGGGCGGTGCCGGGTACACCGCGGCCAAGCACGGCGAGCGGATGCTGTCCACGACCCTGCGTTGGGAGCTCGCCGGCGAGCCGGTCCGGGTCGTCGAGATCGCCCCGGGCGCGGTCGCCACCGAGGAGTTCTCGCTGGTGCGGTTCGACGGCGACGCCGAGAAGGCCGCGGCCGTCTACGAGGGCTACCAGCCGCTGCAGGCCGACGACGTCGCCGACGCCATCGCGTACGCCCTGACCCGGCCGCCGCACGTCAACCTGGACCTCATGGTGATCCGGCCCCGGGCGCAGGTGCACAACACGAAGATCGCCCGCACGGGCGTCTGACGTCGCGGTGTCATGCCGCTCCGGACCGAGACGTTCGGTGCGGTGCGCGGCCGGCAAAGGCGATGACCGGCAGCACGAGCAGCGCGAGCAGGCCCCCGCCGAGGGAGAGGGCCGCGAAGCTGGACCCGGCGACGACGAACCCGGACCCGAGCCCGCCCGCCGCTCCGGCGAGCGCCACGGCCAGGTCCACCGACCCCTGCGTGCGAGCCCGGGTCGCCAGGGGCACCGACGTGGTGAGCAGGGCGGTGCCCGAGACCAGCCCGAGGCTCCAGCCGAGCCCGAGCAGGCCCAGGCCGACGGCCAGGCCGGCCACCGACGACGGCGGGACGAACGCCGAGACCAGCCCTGCGGCCAGGAGCGTGGCCGCGGCCGCGACGGCCACGCGGATCGGTCCGAAGCGGTCGGTCAGCCACCCCGACAGGGGCGAGGGCAGGTACATCATCCCGACGTGCACGGCGATCACGAACCCCGCGGTGGCCACGGCGTGCCCGTGGTGCTGCATGTGGATGGGCGTCATCGTCATGATGGCGACCATGACGCCCTGGGTGAGCACCATGATCGTCCCGGCGAGCAGCACGGTGCGGCGCACCTGGCGGTCGGTGGGCTCGACCGGCGTGGACGCTGGCGCGACCGTCGCCGTCGAGCCGGGCTCCGACGGGGCGACGGGGTGGGGTGCGGGTCGCGCCGCGACGGCGGCGCGCTGGGCCCGCTCGCGGGCGAGCAGCAGCGGGTCCGGTCGCAGCAGCACCCACAGCACGACGCCTGCCGCGGCGTAGGCGACGCCGCCGAGGAGGAACGGCCCGGCGAGCGGCGGGATGCCCCAGCCGGCTGCGAGGTCGCCCATCACGCCGACGAGGTTGGGGCCGGCGACGGCGCCCACCGTGGTCGCGACCAGCACCGTGGAGACGGCTCGTCCGCGTCGTTCGGGCGCCGCGAGGTCGGCGCCCGCGTACCGGGCCTGCAGGTTCGTCGCGGTGCCTGCCCCGTAGACGGCGAAGGAGATGAAGAGCAGCACGACGTCGTCGAGCACGGCTGCGACGACGACGCCCGCCGCGCCGACAGCCCCCGTGAGGTAGCCGAAGGTCAGGCCGGTGCGGCGGCCCCACCGCTGGGAGAAGCGGCCGACCAGGAGCGCGGCCGCCGCAGACCCTGCGGTGAACAGCGCGGCGGGCAGCCCGGCGAAGCTGGTCGCCCCGAGCATGTCGGCAGCCAGCAGGGCGCCGACGGTGATCCCGGCGGCGAGCCCGGCACCAGAGAGGACCTGCGCGAGGACGAGGACGAGGACCGTCCGGCGTTGCTGGGCGTCGGGCACCGTCGTGGGCGGCGCGGCGTCGTCGACCGCGGTGGGGTCGGGGCGTGCGCCCATTTCATTCTCCAAAGATCCATGGAATAGTGGATTCAACGGTAGGCGACGAACGGGGCGCCTGTCCACGACGAACCGACGGGCGACGGGAACTCGACGGTTCCTGGCAGGCACGCGCGCGTCCGGTGCGGCAGAGCGAGGGAGACGACGATGGGTCGGCGCGAGGAGAAGGAGCTGCTGTTCGACCAGTTCGCGCACGTGGCGCGGGCGCTCGGCAACGCCAAGCGCCTCGAGCTCGTCGACCTGCTCGCCCAGGGCGAGCGCTCCGTCGAGGCGCTCGCGGCGACGTCGGGCATGAACCTCACGACCGTCTCGGCCAATCTGCAGGCGCTCCGTCGGGCGAACCTCGTCGCGACCCGACGAGAGGGGACCCGCGTCTACTACCGGCTCGCCGGCCCCGACGTCGCCGGGCTGTACCTGCAGCTGCAGCGCGCTGCCGAGGCCAGGTCACCTGGTCTGTCGCCGGCTGCCGAGGCCTTCCTCGGGCCGGACGACACCGAGGAGATCGGCCGCGACGAGCTGCTCCGTCGTCTCGACGAGGGCAGCGTCACCCTGCTGGACGTGCGCCCGGCCGAGGAGTACGCCGGCGGGCACCTGCCCGGGGCCGTGTCGATCCCGTACGACGAGCTGGCCGAACGCCTCGACGAGCTGCCCACCGGGACAGAGGTCGTCGCCTACTGCCGCGGCCCCTACTGCGTCCTGGCCCACGACGCCGTGCGGACGCTGCGTGACCGGGGCCGCGTCGTCCGGCGGCTGGCCGACGGCGTGCTGGAGTGGGAGGCGGCGCGGCTCCCGGTCGTCAGCTCCTGACCCAGGAAGTCACGCAGCACGGCGATCCAGTCGTCGCGCGCGTCGAGGTGGGCGTCGTGGCCCGCACCGGCGAGGTCGACCCGTCGGGTCAAGGGGCGGCGACGGATCAGCTCGTCCTTGGCCTGCGCGGTGAACAGGCCGTCATCGGCGAAGATGGCGAGCGTCGGTGTGGTCAGGGCCGCCCACTCGTCCCACCGGGGGACGTGGACCGCTGCGATCACGGCCTCCATGACGTCGGCGTCGAACCGCCGGCGCAGCCCCCCGACGGTCCTCTCGAGGTCGGCGATCCAGGCGTCCGCGAGCGGGGACTCTCCGAGGAAGGCTCGTGCCGCCGCCTCGTCGGCGAAGACGGACGGCCAGGACGCGAAGAACTCACCGATCGCACGCGCCGCGCCGGGATCGTCACCGGCGACGTGCCCCTCGAGCATGACGAGACGGTCGACCAGGTCGGGGCGGGCGGAGGCGGTGAGGAAGGCCGTGTGCGCTCCCATCGACTGTCCGACGAGGCGCACCGGGCCGGCGTCCAGCTCCTCGATCATCGCGACGACGTCGGCGACGAACGCCTCGCGGGAGACGTCGCGGGGCCGCCGGCTGCTGCGTCCGTGACCGCGCTGGTCGACCAGGAGCACGTGGAAGCGGTCGGTGAGCGCGTCCGCGGTCGGCAGGAGCTCGCGCGAGCTGCCTGCCAGGCCGTGCAGCAGGACCACCGGCGGGCCGTCGCCGCCGCGGTCGGTGACGGCGAGGCTCACGCCGTCCCGCCGGAGAGTCAGCGCGGGCGTCGTCATCGGCAGGAGCCCCTTCGAAGTCGTCGGATGTCGGGCAAAGCGTACGGACTACTGGCCTCGGCGGCGAGGAGGACGGCGGCGACAACCGGTCTGTCCTGGTGAGACGTCCGGCGTCCGCTCGGGATGCTGCGCCTTCAAGCCGTGGACGCCGACCGGTGCCTCGGTGCCGGTCCCGTCGTGCAGGGCAGTGCCGTCTCGCTGCTGCTCGCGGCCTCAGGGCGCCCGTGCGCCCCGGCGAGCTGCTGGGTGCCGGTGCGGGCGGCCTGGTCTCCGCCGGCTGACCGGCGGTTTGCACGGGCTCGCTATCATCGACAGCACAGGCGTCGACCCGGCCATCACCGGTGAGCCTCCGGAAGAACAGAGCGACTCGTCGCTCCCAGTAGAACCGGACGGGCAGGCCCGTCACAGCCGTCAACGAGTGGTGGACCCCGATCCTCGACGTGAGGGGTCCGCAAGCGGGGTGGTACCGCGGCACGGTCCGCGCGACGTCCGAGAACCGGGCGGCGGGCGAGCCGACGTCGTCCTCGTGCCGCAGTGCCGTCGTCGTACCCGTCGCTCGTCCCAGGAGCCCACCCATGGCCTACCCGTTGCACCGCTCCGTCCCGTCGTCCGGGAGCACCCCCGGCGAGGCGTTCGGCATCCCCGCCTCCCCGCGACTGCCCGAGATCGAGCAGGACGTCCTGGCCTACTGGGCGTCGGACGACACGTTCCGCGCCTCGGTGGACAAGAACGACGCCGGGCAGGACGGCGACAACGAGTTCGTGTTCTACGACGGCCCGCCGTTCGCCAACGGCCTGCCGCACTACGGCCACCTGCTGACGGGCTACGCCAAGGACGTGGTGCCCCGCTACCAGACGATGCGCGGCAAGCGTGTCGAGCGCCGGTTCGGCTGGGACACCCACGGCCTGCCCGCCGAGCTCGAGGCCATGAGCCAGCTCGGCATCAAGACCAAGGACGAGATCCTCGAGCTCGGCATCTCGACGTTCAACGACGCCTGCCGCAGCTCGGTGCTGAAGTACACCTCCGAGTGGCGCGACTACGTCACCCGGCAGGCGCGCTGGGTCGACTTCGACCACGACTACCGCACCCTGAACCCCGACTACATGGAGTCGGTCATGTGGGCGTTCTCCGAGCTCTACCGCAAGGGCCTGGTGTACTCCGACTTCCGGGTGCTGCCGTACTGCTGGAACGACCAGACGCCGCTGTCCAACCACGAGCTGCGCATGGACGACGACGTCTACCAGAACCGCCAGGACCCGGCGGTGACCGTCGGCTTCGAGGTGGTCTCGGTGCCCGACGGCGGTTCGGACGCCGTGCGCCCCGGCGACAAGCTCCTCGTGTGGACCACGACGCCGTGGACCCTGCCGTCCAACCTGCTGGTCATGGTGGGCGAGGACATCGACTACGTGGTCGTGGAGTCCACGTACACCGGGGAGGCGCAGCGCTACGTGCTCGCCGAGGCGCGCCTGGGCCACTACGCCCGCGAGCTGACCGACGAGGGCGCGGACGAGCCCCGCGTCGTGGGCCGCCTCACGGGAGCCGACCTGCTCGAGGCCGTCTACCGTCCGCCGTTCTCCTACTACGAGGGGCGCGAGCGGGCCCATCGGGTCGTGGCCGCGGACTTCGTCACGACGACGGACGGCACCGGTCTGGTGCACTCCGCGGGTGCCTTCGGCGAGGACGACAAGATGGTCTGCGACCGCGAGGGCGTGGCCTCGGTCATGCCGGTGGGCGCCGACGGGAAGTTCACGCACCCCGTCGACGAGTACGCCGGGCTGCAGGTCTTCGACGCGAACCTGCCGATCATCGACCACCTCAAGGCCACCACCCGCGGCGAGCCCGACGCCGGTTCGGTCAGCTCCGGCACGGTCCTGCTGCGCCGCGAGTCCTACGACCACTCCTACCCGCACTGCTGGCGCTGCCGCCAGCCGCTGATGTACATGGGGGTGTCCTCGTGGTTCGTCGAGGTCACCAAGATCAAGGACCGGATGCTCGAGCTGAACGAGCAGATCTCCTGGACGCCGGACCACATCCAGCACGGCCAGTTCGGCCGGTGGCTGGAGAACGCCCGGGACTGGTCGATCACCCGCAACCGCTTCTGGGGGTCGCCCGTGCCGGTGTGGCAGAGCGACGACCCGGCGTACCCGCGTACCGACGTCTACGGCTCCTTCGCCGAGATCGAGCGTGACTTCGGCCGGCTGCCGCGCAATGCGGCCGGAGAGCCTGACCTTCACCGCCCGTTCGTCGACGAGCTGACCCGCCCGAACCCGGACGACCCGACGGGCCGGTCCACCATGCGCCGGGTCGAGGACGTCCTGGACGTCTGGTTCGACTCCGGCTCGATGCCGTACGCCCAGGTGCACTACCCGTTCGAGAACGCGGACTGGTTCGAGCACCACTACCCGGGCGACTTCATCGTGGAGTACATCGGCCAGACGCGTGGGTGGTTCTACACGCTGCACGTCCTGGCCACCGCCCTGTTCGACCGCCCGGCCTTCCGCACCGCCGTCTCGCACGGCATCGTGCTCGGCTCCGACGGGCGCAAGATGAGCAAGTCGCTGCGCAACTACCCGGACGTGTCCGAGGTGTTCGACCGCGACGGCTCGGACGCCATGCGCTGGTTCCTCATGGCCTCGCCGATCCTGCGCGGCGGCAACCTGGTGGTCACCGAGGACGGGATCCGTGACGCGGTGCGCCAGGTGCTGCTGCCGTTGTGGAGCACGTACTACTTCCACACCCTCTACGCGAACAGCGCCTCCGGGCCCGACGGCGCAGGCTACGTCGCGAGGCCGGTCGCGCCCGAGCGGGTGGCAGGGCTCCCGGCCCTGGACCGCTACCTCCTGGCGCGGACGCACGACCTCGTGGTCACGGTCACCGCGCAGCTCGACGCCTACGACATCTCCGGCGCCTGCGAGACCGTCCGCGAGCACCTGGACGTGCTGACCAACTGGTACGTGCGCACCCAGCGGACGAGGTTCTGGGCCGAGGACGCCGACGCCTTCGACACCCTGTCCACCGCGCTGGAGGCGCTCTGCCGGGTCATGGCGCCGCTCGCGCCGCTGCTGACCGAGGAGATCTGGCGCGGCCTGACCGGCGGCCGGTCGGTGCACCTGGCCGACTGGCCGACCACGGGTAACTCCCCGGCACTGGTGCGCGACGACGCCCTGGTCGCGGCCATGGACGAGGTGCGCGCCGTCGTGTCGACCACCCTGGCCCTGCGCAAGGCGAACCAGCTCCGGGTGCGGCAGCCGCTGGCACGCCTCACCGTGGCGGTGCCCGACCCGGCCGCGCTCGTGGACTACGTCGGCCTGCTCACCTCCGAGCTCAACGTCAAGGCCGTGGAGCTGCTGACCGCCGACGCCGAGGCCTCCGAGCGGTTCGGCATCACCGAGCGGCTCGCGGTCAACGCCCGCGCTGCCGGCCCGCGCCTGGGGCGCGGCGTGCAGGCCGTGATCAAGGCCGCCAGGTCGGGTGCCTGGCACAAGGACGAGGCCGGGGGCGTCGTGGTCGCCACCGCCGACGGCGAGGTCCCGCTGCTCGCGCCGGAGTACGAGCTGACGACGGTGGTCGGCGAGGAGGCGGGCGAGGACGTCGCGGCGAGCGTGCTGCCCGGCGGCGGGTTCGTCGTCCTCGACCTGGCGCTCGACGACGCGCTGCGCGCCGAGGGCTACGCCCGCGACGTCGTGCGCGACGTGCAGGATGCCCGCAAGGCCGCCGGGCTCGAGGTGAGCGACCGCATCGCCCTCGAGCTCGACGTCCCGACCGGGCACGAGGTCGACGTGGAGGCGCACCGTGAGCTGGTGATGCGCGAGACGCTGGCCGTCGCGATGACGGTCACGGGGGTCGACGGGCAGTCCCGTGCTGTCCGCGTCACGAAGCACGAGGGGGACGACGCATGAGCGACGCGAAGAAGGTCAAGGCTGCCGAGCGCAAGGCCGCCCGCGAGGCGGCCGAGGACGCGGCCGCCCGCGAGGACCTGGAGCGCGTCTACGCGCACATCGTCTCCCGGGCGCCCGAGCACGACGTGTCGCCGACCATCGACCGTGTGGCCCGCCTGCTGGAGCTGCTCGGCGACCCGCAGCGGTCGTTCCGGGCCATCCACCTCACCGGCACCAACGGCAAGTCGTCGACCGCCCGGATGGCCGAGCGGCTCGTGCGCGAGCACGGGCTGCGCACCGGCCTGTTCACCTCCCCGCACCTGACGAGCGTGACCGAGCGCATCTGCGTCGACGGCGAGCCCCTGAGCGCGGCACGGTTCGTCGAGGTCTGGGAGGACGTCCACCCGTACGTCCAGGTGGTCGACGCCGAGCTCGAGGAGTCGGGGCAGTCCCGGCTGAACTTCTTCGAGGTGCTCACGGGCCTGGCGTTCGCCGCCTTCGCCGACGCGCCGGTCGACGTCGCCGTGCTGGAGGTCGGCATGGGCGGCACGTGGGACACCACCAACACCGTCGACGCCGAGGTCGCCGTGGTCACGCCGGTGAGCGTCGACCACGAGAAGTGGCTCGGGTCGACCCCTGCCCGGATCGCCGAGGTGAAGTCGGGGATCATCAAGGCGGGTGCCACGGCCGTCGTGGCCGAGCAGCTCGCGGAGGTCGACGAGGTGCTCGCCGAGCGGGCCGCGACGGTCGGCGCCCGGCTGCTGCGCGAGGGCATGGAGCTCGACGTGGCCGACCGGCAGATCGCCGTCGGGGGGCAGATGGTGGCGCTGCGCACGCCGCTGGCGACGTACACCGACGTCTTCGTGCCGCTGCACGGCGCGCACCAGGCGCACAACGCCCTGCTGGCGCTGACGGCCGTCGAGCAGATGCTCGGCGGTCGTGCGCTGGACGGGGGAGTGGTGGAGGCGTCCTTCGCGGACGTGACGGTGCCGGGACGCCTCGAGCTGGTGCGCTCCAGCCCCACGGTGCTGGTCGACGCCGCCCACAACCCGCACGGTGCCGAGGCGCTGGTCGCGGCGTTGGGCGAGGCCTTCAGCCTGCGCTCGGTGGTCGGCGTGGTCGGTGTCATGGCCGACAAGGACGCCGAGGGCCTGCTCGCGGCGCTGGAGCCGGCGCTGTCGCACGTGGTGCTCACGCGCAACTCCTCGGAGCGTTCGGCGGACCCGTTCGCGGTGGCCGAGACGGCCCGCGAGATCTTCGGCGAGGACCGCGTGCACACGGCTGAACGGCTCGACTCAGCCCTGCAGCTCGCGACGGACCTGGCCGAGGTGGACGACGTCGTCGGCGTCGGCACGGGCACGGGTGTCGTCGTGACGGGGTCGGTCATCACCGTCGCGGACGCCAGGGTCCTGCTCGGCCGCGGCTGACGCCCCGGTGGCCGCGCACTCTGCGACTGACCCGCCGCGGGTGTTGGATGGTCCCAGGGACGACCGAAGGGGATGGTCCGAGTGAAGAAGCTGCTGGACGACCCGGCACAAGCCGTGACGGACTCCTTGCGCGGGTTCGCGCAGGCGCACGCCGACGAGGTGACGCTCCACGAGGACCCGACCTTCGTGGTGCGCGCCTCGGGCACGCCACCGGGCCAGGTGGCGGTGATCAGCGGCGGGGGCTCGGGGCACGAGCCGCTGCACGCCGGGTTCGTCGGGGCGGGGATGCTGGACGCGGCGGTCCCGGGAGCGGTGTTCACGTCGCCGACGGCGGACCAGGTGGCCGCCGCGATCGTCGCGGCGGACGGCGGCGCGGGTGTGCTCGCGGTGGTGAAGAACTACACCGGTGACGTGCTCAACTTCGAGACCGGTATCGAGCTGGCGCAGGCCGAGGGCGTCGAGGTGAGCAGCGTCGTCGTCAACGACGACGTCGCCGTGGAGGACTCGCTGTACACCGCCGGCCGGCGCGGCGTGGCGGGCACCCTCGCCGTGGAGAAGATCGCCGGTGCGGCGGCCGCACGGGGTGACGACCTGGCCACCGTGACGGCGCTGGCGGAGCGGGTCGTGTCCCGCGTGCGGTCGATGGGGGTGGCGCTGAGCGCCTGCACGGTCCCGCACGTGGGGCGGCCGAGCTTCGACCTGGCCGACGACGAGGTCGAGGTGGGCATCGGCATCCACGGCGAGCCCGGTCGGCACCGGGTGCAGGCGTCGGGCGCCCTCGACATCACGCGGAGGCTGGTCGAACCGGTGGTGGAGGACCTGGACCTCGCAGCGGGCGAGAAGGTGCTGCTCTTCGTCAACGGCATGGGCGGCACTCCGTCGAGCGAGCTGTACGTCGTGTACGCCCGTGCCCGTGACCTGCTCGTCGAGCGCGGCGTCGAGGTCACGCGCTCGCTGGTCGGCAGCTACGTGACGTCGCTGGAGATGCAGGGGGCGTCGGTCACCGTCCTGCGTCTCGACGAGGAGCTGACCGCGCTGTGGGACGCTCCGGTCCGGACGACGGCGCTACGCTGGTGAGCGTGCTGGACGTCGACTGGGCCGAACGCTGGATGCACACCGCCGCCGCGGACGTCGCGGCAGCGCGGGACGATCTGACGGAGCTGGACCGCCTCATCGGCGACGGCGACCACGGCGTCAACCTCGACCGCGGGCTGCGGGCTGTGGCCGAGCGCCTGGGCGACCCGGCCATCGCGCCGCGCGAGACGGTGGGGCAGGTGCTGCGGCTGGCGGCCACGACCCTGATGTCGACGGTCGGCGGCGCCGCGGGACCGCTGTACGGCACGGCGCTGCTGCGCGCGTCCAAGGTGACCGACCGGGCCGTGCTCGACGCCTCGGGCGTCGTCGCTCTGCTGGACGCCGCGCTCGAGGGCATCGTGGCCCGCGGCAAGGCGGCGTCGGGGGAGAAGACCATGGTGGACGCCTGGCAGCCCGCTGCCGAGGCCGCCGAGCGGGTGGCGGGCACCACCGACGACGTCGGGGACACGTGGCGTGCGGCCGCGGACGCCGCGGAGGCCGGCGCGCGGGCGACGATCCCGTGGGTGGCGACCAAGGGCAGGGCCTCGTACCTCGGCGAGCGCAGCGCGGGCACCGAGGACCCGGGCGCCCGCTCGACGGCGATCGTGCTGGCGGCCGCCGTCAGGGCCCTGCAGGGGCCTGGCGCGTGAGCGTCGGCCTCGTCCTCGTCTCGCACTCGGCGCGGCTGGCCGACGGCGTGGCCGAGCTCGCCGGCCAGATGGCGCCGGACGTCGTGGTCCGGTGCGCGGCCGGTGACCTTGACGGTGGGCTGGGTACCTCCCTGGATCGTGTGCAGGAGGCGCTGGCGGCAGCGTTGGAGAGTGCTGACGCGGTGGTGGTGCTGGCGGATCTCGGCTCGGCGGTGCTCACGGTGGAGTCGGCGTTCGAGCTCGACGCCGACCTGCCCTCGCGCAGCCGGCTGGTCTCCGCGCCGTTCGTCGAGGGGGCCGTCGCGGCGGCGGTGACCGCGCAGCAGGGCGCGGATCTCGAGGCGGTGGCCGAGGCGGCCGAGCGCGCGGTGCGGTCCATCGGTCCGGACCCGGTGTGGCAGGTCGTCGAGGCGGACACGGCGGCGACGGGCGACAGCCCCGCGATCGCCGCGACGCGCGCGGCGGGCGAGGCCGTGCCCGCGCCGGGCCCGCCGGCGTCGGGCGCCGTGGACGAGGTGAGCGCGACCGTCACCGTGCGCAACCCGCTGGGCCTGCACGCCCGTCCGGCCGCCGTCGTCGCCCGCGCGGTGGCGGACCTCGGCGCGCCGGTGACGGTGAACGGTGCGGACGCCACGAGCGTGCTGCAGCTCATGTCCCTCGGGACCGTGGCGGGCGACGTGGTGACCGTCACCTCACGGGGCCAGCAGGCGCAGGCCGCGGTCGCCGTCGTCGTGGGGCTGGTGGAGGGCGGGTTCGGCGAGGCGTGACGTAGGTCACCCAAATCTTGCATTGACTGCAAAGTTGCACACGCTGCAAACTTTTCCCGTGACCACCGAACCGGGCTTGCGCGAGCGCAAGAAGCAGGAGCGCGCGGACGCGATCGTCGACGCCGCGCAGTCGCTCGTGCTCGATCGCGGCCTGGACGCGGTCACGGTCGAGGAGATCGCCGACGTCGCCGGGATCAGCGCCCGGACCTTCTTCAACTACTTCGACACCAAGGACGACGCCGTGCTGGGCCAGACCGCCCTGCGGCTCGGCGAGGATTTCGTCCTGGCCTTCGTCGAGGGCGGTCCCACCGGCAGCTTCTGGGGCGACGTCGAACGGCTCGTGCTCGAGCTCGTCGGGCGCGTCGGCGACCCGGGCCGCGTGCACCGGGCGTTCGGGCTCATGCACTCCGAGCCCCGGCTCCTGGCCCGGCACGTCGTGTGGATCGAGGGGCACCGCGGGCGCATCACCGAGCTCTTCGCCGCCCGCGCCGCGACGGCCCCCCTGCCGGCTGCTGCGGACCTGTGCTCCCTGACGACCTTCACCGCGCTGCGGGCGGCCGGCGAACGCTGGGAGAGCACCGGACGTTCCGGCAGTCTCGCCGACCACCTGCACGACGTCGTGGCCGAGCTCGCCGCGCTCGGCCGGGCCTGACGGCCCCGCACGCCACCCCGGCCCCCTCCGCCGTCCCGGGCGCTCCAGCAGCCCTCCGAATCCGCTCCCCGAACGAGGTACCTCCATGGCCCACGCCCCCGCGCCGGCGCCCGACAAGCCGGTCGTCGTGCTCACGCAGCGCACGATCTGGCTGATCTTCGGCGCGCTCATGGCGTCGATGTTCCTGTCGTCGCTCGACCAGACCATCGTCTCGACCGCGATGCCCACCATCGTCGGCGACCTCGACGGCGTCGCCCGGCAGGGCTGGGTCATCACCGCGTACATCCTCGCGGTGGCGATCGGCATGCCGCTGTACGGCAAGTTCGGCGACCTGTACGGGCGACGCTGGCCCTTCCTCGTCGCCATCGGGCTGTTCACCGTCGCCTCGGCAGGAGCGGCACTGGCCGACTCCATGACGGCGCTGGTGCTGTGGCGGGCGGTCCAGGGCCTCGGTGGCGGCGGGCTGATGATCCTGTCGCAGTCGATCATCGCCGACATCGTGCCCGCTTCGGAGCGCGGCAAGTACATGGGTCCGCTGGGTGCCCTCTTCGGGGTCTCCGCCGTCCTCGGCCCGCTGCTGGGCGGCTGGCTCACCGAGGGCCCGGGCTGGCGGTGGGCGTTCTGGATCAACATCCCGGTGGGACTCGCGGCCTTCGCCATCGCGTGGTTCGCGCTCAAGCTCCCCTCGCACCGTTCGACGCGACCGGTCGACTGGGCGGGCATCGTGACGATGGCCGTGGCCACCACCGGCGTCGTGCTGGTCACCGAGACCCTCGCCGAGGGTGAGCACGGCTGGGGCGAGCCCCGGGTGATCGGGCTCGTCGCGATGACCGTGGTGGCCGTGGGTGCCTTCGTCCTCGCCGAGAACCGTGCGGCCGAGCCGCTGATCCCGCTCCGGCTGTTCAAGAACCGCACCTTCACCCTCACCACGCTCATCGGGCTCGTGCTGGGCATGGGGCTGTTCTCCGCGATGGCGATGCTGCCGACCTTCCTGCAGATGTCCACCGGCGCCGGGATCACCGAGTCCGGCTGGCTGATGCTGCCGATGATGGCGGGCGTCATGCTCACCTCGATCGTCTCGGGCTTCGCGGTCTCCCGGTCCGGGCGGTACAAGGCCTACCCCGTCGTGGGGCTGGCGGTCGTCGCGGCGGGCATGGTGTGGCTGACCACGCTGACCGGGGACACCCCGATGTGGCTGTTCGGCGCGATGATCTTCACCCTCGGTGCCGGCATGGGCCTGGTCATGCAGGTCGTGGTGCTGGCCGTGCAGAACGCGGTCGACCCGAGCGAGCTGGGCACCGCGACGAGCGCGAACAACTTCTTCCGGGAGGTGGGAGCCTCCGTCGGGGTGGCGTTGTTCACGACGATCTTCACCTCGCGGCTCACGGAGAACCTCGGCGCGGTCTTCGCGGGTGTCCCGGGTGCCGCCGACGCCGGGACGGAGTCGGGCCTGACCCCGGCGCTGGTCGCCCAGCTGCCGGAGCCCCTGCACACCGGTGTCGTCGACGCCTACGCCGACGCCCTGGCCCCGTCGTTCTGGTACCTGGTGCCGCTGGTCGTGGTCGGCTTCGTGATGGCGATTTTCCTGCCGGTCCTCAAGCTGTCCGACGTCGCCGGGATGGTGGCGCGCGGCGAGGCCGTCGAGGACCCGGAGAAGGTCGCGGCGCGCGAGCGGGCGGCGGCGGCCGACGTCTCCGGCGAGGACGACGTGCCGGCCGGTGCCCCCGCGGGACGCGAGCACGCCGCGAGGGCGGATATCGTGGACCGGTGAGCAAGAAGGACGACCGGCCCCGCCCGGGGGACACGATCAAGCCGCGCAAGTCCGCCACGGTGCAGTTCACGGCGACGGTGCTGCAGCTGGAGGCCTTCGCGGTGCTGTTCGCCGCGCTCGCGCTGCACGGCCTGCGCGGTTCCGCCTACGAGCGCGGGCCGCTCGTGCTGGACTCGGCGGCCGCCGTGTGGGCGGTCACGGGTGTGCTGTGCGTGGTGCTGATCGTGCTGTCGCGGCTGGTCTCGCGCCCCGGCGGCTACGTGGCCGGCTCGGTCGCCCAGGTACCGGTGCTGGCGCTGGGACTGTTGCTGCCCATGATGTTCCTGGTCGGGGCGATCTTCGTCGCGATGTGGGTGGTGTCGTTGCGCCTCGGCGGACGGATCGACCGGGAGCGCGCGGCCTACGACGCCGCCCACCCGGAGACGGCGCCGAACACCTGAGCCGTCCGGATAGGGTTTGCGGCATGACCGACGCAACCACTCCTGCACCTGAGCGCACCCTCGTCCTCGTCAAGCCCGACGGTGTCCGTCGCGGTCTGTCCGGCGAGATCCTGCGGCGGATCGAGGCCAAGGGGTACACCCTGACGGCCGTCGAGCTGAAGAACGCCACCCCCGACGTCCTGGCCCAGCACTATGCCGAGCACGAGGGCAAGCCGTTCTACGCACCGCTCGTGGAGTTCATGCTCTCCGGTCCCGTCCTCGCGGTCGTGGCCGAGGGGCAGGGCGTCATCGCGGGCTTCCGCTCGCTCGCCGGTGCCACGGACCCGACGGCGGCCGCCCCGGGGACGATCCGCGGCGACCTGGGCCGGGACTGGGGGCTGAAGGTCCAGCAGAACCTGGTGCACGGATCGGACTCACCGGAGTCCGCCGAGCGCGAGATCGGCCTCTGGTTCCCGCAGCCCTGACGACCACCGAGTGTTGTGGGCGCGATTTCTGGCCCGGTATGTCGCTTGAGCGCTGATATCCGGGCCAGAAATCGCGCCCACAACACTCCGACCGGGTCGGGGGCGGGCGACGCCGGGGCAGATGCGCTGGTTCCCGGCCGACGGCGGATACCCTCGGCCATGTGCACCTCAAGACGCTGACGCTCCGAGGCTTCAAGTCGTTCGCCTCGGCGACGACGCTGAGCCTGGAGCCCGGCATCACGTGCGTGGTGGGCCCCAACGGCTCGGGCAAGTCGAACGTCGTCGACGCCCTGTCCTGGGTGATGGGCGAGCAGGGCGCCAAGTCGCTGCGCGGCGGGAAGATGGAGGACGTCATCTTCGCCGGCACCGCGGGCCGCCCGCCGCTGGGCCGTGCCGAGGTGTCCCTGACGATCGACAACACCGACGGCGCCCTGCCCATCGAGTACACCGAGGTGACGATCTCGCGCACGCTGTTCCGCAGCGGCGGCTCGGAGTACGCGATCAACGGCAGCTCGTGCCGCCTGCTGGACATCCAGGAGCTCCTCAGCGACTCCGGGATCGGACGCGAGATGCACGTCGTGGTGGGCCAGGGGCAGCTCGACCAGGTGCTGCGTGCGACGCCCGAGGACCGTCGAGGCTTCATCGAGGAGGCTGCCGGCGTCCTCAAGCACCGCAAGCGCAAGGAGAAGGCGCTCCGCAAGCTGGAGGCGATGGCCGGCAACCTCGCCCGGCTGACGGACCTGACCGCCGAGCTGCGCCGCCAGCTGGGACCGCTCGGGCGGCAGGCGGAGGCCGCGCGCAGGGCGCGCACCGTGCAGTCCGACCTGCGCGACGCTCGCGCTCGGCTGCTCGCCGACGACCTCGCCCAGCTGGGTGCCCAGCTCGAGCAGGAGCGTGCGGACGAGGCCGCCGTCGCCCGGCGTCGCCAGGAGACCGAGAAGGAGCTCGACGAAGCCCGGCAGCGCCTCGCGCGGCTCGAGGCCGCCGCCGCGTCGTCGACGCAGGCCGCCTCCCGGGCCACGGACACGTTCCACGCGCTCGGGGCCGTCCGGGAGCGGCTGCGCGGCCTGGCCTCCCTCGCCGACGAGCGGGTCCGGCTCCTCGGCACGGCCGAGCCCGAGCACCGCGGCCAGGACCCGGACGAGCTCGAGGCGCAGGCCGAGCGGGCCCGGACCTCCGAGGCCGAGCTCCAGCGAGAGGTGGAGATCGCGCGGGGCACGCTGGAGGAGGCCGTCGGGGCCCGCACCCGCACCGAGGAGGCGGCCGCCGACGCCGAGAAGGAGCTCGCCACGATCCTGCGGGGTGCCGCGGACCGTCGGGAGGGACTGGCCCGGCTGTCGGGACAGGTCGCCGCGCGGCGCAGCCGCGTCGAGGCCGCCGACGCCGAGATCGAGCGGGTGCGGGCCGGGCTCGCCGAGGCGGAGCACCGGGCCGAGGACGCCGAGCGCCGCTTCGTCGAGCTGGAGCGTGAGGTGCTGGGGGCCGAGGCCGGCGAGGAGGGGCTCGACGCCGAGCACGAGAAGGCCGTGGAGGACCTCGCCCGCGCGCGCGAAGCGGTCGACGTGCTCGAGGAGCAGGCGTCCACGGCCGAGACGGACCGCTCGACCTGGGCCGCGCGGGTCGAGACCCTCAGCCTGAGCCTCGACCGCAAGGACGGTGCGGGAGCGCTGCTCGCCGCCGACCCGGCCGGCGTCCTGGGCTCCGTCGCGGCGCTCCTCGGCGTCGAGGCCGGCTACGAGGAGGCCGTCGCCGCCGCCCTGGGTCCGCTGGCCGACGCCGTCGCGGTCGAGAGCCTGGAGGCGGCCGTCGACGCGTTGCGGCTGCTGCGCGACGACGACGCCGGCCGCGCGGGGCTCGTCGTCGGTGGGTCTGACGCCGGCGCGCGGCCCCGCCCCGACGTCCCCCTGCCCGAGGGGGCCCGGTACGCGGCCGACGTGGTGACGACCGCGGGTCCGGCCGCCGGAGCCCTGCGCGAGGTGCTCTGCGACGTCGTCGTGGTCGACGACCTCGCCCAGGCACGAGCTCTCGTCGCCGGGCGACCGGGGCTGGTCGCCGTCACCCGGGCCGGCGACCTGCTCGCCGCGACGCGGGCGTCCGGCGGGTCGGCCGCCGCGCCCAGCGTCCTGCACCTGACGAGCGCGCTGGACGAGGCCCGTGCCGGGCTCGACGACGCGCTCGGCCGCGGTGCACGTGCTCGCGAGGAGCTGACGGAGGCCCGTGCTCACCTCGAGACCGCGCAGGCGCGGCACGACGCCACGCTCGAGCGGCTCCACGAGTCCGACGCCGCGATGGCCGCCGTCGCCGAACGGCTCGGGACGTTGGGCGCGGCCCGCGCCAGCGCCCAGAAGGAGGCCGGGCGGCACCGGGCGGCTCTCGCCGAGGCGACAGAGCGCCGTGGGGCGGACGTCATCGAGCTCGATGAGCTCGCCCGGCGCCTGGAGGTGGCCGAGGGCCAGGACTCGGCCGACGCTGCTGAGCTCGACGCCGCCACCGCGACCCGCGCGCGGGACGCCGCCCAGGTCGAGGCGGCCCGGGCGCGCCAGGTGGAGACCGAGGCACGGCTGGCGCTGCGGACCGCCGAGGAGCGCGCCCGCGCCGTGTCCGGCCGGGCGCAGGGGCTCGCCCGGGCGGCGGCGCAGGAACGCCGGGCGCGGGAGCAGGCCGCTGCCCGGGCGGTGCGTCGGGCAGCGGAGGCCGACCGGGCGGTGGCGGTCCGCGCCGACGTGGCCACCGCGCTGGACGCCCTGGCCGTCTCTGCCCAGCGCGCAGCGGACGAGCGAGCGGCCGCCGAGGCCGAGCGGGACGCGCAGCGCAGCGAGCTGGACGCGGTACGGGCCGACGCCGACCGCCTCGCCGGCGAGCTGCGCGACCTGACCGACGTCGCGCACCGTGACGAGGTAGCCCGCGCTCAGCAGGTCGCCCGTCTGGAGCAGCTGCAGGCGCGGGCGGTCGAGGAGACCGGCACCGATCCCGAGACGCTGGTGGAGGAGTTCGGCCCGCACCGCGACGTCCCGGTGCCTCGGCCGGTGGACGCGGCCGAGGACGACCCCGACCCCGAACCGGTGCCGTACGTCCGCGCCGAGCAGGAGAAGCGCCTGGCCGCCGCCGAACGTGCGCTGAAGCGCATCGGCACCGTCAACCCGCTGGCCCTGGAGGAGTACGCCGCGCTGGAGGAACGGCACCGGTTCCTCACGGAGCAGCTCGCCGACCTCAAGGGCTCGCGCGAGGACCTGCTGCAGATCGTCGCCGAGATCGACGAACGCGTCCAGCAGGTCTTCGCCGAGGCGTACCAGGACACCGCGGCGCAGTTCGAGAGGGTCTTCTCCCGGCTGTTCCCCGGCGGTGAGGGGCGGCTGGTGCTCACCGAACCCGGGGACCTGCTCACCACGGGGATCGAGGTCGAGGCACGGCCCGCCGGGAAGAAGGTCAAGCGGCTGTCGCTGCTGTCCGGAGGGGAGCGGTCGCTCACGGCGGTGGCGTTCCTGGTGGCCATCTTCAAGGCCCGCCCGAGCCCCTTCTACGTCATGGACGAGGTCGAGGCAGCGCTCGACGACGTCAACCTGGGTCGCCTCCTCGAGATCTTCCGCGAGCTGCAGGAGGACTCCCAGCTCGTGGTGATCACCCATCAGAAGCGCACGATGGAGATCGCGGACGCGCTCTACGGCGTGACGATGCGCGGTGACGGTGTGACGACCGTCATCTCGCAGAGACTGCGTGAGACGGCGGAGGTCGGGTGACAATGAGCGTCATGGGCCTGGTCGTGTGGATTCTCGTGTCGCTCCTGGTGGCGGCGGCCGTCTTCCTCGTCGCCAACGTCATGGAGAAGCGTGACGACGACGACGTCCGTGGCGTGCGCGCCTTCCTGCGCGACTTCCGTGCCGGCCTGAGCCGTCGCCGTCGCACCGCCGCCCCGAAGCCGGTCGACACCGACATGGACGCGTTCTTCGCCGGTGCGGTGGAGGCCGCTCCCGCCTACGTCGACGCCGACGAGCTCGGTGACGTGCTGCAGCGCGCCCAGCACCGTGTGAGCACGCCGTTCCACGGGACCCCGCGCGCCGACGGCGACGCCTCGCGCGCCTGACGTCCCCGACGGCGTCCTCGTCTGGGAGACTGGGCGACCGTGACTGACCTTCTCTGGCTCTGGATCGTTCTCGGTGTCCTTCTCGTCGCGGCCGCCGGGTCCGCGCTCGTCGTGCCCCGGCTGCGTCGTCGCGGCGGCTCCCGCACCTCCGGGCCCGACGGCGGCACCGCCGTCGAGCAGGAGCCGGAGCGCACCACCGACCCGGCCACCGCGCCGGGTCCGCAGGTCGTGCCGACAGCGCCCGCTCCCACCGCCCCGTCGCTCGAGACGCCGGCCCCGGTCGCCGGACGGATGGTCCGCCTGCGCGACCGGCTGGCCCGCTCCGGCTCCCCGCTCGGTGCCCGCCTGCTGACTGTCCTGTCGCGGGACCACCTCACCGAGGACGACTGGGACGAGCTGGAGGAGACCCTCCTGCTGGCCGACATCGGCGCCGGTCCCGCCGGGGAGCTCCTGGAGGCGCTGCGCACCCGGGTGCGGGTCGAGGGTGCGAAGGACGCCGCCACGGTGCGTGAGCTGCTGCGCGCCGAGCTGCTGACCGTCGTCGACCCGACCATGGACCGCACCCTGGCGACCACGCCGCAGCAGGTCGACGGGACGACCAAGCCGGCCGTGGTGCTCGTCGTGGGCGTGAACGGCACGGGCAAGACGACCACGGTCGGCAAGCTCGCCCGGGTGCTCGTCGCCGAGGGAAGGAGCGTCGTGCTCGGCGCCGCCGACACGTTCCGTGCCGCTGCCGCCGACCAGCTCACCACGTGGGGCGCCCGCGTCGGCGTCGAGACCGTGCGCTCGGACCGGGAGGGGGCCGACCCGGCCGCGGTGGCCTTCGACGCGGTGGCGACCGGCGCACGGGACGGCGTCGACGTCGTCCTCGTCGACACCGCCGGGCGGTTGCAGAACAAGGCCGGTCTCATGGACGAGCTCGGCAAGATCACCCGGGTCATCACGCGGGAGGCTCCGCTGGGCGAGGTCCTGCTCGTCCTGGACGCCACCACGGGGCAGAACGGGATGCAGCAGGCGAAGGTCTTCGGTGAGGTCGCGGGGGTGACCGGCATCGTGCTCACGAAGCTGGACGGGACCGCCAAGGGCGGCATCGTGGTGGCCGTGCAGCGCGAGCTCGGGGTGCCCGTGAAGCTCGTCGGTCTCGGCGAGGGCCCGGACGACCTGGCACCGTTCGACCCGGAGGACTTCGTCGACGGTCTCCTCGGCTGAACGGACGCCCGACGCCGGTCACGTTCTGATCACGAGAAGATCACGACAGGGTCAGATCGTCTCGCAGTCTGGACGGAAACCCGATGTTTACGCGGGTGAGAGGTCTGTCACACGGTTGTAACACCACCTCCGTCCGGATGAAACCCGGCGCCGCCACGGTGGGTCTCGACCGGCCACACGGGCCGGCGAGGGGAGTGACACACGATGGAGCTGGATACCGGAGTGACCGCGTGGATGCTGACCTCAGCATCCCTCGTGCTCCTGATGACGCCGGGCCTGGCGTTGTTCTACGGGGGCATGGTTCGTGGCAAGTCCGTCCTGAACATGATGATGATGTCGTTCGGCGCCATGGCGGTCGTCGGTGTCATCTACGTGCTGTGGGGCTGGTCGATGTCCTACGCCGACCAGAGCTTCGGCGGCATCGTCGGCAACCCGTTCGAGCAGTTCGGCCTCGGCGGCGGCGGCGTCCTGGACGACGCCGGTGAGTGGGTCGTCGACGGCGGGCTGCCGATCATCGTCGACGTCGGCTTCCAGGCGACGTTCGCGATCATCACCGTCGCGCTGATCTCCGGCGCCATCGCCGACCGCGTGAAGTTCGGCACCTGGATGGTCTTCGCCGGCATCTGGGCGACGCTGTCCTACTTCCCGATGTCCCACATGGTCTGGGGCGGGGGCCTGCTCTCGGACGACGGGCCGTTCGTCTTCGGCGACGCGGCCCCGATCGACTTCGCCGGTGGCACGGTGGTGCACATCAACGCCGGAGTCGCCGCCCTGGTGCTGGCGCTCATCGTCGGCAAGCGCAAGGGCTTCGGTCGCGAGCCGATGCGTCCGCACAACCTGCCGCTGGTCATGCTCGGCGCCGCCCTGCTCTGGTTCGGCTGGTTCGGCTTCAACGCGGGCTCCGCCTACGGCGCCGACGGCGCCGCCGGACTCGCCTGGGTCAACACCACGACGGCCACGGCCGCCGCGATCCTCGGCTGGCTCATCACGGAGAAGCTGCGGGACGGCTCGGCCACCTCGCTGGGTGCCGCCTCGGGCGTCGTGGCCGGTCTGGTCGCCATCACCCCGGCTGCCGGCGACGTCTCGCCGGTCGGTGCGATCGCGGTCGGTGCGATCGCCGGTGTCCTGTCCGCCTTCGCCGTGGGCCTGAAGTTCAAGTTCGGCTTCGACGACTCGCTCGACGTCGTCGGCATCCACCTGGTCGCCGGGCTGTGGGGGACCGTCGCGCTCGGCTTCCTCGCGACCGAGACAGGCCTCTTCTACGGCGGCGGCATCGAGCAGCTCGGGGTCCAGGTGATCATCGCCGTGATCGCCATCGTCTTCGCCGGTATCGTCACGCTCGTCATCGGTCTGGCGCTCAAGGCGACGATGGGCTGGCGCATCTCCGAGGACGAAGAGGTCAGCGGCATCGACCTCGCGGTGCACAGCGAGACGGCGTACGAGACGATCCAGCAGGGTTCCGTCATCAAGGAGGTCCGTTCATGAGACTCGTCACCGGAGTCATCCAGCCCCACCGTCTCGACGACGTGAAGTCGGCCCTGGAGGCCGCCGGCGTCCGGGGGATGACCGTCAGCGAGGCCAGCGGCTACGGCCGGCAGAAGGGCCACACCGAGGTCTACCGCGGCGCGGAGTACACCGTCGACCTGGTGCCCAAGGTGCGCATCGAGATCCTCGTCGCGTCCGAGGACGCCCCGTCGATCGTCGACGTCGTGGTGGGCGCCGCCCAGACCGGCAAGATCGGCGACGGCAAGGTCTGGACGGTCCCGGTCGACGACGTCGCCCGTGTCCGTACCGGCGAGCACGGCGACGCCGCGCTCTGACGCCGATGACCGACCAGCCCTCCACGGGCGGTCCCGCACGGCCCCACGACAGGGCCCCGCACCCCGGCACCGGGGTGCGGGGCCCTGTCGTCGGGCTGCGCGCGGACCTGCTCGCCGCCGCCGCCGACCTCAGCGGCCCCGGACGCTCCGGGGTCGCCCGGCGCGCCACCCTCCAGCAGATCGTCACCGACCGGCTCGCGCTGCTCTACGCCGAGGCGACGGCAGACGTCGACCCGGCCGGCCTGGCGCTGGCCGCCGTCGGCTCGCTGGGCCGTGGCGAGCTCGGGCCGCTGTCCGACCTGGACCTCGTGCTGATCCACGACGGCCGTTCGCACAAGCCGGACGCGCTGGCCGCCGTCGCCGAGCGGCTCTGGTACCCGTTGTGGGACTCCGGGGTCGACATCGACCACGCCGTCCGGTCGCTCAACCAGACCCGCCAGCTCGCGAGCCGGGACCTGCCGGCCGCCGTCGGATGGCTCGACGTGCGCCCCGTGGCGGGGGACGCCGTCGTCGTGCACCGGGCGGCCTCGGGCATCCTCACCGACTGGCGCTCCGCGTCCCGCCGCCGGCTGCCGGAGCTGCTGTCCAGCGTGCGCGAGCGGGCCGAGCGGTCCGGGGAGCTCGCCTACCTCATCGAGCCGGACCTCAAGGAGGCCCGGGGCGGCATCCGTGACGCCGTCGTGCTGTCCGCCCTCGCGGCGACCTGGTTGACCGACCGCCCGCACGGGCGGGTCGACACCGCGTACGCGCACCTGCTCGACGTCCGGGACGCGCTGCAGGTCGTCACGCGGCGTCGATCGACCCGGCTGCTGCTGGCCGACCTCGACGAGGTGGCCGGGCTGCTCGGGTACGACGACCCGGACGAGCTGCTGGCGAGCCTGGCAGAGGCGGGGCGGGAGATCTCCTTCGCGCTGGACTCCACGGTCCGGCGTGCCCGCCAGGCGCTGCAGCGACCGGCGGCACGCAAGCCCGTGCTGGTCCGTGGGAGGCGCCAGCCACCGCGGCTGCGGTCGGTCGGTGACGGGCTGGTGGAGCACGACGGCGAGCTCGTCCTCGGTGTGACCGCCCAGCCCGCGGAGGACCCGATGCTGTCCTTGCGAGCCGCCGCGACGGCAGCACGCACCGGGCTGGCCCTGTCTCCGGTCACGGTGCACTCGCTGGCCGAGTGCCCGGCGCTGCCCGAGCCGTGGCCGCGCACGGCGCGCGGCCACCTGCTCACCCTGCTCGGGTCCGGTCCGGCGCAGGTGCACGTCTGGGAGGCGCTCGACCTGGCCGGGGCCGTCACGACCTGGATCCCCGAGTGGGCGGACGTGCGCAACAAGCCGCAACGGGCGGCCATCCACCGGCACACGGTCGACCGGCACCTGGTCGAGACGGCCTCCCTGGCCGCGGCGGTGCGCAAGCAGCAGCTCGCCCGGGGGGTCGCCGCCAGGGACCTGCCTGCGGACCTGCTGCTGATCACCGCTGTCCTGCACGACATCGGCAAGCGACGCCGGGCCGAGCACTCCGACCACTCGGTCGAGGGCGCGCGCATCGTCACGCAGATCGTGCTGCGCATGGGGTTCGACGAGTCGTTCGCCGCCGACGTCGAGACCCTGGTGCGCCATCACCTGACGCTGTCGAGGCTCGCCACCACCGCCGATCCCGAGGATCCCGGGACGGTTCGCGAGCTGCTGGAGGCCCTCGACCACCGGCGCGACCTGCTCGAGGTGCTCCGGGCGCTGACCGAGAGCGACTCGTCGTCGCTCGGCCCGGCCGGCTGGACGGGGTGGCGGGCGAGCCTGGTGGACCAGCTCACCCGTGCGGCCCGCATCGCGCTGGAGGAGGCGACGTCGGCGTCCGAGGAGATCGGAGGGGGCCGGTAGGCTAGGGGACCGCACGTCATCCCCCCGTGAAGAGGACCACCTGGTGTTCAACTCCCTGTCGGACCGGCTCACCGCGACCTTCAAGAACCTGCGCGGCCGGGGACGCCTCTCCGAGGCCGACATCGACGCGACCGTCCGCGAGATCCGGCGCGCACTGCTCGACGCGGACGTCGCCGTGCCCGTGGTGCGCCAGTTCACGGCGGCCGTGCGCGAGCGCGCGCTGGGTGCTGAGGTCTCCGGGGCGCTGAACCCGGCGCAGCAGGTCGTCAAGATCGTCAACGACGAGCTCGTGGGGATCCTCGGCGGGCAGACGCGGTCGCTCCAGCTCGCCAAGACCCCGCCGACGGTCATCATGCTCGCGGGCTTGCAGGGCGCGGGCAAGACGACGCTCGCGGGCAAGCTCGCCCTCGCGCTCAAGGAGCAGGGGCACACCCCGTTGCTCGTCGCGGCGGACCTGCAGCGGCCCAACGCGGTGACCCAGCTGTCGGTGGTGGCCGAGCGTGCCGGCGTGCCCGTCTTCGCCCCGCACCCTGGCAACACCTCCGACCACGACATGGCCGACGGCGCCCTGGTGGGCGACCCCGTCGGCGTGGCGCGCGACGGGGTCGCGGAGGCACGGACGAAGCAGCACGACATCGTGATCGTCGACACCGCCGGCCGTCTCGGCGTCGACGAGCTGCTCATGCAGCAGGCCGCGGACATCCGGTCGGCGATCACACCGGACGAGGTGCTGTTCGTCATCGACGCGATGATCGGGCAGGACGCCGTCACCACGGCGAACGCGTTCGCCGAGGGCGTGGACTTCACCGGCGTCGTGCTGTCGAAGCTCGACGGTGACGCCCGCGGCGGTGCGGCGCTGTCCGTGGCGAAGGTGACCGGTCGGCCGATCATGTTCGCCTCCACGGGCGAGAAGCTGACCGACTTCGAGGTCTTCCATCCCGACCGGATGGCCTCGCGCATCCTCGACATGGGCGACGTGCTGACGCTCATCGAGCAGGCCGAGAAGGCGTTCGACGCCGACGAGGCCGAGAAGATGGCCGCGAAGGTCGCCGGTGGCGAGGACTTCACCCTCAGCGACTTCCTGGTGCAGATGCAGCAGATGAAGAAGCTGGGGTCGATGAAGAAGATGCTCGGCATGATGCCCGGCATGGCGCAGATGCGCGACCAGCTCGAGAACTTCGACGAGCGCGAGGTCGACCGCGTCCAGGCGCTCATCCAGTCCATGACCCCGGCCGAGCGGGACAACCCGAAGATCATCAACGGCTCGCGTCGTGCCCGGATCGCCCGGGGCGCCGGCCAGACGACCGCCGCCGTCAACGGCCTGCTCGACCGGTTCGCGCAGGCGCAGAAGATGATGCGGCAGATGGCCAAGGGCGGCGGTATGCCCGGGATGCCGGGCGGTGGCATGCCGGGCATGCCGGGGATGCCGGGCGGCGGCAAGAAGTCGCGCGGCAAGCAGCAGCCCAAGAAGAAGGTCAAGGGCAGGTCCGGCAACCCGGCCAAGCGTGCCCAGCAGGAGCGCGAGGCGATGCAGCGGGCTCTCGGCGGCGGGGCCAAGAAGTCCGCGCCCGCCGGGTCGGCGTTCGGGATGGCGTCGCAGCCTGAGGAGCAGCCGAGCGCGAGGGACCTCGAGAACCTCGAGCTGCCCGGTGACCTCGGCAAGCTGCTCGGCGGCGGTCGCTGACGCCCCGGTAGGCTGCGGTCATGTCGGTGCCCCACGTCCCCTTGCACGTCACGGGACACATCCTGCTCGACGGCAACCGCGAGGTCGGCGAGATGTGGGTCCGGGACGGCCGGCTGAGCCTGCTGCGGCCCACGCCCCAGGGCAGCCCGGCCACCGAGCTCGAGGGTTGGGTGCTGCCCGGTCTCGTGGACGTCCACTGCCATGTCGGGCTCGACGCCGGGGGCGCCGTCGACGAGGCCACGGCGACCAAGCAGGCTCTCGCGGACCGCGACACCGGTGTGCTGCTCGTCCGCGACGCCGGCTCCCCGCTGGACACGTCCTGGGTGGCGCGTCGCCCGGAGCTGCCTCGTCTCGTGCGTTCCGGCGTGCACGTGGCGCGCCCCAAGCGGTACCTGCGCCGCTACGGCCTGGAGCTCGAGGACGTCACGGACCTGCCGCGGGTCGTGGCCGAGCAGGCGCGTGCCGGGGACGGCTGGGTCAAGCTGGTCGGTGACTGGATCGACCGTGACCTGGGAGCCGACGGGGACCTGCGCCCGCTGTGGCCGGTCGACGTGCTCACCGAGGCGGTCGAGGCCGCGCACGCCGAGGCGGCCCGGGTCACGGTGCACGCCTTCTCCACCGAGGTGATCGAGGACCTGCTCACGGCCGGGGTCGACGGCATCGAGCACGGCACGGGCATCACCGAGGACGTCATGCCCGAGATCGCCCAGCGCGGCATCCGGGTCACACCCACCCTGCTGCAGGTCGCGCAGTTCGGTGCCATCGCGCAGCAGGCGGACGGCAAGTATCCCGTCTACGCGGCCCGTATGCGCCGCATGCACGAGCGGCGCCACGAGCAGGTGCGGGCGATGCACGACGCCGGCATCCCGCTCCTGGTGGGCACCGACGCCGGTGGCACGATCGACCACGGCCGGATCGCCGACGAGTGCTCGGAGCTGGTCGCGGCGGGGCTGCCCGACGCCGAGGTGGTGGCGATGGCGACGTGGCGAGCGCGTGCCTTCCTCGGCCACGGAGCGATGGTCGAGGGTTCCAGCGCCGACTTCGTCGTCTACGGTGCCGACCCGCGCGAGGACGTCGAGGTGCTGAGGCACCCGACGGCGGTCGTGCTCCGAGGGCGTGTCGTCGCACCATGACACCGGCCGGGCCGGTCGTGGACGCCGTGTGACCCGGTCGAGGGTTGGGGTACCGGCAGGTGTCTGGCACAATAGCGGGGTACTCGGCATGTCCAGGCCCCTCTCACCTGCACGTGCCCAGTCCTGACCCGCCCACCTGCAGGACCCCACCCGCGTGGTGTTCCGGGTCGCACCCACAGAACCAGGAGAGTCCACACCAGTGGCCGTCAAGATTCGTCTGAAGCGCCTCGGCAAGATCCGGGCACCGTACTACCGCGTCGTCGTCGCCGACTCGCGCACCAAGCGTGATGGTCGGGTGATCGAGGAGATCGGCAAGTACCACCCGACCGAGGAGCCGTCGCTCATCGACATCAGCTCGGAGCGCGCCCAGTACTGGCTCGGAGTCGGCGCCCAGCCGACCGAGCAGGTCGCCGCCCTGCTGCGTGTCACCGGCGACTGGCAGAAGTTCAAGGGCCTGCCGGGTGCCGAGGGCACCCTGCGGACCAAGGAGGCCGCGGGCGACAGCGCCGCTGCCGTCGAGGCCGTGCACGCCGAGGCCGAGAAGGCCAAGGCGAAGGCCGCCGAGAAGAAGGCCGCCGACAAGTCCGACGAGGCTGAGGCCGAGGCCTGATGCTCGCCGACGCTCTCGAGCACCTGGTGCGTGGCATCGTGGACAACCCGGACGACGTCCGGGTCACGGCACGCACGCAGCGCCGCGGTGACCTGCTCGAGGTCCGGGTGCACCCCGACGACCTCGGGCGGGTGATCGGCCGCGGCGGTCGGACGGCCAAGGCCTTGCGCACCGTCGTCGGGTCCCTGGCGGCCGACGGTCCGGTACGGGTCGATGTCGTGGACGTCGACCGCCGCTGACCACCGAGAGCGACGAGCAGCACCGACGAGGCCCGGTCCCGCCACGGGACCGGGCCTCGTCGCGCTCACGGGGCCGCGGCGTCCTGGCCGGCCCGACGAACGAGGAGGAGACATGGAGCTCGTGGTGGCTCGCATCGGCAAGGCCCACGGACTGCGGGGCGAGGTCGCGCTGGACGTCCGCACCGACGTGCCGGAAGAACGGTTCGCCGTCGGCGCGGTCCTCACGACCGTGCCCGCGGAGAGGGGCCCGCTCACCGTCACGGCGACACGCGTGCACCAGGGCCGATGGCTCGTCGCGTTCGCCGGGTCGACGGACCGCTCCACGGCGGAGGCGCTGCGGGGGGTCGAGCTGGTCGTGGAGACGGCCGACTCCGAGGAGGACGACGCGTGGTACCCGCACGAGCTCGCGGGTCTGCGCGCCGAGCTCGTCGACGGGACCGTGGTCGGCGAGGTCGTGGGTCTCGAGCACCTGCCGGCCCACGACGCCCTGGTCGTGCGCGAGACCGGTGGGCAGCGGACGCTCGTGCCCTTCGTGCACGCCATCGTGCCGGTCGTCGACGTCGGCGGCGGGCGGGTCCAGCTGACCCCACCGGGAGGACTCCTGGCGCGCGACGCGGAGGCCGTCGTCGTCGACCGGCCCGAGGGCGAGGACTGACGTGCGCATCGACGTCGTCACGATCTTCCCGGACTATCTCGCCGCTCTCGACCTGTCCCTCGTGGGCAAGGCGCGCCGCGCCGGTCTGCTCGACCTGCGGGTGCACGACCTGCGTGACTGGACCACCGACCGGCACCGCACCGTGGACGACACGCCGTTCGGCGGGGGCGCCGGCATGGTCATGAGGCCCGACGTGTGGGGCCAGGCGCTCGACGAGCTGCTGACCGACCCCGCCGAGGCGGGCGCCGGCGATGAGGCCGAGGCCGACGTCCCCCCCGTCACCCGCGGCGCACACCTGGTCGTGCCGACACCGTCGGGCGAGGTCTTCACGCAGCGGCGTGCCGAGGAGCTCGCGACCGAGGACCGGCTCGTCATCGCCTGCGGGCGGTACGAGGGCATCGACGCGCGGGTCGTGGAGCGCTACCGCGCGTCCGGCCACCGGGTCAGCGAGCTGTCGATCGGCGACTACGTGCTCAACGGCGGCGAGGTCGCTGCCCTCGTCATGGTCGAGGCGGTGGGGCGGTTGCTGCCCGGCGTCGTCGGGAACCCGCACTCGCTGGTGGAGGAGTCGCACGGGGCGGCGGGCCTGCTCGAGTACCCGGTCTACACCAAGCCCCCACGGTGGCAGGACCGGGACGTCCCCGAGGTGCTGCTCTCCGGGCACCACGCCCGCATCGAACGGTGGCGACGTGACCGCGCCCTGGAGCGGACCGCAGCGCGGCGTCCTGACATGATCGCCGCGCTGGACCCCCGGCAGCTCGACGCCCACGACCGCGACCTGCTCGCGGCGCTCGGTTGGCGGGAGGTGGTCGAGGACCCACGGGGTGGTGAGGGTCACGACGGTGGGACCGGTGCAGGCCCTGCGCTCCGCCGGGAGCATGTGGCAGAATAGGGCGCTGGTGTGCCGCAGCCCGGACTCTGCCACAGGGGAGACCATCGGGTCGAGGACGGCGCACCACCTCTCGACACGAACCCGGCCCGCCGCGTGCGGGCCCCCGAGCTTGTTCTGACCTGTGGCAGGGCGGGGAGACAACCATGAAGACGCTCGACTTCGTCGACGCGGCAGCGATGCGCGACGACATCCCGGACTTCCGCGCCGGTGACACCGTGAAGGTCAACGTGAAGGTCGTCGAGGGCAACCGCTCGCGTGTCCAGGCCTTCCAGGGCGTGGTCATCGCTCGTCGCAACAGCGGCGTCGGCTCGACCTTCACCGTCCGCAAGATCAGCTTCGGTGTCGGCGTGGAGCGCACCTTCCCGGTGCACGCCCCGACCGTGGACTCCGTCGAGGTCGTCACCCGTGGTGACGTCCGCCGTGCCAAGCTCTACTACCTGCGCTCCCTGCGCGGCAAGAAGGCGAAGATCCGCGAGAAGCGCGAGACGCCGGCCAAGTGAGCCGTGCCGGACGGTCCCTCCCGCAGGGGGACCGCCGGTCCGACGGGCGGTCCCTCCAGCCGGAGGGGCCGCCCGTCGGCGTTTCGCGGTGGCGCCGTGCGTCTGGCAGGGTGTGGACGTGGCAGACTCCGACCCTGTGACATCCGCAGAGCGCCGCCCTGAGCCCGAGGGCATACCGGACCCCGACCCCACCGAGGGCTCGGCGGCCGACGTCCGGTCCTCCGGGGTCCCCGCGCACGCGGCCGGGCCTCGCGCCCGGTCGGGCGGCGGTCTCGGTCTGCTGCGCGAGACGGCGATCATCGTGATCAGCGCTCTGGTGCTCTCGTGGCTCATCAAGACGTTCCTCGTCCAGGCGTTCTACATCCCGAGCTCGTCGATGGAAGACACCCTCCAGGTCGGCGACCGGGTGATGGTGTCCCGGCTGGTGCCGGACGCTCTCGACGTGAACCGCGGAGACGTCGTGGTCTTCAAGGACCCGGGCGGCTGGCTGCCGCCCTACCAGGCCCCGGACAGGGGGCCGGTCGGCAACGCGGCGCGCGACGCCGCGACCTTCGTCGGTCTGCTGCCTCAGGACACCGGCGAGCACCTCATCAAGCGGGTGATCGGGACGCCGGGCGACACCGTCGTGTGCTGTGACGCCGAGGGCAGCGTCAGCGTCAACGGGGTCGCGATCGACGAGACGCCGTACATCGCGCCGGGGTCGCAACCCAGCGAGACCGAGTTCGAGCACGTCGTGCCGGCGGACATGCTGTTCGTGATGGGCGACAACCGGCAGAACTCGAAGGACTCCCGGTACAACACCGGCAACCCGGGCGGAGGGTTCGTGCCGATGGGCAACGTGGTGGGTTCTGCCTTCGTGATCGTCTGGCCGTTCGGGGACGCCCGTGTCCTGCGCAACCCTGGCGACGTCTTCGCCGAGGTGCCCGAGCCGTGACCGGACGCAGCGCTCGACGCAGCCCCACGCTGCGGTCGGAACGTGCCCTGCTCGGCGAGGGGGCGACCCTCGTCGGCGGGATGGACGAGGTCGGGCGCGGCGCCCTGGCAGGTCCGGTGAGCGTAGGGCTCGTCGTCGTCGACGTGAGCACCCGGACCGCCCCGCGTGGCCTGACCGACTCCAAGCTCCTGTCGCCCTCGGCCCGCGAGGAGATGGTCGGGCCGCTGCGGCGCTGGGCCGTGGCGTGGGCGGTCGGGCACGCCGGACCGGCCGAGATCGACGCGCACGGCATCGTCGCTGCCCTACGGCTCGCCGGTCGGCGAGCACTGGCACAGGTGCGGCGGTCGGCCGGGGACGTCGACGTCGTCCTCCTCGACGGTTCGCACGACTGGCTCAGCCGACCCCACGCGGACCTCTTCGAGGCGGCGGAGCTGGACCCCAGCCGGACGCTCGACGCTCCGGAGCCGGGGGTGCGGACCCTCGTCAAGGCAGATCTGCAGTGCTCGTCGGTCGCAGCGGCGAGCGTGCTCGCCAAGGTCGAGCGCGACGGGCTGCTGCGTCGCCTCGCCGCGCAGTACCCGGCGTTCGCGTGGGAGCAGAACAAGGGCTACTCCGCGCCGGCCCACCTCGAGGCGCTCCGGCGGCACGGTCCGACCCCCCAGCATCGCCGGTCCTGGAACCTCAGGGTCCTGGACGAGACCGCCGCAGGGGCGGCTCCGACCCCGGCCGCAGAGGGTGCTGCCCCGGGAGCCCCCACGCTCGACGAGGTGAGCGTGGGCTCCGGCGTGCCGTGGCGCACGCGGGTGGGATGATGTCCCGGTGAGTGCCGAGGACCTCGAGAACTACGAGAACGACATGGAGCTCGCGCTGTACCGCGAGTACCGCGACGTCGTCGGGCTCTTCTCCTACGTGGTGGAGACCGAGCGCCGTTTCTACCTGGCCAACCAGGTCGACCTGCAGGTGAGGGCGGCCGCGGGCGAGGTCTACTTCGAGCTGCGCCTCGCCGACGCCTGGGTGTGGGACGTCTACCGTTCGGCGCGGTTCGTGAAGTCCGTCCGCGTGGTGACGTTCAAGGACGTCAACGTCGAGGAGCTTGCCAAGGCGGACATCGCGCTCTAGGTGCACCTACCTCCTGGCCGGGTACACCGAGGTGTGCTGACCCGGGACCGGGCGTCCCGTTCATCTCCTGGACAGCGCGCAGCAACCGTGCGGCGAGACGGGCCGTCTACGGTCGCAGCACCGACTTCAGGAGGCGCGACATGGGCACGGAACCAGGTACCGCACGAGAGATCGCCCACGAGCTCTCGCGTGGAATCGACCCGGACGGCCTCGGCAACGACGCCCTCGGAGTCGACGTTGCACGGGCTGCCGAGGTGCCCGGCCCACCGCTGCTCGAGGCGGGCTGCGTGCGCGCCGCGTACGAAGCGATCGCGGGCGCGGGAGAGCGTGCCGACGCACCGGACGACGCGACGTTCGTCTCGCTTCGATCCGGTGCGAGGGCGGCCGCTGATGCGGCTCGCGTCGCTGATGAGATCGGGGCAGGGGCGGGTGGAGCGCTGCGCACCGCGGCCCGGGCGTGGTATCCGTTTGCCGTCGAGAGCGAGGGCATGTCGTGGAGAGCCGGCCTGAAGGCCTTCAGTGAGACGTGCGACAGCAACGCCGACGCGGACCAGAGTCTCGTCGTGCGGGCCGTCGAGGCGGCGGGAGCGGCAGCGGGACGCGATGACACCGCCACGGGGCGCGCGATACGCGCCTTCTCCGATGAGTTGAGGCGCAGGACCTCGGCTGGAGAAGACCTGCCGACAGCTTGGGGCGGCGCCGTTCACCACACGGCCGAGGCGGCACCCGACCCTGTCTTCCAGACCGTGGTCGACGCGGTGCACGGCGTGCTGTCCCGGTAGGAGACGCCAAGACCTGATCGCACGCTGTCACGTATCCGTGCAGGGCCTTCCACGGGCCGTACTTCGCCGGCACGTCTCGCCACGCGGCGCCGGTGCGTCGCCGCCACAGGATCCCGTTGACCACCTGCCGGTGGTCACGCCACCGGCCACCACGGCCCGTCGCGACCGGCAGCAGCGGCCCGATCCGCGCCCAGGCCGAGTCTGTCAGCTCTCCACGCCCCACCCCCACAACCCGGACGTTGCGCTACGCATGCCCGGAACATTCGCAGGACCGGCCCGAGGTGGGATGCATCGGCCGTGTGCGTGACGAGCCGCTGCACCGAGGCCGTCCACCGCCGAGGCCGTCCACAGATCGCACCACCGCCCCTCGACCTGCTCGGTCGCGCGTCACAGTCTGGGCGCGGAGGTGGTTCCGTGGGGGCCAAGGACGCCGTCGGGCGATACGGAGAACGGGTGGCGGCGCGCTACCTGACCGGGCGCGGCTACGAGGTGATCGACCGCAACTGGCGCGGTACGCGGGGCGAGCTGGACCTGGTGACCCGCCACGGCGACACCCTGGTGGTGGTCGAGGTCAAGACGCGGCGGGGGACAGGCTACGGGCACCCGGCCGAGGCCGTCACGCGCGCCAAGCTCGACCGGATCCGACGGTTGACGGGGGAGTGGCTGCACACGCACGGCGTGCCGTGGTTGGAGGTGCGCGTGGACGTCGTCGCCGTCGTCGTGGCACGGGCCGGTGCGGCACGCGTCGAGCATCTGCGAGGTGTCCTCTGATGGGTCTGGGGACGACTGCCTCGGTCGCGCTGACCGGGATGGAGGGCCACGTCGTCGAGGTCCAGGCACAGCTCGCCGCCTCGGTGCCGGGCTTCACCCTCGTCGGGCTGCCGGACGCCGCCCTCGCCGAGTCCCGGGACCGGGTCCGCGCCGCCGTGCTCTCGAGCGGCATCGCCTGGCCGCAGCGCAAGATCACCGTCAACCTGTCGCCGGCGTCGCTGCGCAAGTCCGGCACAGGCTTCGACCTGTCAAGCACCTAGAGTGGACAGCACTATGGAAGCTGTCATCTACGTACGCATCAGCCGAGACCGCGAGGGCGCCGGCCTGGGGGTCGACCGTCAGGAAGCAGACTGTCGCGAACTCGCCGACCGACTTGGCTGGAACGTGGTCCAGGTCCACTCCGACAACGACCTGTCGGCCTACTCAGGGAAGCCTAGGCCTGGGTACCGAGCCATGCTCGAGGATCTTCGCCATGGGCGCGCCAACGCTGTCGTCGCCTGGCACTCCGATCGGCTGCACCGCAAGGTCGCGGAACTCGAGGAGTTCGTCGCGATCTGCGACGAGCACAAAATCGCCGTGCAGACCGTCCGCTCAGGCTCTGTCGACCTCGCAACGGCATCGGGGCGCATGGTGGCCCGGATGCTCGGCGCGGCTTCACAGCACGAGATCGACCATGCCCGCGAGCGGATGCAGCGCGCCAAGCGCCAGGCTGCAGCTGCCGGGAAGTGGCGCGGGGGACCGCGACCGTTCGGCTACGAGGCTGATGGCGTGACCGTTCGCCCGAGCGAGGCAGAGGTTCTGCTTCGTGCGGCTCGTGGCATCCTCGCCGGTCGATCGCTGAATGCCCTTGCGCGTGAACTCAACGAAGCGGGGATCACCACCACACGTGGAAGCCGGGTCGACGGAGTCAACCTCCGAACGATGCTGCTCCGGCCGCGCAATGCTGGGCTCATCGACGAGCGTGGCGAGATCGTCGGCGATGCGTCGTGGCCCGCGATCATCCCAGAGGACATCTGGCGCGGCGTTGTGGCGACGTTGTCCGACCCGACTCGCACGACCACTACGGGGCCGGAGCGACGGTGGCTCGGGTCCGGGCTGTATCGCTGCGGCGTCTGCAGAGGCCCGCTGCGAGCGTCAAAGCAGAAGATGCGTCACGCCTACCGCTGTACGCACGGGTCGCACGTGACCCGGGACGCGATCGCAGTTGACGAGTACGTGCGTCAGGTCGTCGTAGGTGTGCTCTCTCGGCCCGATGCGGCCGACCTGCTGGCAGAGTCCGACGACGGCCTGATCGAGGCTCTGCGCGCCGAGAGCGAGTCCCTGCGGGCGCGCCTGTCTAGGTTCGAGGCCGACTACGCCGAGGGGGCGATCTCAGGTCGCCAGCTCCGTGCTGCGACCGAGCGCGTCGAAGCAGACCTCGAAGCCGTAAACGCCCGTCTGGCAGGCGCACTGCGAGGCGATGCACTCGGGGGAGTGCTGGGCGCTGCGAGCCCCGGAGAGGCGTTCCTCGTGGCTCCGCTGGACGTGCAACGAGCCGTACTCGATGCCCTCGCGGAAGTCACGATCAACAAGGGTCGCAAGGGACGCCCTCGCGGGTGGAAGCCTGGAGAGCCGTACGTGGACCTCGAGACGGTCGAAATCAAGCCAAGGGGTATCTCATGAGCCGGAGAAGGCCGTCAGTTGATTCGGAGCACGTGACCGTCGACATCGAGTGCGCTGCGTGCGGCAATCGAGTCGGAATCTGCATGCTGTACATCGGTGCAAGCCCGCGTGCCGGGACCTATAGCACGGGCGGCGGCGTCCGGTTCGAGGACCGTCCGACCCCGGAAGCGTCTTCGGGAAAGGTGCGTGGACGATGCGGAAAGTGCGGCGCGGACGTCCAGCTTCGATGGTCGCGCGTGAAAGCTCGTCTCGACGGAAACCTCGTCGCGCGTAGATACAACGACTCGATGCGTGCCTAGCACCGGAGTACGTGCTAGCATCCCTAGTAGTAGCGCGACATACAGCGCCGGTTGGGCAGCCGATTAGAGCCTAGCAAGGTGCCTCTCAGCGGAGGTGCGCAGAAGCATCCCGCTGGAGGCATCATTCATGTCCCGCAGTGTCACGGTCGCTCGAGCACAGCTCGCGGCCAGACTCCGACACCATCCAGAGCAGGATCACTCCGCACTACGGGCCGAGCTGCGCGCGCTGAAACTCGAGCAGCACGTCGCCCGGACCCTCGCAGAGTTCCCGCCGCTCACTCCCGAGCAGCGTTCCCGCATCGCCGCTCTACTGGGCGGCGGTGGCGCCAATGCCTGACCTGACACGAGAAAGCCGCCCCAGGCTAGAGGGCGGCGTCTCGAACGATCACGTGGGCGCGGGATCGACTTCGACTATACCGCCCTTCCTCGACGGGTACGAGATCGGGGTCCTTCACGGAATCGCGCTGGGCAGGCGCCAGCTCGAAGAGGAAATCGCAGAGACGCAGCGACTCGGCATGGCGCGTGGCCTTCAGGCAATGGCCGTCCGTGCTGCCGGCGCCTATCTGCCGGGGGTTGCGCCATGACCGAACTCCGATCTCGAATCCTCTCCGTCTCTCAGCTCGATCGTCTCCCAGAGCCGAAGCCGCTCATTGAAGGCACGGTCGACCTCGGTACCGTGTCGGTGCTCGCTGGACCTCCGCAGTCGCTCAAGTCGTTCGTGCTGCTCGACTGGGCTTCGTGCGTAGCCACAGGCAAGGCGTGGCAGGGCCGTCCGGTGGAGCAGCGGCGAGTCCTGTATGTCGCTGGAGAGGGCGCGCACGGCATTAATCAGCGACTCAAGGCGTGGCGCGTCGGCTGGCGCCAGGAGATCCTCGAAGACCGCTTCTCGCTCCTGCCGAACCCGGTCCACCTGCTGAACCCGTCCGACGTCTCGGAACTCTGCGAGGTCGTCTGGGAGGACGGCTACGGGCTCGTCATCCTCGACACGCTCAGCAAGTCGATGGCAGGAGCCGACGAGAACTCGGCCAAGGACATGTCGTCTGCCGTGGCGTCGATGTACCGCATCCTCGCCGCGACCAACGGCGGGAGCGTCATGACGGCTCACCACACCGGCAAGGACCGTACGACGATCCGCGGTTCATCCGCACTGGAGGCCGGTGTCGACACCGTCTACACGACCGACGGCAACGCGGCTGCCATGACGCTCAAGCGAACCAAGCGGAAGGACGGTCCCGTCGAGGACCAGCTCGAACTCCGGTTCTCCGAGACACAGGGCACCCGATCCGGCACCGTCGAGCGCCGTGCACCCGTGGGAATTTCCCAAGCGGCCGAGAGCCTGCTTTCCCACGTTACTTCCCACTATGAGGGCGTTACGTTCACTCGCCAGCAGCTCGTGGATACGTCCGGGATCTCCAAGTCGACCGTCTACCGCGTGGTGTCTGACCTGGTGCGATGCGGAGAGATTCTCAACGTTGGGACCGAGCAGCGCCCTGCGTACCGAAGGGCCGAGCAGTGACAACTTCCCACGTTCCCACCGGTTCCCACGCCCCGGGAGAAGTTCCCACATTCCCCCCTGCCTATAGGCAGGGAATGGGAACTCCGGTCGAGATTCCCGGTACCTGCTTCTGCGGCCATGTCCGCCTGATGCACGGCTCACGTACCGGCCTCATCCTGCCCGACCTCCGCTGCCGCGCCTGGGTGCTCGACCACGAGTGCGACTGCCCCGACTACGTCCCTGAGGAGAACTGAAATGCCCCAGCGTCACGACCCCGGCTTCAAGAAGGCGCGTCGCCGCGGAACCCGCCGCCCCGGCGTCATCAGCGCGGCGGCCACCGAAGACCTCGCCGTCAGCCTCGTAAACCGAGGCCTCGCCAATCGCGCAATCCTCGAAGTCCCGACCCGGAAGGCCTGAGCGATGACCGACGACCTCGAAACCCGCGACGTACTCGCAATGATCGAAGCCAGCGCCACCGGCAACCACGACATCCTCGCCGCGACCGTTGCGACGCTCGACGAGGCCGAGCTCCGACGCACTGTAGCCCGCCTATGCGCACTCGTAGACCTGCGGGGCAGGGTGGGGACCGATCAGTCCTCGACGGCCGCCTGGTGCCACTTCCTGGCCCGCATGGAAGGTCTCGTGCTATGAGGCGCTGGTGGCATCTGCGGACTCAGCCTGTGCCGGCGGACGACCTCAACGAACCAGGGCTCGGCCAGGTCCGTGTGCCAACCCGTGCCGACTACACAGGCGTTGACGAATACGCCTACGCCGATCCCGAAGCTGTCGACCAGTGGGACGAAAGGCGCTGGGCGGAATGGCGATAAATAGGCTAGGATGAGCCTCAAGGAAAGTTCGACAAGGGTAGTGACAAGGACGAGGACCCTGCGGGGCAAGTCCGATGATCTAAACCCGAGGATCGACCTTCTCCCAGGTGCACGGCCAGCGGTAGCCAACCCGCCCGCCTATCAGGCCCGTCCGCACGAAGCACGGCCAGCGGTCACGCCACTCTCGGCAATGTCGACGAGAGACCAGGTTCAATCCGTCCGCCTTGTTGCTCAGCGGCCTCCCACACACATCAGACGTGCCACTGTGCACGCTTTCGCCCCAGGAGGGCACCATGAGTACTACTACACGCGCCACGCTCCTCAAGTCCGCGCAGGACACGGCAGCCAAGGCCAAGGCAGAGAACCGCGACCTCACTGAGTCCGAGGCTGCGCAGATCGAGAGCGCCGTGGCAGAGATCAAGGCGCTAGACGCCGAGGGTTCGAACGTCGCCGCGCTCGTGCAGTCGATCGGCGGCATGGACGGCTGGACGACCGACGCCAAGTCCGGCACCTCGAACCGCGACGGTTCGACCGGGGAGGCAGGAAGCATCAGCCTGCACGGCCTCGCCGACCGCATCACCGCCGGCATGAAGGCGTACAGCCTGGGCCACGGCCGGACCAAGGGCCTTGTCCCCTCCGGCGAGACGGTGGTCGACCTGCCCCTCGTCAACCGCGACGCGATCAAGGGCGATGCTTCTCACGAGCGTCCGCCGCGCCTGATCGACGTCATCCCCGGCGCGGGCCGGTCCGCCCCGCACTACAGCTTCCTCAAGCAGTCCGTCATCGCCTCGCCTGGTGGCGCGGGTGTCGTCGCTGCCGGTGCGGTCAAGCCGACCAAGAAGCTTGGCGTGGAGCGGGTCGACTCCCGCTTGCGTGTGGTCGCCGTTCTGTCCGAGGGCATCGACAAGTACCTCCTCGAAGATGCCAGCAGCCTGCGCACCTGGGTCGGTACCGAGCTGGCTGAGGCCGTTCAGACCGAGCTCGAGTCCCAGGTCCTCGCAGGAGACGGCACGGGAGAGAACTTCACCGGCCTGTCGACGATCACGGGTCACCAGACCCAGGCCTTCCAGACCGACCCGCTCGTGACCCTGCGGTACGGCCTCTCCGACCTTGAGACGCTGGGCATCACGCCCTCCTTCGTGGCGCTCTCAGCTGCGGACTGGCTGACCATCCAGACCACGCGCAACACCGGCGGCGGCTTCGACGTCGGCGGCCCGATCGACACGACGGCCCGCACCGCGTGGGGTACCCAGGTCGTCGTGGTTCCCGGTCTCGCGGCTGGGACGGGCTGGGTCGTCGGTCAGGACTCGCTCACGCTGTCCACCGACAACCACGGTGTGCGCGTCGAGTGGGGCACGCCCGGTGACACGTTCACTCGGAACCAGCTCGTGGCACGTGTCGAAGGTCGCTTCAACCTCGACGTGCTGCGCCCCCACGGTCTCGTCGAGATGACGCTGACCGACGCCTAAGACTGCTGATCGGTGGAGGTTCGTGACAGTTCCGCCAGCCGATCAGCATCGCGTCCGGTCCTGCTTTCGAGCGGGACCGGACGTGCCCCACGGGTAGGGGGTCAAGATCGCTAGCCCCCTGACCTGCGGACAGTTGTTCCGGCAGTGATTCGTCTCTCTCTAAGGGGGGTACCCCCTCCAGATGTCGAACGAAGACCTCACGAGTCTGCTGCAAGAAACGCTTGGGGACGCCCTTCTCCAACGCCCTCGGAGGAACCTGGACATGCCCAAGTCCGGACTCGCACCCTGGGATTGCGTGCTGGAGGGGCGGCTACACCGAGTCGCTGAGTAGATCTCGCCGTAGGGAAGGAATGAAGTCCTGCATCCTCTCCGCCGCGTGATAGGTGGACCCCGAGCCGGCCGAGGGGAGCGCGTAGGACTGTCCGCCCTTGTATGAGAGCTCCACGGTGACGCGACCCGGCCACTTCACGTTTCCGAAGTGATCCGCCAGTGCGCTCACGCCCGTCTGTACCCCCAGCTGGACTAGGTCGGATCGGCGATGAGCGAGGGTGGTCCGGCTCACCTCCCCGCCGATCGTCTCGGCGACCACGGCGACGAGTAGCGACTTGGTGAAGATGAGTAGGTGGGCGGTGTGATCCTCATCGTGCTGGCCGGTCGCGTAGCCATCGGCGAACACGACCTCCTCTCCATCGACGAGGAGGGCGGCATCTCCGAGCGCCTTGCCATACCAGTCCGGCAAGTCTCCCTGAAGGTAGTTCGTCGGAAGCGTCCATCCCGCGACGACTCCCTCGTGGATCGGTCGCACCAAGTTGACCACGGACATCAAGACCTCCTACATCGCAAGTTCGTATCAGGCTAGGCCACGTACCCGGACGTGTGCCTGACGGGGCCATGCCGGCCCCTGGCAGACTGCTCCGCGTGACGGCGAAGCGATTCCTTGACCTGAAGGCCGTGTCCGACGAGCTGGCGGTCACCAAGGCCCAGGTGTACACGATCCTCAAGAACGGCGATCTGCCGGCGATCCAGGTCGGTCCGAAGAAGGTGTGGCGAATCGAGCGGACCAAGCTCGAGGAGTACATCGAGCGTCGGTACGCCGCCACACGCGAGGCTGTCGAACGTGGAGACGTGCCGGACGAGGACCCTGAGGACCCCGAGGACTGATGCCGTACCCGTCGCGTCCGGTGCTGGACGTGCTGCCGCAGTTCCGCGGTGACCTCAAGAACGGGTACAACCGCTTCCAGCTCGAACGGTTCGACGCGTTCGTCGCTGCGGAGTACATGGCGGGGCGGTCGTTGCGCGAGATCGGCGAGCTGACGGGGCGCACGCAGACGGCCGTTCGGCGCAGTCTCGACCGGACGGGGACCCCGCGGCGGGGCAGAGGAGCGCGCTCGTTGCGCTAGAGTTCGAACATGCGTTCGAACCGAGGCGCGGGTGCTGGACGAGGTATCGAGAGGGTCCCGCTGCGGGACTTCGCTACTGAGGTGCCCCCCGCAAGCGAGGCCGGAGCCGCCGACGCGTCCTGACGATCCCGTGCCCGTGACTGCCTGGGTCACCGACGGCAAGGGGCGAACGTTCGAAGCTACCGGCGAGGCTCTGGCGTGGACGCCCAAGGCCGTCTACGTGCGCTACATCGATCCTGGCGGCCGTGAGGGCTTCGCGTGGCCCTGGGCGTCGGCGGTCACGCGCCGGTAGTTGGGCGGTGGGTTCACAGGCCTAATAGGTCTGTGTTACGTTACTAGCACCTACCCGGTCGCTTCGGTGGCCGGGCCCGGAGCCAGGCCCGACAGGGCCTGGCTCTTTGTCTCTCACTGCCAGGTGCCGGGCTTGCTGGTGGTGGACCCGTCAGGGAGCGTGACTGTCGAGGGGAACTGCGCACGGGCCAGTGTCTTGGGCCGAACTTCGCGGCGTTCTCGTGCGACCAGGGATGGCGCGCGGCCTTTGCGGGGGTTCGCGACGATGACGCGACGACCCATGCCTTCGAGGATTCGGACTGCCTCCTGAAGGTCTGAATCGTCGCTCACGACCAGTGACGCCTCGTGGGCGTAGACGAAGTGGTCTCGTACGAGCCGCACAGCAAGGTTGACGTCCGACCCCTTCTCCTCGGGTTTCTTGATCGTCGCAGTCGTTGCCGCACAGCACTTGCAGCCACGTGAAGCGCAGCACGTACAGCTCACGTTGGGCACGCGTGCCGACGTGACGTCTCGCACCCGGAAGTGCCCCTCGAGCACCTCTACCCTCGGCGCGAGCGACTCAAGCGCACGCAAGTAGAACTGTTGGCGAGTTGGTGCGTGCGGATCATGGGGGAGCGCGGTGACCCGAGCTGTGCAATAGACGACTGCTTCGACCTCATGGTGTGGCAGCAGCAAGCGCGACCATTCAAGGACGTCGAGCCAGCGGTGCGGGGTCTTTCGAAGTGCCCCGTAGTAGAGGTTGAAGCCATCGATGTACACGCGCGCTGTAGGTCTGCTTCCGGCCATGCCCATGGACATTACTACTCATGGAACGCCCCCGGTCCAGACGGACCGGGGGCGTTCTTCGTGCGTATGAGGCTCAGGCAGCCTGCCCAGTGACGAGCTCCGGCACCGTCACCTCGAACTGGGCAGCGATGTCGGCGAGTAGGTCGGCCTCGAACGGCCGCTTGCCCGTCATCCGCTGTGACAACTCGTCAGGGCTGACACGGACGCACACGGCAAGCTCCGACTGCCGCACGTCGTGATGCCAGCACCACCAGCGGATGCCGTCGGAGGGAGTCACGGTCAGCGAACCTCGACCGGCTCTGCCCACTCAGCTGGGAAGGGGAACAGGGCCGATGGCCGCGTGATGCCCAGGGCGCGAGCGGCGAGGATGATGTCGACCGTCGTCAGCAGGCGCGGGTTCCAGAGGTGGTTGCGGAAGGTAGACGGGTTGAGGCCCGCTGCTCGAGCGATGGCCGCCCGGGTCATCCCTCGCTCTTCGATCTCTCGGCTGATGTTCGCAGCGACGTTGTTCGCGAAGTCGCGGTAGCTCGGCTCGGGGTGCTGGGTGGTGGTCATGATGACTCCTCAGTCCTGCTGGATGTCGGCAAGTGAGGTGGCGAGACGCTGAAGTCCCTCAGCGAGGGCCATGATGTTCTCCGGCGTCTGAGCTTCCTCGGCGTCGTCGACATCGACGTACAGGGTGGCCACGCCCGCCTCGAGAGCTCCGGGCCGAAGCATGACCTCGGTCTGGGTGAGCACGGCGGAGGCGAACCCTGGCACGACGGCCGTGACGCTCAGGCTTCGCCTCCAGCCGTCCCCGTTCCCCCACCAGGACCACGGCTCGGCGTCCTCGGCCCAGTCCGGTGCGGTGGCGTCCGGTGCCGGGAAGGTGGGGACCGCGCTCTGGACGAACTCCTCGGCCCTCACGGGGTCGTCGATGACGCTGACCACGCGACGAACCTCCTTCGGCTGATTGACGGGGTAGCGGTCGACGAGCGCCTTGCGGTCGGCGTCCGTGAAGGTGGTGGCGGTCATGGTGTCTGCTCCTTCGAGATGCGTACTGCGGTGACTTCACCTGCACGGGCGACATGCGGGTGTCCCTCCAAGGTGCGGAGGATGTAGGGGTACGTCTCGTCATCGGTGACGACACGAACCTCAGCGAAGACCGGTGGTGCGCCCTCAAGCCGGAAGAGGACGAGTTCACCGACCTCGTGGCCTTCCATGTCAGGCCTGCCCGATGCGGGCGCCGACCTTGGCGCGAGCACCTGCCCGCTCGCGGGAGTCGGCGAACGCGGCAAGCGCTATCGCTTCCTCGTGCTGTCCGTCGATGATCAGGCGGTCAACCTCGGCACGCATGTCGGCGACGACCTGGGTGGTACGAGCGGCGACGCGGTCGGCCTGGGTCCGGGTGACCTGGCTAGGGTTGTTCATGGCCTGCACCTCTCACTAGGTGTTGGTCGGCCCGTTCGGTGTTCCAGCACCGGGCGGGCGTCTGTTCTAGGAGTGTCACCTACTTGTGCTTGACCTGGCCGTCGCCGTCGCCGTCCTGGCCGGCGCCGGCGTCGTGCCGCACCAGGGCCTCGAACGTGTGGTGCATCTCGCCGAGCTGGGTCTGGACGGGCGGCTGCAACCGGTCCGGGGAGTGCTCCCCGCGGTCGCGTCCGCCGTCGCGGGCGGGTGCACCGACGTGGTGGTCTCGGCCGCAGACGCCCCCGAGGCCCGCCTCGTGCCCGGCGCCACCGTGCACGAGGCGACGCACCTGGGCGACGTCGTCCGGCTCCACGGGGGAGAGCTGGACCGCGACCCGGACCTCGTCGCGGTGCCACGGAGCGCCCCGGCGGTGGCTCGACGCCCCGAGGGGGACCTGCGCGACGTCGTCGGGCAGAGCGAGGCTCGCTTGGCGCTGGAGGTGGCGGCCGCAGGCGGTCACCACCTGCTGATGATCGGTCCGCCGGGGGCAGGCAAGACGATGCTGGCGGCGCGGTTGCCCGGGATCCTGCCCGACCTCAGCGAGCCGGACGCCGTCGAGGTGACGGCCGTGCACTCCGTCGCGGGGACGTTCGACCCCGGGAGCGGGCTGCTGCGCCGCCCGCCCTTCGAGGATCCGCACCACACCGCGACGCCGGCGGCGATCGTCGGCGGGGGGACGGGGCTGGCACGGCCGGGTGCGGTGTCGCGGGCGCACCGGGGAGTGCTCTTCCTCGACGAGGCGCCCGAGTTCGCGCCCCGGGTGCTGCAGACGCTGCGCCAGCCGCTCGAGGCGGGCGAGCTCGTCCTGCACCGAGCCGGCGGTGCGACCCGGTACCCGGCGCGCTTCCAGCTCGTGCTCGCAGCCAACCCGTGCCCCTGCGGGATGGCGAGCACGAACGCCGGGCTCGAGTGCACCTGCACGTCGGTGGCACGCCGACGGTACGTCGGTCGGTTGTCGGGACCTCTCCTCGACCGGATCGACCTGCAGGTGCATCTCGCAGGCCTCACACGCGCCGAGCGTGTGCTCGGGCACCACGGCGAGTCGAGCGCGGACGTCGCGGGACGCGTCCGACAGGCTCGTGCGGCGGCACGAGAGAGATGGGCCGGCACCCGGTGGAGGACCAACGTCGAGCTGCCGGGGCCCTGGCTGCGGGACCGCCTGCGCGGCCGGCCCGGCGTGCTCGCGCAGGTCGAGCGACAGATCGACGCCGGAGACCTGTCGATGCGCGGCGCGGACCGGCTGCTGCGGGTCGCGTGGACGGTCGCGGACCTCGACGGGCGAGACGTGCCCACCACGGCGGACGTCGACGCCGCCATGATGTTCCGGACGGGTGAGCGCCGTGGCTGACCGGCTCTTCGAGCTCGACCTCCCACGGCGGCCGGCGCGCCTCCGCTTCGACGTCGACGACCCGCTGCTGGCGTCGGCGGCGTGGAGCCGGCTGGCAGAGCCGGGCGACGTCGTGGCGGGCGCGCTGGTGGAGCACCTGGGCGCGCCGGGCGCACTCGCCTGGCTGGTGCAGGCTGCGGCGGAACCTGCGCAGGCGTTCCGTGGCGACCAGCTCGGCCCTCTGGACGCGGTGGTCCGGCAGAGCACGCTGCGGCGGCTCGGCGATGCGGTCGGGCGCTGGTCCCAGCGGTTGGCGAGCCTCGACCCGCGGCGTGAGCTGCGCGTCCTGCACCGCTTCGAGGGGGTGCTGCTGACGCCGTCCGACGCACGATGGCCCGCCGGGCTCGCCGACCTGGGTGCGGCGGCGCCCTTCGCCCTGTGGGTCCGCGGCCAGGTGGAGCCGGCGGTCACCTCCCCGCGGTCCGTCGCGGTCGTCGGTGCCCGCGCGTCGACCTCGTACGGCGAGCGGGTGTCCGCGGATCTCGCGGCCGGACTCGTCGACCGCGGGTTCGCGATCGTCTCAGGAGGTGCCTACGGCATCGACGCGGCAGCTCATCGGGGCGCGCTCGCGGCGTCCGGCGCGACGTGCGCGGTCCTCGCCGGCGGGGTGGACAGGTTCTACCCGCAGGGCAACGACGGCCTCCTGAGGCGAGTGGTCGAGTCCGGCGGCGCGGTGGTCAGCGAGGTCCCTCCGGGGTCGGCGCCCTTCCGGCAGCGCTTCCTGTCGCGCAACCGCGTCATCGCCGCGATCACCGGTGCCACCGTGGTCGTCGAGGCGGCCCGGAGGTCCGGTGCGTTGTCGACCGCTCGGCGTGCTGCCGAGCTGCTGCGGCCGGTCGGTGCGGTCCCGGGTCCCGTGACGTCGATGGCGTCGTCGGGCTGCCACGCGCTGCTGCGGGACGGCGCCGCGGTCTGCGTCGCTGACGCGAACGAGGTCGCCGAGCTCGCGGGGCGCCTCGGGGCGGATGCTGCCCCGGGGGCCTCCGACGGTGTCGGGGAGGGAGCTCCCGACCCGCGGGACGGCCTACGACCCGACGAGCTGCTCGTGCTCGATGCCCTGCCGGCCCGTGCCGCGGCCACGGTGGACGCTCTCGCGCGCACCGCCGGTCTGCCTGCGCGACAGGTCATCGGGGTGCTCGGTGGGCTCGAACGACGTCGCCTGGCACGGCGCGACGGGGCGCGGTGGCTGTGCGCCCAAGGCTGACGGCAGGGGGACGAAACGCCGTGTCACCTGCGCAGTCGTTCTCTGCCGAGGAGGCACACTGAGGACGATGACGAGCCCGGACGTCCCGCCGCTGCCACCATCGCTCGCCGACGCGGTGAACGGCTTCACACGGCACCTGGCGGCCCAGAAGGGCCACTCGGCGCACACCCGGCGTGCGTACCGCGCCGATGTCACGGGCCTGCTGCGCCATGCGATGCGTCACGGGACCACGGAGCTCGGTGCCGTCGACCTCGGTGTCCTGCGGAGCTGGCTCGGCACCCAGGCGGACCGCGGGCTGTCGCGGGCCACTCTCGCGCGACGGAGCGCCGCTGCGAGGGCGTTCCTGCGATGGGCGCACCGTGAAGGACTGATCGTCTCGGACCCGTCGGTCCGGTTGGCCAACCCGCGGGTCGCGCGCACGCTTCCGACGGTGCTCTCCGAGGATGCCGCCGCCCGCCTGCTCGACACCGCGCGCCGGCAGGTCGACGAGGCCGAGCCGGGCGGACGGGCCGTGGCGCTGCGCGTGTGGGCGGCTGCCGAGCTGCTGTACGGCTCCGGCGTCCGCGTCGGCGAGCTGGTCGCCTGCGACGTGCGCGACGTGGATGTCGGCGAGAGACTGCTCCGGGTCCTGGGCAAGGGGGGCAAGGAGCGGGTGGTGCCGTTCGGCGTGCCGGCCGCCCGTGCCGTGACGGCGTGGCTCGCCGGGGGGCGGCCCGATCTCGATCGTGCCGACTCCCCGCCGGCGCTCTTCCTGGGGGACCGGGGAGGCCGGTGGGGGCAACGCCAGGCGCGCGAGTCCGTGCACCGGCTGGCTGCCGCCGCGGGGGTGGACGACGTCGCCCCCCATGCGCTGCGCCACTCGGCCGCCACCCATCTGCTGGCGGGCGGCTCTGACCTGCGCTCGGTGCAGGAGGTGCTGGGGCACGCCGACCTCGGGACGACCCAGAGGTACACGCACGTGGACGCCGAACGTCTCCAGCAGGTGTTCCGGCAGGCCTTCCCCCGTGCCTGAGTGCGGGCCGGGGGATCAGTGTGCCGGTGACGGCAGCAGCACGACGGGTGGCGCGAGACCCAGCAGCGCCAGCGGGTCGAGGTAGGCCTCCCCGCGGCGCACGCCCCAGTGCAGGCATGTGGCCGGGGAGCAGTGCAGCACGGTGGTCTCGTCGGTGACCTCGCCCACCACGTCCCCGCGTCCGACGCGGTCGCCCACCTCCCGGTGCGCCCGGACCGGTTCGAAGGTCGAGCGGAGCTCGCCGTGGGAGACGACCAGGACCGGCTTGCCCCCGACCTGTCCTGCGAACGTCACGGTCCCTGAGGTGGGCGCTACCACCGGGGTGCCCGGGGGAGCAGCGAGGTCGACACCTCGGTGACCGGGCAGCCAGGGCCGGGCCGGGGGGTCGAAGCCGTGCACGACCGCGCCGTCGACGGGAGCGTGCCAGGCCGGGGACGGGCCGGTGTCCGGGGCGCGGCTCGCGTGGGCACCCGGGGCGACCAGGCAGACGGCGGCGAGGACGGCGAGGAGGAGTGGCACGGCCCCCGTCGTCGGACGGGGTGCCGTGCGGCGCAGGTGCGGGTGGCGGAGCATGTTCCCAGGTTCGTGGCCCTGACCGGCAGCAGCGGTGCGGTCGGTCGAGGTTGTGGACGGTGACGGTCGGTGGACGGCCCCGGAGTGTGCTGGACCACGTGCGCGACCGGTGCTGCCGACCGGGCCGGTCGGGTAGACTCCTGCGTGCGACCACCCCACCTGTCCTGATCCGGTACCCAGCGTGCCGTCCGGGACTCCCGGCGGGCGTGGTCGACATCGCGTGTCACGGACGTGTCCTCCCTGCTCTCACGGTCGGGGTCGGCACGGCTGACCGGCAGCGGTCCGTCCGCCCTTCGGCGGCGGTGCCGGCTCGGCGTGACACCAGGGGTGCCGGGCCAGATGCCCGTCACCGACAACCGAAGCACTGCGACCGCTCGCCCTGCCTGCGGTCGCCTGATGCGCTCGGGTGCCGGGAGGATCCCGGTCCCGTGCGGTGAAAGGACCTCCTCATGGCCGTCGTGACCATGCGCCAGCTCCTCGAGAGCGGTGTCCACTTCGGGCACCAGACCCGCCGTTGGAACCCGAAGATGAAGCGGTTCATCTTCACGGAGCGCAACGGTATCTACATCGTCGACCTGCAGCAGTCGCTGTCCTACATCGACCGTGCCTACGAGTTCGTCAAGGAGACGGTCGCCCACGGTGGCTCGATCCTGTTCGTCGGTACCAAGAAGCAGGCGCAGGAGCCCGTCGCCGAGCAGGCCGCCCGCGTCGGCATGCCCTACGTCAACCACCGTTGGCTCGGTGGCATGCTCACCAACTTCACCACCGTGCACAAGCGTCTCCAGCGGCTCAAGGAGCTCGAGGAGATCGACTTCGACGACGTCGCCTCCTCGTCCCTGACGAAGAAGGAGCTGCTCGTCCTGCGCCGCGAGAAGGACAAGCTCGCCCGCACCCTCGGTGGTATCCGCGACATGGCCAAGACGCCGTCGGCCGTGTGGATCGTGGACACCAACAAGGAGCACCTCGCTGTCGACGAGGCCCGCAAGCTGGGGATCCCGGTCGTGGCGATCCTCGACACGAACTGCGACCCGGACATGGTCGACTACGCGATCCCGGGCAACGACGACGCGATCCGCTCCGTCACGCTGCTCACGCGCGTGGTCGCCGACGCCGCGGCCGAGGGTCTGATGCAGCGCGCCTCCGGCAAGAAGGGCGAGACGGCCGAGGCCGAGACGGAGCCCCTGGCCGAGTGGGAGCGCGAGCTGCTCGCCGGTGCGGAGGCCGAGAAGGCGGAGGACGCCGTCGAGGCCGCCGAGCAGGCGCCGGACGCTGCGGCGACCGAGGGTGCCTCCGGCGCCGAGGAGGCCGTCGCGCCCGGTGCGGACGCAGCTCCGGCCGTCGAGGCTGCCGCTGTCGCCGAGCCCGAGGCCGAGACCGAGAAGTCCGAGTGAGTCGCGGCGGGCCGGGCGCTCCGGCGCCCGGCCCGCCGACTCATCGCTTACCGACACCAGCACGGAGGACATCCCCCATGGCGAACTACACCGCCGCTGACATCAAGGCCCTGCGCGAGCGCACCGGCGCCGGCATGCTCGACGTCAAGAAGGCGCTCGACGAGGCTGACGGCAACGCGGACAAGGCCGTCGAGATCATCCGCAAGAAGGGCCTCGCCCGCGCCGCCAAGCGTGAGGGCAACGCGGCGTCCGAGGGTCTGGTGGCCGTCAAGGTCGCCGAGGGTGACGCCGGGCAGGCCGCCACCCTGATCGAGCTCAACTCCGAGACCGACTTCGTCGCGAAGAACGACCAGTTCATCGCGCTGGCCGACGCCGTGCTCGAGGCCGTTGCCGCGGCCGGGGCGGCCGACCTCGACGCCGCGCTCGCCGCGCCGGCCGAGGGCGGCACCGTCGCGGACCTCGTCGCCGCCCAGGGCGCGACGATGGGCGAGAAGATCGTCCTGCGTCGTGTCGCACGGGTCGAGGGCCCGAAGGTCACGGCGTACCTGCACAAGACCGCCAAGGACCTGCCGCCGTCGATCGGCGTCCTCGTGGTCACCGACGCCGCCGCCGAGCCGGTGGCGAAGGACATCGCCCAGCACGTCGCCGCTATCGCGCCGAAGTTCCTGACGCGCGACGACGTGCCGGCCGACACCGTGGCCAAGGAGCGCGAGATCGCTCTGGAGACCTCGAAGAACGAGGGCAAGCCCGAGGCGGCGCTGCCCAAGATCGTCGAGGGGCGGCTGAACGGCTTCTTCAAGGAGGTCGTCCTGCTGGACCAGCCGCTGGCGAAGGACCCCAAGACGACGGTGGCCAAGCACGTCGCCTCCACCGGTGGCGAGCTGCTCGGCTTCGTCCGCTTCCGCGTCGGCAACTGACGCTTCCCGGCCCGGCCGCACCACGAGGTGCGGCCGGGCCGTCGCATGCTCGCTCACGGCAGGCACCGCAAGCGGGCGGCCGCATCCGGTGCCAGGATGCGCGAGGAGACCCAACCCGGGGAGACGTCCCGGGCGTGCACAGAGACGGACGGTGGCATGACCCAGATCGACCAGAACCAGCGTGTCCAGCGGGACGTCCCGCCGAGGGAGTCCGGTACCCGACGGGTGCTGCTGAAGCTGTCCGGGGAGACTTTCGGTGGGGGCAAGGTCGGTCTGGAGACCGGCGTCGTGCGCCGCGTCGCCCAGGAGATCGGTGATGCCGTCCGTCAGAGGGTCCAGGTCGCGATCGTCGTCGGCGGGGGCAACTTCTTCCGGGGGGCCGAGCTCTCCCGGGCCGGGCTGGACCGTGCGCGCGCCGACTACATGGGCATGCTGGGCACCGTCATGAACTGTCTGGCGCTGCAGGACTTCCTCGAGCAGGACGGTGTCAAGACCCGGGTGCAGACGGCGATCACGATGGGTCAGGTCGCCGAGCCCTACATCCCCCTCCGTGCGATCCGTCACCTGGAGAAGGGGCGCGTGGTCATCTTCGGCGCCGGGGCGGGCATGCCGTACTTCTCGACCGACACCGTCTCGGTCCAGCGGGCGCTCGAGACGCACTGCGACGAGGTGCTCATGGGCAAGAACGGCGTGGACGGCGTCTACACCGCTGATCCTCGCACCGACGCCGGTGCGGAGAAGCTCGACCACGTCACGTACACGGACGCGCTGGTGCGCGGCCTGAACGTCATGGATGCCACCGCCCTGTCGCTGTGCCGGGACAACGGCGTGCGCATGCGCGTCTTCGGGCTCGAGGAGAACGGTAACGTGACCCGTGCACTGCTCGGCGACCAGATCGGGACCTTGGTCACGACCCGCTGAGACGTCCTGACGAAGCCAGACCACATCGACAAGGAGCACCGGGTGATCGACGACACCCTCCTCGAGGCCGAGGAGAAGATGGACACGGCGATCGAGTTCGCCAAGGAGCAGTTCGCCGGCATCCGCACGGGCCGCGCGAACTCCGGGATGTTCTCCTCGATCGAGGTGGACTACTACGGGGCACCCACGCCGCTGCAGCAGCTCGCCTCTTTCAACATCCCGGACGCGCGGACCGTGCTCATCACCCCGTTCGACAAGGGGTCGATGGCTGCGATCGAGAAGGCGCTGCGCGAGTCGGACCTCGGCGTCAACCCGTCCAACGACGGCAACGCGATCCGGATCGTCATGCCCACGCTGACCGAGGAGCGGCGGCGCGACTACGTCAAGCTCGCCAAGACCAAGGCCGAGGACGCCCGCATCTCCGTGCGGGGCGTGCGACGCAAGGCCAAGGAGCAGATCGACCGGCTCGTCAAGGACGGCGACGTCGGCGAGGACGAGGGCTCGCGCGCGGAGAAGGAGCTCGAGTCGCTCACCAAGAAGCACGTCGACCTCGTGGACCAGCTCCTCGCCGGCAAGGAGAGCGAGCTGCTCGAGGTCTGATGTCACCTGTCGACGCGCAGCGCGGTCCGTCCCGCGCCGGGCGCAACCTTCCGGCGGCCATCGCGGTCGGCGTCGGTCTCCTGGTGGCGGTCGGGGCGTCGTTGTGGTTCCGGCCGGAGCCGTTCGTGGCCTTCGTCGTCGTGGCCCAGAGCGCGGCCCTGTGGGAGCTGCGGACCGCGTTCGCGCGGCGCGACGTCGCCATCCCGTTGACCCCGCTGCTCGTCGGCGGGGCAGGCATGGCGGTGTCCGCCTACGCCGCAGGTCCCGAAGCGCTCCTGGTGGCCTTCGTGCTGACGGTGGGGGCGGTCGTCGTCTGGCGGGTCCTCGACGGGTCGGGGCCGCGGGCGCTGCGCGACGCTGCGGCGGGCGTCTTCGCGGCGACGTACCTCCCGTTCCTGGCCGGGTTCGTGCTGCTGATCCTCACCGGCCCCGACGGCGAGCTGCGGGTCGTGCTCTTCGTGCTGCTCGCGGTGGCGAACGACGTCGGCGGCTACGTCGCCGGGGTGCTGTTCGGACGGCACCCGATGGCCCCGTCGGTCAGTCCCAAGAAGAGCTGGGAGGGCCTGGGCGGCTCGATCGCCCTGGCGGTCGTGGTGGGGGTGCTGGGTGCCCTGGTCGTCCTCGACGCGCCCTGGTGGGTCGGGGTCGGGCTCGGCGTGCTGACGGCGGTCACCGCGACCGCCGGGGATCTCGCCGAGTCCCTCATCAAGCGGGACCTAGACTTGAAGGACATGGGTTCGCTGCTCCCGGGCCACGGGGGCGTGCTGGACCGACTCGACTCGCTCGTGGTCACTGCACCGTTCGTGTACCTCGTCCTGCAGACGACCGTCTGAGCCCCGAAGGAACCGTCATGGCAACCCCCTCCGCTCGCACCGCGACCGAGCTCGGCGTCCCCGCCGTCCGGCCGTCCGACGAGACCCGGCCCATCCCGCTGCAGATGGCGCCCAAGCGCCGCGGCAAGCCGCCGAAGCACTTCGCCGACCTGACCCCCGAGGAGCGGGTCGCGTCCGTCGTGGAGCTGGGGGAGAAGCCCTTCCGCGCCAAGCAGCTCGCGGCGCACTACTTCACGCACTTCACCTCGGACCCTGCCGAGATGACCGACCTGCCGAAGGCGACCCGCGAGAGCCTCGCCACGACGATGTTCCCGCCGCTGATCCGCCCCACCAAGCGGATGGAGGCCGACGGCGGCACCACGGTCAAGACGCTCTGGCACCTGTTCGACGACGCCAAGGTCGAGTCCGTGCTGATGCGCTACCCGAACCGGACCACGCTGTGCGTCTCCTCGCAGGCCGGGTGCGGCATGGCGTGCCCGTTCTGCGCCACCGGGCAGCTCGGCCTGACCCGGAACCTGTCGACCGCGGAGATCCTCGAGCAGGTCCGGGCGGCGTTCCGCTCCCTGGACCGCGGGGAGATCCCCGGCGGCCCGGCACGCCTGAACAACCTGGTGTTCATGGGCATGGGCGAGCCGTTGGCCAACTACAAGGCGGTCATCGAGACCGTCCGGGCGCTCGTCGCCCCGTCGCCGCAGGGCTTGGGCATGTCGGCCCGCAACATCACCGTCTCGACGGTGGGCCTGGTCCCGGCGATGCGCCGCCTGACGGACGAGGGCATCCCGGTCACGCTGGCCCTGAGCCTGCACGCCCCGGACGACGACCTGCGCTCGGAGCTGGTGCCGATCAACACCCGGTGGAGCGTCGACGAGACCCTGGACACGGCTCGCCGGTACTTCGAGGTGACGGGCCGCCGGGTGTCGATCGAGTACGCCCTCATCAAGGACATGAACGACCACGCCTGGCGCGCGGACCTGCTGGGCGAGAAGCTCAACGCGCGCGGCAGGGGTTGGGTGCACGTGAACCCCATCCCGCTGAACCCGACCCCGGGATCCATCTGGACCGCCAGCGAGCGTTCCGTCGAGGACGAGTTCGTGGCACGATTGCGCGGGCACGGCATCCCCACCACGATCCGTGACACCCGCGGGAGCGACATCGACGGCGCCTGCGGACAGCTGGCCGCCGAGGAGGACGACGAGTGAGCAGCACGCTCTTTTCGACCGTGTCGAAGATGCGTTCCGGATACGACCCGGACGAGGTCGACGAGTTCTTCGACCACGCCCGTCAGGCGTACGAGGGGCGCACCCCTGAGCCGATGACGAACGCCGACATCGCCACGTCGACGTTCGAGCTCGTGCGGGGCGGTTACAACACCCACGAGGTCGACGCCGCGCTCGACCGGCTGGAGGGCGCCTTCATCGCTCGCCAGCGGGCCGACTTCGTCAACCAGCACGGCCAGGAGGCGTGGATGGGGGCGCTCGCCGAGCGGGCGCGCACGCTGTACGGCCGCCTCGGCCGGCCCGACGGCGCCAAGTTCGCCCCGGCGGAACGCGGTCAGCAGGGCTACGACATGGACGACGTGGATGCCCTCTGCGACCGGCTGGTGGGCTACTTCGACCGCCAGGAGCCGCTGACGGCAGCCGATGTGCGCTCGGCCACCTTCGGCCGTGCCAAGGGTGCCGACGCGTACGGTGAGGCTGCGGTCGACAGGTTCCTGGCACGCGCCATCGAGGTGTTGCTCGGCGTCGAGTAGCCCGGCCACGGCGAGCGGTGCGGGATGATGTCGCTCATGCGTTCTGTCACCCTGCTCGGGTCCACCGGTTCCATCGGCACGCAAGCCATCGACGTCGTCCGGGCCCATCCCGGCCGGTTCCGGGTCGAGGCCATCAGTGCCGGTGGCTCCGACGTGGCCCTGCTGGCCGACCAGGCCGCACTCCTCGACGTGCGCGCCGTCGCTGTCGCGGACACGGCGCGTGCGGGAGACCTGCGCGAGGCCCTCAGAGGCCGCCTCGGTGACCGGGCGCGTGACGTCGAGGTCCTGGCCGGACCGGACGCGGCCGCGCAGGTCGCCGGACGGGGCGCCGACGTGGTGCTCAACGGCATCACGGGCTCGGTCGGGCTGCGGCCCACGCTCGCGGCCCTGGAGGCGGGCTCGACGCTGGCGCTGGCGAACAAGGAGTCGCTGGTGGTGGGCGGGCCGCTGGTCAAGGCGGCGGCCGACCCGGGCCAGATCGTCCCGGTCGACTCCGAGCACTCGGCGATCGCCCAGGCCTTGCGCGGTGGCGCCCACACGGCCGACCGCAGCGAGGTCCGTCGGCTGGTGCTGACGGCCTCGGGCGGGCCGTTCCGCGGGCGCACACGCGACGAGATCGAGGGTGTCACCGCCGAGCAGGCCCTCGCGCACCCCACCTGGGCCATGGGCCCCGTGGTCACCGTGAACTCGGCGAGCCTGATGAACAAGGGCCTCGAGCTCATCGAGGCCCACCTGCTGTTCGACGTCCCCACCGACGACATCACCGTCGTCGTGCACCCGCAGTCCGTGGTGCACTCCATGGTCGAGTTCTGCGACGGCTCCACGATCGCCCAGGCCTCGCCGCCCGACATGCGCCTGCCCATCGCCCTGGGGCTGTCCTGGCCGCAGCGGTTGGACGTCGTGAGCCCGCCGTGCGACTGGACGCAGGCGGCGAGCTGGACCTTCGAGCCGCTGGACGACGCGACGTTCCCGGCCGTGGGCCTCGCCCGAGCCGCCGCCGCGGCGTCGGGCACCCACCCTGCGGTGTACAACGCCGCGAACGAGCAGGGCGTCGCCGCGTTCCTGGACGGTCGGGTCGGCTTCACGGACATCGTGGACACGGTCGCGGACGTCCTGGGCGAGCACGACGGCGTCCCCCCGGCCGCCGTCACGCTCGAGACGGTCGAGGCGGCGGAGGACTGGGCGCGGCGCCGGGCCGACGAGCTGCTCGCCCGTCGCTGACCGGTTCCCAGATTCGTCGCCTACCCTGCTGGCGTGGACATCCTTCCCGTCGTCGTCGGCATCGTCGTCATCGTTCTCGGCATCCTGGTGTCGATCGCCCTGCACGAGGTCGGTCACATGGTGCCGGCCAAGAGGTTCGGCGTGCGCGTGAGCGAGTACATGGTCGGCTTCGGACCGACGTTGTGGTCGCGGAAGCGGGGAGAGACCGAGTACGGGCTCAAGGCCATCCCGCTGGGCGGCTACGTCCGTCTGGTCGGCATGATGCCGCCGGCCCGCCCGGGGACCCGGGCCCGGGGCGGCATGTTCGGCCAGGTGATCGCCGACGCCCGGGAGGCCAGCGTCAGCGAGATCCGCCCGGGGGAGGAGCACCGCGCCTTCTACCACCTCTCGACCCCCAAGAAGCTCGTGGTGATGCTCGGCGGGCCGGTGATGAACCTCGTCATCGCGGTCGTGCTGCTGGCCGTGGTGTTCCTCGGCATCGGCATGCCGGCGGCGACGACGACGGTCGCGGACGTCGGCGAGGACTCGGCGGCGGCCGTCGCCGGGGTGCAGCCCGGCGACGAGGTCCTGGCGTTCGACGGCGCCCCGGTCGCGGAGTGGTCGCAGCTGGTCGGCATGGTCAACGACCGCGCCGACGAGGAGGTGCCGCTGACGGTGCTGCGCGACGGCGAGGAGATCACCCTGACAGTCATGCCGACCCCGGCGGAGCGACCGCTCACCGACGACGAGGGCTACGCCGTGACCGGGGACGACGGCGAGCCGGTGATGGTCGACGGCGCCCTGCTGGGCGTGTCGTCCAGCGTGGAGCGTCAGCCGCTGCCCGCCTCCAGCGTGCCCGAGGCGGTGTGGATGCAGACCGCCGGCACCGCGCACGCGATCGCCACCCTGCCGGTACGGATCTACGACGCGGCCTACCAGGCGTTCTCCGCCGAGCCGCGCGCCCAGGACTCGGTGATGTCCGTGGTCGGTGTCGGCCGGGTCGCCGTCGACTACGCGGGCGCCGAGGACTACACGGTCCTGGCCCGTGTCCAGCTCATGCTCATGCTGCTGGCGGCGCTCAACATCGCGCTGTTCATGTTCAACCTCATCCCTCTGCTGCCGCTCGACGGCGGCCACGTGGTCAACGCGCTGTACGAGGGCGGGCGCAGGACGCTGGCGCGGGTGCGCGGGCGGGCGCTGCCCGGACCGGCGGACGTCGCGAGGATGATGCCGGTGGCCTACGTCGTGTTCGTCGTGCTCATCGGTGTGGGGGCGGTGCTCATGGTCGCCGACATCGTGGATCCCGTCCGGCTGCTGTGAAGGTCGTGTGAGCGGTCGCCCCCGGCGGGGTGAGGTGCGTCTCCGGCGTGCGCAGCACCCCTCGGGGCGCGCGATACTGGTCACGTGACTGCAGTGAACCTCGGAATCCCGGCCGCCCCCCCTCCCGTGCTGGCCCCGCGCAGGAAGACGCGCAAGATCCGGGTCGGTGACGTGTATGTCGGTGGCGACGCGCCCGTGAGCGTCCAGTCGATGACCACGACGAAGACGACGGACATCAACGGCACGCTCCAGCAGATCGCCGAGCTCACGGCGTCCGGGTGCGACATCGTGCGCGTCGCCTGCCCGACGCAGGACGACGCCGATGCGCTGCCGATCATCGCCAAGAAGTCCCAGATCCCGGTGATCGCGGACATCCACTTCCAGCCGAAGTACGTGTTCGCCGCGATCGAGGCGGGGTGTGCCGCGGTTCGCGTCAACCCCGGCAACATCAAGAGGTTCGACGACCAGGTCAAGGAGATCGCCCAGGCGGCCAAGGACCACGGCACGTCGCTGCGCATCGGGGTCAACGCCGGCTCGCTCGACAAGAGGCTGCTCGCCAAGTACGGCAAGCCCACGCCCGAGGCGTTGGTCGAGTCGGCGGTGTGGGAGGCGAGCCTCTTCGAGGAGCACGACTTCCACGACTTCAAGATCTCGGTCAAGCACAACGACCCCGTCGTCATGGTCCGGGCCTACGAGCTCCTCTCGCAGCGCGGCGACTGGCCCCTGCACCTGGGGGTGACGGAGGCGGGACCGGCGTTCCAGGGCACGATCAAGTCCGCCACGGCGTTCGGCGCGCTGCTGAGCCAGGGCATCGGGGACACGATCCGGGTCTCGCTCTCCGCCCCGCCGGTGGAGGAGGTCAAGGTCGGGCTGCAGATCCTGCAGTCGCTCAACCTGCGCGAGCGCAAGCTGGAGATCGTGTCGTGCCCCTCCTGCGGCCGTGCCCAGGTCGACGTCTACACGCTGGCCGAGAAGGTCACCGCGGGTCTCGAGGGCATGGAGGTCCCGCTGCGCGTCGCCGTCATGGGCTGTGTCGTCAACGGCCCGGGCGAGGCGCGCGAGGCGGACCTCGGTGTCGCCTCCGGCAACGGCAAGGGACAGATCTTCGTCAAGGGCGAGGTCATCAAGACCGTCCCGGAGGCCATGATCGTCGAGACGCTCATCGAGGAGGCCATGCGCATCGCCGAGTCGATGCCGGCCCCGGAGAACGACGCGCAGGCCGGCGCACCGGTCGTGTCGGTGTCCTGAGGCGCGCCGAGGACTTCACGAGGAGGCGGGGCGATGGGCTGGCGACCGGCGCTGCGGGACGTAGGACCGTCGTCCTCCGCCGCGCGCCGCGTGCCCGCCGCCCGCGTCCTGGGGCCGGCGGACCTGGCCGACGCGAGGCAGGTGTGCGCAGCCGACCCGGTCGCCTCGGTGCTGGCCGCAGCCCGGGTCGACGTCGCGATCCGTGCGGGCCTCGCCGCGGCGGGTGGCGAGCTGTGGGGCTACCCCGCGTCCGGGCCGCCGGTCGCCGTGTGCTGGGCGGGGGCGAACCTGGTCCCGGTCGTGCCGGCGGGCCTCGGGCGCGAGGGTGTCACGGAGGCGGTGGACGCGTTCGCCGCGACGGCCAGGGCGCAAGGACGACGCTCCAGCTCGATCGTGGGCGAGCGCGACGTCGTCCGGCGGTTGTGGGAGCTGTTGTCGCGCACGTGGCCCCCACCGCGGGAGGTGCGGGCCGACCAGCCGTCGCTGGTGATCGACCACGACCCCGACGTCGAGCCGGACCCGTGGGTGCGCAGGTCACGGACCGCCGAGATCGACCTGGTGCTGCCGGCCTGCGTGCGGATGTTCACCGAGGAGGTCGGCTACTCGCCGGTCGCCGGTGGAGGAGGCGCCTACGCCGCCCGGGTGCGGTCGTTGATCGCCGAGGGACGCTCGTACGTCCGGGTCGCGCCGGACCCCGACGACGGCGGCGCCTCGGTGGCCTTCAAGGCCGAGCTCGGCGCGGTCGCGGGAGGCGTCGCCCAGGTGCAAGGTGTCTGGGTCGACCCCCGCCGCCGGGGCGAGGGGCTGTCGGTGTCGGGGATGGCCGCCGTCGTCGCACTGACACGGCGCGACGTCGCCCCGACGGTGTCGTTGTACGTCAACGGGTACAACGCCCCGGCCCTGGCCGCGTACCGGCACGTCGGGTTCGAGCGGGTCGGCACCTTCTCCACGGTGCTGTTCTGAGCGCCGCGGTCCTGCTCACGCCTGGTCAGCGCAGGAACTTCGACGTGCGTCGGTCGGCCAGCGCCTGCCCGCCGGTCTGGCACGTCGCGCAGTACTGCAGGGAGCTGTCAGCGAAGCTCACCTCGCGCACGGTGTCCCCGCACACGGGGCAGGTCTCGCCGGTGCGGCCGTGCACACGCATCGCGGTGCGCTTGGCGTCCTTGAGCTGCTCGGCGGGCCGGCCCACCGACGCGGCGACGGCAGCGCGCAGGGTCTCGACGACCGTGACGTGCAGGGCGGCGACGTCGTCGTCGGTGAGCGACCGGGTGAGCCGGAAGGGCGACATGCCGGCCGCGTGCAGGATCTCGTCCGAGTAGGCGTTGCCGATCCCTGCGATCGCGTGCTGGTCGCGCAGCAGCCCCTTGACCTGCTGGTTGCGGGCGTTCAGCAGGTCCTCGAGCGCCTCCGGGGTGAACTGCGCGGACAGCGGCTCGATCCCGAGGGTGCGCACCTGCTCGACCTCCTGCGGGTCGCGGACGACGTGCACCGCGAGGCGCTTGCGGGTGCCTGCCTCGGTGAGGTCGATGCCCGACCCGTCGTCGAGGCGCAGGCGGAGCGCCAGCGCCGCGCCTCTCGACGAGCCTCCGAGGCGGGGACGCACGGGTGTGGTCGGGGCGGTCTCGTGCCAGCGCACCCAACCGCCGCGTGCCAGGTGGAAGACGAGGTGCAGGGCGCCGGGCTCCGACGCCCGCGGGTCCGGCGCGACGGCGAGGTCCAGCCACTTGCCGTGCCGGACGGCGCCGTCGACCGTCCCACCGACGAGAGCGGTGACCGGCGGGTGGTGGGTCTTGAGCGCCGCGATCGCCGCGACGTCGGCGGACACGACGGTTCGTCCGGTCGTCCGTTCGTCGAGGAACCGGGCGAGCGCCTCGACCTCGGGCAGCTCGGGCATGCACCCAGTGTCGCCGAAGCACCCGGTGCGCGCCGCTAGGCTGGGCGCATGTCGATCGCGTCCCCCCGCAGCGCCGCCCGTCGTGGTGACCTGCTGAGGCTCTCCTCCTTGTTCGTCCGTACACTGCGCGAGGACCCGGTTGACGCCGAGGTCGCCAGCCACCGGCTGCTCGTGCGGGCCGGCTACATCCGCCGTGCGGCTCCGGGGGTCTACTCCTGGCTGCCCCTGGGGCTGCGGGTCCTGGCGAAGGTCGAGGCCGTCGTCCGCGAGGAGATGAACGCCATCGGCGCCCAGGAGGTCCACTTCCCGGCGCTGCTGCCGCGCGAGCCCTACGAGGCGACCGGACGCTGGAGCGAGTACGGCCCGAACCTCTTCCGGCTCCAGGACCGCAAGCAGGCGGACTACCTGCTCGCCCCGACGCACGAGGAGATGTTCACGCTCCTGGTCAAGGACCTGTACTCCTCGTACAAGGACCTCCCGCTGGCCCTGTACCAGGTCCAGACGAAGTACCGCGACGAGGCGCGCCCGCGCGCCGGCCTGATCCGCGGCCGTGAGTTCATCATGAAGGACGCCTACTCCTTCGACATCGACGACGAGGGCCTGGCGCAGGCGTACGAGCGCCAGCGCGGCGCCTACCAGCGGATCTTCGAGCGGCTCGGCCTGGACTTCGTCATCGTCTCGGCGACCTCGGGGGCCATGGGCGGGTCGCGCTCGGAGGAGTTCCTGTCGCCGTCGCCGATCGGTGAGGACACGTTCGTGCGGTCCGCCGGCGGCTACGCGGCGAACGTCGAGGCCGTGGTCACGACGGTGCCGGACCCCGTGCCCTCCGACGACGCCCCGGCGGCGCACGTCGAGGACACACCGGACACGCCGACCATCGCCACGCTGGTGGACGTCGCCAACTCCGCGCACGCGCGGCCGGACCGGGCCTGGACGGCCGCCGACACGCTCAAGAACGTCGTGCTCGCCGTGAGGCAGCCCGACGGGTCGCGCGAGCTGTTGGTCGTCGGCCTGCCGGGGGACCGTGAGGTCGACGTCAAGCGGCTCGAGGCCGCCCTCGCGCCCGCCGAGGCGGAGCCCGCCACCGACGCCGACTTCGCGGCCCATCCCGAGCTGGTCAAGGGCTACATCGGCCCGGGCGTGCTCGGACCTCAGGGCAAGCAGCTGATCGACGCGGAGACCGGCGAGCCGCGTTCCGCGATCCGGTACCTGCTCGACCCGCGTGTGGTGGCGGGGACCCGGTGGATCACCGGGGCCGACGCACCCGGCAAGCACGTCTTCGACCTCGTCGCGGAGCGCGACTTCACCGCCGACGGCACCATCGAGGCCGCCGAGGTCCGGGCGGGCGACCCTGCTCCGGACGGCTCCGGGCCGCTCGAGCTGGCCCGTGGCATCGAGATCGGCCACATCTTCCAGCTCGGCCGCAAGTACGCCGAGGCGCTCGACCTCAAGGTCCTCGACCCGAACGGCAAGCAGACGGTCGTCACGATGGGCTCGTACGGGATCGGCGTCACCCGGGTGCTCGCCGCGCTCGCCGAGGCTCACCACGACGATCGCGGCCTGGCCTGGCCCGCGCACGTCGCCCCGGCCCACGTGCACGTGGTCGCGACGGGCAAGGGCGCCGAGGTGTTCGACGCCGCCGCCGACATCGCCGAGGGCCTGGCCGACCGGGGGGTCGAGGTCATCTACGACGACCGGCCCAAGGTGTCGCCCGGCGTGAAGTTCAAGGACGCCGAGCTGTTCGGCGTGCCGCTGCTCGTCGTCGTGGGCCGCGGGCTGGCAGACGGCGTGGTGGAGGTGCGCCCGCGGGCCGGTGACGCGGTGCAGGTGGCGGTGGCCGAGGCCGTGACGACGGTCGTCGACCGGGTCGAGGAGATGCTGTCCCGGAACGGGTGACGGCACCGGCCCAGGACTGGCGTCAGTCCTGCTGCTCGGGCAGGCCGGGGAACGGTACGGGGTCGGCGCCCCAGTCGTCGAGGACGACGGCGGACTCCACGAGGAGGTCGACCAGGATCGCCCGCGTGCTCGGGGCCGTCGTCCCGATCAAGGTGGCGTAGCCGGTGGCCAGGTCGTTCTCGACCGCCCGCACCAGGGCGGCGTCGCCGGGTTCGCGCGGCACGGCGTAGGCGACCTGGCGTGGGTCCTGGTCGGTGCGGCTGGTCCCGGCGACGTCCGCCCACGCCTGCGCGCGGGCGGTGTGCTGGTCGGCCCGGTCGGCCAGGCGCTCCCGCTCGTCACCGGACGTCAGCGCGGCGCGGAGCCGCAGCGCGTAGCCGGCGGAGTCCTCGGACTCGACGAGCGTGCGCAGGTCGCTCGCCGTGAGCCCGCGAGGCACCACCGCCGGCTCGTCGGAGTCGGGCACGGTGCTCGAGATCCCGTCCGGTGCCACGTCCTCGGAGGGCTCGTCCGAGGGCTCGACCTCGGCCGGCGCGGCGAGCAGCGACAGGGCCGAGGCGGCGTCGTCCGAGGGCTCGGCCGCGCTGTCGTCCTCCTCCTCGTCGCCCGGGGCGATCTCGGCCGGCCGGGGGACGACCGGGACGACCGGGGGCGGCAGGTCACCGTCGACGTACTCCACGACGCGACGCGCCGAGACGGCCTGTGCGGCACCGACGGAGGCCAGGAGCCGGGCGAGCGGACCGTCGCCGGTCGTACCGGCGGCGGTGCGGCTGCGGCCGGAGGCGTCCACGAGCGCGTCGACCACGTCCTGCAGGCTCGTCCGCTCCTCGTCCGCGGAGGTCTCCGGGGACGACTCGGGAGAGCCTTCCGGCTCCAGCCCGGAGTCGTACTCGCCGCCGAGCTCGTCGGCCTGCTCGCGTGACTCGGTGGCGACCCGCTCGAGCTCGGCCGTGAGCCTCGGCCGGCGACCGTCGAGCCGGTCGATCGCGACCTCCGCCAGCTCGGCGACGTAGAGGGCGTCGGAGACCGCTGTCCTGCGCACGATCTCGATGGTGTCGGGGACGGGCTCCCCCGGCGGGGGCGTCTCGAGCCGCAGCCCGCAACCCGACAGCACGACGGCGACGACCAGGCCGACGACGGCGACCCGGCCACGACGTCGGGTCGCCGGGGCTGGGGTGGGGTGCGGTTCCATCGTGCCTGATCTTGCCACGTCGCGATGTGACGTTCCTCCACCTGGTGGCGCGGGTCGTTCGGCACGCGTGCCCTGCGGCGTTCGTTAGGCTGGACGACGCACGACGTACAACGACACACCGGCCGCGGGACGTCCCGGCGCGGGAGAACCCACGGGAGGCATCCATGGCAGCAGAGCGGAGCCATACCTCGGACGATCGTGTCCGGTCGGTGGTGGGCCCGGTCGTCGATTCCGCCGGGCTGTACCTCGAGGACGCACGCGTGGTGCGGGCGGGAAACCGGTCCGTGGTGCGGATCACGATCGACCTGACGCAGGACGAGCTCGGGAGCCTGGACTCGGACCGGCTCGGGGACGCCTCGCGCGCGATCTCGGCCGCCCTCGACGAGGCCGACGTCGTCCGGGGCCAGTACACGCTCGAGGTGTCGACGCCCGGCGCCTCGCGCCCGTTGACGGAGCCTCGCCACTTCCGCCGCGCGCGGACGCGCCGGGTCGTCCTGACGCTGGTCGACGGCGGTGCGGCGTCGGGCCGGCTGCGCGACGTGGTCGGCGCGGCGGGCGACGAGGAGCTGGTGCTCGACGACGGGACGCACATCGCGCTCGCGCAGGTGCGCCGGGGCAAGGTCGAGGTCGAGCTGAAGCGGCTCGAGGACGAAGATGCGGGCGCCGCCCGCGACGGTGAGGAGGGCTGACGATGGACATCGACATGAGTGCGCTGAGACTTCTGGAGCGCGAGAGGGAGATCAGCCTGGACGTCCTGGTCGGGGCCATCGAGGAGGCGCTCCTGTCCGCCTACCACCGGACGCCGGACGCCTATCAGAACGCCCGGGTCGAGCTCGACCGGCGTTCCGGACACGTCACGGTCCACGCCCGCGAGGCGATCCGCACCCCGGACCCCGAAGATCCCGAGGGACGCGACCTCGTCGAGCTCGGACCGGAGTTCGACCACACACCGGCGAACTTCGGCCGCATCGCGACCGCCACGGCGCGCCAGGTCATCGTCCAGCGACTGCGTGACGCCGAGGACGACCAGGTCCTGGGCATGTTCCGCGGCAAGGAGGGCGAGGTGCTCGCGGGCGTGATCCAGCAGGGCCGCGACCCCCGGGTCGTCCTCGTCGACGTCGGCGGTACCGAGGCCGTGCTGCCGCCGCACGAGCAGGTGCCGGGTGAGGACTACACCCACGGCGAGCGCCTGCGCGGCTACGTGGTGGAGGTCTCACGGGGGATGAAGGGCGCTCAGGTCACCCTGAGCCGCACGCATCCCGGGCTGGTGCGCAAGCTGTTCGAGCTCGAGGTCCCGGAGGTCGCCGACGGGTCGGTGGAGATCACCGCCGTGGCGCGCGAGGCCGGGCACCGCACGAAGGTCGCGGTGCGTTCGAAGGTCAGCGGGCTCAACGCGAAGGGTGCCTGCATCGGTCCGATGGGTTCGCGTGTCCGTGCCGTGATGGCTGAGCTGCACGGCGAGAAGATCGATCTGGTCGACCACAGCGACGACCCGGCCCGCTTCGTGGCCAACGCCCTGTCGCCTGCTCGTGTGAGCTCGGTCACGGTCGTGGACGCCGACGCCCGGGCGGCGCGTGCCGTCGTCCCGGACTACCAGCTGTCGCTCGCGATCGGCAAGGAAGGGCAGAACGCCCGCCTTGCGGCCAAGCTCACCGGGTGGCGGATCGACATCCGCTCGGACGAGGAGTCGACGGGGTCGGGCGCCGAGGGTGCGCCGGACGAGGACGCCTGAGCTGGTCGAGAGCCGTGAGCAGTCACGTTAGACTGGCCAGGACCGGGTCACGCGACCAGGGTCCGACGCGCCCGCACCATTCCACGCCCACGTCGGCGGGACCGGTGCGCACCTGCGTCGGATGCCGGGACCGTGACCTGCGGTCGGACCTCCTGCGGCTGGTGCTCGCGGCGGCCGACGGCGTACCCGCGGGGGAACCTCGGGTGGTCGTGGACGTCCGTGGGAGCCTGTCGGGGCGAGGGGCCTGGATCCATCCGGTCCTCGCCTGCCTGGATCTCGCCGTCCGGCGGCGAGCCGTGCCGCGCGCTCTGCGTGCTGCCGGCCCGCTCGACCTGACGGCGGTCCGGGCATATCTGGAGCAGCAGGACCGTTGAACGACCTGGCGGCACCGTCGGTGCCGCCCGGCTGACACGACCGGACGCCATCGTCCGGCCGCACCACGCGTACATCGACAAGGAAGCGGGTCAGAAGCCGATGGGCACCCGATGAGTCCCCAGCGATGAGTACTCGGTACTAACGACGGTCCTGCCTGTTCTCGGTGGGGCCGAGACAGGAGAGATGTGGCGAAGATCCGCGTCCACGAGCTGGCGAAGCAGCTCGGAGTGGAGAGCAAGACCTTGATGGCCGAGCTGAAGGCGTCGGGCGAGTTCGTCCGATCGGCCTCCTCGACCCTCGAGGCACCGGTCGAGCGCACGATGCGCGACAAGTTCCAGGGCGGCGCCGGCGGTGAGCAGGGTGCGAAGAGCGCTCCGGCCGCGGCGAAGAAGCCCGCAGCGCCCAAGCCGGGCGCTCGGAACGCGCCGGCGAAGCCTGCCCCGGCCGAGCCCGCGGCCGCACCGGCCGATGAGCCCGCGGCGGCACAGCCCGCGCCCGCACCCGAGGCCACGCCTCGGGCGGAAGCCGAGCCCGCGGCCGAGGCGTCGAAGGCGGCCGCACCTCGCTCGGGTGGTGCGCCCAAGCCGGGTGCCGCCCCGAAGCCGGGTGCTGCGCCCAAGCCTGCGGCTGCGCCCAAGCCTGCTGCGGGGCCGAAGCCGGGCTCCAAGCCCGCGGGCCAGCAGCGGTCCGGTGGCCGCGGTGGCAGCCCTCGACCGGGCAACAACCCCTATGCCTCGCAGCAGGGCATGCAGCGCTCGGGCGGTCCCCGCCCGGGCAACAACCCGTACGCGTCGCAGCAGGGTATGCAGCGCCCGCAGCGGGGCGAGTCCGGACCGGCCGCCCAGGGCGAGCGTCCTGGTGGCCCCCGCCCGGGTGGCCCGCGCCCCGCGGCTCCGCGCCCCGGCGGTCCGCGCCCCAACCCGGGCATGATGCCCGGCAAGACGAGCATGCCCCGCCCGGGCGAGCGTCCGGCCGCGGGCGGTCGCGGTGGTGGCGGCGGTCGTGGTCGTGGCGGTCAGGGCGGCGGTCCCGGTGGCCCCGGTGGTGCCGGTGCGGCCCCCGGTGGTCGCGGAGGCGGCATGCGTCCTGGCGGCGGCGGTGGCTTCCGCGGTCGCGGTGGTGCCGGTCGCGGCAGCACGCAGGGTGCGTTCGGTCGTGCCGGCGGTCGTCCCGTCCGGGGACGGAAGTCGAAGCGGGCGAAGCGCCAGGAGTTCGAGGCGATGCAGGCTCCGTCGCTCGGTGGCGTCAGCGTCCCGCGCGGCAACGGTCAGACGGTCGTCCGCCTGCGCCACGGCGCCTCGCTGAACGACTTCGCCGACAAGATCGACGCGAACCCTGCGTCGCTCGTCACCGTGCTGTTCCACCTCGGTGAGATGGCGACGGCGACGCAGTCCCTCGACGAGGACACCTTCGCGACGCTGGGCGTCGAGCTCGGCTACCGGATCGAGATGGTCTCCGCCGAGGAGGAGGACCGCGAGCTGCTCGGGGCCTTCGACATCGACCTCGAGGCCGAGGAGGCCGCCGAGGACGACGAGGACCTGTTCCCGCGTCCGCCGGTCGTGACCGTCATGGGTCACGTCGACCACGGTAAGACCAAGCTGCTCGACGCCATCCGTTCCACCGATGTGGTGGCCGGTGAAGCGGGCGGGATCACCCAGCACATCGGTGCCTACCAGGTCCACACCGAGCACGAGGGTGCGGACCGTGCCGTGACGTTCATCGACACGCCGGGCCACGAGGCGTTCACCGCCATGCGTGCCCGTGGTGCCAAGGTCACGGACATCGCGATCCTCGTGGTGGCCGCGGACGACGGCGTGATGCCGCAGACGATCGAGGCGCTGAACCACGCCCAGGCGGCCGATGTGCCGATCGTGGTCGCGGTCAACAAGGTGGACAAGGAGGGCGCGAACCCGGACAAGATCCGTCAGCAGCTCACCGAGTACAACCTGGTGGCCGAGGAGTACGGCGGCGAGACGATGTTCGTCGACGTCTCCGCCCTGCGGCGTCAGGGCATCGACGCGTTGCTGGAGGCCGTGCTGCTCACGGCGGACGCGGCGCTCGACCTGCGGGCCAACCCTGAGAAGGACGCCCGCGGTGTCGCGATCGAGGCACACCTCGACAAGGGCCGCGGCCCGGTGGCCACGGTGCTGGTGCAGTCCGGCACGCTGAGCGTCGGTGACGCGATCGTCGCGGGCACGGCGCACGGGCGCGTGCGCGCCATGTTCGACGAGCACGGCGAGTCGGTCCGCGAGGCGGGCCCGGCGCGCCCGGTCCTGGTGCTGGGGCTCGCCTCGGTGCCGGGTGCCGGGGACACCTTCCTGGTGGCTCCGGACGAGCGGACCGGTCGGCAGATCGCCGAGAAGCGCGAGGCGGCCGAGCGTGCTGCCCTCCTGGCGAAGCGTCGCAAGCGCATCAGCCTCGAGGACTTCACCAAGGCGCTGGAGCAGGGCAAGGTCGAGACCCTCAACCTGGTCCTCAAGGGCGACGTCTCCGGTGCCGTGGAGGCACTCGAGGACGCGCTGCTCAAGATCGACGTGGGCGACGAGGTCGACCTGCGGGTCATCCACCGCGGTGTCGGCGACATCACGCAGAACGACGTGAACCTGGCCACGGTGGACAACGCCGTGATCATCGGCTTCAACGTCCGTTACGGCGAGCGTGTCGAGGACCTGGCGGAGCGCGAGGGCGTGGACGTCAAGTTCTACTCGGTCATCTACCAGGCGATCGACGACATCGAGGCGGCCCTCAAGGGCATGCTCAAGCCGGAGTTCGAGGAGGCGAAGCTCGGCAGCGCCGAGATCCGCCAGGTCTTCCGTTCCTCCAAGTTCGGCAACATCGCCGGTTCGATCGTCCGGTCCGGCACCATCCGACGGAACTCCAAGGCGCGCGTCCTGCGCGACGGCAAGGTCGTCGGGGACAACCTCACGGTGGAGTCGCTGCGACGCGAGAAGGATGACGTCACCGAGGTCCGCGAGGGCTTCGAGTGCGGTATCGGTCTCGGGTCGTTCAACGACGTCACCGAGGGTGACATCATCGAGACCTTCGAGATGCGCGAGATCCCGCGCGACTGAGGTCGACAACCGCCGACGGCGTCCCGCCCGTCCCGCTGACCGCAGCGGTGGCGGCGGGGCGCCGTCGGCGTCACGAGAGGGAGCACGGATGAGTGAGAACCCCAGGGCCCGCAAGCTGGCGGACCGCATCAAGGAGATCGTCGCGCAGCTGCTCGACACCCGGATCAAGGACCCCCGGCTCGGGTTCGTCACGATCACGGACGTGCGCGTCACCGGTGATCTGCAGCAGGCGTCGGTGTTCTACACGGTGTACGGCGACGAGGAGGCGCACGCCGGGACCGCCGCGGCGTTGGAGAGCGCCAAGGGCATGATCCGTTCGGAGGTGGGCAAGCAGACCCAGATGCGGCTGACCCCCAGCATCGAGTTCCACCTCGACTCGGTTCCGGAGACCGCGGCCCACCTGGACGCAGCACTGATCGAGGCGCGTCGGCGGGATGCCGAGCTGGCGGCGCTGCGTGAGGGCAAGCAGCCGGCCGGCGACGCGGACCCGTACCGCACCGACGACGACTGACCGCGGGACGGGAGCACACGTGGTGGACCAGCGGCGCGAACGGCCGCCTCGGCGACCGACGGCACCGGACGGCTTCCTCGTCGTCGACAAGCCTGCCGGGCTGACGAGCCACGACGTCGTCGCGCGGTGTCGGCGCCTGGCCGGGACACGCAAGGTGGGGCACGCCGGCACCCTCGACCCGATGGCCACGGGAGTGCTGGTCGTCGGCGTCGGTCGGGCCACCCGTCTGCTGACCTACGTCGTCGGCGCCGACAAGGAGTACGACGCCACGATCCGGCTGGGCGTCGGCACGACGACGGACGACGCCGAGGGTGCTGTCGTCTCCGCACCCGGGGTCGGGCAGGGCGTGGAGCGCGCTGCGCTCGAGTCCGCGGTGGCGGCCCTCACCGGTGAGATCGAGCAGGTGCCGACCACGGTCAGCGCGATCAAGGTCGACGGGAAGCGTGCCTACGACCTGGCCCGCGCGGGCGAGGAGGTGCAGCTCGCGGCGCGCCCGGTCATCGTCAGCACCTTCGACGTCCTCGCGGTGCGCCCCGGCCTGTCCGACGACGGCACGTCCGTGCTCGACCTGGACGCCCGGGTGGTCGTCTCGTCGGGGACCTACGTCCGGGCGCTCGCCCGCGACCTCGGTGCGGCCCTGGGGACGGCAGGGCACCTCACCGCGCTGCGGCGCACGCGGGTGGGCGGCTACGACCTCGCCCGGGCCCGGAGCCTGGAGCAGCTCGAGCACCAGGCGGACGACGACGGTGTGCTGGCCACGACGCCGCTCGCCGACGCCGCGCGCGCGACCTTCGCCGTGCGTGACCTGACCGATGCCGAGGCCAGAGCGCTCGGCTACGGGCAGTGGGTGGCGCCGTCGGGCACGGACGGCACGGTGGCCGGCGTGGGGCCCGACGGTGCGCTCGTCGCGCTCCTCGAGGACACGTCACGTCGCGGCGAGCAGCTCGCCAAGCCGGTCCTCGTGCTCGCGCCGGCGCCCTGAGGAGGAGAGCTCGCACGAGGCGGGTCGGCTCCTCGAGGGCGCCGGGGCTACTCTTGACGGTCGGCGCCCCACCGGGCGTCGACGGCTGAGCGGATGGGAGCGGCGCGCGTGCAGGTGTTCACGGACCTGAGCGAGGTCCCCGACGGCTTCGGGCCGTCTGCGGTCACGATCGGGAACTTCGACGGCGTCCATCGCGGTCACCAGGCGGTGCTGCGCCGTCTCGTCCGGCTCGCCCAGGGCGACGAGCGCGCTGCCGTCGCCGTGACCTTCGACCCGCACCCGGCCGCGGTGCACCGGCCGGGTTCCGCGCCCGAGCTGCTCACCGGGCTGCACGACCGGCTGGACCTGCTGGCCGCGACGGGCCTGGACGCCGTCCTGGTCATCTCGTACTCGCTGGAGTTCGCCGCGCAGAGCCCCGAGGAGTTCGTCACCCGCTACCTCACCGGCGCCCTGGGCGCGCGCAGCGTCGTGGTGGGGCACGACGTGCGGTTCGGGCAGGACAACGTCGGGACGCTCGCGACCATGGTCGAGCTGGGCGGCGAGCACGGGTTCGAGGTCGTGGCCATCGACGACGTGGGGGAGTGCCTGGCGGAGTCGCCCGGCGCGCGGCAGCGCTGGTCGAGCTCGGCGGCGCGCGCGCTGCTCGCCGAGGGCGACGTCGCGCAGGCCGCGGACGTCCTCGGCCGCCCGCACCGTCTGCGCGGCACCGTGGTCCACGGCGACGCGCGCGGACGCGAGCTCGGGTTCCCGACGGCGAACCTGGGGGCGATCGCGGGCATGGTCCCGGCGGACGGCGTGTACGCGGGATGGCTCAGGCGTCCGGTCCTGGCCGCACGGGAGCCCCAGCACCCTGACGCGCGGCTGCCTGCCGCGATCTCCATCGGCACCAACCCGACGTTCGACGGGGTGGAGCGCCGCGTCGAGGCCTACGTGCTCGACCGCACCGACCTGGACCTGTACGACGAGGAGGTCGTCCTCGAGCTCGTCGAGCACCTGCGGCCCACCCTGCGCTTCGACGGCATCGACCCGCTCGTCCGCCAGATGCACGACGACGTCGCCCGCGCCCGCGAGATCCTCCGGCCGGGTGGCGGTCGGTGACGCCGGTCACGCGCCACCGTCGTGACCGTCCGCGCTGGTAGCATGAGGGTGCCGTAGTTCGGCCGCGGACCCAGAGCGCCCGGTGAAGAAGTCCCGGAGCACCGCGCAACGACACCAGAAGGAGAGCCATGCCGCTCGACGCTGCCACCAAGCAGTCCATCATCACCGAGTACGCCACTCACGAGGGCGACACCGGCTCGCCGGAGGTGCAGATCGCGCTGCTCACCCAGCGCATCAACGACCTGAACGAGCACCTCAAGGAGCACAAGCACGACCACCACTCGCGTCGTGGCCTGCTGCTGCTCGTCGGCCAGCGTCGCCGCCTGCAGGGCTACCTGCAGAAGGTCGACATCGTGCGCTACCGCGCGCTCATCGAGCGCCTCGGTCTGCGCCGCTGACACCACCGGGCCGGCCCGGTCCCTCTCGCAGGGGCCGGGCTGGTCTGATGTGATGTCCTGGTAACTACCACCATCGCGCTGCCGGACCGTCGTCCGGTCCTCGGTAGTGGCTCCCCGAACCGCCCGGTCCGTCCGGTGCGCGGCTCCGTGGGCCTCGATCGAAGACCGTCGCACGGAGGGGCGGCGCCTTCGAGAATCAGGAGGGCACCCATGGAGGGTCCCGAGATCCAGTTCGCCGAGGCCGTCATCGACAACGGTCGCTTCGGCACCCGTACCGTCCGCTTCGAGACGGGCCGTCTGGCCCGGCAGGCTGCCGGCGCCGTCGCCGCCTACCTCGACGACGAGACCATGCTGCTGTCGACCACCGCGGTCGGCAAGCACCCCAAGGACCACTTCGACTTCTTCCCGCTGACGGTGGACGTCGAGGAGCGCATGTACGCCGCGGGGCGCATCCCCGGGTCGTTCTTCCGCCGCGAGGGTCGCCCGTCGACCGAGGCGATCCTCACCTGCCGCCTGACCGACCGGCCGCTGCGTCCGCTCTTCGTCAAGGGTCTGCGCAACGAGGTCCAGATCGTCATCACGGTCATGGCCCAGCACCCCGACGACGCCTACGACGTGCTGGCGATGAACGCCGCGTCCGCGTCCACGCAGATCTCCGGCCTGCCGTTCTCCGGTCCTGCCGGCGCCGTGCGGATCGCGCTCATCGACGACCAGTGGGTCGCGTTCCCGAAGTACTCCGACAAGGAGCGCGCCGTCTTCGAGATGGTCGTGGCCGGCCGCAAGGTCGTCGCCGCGGACGGTTCCGAGGACGTCGCCATCGCGATGATCGAGGCAGAGGCCACCGACGACGCGTGGAACCTGGTCAAGAACCAGGGTGCCACCGCACCGACGGAGCAGGTCGTCGCCGAGGGCATCGACGCGGCCAAGCCGTTCATCGCCGCGCTGTGCGACGCCCAGGCCGCGCTGGCCGCCCAGGCGACCACCGAGGTGCGCGAGTTCCCGCTGTTCCCGGACTACGCCGACGACGTCTACGCCGCCGTGGAGTCCGCCGTCTCCGCCACCACCACCGAGGCGCTGACCATCGGTGACAAGCAGGAGCGCAACGACCGTCTCGACGAGATCAAGGCGGGCCTGAAGACCGAGCTCGCCGAGCAGTTCGAGGGGCGTGACAAGGAGGTGTCGGCCGCCTTCGCCGCGCTGCAGAAGCAGCTCGTGCGCCGGCGCGTGCTCACCGAGGGCGTGCGCATCGACGGGCGTGGGCTCGCCGACATCCGCACCCTGTCGGCCGAGGTCGAGGTGCTGCCCCGCGTGCACGGCTCCGCGATCTTCGAGCGCGGCGAGACCCAGATCCTGGGTGTGACCACGCTGAACATGCTGCGCATGGAGCAGCAGATCGACTCGCTCGGGCCGGTCACGCGCAAGCGCTACATGCACAACTACAACTTCCCGCCGTACTCGACCGGTGAGACCGGCCGCGTCGGCAGCCCGAAGCGTCGCGAGATCGGACACGGCGCTCTCGCCGAGCGTGCCCTGGTGCCGGTGCTGCCGAGCCGCGAGGAGTTCCCCTACGCGATCCGTCAGGTCTCCGAGGCGCTCGGCTCCAACGGGTCGACGTCGATGGGCTCCGTCTGCGCCTCGACCCTGTCGCTGCTCAACGCCGGTGTGCCCCTCAAGGCGCCCGTCGCGGGCATCGCGATGGGGCTCGTCTCCGACACGGTCGACGACGAGACCCGCTACGCGGCCATGACCGACATCCTGGGCGTCGAGGACGCGTTCGGCGACATGGACTTCAAGGTCGCCGGTACCCGCGAGTTCGTCACGGCGATCCAGCTCGACACCAAGCTCGACGGGATCCCCGCCTCGGTCCTGACGGCCGCTCTCGGTCAGGCCCGCGACGCGCGCCTGACGATCCTGGACGTGCTCGCCGAGGCGATCGACACCCCGGACGAGATGTCCGTCAACGCCCCGCGTGTCATCGCCGTCAAGGTCCCCGTGGACAAGATCGGCGAGGTCATCGGGCCCAAGGGCAAGATGATCAACCAGATCCAGGAGGAGACCGGCGCCGACATCTCCATCGAGGACGACGGCACGGTCTACATCGGTGCGACGGACGGCCCGTCCGCCGAGGCCGCGCGCGCGGCGATCAACGCGATCGCCAACCCGCACGTGCCGGAGGTCGGCGAGCGCTTCGTCGGCACCGTCGTGAAGACGACGTCGTTCGGCGCCTTCATCTCGCTCTCCCCGGGCAAGGACGGGCTGCTGCACATCAGCCAGCTCCGCAAGCTCGTGGGCGGCAAGCGGGTCGAGAACGTCGACGACGTGCTGTCCATCGGCCAGAAGATCCAGGTCGAGATCGGTGAGATCGACCCGCGCGGCAAGCTGTCGCTCGTGGCGGTCACCGAGGACGACGACAAGGCCGACGCGGAGCCGGACGCCGAGCAGGCCGAGCAGCCGAGCGAGGCCTGATCGACCGCATGAGCCAGCACCTCCCGCTCGTCGGAGCGGGCCAGCCGGGTGCCGAGCTGACCGCCGGGCAGGACGGCGCGACGATCCGTCGCAGCGTCCTGCCCGGCGGTGTGCGTGTGCTCACCGAGCACATGCCGGGGCTCCGCTCGTCCACCGTCGGCGCCTGGGTCGGCGTCGGGTCCCGGGACGAGACCGACGGCCACCACGGGTCGACCCACTTCCTGGAGCACCTGCTCTTCAAGGGCACGCAGCGACGCAGCGCGCTCGCCATCGCCGAGGCGTTCGACGCCGTCGGCGGCGAGGCCAACGCCGCCACCGGCAAGGAGCACACCTGCTACTACGCGCGGGTGCTCGACGAGGACGTCCCGATGGCGGTCGACGTCATCGCGGACATGGTCACCTCGGCACGGCTGGACGCCGACGAGCTCGAGACCGAGCGAGGGGTGATCCTCGAGGAGCTCGCGATGACCGACGACGACCCGAGCGAGGTCGTCCACGAGGAGTTCGCCGCGGCCGTGCTCGGCGCCCACCCGTTGGGACGCCCGATCGGGGGGACCCCGGACACGATCCGCGCCGTCCCTCGTGACGCGGTGCTGGAGCACTATCGCTGGCACTACCGCCCGGAGACCCTGGTGATCGCCGCGGCGGGTGGTGTCGACCACGACCAGATCGTCCAGCAGGTCGGCGAGGCGCTCGTCGCGGGCGGCTGGTCCCTCGAGCCGGCAGGCCTGCCCCGCCAGCGCCGCTCCGGGGTCCCGGAGTGCGACGGCGTGCCGACCGAGGGCGTCGAGCTGACGGTCCACCGGCAGGTGGAGCAGGCCAACGTCGTCGTCGGCGGGACCGGCCTGAGCGCGTCGGACGAACGGCGCTACACCCTGACGGTCCTCAACGCGGTCCTGGGCGGCGGCATGTCGTCCCGGTTGTTCCAGGAGGTCCGGGAGAAGCGTGGCCTCGCGTACTCCACCTACTCGTTCAGCCAGGGGCACGGCGGGCTGGGCCTCTTCGGCCTGTACGCCGGGTGCACCCCGGCGAAGGCCGATCAGGTGACCACGCTGATGATCGCCGAGCTGGAACGGCTCGCCGCGGACGGGATCACCGACGACGAGCTGCAGCGGTCGGTCGGTCAGCTCTCCGGCGGCCTCGTCCTCGGCCTGGAGGACTCCGGCTCGCGCATGAGCAGGCTGGGCCGTGCCGAGCTCGTGCTCGGCGAGCTCCTGACGGTCGACGAGTCCTTGGAACGTGTTCGTGCCGTGACCGCGGCCGACGTGCGCGACCTGGCCGCCGACCTCGCGTCGCGACCTCGCTCCGTCGTGCGGGTCGGCCCCTTCGGAGAGTGAGGAAGCGACTGTGAGCAGCAACGCCATCAGGGTGGCCGTCATCGGTGCCGCCGGACGGATGGGCGCACAGGCCTGTGCCGCGGTGGAGCAGGCCGCCGGCCTGGAGCTCGTGGCACGTCTGGACGCCGGCGACGACGTCGGCGCCGGCGTGCGCGACTCCGGCGCCCAGGTCGCGGTGGACTTCACCGTGCCGGCCGTCACCGAGGCCAACGTGCACGCGGTCCTGGACGCCGGCGCGCACGCGGTGGTCGGCACGACCGGGTGGGACGACGAGTCGCGCGGTCGGGTCGTCGAGCACCTCGCGCGCGTCAACGCCGACCGGTCGGACGACTCCGCGCTCGGGGTCCTCATCGCACCGAACTTCGGTCTGTCGGCCGTGCTGGCCATGACGTTCGCCGCGAAGGCGGCTCGCTACTTCGAGTCCGCCGAGGTGGTCGAGCTGCACCACCCGAACAAGGTCGACGCGCCGTCCGGCACCGCCCGGCACACGGCGGCCGCGATCGCTGCCGCTCGGGCGGACGCCGGCCTCGGGCCGTCGCCGGACGCCACCGAGGTCGGCTGGGAAGCGCGCGGCGCCGACGTCGACGGTGTGCGGGTGCACGCGGTCCGTCTGCGTGGCCTCGTGGCCCACGAGGAGATCCTCTTCGGCAACGAGGGAGAGCAGCTCACCATCCGCCAGGACTCGTTCGACCGGGCCAGCTTCATGCCCGGCGTCCTGCTGGCCGTTCGAGAGGTCGGGTCGCGGCCGGGGCTGACCGTCGGGCTCGAGAACGTGCTGGACCTGTCGTGACCGACGAGGGCGTGCCGACGCCACCAGCCCGGCGTCGGCTTCCGCGCGGCCTGGTCGGTGCCGTGGCGGTCACGGCTCTGCTCGCCCTGTACGTGTGGGCCATCGCCGGTCGGGGGGCGGCGATGCTGACCAGCGGCGAGCCGGTGCTGATCGGCATCGGGGCGGCCGTGCTCGTCATCCCGCTGCTCGTCCTCGGGCTCGTCGCCCGCGAGTTCTGGCTCGCCGCCAGGGTGCAGCGGATGGCCGACGAGCTGGCCGCGGCGGGCGAGCTGCCGGTGGACGAGCTGCCCCGGTCGCCGGGTGGTCGGATCGACCGCGTGGCGGCGGACGAGGCCTTCGGCGGCGCACGTGATGCCGTCGACGCCGCTCCTCAGGACTGGCGGGCGTGGTACCACCTGGCGTTCGCCTACGACGCGGCCGGAGACCGCCGCCGTGCCCGAGGCGCGCTGCGGCGGGCCTCGGCGCTCTTCACCCCGTCGCGCTGAGCCCGGGCAGCACCGCCCAGCAGTAGAGGGTGTGCCGGACGGATCGAGCACGCCCGGCCAGCTCGCCGAGCTCGCGCAGGGCGTCCGCGAGCACGGCGGCGCGGTGGTCGTCCTCGTCCGTCGTGCGCGCGACGGCGGTGAGCCGGGCCGGGGCGGCGCCGGCGAGCTCGGTGGTGACGAGCTCCGAGACGGTGACGACCCAGGGCCCCTCCGTGCCGCCGCTGATCACCTGCGCGTGCCGGGGGAGCGCCGTGACCTCGGCGTAGGTTCGCCCGCTGAGCAGTCCGCCGAGCGTGGCCAGCGCGACGAACGGGTCCGTCGACGGCACCCGGACGGTGTCGAACAGGGGCTCCCCGGAACCGCGGGCCGGCGTCGACGGCCCGTCGAGCTCGCGACCGACGGTGGCCGCCAACGCATCCGTCGGCGCGGCGAAGTAGTCCGTGACCATCGAGGTCCCGCGATGGTCACGGGGCGTCCGTCGCCGACGAGCGTCGGCGCTCCTGCCCTCGTGACCCATGCGGACAGGCTGGCACGTGCGTGCTACGGCCGGGTCACACGACGGTTACCGTGCCGGGTCCGGCGCGGCCGTCGGGTCGCGGGGGAAGGCACCTCGGTCCGTCAGGACGGCCACGGCGGCGAGGGCGACGACCCCGGCCCCGGTCGCCGCCAGCGCCTGCATGCCCGGCCCGGCGAGCACGACGGCGCCGAGCGCGGCTCCCAGCCCGATCCCGAGGTTGGACGTCGCGTTGACGAAGGCCCCTGCGATGTCGGCCGACGCGCCCTGGGTGCGCAGGGCGGCGGCCTGGAACGTGGCGGGGATGGCACCGAAGGCTGCGAGCCACAGCCCGCCCGCCAGGAGCACACCCACGGGGTGCGGGAGTGCGACCGCGAGCAGGGCCAGGGCGACGACGATCGTCGACATCGCGGCGAGCGTGAGGGTGCGCGGAGCCCGGTCCAGGTACCGTGCGGCGGCCCACAGCCCGAGCAGCCCCAGGGCCCCGAACACGAGCAGCACGGGCCCGACGGACGCCTCGGACAGGCCGGTCGCGAGCAGCAGCACCGAGATGTAGGTGTAGACCGCGTAGTGGCCGCCGAACAGCAGGGTGTTCGTCCCCACGACCACGCCCAGGCGTCGACGGCCCTGGCGCGCCCCCGAGCGGTCTCGCGCCGGTGCCGCCTCGACCTGGACGGCGGGAAGCAGCCGTGCGACGAGCAGAGCCGTCACGGCGCAGACGCCGGCGAGCACGGCGAACGACCACCGCCAGCCCACCGCGGCGCCCAACGACGTCGACAGGGGCACGCCGAGGACGAAGCCGAGCGTGCCGCCCGCGGTGACCAGGGTCAGGGCTCGACCGGTGTAGAGAGGGCTCACCAGCCTGGCCGCGTACGCGATCGACACCGAGAAGAACACGGCGTGCCCCAGACCGCCGAGGGTGCGTCCCGCCGCCACGACGCCGTACGACGGTGCGACGGCGACGAGGAGGTTGCCTGCCACGTACACCACGAGGGTGACCAGCAGCAGGGGCTTGCGGGGAAAGCGCTGGGTGGCCAGGGTCAGCGGCACCGCGAAGGCTGCGACCACCAGGGCGTACACGGTGACGAGCAGACCGGCCGTCGACTCGGTGACCCCGACGCCACGGGCGAGCTGGGGCAGCAGCCCCACGGGCAGCACCTCGGTGGTGATGGCGACGAAGTTGGCCACGGCGAGGACCGTGATCCCTGCGGCGGCGTCGCGGACGGTACCGGTGCGGGGGGCAGGTGCGGGCACCGACCCATCCTGTCATCCGCCGACGTCGGGCCCTGCACGGACGCAGCCCGGGGCGCCACCGTCGTCGTGCGCGCCGGACCGCCACGACCTAGCATGGCCGCAGGTCAGGGGCGGCCAGGAGGTCGCCGGATCGTGTGACCGCCGGACGAGGAGATCGCATGGCACGAGCACCGCAGGACGCTCCGGAGCAGGCCGACCCGGCGACGCCCACCGCGCGGAACCCGTTCCGGCGCGTGTGGTGGTTGCCCGTGGTGCGCGGTACCGCGTTCATCGTCCTGGGGCTGCTGCTGATGATCGAGCCGCTCGGGGAGCTCGAGGTGCTGCGCCTGCTGCTCGGTGCGTTCCTCGTGCTCGACGCCGTCCTCGTCGCCGTCCAGTGGTTCGTGCACCGACAGCAGGTCGGGTCGGCGTGGTGGCTCGCCCAGACGGGCGTCAACGTGCTGTTCGGCGTCGCCGTCGCGTTCTGGCCGGACCTGTCCGCGACCCCGCTGTACTACGTGCTGGCGGCGTGGACCATCGTGCTCGGGATCGTCACCGTCGTCGGGGGGTCGGCGCTCGCCCGCAACCGCGACCTCGGGTGGCCCTGGATGCTCTCGTTCGGCATCACCGCGGGGCTGTTCGGGCTGCTTCTGGTGACCCGTCCCCTGGACTCCTTCGACGTGCTGCGCCTGGTGACGGTCGTGTTCGCCCTGTTCGCCTTCGTGGCAGGGGCCGTCCACATCGTCTCGGGGTTCGCCGTCCGCTCCGTCTCCCGTGAGCTGTGGGGTCTGCGGGAGCAGGCCGAGAAGGTCGGGGTCGTGGTGACCGGTGGCTCCGTCCTCGGTGCGGCGAACCCGCAGGTGGGGCCCGCTGCTGCCACCGGTCCCGTGCCCGCCGCCGGGGAGGGGGGCGCTACCCGGGCGACGGACGAGGCGGTCTCCACCCCGGAGGTCGACGAGGCGGCCGCGGTCCCGGAGGTGGCGGGGTCGCCGCCCTCGGCATCGCCCACGACCTCCCCGGCGGACGGGTCCGGGCGGGAGCGCGGCGCGGACTGACGCCGTGCTCCCGCCCGGGGTCACCTCGCGGGGACGGGAGATCCCGGCGTCAGCCCGTGGCCGAACCGGAACAGCGGGTCCGCCGTGTCGAACGGGACGTCCTCGCGGGACGCCGCGACGGCGGCGGACGACCGGGGCAGGTCGAAGGGGAGCCTGCCCTCGGGGCGACCGCGCCGGTGAGGGCGTCGTGCAGGGCCGCGGTGGAGGCGCCGAAGTCCACCACCAGCGTGCCGCGCCCGCCGAGCGCGGAGACGAGCGGCGTGAGGATCGCAGGACGGTCGAGGTAGACGTCCACGACGGTCGGCACCGCGGCCGCGACCTCGGCGACGTGCTCGACCACCTCGGCGGGGAAGTCGAGCGAACCGGCGTGGAAGAAGCTCTCGAAACCGGGCCCGCGCTCCTCGAAGGGCGCCTTGAGGCGCAGCAGCGCCACGTCGGCCTCGGCGGGGCTCGGGACGAGGGTCGTCCCCGGCAGGGAGTCGAGGTCGGCCGCACCTTCGACGTAGACCCGCAGGCCCGGGGCGAGCGGCAGCGCCGCCGGCCCGGTGGTGGCGGTCGCCAGCACCGTCACCGACCGTGACTGCGCGCGCCGGCCGGCGGCCACGACGTCGGGATGGCCGACGATCCGCTCGGCGGCGTCGACGTCGACGGTGCGGCCCTCGTCGAACAGGCCGAGCACGAACTTCTCGCGCAGCAGTCGTGCGACGGACTCATCGACCCGGGCCTCCTCGACCCGGCCGCTCCGGACGAGCTCGACGACGAGCTCCGGGCAGGCCTCCCCGCCGACCTGGTCGGCTCCCGCGTCGAGGATCCGGGCGAGCCGGTCGAGCGGGCTCAGGTGCTCGACGCCCCACGCGCGCGCGGGGAAGGGCCGACCGAGGATCTCGGCGTCGTCGACCAGTCCCCAGTCGGTGCAGACGACGCCGTCGAACCCGAGCTGCTCGCGCAGCATGCCGGTGACGACCTGGCGGTTGAAGCCGAACCCGACGGCCTCGATCGCCTCGCCGTCGACCACCAGGTCGACCGGCATGCCGTAGTAGGGCATCATCTGCCGGGTGCCGGCGGCCAGGAGCTCGGTGAAGGGTGCCAGGTGCTCGGCGAAGCGCCCGCCGGGGTACACCTGCTCGCGGCCGTACGCGAAGTGTGGGTCCTCGCCGTCGAGCTGCGGCCCGCCGCCGGGGAAGTGCTTCGTCATGGTGGACACGGACGCCGCGCCGAACTCGCCGGTGAGGCCCGCCTCGCGGGCGACCTCACCGCCGGCCTGGAGGCCGCGCACGTAGGCGGCGCCCAGGGTCCCGGTGAGGGCCGCGTCCTCCCCGAAGGTGCCGTTGGACCGTGCCCAGCGGGGCTCTGTCGCGAGGTCCACCTGCGGGTGCAGCGCGGTGCGGATCCCGACGGCGAGGTACTCACGCCGAGCGGTGTCGGCATGCTCCTCGACGAGGCGCTCGTCGCGCGTGGCGGCGAGCCCGAGGGTCTCGGGCCACTGGGAGAACGGGCCGGACAGCAGGGCCGTGCCGGGGTTGTCGGTGAACGCGTGACGCGGGTCGGACGACACGGTCACGGGGATCCCCAGCCGGGTGGAGGCGGCGAGGTCCTGGAGCCGGTTGTGCCAGGTGGCGAACTCCCGTGCGGTGGCCGGGGCGGCCAGCACGTTGAAGTGCGTCATGTGACGGTCGAGGACCATGTCACCGGTACCGGGCACCCCCATCGCCGACGGGCCCTCGGCGAGCGTGCCGTCCGGGCCCACCTCGATCATGGTGTGGAAGAGCTGCCCGGCCTTCTCGGCGAGCGTCATGCGCGCCAGGAGGTCCGTGACGCGCTCGTCGACGGGTCGGGCGGCGTCCCGGTAGGGGGCGTCGTCGGGCACGCCGTCGAGGGCGGTGGGACCAAGGTCGGTGGACGTCATCAGCGGACTCCCTTGATGCGGTAGACGAGGATGGCGCCGGAGAGGGCCACGAGCGCCCCGAACAGGTACCAGGTGGTGTACCCGCCGATCCCGGCGGCGGAGCCGAGGCCGATGATCGCGGGTGCCATGGCGGGGGCGACGGACTGGGGGAGTGCGTTGGCCATGTTGAGCACGCCGAGGTCCTTGGCAGCGTCCTCGGGGTTCGGCAGCACCTGGGTGGCGAGGGCCTGGTCGACCGAGAGGAACGCGCCGGCACCGAGGCCGATGATGCCCTGGGCGACGACGAGCACGGGGATGGACGGCGCCAGGGCCAGGAGCAGCAGGCCGGCGACCATGACCAGGCCGGCGGCGGTGACGAACGGCTTGCGTCGGCCGATCCGGTCGGACAGCAGGCCACCGAGCGGGCTGGAGACCACCATCGCGACGGTGGAGACGAGGTTGGCCGTGAGGATGACGCCCGTGGCCTCCTGCTCCACGAGGCCGAAGTCGGAGGTCAGGTAGTACGGCAGGTAGGTGGCGATGCCCGCGTAGCCGAACATGACGAGGAACTTGGTCAGCCAGGTCCAGCCGAAGTCCGGGTTGTGCCGGGGGTTGAACACGAAGGAGCCGAAGAACTCCTTGGCTCCGAACTTCTCGGTCGGGGGGACGGTGCGGACCTTGTCCTCCAGCACGAGGCAGAACGCGACGGCGAGGACGGCGGCCACGGCGGCCGGGATCGTGAAGCGCAGGACGTCGGAGGCGGTCGCGTTGGCCACGACCGATCCGGCAAGGATGGACAGCGGGGTGCCCACGCCGATGAGTCCGGAGACCTTGCCACGTCCGGCGGGCTCGACCTGGTCGTGCAGCGTCGCGACGACCGCCGACAGCGCGGCGTTGAGACCGGCCTGGGCGAGGCACCAGCCGGCGAGCACCACGGGCACCGAGGTGGTGAACCCGATGAGGACGAGCGCGGCCGCGCCGACGAGCGTGCCGCCGAGGACGAACGGGCGACGCTTGCCCCAGCGGGCGGTGGAACGGTCGGAGAGTCGTCCGAACAAGGGGTTCGCGAAGAGGGCGAAGGCCGCACCGGCACCGAGGACCAGGCCGAGGCTCGCCACGGCGTTCTCGGGGTCGATGCGCTGGATCTTGAACGCCATCGCCACCATCACGGGGGTGAACAGGGCGAAGTAGATGCCGAACGCGGCGGTGCTCACGCCGACGACGTAGCGCGTGCTCGTGCGTTCGACAGCACCGGTGGTGCTGCTCCGGGTGGTGGGCGACAGGCTCATGGGGTCTCCGGTGAGGTGAGGCGCGCAGCTCTGCGCGACCGACCAATACCTACCAGGTGGTAGGCGGTGAAAGGCTACCAAGTGGTAGGCATCATGCCAACCCTGCACGTCAGCGGTGACGGGCCCCGCCCGAGCGGGTGAGAATGGGGGTATGACCGCCACGACCGCCGCCGCCGGGCGCGGCTACGCCAAGGGGCGCGCCAAGCGCGAGGAGATCGTCCAGGCCGCGATCGGCTTGTTCGCCGAGACCGGCTACCACGGCACCTCCCTGCGGGAGATCGCCGGGCGGGTGGGCATCTCCCACCCCGGGCTCCTGCACCACTTCCCGACCAAGGCCGCCCTGCTGGAGGCCGTGCTCGAGCACCGCGACGTCGTGGACCGCGCCGACTTCGAGGACGACCGCGAGCAGGGCCGATCGGTCCCGGAGTCGCTCGTCCGCCTGGTCCGGCGCAACGCCCTGCGCCGTCCCATCGTCGAGGTCTTCGCCGTCCTCGCGGCGGAGGCGACGTCGCCCGACCATCCTGCGCACGAGTACTTCGTGCGGCGATACGCCGAAACGCTGGCGGACTCGAGGATCGACCTGGAGCGGGCCGCTGCCGAGGGACGGCTGCGGCCGGGGGTCGATCCCGCCGCCGCGGCGCGCGCGATCGTCGCGCTCATGGACGGCCTGCAGGTGCAGTGGCTGTACTCGCTGGACCACCCGAAGGAGGCGCGGGTCGACATGGCCGCCGACCTGGAGGCCTACCTGGCCACGGTCTACACGGACAGGGGTGACCTCCGGGCCTGACCGCGACGCACGACGGCCGCCGCCCCGGTCAGGGGCGGCGGCCGTCGTGGGTGGCTGCGTGGGAGGGGTGGTCAGCGACCTGTGCTCGCCGCCTCGACCAGCCGTTCGAGCCCGGACCGGTCCAGGCCCGCCATGCCGAAGTCGGCGACGACGGCGAGCGGCATGTCCGTGGCCATCGCGAGCAGGCCGGGGTCGACCGGGTGCGCCGCCAGGGCCGCCTTGAGCTCGTCGCCCACGACCGGGTGGGCGAGGGCCTCGCCGAAGGTCGACAGCTCGTGCAGCGGGAGCGTCACGTCCTCGCCGTCGACCTGCACCCGTACCTCACCCCGCAGGTCACGGGACGACGCCCCCACCGCGACGACGAACTCGCCGCCCTCGACCACCCAGCGACGCAGCACCGGATGCCAGTAGGACAGGTCGCGGGCGTCGAGGTCGAACGTCACGACCTCGCTCGCCCCCGGGGCCAGCTCGACCTTGGCGAACGCCCTGAGCTCGCGGACCGGGCGCTGCACCTGGGACCGCGGGTCGCCGACGTACACCTGCACGACCTCGGCGCCGCTCCGGTCGCCCGTGTTGGTGATCCGGGCACGGACGCGGACGCCTGCCTGCGCACCGGAGCCCGTCACCTCGGCCGTGACGTCGTCGTGGGTGAAGGTCGTGTAGGACAGCCCGTGCCCGAAGGGGTAGGCGACCTCGGCGCGGCGAGCGTCGTACCAGCGGTAGCCCACCAGGACGCCCTCGCCGTAGCGGACGTGGCCCAGCTCGCCCGGGAAGTTGCCGAACGACGGGTTGTCCTCCAGGCGCAGCGGGATCGTCTCGGTGAGCTTCGCGGACGGGTTCACCGCACCGGTGAGCACGTCGACGACGCCCGAGCCGCCGGCCTGGCCGCCGAGCCATCCCACGACCAGCGACGCCACCTCGTCCTGCCACGGCGAGACGGACATGACCGACCCGCCGCTGAGCACCACGACGACGCGGCGGTTCGCCGCGGCGACGGCGCGCAGCAGGGCCACCTGGGCGGCGGGCAGGTCCATGTGCTCGCGGTCGTAGCCCTCGGACTCGTCGGCGGCGGGCAGGCCCAGGAACACCACGACGGTCCCGGCGTCGCGGGCGATGTCGACGGCCTCGGCGACCAGCGCCTCGGCGGGGCGGTCGTCGGCCGGGCCCTCGGCCAGCGTGTATCCGGGGGCGAACGGGACTTCGCCGAGCGTGTCGCGCAGGCTCGACAGGGCGTCGTCGAGGCGGGTGGGGTTCACCTGCGAGGAGCCCGCGCCCTGGTAGCGGGGTGTGCGGGCGAGCTCGCCGACGACGGCGACGTCACCGGCGAGGGGGAGCGACGGCGAGCCGTCGACGAGGTCGTTGCGCAGCAGCACGGTGCCGGCCGCGGCGGCCTCGCGGGCGAGGGCGTGGTGGGCGTCGACGTCGACGGTGCGGGCGTCGGTGGGGGTCATGGCGGGCAGCGACCGGGCCACGAGGTGCAGGACGCGGCGCGCGGCCTGGTCGAGCACGGCCTCGTCGAGCTCGCCGGCGCGCACCGCCGCGACCACCTCGGCGTCGGTGCGCCCTCCGCTGGCGGGCATCTCGAGGTCGAGCCCGGCGGCGACGCCCGCGACACGCTCGCGCACGGCGCCCCAGTCGGACATGACCAGGCCCTCGAAGCCCCACTCGTCGCGCAGGACGGTGGTCAGGAGCCAGTCGTGCTGGGAGGCGTAGACACCGTTGACCTTGTTGTAGGCGCACATCACGGTCCATGGCTGGGCCTTGGTGACCACGCGCTCGAACGCGGGCAGGTAGATCTCCCGCAGGGTGCGCTCGTCGACGTCCGCCGAGACGCGCATCCGGTCGGCCTCCTGGTTGTTGGCCGCGAAGTGCTTGAGGGACGTGCCGACCCCCTGGGACTGGATGCCCTGGACGAGCGCTGCCCCGAGCTCGCCGGCGACCACGGGGTCCTCGGAGACGTACTCGAAGTTCCGGCCGCACAGCGGGGACCGCTTGATGTTCACACCGGGTCCGAGCAGCACCGCCACGTCGTGGGCGCGGGTCTCTCGGCCCAGCGCCTCGCCGACCCGGCGGAGCAGCCCGAGGTCCCAGCTCGAGCCCAGGGCGGTGGCGGTGGGGAAGCAGGTCGCGGGCACGCTGCCGCCGAGGCCGAGGTGGTCGGCGCTCGCCTCCTGCTTGCGCAGCCCGTGGGGGCCATCGGTGACCATGACGGGCGGGACGACGACCGTGCCGTCGCGCTCGACGGCCTGGGTGTGCCAGAAGTCCTGCCCGGAGAGCAGGGAGGCCTTCTCCTCGAGGGTGAGGTCGGCGAGCACGCGCTCGACGTCGAGGGTGGAGGTGAGGGTCTGGGGGGTCTCCGGCAGGGCGGTCATGGGTGCACTTCCTCGCGTCGGGATCTTTCGACGACGAGCCTAACTCAATTTTTACCGGGTGGTAGGTAATTGATGCGTCGTCCCGACGTGCGCCGGGTTCGCCGACGTCAGATCGCGGCGGACCAACGACGTTCGACGACGTCGCGCACCCCGGTCGCGAGTGACCGCTCGGGGCCGTCCGGACCCAGCCCGGACGAGGACAGGAAGCGCTCGCGGCCCTCGTCGCCGTCGAGCACCCAGGTGACCACGTCGGTGGCACCGTCGGTGCGCAGACGGTCCACGGCGGCGGCCAGCAGCCGCGAGCCGTGGCCGGCGAGCCGGTGCCCGGGCGAGACCTCGAGCGCCATCACCTGACCGGGGGCGACCGCGGCGAACCCGACGACCTGCGGGCCGTCCAGGGCGACGAGCACCGCGAACCCCGGTCCGGGCGGGCGGTTGATCGCGTCGCTCCACCGTCGCTGCATGGCCTCCACGTCCAGGGCGTCGACGACGTCGCCGAGCGTCTCGACGTGGGTGGCGCGCCAGGCCTCGACCTGGACGCGGGTCACGGCCTCCTCGTCGCCGGGGACGGCAGGACGGACGGAGACGTCGGCGGTCTCGCGGAACAGAGCCATGACCACACCCTAGAGGGCGGTCCGGGACTCCTGGGGCGGCCGGACCTGGCCGGCGACCGACAGGCTCAGGACGACGGCGCCGCAGAGCACGAGCAGGGCGGAGCGCACCCCCACCTGGTCCGCGAGCAGGCCGAGCAACGGTGGTGCGGCGAGCATCGCCACCGTGGTGAACGACGTCGCGACCGCCACCCGCGGGGCTGCGTGGAGCGGGTCGTCGGAGGCGGCGGAGATCGCGACCGGGTTCGCCAGCGCAGCGCCGCAGCCCCACAGGACGATCCCGACCCAGGCCAGCACGAGCGACGGGCCCAGGCCGAACAGCAGCAGGCCGACCAGGGCGGCGGCACCGGAGGCGCGCAGGACGACGACGCGTCCCCACCGGTCGATCAGACCGGTCCCTGCCAGCCGGACGACGGTCATCGAGGTGACGAAGGTGCCGTAGGCCACGGCGCCGACGGCCTCGCGGGCGGCGAAGCCGTCGACGACGGCCAGGGACAGCCACGTCCCGGCGGAACCCTCCGACAGCGAGGCCGCCAGCAGCACCAGGCCGATGAGCAGGGTGCGAGGCTCGCGCCAGGCGCCGAGCGCGGCCCGGATCCCGCTGCGGGGAGTCCTCGACGCCGGCGCCGAGCCGTCGCCGAGCGCGGTCGCCGGGACGATGAGGAGCGCCCGGACCACGGTCACCACGGCGACCACGGAGGCGAGCTGGACGGCGACGTGCAGCCCTGACCACGCGAAGGCTGCTGCGACGAGAGCACCGAGCGCCGCCCCGATCGAGAACGCCGCGTGGAAGTGCGGCAGGACGGCCCTGCCGACCGCACGCTCCACCCCGGCGGCGCAGATGTTGATCGGGATGTTGGTCAGGGCGCCGCTCATGCCGTTGAGGCACGCCCCGACGGCGAAGAGCGCCACGTTGCCGGTGCTGGTCGCCGCCGCGAGGAGCCCGAAGCCGACGACGTTGCCCGTGGTGGCCGCCACGAGCGTGGTCCGGCTGCCGAACCGGGCCACGATCCCGCCGGTGACCAGGACCGCGACCAGGGTGCCGGCGCCCCCGACGACGAGGAGCGAGCCGAGCTGACCGGCGCTGAGCCCCAGCTCGGTGCGGATCGACGGCAGCCGACTCATCCAGGACGTCCCCAGCACGCCGAACAGGGCGAACTGGACCAGCAGGGACCAGCGGGCCGCCTCGACCGTCGCGCGGGCGCGCGCACCACCGGGCACGGCATCGGGGGAGGGCATCGCCCCAGCGTAGGGGAGGCGAGCAGCCGGCGACGCGCCCGCTGCGGCGCGCGGAGCTCAGCCCCAGCCGAGGGCGCGCAGCGCGGCGGCCGAACCGGCCGCGAGCACCACCACCAGGATGAACGGCGCGCGCAGGGCCAGGGCGACGGCTGCGACCGCGAGAGCCGGGACGCGCGCGTCGACGACGACCGACGACCCGTCGGTGAAGGTCTGCACCACCACGAGCGACACGAGCAGCGCGACGGTCACGAGCGTCGACGTGCGCTGCACCCGTTCGGTGGCCAACCAGTGCTCGGGGACCAGGTGTCCCGCGAGCTTCAGGCCGAAGCTCGCGGCAGAGGCGACGAGCACGGTCACCCAGAGCACGGTGGTGGTCACGCTCCGCCTCCTGTGCGGAGGGAGGGACGCGCCGGCGGGGCGACGAGCCCGACGACGACGGCGACCGCCGCGGCCGCCAGCACCGGCACGCCCGCCGGGGTCACCGGGACCAGCGCGAGCGAGACGACGACGGCCAGCCCGGCGACGAGCTGGGCGGTGCGTGCGGCGAGCCGCGGCCACACCAGCGCGAGGAACGCAGCCCCCGCGGCGGCGTCCAGCCCCCAGGCGCGCGGGTCACCGAGCGCGTCTCCCGCCAGCGCGCCGACGAGGGTGAACACGTTCCACAGCACGAACACCCCGATGCCGGTGGCCCAGAACCCCGCGCGGACCGCGGCGGGGGTGCGTTGGCCCACGGCGACCGCCGTCGACTCGTCGATCGTGAGCTGCGCGGCGCCCAGCCGGCGCCACCCGGACAGCGACAGCAGCGGGGAGACCACGGCGCCGTAGAGCATGTTGCGCGCCCCGAGCAGGGTCGACGTCGCCACGGCCGCGACCGGTGAACCACCCGCGGCGACGACGCCGATGAGGGCGAACTGCGACCCCCCGGAGAAGAGCAGCAGGCTCAGTGCCGCGGTCTGCGCCACGGACAGCCCGGCGACCACCGCCAGCGCGCCGAAGGAGATGCCGTACAGGCCGGTCGCCACGGCGACGCTCGCTCCTTGCCGGACGGCTGCCGAGACCTCGGGGGAGGCCCGTGCGAAGAACTGTCGTGTCACGCCCTCAGGAGAACACGGCGGCGGGGACGTGCGGGGCCGGTCTCACATCGCGACGTACAACGTCTCCAGGTACTCCTCCAGCCCGGCCGCCCCGCCCTCCCGGCCGAGCCCGGACTGCTTGACACCGCCGAACGGGGCGCTCGCGTCGGAGACCATCCCGCGATTGATGCCGATCATGCCGGCGTCGATCTCGTGCGCCGCGCGCATCGCCAGGTCGACGTCGCGGGTGTACGCGTACGCGGCGAGGCCGTACTGGGTGCCGTTGGCCAGCACGAAGGCCTCGTCGACGTCGTCGAAGGCGACGACGGGCGCCACGGGGCCGAAGATCTCCTCGGTGACGCAGCGGGCGTCGGCCGGTGCGTCGGCGAGGACCGTGGGGGAGTAGAAGTAGCCCTTGCCCTCGGGACGCGAGCCGCCGGCCAGGACGCGTGCGCCGCGGTCCGTCGCGTCCGTCACGAGCTCGTCGACCTTGTCGACGGCGGCGGCGGAGATCAGCGGGCCGACGTCGTGGCCCTCGGCGCCCGGCCCGACCGACAGCTCGGCGAACCGTGCCGCGAGCCGCTCGGCGAACCGGCTCGCGAGCGAGCGGTGCACGAGGAACCGGTTGGCCCCCACGCAGGACTGTCCGCCGTTGCGGAGCTTGGCGACCATCGCGCCGTCCACGGCGGCATCGAGGTCCGCGTCGGCGAAGACGACGAACGGGGCGTTCCCCCCGAGCTCCATCGAGCAGTTGAGCACCTGGTCGGCGGCCTGACCCAGCAGGACCTGTCCCACACCGGTCGACCCCGTGAACGACAGCTTGCGCAGCCGTCCGTCGCCGATGACGGGGCCGGTGACGGTCTTCGCCGAGGACGTCGGGACGACGTTGACGACGCCGGTCGGCAGGTCACGTGCGGCCAGCTCGGCACGGAGTATCTCGGCGACGGCCATCGTGGTCAGCGGGGTGAGCTGGGCCGGCTTGATGACGACCGGGCAGCCCGCGGCGAGCGCCGGGCCGATCTTGCGTGTCGCCATCGCGATCGGGAAGTTCCACGGGGTGATGAGCAGCGCGGGCCCGACGGGGCGGCGGTGGACGAGCTGGCGGTTCGCACCGGCCGGCGCGGTCCTCGACAGCCCGGGCGCCCGGACGGCCTCCTCGGCGAACCAGCGGAAGAACTCGGCGCCGTAGGCGACCTCCGCCCGTGACTCGGCGAGAGGCTTGCCACCCTCCGCGGTGATGAGCGCGGCCAGCTCCTCCGTGCGGTCCACGATCGACTCGAAGCATGCCCGCAACAGCTCGGAACGCTCCCTCGGTGCGACCGCTGCCCACGCCGGCGCGGCGTCGTGCGCCGCGGTCAGGGCCGCGAGACCGTCCTCGCCGGTGCCGTCGGCGACCTGCGCCACGAGCTCGGTCGTGGCGGGGTCCACCACCTCGAAGGTGGATCCACCCGTGGCCGGGCGCCACTCGCCGGCGACCAGGATCCCGGTCGGTACGTCGTGGGCGGAGGCGGCAGTCGTGGCAGTCATACCGACCAGTATGTGGGGGTGTCGCGGCTACGCAACAGCCTCGCGCGACGACGGCGGCACCCTGGGACGACGTCTCACGACACGGGCGCGACAGGCGTGGACGACGGCCCGCAGCAGGGCCCCCGAACGGTACGGTTGGCCCATGACGCTGCCCGGTACCCCTGCGCGCCCGTTCGGCGCCGTCCTCACCGCGATGGTCACGCCGATGACGACCGCGGGCGAGATCGACCTGGAAGCCGCCGCGACGCTCGCGCGTCGCCTGGTCGCGGAAGGGAACGACGGTCTCGTGCTGTCGGGGACGACGGGCGAGGCGCCCGCCACCCACGCCCCCGAGAAGGCGGCGCTCGTCCGGACCGTCGTCGACGCCGTCGGCGACCGCGCCGCGGTGCTCACGGGGGCCGGTTCGAACGACACGGCGCACGCCGTCCGCATGGCCGAGCAGGCCGCCGAGGCGGGCGCCGACGGCCTCCTGGTCGTCTCGCCGTACTACTCACGTCCCACCCAGGAGGGGCTCTACCGGCACTTCGCGACCGTCGCGGACGCCACCGAGCTGCCCGTCATGCTGTACGACATCCCCGGGCGTGCCGGGGTGCGGATCGCCCCGGCGACGTACGAGCGCATCGCTGCGCACCCCCACGTCGTCGCCACGAAGGACGCCACCGGGGACCTCACCGACGTCCCGGCGCTGCGCGCCGCCACCGGGCTCGCGTGGTACTCCGGTGACGACACCCTCCTGCTGCCGTTCCTCGCCCACGGCGCGACGGGGATCGTGTCCGTCTCCGCGCACGTCGTCGGCGGTGCCTTCGCCGAGGTGGTGCGCCGTTTCGACGCGGGGGACCACGCCGGCGCGCTCGAGGTCTTCACCACGACGCTGCCCGTCGTCGCCGCCATTAACGGGGCCGGTGCGCAGGCCGTCATGACCAAGGCCGCGCTCGAGGTGCTCGGGGTCCTGGGCAACCGTGAGCTGCGCCTGCCCAACGTCTCGGCCACGGACGCCGACGTCGATGCGGTCCGCGCCGCCCTCGTCGCCGGTGGCGTCCTGGACGCCGCCCCAGCCCTCCCGTGACACCCGTAGGCCAGGAGCACACGTGAGCCACCCCCACCCCGAGCTGCCCCTCCCTCCCGAGCTGCCGGCGGGAGGGCTGCGTGTCGTGGCGCTCGGCGGCCTCGGTGAGGTCGGTCGCAACATGGCCGTCCTGGAGTACGACGGCAGGCTCCTCGTCATCGACTGCGGGGTGCTGTTCCCGGAGGACCACCAGCCCGGTGTGGACCTCATCCTGCCGGACTTCGAGTACATCGCCGACCGGATGGACGACATCGAGGCGATCGTGCTCACGCACGGCCACGAGGACCACATCGGAGCGGTGCCGTATCTGCTGCGCCGACGCCAGGACATCCCGATCTACGGCTCACGGCTGACGCTCGCCTTCCTCGAGGCGAAGCTCAAGGAGCACCGGATCAGGCCGGTGACCCGGGTGGTCGCCGAGGACGACACGGTGCGGCTCGGGGTCTTCGACCTGGAGTTCGTGGTGGTGAACCACTCCATCCCGGACGCGCTCGCGGTCGCCGTCACCACGGGTGCGGGCACGGTGCTGCACACCGGCGACTTCAAGATGGACCAGCTCCCGCTCGACGGCCGCGTGACCGACCTGCGCGCCTTCGCCCGCCTCGGCGAGCGGGGGGTGGACCTGTTCATGGTCGACTCGACGAACGCCGAGGTGCCCGGCTTCGTGACGAACGAGATCGAGATCGGACCGGTGCTCGACAGCGTGTTCGCCCAGGCGGAGAAGCGGGTCGTCGTGGCCTCGTTCTCGTCGCACGTGCACCGCGTCCAGCAGGTCCTGCACGCCGCGCACGCGCACGGCCGGAAGGTCGCGCTGGCCGGGAGGTCGATGATCCGCAACATGGGCATCGCCGCGGAGCTGGGCTACCTCGACGTCCCCGAGGGTGTGCTGGTCGACCTGAAGCGCACCGGCGACGTGCCGGACGACCGGCTGGTGTACATGTGCACGGGATCCCAGGGCGAACCGATGGCGGCGCTGAGCCGGATGGCGAACGGCGACCACCGGGTCACGATCGGGCACGGCGACACCGTGATCCTCGCGAGCTCGCTCATCCCGGGCAACGAGAACTCCGTCTTCCGTGTCATCAACGGCCTGACACGCCTCGGCGCCCGGGTGGTGCACTCGGGCAACGCGAAGGTCCACGTGTCCGGCCACGCCAGTGCCGGCGAGCTGCTCTACTGCTACAACATCCTGCGGCCGAAGAACGTGATGCCGGTGCACGGCGAGGTGCGCCACCTGGTCGCGAACGCCGCCCTGGCGGTGCGGACCGGGGTCCCGGCGGACCGTGTGGTGCTCGCCGAGGACGGCGTGGTCGTGGACCTGGTGGACGGCAAGGCGTCGGTCGTGGGCGCGGTGCCGTGCGGTTACGTGTACGTGGACGGCTCCTCGGTCGGGGAGGTCACGGAGAACGAGCTGAAGGATCGCCGCACCCTGGGCGAGGAGGGCTTCGTCTCCGTGTTCGCGGTCGTGGACACCGCGACCGGGAAGGTGCTGGCCGGCCCGCAGATCCTGGCCCGCGGGATGGCCGAGGACGACGCCGTCTTCGCGGAGATCCACCCGGACGTGGTCGCGGCCCTCGAGGGCGCGGTCGCGGGCGGTGCGACGGACACGCACCAGCTCCAGCAGGTGATGCGTCGCGTCATCGGGCAGTGGCTCAACCGCAGGCTCCGTCGCCGTCCGATGATCGTCCCCGTCGTCGTCGAGGCCTGACCCGGAGCGAGCCTGCGAGCGCAGGGGCGGGCCGACCGGGGGTGCTGGGCCTGACCCGGAGCGAGCCTGCGAGCGCAGGGGCGGGCCGACCGACGGCCTGCTGCGAGGGCGCTACCCTGGGGCGACTTGTCCGTTTGATGGAGGATGTCATGACCGTTCCTGACCCGTTCGCACCACCGTCCGGCGCTCTCGGGGGGCGCCCCGGCCCTGTCGGCGCGACGTGGGATCCGGCGGCGGACGTGCACGCGGTGCGACGACCGGGGGCGGAACCGTGGGCCGTCGATCAGGCGGCACCGCAGCCTCCGGTGACGTTGGCGGCGTGGACGGTCGGACTGGCGTCGGTGTGGGCGGCGCTCCAGGTGGTGCTCTTCGCGCTGGCCCCTGCGGCCGCCGACGAGTACGCCCGGGCGATCGCCGTGGGCACGAGCCCGCTGTACGTCGACACGTGGTACGACACGGTCGGGGCGTTCCTCCTGCCGGTCCAGGTGGCGGTGTTCGTGGTCGGTTGCCTGTGGCTGCAGCGCAGCCGCGAGATCGCGGTCCGGCGGTCGCCGCACGTGCGACAGGTGCGAGGCGCCGTATGGGTGTGGCTGGGTTGGGTCGTGCCGATCGTCCTGCTCTGGTTCCCGTTTCAGGTCGTGCGTGACGTGCGGGCGGGGACGGTCGGGTCGACCCGCGGTGCCGGTCTGGGGCTCTGGTGGACCTGCTGGCTGGTGTACCTGGTGGCGGCGAACCAGACGGGTCTCGTCTCGCTGAGCGTCGGTTCGCGAGGGCCGGAGTCGCTGCCGTGGTGGGAAGGGGTCGCCACCCTGGCGTGCGTGGTCGGGCTCGTGGTGTGGGCCCGCACCGTGCGCGCGATCACCGCGTCCCAGGTCTCCGGCCAGATCCGCTGACAGGTCCGTGACGGGGCTCACCACCGGAGCGGCGGGACACGCGTTCGCGACCTGCGGCGTCGTCCGGGCCCGCCCGGGTACGGTGGAGGCATCATGGCGACCCGGACGACCGCCCGGAGCAGCTCCGGGAGACCGCGAGGTGCGGCACGCACGGGACGGAGCCCTGCGGTGTCCGCCCCGGGCCGCCGCGCGTCCACGGGGCGTGGTGGCGGGGCCGGGCAGGGCACGAACCGGTCGCCGGCGTCGAAAGGGTCGGGCAGACGTCCGGCCAAGGGTCGGCGTCCGGCGAGGACCGGGCCGCCGTGGCCCGTGCGCATGGTGCGCGGCGCCTACCTGGGTGTCGCGCACGGCCTGGGGGCCGTCACCCGCACGATCACCAAGGGAGCGAGAGACCTGGAACCCGAGCACCGCCGTGACGGCGTCGCCTTCTTCCTCATCGCGCTCGCGCTCGTCGTGGCGGCGCGGGAGTGGTGGGGGATCCCGGGCACGTTCGGCGACGTCGTCCACGCCGTCGTGGCAGGGACCGTCGGCCTCGCCGGCGTCGCGGTGCCGGTCCTGCTGCTCTGGCTCGGGGTGCGGATCATGCGCCACCCCGAGCGTGGTCGCGCGAACTCCCGCGTCGCGATCGGCCTGAGCCTCATCGTCGTCTCCGTCTGCTCCCTCGTGGCTGTCGCCGAGGGCACGCCCTCGCCGCGTGACGGGTTCGCCGGCGTGCAGGACGCCGGGGGGATCATCGGGTATCTCGCCGGGACACCCGTGGTCACCGGGGTGACGGAGTGGGTCGCCGTCCCGTTGTTCCTCCTGCTGGGCTTCTTCGGGCTGCTCGTGGTCACGGCGACGCCGGTGCATCGCATCCCGGAACGGGTGCAAGGGCTCTACGACCGTCTGACGGGCAACCACCACGAGGTCGACGAGAGCGACGACGGTCTGCGGCTCGCGGACGGCGTCTCGGCGCACGACGGGTCGGACGCGCCGGCCCCCCGCAAGCGGCGCAAGCGGCGCACCAAGGCGGAGCGGGCGGCGGACGCCGCTGCGGCGGAGCTCGACCAGTACGCGGGGGACGAGGCCTTCGAGAAGGCCGCCACCCTCGACCCGGTCGACGACGACGGTCAACCGGTGGACCGCGCCGCCGCCACGCAGCGGGTGCCGTCGGGGACGAAGGCGGCCCCGGCCGTCCCCGCCGCCCCGGTCGAGCGGGCCGCTCCCGAACCGTCTCCCGCCCCGCCGGGCCGGGCGGAGCAGCCGATGCTCTCCGGCGACACCGTCTACCTCCTGCCCAGCGAGGAGGCGCTCGTCGAGGGCGCCCCGCACAAGACCCGTTCCGCGGTGAACGACCGCGTCGTCGAGGCGCTCACGAAGGTCTTCGCGGACTTCGGGGTGGACGCCGAGGTCACGAACTTCACCCGAGGCCCCACGGTGACCCGTTACGAGGTCGAGGTGGGTGCCAAGACCAAGGTCGAACGCATCACCTCGCTGTCGAACAACATCGCGTACGCGGTGGCCAGCGCCGACGTGCGGATCCTGTCGCCCATCCCGGGGAAGTCGGCGATCGGCATCGAGATCCCGAACTCGGACCGCGAGACCGTCGTCCTCGGGGACGTGCTGCGGTCCTCGGCCGCGCGCCGGACCGAGCACCCGATGGTGATGGGCGTCGGCAAGGACGTCGAGGGCGGCTTCGTCGTGGCCAACCTGGCGAAGATGCCGCACATCCTGGTGGCCGGTGCGACGGGCGCCGGGAAGTCGAGCTTCATCAACTCGATGATCACCTCGATCCTCATGCGCGCGACGCCGGAGCAGGTGCGCCTGGTCCTCGTGGACCCGAAGCGGGTCGAGCTGACCATCTACGAGGGCATCCCGCACCTGATCACGCCGATCATCACGAACCCGAAGAAGGCGGCCGAGGCGCTGGAGTGGGTGGTCCGGGAGATGGACGCCCGGTACGACGACCTCGCGGCCTTCGGGTTCAAGCACATCGACGACTTCAACGCGGGGGTGCGGTCGGGCAAGGTCAAGCCGTTGCCCGGCTCGGAGCGCAAGATCGCCCCGTACCCGTACCTGCTCGTCGTCGTGGACGAGCTGGCCGACCTGATGATGGTCGCACCGCGTGACGTCGAGGCCTCGATCCAGCGCATCACCCAGCTGGCCCGTGCAGCGGGCATCCACCTGGTGCTGGCCACGCAGCGGCCGTCGGTGGACGTCGTCACCGGTCTGATCAAGGCGAACGTGCCCTCGCGGCTGGCCTTCGCGACGTCGTCGCTGGCGGACTCGCGGGTGGTCCTCGACCAGCCGGGCGCCGAGAAGCTCATCGGGCAGGGTGATGCGTTGTTCCTGCCGATGGGCGCGGCCAAGCCGATGCGCGTGCAGGGGGCGTGGGTGACCGAGTCCGAGGTGCACTCGGTCGTCGAGCACGTGAAGTCCCAGCTCAAGCCCGTGTACCGGCCGGACGTCACGGCCCCCGCGGCGGCGAAGAAGCAGATCGACGAGGACATCGGTGACGACCTCGACCTGCTGCTGCAGGCTGCCGAGCTCGTGGTCTCCACCCAGTTCGGCTCGACCTCCATGCTGCAGCGCAAGCTCCGGGTCGGCTTCGCCAAGGCCGGCCGGCTGATGGACCTGCTCGAGTCCCGCGAGATCGTCGGCCCCTCCGAGGGGTCCAAGGCGCGCGAGGTGCTGGTGCAGCCGGACGACCTCCCGGCGGCGCTCGCGCTCATCCGGGGCGAGACCACGCCGACGGAGGCCTACGACCAGGAGTCGGCGCAGGCGAGCGCGGACCCGTACGCGGACGGGACGGACGGGCATCGTCCTCCTCCCGCCGCCGAGTACCACGACGGTGCCGACACCGACGCCGAGAACCCGGTGCGCTGAGTCCTCACCCGTTCGTCGGGTCCGTCCGGGGCAGGACGACCGGCTCGTCCCCGGTGGACGCGGGCGGTCGCCTGCGTTCGGCCGCGGCGTCCTGGACTGCTGCGGCGACCTGGTCCTGGCGCAGGGCGAGCTGTTCACCGGAGAGCGTCGTCGAGCCGGGGTCGTCCAGGACGTCCGGCAGCGCGTGGACCCGGTGACCGGCCGCGATGTCGACCGTCGTGGCCGTCCAACCGACGTCGGTGACGAGCGTGGGACCGGAGCGGCGCTCCTGGGTGAAGGTCGCCGACAGCAGCACGCCGTTGCTGGTGCGCGAGTCGCAACAGGCCGCGCTCTGGTTCGACAGCAGGTTCCCGAGCCCGTACGCGACCCACATGCCGTCACCGGCAGGTCCGCCGTCGACCCGGTCGATGCGCTGCGGCACGTGCGCATGGTGCCCGATGACCAGGTCCACGGCTCCGGAGGCCCCCAGCTCGGCGACCACCTCGACCTGCTGGTCGGTGAGCTGCTCGGTGTACTCCACGCCGGCGTGGAGGCTGACGAGCACGGCGTCGGCACCGTCCTCGCGCGCCCGCCGGGCGTCGGCCACCAGGCGGTCGGCGTCGATGAGGTCGACCGCCCAGGGCGCCTCGGCCGGCATGGGCAACCCGTTGAGGCCGTAGGTCGCCGAGAGGTGCGCGACGCTGATCGTGCGGCCGGACCGGTCGAGCTCGTAGCGTTGGGGAGCCGACTGCTCCTCGGCCGAGCGGGCGGTCCCCACGTGACCCAGCCCGGCGTCGTCGAACGTGTCCAGGGTGGTGACGACACCGGCGTAGGCGCGGTCCACCGAGTGGTTGGACGCCGTCGAGCAGCCGTCCCAGCCCTGCACCGCCAGGGCGTCGACCATGCCCGCGGGGGCGCCGAACATCGGGTAGCCGCTGGGTGAGGTCCCCTCCGGCGCGACGGGGACCTCCATGTGGCACAGCGCCAGGTCGGCGCCGTCGACCCACGGGTCGAGACCGGACAGCAGCTCCCCGAAGTCGCTGCCGCCGCCGGCGGAGCGGACCACCGGCCCGTGCGGCAGGAGGTCGCCCGCCGCGAGGACGGTGAAGGTGGCCGGTGGGAGGGGTTCGGGCGGGGCGGCCTTCGGCGTACCCACGTCGGGTGACGCGGTGACGGTGGGTGGTGGTTCGGTCGTCGGGCCGGTGAGCGCCTGGCAGGCCCCTGCGGTCGCCAGCACGGCGACCACGAGCGCGAGCAGGGCGCCCAGCGGTCGCGGCCTGCGGGGCAGGCGGCGCGCGTGCGCGGGTCGGTCCGGCGTCCGGTGCTGCACCTCGCGAGACTATCGGGGACGGCCCCCGGACGGGAGGGCTGAGCGCAGAACCGTGCGACGCCCCCAGTAGGCTGGGCGGATGACCGACCCCGCTCCTTCACCGTGGAACATCGCGAACGCCGTGACCATGGTGCGCATCGCCCTCGTGCCGGTCTTCGCGTGGGCGTTGCTCGTGGACGACGGCCAGTCCGTGACGTGGCGCCTGGTGGCCACGGGGATCTTCGCCGCGGCGGCCCTGAGCGACCAGATCGACGGCCACCTGGCCCGGTCGCGGGGGCTGGTCACCGATCTCGGCAAGATCCTCGACCCGGTCGCCGACAAGGCGCTGGTCGGCGCGGCACTCGTCCTGCTCTGGTGGCCGTTGGCCGAGCTGCCCTGGTGGGTGCCTGCCGTGATCCTCGTCCGTGAGCTCGGGATCACCGTGATGCGCATGGCGATGCTGCGGTACGCGGTGATGCCGGCGTCACGGGGCGGCAAGATCAAGACCGTCCTGCAGATCGCGGCGATCCTGCTCTTCCTGCTCCCGCTGGCGCACCTGCCCGAGGCTGTCCTGGTGGTGGCGTGGGTGGCGATGGGTGCGGCGATCGTGGTCACGGTGGTCACCGGGGTCGACTACGTGGTCCAGGGCTGGCGGATCCGGCGCGACGCACGCCGTACCGGGGAGCGCCGATGACCGCGAGGCGGATCCTCGAGGCCGCGGGTCGGCACGGCTGGACGATCGGCGTCGCCGAGTCGCTCACCGGCGGGCTGGTGACCGCCGCGCTGGTCGAGGTGCCTGGCGCATCGTCGGTCCTGCGGGGTGCCGTGGTCGCCTATGCGACCGAGCTGAAGGCGACCCTGCTGGACGTCGACGGCGACCTGCTCGCCGAGCGTGGCGCCGTCGACCCTGACGTGGCCCGGGCGATGGCGGACGGTGTGCGACGTGCGACGGGTGCGGACGTCGGGCTCGCGACCACCGGCGTCGCCGGCCCGGAACCGCAGGACGGCCGGCCGCCCGGCCTGGTGTACGTCGCGGTCGTCACGCCGGCGGCAGCAGCGGTCCGTCGGCTCGACGTCCAGGCGGACCGGATGGGTGTCCGTACCGCGGCGGTCGGGGCGGTGCTGGGCCTGGCCACCGAGCTGGTGGACGGGTGAAGGTCCGGTGCGTGCTGAGCGTCGGTCGTGCGCCCGGCGCGCGGGCGGGAACACCGGGGGCCGACGGGGCGTTGGGCAGGTGTGATCGCAGACAGGCCACGAACCCGTATCGATGCGCGTCCAGGTCGGCGCGCCCTGCCCGGCACGGGGTACGGTAGTGCCACTCCTCGACACGGGGTGGCGGACAAGGAAAGGGGGCGCGACATGATCGTCCTACGACGAGAGATCGGTGACGTGCTGCGCGACGCGCGGCAACGTCAGGGGCGCACCCTGCGTGAGGTCTCCTCGGCCGCGCGGGTCTCGCTGGGTTATCTCAGCGAGGTGGAGCGTGGCCAGAAGGAAGCCTCCTCGGAGCTGCTGGCGTCGATCTGCGAGGCCCTGGACGTCCCGCTGTCGCTCGTGCTGCGCGAGGTCAGCGACAAGATCGCGGTGGCCGAAGGGCTGCACGTCCCGGACACCATCCCCGCGGACGTGCTCGCGAGCATGTACTCCCGGGGCGGCGCCTCGCGCGACGACCTCACACCGGTCGGCTGAGGCGCGTCGTCGCCTGGCACGTCGGGCACCAGAACACCGGCCGTTCGTACGGCGGTGCGTTCGCGGTCCCGACGGCGATCGGGGTGCGACAGCGCCGGCACGGTCGCCCCAGCTGACCGTGCACGGCCCGCGGGACGCCCTGGAGGCCGCGGGTTCTGCCGATGTCGACGCTACGGCCCATGAGCCGACGGGCGGTCGCCAGCAGGTCACGCCGACGGTCCGGGTCCAGGTGGTCCACCGTCGTCCAGGGGTACAGGCGCAGGGCGAACAAGGTCTCGGCCGTCCAGATCGTCCCGAGGCCTGCCACCACCTGCTGGTCGAGCAGGACGTCGCACAGGGGTCGTGAGCGCTGGCGGGCGAGCCGGCGCACCCCTTCGTCGACGCCGGCGGACGGGAAGTCGTCGCCCAGCACGTCGGGCCCCAGGTGCCCGAGCAGCTGCGGCTCGTCGCGTGTGCGGAGCAGGTCGAGCATCCCCAGGCGCCACCCGACGCAGGTCCACCGAGACGTCGCCAGCACCGCTCGCACCTCGGGATGCCGGGCCGCTGCTGAGGGCTCCCCGGTGCGCTCCACGCGCCACGCGCCCTCCATCCGCAGGTGCGTGTGCAGGGTGCGGCCGTCGTCGAACCGGGTGAGCAGGTGCTTGCCGTACGCCACGCACCCCGTGACCGTCCGGCCCGTGAGGTCGGCCCCGCCGGCTCCGGGCCACCGCAGCTCCGACCGGACCAGGGGTGCTTCCTGGAGTGCCTGCTCGAGGCGCTCGGCGGTGAGTCGCAGCACATCTCCCTCAGGCACCTTGACCTCCTTCGGGGCCCCGTCCTCCCGGGCCCGGCGACGTCCAGGGTGGCACAGTCGACGATCAGGGATCGACCAGGGGGGTACCTGATGGTTCGACGCGGACTTTTCGGACATGATGGTGCGCCATGCGCCCCGATGCCGAGACCTCTTGCCTGCAACCTGCCGACCGTCCCAGCGTCCGCACGGTCGGCTGGTCGGGCCTCGTCGCGCTCGCGGCGATGGCTGCCGCCCACCTGCTCGGTGCGGGGGTCGTGGACCCGTTCGTCGACCCCGTGAGCTTCTACGCGTTCGTCCCCGGGGGAGGCGAGGCCATCCTGCTCGGCGGGACGATCCTGGCGGTGATGGGGGTCGTGCTGGTCGCCCGGGCCTATCGAGCGGGTCTGGTGACGGGTGCCGCGCCGGCAGTGGCGATGGCGACGTTCGCCGTCGCGATGGTGCTGGTGGGCGTCTTCCCCACGGACCCGCCCGGCGTGCCGACGACGGCCTCCGCCGTCGTGCACCGGGTCAGCGCCGCCGCGGCGTTCGTGGTGCTCCCGCTGGTCGGGCACTGCGTGGTCCGGCGGACGCACCCGTCGCGTTCCTCGGCGCCCCGCAGGTTGCAGCGGGCGACGATCGGTCTGGGCATCGTGGTTCTCGCGTTCCTCGCCGTGCATCTTCCCCTGGCGGCCGTCGGCTCGGGCATCGCGGCCTTCGGCTTCCTCGAGAGAGTCGGCTTCGTGCTCATGATCGGCTACCTGTTCCTGCTCGCGGACACGATCGATCGCGAGGCGGCACCCCGGCCGGCGGTCCGGGACGAGCCGCTGCCCGCGGTGCCGCCCGTCAGCGGGTCGCGATCCGTAGACCTTGCGGTGTGACACCGAAACCGCGGTCCAGCAACGCAGCGGCCACCGGTCCGCGGTCCCGGGCGGCGGCCAGGGCCGGTGTCCCGTCGACGCGCTGGACCAGCACCCGGCCGAGGCGTCCGTCACGTGCCGCGTCGGCGAGCACGGTCGCCGCCGCGTCGAGGTCGGCCGCGTCGTCGGTGAAGGAGAGCAGGCTGCGGCCACCACGCTCGACGTAGAGGGTCAGTGACCCGGACGTCAGCACGACGACGGCTCCCGCCTTGCGGCCGGGACGGTGCCCCGCGCCGTCCGTCGGGTCGTGCGGCGGTCGGGGCCAGCCCAACGCCGCCCCGTAGGGGTTGGCGGGGTCCGTGGCGGCGAGCAGCACCGACCGGCGAGCTGCGTCCGGGTCGGAGCGCAGGCGGTCGCGTTCCGCCGCGTCGGCACGCAGCTGGTCGACGGCGCCGGGCAGGGCGAACTGTGACCCTCCGAGCCGCTCGACGAAGTAGCCACGGCGCACGGCTCCGCGGTCCTCCAGCCCGGACAGCACCCGGTAGACGTCTCGGAAGCGGCTGGTGGCCCCCTCGGACGGCGCCGTCGCGCGGGTGAGCACGCCGTGCCGGTCCAGGAGCACCTGGGTCAGGGCATGGGTGCGCAGCGTCGGGTCGGTCTCGGGCACCGGCAGCGCGGACCAGCGCCCTCCGCCGCCGCGCGGAGCCGCCGCGCGGGCGACGGCGAAGCGCGAGCGGCGGACCGGGCGGGGACGGGCCGCAGCCCGTGGCGCGCGGTGCACCCCGCCGCCCGCCCCGAGCCTCTCGCGGAGCACCGCGAGCCCGTCGTTCGTCACGTGACCGGCCCAGACCAGGTCCCACAGGACCTCGAGGGTGTCCTGGGCGCTGGCGTCGGCCAGCTCGGCCAGGCGGGGGAGGAAGTGCCCGCCCGTGCCGGTGAGCAGGTCGAGGACGACGCGGTGCAGGGCCGAGTCGAGCGGACCGTCCGGCTCGAGCTCCGACGGCGTGGCGAGGGTGAGCGGCGCGTCGTCGCTCAGGTGCAGGCTCATCAGGCCGTCGCCGCCGCCGCTGCCGGTGAGCGGCCCGTGCCCTGCCCACAGCACCTCGCCCGTGGTGGTCAGTGCGTCGAGCATCGACGGGTCGTAGTCCGCCACCCGGGCGGGGAGCACGAGTGTCTCCAGGGCCGAGGCGGGGACCGCCGCCCCGGCGAGCTGCTCGACCGCCCGCAGCAGACCGTCGGTACCGCGCAGCGCCGTGGAGGCGACGTTCTGCCACCGGGGCAGGAAGACCCCGAGCGCCTCGGGCTCGACCGGCTCCACCTCGGCGCGCAGCGCGGCCAGCGAACGACGGCGCAGCGACCGCAGCACCCGGGGGTCGCACAGGTCGTCCCCGGTGCCACCCAGCACCTCGGGGCGCAGCGCCCCGCGGACCAGCAGCCCGTCGGTCTCCAGCCGTGCGGCCACCGTGGCGACCACCGCGACCCCGAGCCCGAACCGGTGGGCCACGTCCGCCGTCGTGAACGGGCCGTGCGTCCGGGCGTGCCGCCGCACGAGGTCGCCCAGCGGGTCGGGCACCGGTGTCGTGTGGGCCTCGGCGAGCCCGGTCGGCAGGGCGACGCCGAGTGCGTCACGCAACCGCGCGGCGTCGTCGACGACGGCCCACTGCTCGACCCCCGCGATGCGCACGGCGATCACCCGGCGGGCCCGCGCCAGGTCGTCGAGCCAGCCGTCGACGTCGTCGCGCACGTCGGACCGGGTGCGCTCGCGCAGCGCCGCGACGGGGTGCGGGCCGGTGCGCCGCAGCACGTCCCACAGCCCTTCGGCGTCCTTGGCCTGCCGCTCCGGCACGAGGGACTGCAGCTCGCCCTCGGTGCGTTCGACGGCGTCGGGGTCGAGCAGGTCGGCCAGGTCGGTGGCGCCCTGCTCGCCGAGCAGCTCGGCCAGCAGCGCGGGGTCCAGCGAGAGCGCTGCGGCACGTCGTTCCGCCAGGGGGGCGTCGCCGTCGTACAGGAACTGCGCGGTGTAGCCGAACAGCAGCGACCGGGCGAAGGGTGACGGTTCGGAGGTCGTCACCTCGACCAGCCGCACGCGCCCGGTGGCGAGGTCGGCCATGAGGGTGCGCAGGGCGGCCACGTCGAAGTCGTCCTGGAGGCACTCGCGGGCCGCCTCGAGCATGATCGGGAACTCGGGGTGCGCCGAGGCCACCTGCAACAGCTGGGCGGCTCGTTGGCGCTGCTGCCACAGCGGCGACCGGCGGTCCGGTCGACGGCGGGGGAGCAGCAGGGCGCGCGCGGCCGCCTCGCGGAACCGCGCGGAGAACAGCACCGACGAGCCCAGCTCGGCGCGGACGGCGTCGGCGACGTCGTCCGGCTCCAGCAGGAGGTCCTCGGTGGTGAGCGCCGGTGCCTGGTGGCCGGGGGACTCGATGTCCCAGGGCGAGTCCCCGGGAAGCCGCAGCACGATCCCGTCGTCGCCCGGCATGGCGGCCACGTCGGCGCCGAGGCGCTCGCGCAGCCGCGCGGCCACGACGAGGGCCCACGGGGTGTGCACCCGGGCGCCGAGCGGCGAGTGGACCACGACCCGCCAGTCCCCGAGCTCGTCGCGGAACGTCTCGACGACGACGGTGCGGTCGTCCGGCAGCCGGCCGGTGGCGGTGCGCTGCTCGGTCAGGTACTCGGCGAGGTTGTCGGCGGCCCAGGCGTCCAGCCCGGCGGCGCGCAGGTGGGCGCGGCCGGGCTGCGGGCCCTCGACGAGCGCGTCGTCGGCCTCGCGGACGAAGGCGCCCACGGCGAACCCGAGCGGGACCGGCCGGCCGGGGGCGTCGCCCTTCCAGAAGGGCAGCCTGCCGGGCAGGCCCGGGGCGGGGGTGACCACGACGCGGTCGGGGGTGATGTCCTCGATACGCCAGGTCGACGAGCCGAGCGTGAACGTGTCGCCGACCCGCGACTCGTAGACCATCTCCTCGTCCAGCTCGCCGACCCGCTTGCCGCCGCGTCCGCCGTCGTCCCCGGCGAGGAAGACCCCGTAGAGGCCGCGGTCGGGGATGGTCCCGCCGCTGGTGACGGCGAGCCGCTGGGCGCCGGGCCTGGCGGAGAGCCGCCCGGTGGCGCGGTCCCAGACGATCCGTGCGCGCAGCTCGCCGAAGTCCTCGCTCGGGTACCGTCCGGCGAGCATGTCGAGGACGGCGTGCCAGGTGGCGTCCCCGAGCCCGGCGTAGGGCGCCGAGCGACGGACGAGGGCCAGCAGGTCGTCGCTGTGCCACTCGTCCATCGCGAGCGTGGCGACCACCTGCTGCGCCAGGACGTCCAGGGGGTTCGACACCACGTGGAGCGGCTCGATCTCGCCGCTGCGCATGCGCTGGGTGACCACGGTCGCCGGGACGAGCTCCCCGCGGAAGGTGGGCAGCACCACGCCGTGGGAGACCGCGCCCACCTGGTGCCCGGCCCGGCCGATACGTTGCAGACCGCTGGCCACCGACGGCGGGGAGCCGACCTGGACCGCCAGGTCGATCGCGCCCATGTCGATGCCGAGCTCGAGCGACGACGTCGCGACGACGGCGGGCAGCCGGCCCGCCTTCAGCTCCGACTCGGTCCGGGTGCGCTCGGCCCGGCTCATGGACCCGTGGTGGGAGCGAGCCAGGACGGGAGCGTCCTCGGGCGGGGCGGCCGCCGTGCCGGACTGCCCGGGTGCCTGCGCGGCCTGGGCGGCACCCGGGTCGGCGACGGCGAGGCCCTGGCGTTCGGCCCAGGTCTCGTTGATCCGCGCGGTCAGGCGCTCCGCCCCGCGCCGGGAGTTGGTGAACACGAGGGTCGAACGGTGCGCGGCGATCAGGTCGACGACCCGGTCGGTGACGTGCGGCCAGACCGACGCCTGCCGCTGCGGTGCGGCCGCCGGGCCGGACAGGTCGGGCTCCTCGTCGCGGCCCAGGTCCGTCAGGTCGGGGACGGGGACGGCGACCTGCAGGTCCCAGCGCTTGTCGGCCGGTGGTTGCACCACCGCGACCTCGCGCCCACCCTCGGCCGGCGGGCGGCTGCCCGCGAGGAAGGCGGCGACCTCGTCGACCGGGCGGACGGTGGCCGAGAGCCCGACGCGCTGCGCGGGCTTCTCGAGCAGGGCGTCGAGCCGTTCCAGCGTGACGGCGAGGTGCGCGCCACGCTTGGTCCCCGCCACGGCGTGGATCTCGTCGACGATCACCGTCTCGACCCCGGCCAGTCCGGACCGGGCGGCCGAGGTCAGGACCAGGAACAGCGACTCCGGAGTGGTGATCAGCACGTCCGGCGGCCGGGTCGCGAACGCCCTGCGCTCGGAGGCAGGCGTGTCGCCCGTCCGCATGCCGACGCGCAGCTCGTGGGCGGTGGCGCCGTCCCGCGCGGCGGTCTGCCGGATGCCGGCCAGCGGGGTGCGCAGGTTGCGCTGCACGTCTGCGGCGAGGGCCTTGAGGGGCGAGACGTACAGCACCCGGCAGCGTCGGGCCGGGTCCCGCGGCGGCGGGGCGGAGGTGAGCCGGTCGATCGCCCAGAGGAACGCGGCGAGCGTCTTGCCGGAGCCGGTCGGTGCGACCACGAGAGCGTGCCGGTCGGCCCCGATCGCCGCCCACGCGCCGGACTGCGCCGCGGTGGGCCGCTCGAACGCGTCGGTGAACCACGCCCGGGTGGCGGGCGTGAACGCGGCGAGCGGGTCGTCCGGGGTCGGGGCCACCGCCCCATCCTGCACCGGGGCACCGACAGGCGCCTGCCGCCGTCGGGCCGGGTCGTGGCACCCTGGGAGAGTGCGCTACTCGGACTTCACCCAGCTCGTCGACGAGGTCTTCGGTCGCGCCCTCGGCCGGACCCTGGTGAGCGAGCAGGTCCTGCCCCGGCTCGGGGGCCGCACCCCGGCCGAGGCGCTCGACGCCGGTGCGGAGCCGCGCGACGTGTGGCACGCGCTGTGCGACGCGCTCGACGTGCCGGAGGGTCGCCGCTGGGGCACCGACCGGAACCGGCAGGCACCACCGCCGCGTTGATCGCGGCCGACCCGCTCCGACACGCCGTCGGTGGTCGACCACTCGAACAGATGTTCGGCTAGAGTGTGACCACAGCAGGACTCTCGCGGCCGTCGTCCACAGGGCGACAGGGTGCCGCGGGGCGTTGTCGGTGGCGCCGGGTACGGTCGTCGACAACATGAGCAGCAAGCCGAAGGCGCGCGGCCGCGCCCAGAACACGAAGGTGACGAACATGCCAGCACCGGAAGACCGTGACAAGGCCCTCGAAGCCGCGCTCGCCCAGATCGACCGCAACTTCGGCAAGGGTTCCGTCATGCGGCTCGGTCAGGAGGGGCGCGCCCCGGTGGACATCATCCCCACCGGGTCCATCGCGCTCGACGTCGCGCTCGGGATCGGCGGGCTGCCGCGCGGCCGCGTGGTCGAGGTTTACGGCCCCGAGTCCTCCGGCAAGACGACCATCGCGCTGCACGCGGTGGCGAACGCCCAGAAGAACGGCGGCATCGCGGCGTTCATCGACGCCGAGCACGCCCTGGACCCGGACTACGCCAAGAAGCTCGGTGTCGACACCGACGCTCTCCTCGTCTCCCAGCCGGACACCGGCGAGCAGGCGCTGGAGATCACCGACATGCTGATCCGTTCCGGTGCGATCGACATCATCGTCATCGACTCCGTCGCGGCCCTGGTGCCCAAGGCCGAGATCGAGGGCGAGATGGGTGACAGCCACGTGGGCCTGCAGGCACGGCTCATGTCGCAGGCGCTGCGCAAGATCGCCGGCGCGCTGAGCCAGTCGGGCACCACCGCGATCTTCATCAACCAGCTCCGCGAGAAGATCGGTGTGTTCTTCGGCTCCCCGGAGACGACCACCGGTGGCAAGGCGTTGAAGTTCTACGCCTCGGTGCGGATGGACATCCGCCGGATCGAGACCCTCAAGGAGGGGACCGACGCGGTCGGCAACCGCACGCGGGTCAAGGTCGTCAAGAACAAGATGGCGCCGCCGTTCAAGCAGGCCGAGTTCGACATCCTGTACGGCGTCGGGATCTCCCGCGAGGGTGGTCTGATCGACATGGGCGTCGAGCACGGGTTCGTGCGCAAGTCCGGGTCGTGGTTCACCTACGACGGTGACCAGCTCGGCCAGGGCAAGGAGAACGCCCGGTCGTTCCTGCGGGACAACCCCGACCTCGCCGACGAGCTGGAGAAGAAGATCAAGGAGAAGCTCGGCGTCGGAGCCAAGGTCGACGTACCGGCGGAGAGCGACGACGCCGTGCCGGCGCCGGGCGGCCCGTCCTCGGCGGTCGCGGCAGCCTCCGCGGACGAGGGCAAGGTCTCGGCCAAGGCGAAGGCGACCGCTCGGTCCACGGCTGCCAAGACCAAGAAGGCGCCGTTCTGACGGGCGCCCGCTGATGACAGCAGGACGGGGCGGTCGCGGCGAGGGGAAGCGCCGCGGCCGCCCGAGCGTGGGCGAACGCCTCGAGGCCGGGGAGATCGGCACCGAGGAGGCGGTCGAGCTCGCCCGCGAGACGGTGCTGCGCACCTTGACGGCAGCTCCCAAGAGCCGCGCAGAGCTGGCCCGCTCCCTCGCACGCAAGGGGTATCCGGAGCATGTCGTCACCCCGGTGCTCGACCGGTTCGAGGAGGTCCGGCTCGTCGACGACGCCGAGTACGCGGACATGATCGTGCGGACCCGGCACACCGAGCGCGGCCAGGCCCGCCGGGCGATCTCGGCTGAGCTCTACCGGCGGGGGATCGACGCGGACACGGCAGCCGAGGCGCTCGAGCAGATCGACGGCGACGACGAGCGCGAGGCAGCTGCCGAGCTGGCCCGCAAGCACGTCGCGCGCACGCGCGGCCTCGACCGGGACAAGCGGGTCCGGCGGGCCGTCGGAGCGTTGAGTCGCAAGGGACACAGCCCGTCGGTGGCGTTCGCTGCCGTCAAGGATGCGCTCGCCGCCGAGGGGGAGGGCTCCGACGGCGAGGACGACCACCTCGACCTCGACGACTGAGGATCAGAGCGACGACAGCGGAGGGGCCCGGGTGATCCGTCACCCGGGCCCCTCCGCAGTGCTGTCCGTCGAGCGAGGTCAGGGCGCGGAGGCGCTCTGGTCGCGACCGATGTTGTGGGGAACCGCCACCACGGCGTTCGGGTCCAGCTTGTCGGCCCGCTGTCCACGTTCCGCCAGCCGGCGGTCGACGATGATAGCCACCCGCGTCAGCGTGAAGTTGACGATGAGGTAGATGGAGAGCACCACCACGAACAGCGGGAACCGGTACTGGTCACCGAAGAACGAGTAGTTGAGCTGCATCATGCGCAGCAGCTCCTGATACCCCACGATGAAACCTAGGGACGTGTCCTTGAGGAGCACGACGAACTGGCTGATCAGGCTCGGGAGCATCAGTCGCAGCACCTGCGGGAGCTGCACGATCCGCAGCGTCTGCCAGCGGGTCAGCCCGACGGCGGTCCCGGCCTCGACCTGCCCCTTCGGCAGTGCGGCCAGGCCTGCTCGGATGATCTCCGCCACGATCGCCGCGTTGTACAGCACCAGACCGAAGATGACCGCTTCGAAGGCCGTCAGGCCCAGTGCGAGCTGCCCGAAGAACATCATCAACAGCACCGGCAGGCCCCGGAGGAGCTCGATGACGGCGGTCGCCAGTCCACTGACCAGCCGCAGCCGACTGGTGCGCAGCACCGCCAGGATGATCGCGAGGGCGAAGGCCAACGGTGCAGCGGTCGCCGCAGCCCGGAGGGTGGCGCCGAGCCCGACGACGAGGAGGGAACGCCAGACGTCAGCCGCGGACTGGCCCTTGGGCGGGTCGCTGAAGACCTCCCAGCGCGAGTCGAAGAGGCCGCGGTCGACCATGCCCTTGAACACCCAGGCGAGCACGGCAAGGAGCAGGATCGCCACTCCGATGGATGCGATCCTTTCGATGCGTCGGGTCCTGGGGCCGGGGGCGTCGTAGAGGACGGAGCCGCTCATCGGCTGAACACCACCTTTCGCTCGATGTACCCCGCGAGCGTGCCGGCGGGGATGGTGATGAGCAGGTAGAAGAACGCGACACCGAGAAGCATCCAGAGCACGTCGGCGGGGTAGTCGCGTGCCAGGCCACGCCCGGTGGCGGTGAGCTCCACGACGGCGAACCCGGCGGCGACCGACGTGTTCTTGGTCAGGGCGATGAGGACGTTGATCAGCGGTGGCACGACGGTCCGCAGCGCCTGGGGGAGCACCACGAGGGACAACGTCTGGGTGCTGCCGAGGCCGATCGCACGGGCCGCTTCGGCCTGCCCGACGCTCACGCTGTTGATGCCGGACCGTACCGCCTCGCAGACGAAGGCCGACGTGTAGACGGTCAGCGCGATGATCGCGGGCACCCGGCCCAGCGGGAGGATGTAGCCCATCGAGGGGAGGATGAAGACGAAGAAGATGAAGACGAGCGTCAGCGGGGTGTTGCGGCCGATCTCGACGATCGTCGCCCCGACGATCCGCAACGACTTCAGCGGTGAGACGCGGAACGTCGCGAGGATCGTCCCGAACACGAGGGACAGCACTCCCGAGACGACGGCCAGGAAGAGCGTCGTCGTGAAGCCGTCCCAAAATCTCGGCAGTGCTTCGATCACCGAGTCCATGGAGAGTTCCTGCACTTCCTGTGACGGGTGCGGGGAGGGACGGCAGTCCCTCCCCGCACCACGAGGGGACGACGCGCTAGTGGGCGCGTCACCGATCTGTCAACGGTCGAGCGCTCAGTAGCGGTCGACGGTCGGCGGCTCGGGGGTGTCGAGGACCTCTCCGGCGGTCGACTCCCACGCGGCGGCCCAGCGGCCGTCCTCGTAGGCGGCCTCGAGAGTGTCGTTGATGAAGGTGCGGAAGTCGTCGTCGCCCTTGGCCAGACCGATGCCGTACGGCTCCTCGGTGAACAGGTCGCCCACGATCTGGAAGTCGTCCGGGCTCTCGGCGACGTACCCGGCCAGGATGACGTTGTCGGTGGTCACCGCGTCGACCTGCCCGTTGCGCAGCGGGTCGAGGCAGTCGGTGTAGGCGCCGAACGTCACCAGCTCGGCGTCGGGGTAGTTCTGCTCGATGTTGCCGGCCGGCGTCGATCCGTCCACCGAGCAGACCGTCTTGCCGGCCAGGTCGTCCGGGCCGCTGATCTCGGTCTCGTCGGTGCGCACCAGCAGCGACTGCCCGGCCTCGTAGTACGGCCCGGCGAAGTCGATGACCTCCTTGCGCTCATCGTTGATCGTGTAGGTCGCGACGACGATGTCGACCTGGCCCTCCTGGATGAAGGGCTCACGGTTGGCCGAGACGGTCTCGACCCAGTTGATGTCGTCCTCGGCGATCCCGAGCTCGGCGGCGACCAGCTTGCCGATCTCCACGTCGAACCCGACCGGGGTCCCGTCGGGGCCGACCAGGCCGAACAGCGGCTGGTCGAACTTGGTGCCGATGGTGATCGAGCCGGCGTCGGCGAGCTCGGCCATGGTCGAGCCCTCGGGGAAGTCCGCGGCCTCGACGTCGGCCGGCTCTGTGGTCGTCTCGCCGTCGTCGCCGCAGGCGGACAGGGTCAGGGCGGCCACGGCGGCGAGAGCCACCAGCCCGGTGGAACGTCTACGCATGATTTCTCCTTCGTCGGGGCGTCCGGCTCGTGACCGGCGCACAGGGGTTACCGGTGGGTCAGTGGGTGAGGATCTTGGACAGGAAGTCCTGGGCCCGCTCGCTCTCGGGGTCGGTGAAGAACTTCTCGGGCTCGGCCTCCTCGACGATCTGCCCGGCGTCCATGAACACGACGCGGTGCGCTGCCTTGCGCGCGAAGCCCATCTCGTGGGTGACGACCACCATCGTCATGCCCTCGCTGGCGAGCTGGACCATGACGTCGAGGACCTCGTTGATCATCTCCGGGTCCAGCGCCGAGGTCGGCTCGTCGAAGAGCATGACCTTGGGCCGCATGGCCAGCGCGCGGGCGATCGCCACGCGCTGCTGCTGCCCGCCCGAGAGCTGGGCGGGCATCTTGCGGGCCTGGTTGGCCACGCCCACGCGCTCCAGCAGGGTCATCGCCTCCTCCTTGGCCGCCGCCGTCTTGGTGCCGCGCACCTTGACCGGGCCGAGGGTGACGTTCTCGAGCACGGTCTTGTGCGCGAAGAGGTTGAAGGACTGGAAGACCATGCCGACGTCGGCACGGAGCTGGGCCAGGCCCTTGCCCTCCTCGGGCAGCCGCTGCCCGTCGATGAGGATCTCGCCGTCGTCGATGGTCTCCAGCCGGTTGATCGCGCGGCAGAGCGTCGACTTGCCGGATCCCGACGGGCCGATGACGACGAGCACCTCGCCGCGGCGCACGGTCAGGTCGATGTCCTGCAGGACGTGCAGCTCGCCGAAGTGCTTGTTGACGCCCTTGAGCTCGACGAGCGGGTCTCCCAGGGAGCCTGCTGCTGCCGTCGATCCGCTGTGTTCCATTCCTTGAACCTAACCAGTCGTTGTTACACGGGCCAGCACCTTGCGCCCCAGGTCGGCAACGAATCGGTAACGACCCTTCCGTACCTGTCCCGGAGGTGGCGACGCTGCGTTCCGGGCCCCGGGGCTCGGGTCGTACCCTAGAGGGCGATGTCCACCACCATGCCTACCCCGAGCGCCACCGACTCGCCCGACCGTGCCGGGACCGATGCGCGCACCTACGTCGTGCGCACCCTCGGCTGCCAGATGAACGTGCACGACTCCGAGCACATGGCCGGGATGCTCGAGCAGGCCGGCTACAGCCGTGCCAGCGCCTCCGACGACGCCGCGAGCAACGCCGACGTCGTCGTCATCAACACGTGCGCGGTGCGCGAGAACGCCGCCACGCGGCTGTACGGCAACCTCGGTCAGCTCGCGAGCCTCAAGGCGCAGCGGCCGGGCATGCAGATCGCCGTCGGCGGCTGCCTGGCCCAGAAGGACCGGGGCGAGATCGTGGCGAAGGCGCCCTGGGTGGACGTCGTCTTCGGGACGCACAACCTTGACGCCCTGCCCGTCCTGCTGGAGCGCGCCCGGCACAACGAGGCCGCCCAGGTGGAGATCGCGGAGTCGCTGCAGGTCTTCCCCTCCACGCTGCCCACCCGGCGCGAGTCGGTCTACGCCGGTTGGGTCTCCATCTCGGTCGGCTGCAACAACACGTGCACCTTCTGCATCGTGCCGCACCTGCGCGGCAAGGAGCGCGACCGCCGGCCCGGCGAGATCCTCGCCGAGGTCCAGGCGCTCGTCGACGCCGGCGCGGTCGAGGTGACGCTGCTCGGCCAGAACGTCAACAGCTACGGCGTGGAGTTCGGCGACCGCGGTGCGTTCGCCAAGCTGCTGCGCGCCTGCGGGCAGATCGACGGGCTCGAGCGGGTCCGCTTCACCTCCCCGCACCCGGCTGCGTTCACCGACGACGTGATCGCTGCGATGGCCGAGACCGGCAACGTCATGCCGCAGCTGCACATGCCGCTGCAGTCCGGGTCGGACCGCGTGCTGCGCGCCATGCGCCGCAGCTACCGGTCCAGCAAGTTCCTCGGGATCCTGGAGCGGGTGCGTGCCGTGATGCCCGACGCCGCGATCACGACGGACATCATCGTCGGCTTCCCCGGCGAGACCGAGGACGACTTCGCCGAGACGCTGCGTGTCGTGGAGGCCTCGCGCTTCAGCTCGGCCTTCATGTTCCAGTACTCGCCGCGGCCCGGCACCCCGGCCGCCACGATGGACGGCCAGCTCCCCAAGGAAGTCGTCCAGGAGCGGTTCGAGCGGCTCCTCGCCCTGCAGGAGCGCATCAGCTCCGAGGAGTCCGCCGCCCAGGTCGGCCGCACGCTCGAGGTGCTCGTCGCCGAGGGCTCCGGCAAGAAGGACGGCGCGACGCACCGCCTCAGCGGGCGTGCCCGGGACAACCGCCTGGTGCACCTCGCGCTGCCGTCCGGTGTGCTGGCCGACGGCGGCACTCTGCCCGACCAGCCTGTCGGTCTCGACGACCCGCGGCTGGCCGAGGCCGCGGACCTCGACCCGCGGCTGCCCCGCCCCGGCGACATGGTCACCGTGGAGGTCACGCGCTCGGCGCCGCACCACCTCATCGCGGACTCGGCCGTCGACGGTGGCACCTACGCCGTCCGCCGCACCCGCTCGGGCGACGCCTGGGTGCAGCGGGAGAGGACCCGGCTCGGAGGTGGGGACGACCAGTACGGCCACGGCGCGCCCGCACCCGACGGTCCCGTCGTCCTCGGCATGCCGCGCGTCGGCACACCGGGGTAGGGCGCACCGGGTCAGGGCACGTCAGGAGGCGGGGTCGCTGAGCGGGCCCACGCTCGCGAAGAACTGCGACGCCGTGACCAGCCCGCACGAGACCGTCTCCGCGAGCTGCACGTCGGTGGCCCCGTGCTCCAGGTCGACCGACACCTCCGTGTACAGCGCGAGGCCGCTGCCCTCCGGACGGGTGTAGACCTTGGGCCAGATCCGCTCGCGGTTCCAGTCGTTGCAGGCCTGCAGGACAGCGGCTCGCGCGGTGTCCGGCACGGTGCCGGCCCAGCGCCCGCGCACCTGGAGGATCTCGGAGTCGTCGCCGAGCAGCAGGAACCAGAACCGGTTGCCGTCCCACGTGCCGGTGATGTCGCCGTCGTCGTCGGTACGGAACCGGTACCCGCGGCGTGCCAGGTCGTTGCCGACCCTCGCCAGCGTCACCGGCGTGGGGACCTCGGCGCGGATGCCAGGCTGCCCGGCGCGACCCCGGCGGCGGGCGACCTGCAGCACCGCGGCGGTGGCGCGCCGCAGCGGGCCGCTCACGGCGCGCTCCGCAGCGGGTCGGCGAAGACCTCGTCGAGATGCTCGAAGAACATGGCTGCCGTGGACAGCCCGCACTGCAGGTGCTGCCCGAGCTGGTCGTCGTTCGCCCCGTGCTCGACGCTGACGGTCACCTCCGCGCACACGACGACGGCGCCGTCGTCGCGCACGCGGGCGTAGGTCTTGGGCCAGATCCGCTCGGCGTTCCACTCGTTGCACACGTCGAGGACCTCCCCGAGCCGCTCGATGGTCGCCTCACGGTGCCACTGCCCGCGGACCTGGAGCACCTCGCCGTCCGGCCCGAGCGGGAGGAAATGGAACAGCCGGCCGTGCCACAACCCGCCGAGGTCGCCGTCCGTGTCGACGAAGTACGTGAACCCGGACCGGTCGAGCCAGGCGCTGATCCGTTCGCGGGACACCGGGGCGGGCAGCGCGCCGACGGCGTCTCCGACAGGTCCGGCCAGCAGGACGTTCTGGACGTCGGTGCGCAGCCGGTCCGGTTCGCCGCCGTCGGGAGCGGAGGACGTGGTCGACCTGGCGGCCCGACGTGATCCGAAGAACCTCACAGCACCCACGCTACACGCCCGGGTACCGTGGGGCGGTGTCCGTCCGAGCAGTGGTCCTGCCCGCCACCGTCCTGCTCGTGCCCGGAGCCGGGGGGACCGGGTCGGGGCTACCCTCGGTGCGATCGGCGGTGCTGGCTCAGCTCGGCCGGTGCACCGCGGCCGACGGGAGGCCGCCCGTCCGCTGGGGTGTGCTCGGCCCCTCCCCACGGACTCGCACCGGCCGCCGTCGCCCCTCCCTGGCGGCCGCCGGTATCGCCGACCGGTGGCTCCCGCTGCTGCGCGACGGGTGGGACCCGACCGCTGGTCCCGCAGAGCACACAGAGCCTGGCGGGGTGGCGACGTCGGTGGCCCAGCTGATGCTGGCCGAGGCCGTCGGCCCGGGGGCCGCGCGGGAGGCCGTCGTCGTCGAGCTGGCAGCCACCGTCGACGAGGCGGCCCGGCGGGCCGCGGCGGACGTCCTGGCGTCCTGCGACGCCGTCGTCGTGGCAGGCGGGGACCCCCTCGACGCGCAGGCCGGTCCGACACGCTGCGCGCCCGGCGTCGAGCAGATGCTGGCTGTGCTCGCCGAGCGGTCGGGGTGGGTGGCCACGACGCGATCGGTCGAGACGGCCGGTCCGCACCTGCCCGTCCGGTACGACGTCGTCACGTGGGGAGCCCCGGCACCGGGCCCGCGGACCGGTCGGTCCCCCGCTCAGAACGCGGTGTCCGCGAACCAGCCGACACCCGTCAGCAGCAGCCAGAAGCGGACCGTGCGCCCCACGAGGACCGTCGGCACGTAGATCGCCATCGGCACCCGCAGGGAGCCGGCCACGACCGCGATGATCATCAGCGGCGGGAAGCCGACGCAGGCCGAGGCGAGGAGGACGGCGGTCGTCAGGACCGGGCGTCCGGCGATGCGGGCGTGCCACCGCTCGTACATCAGCCGCCACCGCTCCTGGGAGAGCTTGCGCTGCAGACGACGCGACTGCATCGACCGTGCCGCCAGGAGGTACCAGGCGACCTTCGCCACCGTCTGGCCGACGCCCGCCGCGAGGGCCAGGCCAGCCAGCACGGCCGGGGAGCCTGCGGCGTCGCTGGCAGCGGCCACCCCGCCCAGGTACACCTCGACGCTGACCACCGGCACGAGCCCGGACAGCAGGCTCACGGCGAAGGTGGTCAGGAGCAGCACGCGCGGAGCCTATCCCGGCGCCGACCCGGACGGCACCGCGTCACGGGACGTGCTGAGCCGACTAGCGTGGTGCCCGTGATCGTCGCCGTCGTAGGACCCACCGCCACGGGCAAGTCTGACCTCGCCCTCGACCTCGCGGAGGCGCTGAGCGGGGCCGCTGCCGCGGAGATCGTCAACGCCGACGCCTTCCAGCTCTACCGCGGCATGGACATCGGGACCGCCAAGGTGCCGCCCGCCGAGCGGCGGGGCATCGTGCACCACCAGCTCGACGTCCTCGACCCGCAGCAGGACGCCTCGGTGGCGCGGTACCAGACCGAGGCCCGCGCCGACCTCGACGCCGCCGCCGAGCGCGGTGCGCGCGCCGTCGTCGTCGGCGGGTCCGGGCTGTACCTCCGGGCGCTGCTCGACCACCTCGACTTCCCCGGGACGGATCCCGCTGTCCGGGCGGCGTTGGAGGAGCGGGCCGAACGGGAGGGGCGGCGCACGCTGCACGCCGAGCTCGAGCGACTCGACCCGGCCGCGGCGGCGTCGATCGGCCCGTCGAACACCCGACGCATCGTGCGGGCGCTGGAGGTCATCGAGCTCACCGGCCTGCCGTACACCGCGAACCTGCCGCGCCAGGAGTACGTGCGTCCCACGGTCCAGATCGGGCTCGACTGCGACCGGGCGACGCTGGACGCCCGGGTCGAGAGCCGCGTCGAGCGGATGTGGGACGCCGGGCTGGTCGAGGAGGTCCGCGGGCTCGCGGCCCCCGCCCAGGGAGGCTCGGGAGCTGGGCTCGGCGTCACGGCGGCCCGCGCGGTCGGGTACGCCGAGGTGCTGCGCTGGTTCGCCGGCGAGACCACCGAGGCCGAGGCCCGGACCGCCGTCGTCGCCAACACACGACGGCTCGCTCGCAAGCAGATGGGCTGGTTCGGTCGCGACCCGCGCGTGCGCTGGCTCGACGCGGGGTCTGGGCACCTGCTCGACGAGGCGCTCGCCGTCGTGCGAGCGGCCGACGCCGGCACCCTGGCGGCGCCGGGCAGCGAGCCGGTACGCCGTAGTCTGGGCTCATGACCTTGCGATTCACCAAGGGCCACGGCACCCACAACGACTTCGTCCTGGTCGCCGACACCCGCGGAGACCTGGACCTGACACCGGCGCGGGTGCGGCACCTCGCCGACCGCCGCGGGGGGATCGGCGGGGACGGGGTCATCCGCCTGGCCCCGACGGCGGCTGTGGCCCGCGCCGGAGAGGCGGCGGCCGACGCCGTGCTCGCCGACGAGCCGGGTGCGATCTGGTTCATGGACTACCGCAACTCCGACGGCACGGTCGCCGAGATGTGCGGCAACGGGGTGCGCGTCTTCGCCGCGTTCGCCGAGAGCCTCGGCCTCGTCGACCTGGACGGGGGCGACGAGCTGGCCCTCGGCACGCGCGGCGGGGTCAAGCGGGTGCGCAAGGAGCCGAACGGCTGGTACGCCGTCGACATGGGGCCCTGGTCCTACCCCGGCGGTCAGGACGCCGTCGCGGCAGGGGCCGACGCGGCGGTCATGGTGGCGGGCTGGGACGCCCCTCGTCCCGCGCTCAGCGTCGACCTCGGCAACCCCCACACCGTCGTCGCGCTGTCGCGGTCGGCCGAGCTCGACGCGCTCGACCTGACCCGCGAGCCCGCCGTCGACCCGCCCCCGCCGCACGGCACGAACGTGGAGCTGGTGGTGCCGCTCGGCGAGGAGCCGGCACCCGACGGCGGCGTCGTCGGCCGGGTGCGCATGCGCGTGCACGAGCGGGGTGTGGGGGAGACGCAGTCCTGCGGGACGGGTGCGTGCGCTGCGGCGCTCGCCGTCCGGGCGTGGGCCTCTGCCGGCGCCGACCCCGATCAGGTGCCCACCACCTGGTTCGTCGAGGTGCCGGGGGGCGAGGTCCGGGTGCGGCTCCTCGACGGCGGTCACGTCGAGCTCGCCGGCCCGGCCGAGCTCGTCTTCAGCGGTGAGGTCGAGCTGCCGCAGTGAGGTGTGCCGAGCGCCTCGGCGCCCGGTTCAGCGTGTCGTGTGCAGGATCCGGAAGCCCTTCGACGACGTCGTCCGCTCGGTGGGCAGGGCGAGCTCCGTCTCGATCCAGCGGGCCAGCGAGTCCGAGCCGAGATTCTTGCTCACCACCATCCAGGCCCCGCCCGGCGCACCGCCGGGGAGTAGCCGAGGCAACCACCGGCGCAGCATCTCGTGCAGCACCTGCTTGCCGACCCGGATCGGCGGGTTCGACCACAGCGCGGCGAAGGTGACGTCGTCGGGCACCTCGTCGGGGGTGACCGCCCGCACCCGGTCCGCGACGCCGAGCCGGTCCGCGTTGCGGCGGGCCAGGTCGAGGGCCCGGCGGTTGACGTCGACCGCCCAGACTGACGCGTCCGGGTTGCGCAGCGCCATCGTCAGGGCGATCGGACCCCACCCGCACCCGAGGTCCAGCAGGTCGCCGGCAGGCGGCGCGGGCACCTCGTCCAGCAGGACCCTGGTGCCCTTGTCGAGCCCTCCGGGGGAGAAGACCCCGGAGGCGACCTCCAGCTCGACCGCCGTCCCCGCGAGGTGGACGCTGAGCGTCCGCCGCTCGGCGTCGGAGGCAGGTTCGGCCGTGAAGTAGTGGTCGCTCACCCCGGCATCGTAGTGCCGTGCCGATATTCGCTTCGGCCGGGACGAATCCGCATGGGATCCTTGTTGTGCGGACGTACCCCACCGAGAGGACCACCTTGACCCACATCCCGACCGATCCTGAGAACACCCCCGCCGTCACCGAACCCAGCGAGGCGCGTGACGCGCAGTCGATCGCGAACGACGTCGTCGCGCGGGTGCTGGCGCGGGCCGGGACCGCTCGGGCGGAGGGCACGACGGTCCACACCGCGCACGACGGCGAGCAGCTCGACCTCGCCGAGCGCGCAGCCCTGCGCCGGGTCGCCGGGCTCTCGACGGAGCTCGACGACGTCACCGAGGTGGAGTACCGGCAGCTCCGGCTGGAGAAGGTGGTCCTGGTCGGGCTGTTCCCCGGCGGCGAGGCCGCCGCGCGCGAGGCCGACGTCTCCCTGCGTGAGCTCGCCGCGCTGGCCGAGACCGCCGGCTCCCAGGTGCTGGACGGCCTGCTGCAGAAGCGTCAGAAGCCGGACCCCGGCACCTTCCTGGGTTCAGGAAAGGCCGCCGAGCTCGCCGGGATCGTCGCCGCCACCGGCGCCGACACCGTCGTGGTCGACACCGAGCTCGCCCCGTCCCAGCGGCGCGCGCTGGAGGACATCGTCAAGGTCAAGGTGGTCGACCGCACCGCCCTGATCCTCGACATCTTCGCCCAGCACGCCAAGTCCCGGGAGGGCAAGGCCCAGGTCGAGCTCGCGCAGCTGGAGTACCTGCTGCCGCGGCTGCGCGGCTGGGGTGAGTCGATGTCCCGGCAGGCCGGTGGTCAGGTCGGCGGTGCGGGTGCCGGGATGGGCTCGCGCGGACCTGGTGAGACCAAGATCGAGCTGGACCGCCGCCGGATCCGCAACCGCATGGCCAAGCTGCGTCGCGAGATCGCCGCCATGGCGCCGGCGCGTGAGACCAAGCGGCACGACCGCAAGCGGCACGACATCCCCAACGTCGCGATCGCGGGATACACGAACGCCGGCAAGTCGTCCCTGCTGAACGCTCTGACCGACGCGGGCGTCCTGGTGGAGAACGCGCTGTTCGCCACCCTGGACCCGACGGTCCGTCGCTCGAGGACGGAGGACGGGCGCGTCTTCACCTATGCCGACACCGTGGGCTTCGTCCGTCACCTGCCGCACCAGCTCGTCGAGGCCTTCCGGTCGACGCTCGAGGAGGTCGGGGACGCCGCGCTGCTGCTGCACGTGGTCGACGCGTCGCACCCCGACCCGGAGGGCCAGATCGACGCCGTCCGGGAGGTCCTGGCCGAGATCCCCGGCATGGACGACGTGACCGAGGTCGTCGTGCTGAACAAGGCGGACGTCGCCGACCCCACCGTCGTGGGCCGTGTCCAGCGGCGCGAGCGGCGCACGGTCGTGGTCTCCGCCCACTCCGGCGAGGGCATCGCCGAGCTGCGGGCGCTCATCGCGGACGAGCTGCCCCGACCGGCCGTCGAGATCGACCTGGTCGTCCCGTACAGCCGCGGCGACCTGGTCCACCGGGTCCACGAGAACGGTGAGATCTCCGGCGAGGAGCACCTCGCCGAGGGCACGCGGTTGCAGGGACGCGTCGACGCGGCGCTCGCCGCGGAGCTCGAGAGCGTCGCGGTCTGAGTCCTGTGGACGGCCCGGCACGTGCGTGCCGGGCCCGTAGGATCGTCCGGTGAACTCGTCCGCGGCGTCCGCCGAGCCCCCCGACAGCCTGCCCGAGGTCACCGAGCTGCTCGACCGCGCCGTGGCCGCCCTCGGGGGCACGCGGCGTGAGGGGCAGGACCGGATGGCGCAGGCGGTCACGGAGGCCGTCGAGTCCGGGCGGCACCTGCTGGTCCAGGCAGGCACGGGCACCGGCAAGTCCCTGGGCTACCTGGTGCCCGCGGTGCGGCACGCGGTCGCCTCGAGGCAGCGGGTGGTCGTCTCCACGGCGACGCTCGCCCTGCAGCGCCAGGTCATCACCCGCGACCTGCCCCTGGTGGCCGACGCCGTCGCGCCCCTCCTGCCGAGACCCCCCCGCGTCGCGCTGCTCAAGGGGTGGCACAACTACCTGTGCCGCCACAAGGTCACCGGCGGCTACCCGGTCGACGGCGCGACGTTGTTCGACCTCCCCGCGGACCCTGGCCCCGGTGAGGGTGCGGCGGCCGAGCAGCACCCCGCCGCCGGCGGGTCCGACGACGGTTCGCGCCTCGCGGACCACGTCCGGCGGCTGCACGCCTGGGCCCAGGAGACCGACACCGGGGACCGTGACGACCTGGTGCCCGGTGTCCCCGACCGGGCCTGGCGCCAGGTGTCGGTGACGTCGCTGGAGTGCCTGGGCCAACGGTGCCCGCTCATCGACGAGTGCTTCGGTGAGCAGGCACGAAACACGGCTCGCGAGGCGGACGTCGTCGTGACGAACCACGCGATGCTGGGCATCGCGGCGTCCGGCAACTCCAACGTCCTCCCGGAGCACGACGTGCTGGTGGTCGACGAGGCGCACGAGCTCGTCGACCGCATCACGGCCGCGGCGACGGTCGACCTGTCCGGCAGCAGCGTGGAGCACGCCGCCCGGCTGGTGCGCCGGCACGGTGGCACCCTGACGGACGACCTGGACGCCGCGGCGCAGTCGCTCGCCGGCCTGCTGGCACAGGTTCCGGCTGAGCGCTTCCCGCAGGGACTGCCGCCGGACCTGCGGTCGGCCGTCGAGGCGGTCCGTGACGCCGCCAGGTCGTTGCTCAGCGACCTGAAGCCGGACAAGGGGGCCGAGCAGGACGCCGGGCTGAAGATGGCGCAGTCGGCGATGCAGCAGCTCTTCGAGGTCGCCGAGCGGATGGCGGCCCCGGACACGAGCGACGACGTGCTGTGGTGCTCGCGCCCCCCGGCCGACGCGCCGTGGGGTGACGGCGTCGGGCGTCTGCACGCGGCACCGCTCGCCGTCGCCGGACTGATCAGCACCCAGCTGCTGGGTGAGCGCAGCGGGGTGCTCACGTCGGCGACGCTGGCGCTCGGGGGCACCTTCGACCCGGTGGCGAGATCGTTGGGGCTCGCCGCCTCGACGGGCGACGACGACGCGGCGTGGCGAGGCCTGGACGTCGGCAGCCCGTTCGACTACCGCAAGCAGGGCATCTGCTACGTCGCGAAGCACCTTCCCGCGCCGGGCCGGGAGCCGACGACGGCCGCGCAGCTCGACGAGATCGCGGGACTCGTCGAGGCGGCGGGCGGGCGCACCCTCGGGCTGTTCTCGTCACGGCGGGCGGCGACGGCGGCCGCCGAGGCGATGCGTGACCGGCTGGACGTCCCGGTGCTCTGCCAGGGCGACGACCAGCTCCCGACCCTCGTGAAGCAGTTCGCCGAGGACCCGGAGACCTGCTTGTTCGGCACCCTGTCGCTGTGGCAGGGCGTGGACGTCCCGGGGGACGCCTGCCGCCTGGTCATCATCGACAGGGTGCCGTTCCCGCGCCCTGACGACCCGGTCAGGTCGGCGCGGGCGCGTGCGGTCGAGGAGGCAGGGGGCAACGGCTTCATGCAGGTCGCGGCGTCCCACGCGGCACTGCTCCTCGCCCAGGGCGCGGGCCGGCTGATCCGGTCGGCGCAGGACCGAGGAGTCGTCGCGGTGCTCGATCCCCGCCTGGTCACGGCCCGGTACGGCTCGTTCCTCACGCGGTCGATGCCCGACTTCTGGCGGACCACCGACGGCGACCTGGCTCGGTCGGCGTTGCGTCGTCTGGCGGAGACTCCTCCCTCTGGCGCTCGGTGAGCGCGCGCCCTAGCCTGGGCGCGTGACCGTACCTCGCAGGCAGACCAAGCTCGCCGTCGTCGGTGCGGGTGCCGTCGGTGCCACCCTCGCCTTCACCGCCCTGAACCGCGGCACGGCGCGCACCGTCGCCCTGATGGACGTCAACAAGGCCAAGGTGGAGGCCGAGGTGCTCGACCTCCAGCACGGCGCGATGTTCGTCCCGCAGGCCGAGGTGATCGGTTCCGACGACGTCGAGGTCTGCCGTGACGCCGACGTGGTCGTCGTCACGGCCGGCGCGAAGCAGCGGCCGGGCCAGTCGCGGCTGGATCTCGCCGAGGCGACGATCTCGCTGACGCGCGCGATCCTGCCGGGACTGGTCGAGGTCGCCCCGCACGCCACCTTCCTGCTGGTCACGAACCCTGTCGACGTGGTGACGCGGGCCGCCCAGGAGATCTCCGGCCTGCCTCCCGAGCGGGTGTTCGGTTCGGGGACGGTGCTGGACTCGTCGCGGCTGCGTGCGGCGCTCGCCCAGCACTGCGGCGTCGCGACGGCCAACGTGCACGCCTACGTGGCCGGTGAGCACGGGGACTCGGAGATCGCCCTGTGGAGCTCGGCGCGAATCGCCGGGGTGCCGCTGCTGGAGTGGGAACCGTTGCCGGGCCGATCGCCGCTGGACGCCGAGGCGCGCAAGCTCATCGCTCGCGACGTCGTCGAGTCGGCGTACCGGGTGATCGCCGGCAAGGGTGCCACCAACTATGCCGTCGGTCTGGCCGCCACACGGATCGTCGAAGCGGTGCTCAACGACGAGCACCGGGTGATGCCCGTGTCCACGAGGATCGACGGCTTCCACGGGATCAGCGACGTGTGTCTGTCTCTCCCCACCCTGGTCGACGCCCGTGGCGCGACCACCGTCGTGGACACGCCGCTGTCCGACGAGGAGGCGGAAGGACTGCGGTCGTCGGCCGCGAGCGTCCGCGCCGTCCAGCGGCGGTTCGACCTCTGAGGCCACCGCGAGGGCTGCGGGGCGATCGGTCGTTCTAGAGGCTGCGGAGCACGGCGACCACGCGACCGAGGATCTGCGCCTCGTCGCCGGCGATCGGGTCGTACGCCGAGTTCTGGGGCATGAGCCACGTGTGGCCGCCCGACTGCTTGAACGACTTGACCGTCGCCTCCCCGTCGAGCATGGCAGCCACGATCTCACCCTGCTCGGCCACGTTCTGGCGGCGTACGACGACCCAGTCGCCGTCGCAGATCGCGGCGTCGATCATCGAGTCACCCGCCACCTTGAGCAGGAAGAGCTCGCCGTCCCCGACGACCTGGCGGGGGAGGGGGAAGACATCCTCCACGACCTGTTCGGCCAGGATGGGCCCGCCGGCCGCGATCCGACCGACGAGCGGGACGTAGGAGGGAGCCGGTGAGCCGCCCTCGCCGATCTCGGGTTCGGGCACGGCCGAGGGCGCGAGGGGCGCCGGCACGGCTGAGCGGCCCGGGTCGAGCGCGACCGGGTCCACCACCTCCATGGCGCGTGGTCGGTGGGGGTCGCGCCGCAGATAGCCCTTGCGCTCGAGCGTGGTGAGCTGGTGCTTGACGGACGACGGGCTCGCCAGGCCGACGGCCTCCCCGATCTCGCGCATGGTCGGCGGGTAGCCGCGCTGCTCGACCGACGCGCGGATCGTCTCCAGGACGCGATGCTGGCGTGCGGTGAGCCGGTCCGGGCCTGGTGTGATCTCCGAGACGGACGCAAGGGTCTCGTCGCGCATGCCGGGGTCGGCGTCGTCGGTCTCGCGTGTCGTCGTCATACGTCTCTCCCGTCGAACCTGACCTGCCGAACCAGACAAAACTGTCACCGCTCCCGTCAGCCTAGGGCAGATCGCCCCGGACATCAAACATCTGTTCGATGATTCTCGACCTCCGCGCCCTCCGCGTGGTATCTATGGGTACAGGTGTTCGTCGAACAGGTGTATGACGGACAGGTGTTCGACCGGAAGGGTATGACCGGGAGGAGCAGGGCCATGGCATCGATCACGACAGCCTCGGTGGGCGAGACACGTGGGCTCGACGGGCTACGGCTGACGGCAAGAGGTCGGCGCGCGCTCGTCGGTCTCGCGGCGTTCCTGTTGTCGGTGCCGCTCGTGGCCTGGGGTGCCGGTGCCGTGGCCGATGCTCCCCGGAGCGCCGTCGAGGTGCGGCTGCAGACGGTGGCTCCCGGGGAGACGCTGTGGCAGTACGCCGCGACGGTGGCTGCGCCGGGGGAGGATCTGCGCGACGTCGTGGCGGACCTGAAGGAGCTCAACGGGATGCGCACGGCTGCGCTCCAGGTCGGACAGGTCGTGGTCCTGCCACAGACCGGTGAGTGATCCGCGGCGGTGCGATGTTGCACGGAGGCCGCGCGTCCGCTTACTTTCGTCGGGCCGCCGGGCACAGGCCCGGCCTCGATCGCAGGAGACACCGGATGCACTGCCCGTTCTGCCGACACGGCGACTCCCGCGTCGTCGACTCGCGCACGGCCGATGACGGCTCGTCGATCCGCCGTCGGCGTCAGTGTCCGGCCTGCCAGCGTCGCTTCACCACGATCGAGACGGCGAGCCTGTCGGTCGTGAAGCGTTCGGGCGTGACGGAGCCGTTCAGCCGCGAGAAGGTGGTCTCCGGGGTGCGCAAGGCCTGCCAGGGTCGCCCGGTCAGCGCGGACGACCTGGCGCTGCTGGCCCAACGCGTGGAGGAGACGCTGCGAGGATCGGGCAGCGCGGAGATCGACGCGTACGAGATCGGCCTCGCGATCCTCGGCCCGTTGCGGGAGCTCGACGAGGTCGCCTACCTGCGGTTCGCCTCCGTCTACCAGGCGTTCGACTCGCTCGACGACTTCGATGCGGCGATCACGTCGTTGCGTGTCGAGCGTGCCGAGCGTGAGGCCTCGAACCCGTCGGACGACCCGCAGGATCTCTGAACTGCCCCGGCTCTCGGTGGAATGGCTTCGCACGAGAGGCCCGAGAGGCGCATGCTGTCCTCATGACCGAAGAGAAGAAGGCGACAGGACCCGGCGACGAGGCGAAGGCTCGTTTCAGGGAGGCACTCGAGAAGAAGAACGCAGCACAGCACCGCACGGCCGAGTCCGAGCGGAACACCGGTGCCGTGCACGGTTCGGAGACCACCGGCCCCGTCCAGCAGATGTTCCGGCGCAAGTCGGGCTGACCTGGCACCAGGACGCTGAGCGCGAGCGGCCCCCCGAGGATCCTCGGGGGGCCGCTCGCGGCGCCAGGGCGCAGGTCAGGCGGCGGCCGGCCCCGGGGGGAACTCAGGGCGGTCGAACGCATCGCGGATCCGCAGCCGGACCGTCGTGTCCATCGCCATGAGCTTGGCGGAGGCGCCGCGCTGCGTGACGTCGGAGATGTCCGTGACGACATAGCCCAGCTCGCCCCGCGTGGCGAGCATCTGTGCCTCGATGTTGGCGCCGTGGTCGGCGAAGACCTGGTTCACCGCGGCGAGCACGCCCGGGACGTTGCGATGGAGGAGCGCGATGCGACCGACGCCCGTGTGCTCCAGCTGCAGGTTCGGCAGGTTCACCGACAGGGTCGTCGAAGCGGTCAGGAAGTAGTCGCGGAGCTTCTTGGCGACGAAGTGGCCGATCGACTCCTGCGCCTCGAGCGTCGACCCCCCGACGTGCGGCGTGAGGATGACGTTGTCGAGCCCGCGCAACGGCGAGTCGAAGTGGTCCCCCCGCTTCTTCGGCTCGGTGGGGAAGACGTCCACGGCAGCACCTGCGAGATGGCCGGACAGGATGTGCTCGCGCAGCGAGGCGAGGTCGACCACGAATCCGCGCGAGAGGTTGAGGAAGATCGACCCCGGCTTCATCCGGGCGAACATGTCCCCGGTGAACAGCCCGGCGTTCCCGGCGCGGCCGTCCACGTGGATCGTCACGGCGTCGGCCACCTGGAGCAGCTCGTCCAAGGTCTCGACCCTGCGGGCGTTGCCGAGGGCGAGCTTCTCGGCCGAGTCGTAGAAGACGACCTTCATGCCGAGGTTCTCGGCGAGCACGGAGAGCTGTGAACCGATGTTCCCGTACCCGATGATCCCGAGGGTGCGGCCACGCACCTCGTGCGAGCCGTCGGCGGTCTTGTCCCACACGCCGTCGTGCAGGGCCTTGTCCCGCACCGTGAGGCGGCGTGTCAAGGAGATGATCTCCGCCACCGCCAGCTCGACCACCGAGCGGGTGTTGGAGAACGGGGCGTTGAACACGGCCACACCCCGCGAGGCGGCGGCGTCGAGGTCGATCTGGTTGGTCCCGATGGAGAACGTCCCGACGGCCAGCAGGCCGGGGACGGACTCCAGGACATGACGGGTGACCTGGGTCTTGGACCGGATGCCGAGGATCTGGAAGTCGGCGAGCGTCTCGATCAGCTCCGCCTCGTCGAGCGCGCCGGAGCGGGTCTCGACCTCGATCCCCGCATCACGGAGGATCTCGACGGCGGCAGGATGGACGTTCTCGAGGAGGAGGGCGCGCAGCACGGACCCATGGTGCGCCACCGGAGGCGCGGCCACAAGCTCGTCTCACCCAGCGTGCACGAGACCTTCGGGGAGCGCACGGGAGTGCACGACGACGAGGACCTGCGTCGGCCGTGTCATGGCCACGTAGAGGTCCCCCCACCGGCCGGGACCGGCCGCGACGTCGGCGGGCTCCACGAGCACGACGGCGTCGTACTCGAGCCCCTTGGCCTCGCGCGGGGACGTCACGACCACCTGGGCGTCCTCCGGTCGCTGCCCTGCGAGACGCGTGGCCTCGTCGGCTCCCAGGGTGTCCGAGAGCGCAGCGGCGACCTGCTCGCGCAGCCCGGGCAGCGCGTCCTGCGCGGCGATGACCGCCACCCGGCCGGAGCCGTCGGCGGCCACGTGCTCCTGAGCGAGCGCGGCCGCGCGGGTGGCGGCACGCCCGGACGGGTCGTCCGAGCGGTCGACCTGCAGGGAGTCGGGGACGTCCCGGGCCGCCGTCAGGGGCGAGACCGGGAGGCCCGCTGCGGTCGCGACGCGCTGCGCGGCGTCCGCCACGGCGGCGGGCGTCCGGTAGCTCACGGTCAGCTCGCTGAGCCGCCAGCCGTCGCGGAGCACGGGGTCGAGCGCCTGGGGCCACGACCGGGCGCCGGCCGCGGACGAGGTCTGGGCGACGTCACCCACGATGGTCAGCGACCGTGTCGGGACGCGGCGCACGATGGCGTGCCACGCCATCGGGCTGAGCTCCTGGGCCTCGTCGACCACGACGTGTCCGTACGTCCAGGACCGGTCCGAGGCGGCACGCTCCGCGGTGGTCAGGGTGGGTCCTGTCTCGGCGAACCGGTCGGCGAGCGTCTGGGCGTCGACCAGGCCCCCGCCGGCGCCGGTGGACTCCAGCACGGTCCGGGCGTACTCGAGCTCGGCGGCGCGCTGCGTCTCGGCGGCGCGGGACTCGGCCCGGGCCACGGAGTCGTCGACTCCCAACAGCTCCGCCGCCTCGTCGAGGATCGGCACGTCGGACTCCGTCCACGGAGCGTCGGGGGAGCGGCGCAGCAGGCTGCGCTCGGCGGCCGTCAGCTCCGGTGCCGCCTCCTCGAGGCGGTGCGGCTTGGCCCACAGGTCGGCGACCAGCCTCTCGGGCGTCAGGGGGAACCACGCCAGGTTGACGGCGACCCGGACGTCGCGGTCCGCGCGCAGGTCCTCCTGGAGCACCGCCACGTCGTGGTCCGACAGCTCGGAGTCGGTGCGCTCGCGGTACTGGTCGACGAGCTTGGCGAGCATCTCGCGCACGAACGTCGCACGCGCCTCGTTGTGAGGCTTGTGCGTCCGGCGTGCCCGGGCGATCGCCTCGCGCACGTCCCGCCGGCGGATCGACAGGTCGACGCCGTCCACCCGTACGGCGACGTCGCGCACGGGAACCCGTTCCCGGGCGCGTACGGCGCGACGGACCGCCGCACGCCACAGCAGGCGGCCCTTGATCTCGGCGACCGGGCCGTCGTCGACGTCGGTGGCTCGCAGGCCCGGCAGCAGCTCGCCGACGGTGGTGGACACGACACCCGTCTCGCCGAGGGAGGGCAGCACCTGGTCGATGTAGCGCAGGAAGGCCCGGCTGGGACCCACGAGCAGGACGCCCGAGCGTTCGAGCACCCGGCGGTGGGCGTAGAGCAGGTAGGCGGCGCGGTGCAGCGCGACGGCGGTCTTGCCGGTCCCCGGGCCGCCCTGGACGACCAGGGCGCCACCGAGATCGTCGCGCACGATCCGGTCCTGCTCGCCCTGGATGGTCGCGACGATGTCCGCCATGCGACCGGTGCGGCGGGTGGCGAGCGAGGCGAGGAGCGCGCCCTCTCCGGACAGCGACGACACGTCCATCCCGTCCGTCACGGCGTCCAGGTCGAGCACCTCGTCCTCGTACCCGGTGACGGTCCGCGCGGAGGTGACCACGTGTCGACGACGCCGTACGCCGTCCGGGTGGCGGGCCGTGGCCCGGTAGAACGCTCGCGCGGCGGGTGCGCGCCAGTCGGTGAGGAGCGAGCGGTGCTCGTCGTCGGCCAGGCCCAGGCGACCCACGTAGCGGACCTCGCCGTCCTCGAGGTCGAGGCGACCGAAGGCGAGCCGGTCCTCGACGGCGTCGAGCTGGGCAGCACGGTCCGCGTAGAGGGTCGCGAAGGCGTCCCGCTCGCTGCGGTTCTGCGGCGAGCCCGACGGCCCCTCGCGTCGTACCTCGGCGAGCCGTGCGCGCGCGACGGCGCGCAGCTCGTCGAGGCGGGCGTACAGCCGGGTGACGACCGCCTGCTCGCGTGCCAGCTCCTCGTGCCTGCCCGCCACGCGTCCTCCTGGTGCTCCTCGATGTGCGGCCGACCATCATTCCACGCGCGGGCGGTGCGGCGCGCCGACAGGGGTACCCACGACCGACGCGCCGGGGCCCGTCGGCGATGACGCGAGCGGTCGCGACGACATAGGATCATGGTCATGATCAGCGGCGACGGGGGACGCGCCGGGTCCGGGGACGGTGAGCCGACGGGACCGGCGGTGGTGCTGCTCGTCGAGGACGACGACGGCGACGCCCTCCTCGTGACCGAGCTGCTCGCCGACGCGGAGGTCGAGATCGAGGTGCGGCGGGCGACGTCGGTCGCGGGGGCGGCCGAAGAGCTGGACAGGACGCGCGTCGACTGCCTGATCGTCGACCTGGGCCTGCCGGACGCGGTGGGGCTCGACGCCATCGAGCGCCTGCGTCGGTCCACGCAGCGCCACGAGGTCCCTCCGGCCCTCGTGGTGCTCACGGGGCACGCCGGGATCGACCAGGGGGTGCGCGCGGTCGCCGCCGGTGCCGACGACTACCTCGTCAAGGGTGAGACGGGCGCGGACCTGCTCGGACGTTCGCTGCGCTATGCCCTGCAGCGGCGACGGTCGGCGGCCCAGCAGCGTGCCCTGTACCGCAGCGAGGTACGTGCGGCCGAGACCGCGCGGCTGGAACGGGCGCTGCTGCCCAAGCCGCTGGTGGAGGACTCGACGGTCTCGGTGATGGTCGGCTACCTCCCGGGTGGGAACGGTCTGCTGGGTGGCGACTTCTTCGACTCGGTCCAGACGGCGGACGGCACGGTGCTGTCGATGATCGGCGACGTGGCCGGCCACGGGCCGGACGAGGCGGCCCTCGGTGCGACCCTGCGCACGGCGTGGCGCACGCTCGTCCTGACCGGGACACCACCGCAGGACGTGCTCGGTCACCTGGAACGCGTCCTGGTGACCGAACGTCCTCGCCCGGAGATCTTCGTCACGCTCTGCCAGGTGGCGGTGACCCCTGACCGGCACGGGATCGACCTGTACCTCGCGGGACACCCCGCGCCGATGCTGCTGACGGGACCGGTCGGCGCCGTGCGCTGCGACGACCTGCAGCCGACGGCCCGGGGGCGCGCGCTCGGTATCCCGATCGACGGCGGCTGGCGTGCGCAGCGCGTGGAGGTCGACGGCCCGTTCGCCGTGCTGATGTACACGGACGGGCTGGTCGAGGCCTCCGTCGTCGACGGAGCGGGCGCGCCGGTCCGGCGGGGCCGACGAGGGGCGCAACGGGTCGGGTTCGACGGTCTGCTCGGCCTGGTGCAGGCCGAGCTCGACGAGTCCGGGTTCGTCGGGGTCGTCGAGCGGGTCCTGCGCCGGGTGCGCGCAGCGCACGGCGGCCCGTTGGTCGACGACGCGGCGATGCTCGTCGTCGGGTGGACCGGTGCTCGGGAGGTCGTCGGCGAGAGGTCGTCGACGCTCGCCGACTCGGCAGAGTGGGCGCGTCCGTGAGCCGGCCGCGTTCCGTGCTGCACGGGCTGCGCCGACTCCTGCGCGGCGCAGGCCTGGTGCTCCTGCTGGTCCTGGTCGTGGCCTTCACGGCGATCTTCGTCTCGTTGCGTCTGCTGACGACCGAGGCGGACGCCGAGACCATCGCCCTCGCCCGCCGGTGGAACGAGGTGGTGCTGGTCGTCGTGGGCGTGCTCGGCGTCGTGTCGGTGGTGCTGGGCTGGATGGTCTGGCAGGCGGTGCAGCGCGGGGTGACGGCACCGCTCGGCACGCTCGCGGCCGAGGTCCGCAAGGCCAGCAGGGGGGAGCACGACCACGAGATCCCACGGGTCGGCACCGGCGAGGTCGCCGCGCTGAGCAGCGATGTCGAGGACATGCGCCGTGAGCTGGTCCAGCAGGTCGCCGAGGCGCGCGGGGCGCACGCCGAGGCCGAGGACGCGCAGGTGCGGCTGCTGGAGCAGGCCAGAGAGCTGGAGCGCTCGAACCGCGACCTCGAGCAGTTCGCCTACGTCGCCTCGCACGACCTGCAGGAACCGCTGCGCAAGGTCGCCAGCTTCACCCAGCTGCTGCAGAAGAGGTACGGGGGCCAGCTCGACGACCGGGCCGACCAGTACATCGCCTTCGCGGTGGACGGTGCGCACCGGATGCAGCGGCTCATCCAGGACCTGCTGAGCTTCTCTCGTGTCGGACGGTCGGGGGCGGCCCCGGAGGACGTCGACCTCGGTGCCCTGATGGGCCAGGTCCTGGCAGACCTCTCCGACCGGGTCGAGGAGGAGGGCGCCGAGGTCACGTACGACTCGTTGCCAGTGGTCCGCGGCGAGCGGGGGCTGCTCCTCCTGCTGCTGCGCAACGTGGTGGGCAACGCGCTGAAGTTCCGGCACCCGGACCGGGTTCCCCGCGTCCACGTCTCGGCCGAGCCGACGGCCGGCGGCGCCTGGGAGCTGTCGTGCCGTGACAACGGCATCGGCATCGACCCGCAGTATGCCGAGCGGGTCTTCGTCATCTTCCAGCGGCTGCACCCCAAGGAGGTGTACAGCGGCACCGGGATCGGGCTGGCCCTGGTCAAGAGGGTCGCGGAGCATCACGGGGGTCGGGTGTGGATCGACACCGGCGCCACGCAGGGGACGACGATCCGGTGGACGCTCCCCGGGTCCGCATAGGGTGGCGGGATGACTGAGCAGCAGGTCGGCATCGAGGTCCTCCTCGTCGAGGACGATCCGGGTGACGTCCTCATGACGCGTGAGGCGTTCGCCGAGCACAAGGTCGCGAACCGGCTCTCGGTGGTCTCCGACGGTGTGAGCGCGATGGAGTTCCTGCGGCGCGAGGGCGACCACGCCGAGGCGCCCCGACCGGACCTCGTCCTGCTCGACCTCAACCTGCCGCGCATGGACGGCCGTGAGGTGCTGGCGCTGGTCAAGGAGGACCCGGTGCTCAAGCACATCCCGGTGGTCGTGCTGACCACGTCCGAGGCGGAGGAGGACGTGCTGCGCTCCTACGCGCTGCACGCCAACGCCTACGTGACCAAGCCGGTGGACTTCGAGCGGTTCATCGACGTCGTGCAGCAGATCGACGACTTCTTCCTCTCGGTGGTGCGGCTCCCGCGGCACTGACCACGGGAAGAACCTGGGGCTCCACCTGGTTGACGCTCGTGCGACGCCGACGCGTCGCTGTCGAGACGAGGAGGCACGGTGCTGGACCCCCAGGGGATCTACGAGGTCGACGACGAGGCGCTCGCGCGCACGCTGGGTGACGAGACGTCCCTCGCCGGCGAGCCGTCCGGACCGGTGCTCGTCCATGCGCTACGAGGATTCGTCGACGCCGGCGCGGCCGGCGAGATCGCGGTCGAGCACCTGGTCGAACGGTTCGCCGTCACCCGCCTGGTCACGTTCGACGTCGACCGCCTGGTCGACTACCGGTCCCGCCGACCGGCGATGACGTTCGACGCGGACCGGTGGGCCGACTACGACGAGCCGTCGCTCGTGCTGGACCACCTCACCGACGACGAGGGGGCAGGATTCCTCCTGCTGCACGGGATCGAGCCGGACCTGCAGTGGGAGCGGGTCGCTGCCGCGGTGCGCGAGCTCGTGGAGCGGTTCGGGGTCTCGTTGACGGTCGGCGTGCACGGTATCCCCATGGGGGTGCCCCACACCCGCCCGCTGTCGTTGACGGCCCACGGGACCCGCGAGGGCCTCGTGGAGGACTACACGTCGTTCTTCGGGCGCGTCCGGGTCCCGGGTGCGCTCGCCGCCCTGCTGGAGCTGCGCCTGGGGCAGACGGAGCACGACGCGCTGGGCGTGACGGTGCACGTCCCGCACTACCTGGCGCAGTCTCGCTACGTGCCGGCCGCCGTCGTCGCGCTGCAGCACGTCGAGAAGGCCACCGGGCTGGCGCTCGGGACGTCGGCGATGGCCGAGGCCGCGACCGAGGCGCAGGTGGAGGTCGCCGAGCTGGTGGCGCAGAACGAGGAGGTCGCGGCCGTGGTGCACCAGCTCGAGGAGCAGTACGACGCCTTCACCCGGTCCGTCGGCCGGACGAACCTGCTGGCCGAGGACGCCGCGCTGCCGACGGCCGAGGAGCTCGGCGCCGAGTTCGAGAGGTTCCTCGCCCAGCGGGACGAGGGCTGACCGGCCAGCGACGGAGCCGTCACTCCGTGCGCGTCGGAGTGACCCGTGCCACACTGTCGGGCGTCGCACCTGCTCACCGGCGTACGGCCGGCTCCGCGGGCCGGTGCGTCGGCGGGTGCCCGTCCGGTGCACCCGTGCATCGGACGGAAGGTCGAAGGATCAGCATGGCGCAGGGTTCTGTGAAGTGGTTCAACTCCGAGAAGGGCTACGGGTTCATCGCCCAGGACGGCGGCGGCGCCGACGTCTTCGTCCACTACTCGGAGATCCAGACGCAGGGGTACCGCACGCTCGACGAGGCCCAGCGCGTCGAGTTCGAGATCGCCCAGGGTCCGAAGGGCCCGCAGGCGGAGCAGGTCGTCCCGCTCTGACCTGCAGCAGCTTGACGAGGGGTCGTCGCCCAGCACGGGGCGACGACCCCTCCTGCGTCAGGCGCCCAGCCCTGCGAAGCGGGCGACGTCGTCGGTCGTGAGCAGCCGCGCGGGGACCGGCAGGCTGCGCAGGGCACGAGCGAGTCCCGCGTCGCGCAGGTCGACGGACTCCGTGTCGCCGGTCGCGCGGTCGTCGGGGGCGCGGACGGCGGCCAGCACCACGTTGCCGTACCGGCGGCCCTTGAGGACCGAGGGCTCCGCGACGAGACCGAGCCGGCCCGACCTGGCGCTGTCCGTCCCGAAGGCGTCGGCGAGCGAGGACGCCTCCTGGCGGGCGAGCCGGAGCGGTGGGCGGTCGGCGCAGTTGACGAGCAGGACGCCCCCGGGGCGCAGCACCCGTCGGGCGGCCTCGGCGAACTCGCCGCCGACGAGGTGGTCGGGCGTCCGGTCGCCGTCGAACACGTCGCGCACGACGACGTCGAACGATGCGTCGGGCAGCCCGGCCAGCGCACGGCCGGCGTCCTCGGCGCGCAACCGCAGACGCGGCGACCGCGGAAGGTCGAACCACTGGCGCACGAGTGTGAGGAGGTGTGCGTCGACGTCGATCCCGAGCTGGCGCGAGTCGGGTCGCACGTGCTCGACCTGGCGCGGCAGGGCGCACCCTGCGGCGCCCAGGTGCAGGGCACGGACGGGGCCCGGGGGGAGCAGCTCGATCACCGCCGCCATCTGCTGGAGGTACTCGAAGGCGAGGAACCCGGGGTCGGCGAGGTCGAGGCACGAGCTCGGCACCCCGTTGACGTGCAGGGTCAGCCGCGCCGGATGGTCCGGGTCGTGCTCGACGTGCGCCGTGCCGGTGTCGATCTGCACGGGTCCGGCGGGAACTGTCGGTGCCTCGCGGGAGGATCTCTGAGGACGGGTCGTGCGGGAACGGCGGGCCATGGGACCAGTCTCCCTCGCCGGGCCTCTTCTCCGGGGCGGCCTTGACAGGATCGAACAGGCGTTCGAAGATGCGGTGAGGAGGGTCCCCCCGCGTGGTCAGGAGGTGCGCGATGACAGCACGAGGCGGTGTACCGGTGCCCCAGCGTGTGGAGAGCCTGCTGGTGCGGGCGGACGCGGAGCTGGCGGCGGCCGTCCTCGCCACGGATCCGGGCGAGCGGTTCGTCCACGCCCACCTGGCGGCGCTGCGCTCGGCGGCGGCGGTGGTCGCGCTCCGCGGGGACGCGCCGCGCGGTCGGGCTCGCGCCGTCTGGGACCTGCTGGCGCGCATGGAGCCGGAGCTGGCGGCGTGGGGTGTCTACTTCGCCTCGGGGGCGCGACTTCGTGCTGCCGTGGATGCCGGGCTCGGCGACGAGGTGTCGCCGGCGCGCGCGGACGAGCTGCTGGCGTGCGCCGAGGACTTCCGCGACGAGGTCGGGCTGAGGGTGGACCCGGCGGCAGGGTTCGCGCTGCGGTCGACGCGGGCCGCGACGGCGGCCTCGTGAGCCGTGGCCCGCGCTCTGCCGCCGTCCGGCGCGACTGGGGTCAGGACGAGGACGGGGCCTGCGTCCTGCACGTCGACATGGACGCCTTCTTCGCGTCGGTCGAGCTGAGGCGTCGTCCCGAGCTGCGCGGCCGCCCGGTGATCGTCGGTGGGCGCGAACGGGGGGTGGTGCTGGCGGCCACCTATGAGGCGAGAGCCTACGGCGTCCGGTCGGCGATACCGATGTCACATGCCCTGCGACGGTGCCCGGAGGCGGTCGTCGTTCCCCCCGACCACAGGCTCTACCGTGACGTCTCCCGGTCGGTCATGGCGATGCTGGGGGACGTGACGGCGGTGGTCGAGCAGGTCTCCGTCGACGAGGCCTTCCTCGACGTCGCCGGTGCTCGGCGCCGCCTCGGGCCGCCGACGCGGATCGGGGCCGCCCTGCGCGAGCGGGTGCGCACGGAGCACGGCATCACGTGCTCGGTCGGCATCGGCCGGAACAAGCTGGTCGCCAAGCTGGCCTCGACCCACGCCAAGCCGGACGGGATGCTGCTGGTGCCGGCGTCGGCGACGGAGGCCTTCTTGCGGGAGCTGCCGGTCGGCGCGTTGTGGGGCGTGGGGGAGAAGACGGAACAGGTGCTGGCGCGGTGGGGCATCACGACGGTGGCCGGGCTGGCGGACACCGAGCTGGACATCCTGCAGGCGGCGGTCGGCAAGGTCACCGGCGCGCACCTGCACGACCTGGCGTGGGGGAGGGACCCGCGGCCCGTCGTCGCCGGACGGGCCGAGCGCAGCATCGGTGCGGAGTCGACGTTCGGGCAGGACGTGCGCGACCTCGACGAGGTGGCTCGTCGGTTGCGCGAGCTGTGCGACCGCGTGGCAGGTCGGCTGCGGCGGCAGGGCCTCGTCGCGCGCACGGTCGCGCTGAAGGTCCGCACGAGCGACTTCCGGACGATGACCCGGGCACGCACGCTCGACGTACCCACCGACGTGGCTCAGGAGGTCTATGGCGTCGCGCGCGAGCTGCTCGGCGCGGTCGATCTGGGAGGTCTGCCGGTGCGCCTGGTGGGGGTGCGAGGAGAGAACCTGCGCGAGCGCGCCGACCTCAGCTCGCAGCCCACGCTCTTCGACCAGGACGGGGCGCAGCACGGTGCCCGTCGCGAGGCGGAGCTCGCCGTCGACGCCGTCCGAGAGCGGTTCGGGTCGGCGGTCATCGCTCTGGGGACCCCGTCGACTACCGTCGGGCGCTCAGCAGGCATATCCTAGGGGTAGGCCACGAAACTACAGCGAGATCGGGGGGCCCGATGCCTCTGTCCGAGTACGAGCAGCGCGTGCTGGAGCAGATGGAGCGCGCGCTGGAGAGCGACGACCCCCGGCTGGCTACGACGCTCCAGCGGTCCAGCCATCGATCCCCCCTGCGCTACGTCCTGGCCGGGTTGTGCGTAGTCCTGGGACTGGTGCTGCTGGTCATCGGTGTGGCGTCGTCGCTGACGCTGCTCGGGGTGGCCGGCTTCGTTCTGATGTTCGCCGGGGTGGTGTACGCCTTCTCGGCCCCCCGCAAGAAGGGTCCGCAGGGCGTCGTCGGTGCCGACGGCACGGTGCACCCGTCCTCCGCGAAGCAGCAGCCGGGTTCGTCCTCGGCGAAGGGTCCGGGTTTCCTCACCCGGCTCGAGGAGCGCTGGGACCGTCGTCGTGAGCAAGGGCGCGGGTGAGGTTCGGCGTTCGTGAGAAGGGGCGCTAGTCCCGGCTCGCCAGCTGCTCGGTGACCCTGGTCGCCACCTCGGCGAGGTCCGGTCCCTGGTTGTCGGTCTGCTCGGTCGGGGAGGCGTACCGCGACCGCTCGACCGCGAGGGCCAGGGTCTCCAGGTCTTCACGAATCTGCGTCGGGGCCTGGCCCCGCCTGTGCTCGACGGCGTCGATCACGGCCTGCGGAGCCTGACGAGGGGTCGTGGGAGCGGGAAGCGTGACGCCGTCCCGCTCGAGCGTGGTGATCACGCGCTGCCAGGCGCTCTCGGCGTCCACCGGTCCCGTGGCGCGCCGACGTCGCCGCCAGAGGAACGCGGCGCTCCAGCCCCCCGCGACGAGGGTGATCGCGACGAGGATCCAGACCCACGCCGGCGCGGCGTCACCCGGCTCGGGGCCGACGGCGACCGCCGGCTCTGTCGGGGCCGCGGTGGTCTCCTCCGGCTCGGGTCGCTCGGCGGCAGGTGGTGGCAGCTCCTGCGGCTGGTCCGCGGGAGCGGGTGCCGCAGCCGTGGCGGTCGTGTACTCGGGTGCCGCACCGGTCTGCGTCGCCGGCGTCGGCTCGAAGCGGACCCAGCCGATCTGGTCGAAGTAGAGCTCGGGCCAGGCGTGCGACTCCTGCCCGGTCACCTGCCAACGCTCCTCCCCGGTGGCGGGCTCCTCGACGGAGTCGCCGGGGAGGAAGCCGACGCCGAGGCGCGTGGGGATGCCCAGGGTGCGCGCCATGACCGACATCGTGGTCGCGAACTGGACGCAGTACCCGGTGCGATGCTGCAGGAAGTCCCAGACCGGGTCGCCCGTGCCGCCTCGGGGCAGCTGCGTGGAATAGGTGAACGTGGCGGGGTCGCGCAACCACTGCTGGAGTGCGACGGCCTGGTCGTAGGCGTTGTCGGTGCCGGCGACGACGTCGGCGGCGATCGCCGCCACCTCCTCCGAGTGCTCGGTGTCCGGGACCGCGAGGTAGGCGTCCTCGGCGACGCCAGGGCCGGCGTCGCGCAGGCGCTCGGGGTCGAGCTCCCGGTGGCGCACCCCGAGCACGTAGACGTCGCCCACGTCGGTCCGGTCGCCGACGACCTCGTCGCGCAGCGGGTCGTAGCCCCACGTCCCACCGGCATCGACACGCCGCGGCTCGACCGTCACGGGGAGCTGGTCGTCGCGCAGCGCCCCCACGGTGACGGCCACGTCCTGACGGCTTCCCAGGGTGCCCGTGTCCAGGTCGTCGGGCCAGAGCAGCGACTGCGCCTCGAACGGTTGGCCCGAGCGCTCCTCACCACGCTGCCAGCGGCGACCGTCGAAGGCGGTCGCCGTGTACGTGCGCAGCGGCCCGAGGTCCTGGCCGTCGCCGGTGTACGTCAGCACCACCTCGTGGGAGCGTTCGGTGAGGCTGCTCAGGACGTCGAGGTCCTCCGCGAGCTGGATCGTGTCGCCCGTCGTCGTGAAGCTCTGGTACCAGGCACCCGCGTACCCGGGCAGGTTGCTCGAGGCGGCGGCGACGCCGCCCGCGGCGACGGCGACCACCACGGCGACGGCGGTCGTCGTGACGGCTCGGGCGCCCTCGGCGCGGCGAACGGGAGCGGGCGGGCGTTCGGTGCGCGCCGGCCTGCGGTCGTCGATCGAGACCGACAGGATCAGCAGCAGGGAGGCGACCACCACGACGAAGACGGCGGTGGGCACCTCGCCGACCAGCACGAGCGGCGGGCACCAGAGGGCCAGCAGGGGCAGACCGGCCGCAGCGGGCCAGCGCAGGCCACCCACCAGCGCGTCCGCCAGCAGGAGCACCGCGAGCGTCCCCCCGACGGCCAGCAGGGCGATCGGCAGCGTCCCGGGCACCGGCGCCACCTCGGAGCGGATGACATCGCCGGCGTCACCGAGGCGGTCGACCACCCGGCCCAGGCTGTCGGGGCCCACCACGAGCTGCGGCCGGGACGTCGGAGCGCCGAAGTGCGCCGAGACGTACCACGAGGCCACGAGGGCGCCGGCGAGGGTGGGGACCGCCGACCCCGCTCCTGCGTCGTGGTGGCCCCGCCGTCGGGAGCGTCGGTCCAGCAGGATGCGGGCCGTGCCGGTCGACAGGGCCACGGCCATGACACCGACGAGGCCGGTGCGGACCCAGTCGCCGGGCAGCACCAGTGCGGTCAGGGCGAGCATCGACGCGGCGACCGCGACCGCCACGAGGGCGGACGTGGCAGCGATCCGGGCAGCGGGGCCCGCGTACGCGGGGATCATGCGGCGACCTCGGCGAGAGATGCCCAGGTGCGCTCGACAGGGGTGCCGGGCCGGCAGGCGGAGACGCGCCACCCCGCCGCGCGCAGGCCGTCCACGGTCGGTTCGACGTCGTGGTCCTTCCCTGTCCCGCGAGGCGTCACGACGAGCGCCCAGGCGACCCCGTCGGCGCCGAGCGCTGCGACCGCGGGCCGCAGGGAGGCGCCCATGGCGCCGAGCACGGCCACGGTGATCTCGGAGCGCACCCGGTCCGCTCGCAGCACCTGAACCGTCGTGGACAACGCCTCGTCGGCGGTCGCCCCCCGCAGCCCGGTGAGGTCGACGGTCGCGTCCAGGAGCTGGGAGCGGCCGCTGCGGCGTCCGGAGGTGTGCTCGGTCCGGGTCGGCACCGTGCTCGTGGCGACCAGTCGTGTCGGGTGCCCGGCCTCGAGGAACGAGGTGGCCACCGAGGCGGCCAGCTCGACGGCCCACTCGCCGTCGTCGATGTCGACCCTGGACGCAGGGCGCGCTCCGGGGCGACCGTCCGGGGGCGGTGCGAGCAGCCCCAGGTCGAGCAGGACCGTCACGGGTCGCAGGCCGGCGCTCTCGTCCGCGCGAACCATGATCCGTCCCTGCCGGGCGGACCCGGCCCAGTGGACGCGACGAGGATCGTCGCCGGGGACGTACTCACGCAGGACGGAGTCGTCGCTGGAGGCCAGACGCGCTCCGACGGCGGCGCGGTCGATGTCGCCGAGTGCTGCGGTGCGGGCCGGCAGCTCCACGGTCCGTGGCCAGACGGACACCCGGGTCGTGCCGCCGAGGGGCTGGGTCGTGCGGGCGAGCCCGAAGACGTCGGTGCGGGTCGTCAGAACCGGGCCCAACGGCCACCTGCCGCGTCGCGCGGGAGCGAGCGAGTACTGCACCGCGATGTGGTCGGGATGGGTGCGCACGCGGGCGCGGATGCCCGAGGGGCCGGCGAGCTCGTGCGCGGCCTGCTCCGACAGGCGCAGGCGGGCGAGCCGTTCGTAGGCGGCACCGGTCCGGGCGCGTACCCTCACGACCAGCCGGGTCGTGGCGGACCGGCCGGCGACGACGGGGTCCGGGTCGATGCGGCGTTCGACGTCGAGGGCCCCTCGCCCGGTGTCGAGCCGTTGCCAGGCCAGGGTCGACCACGCGGCGGCGACGGTCATCACCGCCGCCGCCCCGAGGCCGACGAGGTCGGGCAGGTCGAGCACGATCCCACCCGCCGCCAGCACCAGCCCGACGGCGACGAGGGCCGCACCCCGTCCGGTCGGACGGACACGCGCCGGCCGTCGCGACGTGAGCACCCCCTCGCGCCGGGGGGACCGCCGGGCCACCTCAGCGGCTCGGGTCGGCGAGCCTGCCGGCCGCCGGTCGCCGTGCGACGCTCCCGACGGTGCCGGGCCCGGCGGGGATGGCGGTCCGTTCGACGATGTCCTGCACCACCTCGGTGGCGCTGACCCCGGCCAGGCGGGACTCCGTCGAGAGGATGAGGCGATGCGCCAGCACAGGCACGGCGAGCGCCTGCACGTCGTCCGGCAGGACGTGCTGGCGGCCGGCCATCGCCGCATGGGCCTTCGCGACCCGGAGCAGCTGGAGGGACGCCCGCGGCGAGGCACCCAGCCGCAGCCCAGCGTGGTCGCGGGTGCCGACGGCGAGGTCGATGATGTACTGCTTGACGGCGGGGGCTGCGTGCACGGCTCGGGTCCAGGCGGTGTAGCGGGTCATCGCCTCCGCCGTGGTGACGGGCTCGAGGTGTGCGAACGGGTCGGCGGACTGCTGCGCGTCGAGCATGGTCATCTCGGCGGCGTTGTCGGGGTACCCGACGGCGAGCCGCGCCATGAAGCGGTCGCGCTGCGCCTCCGGCAGAGGGTAGGTGCCCTCCATCTCCACGGGGTTCTGCGTCGCGACGACGAGGAAGGGCCGTGGCAGCGTGTACGTGGTCCCGTCGATCGTGGTCTGGCCCTCTTCCATGCACTCCAGGAGCGCGGACTGGGTCTTGGGGGAGGCACGGTTGATCTCGTCGCCGATCACGACGTTGTTGAAGACAGGCCCGGGGCGGAACTCGAACTCACCGCTGGTGGACCGGTAGATGTTGACCCCGGTGAGGTCGCTCGGCAGCAGGTCGGGCGTGAACTGGACCCGGCCGACGCGGCAGTCGATGCTGCGTGCGAGTGCCTTGGCCAGGGTCGTCTTGCCGACTCCCGGGACGTCCTCGACGAGGAGGTGACCTCCGGCCAGGAGCACGGCCACGGTGACCCGGACGAGGTCGGGGCGGCCGGTCACCACGGTCTCGAGCGCCTGTCGCACCCGGCCGGTGGCAGCGACCAGCTCGCCGAGGCCTGCGCGGAGCGCGTCGGGGCCGGGTTCTGCGGGCGGGGCAGGAGGGTGGCCGGCGCTGACGGCGCTGGTGGCGTGGTCGGTCTGCACGGGTGGGCCCTCCGGATGGTGCGTCAGGTGCTGTGAGCAGCCTAGTCGCTCCGTGACCTGCGCGTGACCTCGGTCACGCCACGCCGCTCACCTCCCTCCACCGCGCTCCACCAGCACCACAGCGACCTGACCTGGGGTGATGTCGGGACAGGGCGCGGGATGGGTACCTCTGCCCATGTCGTGACGCGCCTGGTGGAGGAAAGTGGAGTAGCGTGGAGTGAGCGGGAGCCCGAGGGGAGGTGCGGACCGTGGCAGGAGCACTGGGGGACCAGTTCCCGGGCACGGGGCTGCTCCTCGGCACGTACACCCCTCGGCTCGACGAGAAGGGCCGGCTCATCCTCCCGGCGAAGTTCCGTGCTCGGCTCGCCGCAGGGCTCGTCATGACGCGGGGTCAGGAGCGATGCCTGTTCCTGCTGCCGATGGACGAGTTCTCCCGCATGTACGAGCAGGTCCGGCAGGCGCCGGTCACCAGCCGGCAGGCACGCGACTACCTGCGTGTGTTCCTGTCGGGGGCGAGCGACGAGGTGCCGGACAAGCAGGGGCGCGTGGTGATCCCCGCGGCGCTGCGCGAGTACGCAGGCCTCGACCGGGACGTCGCCGTGATCGGCGCCGGCACCCGGGTGGAGATCTGGGACGCCGGTGCCTGGGAGGCCTACCTGGCCGCGCAGGAGTCGTCCTACTCCGACGTGGCCGAGGAGATCTTCCCCGACCTCCAGTTCTGAACCGGCACGAGCACGACGACAACAGCACGAAGCACTCGGGCGGCCCGCACGGCGAGGCCTCCTCCCGCGAGGGTCTGGCGCCACTTCCCCGGCGGCAGAACGGCGCGGAGGGAGACCTGGTCGGGTGGGCCGCGAGGGCCCCAGGACCGCCACAGCACGGAAGGAGGCGCGATGAGCACGGACGACGACGGTGCGCGACCCGCGCACGAGCGGCACGTGCCCGTGCTGCTGCAGCGATGCGTCGACCTGCTGGCGCCGGCGCTCGCCGCGCCGGGCAGCGTGCTCGTGGACTGCACCCTCGGCATGGGTGGGCACACCGAGGCGGTCCTGGAACAGCTCCCCGGGGCCAGGGTGGTGGGTATCGACCGTGATCCCCAGGCGCTCGAGCTCGCCTCGGCCCGGCTGGCACGGTTCGGCGACCGCTTCATGCCCGTGCACGCCGTCTACGACGACGTCGCCGACGTCGCGGCCGAGCACGCCGGGAGCGACGACGGCCTCGTGCAGGCGGTCCTCATGGACCTCGGGGTGTCCTCGCTGCAGCTCGACGAGGCGGGACGGGGGTTCGCCTATGCCCAGGACGCCCCCCTGGACATGCGGATGGACCAGTCCCGCGGGCTGACGGCGGCGGACGTGCTCAACACCTACGAGGAGCGGGAGCTGGCCCGGATCCTGCGCGTCTACGGCGAGGAGCGGTTCGCGCCGCGGGTCGCGCGAGCGCTGGTGCGCCGCCGGGACGAGCGGCCCTGGGAACGCACGGCCGAGCTCGCCGAGGTGGTACGGGCGGCGATCCCGGCCGCCGCGCGCAAGACGGGGGGGAACCCGTCGAAGCGGACCTTCCAGGCTCTCCGCATCGAGGTCAACGGTGAGCTGGAGGTGCTCGAGCGCGCGGTCCCCGCGGCGATCGAGTCGCTCGCCGTGGGCGGCCGGATCGTCGTGGAGTCCTACCACTCGCTCGAGGACCGGATCGTCAAGCGGGCGATCGCCCGCGGCCTCACGTCGAGCGCTCCGGCCGGGCTCCCTGTCGAACCCGAGACGCACCGGCCGTACCTCGAGGCGCTCACCCGCGGTGCCGAGGAGGCCGACGCCGCCGAGCTCGAGCGTAACCCGCGGTCCGCGTCGGTCCGGCTCCGCGCCGCTCGACGCCTTCGCCCGACCCCCGACCACATGATCCGTACATCGCACGGCAAGGAGTCGCGATGAGCGCCCTGCGAGCACCCGCACCGCTGCCCGAGCGTCGTGGCGACCCGACGCCGCGTCGCGCGCCGCTGACCGCTGTCGAGGGCGGCGGTGGCCGCCGCCTCGATGCCGTCCGGGCACCGCTGCAGGCCACCTCCGGCGTCCCGTTCATGATGCTCTGCGCGCTGGTGCTCGTCACGGCCCTGCTCTCCGCGCTGCTGCTCAACACCTCCATGGCCCGAGGCTCCTACGAGATGTCGCGGCTGCAGCGTGAGGTCGGCCTGGTCGCGCAGGACGTCCAGGAGGTCCAGGCCCAGCTGCGCGAGGCCGAGGCGTCGCTGCCGCAGGAGGCGACGAGGCTCGGCATGGTCCCTGCCGAGGACATGACGATGCTCTCGGTGACCGACCGCGCGGTGGTCGCGGGGGTCGGACAGGGGTCGTGAGCGCGACACGCCCGGGCCGGCCCCGTGGATCGGGGGCCGCGCGGACGCAAGATCGAGGTGTGAGCAGACGCACGACCGCACGAGGGCGGGCCACCACCCGGTCGACAGGTTCGTCGGCCGGCGTGGTGCCGCGACGCCGGCCGGCGGGTCGTCGGCCCTCCGCGCGCCGTGAGCCCGGCGACCCCGCCCGGCGCCAGCGGTGGCTCATCGTCCTGGTCGCGATCCTGCTGACGGTCTTCGTCGGGCGCTTGGTCCAGGTCCAGGTGGTCCAGGGGCCGGCGCTGGCGTCGACGGCGCAGCAGGCGCGGCTGGCCACCCAGGTCACGCCGGCGCATCGCGGTGACATCCTCGACAGGGACGGCACCGTCCTGGCGACGTCGGTCGACCGGTACACGATCATCGCCGACCAGGACGCGATCCAGGACTTCCGCGCCAACGGCCGTCACGACGCCGACGGTCAACCGGTGCAGGACGGCGCGCTGGGTATCGCCCAGCTCCTGGGGCCCGTCCTCGGCGAGACCGAGGCGACGCTCGCCGCTCGGCTCAACGGCGAGAGCCGGTACGTCAAGCTCAAGCAGGGTGTGGTGCCCGAGGTGCAGCGGGCCGTCGCCGAGCTCGACCTGCGGGGGTACGTCTACGCCGAGCTGAGCTCGAAGCGGACGTACCCCTCGGGCGCCGTCGCCGGGCCGATCCTCGGGTTCGTGAACTCCGACCTGGAGGGACAGGGCGGCGCCGAGGCGGCGTTCGACGAGGTGCTGGCCGGGACCGACGGCACCTACACCTACGAGCGCGGACGTGACGGCGTGCCCATCCCCACCTCCGAGATCGAGTCCGTGGCAGCGGTGCCGGGCCAGGACGTGCGCCTGACGATCGACGCGGACGTGCAGTGGAAGGCGGAGGAGCTGCTGGACGAGGCCGTCCGCGACACGGGGGCCGAGTACGCCGTGGCGGTCGTCCACGACCTGCGGACCGGTGAGGTCGTGGCGATGGCCGACTCGGGGGACGTCGACCCCAACGACCGGTCCACGGCGGCCGTCGCCGATGGCTCGCGGGCCGTGAGCGTGGTCTTCGAGCCTGGGTCGACGGGCAAGGTCATCGCGATGGCCGCGGCGCTGGAGGGAGGCTACTGGGAGCCCGACGACCAGTTCGAGGTGCCGGACACGTACACCGTGGACGGCGAGACGTTCCGTGACTCCCACCCGCACCCCGTCGAACGATGGACGCTCGCAGGGCTCTTCGCCCAGTCGTCGAACACGGGCACCGTGATGATGGGCGAGAAGATCCCCTTCGCCGTCCGCTACGACTACCTGCGCAAGTTCGGGTTCGGCGAGCGCACCGCGCTGGGGCTCGGTGGCGAGAGCGCCGGCCTCCTGCCGGCCGAGGACATCGACACGGTCGAGAACCGCACGCCCTACACCATCCTCTTCGGGCAGGGGGTGGCGGTCAACGCCGTGCAGGCCACCCAGGTGTTCTCCACCATCGCCAACGGCGGGGTGCGGATGCCGGCCACGATCCTGGCCGGTACCCGGACCGCCGACGGCGTCACGACCGACGCCGAGCCGGGCGAGGGCACCCGGGTCGTGTCCGAGGAGACGGCCGCCGACGTCATGACCATGATGGAGGCCGCCACGAGCGAGGAGGGCACGGGCTCGAGGGCCCAGGTGCCGGGCTACCGGGTGGCCGGCAAGACGGGCACCGCCCAGATGTTCGAGGGCGGCGGCACCACGTACGTCGCGTCGTACATCGGCGTGGCCCCCGCGGACGACCCACGCTTCACCGTCTCCGTCTTCCTCAAGAGCCCGCGGTCGTCGATCTTCGGCGGCGTGGTCGCCGCGCCCGTGTTCAGCGAGCTCATGGGCTACACGCTGCGCAAGGAGGGTGTGCCGCCCTCGCGCGAGCCCGTCGACCAGTTCCCGCTGACCTGGTGACCTGCTCGCAGCAGGTAGGTTCTACCCCGTGACATCCCCGACCGACCGCATCCGACCTGCGGATCCCGTCCCACGTCGGCTGGCCGACCTGGTCGCGGCGTTCGACCTGGCCACGGCCCCCTCGGCGTCGACCGCGCCGGACGCCGCGACGTCCCGCACCACGGTGTCGGCCGTGGCGAGCGACAACCGGACCGTGGCACCGGGCGACCTCTTCGTCGCCCTGCCCGGAGCCCGCAGCCACGGTGCGCGGTTCGCCGCGGACGCGGTGCGGCGCGGAGCCACGGCGGTGCTCACCGACCCTGCGGGCGCGGCAGGTCTCGCGGACCTCGCGGTCCCCGTCCTGGTCACCCAGGACCCCCGGCTGGTGCTCGGACCGGTCGCGGCCTGGGTGCACGGTGAGCCGGCCGAGCACCTGGCGACGTTCGCGGTCACCGGGACGAACGGCAAGACGACGACGACGTACCAGCTCGACCATCTGCTGCGTGGGCTGGGGCACCGGGCCGGCCTCGTGGGTACCGTGGAGACACGGGCGGGCGACCAGGTCCTGCCGAGCCGCCTGACGACCCCCGAGGCGGCCGACCTGCAGGCGCTGCTGGCGACGATGCGCGAGGTCGGGGTCGACGCGCTGGCGATGGAGGTCTCGTCCCACGCGATCGCGATGCACCGCGTCGACGGCATCGTCTACGACGTGGCCGGGTTCACCAACCTCAGCCAGGACCACCTGGACTTCCACGGTGACCTGCCGACGTACTTCGCCGCCAAGGCCGACCTGTTCACGCCGCAGCGCTCGCGGCGCGGCGTCGTGGTGGTGGACGACGCCTGGGGCGAACGGATGGCGGCCACCGCCGGCGTGCCGGTCGAGACGGTTCGCACCGTCCCGGCCCGCGGCGACGCCCCGGCCGCGGACTGGACCGTCGGCGACGTCACGCCCCATGGCACCGGTTCGGCCTTCACCCTCACCCACGCCGACGGACGTGCCGTGCGCACCTCCACGTCGCTGCCGGGCGACTTCAACGTGTCCAACGCGGCCCTCGCGGTCGTCATGGTGCTCGCCTCCGGGGTCCCCCTGGACGAGGTGGCCACCGCGCTCGCCGGGGTCGACGGGCTGTCCGCCCGCGTACCCGGGCGGATGGAGGTCGTCGGTGCGGGCGGCGACGGTCACCCGCGGGTGGTCGTCGACTTCGCGCACAACACCGACGCGCTCGAGCTCGCGCTGGCAGCGCTGCGCCCGACGACGCCGGGCCGGTTGGTGGTGGTCTTCGGCGCGACCGGTGACCGTGACCCGGGCAAGCGGCCGGCGATGGGATCGGCGGCCGTCGCCGGTGCCGACGTCGTCGTGCTGACGGACGACGACCCGCACGACGAGGACGCCGCGAAGGTCCGTGCCGAGGTGCGGGCCGGCGCGACCGCCGCCCAGGAGACCGCGCGGGCGGCAGGACGTGACGTCGACCTCGTCGAGGTGGCCCCCCGCGGCGAGGCGATCCGGCGGGCGGTGCTCGAGGCCGGTCCGTCCGACACCGTGCTCGTCGCCGGTCGCGGGCACGAGACCATCCAGGAGGTCAGGGGCGTCGACCTCGAGCTGGACGACCGTCTCGAGGCACGCAGCGCCCTGCGTGCCCGCGCAGAGAGGACCCCTTCCGCATGATCGAGCTCACCGCCGCCGAGGTCGCCGCCGTCACCGCCGGCTCGCTGCACGCGGACGCCGCCGTGGCTGTGACGGGACCGGTGGTCGTCGACTCGCGGCAGGTCGTCCCCGGAGCGCTGTTCGTGGCCGTGGCCGGCGAACGGGTCGACGGTCACGGCTTCGCTGCCGCCGCGGTGGAGGATGGTGCTGCCCTCGTCCTGGCGACGCGGCCGGTGCACGGCGTGCCGTGCGTCGTGGTGGACGACGTCCAGGTCGCGCTCGGAGCGCTCGCCCGCACGGTGCTCGCCCGGTTGCGGGAGTCCGGCGAGGTGCGGGTCGTGGCCGTCACGGGCTCGGTCGGCAAGACGACGACCAAGGACCTGCTCGGCCAGCTCCTCGCCCCGGACACGGGCGCCGAGGCGATCGTCGTGCCGGCAGGGTCGTTCAACAACGAGATCGGGCTCCCGCTGACGGTCCTGCGGGCGACGCCGGCGACCCGGGTCCTGGTGCTGGAGATGGGTGCCGACGCCCCGGGCAACATCGCCGACCTGACGGGTATCGCCCCGCCCGACGTCGGCATCGTGCTCGCGGTCGGCACGGCGCACCTGGGCCGGTTCGGCGACGTCGAGACCATCGCGCGGACCAAGGGGGAGATGGTCGAGGGGGTGCTGCCCGGCGGCACGGTGGTGCTCAACGTCGACGACTCGCGCGTGGCGGCGATGGCCGGCCGTGCCGCGCCGTCGACGGCGGTGGTCACCTTCGGCACGATCTCCTCGGCCGACGTGCGTGCTCGCGGCGTGGAGGTCGACGCCGGCCGGGCACGGTTCACCCTGGTCACCCCGGAGGGCGAGGCACCCGTGGCGCTGCGTCTGGTGGGGGCGCACCACGTCACCAACGCCCTGGCAGCTGCCGCGGCCGCCCGTCGGCTCGGCGTCTCTCTCGAGGACGTCGCCGCGCGGCTCTCGACGGCGACGCCGCTGAGCCCGCACCGCATGGCGGTGACCGAGCGCGGCGACGGGGTCACGATCGTGGACGACTCGTACAACGCCAACCCGGACTCGATGCGGGCCGCGTTGCGTACCCTGGCCGTGATGGCGGGGCGCACCCGCCGGTCGGTCGCCGTCGTCGGGGAGATGCGCGAGCTCGGCGACGCCGCGCGCGTGGAGCACGACGCGATCGGACGGCTCGCGGTCCGGCTGAACGTCAAGCGTCTCGTCGTCGTCGGCGAGGGGGCGTACCACGTCCACGAGGGAGCCCAGCAGGAGGGCTCCTGGGGAGAGGAGTCGGTGTTCGTGCCCGATCTGGAGACCGCCCGTGCGGTCCTGGCGGCCGAGCTGACGGCCGGTGACGTGGTCCTGGTCAAGGCGTCCCAGGGCTCCGGCCTGTGGCGGCTGGCCGACCAGCTGGTGGAGGCCGACGCGTGATCGCCGTCCTCGCTGCCGCCGGGGTGTCGCTGCTCGTCGCGCTGCTCGGCACACCGCTGTTCATCAAGTTCCTGATACGCCGCAACTACGGGCAGTTCGTCCGGCAGGACGGTCCGACGGCGCACTTCACGAAGCGTGGCACTCCCACGATGGGTGGTGTCGTCATCATCGGGGCCACGCTGCTCGGCGTGGCGGCGTCGATGATCCTCGCGGGCCGGCCCCCGAGCGCCTCGGCGCTGCTGGCGCTGTACCTCATGACGGGGCTGGGGCTCGTCGGCTTCCTCGACGACTTCACCAAGATCCGCAAGCAGCGCTCCCTCGGGCTGACGGCGCGCGCCAAGATCGTCGGCCAGGGGTTCGTGGGGATCTCGTTCGCCGTGCTCGCCCTGCAGTTCCCCAACGCGAACTCCCGCACCCCGGCCTCGACCCGGATCTCGTTCCTGCGCGACACGAACCTGGACCTCGCCTTCGCCGGGGCGACGGTGGGGCTGATCCTGTTCGTGATCTGGGCCAACTTTCTCATCACGGCGTGGTCGAACGCCGTCAACCTCACCGACGGGCTCGACGGCCTGGCCACGGGGTCGTCGCTGATCGTCTTCGGCGCCTACGTGCTGGTCGGCATCTGGCAGCTCAACCAGTCGTGCCAGCGCCTCGCCGCGGCCGGTCCGGGGTGCTACGAGGTGCGCGACCCGCAGGACCTGGCGGTCGTCGCGGCCGCGATCATGGGTGCGTGCGTCGGCTTCCTGTGGTGGAACGCGAGCCCGGCGAAGATCTTCATGGGCGACACCGGCTCGCTCGCGCTGGGTGGCGCCCTGGCCGGGCTGTCGATCCTCAGCCGGACCGAGATCCTCGCGGCGATCATCGGTGGGCTGTTCGTCATCATCGTGATGAGCGACATCATCCAGATCGGCTCGTTCAAGATGACCGGCAAGCGGGTGTTCAAGATGGCCCCGCTGCACCACCACTTCGAGCTGTCCGGGTGGGGCGAGGTGACGATCGTCATCCGCTTCTGGCTCATCGCCGGGTTCTTCGCGGCGCTGGGGATGGGGATCTTCTACGCCGAGTGGGTCGTCAGTTGACCCAGGACGCCGGTCCCTCCGCCGGGGCGGGCGGGGCGGTCGACCTCGTCGACGGCCGCCGCGTGGTGGTCGCCGGGCTCGGGGTCACCGGACGGGCCGTCGTCTCGGCGCTGCAGGGCCGGGCGGCCTCGGTCACGACGGTGGACGCCCGGGCCGTGGACGCCGACGTGCGCGGGGCGGACGCCTCGGACCCGCAGGTCGTCGCGCGCCTCCTGACCGGCGCGGACCTCGTGGTCGTCTCGCCGGGGTGGCCACCGACGGCGCCGCTGCTGTCGGCGGCACGGGCCGCGGGCGTGCCGGTGTGGAGCGAGGTCGAGCTCGCCTGGCGGCTGCGCGCCGGCGCGCCGTGGCTGGCGGTGACCGGGACGAACGGCAAGACCACGACCGTGCAGATGCTCGCCTCGATCCTCACGGCAGCCGGGCTGCGGACCGCCGCGGTGGGCAACGTCGGCACCCCGGTGCTGCAGGCTGCGCAGGATCCCGGCCTCGACGTGCTCGCCGTCGAGCTGTCCAGCTTCCAGCTCCACCACACGTCGTCCATGGCGGTCGAGGCCGGCGCCGTCCTCAACGTCGCCGCCGACCACCTGGACTGGCACGGGTCGCTGGACGCCTATGCCGCCGCCAAGGGTCGCGTCTACGCCGGCGCGCAGGTCGCCTGCGTCTACAACGTGGCCGACCCGCGCACCGAGCAGCTGGTGCGCGACGCCGACGTCGCCGAGGGGGCGCGGGCCGTCGGCTTCACGCTCGGCGCCCCGGGGCCGGGTCAGCTCGGCGTGGTCGAGGACGTCCTGGTGGACCGTGCGTTCCACGCCCCTGCGGACGCCCGTGACAGGCTCCGGACCGCCGCCGAGCTGGGGACCCTGGCCGACCTGGCCCACCTGGGACCGGACGGGGCACCGCCGCACGTGGTCGCGGACGCTCTCGCCGCCGCGGCGCTCGCCCGTGCCCACGGGGTGGAGGCCCGGGCCGTGCGCGACGGTCTGCGGGCGTTCCGTCCCGACGCGCACCGTGCCGCCGTCGTCCGCACGCTCGACGGCGTGGCCTACGTCGACGACTCCAAGGCCACGAACGCCCACGCGGCTGCCGCGGCGCTGGCGGCCTGCGCACCCGGGACCGCCGTGTGGATCGCCGGGGGGATGGCCAAGGGCGCCTCCTTCGACGACCTGGTCTCGAGCCGGGCCGACCGGCTGCGAGCGGCCGTCGTCCTCGGGACGGACCCTGCCCCCTGGACGGACGCCCTGGCGCGACACGCACCCGAGGTCCCGCTGGTCGTGGTCGATCCCGGCGACACTGGGACCGTGATGCACCGGGCGGTCAGCGCCGCGCGGGAGCTCGCCGTCCGCGGCGACACCGTGCTGCTCGCACCCGCCGGGGCGTCGATGGATCAGTTCTCGTCCTACGCCGAGCGGGGTGACGCCTTCACCGCCGCGGTGCGGGACCTGGCGTAGGGAGCACGATGGCCACCACCACCGGGGCACGGACCGAGGTCCGGCCGTGGCTCGGCCAGTGGAACTCCACGGTGACCAGCTACTACCTGCTCGTGGGTGCGACCGGACTGCTGCTCGTCATCGGGCTGGTGATGGTCTTCTCGAGCACGGCCGTCACCTCCATCGCCGCCGGGGACTCGCCGTACGCCGCCGGACTGGTCCAGGCGCGCTTCGCGCTGGTCGGCATCCCGTTCATGGTGGTGGCCATGCGGCTACCGGTGCGTTGGTACAAGCGTCTCGCGTGGCCGGGGCTCGTGGTCGCGCTCGGCCTGCAGTCGCTGACGCTGGTGCCCGCCTTCGGGCTGGGCAAGGGCGGCAACGTCGGCTGGGTGCACCTGGGCGGCGGCGTCGTCATCCAGCCCGCGGAGGTGAGCAAGGTGGCGCTCGCCGTGTGGCTCGGGGCCGTGCTCGGGCGCAAGCAGCACCTCCTGGGCTCGTGGGGTCACGTCTTCCTGCCGGCGGTTCCCGGCGCGCTCGTGCTGCTCGGCCTGGTGCTCGGGGGCCACGACCTCGGCACCGTGCTGGTGATGGCGGGTCTCGTGGCCGGCGCGCTGTGGGTCTCCGGCGCCCCGGCCAGGATGCTGGCCCTCGGCGGAGCTGTCGCGGCGTTCGTCGTCGTGGCGTTCTTCGTGGTCGGCAACGACAACCGCATGCAACGGATCACCTCGACCTACGGCGGCTGCACGGATCCGCAGGGCGACTGCTACCAGGCGCTGCACGGGCTCTACGGGCTCGGCACCGGTGGGTTCTTCGGGGTCGGGCTCGGCGCGAGCAGGGAGAAGTGGCGGTACCTGCCGGAGGCGCACAACGACTTCATCTACGCCATCATCGGCGAGGAGCTCGGGCTGCTGGGCACCCTGCTGGTGCTCGCCCTGTTCGCCGTGCTGGGCGTGGCGATGGCACGGGTGATCCGCCGGCACCCGGACCCGTTCGTGAAGATCACCACGGCCGCCGTCGCCTGCTGGGTGGTGGGGCAGGCGCTGCTCAACATCGGGGTGGTCATCGGGCTCCTGCCCATCATCGGCGTGCCGCTCCCGCTCGTCTCCGCCGGAGGGTCCGCGCTGGTGACCACGATGGCCGCGCTCGGGATGGTGATGAGCTTCGCCCGTTCGGAACCGGGGGCCGCCGAGGCCTTCGCCGCCCGGCGGGGGGTCGTGCGGCGCTCGATGACGGTGCTCGGCCGGGGTCGCGTCGCGGCCCGGTAGGGTCCGTGGGGTGAACAGCTCCTCAGTGCGATCCGTCGTGCTGGCCGGCGGCGGGACCGCCGGCCACGTCAACCCCTTGCTCGCCGTCGCCGACGAGCTCCGAGCCCGTGAGCCCGAGGCGTCGTTCCTCGTCCTGGGCACCGCCTCCGGGCTGGAGGCCGAGCTCGTCCCGGCCCGCGGCTACGAGCTGCGCGAGGTCCCCCGGGTGCCGCTGCCGCGGCGCCCGAGCGTGGACCTGCTGCGGCTGCCCGGCCGGCTGGGCGTCGCCGTCCGGGCGGCCGAGGCCGCGATCGACGAGATCGACGCGCAGGCGGTCGTCGGTTTCGGCGGGTACGTCTCGACGCCCGCCTACCTGGCTGCCCGACGGCGAGGCGTGCCGGTGGTGATCCACGAGCAGAACGCGCGCCCCGGGCTGGCGAACCGGCTCGGAGCCCGGTGGGCGGCAGCCGTGGCGACCACGTTCGAGCAGACCGCGCTGCCGGGGGCGACCTGCGTCGGGCTGCCGCTGCGCGCGGAGATCGCCGCGCTGGTCGACGCCCGGCAGGACGACGCCGTCGCAGCGCGGGCGCGGGCTGCGGACGTCCTGGGGCTGGACCCGTCGCTGCCGACCCTCCTGGTGACGGGCGGTTCGTCAGGGGCCGTGCGCGTGAACGAGGCCGTGGCCGGGGCGGCCGGGGCGCTCCTCGGCGCCGGCGTGCAGGTCCTGCACCTGACGGGCAAGGGCAAGGACGCGGCGGTGCGCGACGTCGTCGACCGTGCGGTGGCTGCCGGCGGGCACGAGGCGTCGCGCTACCAGGTACGCGAGTACCTGCCCGAGATGCACGAGGCGCTGGCCGCGTGCGACCTGGTCGTGGCGCGGTCCGGTGCCGGCACGGTCTGCGAGCTGGCGGCCCTGGGGCTGCCCGCCGTCTACGTCCCGCTGCCCGTGGGCAACGGTGAGCAGCGTCTGAACGCCGCCGGGGTCGTCGGGGCGGGCGGCGGCCTCCTGGTCGAGGACGCGCAGTTCGACGCGGCCTGGGTCGCGGACTACGTGCCGGGCCTCGTGGTCGACGCCGACCGGCTCGGGCCGATGGCCGACGCGGCGCGCTCGGTCGGGGTCCGCGACGCCGCCGCGCGGGTGGCGGACCTGGTGGCCGGTGCTGTCGCCGGACGCGCCCGATGAGCGACGCCGCGAGCCCCGGTCCGGTGCCGTTGGCCGAGCTCGGCCGGGTCCACCTGGTGGGTGTCGGTGGGGCCGGGGTGTCGGTGGTCGCGCGGCTGCTGGCGGCCCGAGGGGTCCACGTCCAAGGTTCGGACGCGGCGGAGAGCCCCGCGCTGGCCGCTCTGCGTGCTGACGGGGTACGGGTCTGGGTGGGGCACGACGCGTCGCACGTGCTCGACGCCGACGGCCGCGCGGTGGTCGACACCGTCGTGGTGTCCTCGGCGGTGCGTGAGTCGAACCCGGAGCTCGCGGCGGCGCGAGCCGCCGGGCTGCGTGTGCTGCACCGGTCCGAGGCGCTGGCCTCGCTGATGGCCGACCGGCGCGCGATCGCGGTGGCCGGGGCGCACGGCAAGACGACGACCTCGGCCATGGTGGCAATCGTCCTGCGTGCCGGCGGGCTGGACCCGTCGTTCGCGATCGGTGGGACGGTGCGTCTCGACGGTGGTCGAGCCGTACCCGGCGGGCATGCCGGTTCCTCGGACGTCCTGGTCGCGGAGGCTGACGAGTCGGACGGCTCGTTCCTCAACTACGCCCCGACGGTCGCCGTGGTGACGAACGTCGAGGCCGACCATCTCGACCACTACGGCTCTCAGGAGGCGTTCGAACGAGCCTTCGTCGACTTCGCCGCCAGGATCGTCCCGGACGGCTGGCTCGTGGCCTGCGCCGACGACCCCGGGTCGGCGGCGCTCGCGACGGCCCACCGCGACGCCGGTCGGCAGGTCGTGACGTACGGCACCCGGGAGGATGCCGACGTCGTCGTGGGGGACGTCGTCGTCGGCGCCGGGACGGTGCGTGCCACGGTGGCCGGGGGGCCGCTCGGTCGGGAGCCCCGAGCGCTGGAGCTGCAGGTACCCGGTGCGCACAACGCGCTGAACGCCACGGCGGCGGTCGTGGTGGCGACGCTGCTGGGTGTCCCGGCGGCCACCGCCGTGCACGGGGCGACCGGGTTCGTCGGCACCGGCCGGCGGTTCGAGCCCCGGGGCGAGGTGGACGGTGTGCGGGTCTTCGACAGCTACGACCATCACCCCACCGAGGTCGAGGCGCTGCTGCGTGCAGCCCGCCCGGTCGCGGGGGAGGGGCGGGTGGTCGTCCTGTTCCAGCCGCACCTGTACTCGCGGACGCGCGCCTTCGCGGGGCGGTTCGCCGACGCGCTCGCGCTCGCCGACGAGGTGGTGGTCACCGGTGTGTACCGGGCGCGCGAGGACCACGACCCGACCGTCACGGCACGGACCATCACGGACCTGTCGCGCGGGACGGGCTCGGGAGGTGCGCTGCGGCCGGTCGAGGACCGCGTGGAGGCGGCTCGGGTCGCCGCCGACCTGGCACGTCCGGGGGACGTGCTGCTCACCGTCGGGGCGGGCGACGTGACCGAGCTCGGTGGGGTGATCCTCGACCACCTCGCCGCGCGGTCCGGCGTGGCGCGCGACGACCGGGGGCCCGACGGCGCGACCATGGGGTGATGCGTCCGCCACCCCGTCCTCGCACGCCCCAGCGCCCGTCGCGTCCTGCGTCGGGCGGGGGGGAGACCGCGACGTCCGCGGGCAGCGCGGCGTCGGCCCGGAGCGCGTCCTCGCCTGAGCCCCCGCACCGTCCGAGGACGTCCGCCGGCCGGGAGGTCGAGCGCGTGCCGTCCGGGACGCGTGCGGCGCGAGCCCCGAGGAGCACGGCGCGTGAGGACCGGGTCACGGGGGCGATGGCGGACCGGCTCGCCGAGCGGTCGGCGATGCGGCGGCACCGCTCGTGGCGGATGGTCGTCGCCGCCGTCCTCGCCCTCGTGCTGCTCGGTGGCGCCGGGTGGGTGGTCGGCTGGTCGGACCTGCTGGCGTTGGAGAGCGGCGGCGTGACCGTGTCCGGCGAGGGCAGCACCGTGGACGCGGACGCCGTCCGGGAAACGGTCGAGGCTGCCGTCGGGACGCCCCTGGTGCGGGTGGACACGGGGGCCCTGCGGGACGAGATCCTCGCGATGCGCGGTGTCAAGGACGTCACGGTCGCACGATCCTGGCCGCGGGGGATCGACGTCGCCCTGACGGCCAGGGTGCCGGTGGCGGCGGTTCCGGACGGCGGTCGCTACGTGCTGCTGGACGACGAGGGGGTGCGGGTCGGCTCACGCAAGAAGGTGCCCTCGAGCCTCCCCGTCGTGTCGGTGCCCCTGGACGAGGAGTCGGCGGGGAGCCTGCGGGCGGCGCTGGCGGTCGTCTCGGCCCTGCCTGCGGACCTGGCGCGCGAGGTCGAGCAGGTCAGCGCCCAGACCCAGGACGATGTCGAGACCCTCCTGCGCGACGGCGTGAGCGTGCGATGGGGCGGCGAGACGAACCTGCCGTTGAAGCTGGAGGTCGTCCTCACGCTGCGGGAGGTCGCGCAGGACGCCGGCGTGATCGATGTCTCGTCTCCCGAGCTGCCGGTGACACGGTGACACGAACGGGCGACACCGTGGCATGCTGCGCCCGGCCGCTCGCGACACGCCGGGCCACGTGCGGGCGGCACCGGTCACGGCGACCTACCGTCGTCACAGCAGCAACCTGACATAACTCTCACCTTCGACTACAACCTGAGGGTTGGCGGCGGTGAGGTCAGGACCCGGATCGACCCGAGAGGCAACGACGTGGCAACTCCGCAGAACTACCTGGCAGTGATCAAGGTGGTCGGCATCGGCGGTGGCGGCGTGAACGCCGTGAACCGCATGATCGAGGTCGGCCTCAAGGGTGTCGAGTTCATCGCCATCAACACCGACGCCCAGGCGCTGCTGATGTCGGACGCCGACGTCAAGCTCGACGTCGGGCGCGAGCTCACCCGTGGACTGGGTGCCGGCGCCGACCCCGAGGTCGGGCGCAAGGCCGCCGAGGACCACGAGGAGGAGATCGAGGACGTCCTGCGCGGGGCGGACATGGTCTTCGTCACCGCGGGCGAGGGAGGCGGCACGGGGACCGGCGGGGCTCCCGTGGTGGCCCGGATCGCCCGCTCCCTCGGTGCGCTGACCGTGGGGGTGGTGACGCGGCCGTTCACCTTCGAGGGCCGGCGACGCTCGGTCCAGGCCGAGCAGGGGATCGAGGCGCTCCGCGAGGAGGTGGACACCCTCATCGTCATCCCCAACGACCGCTTGCTGTCGATGTCCGACAAGAGCGTCTCGGCGATCGCCGCGTTCCACTCCGCCGACCAGGTGCTGCACTCCGGCGTGCAGGGCATCACCGACCTCATCACGACCCCCGGCCTGATCAACCTCGACTTCGCCGACGTGAAGTCGGTGATGCAGGGAGCCGGTTCGGCGCTGATGGGCATCGGGTCGGCCCGAGGCGAGGACCGCGCGGTGCAGGCCGCCGAGCTCGCGATCTCCTCGCCGCTGCTCGAGGCGTCGATCGACGGTGCGCACGGCGTGCTGCTGTCCATCCAGGGCGGCAGCGACCTCGGTCTGTTCGAGGTGCACGAGGCGGCTCGGCTCGTCCAGGAGGCCGCCCACCCCGAGGCCAACATCATCTTCGGCACCGTGATCGACGACGCCCTCGGCGACGAGGTCCGTGTGACCGTGATCGCCGCCGGGTTCGACGGCGGCCTGCCGAAGGCCCGGGAGGACTCCCGGGCGCTGGGGCAGGTCAGCGGTGCCGGTGCCTCGCCGTTCGGCGACGGCGCCCGGACGGCGCCGGCGCCCTCCGGGACCTCCCCGGCGGGAGCGTCCCCGGCCACCGCACCGGTTCCCGCCGCGGAGCCCGCGCACGCGCGGCCCCGGCCGATCCCGGCGGACCCGGACGACGTGCCGGCCAGCCTCCAGCCCGTCGGCACCACGCAGGCACGCCCGGCGTTCACGGTGGTCGAGAACGGCGAGGGCGTGACGGTGGAGCGTCCGGTCGAGGTGCCGCGCGTGGCCGAGCGTCCGCGTCCCGAGGTGGAGCTCGACGTGCCCGACTTCCTGAAGTGACGTCGTCGACGACCTGGGCCCAGGAGGCGCTGTTGCCCGCGGACCTCGGAGCCGGCCTCCTGCGCGCGGACCTCGGTCCGGGCGTGGTGGCCGGCTTCACCACGCGGCACGGCGGTGTCTCGCCGGCGCCGTGGGCGTCGCTCGACCTCGGCACGTCGACGGGCGACGAGGAGGCCCGGGTGCGTCGCAACCGCGAGCAGGTCGCCACGTGGGTGGGTGCGCCCGTCGCGTTCGCCACGCAGGTGCACGGCGAGGCGGTGCTCACCCTCGGGGCGGCCGAACGTGCCGAGTGGGAGTCCGTCGCCGCTCCGCTCAGCGCAGGGGAGGCCGACGGTCTCGTCACGGCCGAGGCGGCGCTCGGGCTCGGTGTGCTCGTCGCCGACTGCGTGCCGGTGCTGCTCGCCGACCCGGTCGCGCGCGTCGTCGGTGCCGCGCACGCCGGGCGGCGTGGTCTCGTGCTCGGCGTCGTCGACCGCGTGGTCGACGCGATGCTGGCCCGGGGCGCACGGGTCGGCGACCTGCGTGCCGCCGTCGGGCCCGCTGTCTGCGGGGGGTGCTACGAGGTGCCGCACGCCCTGCGCGAGGAGGTGTCCGCCGTCGTCCCCGCGACGTGGGCGACCACCGACCGGGGGACCCCCGGCCTCGACCTGCCGGCCGGCGTCGTGGCGCAGCTGTCGGCCCGCGACGTCCCGAGCGCGCGGGTGGACCGGTGCACGCTCACCGACCCCGACCTGTTCTCGCACCGGCGCGCCACCGCCGCCGGGACCGTGGCAGGCAGGCAGGCGGGTGTGGTGGTCCTCGCCTGAGTCGCGCCCGGTGTGCCGTCGCGTCGAGGGCTTGCCCGGCGTGTCGTACCTCGACTAGCGCCTCGTCGTGGTTACCGTCAAGTCACGGATCTACCGACGAAACGGAGCAGGGCGATGGGCGGAGCGCTTCGCAAGACCATGCTGTACCTGGGGCTGGCCGACGACCAACGCCCCGACGGGGAGTACCTCGACGAGTTCGACGAGGAGCTGGAGCCGGTGCGGGACGACGACTACCAGGCCGAGGTCACGCCGCTGCACCGGGACGGAGCACCGATGGACGCGTTCGCCGGGGGAGACCTGCGGCGGATCACGACGATCCACCCGCGGTCGTACAACGACGCCCGGCTGATCGGCGAGGCGTTCCGTGGTGGCACCCCGGTGATCATGAACCTGTCCGACATGGACGACGCCGACGCCAAGCGTCTGGTCGACTTCTCGGCGGGGCTCATCTTCGGCCTGCACGGTTCGATCGAGCGCGTCACCAACAAGGTGTTCCTTCTCTCTCCCGAGCACGTGGAGATCACCGGCGAGGAGCAGGTCGCCGAGCGTCCGGACCCGCGTGCCGGAGCCTTCTACAACCAGAGCTGACGACTTCCTCACGCACGGCCCGGGAACGCCCCCCGGGTCGTGCGTCGTGCGTCGGGTAGGTTGCCCTCGTGAGTGTGATCTTCGGCATCGTCTCCTTCGTCCTGTTCCTGTTCCTCGTGTGCCTGATCGTGCGCCTCGTCTTCGACTGGGTGCAGGTCTTCGCCCGCGACTGGCGCCCGCGCGGCATCGTGCTGATCCTGGCCGAGGCGGTGTACACGGTCACCGACCCGCCGCTGCGGGCGCTGCGCCGCGTCATCCCGCCGCTGACGCTCGGCAGCATCCGGCTCGACCTCGCGTTCCTGGTGCTGTTCTTCGCCACGTCGATCCTCATGAACCTCGCCCGGGCACTGGCGGGCACCGTCGCCTGAACCGAGGACTGTGCGACACGCGGGACCATGTCCCGTGCGACCTGTGAAGAGACCGTGAGTGCGCGGTCCCCGGGGGGCCCCTGCTGCGGGTGTCCGCTACCGTGGGCTTCCACGGACGCTCCGGGTCCGTGCACTGGACCGCGCTACGGCAACGAGGTGACACGATGGCACTGCTGACGGCAGAGGACATCCTCAACAAGAAGTTCTCGGCGACGAAGTTCCGTGAGGGCTACGACGTCGAAGAGGTCGACGACTTCCTCGACGAGGTGGTCCGCACGCTCACCTCCGTGCAGGAGGAGAACGACGACCTGCGCTCCAAGCTGGCTGCGGCCGAGCGTCGTGTGGGTGAGCTGAGCCGCAGCGATGCCGCCCAGCAGTCCGTGGTCGAGCAGCCCGACGTCGCGGCGCAGGTCCAGGCCGCGGCCGCTGCCGCGGCCGCCGCTCCGCCCGTCGGAGACGCGCAGCCCGCAGAGCCCGAGTCCGCCACGGGGATGCTCCAGCTCGCCCAGAAGCTGCACGACGACTACGTGCGCTCGGGCCAGGAGGAGGGCGACCGCCTGATCTCCGAGGCCAAGTCCGAGGGCAGCAGGATCGTCCGTGAGGCCGAGGAGACGAGCCACCGCACGCTCTCCCAGCTCGAGCAGGAGCGCTCGCTCCTCGAGCGCAAGATCGACGAGCTGCGGCTGTTCGAGCGTGACTACCGCACCCGTCTCAAGAGCTTCCTGCAGAACCTCCTGGGCGACCTGGACGCGCGCGGGTCGGCACTGCCGCCGCAGCGTCAGAACGCGAGCGCAGGGCGTTCCCAGGAGCTCTGAGCACGACCCGGAGCAGTCCCGCGCGGACCGGCTCGCACCCAGGACACGCCACGTCGGCGCGTGCTGTTGTGCGGGCCGGTCCGCGCACTTACGCTGCGGTGACTCCACGAACGGAAGGGCAGCGAATGTCCAAGCTCTCCACCTCTCAGCGCGCGACGGTCCGCGACGAGTTCCCGAACCTGGCGAAGGACGTCAAGACGTTCCCCGTCCGCGACGGGGAGGATCCCTGGACGCTCCCAGAGGTCTCCGAGCTCGCGGTGCTCCTCCTCGAGGACCGGGAGCGCTTCACGCGCGAGCTCGCGGCCGCGGACGCCGAGCTGAGCGACCTCCTGCGCAACTCCGGCGACGGCGCCGGTGACGACCAGGCGGACTACGGCTCGAGCGCCCTCGAGCGTGAGCAGGAGCTGACGCTGGTGAACAACCTGCGCGACCTGCTCGCACAGACGACCCACGCGATCGGGCGCATCCGCAACGGCACGTACGCCACCTGCGAGATCACCGGGGCGCCCATCGGCAAGGCGCGGCTCCAGGCGTTCCCGCGAGCCACCCTGTCCGTGGAGGCGAAGGCGCGCGAGGAACGGCGCTGACCGTAGAATCGGGCGCGATGTCCTCCACGCCCGCCGGTCACGACCCGGCTTCCGCTGTCCCTGACGACGACGCTCCGGCCGCCGATCGGACGTCCTCGCGGCGTCGTCGGCTCGGTACCTGGGCACTCGCCCTCGCAGCGGTGGTACTCGTGGTGGACCAGCTCACCAAGTGGTGGGCGCTGAGCGCGCTGACCGTGGGTGAGCGGATCGACCTGGTGGGCGACCTGCTCGGACTGTCCCTCGTGTTCAACGACGGGGCAGCACTGTCGATCGGGTCCGGGTACACGGGCGTCCTGACGGTCGTGGTGGTCGTCGTCGTGGTGGTGATCCTGCGCGCGATCCGCAGGATCGGCTCGGTCGGGTGGGCCGTCGCGCTGGGGCTGCTGCTCGGCGGTGCGGTCGGCAACCTGCTCGACCGGCTCTTCCGCGAACCAGGGTTCGCCCGCGGGCACGTGGTGGACATGATCGCCTATGCCGACTTCTTCGTCGGGAACGTGGCCGACATCGCCATCGTGGTCGCGGCAGGCCTGATCGTGGTGCTGTCCTTCCGTGGCATCGCGCTCGACGGCACCCGGCACGAGGAGCAGGGCCGCGGCAAGGACGAGGCCGACGCGGACGCCCCGCCCCGCACGGACGAGGACCGTCCCTGATGGCGCTGAGGACGCTGCCCGTGCCGGACGGTCTGGCCGGCGAGCGCGTCGACGTGGCCCTCGGGCGGATGCTCGGCTTCTCGCGCACGCAGGCCGCCGAGCTGGCTGCGAGCGGCGCCGTGCACCTCGACGGCCGGGAGGTCGGCAAGTCGGACCGCGTCACCCCCGGCGGCTGGCTCGAGGTCGACGTCCCGGAGGCGCCGTCGTCGACGCCGGTGGTCGCCGAGCCCGTGGAGGGCATGGCGATCGCCTACGAGGACGACGACGTCGTCGTGATCGACAAGCCGGTCGGCGTGGCCGCCCACCCGTCGCCGGGATGGACCGGACCGACGGTGGTCGGGGCGCTCGCTGCGGCGGGGTACCGGGTGTCCACCTCGGGGGCCGCGGAGCGCCAGGGCATCGTGCACCGGCTGGACGTGGGCACGTCGGGCCTCATGGCGGTCGCCAAGAGCGAGGCCGCCTACACCGGTCTGAAGCGCGCCTTCAAGGAGCGCACGGTCGACAAGGTTTACCACGCCCTGGCGCAGGGGCACCCGGAACCCACGACGGGCACGATCGACGCCCCGATCGGCCGGCACCCCCACCACGACTACCGGTTCGCCGTCGTGGCCGACGGCAAGCCGTCGGTGACGCACTACGAGGTCCTGGAGATGCTGCCGGCCGCGTCCCTGGTCGAGGTGCACCTGGAGACCGGGCGGACCCATCAGATCCGCGTGCACCTGTCGGCCCTGCGCCACCCGCTGGTGGGCGACCTCACCTACGGGGCCGACCCGGTGCTGGCCTCGAAGGTCGGGCTCGAGCGTCAGTGGCTGCACGCCATGCGGCTCGCCTTCGACCACCCCGTGACCGGCGGGCGCGTCGAGGTCACCAGCGAGTACCCGGCCGACCTGCAGGACGCTCTCGAGGTCGTGCGCGGCGCCTACTCCTGACCGTCAGGCCGACTCGCGGACCACCACGTAGGCCGGGTCGTCCGGCCACGGCGGGGAGACGAGACCGTCGAGCGCGGCCAGCACGACGGCCGCCAGGTGCTCCGACTGCGGGGTGACCGGCTGGGCGACGGTGGTCAGGGTCGGTGCGGCCACGGCGGCTGCGGGGGAGTCGTCGACCCCGATCACCGCCAGGCTCTCGGGCACGCCGAGCCCGGCGACCCGGGCGCCGGCCAGCACGGCCAGCGCCACCTCGTCGTTGTAGGCCGCCACGGCCGTGACGCCGTCCCGGTGCCAGCGGCGGACGGCGTCGGTGGCGGGTTCGTCCGTCCGCACCGCGGTCCGTCCTGGCCGCGGCAGCCCTCGGTCGGCGCAGGCGTCCTGGACGCCGGTGTACCGGGCGTCACCGAACCGGCGGAGCCGGTCGTCCGTGGTCGTGGCGAACGCCACGGACCGGTGCCCGCGGGCGGCGAGATGGTCGACCTGCAGTGCCGCGAGGTCGTGCTGGGACCGGTCGAACGCCCCGGCGTCGGCGGGCTCGACGGGTCCCACGACGGTGATCCCCGCCTGCTGCATCGCGCGCGCGTCGTCGGCGGCGAACGGGGCCAGCCCGACGACCGCCTGCGGCGTCACGGCCCGCCACAGGTCGCTCAGGGCGCGCGAGTCGCGGTGGTGGTGGACGAGCACGAAGAGCCCGCGTTCCGCGAGCACGTCGGTCAGATGGTCCAGCAGGGAGTCCACGACCGGACCGGTGGGCCAGTCGGGCAGCACGCAGACCACCAGGTCGCTGCGACCGCGCCGCAGCGTGCGTGCGGCCGCCGACGGCGCGTAGCCGAGCTGCGCGGCGGTCTCCCGCACGTGCCGGCGGGTCGCCTCCGAGACCGACGCCCCCGGGGTGTCGTTGAGGACGTAGCTGACGGTGGTACGAGAGACCCCCGCGGCACGGGCGACGTCGGTGCTCGTCACTGAGCCCACGGATCCTCCTCCTGCGACCGGACGTTGGGCAGCACTGTACTGGGCCGCGCGGCGCGGCCGGGAGGTGTCACCCGCGGGACCTAGACTCGTGGCCATGTCGGACGCCGCTGCACCCCCCGGACCTGCCTCCACCGCAGAGAAGGCGGACGACTTCGTCCACCTCCACGTCCACACCGAGTACTCGATGCTGGACGGCGCGGCACGGATGAACGACCTGTTCACCGAGGTCGCCCGGCTGGGCCAGAAGGCCATCGCGATCACCGACCACGGGTACCTGTTCGGAGCGTTCGACTTCTGGAGCACGGCGCAGAGGTTCGGGGTCAAGCCGATCATCGGCGTCGAGGCGTACGTCACGCCGGGCACCAGCCGTCACGACCGCACCAAGGTCCTGTGGGGGGACCAGAACCAGCGGCGCGACGACGTCTCCGCCGGTGGCGCGTACACCCACATGACGCTGTGGGCCCGCGACAACGTCGGGATGCACAACCTCTTCCGCGCGTCGTCGCTGGCCTCGCTCGACGGTCAGATGGGCAAGTGGCCGCGCATGGACCGCGAGCTGCTGGAGACGTACTCCGAGGGACTGATGGCCACCACGGGCTGCCCCTCGGGAGAGGTGCAGACGCGGTTGCGGCTCGGTCAGTGGGACGAGGCCGTGCGGGCGGCCGGCGAGCTCCAGGACCTGTTCGGCAAGGAGAACTACTTCGTCGAGCTGATGGACCACGGGATCGAGATCGAGTCCCGCACCTCCAAGGACCTGCTGCGCCTGGCCGAGCACATCGGTGCACCGCTGGTGGCCACGAACGACCTGCACTACACCAAGCAGGAGGACTCCCACGCGCACGAGGTGCTGCTCGCGGTGAACTCCGGATCGACCCTCGACGAGCCCACGTACGACCAGGGCGGGAGCCGGTTCGCGTTCAGCGGCGACACCTTCTACGTGAAGTCCGGGGCGGAGATGCGCCGGCTCTTCGCCGAGATGCCCGAGGCGTGCGACAACACGCTGCTCATCGCCGAGCGGTGCGAGGTGTCCTTCGACACCGGCGCGAACTACATGCCGAACTTCCCGGTGCCCGAGGGCGAGGACGAGATCTCCTGGTTCGTCAAGGAGGTCGAGCACGGGCTGCACCGGCGCTACCCTTCCGGCATCCCGGACGAGGTGCGCAAGCAGGCGCAGTACGAGACCGAGGTCATCATCCAGATGGGCTTCCCGGGGTACTTCCTCGTGGTCGCCGACTTCATCAACTGGGCCAAGGAGCAGGGCATCCGGGTAGGCCCTGGCCGTGGGTCCGCGGCGGGCTCCATGGTGTCCTACGTGATGGGCATCACCGAGCTCGACCCGCTGGAGCACGGGCTGATCTTCGAGCGGTTCCTCAACCCGGAGCGCGTCTCGATGCCCGACGTCGACGTCGACTTCGACGAGCGCCGGCGCTCCGAGGTCATCCGGTACGTGAGCGACAAGTACGGCGACGACCGCGTGGCGATGATCGTCACGTACGGCTCCATCAAGGCGAAGCAGGCGCTCAAGGACGCCTCGCGCGTGCTGGGCTTCCCGTTCGCGATGGGGGAGAAGCTCACCAAGGCGATGCCGCCGCCCGTCATGGGCAAGGACATCCCGCTGTCGGGGATCTTCGACCCGTCCCACGAGCGCTACTCGGAGGCGGCGGAGTTCCGGCAGATGCACGACGCGGACCCCGAGGCGCAGCGCGTCGTGGAGACGGCACGCGGCATCGAGGGCCTCAAGCGGCAGTGGGGGGTGCACGCGGCCGGCGTCATCATGTCGAGCGAACCGTTGATCGACGTCATCCCGATCATGCGCCGGCCCCAGGACGGCGCGGTCATCACGCAGTTCGACTACCCGACGTCCGAGGGCCTCGGCCTGATCAAGATGGACTTCCTCGGCCTGCGCAACCTGACGATCCTGGACGACGCGCTCGAGAACATCACGATGAACGGCAAGGACGCCGTGGAGATCGAGCACGTGCCGCTCGACGACGTCGACACCTACGCCCTGCTCGCCCGCGGTGAGACGCTCGGCGTGTTCCAGCTCGACGGCGGGCCGATGCGCTCGCTGCTGCGGCAGATGCGCCCGGACAAGTTCGACGACCTGTCGGCCGTCATCGCGCTGTACCGCCCCGGCCCGATGGGCATGAACTCGCACGTCAACTACGCGCTGCGCAAGAACGGCCTGCAGAAGATCGAGCCGATCCACCCCGAGACGGCCGAGCCCCTGTCGGAGGTGCTCGACGAGACGTACGGCCTGATCGTCTACCAGGAGCAGGTGCAGCGCGCCGCCCAGATCCTCGCGGGCTACTCGCTCGGTCAGGCGGACCTGCTGCGCCGCGCCATGGGCAAGAAGAAGCCCGAGGTGCTGGCCAAGGAGTTCGTGAACTTCGAGGCCGGCTGCAAGGAGCGCGGCTACTCCGACGCGGCGATCAAGGCGGTGTGGGACGTGCTGGTGCCGTTCGCCGGGTACGCCTTCAACAAGGCGCACTCGGCGGGCTACGGGCTGGTGGCCTACTGGACGGCGTACCTCAAGGCGAAGTACCCCACCGAGTACATGGCCGGCCTGCTGCAGTCGGTGCGGGACGACAAGGACAAGATGGCGCTGTACCTCGGCGAGTGCCGCCGGATGCGCATCACGGTCCTGCCGCCCGACGTCAACGAGTCGGCGGCGAAGTTCACGGCCGTCGGCGACGACATCCGGTTCGGGCTGACGGCCGTGCGCAACGTCGGGGCCAACGTGGTCTCGGCGATCATCGCCGCCCGGGAGGAGCACGGCGACTTCACCTCGTTCACCGACTTCCTCGACAAGGTGCCCGCGGTCGTCTGCAACAAGCGCACCATCGAGTCGCTCATCAAGGCCGGGGCGTTCGACTCGCTCGGGCACCCGCGGCGCGCCCTGCTCGTCGTCCACGAGCAGGCGGTGGACTCGGTGATCTCCGTCAAGCGCAAGGAGGCCGAGGGGCAGTTCGACCTGTTCGCCGACCTCGGCGGGGGCGGCGACGACCCGGTGACCTTCGCCGTCGAGGTGCCGGACCTGCCGGACTGGGACAAGAAGCAGCGTCTCGCGTTCGAGCGGGAGATGCTGGGGCTCTACGTCTCGGACCACCCGCTGTCGGGCATGGAGCACGTCCTCGCCCGGGCGGCCGACACCTCGATCGCGTCGTTGGTCGCGGACGAGGGCCGGCCGGACGGCTCGTCGGTCACCGTCGCCGGGCTGCTGACCTCGGTGCAGCGCAAGATGAGCAAGAACGGCAACCCGTGGGCGGCCGTGACGATCGAGGACCTGGAGGGCTCGGTCGAGGTGATGTTCTTCGGCGAGACCTACCTGGCGTACTCGACGGTCCTCGCCGAGGACCAGGTGGTCACGCTCAAGGGCCGCGTGCGGCGCCGTGACGAGCAGATGCAGCTCCAGGCGCAGGAGGTCACGCTGCCCGACACCTCGGCCGTGGCCGACGCGCCGGTCCAGGTGACCGTGCCGCACACACGCTGCGTCGAACCGGTCATGGTGCGGCTGCGCGAGGTGCTGGTGTCGCACCCCGGACCGGCCGAGGTCCACGTGCACGTCGCCGAACCCGGCAAGAAGACGGTCGTGCGGGCCGCCGACCGGCTGCGCGTCGAGAAGTCGCCGGCGCTGTTCGGCGACCTCAAGGCGCTGCTCGGACCGAGCTGCCTGTCATGACCGGGTCCGACGACGGCAGCGCCGACCACCGGTTCCGGGTGGTCCCGGCCGCGTACGTCCTGCTGCGACGTGAGGGGCAGGTCCTGCTGCAGCTGCGGGCCGGCACGGGGTTCATGGACGGGTACTGGGCCGCCGGTGCGGCCGGTCACGTCGAGGCCGGGGAGTCCGTGCTGGAGGCCGCGGTCCGCGAGGCGCGCGAGGAGCTCGGCGTGACGGTGGGCCCGGCGGACCTCGAGCCGCTGACGGTCGTGCACCGGGGGGAGCCCGGTGGTCCTGCGCTCGAGCAGCGCGTGGACTTCTTCTTCGCGACGACCCGGTGGCAGGGGGAACCGGCGCTGCAGGAGGCGGACAGGGCCGCGGACCTGCGCTGGTTCCCGTTCGTGCACCTGCCGGACCCCGTCGTGCCGCACGAGCTCGCGGTGCTGCGTGCCCTGCACGACGGCGACGTCCCGCGGGTGATCACCCTCGGCTTCGGCGACCCGGGCGACGGCGCGTAGGCTCACGCAGGTGATCCGTCTCAACCCCGAGCAGCTCGTCTTCGTCACCGAGCGCCACCTGGCCACCCTGACCACCCTGCGCGCCGACGGCACGCCGCACGTGGTCCCGGTGGCCTTCACGTGGGACGCCGAGCAGGGCGTGGCGCGCGTCACGGCACGGCGGACGTCGGTCAAGGCCCGTAACGCGGGCCGCCGCGGGCCGGACGGGCAAGCCCCGCGGGCCGCCCTCTGCCAGGTCGACGGCGGCCGCTGGATGACGCTCGAGGGGACGGTCGAGGTGGTCGAGGACCCCGACGAGGTCGCCGAGGCCGTGCGTCGCTACGCCACCCGGTACAGGCAGGTCGAGTACGACCCCCGCCGGATCGTGCTGCGGCTCACACCCGACCACGTCATGGCGTCGGCCTACATGTCCTCCTGAACGACCACGGCGGTCTGGTCGCCCTCGGGTCCCGCGACGGTCACGCGGGCACCGGCTCGCAGCTGGCGGCCGCGCCGGGTCTCGGTCTCGCCGTCGACGCGCACGTCGCCGTCGGCCACGAGGTCGCGGGCGTGGTTGCCCGACTCGGCGAGCCCTGCCAGCTTGAGGAACTGGCCGAGCCGGATGACGTCGTCGCGGATGGGGACCTCGAGGGGGGTGTCCATCCGTCCATCCTCCCAGGCCGCTGCCGGCCGCGGTCGCGGGTGCGCGTGGCGCGGGGTCCTGAGGGTGGACCGCAGGGAGAGGCTCGGCGGCGATCTCCTAGACTGGAGCGGTGATCCGACGCATCGATCTTCGCGGGCAGGTCCTGTCCCGTTCCGAGCTGCTGCAGGTGCTGCCGCGCCCCGAGGTGGGCGTGGAGCAGGCGGTCGACGCCGTGGCTCCCGTCCTGGCGGACGTCCGTTCCCGCGGTGGTGCCGCCCTGCGCGACCTGGCCGAGCGCTTCGACGGGGTGCGGCCACAGCATCTGCGGGTGCCGGCCGCCGCGCTCGACGAGGCGCTCGCGGGCCTCGACCCGGTCGTCCGTGCGGCTCTCGAGGAGGCGGTGGTGCGGGTGCGTGCCGTGCACGCCGACCAGCTGCCCGGCGAGCACACGACGGTGCTGGCCGACGGCGCCGAGGTACGGCAGCGGTGGATCCCGGTGCAGCGGGTCGGCCTCTACGCGCCCGGGGGCCTGGCCGTCTACCCGTCGTCGGTCATCATGAACGTGGTCGCCGCCCAGGAGGCCGGCGTCCCCGAGCTGGCGGTGGCCTCCCCGCCGCAGAAGGATTCCGGCGGGCTGCCGCACGCGACCATCCTCGCGGCCTGCGCCCTGCTCGGCGTCGACGAGGTGTACGCGGTCGGGGGAGCGCAGGCCGTGGCGATGTTCGCCTACGGGGCGACCGGGAGCGAACCGGCCGACGGCGAGGTGCTGTGCGAGCCCGTCGACGTCGTGACCGGCCCCGGGAACGTCTACGTCGCGGCGGCCAAGCGCCTGGTGCGGGGCGTCGTCGGGATCGACGCGGAGGCCGGCCCGACCGAGATCGCGGTGCTGGCCGACGACTCCGCCGACCCCGGGCACGTGGCGCTCGACCTCATCAGCCAGGCCGAGCACGACCCGATGGCGGCGTCGGTGCTCGTCACGCCGTCCGTGGAGCTCGCCGGTGCGGTGGAGTCCAAGCTGGTGGACCTGGCGGAGGCGACCAAGCACACCGCCCGGGTGACGACGGCGCTCGCGGGTCCGCAGTCGGCCGTGGTGGTGGTCGACGACCTCGACCAGGGGCTGGCGGTGGTGGACGCCTACGGTGCCGAGCACCTGGAGATCCAGACCGTGGGCGCTGCCGAGCTGGCTCAGCGGGTGCGTTCGGCGGGGGCCATCTTCGTGGGGCCGTACTCGCCGGTCTCCCTCGGTGACTACATGGCCGGCTCCAACCACGTGCTGCCCACGGGGGGCACGGCGCGCTTCGCCAGCGGTCTGGGGGTCCACGCGTTCCTGAGGTCGGTGCAGGTGGTCGACTACTCGCGCGAGGCCCTGGCGGAGGTCGCCGAGCGCATCGTCGCCGTGGCGAACGACGAGGACCTGCCCGCCCACGGCGAGGCGGTGCGCGGGCGGTTCTGAGCCGCCTGGTCGGTGGCTGTCACAGGCCCGCGGCGTCGGCGAGGCGGTCGACGGCGTCGGCCACGTCGGGCCCGAACATCACCGGGTCGTTGTGGTCGGCGCCGGGCAGCGCGAGACGCTCGGCGAGCCGGGGTGCGGCCTCGGCCACCGCGTGGCTCTGGTCCGGCGGGACCACCGAGTCGGCGTCACCGTGCACGACGGTGACCGGCACCTGAGCGGCGGCGACGTGCTCGCGCACCTCGTAGCGGTCGCGCAGCAGGCTCCGGACGGGCAGCACGGGATAGTGGTGCTCGCCGACGTCGGCGAGCGAGGTGAAGGGCGAGCGCAGCACGAGCCCGGCCCCGGGATCCTCGGTGTGGAGCCGGGCCACCACCGCGGTGCCCAGCGACTCGCCGAGGTAGACGGTGCGCTGCGGCGGGTACCCGCGGTCGTCGAGCGCCTCCAGCGCGGCGAGCGCGTCGGCGTGCAGGCCGTCGGCGGACGGTGACCCCGGGTTGCCGCCGTAGCCGCGATACTCCAGCAGCAGCACCGCGAACCCGCGGTCGGCGAGGCGCTGAGCGAGACCGGTGCGGCCGAGCCGGTTGCCGCCGTTGCCAGGGGCCATGAGCACGGCGGCGTCGCGTGCCGTGGCGCCGGCCGGCACGAACCACGCGGTGAGCTCCAGCCCGTCGTCGGTCCGGAGCGTGACGTCCTCGCCGCCGTCGAGGACGGAGGCTGCGGGACCGGGGTCGGTGCGGTCGGGGTGGTAGACGAGCAGGTCCTGCCCCCACCAGACCAGGGCGAGCAGGAGCGCGCCGACGGCGACCAGGGCGACGAGGCCGCCCAGCGCCCGGCGCCTCCACGGGGACGTGGTCGTGTCCATCCGTCCATCGTCGCCGATCGGTCGCTCGGTCCAGAAATACTGTGCCAAGCGCGCCGCCTCGTGGGTCCGCTGTCAGCGCGGGGTGCGAGCATGGGCACGTGCCCCCGCCGTCCTCCGCGCCACCCCGCATCGACCCGCTCGTCGTCGGCGGGATCGTCGGCACCACGACGTTCCGTCGGGCACAGGGATATCAGCGCGCGGGAGCCGTCGTCTCCTGGCGGTGGGAGGCCGAGACGCTGGTCCTGACGTCCCAGGTGGGGGGCAGCGGCCCGCGGCCGTACGCCTGTCGGGTGTGGTTCGACCTCGACGCCGCGGGACGGTACGCGTTCGTGGACTCCTCCTGCTCGTGCCCGGTGGGCGTCGACTGCAAGCACGTCGCCGCCACGCTCCTGCACGTCGGACCGCACGGCGTGGCCGGGCCGCGGGCACCGGCACCGGACGACACGGGGTGGCGCAGCCGGCTCGCCGCGGTGACCGGACGCTCGACCCCGACGGCGGCGCCACCGTCGGGCGCGGCCCTGCCCGTCGCGCTCCGCTTCCGCCTGGACGGGGCGTTCGGCGACGCCGACCCCGGCCTGTCGGTGCGACCGGTGGTCCCCGCCCGCAACGGGGGGTGGAAGACGGCGCCCGAGGCGAGCTGGGACGCCCTCGCCCGTGGCCTCTACGCGTTCGCCGACGTCAGGGCGACGCCGACGCCGCCGGTGCGGCGATGGTTCGCCGACCTCGGCGCCGCGCTGCAGGACGGCACGTCCCGGCCGCGGGAGGCCTGGCGGCCGCTGGCGACGGGAGGCCGAGGTCTCTGGCCGTTGCTGGCCGAGGCCGCGGAGCTGCGCATCCCTCTCGTCGGGCACGGCCACCAGGACGAGGTCGTCCTGGCGGGGGCCGCGACGGTACGGCTCGAGGTCTCGGCCTCGGACACGGGGGTCCGGCTGGCGCCCGTGGTCTCCCTCGACGGCGTCGACGTCGGGAGCGCCGCGCAGCTCGGCGTGGTCGGGGACACCGGCCTGTTCGCCGCCGAGCCCGGGTCCGGCCGCACGACGCTCCGCCTCGGCCCGGCACCGCGTCGGCTCGGCGACGGGGTGCGTGAGCTCGTCACCCTCGGCCCCACGGAGGTGCCGGCGTCAGACGTCGACGAGCTCTTCGCCGAGCACCTGCCGGCGCTGCGGCGGACCGTCCGCGTGGTCCCGGACGGCAGCGTCGAGCTGCCCGAGAACCCTCGCCCCCGGCTCGTCGCCACGACCCGGTTCGCCTCGCCCGAGCAGGCCGAGCTGACCTGGGGCTGGCACTACCCGCGGGGTGACGGGGGTCCGTGGACCGTCCCGCTCGACGGTGCCCGGCTCGACCCGGCGCGAGACCCCGAGGCGGAGTCCGAGATCCGCGCCAAGGCCACCTCCGCCGTCCGCGGCGTGGTGGGCTTCGAACGGTTCGAGCCCGAGGCCCACCACCGGTTCACCGGGCTCGACGCCCTCGACCTCGCGCACGACGTGCTGCCCGCGCTCGCCGCGGCCGGGGTCGTCCTCGACGGCGACCCGGCGCCCGACTACCACCACCTCGACGGCCCGGCCCGGGTGGTGGTCGACGGGGCGCCGTCCGGCGGCTCGGACTGGCTCGACCTCGGTGTGTCGGTGACCGTCGGCGGCAGGGAGATCCCGTTCACCCGACTCTTCACCGCGCTGTCCCAGGGACGCAAGCGCCTGCTCCTGGTCGACGGCTCCTGGATGATGCTGAACCAGCCGTCGCTCGGGCGCCTGCGATCGCTCATCGAGGAGGCGACGGCGCTCAGCGACAAGCCCGGTCGGCTGCGGGTCAGCGGCTACGACGCCCAGCTCTGGGGCGAGCTCGAGGACCTCGCCGACGACGTCCGCGTCCCGGAGCGCTGGCACCGCACGGTGTCGGGGCTGCGAGAGCTGGCCGACGGCCGGCGCACCCCGGAACCGCTCGAGGCGCCGGACGGGTTGCGGGCCGCGCTGCGGCCCTACCAGCACCAGGCGTTCGAGTGGCTGACGTTCCTGTGGCGGCACGGGCTCGGCGGGATCCTCGCCGACGACATGGGGCTGGGCAAGACGATCGAGACGCTGGCCTTCCTCGAGCACGTCCGCGCCGAGAGCGCGGCCACGCACGACGTCACGTCCCCACCTCCGTTCGTCGTGGTGGCACCGGCGTCCGTGGTCGGCAACTGGGTGGACGAGGCCGCGAGGTTCACCCCGGGACTCACCGTGGTCGCGATGACCGCGACGACGAAGAAGCTCGGCCGCGGCCTCGCCGACGTCGCCCGGGACGTGGACGTGCTGGTCACCTCCTATGCCGTCTACCGGTTGGAGTTCGAGGCGTTCGCCGGCCTGGAGTGGTCCGGCCTGATCCTCGACGAGGCCCAGTTCGCGAAGAACCCGCGCACCCGCGCGAACCAGATGGCGCGGCGCCTCGACACACCGTTCAAGCTCGCGATCACCGGCACGCCGATGGAGAACAACCTCACCGAGCTGTGGGCGATGCTCGCGATCGTGGCCCCGGGCCTGTACCCGTCGCTGCACCGGTTCCGGGCCGAGACCGTCCGGCCGGTCGACGCCGCGGCGCAGGACGACGACCCGGCGGTCGTCGCGGCCGGCAACCGTGCGCTCGCACGTCTCCAGCGGCGCATCCGGGCACTCATGCTGCGCAGGACGAAGGAGCAGGTGGCGCCCGAGCTGCCGGAGCGGCAGGAACAGGTGCTGAGGGTGCCGCTGTCGCCGGACCACCGGCGCGTCTACGACACCCACCTGCAGCGCGAGCGCCAGCGGCTGCTCGGGCTGCTGACGGACTTCGAGGCGAACAAGGCCGCGATCTTCCGCTCGTTGACGACCCTGCGCCGGCTCGCCCTCGACGCCTCGCTGGTCGACCCCGCGTACGCCGGCGTGGGGTCCGCCAAGCTCGACGTGGTCGTCGACCAGCTCGTCGAGATCGCGGCCGAGGGCCACCGCGCGCTCGTCTTCTCCCAGTTCACGTCGTTCCTGCGACGGGTCGAGGAGCGATGCGCCGCAGCGGGTGTGGCGACGGTCTACCTCGACGGGAGCACCCGTGACCGCCCGGCGGTCATCCGGAGCTTCAAGCAGGGGCGGGCGCCGGTGTTCCTCATCAGCCTCAAGGCGGGTGGGTTCGGTCTCAACCTCACCGAGGCCGACCACGTCTACCTGCTCGACCCGTGGTGGAACCCGGCAGCGGAGGCCCAGGCGATCGACCGCACGCACCGCATCGGCCAGACCCGTCACGTCGTGGTCACCCGGCTGGTCGCGGCCGACACCATCGAGGAGAAGGTCATGGCTCTCGCGCAGCGCAAGGCCGCTCTCTTCGACGCCGTCGTGGACGACGACGCCGGGGCGTTCGCCGGGGCGCTCGCGGCCGACGACGTGCGCGGCCTGCTGGAGGCCTAGGGCGGACCTCGGACCGAGCCGCCACGGCCGGGAGCGACGCGTCAGCGCGTCCCCAGGACGAACGGGTGGACCGCGGCGGCCCCGGCCTGGCGCAGGAGCCGTGCCGCGACCGCGAGCGTCCAGCCCGACTCCGTCCAGTCGTCCACCAGCAGGATCGTGCGTCCGGGCAGGCCCGAGAGGGCGGCCTCACCGAGCTCGAGCCGCAGGCGCCGGGCGACACCGGCGAGGCGCATCGCCGAGTTCACGTCGTGCCGGCCGGGTTCCTCCTCGCCCGGCGCCGGACCCACCGCACCGATCATCGGCACGCCCAGGTACGCCGCGAGGCCGGTCGCCAGGTGGTAGGTGAGCTGCGGTCGGGTCACCGATCGCACCGCCACGACCCCCTCGATGCGCAGCGGTCGTCCGGCATCGCCCGGCCTGATGTCGCCGTCCGGGTCCGCCGAGTCCTGCGTGTCGTCCGGGACCCGGATCGCGTCCCAGTCGTCCAGCACCCGCGCCGCGGCGGTGCGCAGGGCGACCGGGGTCTCGCCGTCAGGGGTCGTGGGGGCGAACAGCTCACGAACCGGTCCTGACCATCCCAGGCCGTCGAACCGGGCCACGGCCCGCCCGGGCTCGGCGCGCTCGGCCTCGGGGATCTTCCCCTTCATGTCCAGCCCGAGCGTCGCCAGCCCGGAGGGCCACATCTTGCGGGGCTCGACCTCCACTCCGGGACGGTCCATCTCGGAGCGCGCCTCGGCCACCGACTCCGAGGAGGGCGGCGGGGGCAGCAGCACGCCGCCGCACCTGTCGCACCTCCCGCACGTCCATCCGTCCGGGAGGGCGGGGTCGTCGAGCTGCGCCCGCAGGTAGCGCATCCGGCAGCCGTCGGTCGCCACGTAGTCGAGCATGGCCTGCGCCTCGACGCGCCGGGTCTCGGCCACCCGCTCGTAGCGGGCGGCGTCGTACACCCACTCGACGCCCGTGGCGACCCAGCCGCCCTTGACCCGTCGGACGGCACCGTCGACGTCGAGCACCTTGAGCATCGACTCCAGGCGGGAACGCTTCAGGTCCACCCGCGTCTCCAGCGCTGCCGTCGAGACGGTGCCGCCCTCGTCGGCCAGCGCGGCGAGGGTGGCGCGCACCTGCGCCTCGGCGGGAAAGGCCTGGGAGCCGAACCATTCCCAGATGGCCTTGTCCTCGTGCCCGGGCAGCAGCACGACCACCGCGGAGTCCACCCCACGGCCGGCACGTCCGACCTGCTGGTAGTACGCGATGGGCGACGACGGTGCCCCGAGGTGGACGACGAACGACAGGTCGGGCTTGTCGAAACCCATGCCGAGCGCCGACGTCGCGACCAGGGCCTTGACGCGGTTCTCCTTGAGGTCCTCCTCGAGCTGGGCGCGCAGCGTCGGGTCCGTGCGACCGGTGTACGCCGCCACGGCGAGCCCTGCGGAGCGCAGCTGCGAGGCGACCTCGTCGGCCGCGGACACCGTGAGGCAGTACACGATCCCGGAGCCGTCGATCTCCTGCAGCGCCTCCACGAGCCAGGCGACGCGGGTCGGCTGGTCGCCGAGCTCGAGCACCGCCAGGTGCAGGGACTCCCGGTCCAGGCCGCCGCGCAGCACGAGCACCTCGTCCGAGGAGGCCATGGCGCCGTCCACGGCGGCGACGCCGCCGCCGTCGTGCCCGCCCGTCCTGACCGCCAGCTGTTCGGCGACGTCGCGGGTGACACGCTCGTTCGCCGTCGCGGTCGTGGCGAGCACCGGGATGCCCGGTGGCAGGTCTGCGAGCAGGGTGCGGATGCGCCGGTAGTCGGGGCGGAAGTCGTGGCCCCAGTCCGAGATGCAGTGGGCCTCGTCGATCACGACGAGGCCGGCGTCGGCCGCCAGCCGGGGGAGCACCTCGTCCCGGAACGCGGGGTTGTTGAGGCGCTCGGGCGAGCACAGCAGCACGTCGACCTCACCGGCGGCGATCCCGGCGTGCACCTGGTCCCACTCGGTGACGTTCGAGGAGTTGATCGTCACCGCGCGGATGCCGGCGCGCGCGGCGGCGGCGATCTGGTCGCGCATCAGTGCCAGCAGCGGCGAGACGATCACCGTCGGCCCGGCACCCCGGGCCCGCAGCAGGCTGGTGGCGACGAAGTACACGGCCGACTTGCCCCACCCGGTGCGCTGCACCACCAGGGCTCGGCGGTGGAAAGCCACCAGTGCCTCGATGGCGCTCCACTGGTCGTCACGCAGCTCGGCGTCGTCGCGCCCGACGAGCGCCCGCAGGGACTCGGTCGCCTGCTCGCGCAGCGTGCCCCCGGCACCTCCCGCGGTGTCCATCAGACCGCGCAGCATGGCGAGCTTGGCGCGCTTGGCCGCGTCGTCGTGCGCGGTCGGGGCGGGCATGTCAGGGGCCGGTGGAGGAGCGTCGTGGGGTGGTGGGACGTCGTCGGGCGGGGGAGCGTCGTCGGGTGGTGGGACGTCGTCGTCGGTCCAGGTGGGCACGAGGTCGGCGTACGGGTCGTCCGAGGAGGTCACCCTGTGATCGTAGGGGGAACCGGCGACATGCCGCGGGCTGTCTCCACAGGGGTCAGCGGGCCTGCTCGCGGACCAGCGCGATGGTGGACGCGACGACGGCGACGAGCTCTGCGGCCGCGGCGACGAGCTCGGTGGTGCCCACGACCTGCGTCGTGATCCCCAGCAGGTCCGAGGTGGCCGAGGCGACGAAGGCGAGCAGCGTGGCGGCCCCGAAGATGATGCCGCCCACCAGCGGGAGCCAGTGCCGCCAGGTCAGGAGCAGCACCGCCAGGACGACGCCGCTGATCGCGTTGACGAGGAACAGCGGCCCCACCAGCGGGATGTCGTCGTAGCCGCGGGTCCACAGCACCAGGTGCACCAGCGCCGAGACGACCACCCCGGCCGCAGCCAGGGACCGCCACACCCACGAGGGGGCGACGGCGGGTCGCCCGTGTGCCGCTGGCACCTTCGGTGTGGGTGCGTCCATGATGGACATGCTGCCACCGAGTTCACCCTGCGTCACCACCGAGGAGCTCCATGACCGAGACGATCCGCACTCCTGAGGCGTCGACCGCACGAGGCTGTTCCCGCCGACAGCTGCTGCGCCGCGCCGGCGTGGCCGCCGGGACCGTCGCCGGTGCGGGGGTCCTGGCAGCCTGCGCCGAGGGGGCCGACCCGGCGGCATCGGTCAGCGAGGCCTCCGGCTCCGGGGCGGGCGAGTTCGTGGTGGCCCTGTCGGACGTCCCGGTCGGCGGCGCGGTGAGCGCCGAGGTCGCCGGCGTGGCCGTGCTGGTCACCCAGCCCGTCGAGGGCGAGGTCCACGTCTTCAGCGCGGTCTGCACGCACCAGGGCTGCACGGTCACCCCGGGTGACGGCGAGCTCGAGTGTCCCTGCCACCGGTCGGTCTTCACGCTGACCGACGCCGCGGTCGTCTCCGGACCCGCCCCCGAACCCCTCGGTGAGATCGCGGCCGAGATCGTCGACGGCGAGGTCGTCGTGGCCTGACCGTCCGGCCGTCGGCCGCTCGGCAGCTCCGTGACCTGCGCCGTCGTCGGCGGCACGACCCGCGCCGGCGCCTCGTGGATCGCGGTGTCGCGGTACCCGCGACGAGGCAGGCCCGAAGGGTTCGTAGACTGGTGCGGTGACCACCCCCGACGCTCCGGCCCTGCCGCTGCGCCCCGAGCTCGCCGACGAGGTGCCCTACGGTGCACCGCAGCTCGACGTGCCCGTCCGGCTCAACGTCAACGAGAACCCCTACGCGCCGTCCGACGACGTCGTGGCGACCATCGCCGAGCACGTCGCGCACGCCGCGCGCGGGCTCAACCGGTACCCCGACCGCGACTTCGACGCGCTGCGCGACGACCTCGCGCAGTACCTGGCCGTGGAGTCGGGGGTCCACCTCCACCGGTCGCAGCTGTGGGCGGCCAACGGGTCGAACGAGGTCATGCTGCACCTGCTGCAGGCGTTCGGCGGGCCCGGCCGCACGGCCGTGTCGTTCGCGCCGACGTACTCGATGTACCCCGAGTACGCGCGCGACACGCACACCCGCTGGGTGACCGGCCGCCGCGCCGAGGACTTCACGATCGACACCGCCGAGGCGGTCGGGCTCGTCGAGACGGAGCGGCCGTCGGTGATCCTCCTGGCCAGCCCGAACAACCCCACCGGCACGGCCCTGGACCTCACCACGATCCGGGCGGTGCTGGACGCGGCGGCGCGGATCCCCGCCGTCGTCGTCGTCGACGAGGCCTACGCCGAGTTCCGGCGCGCGGGCACCCCGTCGGCCCTGGAGCTGCTCGACCGCTACCCGCACCTGGCTGTGACGCGCACCATGTCCAAGGCGTTCGCCGCCGCCGGGCTGCGCCTGGGCTACCTCGCCGCCTCCACGGAGCTCGTGGACGCGCTGCGGGTGGTGCGGCTGCCGTACCACCTGTCCGCCGTCACCCAGGCGACGGCGCGTGCGGCGCTCTCGCACCGGGACTCGCTGCTCGCCCAGGTGGCGGACCTGCGTGCGGGGCGGGACGACCTCGTGGGATGGTTGCGCGCGCAGCGTGTCGACGGCCGGCCGCTGCAGGTGGCCGACAGCGACGCCAACTTCGTGCTGTTCGGCACCTTCGACGACCGGCACGCCGTCTGGCAGGGGCTGCTCGACCGCGGTGTGCTCATCCGCGAGACCGGCCCGGAGGGCTGGTTGCGGGTCTCGGTGGGGACACCGGGGGAGACCCAGGCGTTCAAGGACGCGTTGACCGACGTGATCGGAGAGAAGTGATGGAAGACCGCACCGCGCGCGTGGAGCGCGCCACGAGCGAGTCGAACGTGGTCGTCGAGGTGAACCTCGACGGCAGCGGGCGCACCGACGTCTCGACCACCGTGCCCTTCTTCGACCACATGCTCACCGCCCTCGGCAAGCACTCCCTCATCGACCTCACCGTCAGGGCGACGGGCGACACCCACATCGACGCCCACCACACCGTCGAGGACACCGCCATCGTGCTCGGCGAGGCGCTCGAGCAGGCGCTCGGGGACAAGCGCGGCATCTCCCGCTTCGGCGACGCGCTGGTGCCGCTCGACGAGGCGCTCGCCCAGGCCGTCGTCGACGTCTCGGGCCGCCCGTACCTCGTCCACTCCGGCGAGCCCGCGGGCCAGGAGTACCACCTCATCGGCGGGCACTTCACCGGGTCGCTCACCCGGCACGTGCTCGAGTCGATCGCCCACCACGCGAACATCTGCCTCCACGTGCGGGTCCTGGCCGGCCGTGACCCGCACCACATCGTCGAGGCGCAGTTCAAGGCCCTGGCCCGCGCGCTGCGGGCCGCCGTCGCGCGGGACCCCCGCGTCGACGGCATCCCGTCGACCAAGGGAGCGCTGTAGCGTGCCCATCCACCCTGAACCCGACCTGCCCGAGGTCCCCGACGACCTCGAGATCCCGGACGACCTGTCCGGGCTGAGCGGGTCGCAGGACCCGGACATCGCGGTGCTCATCACCCAGGTGGCGGCGGCCGAGCCGCTGGCCGCCGCCTGCGTGCTCGCCGACGTGGAGGTCGACGCCGTCCCGACGCCCGTCGGGGCGCTCGCGGTGCTGCGTGACCGCGCGGACGACGCGCCCCGCCGCGCCGCGGAGACGATCTCCCAGCTGGTCACCGGTGTGCCCCTGATCCTCGTCACACGCCACGGCGAACAGCTCACCTGCCGCCGCTTCGCCGACGGCGTCGAGGACGGTGAGCTGCCGGCCGGCCTCGTGCTCGGCGGGGCCCCCGACGCCCTCGAGGACCTGCTGACCGGTCACGTGACGCTCGACGACCTGCCCGGTGTCGTGCCCTCGTCGGGCATCGGACGCCTGAAGGCCGTGCGGATGCTGTCCCAGGTCTCCCGCAAGGCACGGAGGAAGAAGGGATGACGGAAGCGCCCGACCTGCTGCCCGACGGCGGCGCCGCGGCCGAGCTCAACGCACGCCCCTCCGCACGGCCCGCAGCGGGCGGCCGTCCGAGGGTCGTGGTGCTCGACTACGGCTTCGGGAACGTGCGCTCCGCGGTCCGCGCCCTGGAGCGGGTCGGTGCCGACGTCGAGCTCACGGCGGACCGACGCACCGCGATCGAGACCGACGGGCTCGTGGTGCCCGGGGTGGGCGCGTTCGCCGCGTGCATGGAAGGACTGCGTGCCGTCGGCGGTGACCAGGTCGTCGACCGTCGCCTCGCCGGGGGGCGGCCGGTCCTGGGCGTCTGCGTCGGCATGCAGGTGATGTTCGGCGCGGGCGTCGAGCACGGGGTCCGGGCCGACGGGCTGGGCGAGTGGGCCGGCGTCGTCGACCGGCTCGAGGCGCCGGTGGTCCCCCACATGGGCTGGTCCGCCGTCGAGCCCGCGGAAGGCTCCACGCTCTTCCGGGGCGTCGAGCACGAGCGCTTCTACTTCGTGCACTCCTACGCCGCGCAGACCTTCACCCAGGGCCACGACGACGCGGCGGACCCGCGGTACACGCCGCCACGCGTCACCTGGGCGTCGCACGGCCCGGAAGGTTCAGCGGCTCGGTTCGTCGCGGCCGTCGAGGACGGCCCGCTGTCCGCCACGCAGTTCCACCCCGAGAAGTCCGGCGACGCCGGCGCCACCCTGCTCGAGAACTGGGTGCGGTCGCTCTGAGGCGACCCCGCACCCACCCCGCCACACGACTGGAGACCTGACGCATGACCGAACGACTCGTGCTGCTGCCCGCCGTCGACGTCGCCGACGGCCAGGCCGTCCGCCTCGTCCAGGGCGAGGCCGGATCGGAGACCTCGTACGGCGACCCGCGCGCCGCCGCGCTCGACTGGCAGGCCGGAGGTGCCGAGTGGATCCACCTGGTGGACCTCGACGCCGCGTTCGGTCGCGGCTCGAACGCCGAGCTCCTCGCGAGCGTCGTGGCGGAGGTCGACGTGCAGGTCGAGCTCTCCGGCGGCATCCGGGACGACGCCTCGCTGGAGCGTGCGCTCGCCACGGGTGCCCGGCGGGTCAACATCGGCACGGCCGCGCTCGAGGACCCGGAGTGGACCGCCCGTGTCATCGCCGAGCACGGGGACAAGGTCGCCGTGGGCCTGGACGTGCGGGGGACCACCCTCGCCGCTCGCGGCTGGACGCAGGAGGGCGGCGACCTGTGGGAGGTCCTCGCCCGTCTCGACGACGCCGGGTGCGCCCGCTACGTCGTCACCGACGTCACCAAGGACGGCACGCTGCGGGGGCCGAACGTCGAGCTGCTGCGCGAGGTCGCCGCACGCACCCCCGCCAAGGTGGTGGCCTCCGGGGGCATCTCGTCGCTGGCGGACCTCGAGGTGCTGCGCGGGCTCACCGGCGACGGCGTCGAGGGCGCTGTGGTGGGCAAGGCGCTGTACGCGGGCGCGTTCACCCTGCCCGAGGCGCTCGACGTCGCGGGTCGCCCATGAGGTCCATCCAGCCGACCAGCCAGTTCGCCGGCGACGACGGCTCGGCCGACCCGGAGCTCGCCCGACGCCTCGAGGGCCTGCAGGCGGGCACCACCCCCCTGCGGGACGTCGTGGCCCGCCTGGCCGAGACGCGCGTGCTGGTGCCGGTGCTCGCCGAGCTCGAGGCCACCGGCACCGTCTCGCACGACGGTGTCGAGCACACCGTCGACAAGGAGGCCTCCTCCGGCGTCGTCGCGCTGGAGTCCGCCGACGGCCGCCGCGCCCTGCCGGTCTTCACGTCGGTGGCGGCGATGCAGGCCTGGCGTGCCGACGCCCGCCCGGTCCCTGTCGAGGCAGCCCGGGCCGCGTTGTCCGCGGTGAACGAGAAGTGGTCGCTGCTCGTCGTCGACCCTGCCGGGCCCGTGACGGCGCTCGTGCCACGCCCGGCGGTGTGGGCGCTGGCGCAAGGGGTCGAGTGGCGCCCGGCGCTCGTGGCGACGGACGACGGGATGGAGGTCGACGCCGAGGTGGCCCGCGCCATCGGCGACGCCGCCGCGCCGGTCCAGCACGTCGTGCGGGCGTCCGCCGAACCCGGTCGCCAGGCCGAGGTGGCTGTCGTGCTGGCGATCGATCCTGGTCTGGACCGTGCCGGGCTGGACGTGGTCCTCGGCCAGGTCAACGCCCGCCTCGCTGCGGCGAAGGTCGTCGCCGACCGGGTGGACTCCCTCGAGCTCCGGATCGGCGCGGCCCGCTGACGGACGCCCGCGAGGGTCCTCAGCAGGGTTCGAGCGTGGTGAAGGCCGAGGCGTCGTCGAGCATCCCGCGCAGCGTGGACTGCGGCACCAGCAACGACCGGCCGTCGGTGGTCTTGGCGTAGACGACGCCGATGACGTCGCCGGCCTCGTCGAGAGCGGCAGAGCCCGAGGACCCGGGTTCGACCGGGGCGTCCGTGACGAGCACCTCGCCGAGGTTCTCGTGCAGGGGGTCGGTCGTGGTGCCGATGACGCTCCCCGCGGTGACGGTCAGACGACCTCCGGCCGGGTAGCCCACGACGGTGACCTCGTCACCCTGCTCGGGGTCGTCGTCGGCGAGCCGTGGGAACGACGGCAGCGGGTCCTCGGTCCGGACGACGGCGAGGTCGGCCAACGCGGCCGTGCTCGCTGCCGAGACGTCGAGGTCCCGACCGTCGTACGTGCTCACCTGCAGCGCGGACGAGTCGGCGACGACGTGCCGGTTCGTGATGAGCGTGTGCTCGTCGACGGCGAACCCGGAACCGGTCGACAGCGCGTCGCAGCCGACGTTGCGGATGCGTACCGCCATGCGTTGCACCGCGTCGAAGCCGTCAGGGGAGAGCTGGTCGGAGCCCTCGGCGGACAGCGACGGCGCCGCGAGGGTGGGGACGATGTCTTCCGGCACGGCGGGCGGCATCTCGGGCAGCGCGGCGCACCCACCCAGCAGGAGCCCTGCGGCGGTCGCGGCGACCGCCTGCCGCCACCCGGCAGACCTCACTGCGCCAGCTCCTGCTGCAGCTGGGTGTTCGCGTCGTTCGCCTCGTCGCACAGCCCTTCGACATCGGAGGCGAACCGTTCGAGGTCGTCGGGGTCGTACGAGTCGCGGTCCTCGAGGTAGCCGATGAGCTGCGACTGCGCGGCGGTGCACTGCCCGAGGGCGGTCGCCACGACGCCGGCCGCCTCGCTGACCCTGCGCTGGTAGTCGAGGTACTGCTGGCTGGCGACGTTCTCGTCACCGAGCTGGGCCTTCTCGTCGGCCAGGTCGGTGATCCGGGCGGTGGCCGTGTCGAGCTGCTCGCGGGCGGCGACCAGCTCGGCCGTGACCCCGTCGAGCTCCGACCGGAGCACCGCCACCTCTTCGGCGTACGCGTGCGCGTCGCTCTCCCACCGGGCGGCGTGCTCCTCCCAGGCCGTCGTGGCCTGCCAGAGATAGCCGGCGACGGCGATGGCCCCGAGGAGCAGGAGGGCCAGCACGACGGCCGTGACACGTGCGGCCCGACCGCGGCGACGGCCCGGCCGCCCCGGGGGTGGCGGCCCGGGGACGGCCTGCCTCGAGGTCGGCGCAGGTTCCCACGGTGCCGAGGACTGCGCCATGTCAGACGACGGAGCCCGTGTACTTCTCGCCGGGGCCCTCGCCGGGCTCGTCGGGGATCACCGAGGCCTCCCGGAAGGCGAGCTGGAGCGACCTGAGGCCGTCCCGCAGGGAGCGGGCGTGCTGGTTGCCGATGTCCGGGGCGGCAGCGGTCACGAGCGCGGCGAGCGCCGTGATGAGCTTGCGCGCCTCGTCGAGGTCGAGGTGCTCGGCGGAGTCCTCCTCCGCGAGGCCGCACTTGACGGCCGCGGCACTCATGAGGTGCACGGCGGCGGTGGTGATGACCTCGACGGCCGCGACGTCGGCGATGTCCCGGGTCGCTGCGCCGGCGTCGGGTGCTGCGCCGGGCTCGGTGGTGTGGCTCATGGGGTCCATCTTGGCACCTCTGCGGCGGACAGATGCCCGAGGCCGGGCCCGCGCACGGCGGGCCCGGCCTCGGGTGGGGGGTTCGCACCGGCGGGGGCCGGTGTCACGGGACGTCTGCCTCAGGCGGCGCTGGTGGCCGCCTGAGGCCGCGGTTCCGCTCCGGTCAGGCGGCGGCGACCTCGGTGCGGAGCTTGGCGCCCAGCTCGGCGTCGACGTTGGTCCAGTACTGGAAGAACCGCTCACGGATCTCGGCGATCGTGATGGCCCGGCCCTGGCCGGTCAGGGTCTCCAGGAAGCGCGCCCTGGCGGCGTCGTCGAAGACCTCGCGGTAGAGCGTGCCGGCCTGGCCGAAGTCGTCGTCCTCGGAGTGCAGGGTGTAGGCGGAGCGCAGCAGCTCGCCGTCGGTCTCCCAGCTGCCCTCGGAGGCGAGCGCCGGGTCCGCGGCCGGCCCACCGAACGAGTTCGGCGTGTAGACGGGGTGCTCGGGGCCGTTGAAGTGGTAAGCCATCGGGCCCTGGTGCATGTAGTTGCTCACCGGGGCGGCGTGCGGCTGGTTCACCGGCAGCTGGTTGAAGTTCGCGCCGATGCGGTGGCGGTGCGCGTCGTTGTACGCGAACACGCGGGCCATGAGCATCTTGTCCGGGGAGATGTCCGTGCCGGGCACCTGGTTGCCGGGGGAGAACGCGGCCTGCTCGATCTCCGCGAAGAAGTTGCGCGGGTTGCGGTTGAGCGTGAACGTCCCGACCTTGATCAGGGGGTAGTCCGCGTGCGGCCAGACCTTGGTCATGTCGAACGGGTTGAACCGGTAGGTCTTGGCGTCCTCGTACGGCATGACCTGGACCTTGACGTCCCACGAGGGGTGCTCGCCCCGCTCGATCGCCTCGTACAGGTCGCGGCGGTAGTAGTCGGCGTCCTCGCCGGCGATGCGCTCGGCGTCGGCGGGCGACATGTGCTCCACGCCCTGCTGGGAGATGAAGTGGTACTGCACCCAGAACCGCTCGCCGGCGGCGTTGATCCACTGGTAGGTGTGCGAGCCGTAGCCGTTGAGGTGACGCCAGGACTTCGACAGCCCGCGGTCGCCCATGAGGTAGGTCACCTGGTGGGCCGACTCCGGGGAGAGGGTCCAGAAGTCCCACTGCATGTCGGCGTCGCGCAGGCCGGAGGCACCGAGCCTCTTCTGCGAGTGGATGAAGTCGGGGAACTTCATCGCGTCGCGCAGGAAGAAGACCGGCGTGTTGTTGCCCACGACGTCGAGGTTGCCCTCGGTCGTGTAGAAGCGCAGGGCGAAGCCGCGCACGTCGCGCCAGGTGTCGGGCGAACCCTGCTCACCGGCGACGGAGGAGAAGCGCAGGACGGTCTCGGCCTTGGCCCCCGGCTGGAAGACCGCGGCGGAGGTGTACCGCGAGACGTCCTCGGTCACCTCGAACTCGCCGAAGGCGCCGCCGCCCTTGGCGTGGGGGTTGCGCTCCGGGACGCGCTCGCGGTTGAAGGAGGCGAGCTTCTCGACCAGGTACCGGTCGTGCAGGACGGTGGGGCCGTCGGGGCCGACGGTGAGGGAGTACTGGTCGCTGGTGACCGGCGTGCCGGTCTGCGTCGTCGTGAACGGGGTCGTCATGGACGTCCTTTCTCGGGGACTTCTGGGGGGTCGGGTGGTCAGTGGGCCGGGGCGCAGGCGGGGCACAGGCCCCAGAACGTCACCTCGGCGAGGTCGACGGCGAAGCCGTGCGTGTCGCCCGGCGTCAGGCAGGGAGAGTGACCGACGGTGCAGTCGACGTCGGCGACGACGCCGCAGCCGCGGCACACGATGTGGTGGTGGTTGTCACCCACGCGCCGCTCGTACCGTGCCGGGTGCCCGGCAGGTTCCATCCGGCGAAGGATGCCGGTGGCGGAGAGGGTGTTGAGGGAGTCGTAGACCGCCTGGACGGAGACGGTGCCGAGGTCGGCGCGCACGGCGCGGACGACGTCGTCGGCGGTCGAGTGCTCGCGCCCGTCGAGCGCGCGCAGCACGGCGAGCCGCACACCGGTCACCCGCAGGCCGGCGCCGCGCAGGAGCTGGTGCTCCGTCGTCGGCGTCGTGGCGGGCGTCGTCGTGGACATGTGCCCAGCCTAGGGCGTTCTCTGGAATCCTTCCAGCATGGAGTGCGTGACGCAGGCAACAGCGAGGTGGGCGCCGTCGGGTGGTCCGTGTCGGCCGGGATCGTGCTAGCCTCGTGTGTTGACCGACCCGACCGCACCGCGGCCGGGTGCAGCAAGTGGAGACATCCCACCCGAGCACCGACGGGCGCGTGCCGAGCAGGCAGCGCCGACAGGGGCCGGGTTCGGTCGGACGGCTCGCGTCGTCCTGCCCCGGTCGTCGGCACCTTCGTGCCCGACGTCGCCGGACCGATGGCCTCCACCTGTTCGTTCAGGTCGGGGGCCTTCCTCGTTCCTGACGGTCTGACGACGAGCTTAGGAGCATCACCATCAGCGAGCCTCGCATCAACGACCGGATCCGCGTTCCCGAGGTCCGGCTCATCGGCCCGGGCGGGGAACAGGTCGGCGTGGTTGCCACCGGGGTCGCCCTCAAGCTGGCGCAGGACGCCGACCTCGACCTCGTCGAGGTCGCGCCGGAGGCCCGGCCGCCCGTGGCCAAGCTCATGGACTTCGGCAAGTTCAAGTACGAGTCGGACATGAAGGCGCGCGAGGCGCGCCGCAAGCAGGCGAACACCCTCCTCAAGGAGATCCGGTTCCGCCTGAAGATCGACCCGCACGACTACGCCACCAAGAAGGGTCACGTCGAGCGCTTCCTCTCGGCCGGCGACAAGGTCAAGGTCATGATCATGTTCCGTGGCCGCGAGCAGTCCCGCCCCGAGATGGGCGTGCGGCTGCTGCAGCGGCTCGCGGACGACGTGGCCGAGCTCGGCTTCGTCGAGTCCATGCCGAAGCAGGACGGTCGCAACATGACCATGGTCCTCGGGCCGGTGAAGAAGAAGGCGGAGGCCAAGAGCGAGCAGCGCAAGCGCTCTGCCGAGGTCAACGCCCAGCGCAAGACCAAGTCCGAGGTCAAGGCCGAGGCCCGCGCCAAGGCTGCGACGGAGGAGACGCCCGCCGCGAAGGAGGCGCCCGCCGAGGAGCAGGCCCCGGCGGCGGCGTCCAGCGCCCCGGAGCAGAGCGGGCCGACTCCGGCGCCCCGGCCCAGCCCCACGCCGCGCCCGAAGGCCGGCTGAGGACGCGACAGACCATCTGGCACCGGGCCGGCGCACCGGCCGCGGTCAGCATCACGTCCCTGCCCTCGGGTGGGTGACCGACACGAGGAGAGACGGCAGTCATGCCGAAGAACAAGACGCACTCCGGCTCCAAGAAGCGCTTCCGGGTGACCGGCAAGGGCAAGCTCATGCGCGAGCAGACGAACGCTCGCCACTACCTCGAGCACAAGTCGAGCCGTCGTACGCGCCGGCTCGCCGTGGACCAGGACGTCGCACCCGCCGACGTCAAGCGAATCAAGAAGCTGCTCGGTAGGTGAGCCCCGCCGGCGGCTGAGGCCGCCGGGAGCCATCTTCCGACCCGAACTGCAAGGAGCATCACGTGGCACGCGTGAAGCGGGCGGTCAACGCCCACAAGAAGCGCCGTACGACCCTCGAGCGCGCCAGCGGCTACCGCGGCCAGCGTTCGCGCCTGTACCGGAAGGCCAAGGAGCAGGTCACCCACTCCTTCGTCTACTCGTACCGCGACCGGAAGGCCAAGAAGGGCGACTTCCGCAAGCTGTGGATCCAGCGGATCAACGCTGCGTCCCGCGCCGAGGGCCTCACCTACAACCGCTTCGTCCAGGGCCTCAAGGCCGCGGGCGTCGAGGTCGACCGCCGCATGCTCGCCGAGCTCGCGGTCAACGACATCGCCGCGTTCAACGCGCTGGTCCAGGTCGCGAAGAACGCCCTCCCCGAGGACGTCAACGCGCCCAAGGCCGCCTGAGCCTGCGACGCACCGCCCGAACGCCCGGACAGCCCCCTGCCGATGCCCCGCATCCCTGACGTGACCCTCGCCAACCCGCGAGCCGATCGCGTCAAGCAGGTCAGGGCGTTGTCCGGGCGTTCGGCGCGTTCCAAGCACGGACAGTTCCTCGTCGAGGGACCGCAAGGCGTGCGTGAGGCCGTGCGGCACGCCACGGGCGACGTCCGCGACGTCTACCTCAGCCAGGCTGCCGCGGCGCGGTACGACGAGATCCTCGACGACGCGCTCGACGCCGGTCTGCGGGTCCGTGTCGGCGCGCCCGAGGTGCTGGACGCGATGAGTCCCGACGGCCAGGGTGTCGTCGCGGTCCTGCGGGCACGCTCCTGGCCGCTCGCCGACGTCGTCGGTTCGTTGGCCGCCTCCCGGGACGAGGCGGGTCGGCCCCTGATGGTCGCCGTCCTGGCGACGGTGCGCGACCCCGGGAACGCGGGCACGGTGATCCGCGCGGCGGACGCCGCCGGCGCCGACCTGGTCGTCCTGGCCGGCGAGAGCGTCGACGTGCACAACCCGAAGGTGGTGCGCTCCACCGCCGGGTCGCTGTTCCACCTGCCGGTGGTGACGGGTCCGACGCTGGCCGAGACGGTGGCCGCACTCCGCGACGCCGGCTGCACGGTGCTGGCCGCCGACGGCGCGGGCGACCACGACCTCGACGACCTGCTCGACGTCGCCGGCCCGGTGGCCACCAGGGAGGCCGGCACCCCGGACCTCGCCGCGTCCACCGCGTGGGTCTTCGGGAACGAGGCGTGGGGACTTCCCGAGGCGGACCGGGAGCTGGCCGACGCCGTCGTCCGCGTGCCGATCCGTGGCCAGGCCGAGTCCCTCAACCTCGCGACCGCCGCCACCGTGTGCCTGTACGCCTCGGCCCGGGCGCAGCGCTGACCCCACGGGCAGCAGGACCTCGGCCCCGTCCCCGTGGCGAGCGCCGCCAGGGCGGCCGAGGCTCCGGTGATGATCGTGCGGTGCATGGCACCGTCCTCGCCTTCGGGGGCCGTGCACCTGTCGTTCGCCCCGGCGCGCCGGGTGGATGCACCTCGGCCGAACGAGGTCCGGGGGTCCTGGTTCGGCGGGCCTACCATCGACGCGTGCGACTCTTCACGGCCGTGTACCCGTCCGCGCGGGCCCTGGCGCACCTCGACCTGGCGCTCGGCGGGGTGGGGCTCCACGCGGTGGCCGACCCGGGCAGCGGGTTGCGCTGGTTGCCGCGCGAGCAGCGGCACGTCACCCTCGTGTTCCACGGAGAGGTGCCCGACGGCGCGGTCCCCGCCTACGTCGACGCCCTGCACGCGGTGCTGGCAGGGATCGGGCCGTTCGAGCTGGACCTGGCCGGCAGCGGTACCTTCGGTGGCCGGACCCTGTGGGTCGGGCTGGGTGGCGACGTCGCCGTGCTGCGCGACCTGTCCGGCCACGTCGCCGACGCCGCCGGCACCGCGGGGCTGCCCGCCGGCGACCGCGCCGGGGGACGCCCGCACCTGACGGTGGCACGGGCGTCCGCCGCGCGCGTCGGTGCGGACCGCACCCGGCGGCGGGCGACGCGTCGGGCAGGTGCCGGACCGGGGGAGGGTGGCCAGGGGGCGCCGTTCACGCAGTGGTCGCGCGCCCTGACGGTCTACCGCGGGCCGGCGTGGGCGGTGACCGAGGTGGCCGTGGTCTCCTCGGCCCTGGGTGCCGGGCGCTCGGGCGGCCCGCTGCACACCCTCGAGGCCGTGGTCCCGCTGGGTGGGGCAGCAGCGGCGCGCCAGTAGACTGGCCGCTGCTGATCTCCCACCTCTGACGGAAGGCACGCATGTCAGCGCCTGAACAGCTGCCCGACCCTCTGGACACGGTGGCGCTCGACGCCGCGGTGTCCGCGGCGCTCGCCGACATCGCCGCGGCCGGCGACATCGCCGCGCTCAAGGCCGTGCGCTCCCAGCACGTCGGCGACAAGAGCCACCTGGCACTGGCGAACCGTGCCATCGCCACGCTGCCGGGGCCTGACAAGGCTGCGGCAGGCAAGAACCTCGGCCCCCGCAAGGGCCGGGTCGCGCAGGCCGTCGCCGCTCGCCAGGTCGAGCTCGAGGCCGAGCGGGACGAGCAGGTGCTGCGCACCGAGGCCGTCGACGTCACGCTGCCGACGAACCGGATCCCGCGGGGCGCGCGGCACCCGATCGAGCTGCGCCAGGAGCGCATCGCCGACTTCTTCGTCGGGATCGGCTGGGAGATCGCGGACGGCCCCGAGGTGGAGGCCGAGTGGTTCAACTTCGACGCCCTGAACTTCGGCCCGGACCACCCGGCACGGCAGATGCAGGACACCTTCTACATCGCCGACTCCGACGACGGGGTCAAGAGCAACCTCGTCCTGCGTACCCACACCTCGCCGGTGCAGGCACGCACGCTGCTGGACCGTGGTGTGCCTCTCTACATCGCCTGCCCGGGCAAGGTGTTCCGCACCGACGCCCTGGACGCCACCCACACCCCGGTGTTCCACCAGGTCGAGGGGTTGGCGGTCGACAAGGGCCTGACGATGGCGAACCTCGTGGGCACCCTCGACGCGTTCGCCCGTGCGATGTTCGGCCCCGAGGCCAGGACGCGGCTGCGCCCCAGCTTCTTCCCGTTCACCGAGCCGAGCGCCGAGATGGACCTGTGGTTCCCGCAGAAGAAGGGCGGGCCGGGCTGGATCGAGTGGGGCGGCTGCGGGATGGTGCACCCCAACGTGCTGCGTGCGGCCGGGATCGACCCGGACGTCTACTCCGGGTTCGCCTTCGGGATGGGGATCGAGCGCACCCTGATGCTGCGCCACTCCATCGCTGACATGCACGACATCGTGGAGGGCGACGTCCGCTTCTCCACCCAGTTCGGGACGGAGATCTACTGATGCCCCGCATCGTCACCGACTGGCTCGCCGACCACGTCGAGCTGCCGGACGACCTCACTGCCGACCGGCTCGCCCACGACCTGGTCAAGGTCGGGCTCGAGGAGGAGGAGGTCCATCCCGCTGCCGTCTCCGGACCGCTCGTGGTGGGTCGTGTCCTCGAGCTCACCCCGGAGGAGCAGAAGAACGGCAAGACGATCAACTGGTGCCTGGTCGACGTCGGCCCGGAGCACAACGCCACGCAGATCAAGGGGGTCGACGACGCCGACGTCCCCACCGGTGGGGCGCGCGGCATCGTGTGCGGCGCGCACAACTTCGGCGTCGGTGACCTGGTCGCCGTCTCGCTGCCCGGGACGGTCCTGCCCGGCGGCTTCGAGATCGCCGCTCGCAAGACCTACGGTCACGTCTCGGACGGCATGATCTGCTCGACCGCCGAGCTGGGCATGGGTGACGACGGGGGGCACGGGATCCTCGTGCTCACCGAGGCCGGGTTCGACGCCGCGGACCTCGAGCCGGGCCAGGACGCCGTCGAGCTGCTCGGCCTGGGCGACGAGGTCCTGGAGATCAACGTCACGCCGGACCGCGGGTACGCGTTCAGCTACCGCGGTGTGGCGCGCGAGTATTCCCACTCCACGGGTGCCGTCTTCACCGATCGCGGTCTGCCCGAGTCCTTGCCGACGCCGCCGCCGGCGGCGACGTCCGACGGGTTCGCCGTCGAGGTGGACGACGTCTCGCCCCTGGACGACCAGGTCGGCTGCGACCGGTTCGTCACCCGGATCGTGCGGGGCATCGATCCGTCGGCCCCGACGCCGGCGTGGATGAAGCGTCGCCTGGAGGGGTCGGGCATGCGGTCCATCTCCCTGGCTGTCGACGTGACCAACTACGTCATGCTCGACCTCGGCCAGCCGCTGCACGCCTACGACCTGGACCAGGTCGCGGCGCCGATCGTCGTGCGCCGGGCGACGGCAGGGGAGCGGCTGACGACGCTCGACGACGTCGACCGTGCCCTGGACACCGAGGACCTGCTCATCACCGACTCGCCCGAGGGAGCCCGCGGAGCGCGGGTCCTCGGGCTGGCGGGCGTCATGGGTGGTGAGTCCTCCGAGGTCTCGACGGTGACCACGGACGTGCTCGTCGAGGCCGCGCACTTCGACCCGGTCACCGTCGCGCGCACGGCCCGGCGTCACCGGCTGCCCTCGGAGGCGGCCAAGCGGTTCGAGCGCTGCGTCGACCCGCAGCTTCCGGCCGTCGCGGCGCAGCGCGCGGTCGACCTGCTGGTGGAGCTCGCGGGCGGCACGGCCGACGCTGCCGTCGGCGACCTGGACCACACCGGTGCGCCGCCGCAGATGGCGCTGGACGTGACGCTCCCCTCACGGGTCGCGGGGGTGCCGTACACCCGTGACCAGGTGGTCGGCATCCTGCGCACCATCGGCTGCACGGTGACCGAGGGCGTGGCGGGTTACGTGAACGTCACGCCGCCGACCTGGCGCCCCGACCTGACCGAGCCGGTGACCTTCGTCGAGGAGATCCTGCGGGTCGCCGGCTACGACGAGATCCCCTCGGTGCTGCCTGCCGCCCCGGGCGGCCGGGGGCTGGACCTGTCCCAGCGCACCCGCCGCTCGGTCGCGCGGGCACTGGCGGAGGCGGGCCTGGTCGAGGTGCTGACCTACCCGTTCATCGGCGAGGCGGACCTCGACGCGCTCGGTCTGCCCTCCGCCGACCCCCGGCGCCGGGCGTTGCGGTTGGCCAACCCGCTGGCCGACGACAAGCCGCTGCTGCGCACCAACCTGCTGGTGACGCTGCTGGAGGCAGCGCGGCGCAACGTCTCGCGCGGGCTGAGTGACGTCGCGGTCTTCGAGATCGGGCTCGTCACCCGCCCGGCGTCGGACGCCCCGCCCGCCCCGCAGCTCCCGGTGGCGGTGCGACCGACGCCTGCCGAGCTCGACCGGCTCGCGGCGGCGGTGCCCGACCAGCCGCGCCGGGTGGCCGGCGTGCTGACGGGCAACGCCTTGCCGGCCGGCTGGTGGGGCGAGGGCCGTCCGGTGGACTGGGCCGACGCCGTGGAGGCCGCCCGGCTGGTGGCCCACATCGCCGACGTCGAGGTCACCGTGGAGGCCGACGCCGACCACATGCCCTGGCATCCGGGGCGGTGCGCACGGATCACCCTGACCGACGGGACTCTCGTGGGCCATGCCGGCGAGCTGCACCCCAAGGTGCTCGAGTCGCTGGGGCTGCCGCCGCGCACCTGTGCGTTCGAGGTGGACCTGTCGGTGCTCCTGGACGCCGCCAGCGGCGACCCGGTGGTCGCGCGTCCGGTCTCGTCGTTCCCGGTGGCCAAGGAGGACTTCGCGTTCGTGGTCGACGCCGCCACCCCGGCTGCGGAGGTGCGTGCCGCCGTCGTCGCCGGCGGGGGCGACCTGCTGGAGGACGTCACGCTGTTCGACGTCTTCACCGGAGCCCAGGTCGGCGAGGGCAAGAAGTCGCTGGCCTACTCGCTGCGGCTGCGGGCCGCCGACCACACCCTGTCGGCCGACGAGGTGCGCGCGGTGCGGGACGCCGTCGTCGCCTCCGCTGCCGAGCGGGTGGGGGCCGAGCTGCGTGGCTGAGGTCCCCGCGTCCCGGACCGCGCTGGTGACGGGCGCGACCCGCGGCATCGGCCGCGCGGTCGCGCTCGGCCTGGCGGGTGCCGGGCTCGACGTCGCGCTGCTGGCGCGGGACACCGCTCGGCTCGAGGAGGTCGCCGACGAGGTGCGCGCCCTGGGTCGGACCGCCGTCGTGCTGACCTGTGACGTCACGGACGAGCCTGCGGTCCGGTCCTCCGTGGCGCAGGCCGAGGCCTCCCTGGGCGACGGGGGGCTCGGGTCGGTCGACCTGCTGGTCAACAACGCCGGTCGGATCGACGCCGAGGTGCCGCTGTGGGAGGCCGACCCGGACGAGTGGTGGTCCGTGCAGGAGACCAACGTGCGGGGCCCGTTCCTGCTGTCGCGGTACGTGATCCCGGGCATGCTGGCCCGCGGCGGGGGTCGGGTGCTCGACCTGAGCTCCGGGTCGGGCTCGCACGACATGGACGTGGCCAGCGCGTACAACGTGTCCAAGACGGCACTGATGCGCATGGGGCACCACCTGCACGCGGCCGGGCACTCTCGTGGCCTGCGGGTGCTGGAGCTTGCCCCGGGCGTGGTCGCCACGGACATGACCGCGTCGATGGACGCCCACGTGGGGCGCACCGCGTGGACGCCGGTGGAGCGCACGGTCGAGGCCGTCGTGGCGTTCGCGGCCGGTGACCTGGACGCGTGCTCCGGCTGGTTCGTGCGTGTCTCGGACGACACCCCCGCGTCGCTGCGGGCGCTGGCCGCCGAGGCCACCGCCGCCGCGCCGCGTCACCTGCGGGTGCTCCCGGCGTCGTCGGCCGACCCGATGACCCAGACGCTCACGGGCCGCTGAGGCGGCTCAGGACCGTTCGTCGCGCCAGGCGACCCACTGCTCCACGAGGTCCAGGTCGAAGTCGGGACCGCTGGTGCCGATCGTGAAGAGCGTGGCACCGGCGTCGACGAGGTCGTCCGCGACCTCCTGCGGTGGCCGCTTCACCCCGACCGACCGTTCGACCGACATGGCCGTGTCGCGCTGGACGTCCCTGCCGTGCGCGTCCAGCACCTGCGACTTGTGGCGCAGCGTCGCCGCGTCGCCGAACGAGTGCCAGACGTCGGCGTGCTCGGCGACCAGCCGCAACATCTTCTTCTCGCCGCCGCCGCCGATGAGCAGGGGGATCTCGCGGGTCGGCGCCGGGCTGCCCGCTGCCAGGCGTGCCCGGATGCGAGGGAGGGCCGCGGCGAGGTCGGCGATGCGGGTGCCGGCCGTGCCGAACTCGTAGCCGAACTCCCGGTAGTCCCTCTCGGCCCAGCCGGCCCCGATCCCGAGGATGAGGCGCCCGCCGCTGATGTGATCGACCGTGCGTGCCATGTCGGCCAGCAGGTCCGGGTTGCGATAGCCGTTCCCGGTGACCAGCGCCCCGATCTCCACGCGCTCGGTCTGCTCGGCCCAGGCGCCCAGCATGGTCCAGCACTCGAAGTGCTTGCCGTCGGGGTCGCCCGACAGCGGGAAGAAGTGGTCCCAGTTGAACACGACGTCGACGCCGGCGTCCTCGGCGCGCAGCACCGTGTCCCGGATCGTCGAGTAGTCGCCGTGCTGCTGACCGAGCTGGTACGCGATGCGGACGTTGCGCAGAGGTATGTCACTCATTGTCGGGATCATAGGTGCACGAAGAGGCTGGCGGTCACGGCCCGCGCCGCCGGGTCGTACCGCAGTGAACCCGCACCGGGTCAGTCGCGCGCGGCGACGACGAAGACTCGTCGGAACGCCAGCGCGGTCCCGTACGGGCGGAGGGGATAGGCCTCTGCCAGCGCTGCTGAGTACTCGGCCTCGAAGGCGTCCTGCAGAGCTGTGTCGTGCGCAGCGTCGTACGCGGCCAGTGCTGCCAGCGTGGGGCGGGCGCCTGTGGCTGCGATCCAACGCAGCACCGGGTGGGTGCCGTCGGTGGGCGGCAGCAGGTGGGTGTACGTCGTCTCCCACGTGTCCACGGTCCAGCCCGGACGGGCGAGGATCTCCAGGTATTCTGCGGGGTCGCCGGTGGCGCGCACCTCGACGGGTCCGACGGCGGTCGCGTAGGGCTCGCGAGCGGCCACCTCGCGCAGCAGCACATGGCTGGGGGCGTCGTGGTTGCCGGGCACGGAGAACGCCAGCACTCTGCGGGCGCGGTCGGCGAGAGCCGGCAGCAGGTCGCGATGCCCGGGCACCCACTGGAAGGTGGCGTTGCTGATGACGAGGTCGGCGTCGTCTCTCGAGCTGCCGGACGCGTAGTCCGTCACGTCGCCGACGGCGTACGTGCCCTGCGGGTCGGCCTGGCGTGCCCGGTCGATCATCGCCGGTGAGGTGTCCAGGCCGATGACGGCGGCACCGGGCCAGCGCGAACGGAGCACCGCGGTCAGGTGTCCCGGGCCGCAGCCGAGGTCGACGATGCTGGTGTGGTCGCCCGGCACCCGGGTCACCAGCTCGGTGAACGGGCGGGAGCGCTCGTCGGCGAAGCGCAGGTAGTCGGTGGGGGTCCAGTCGGCCATGACTCTCCTCTTGATATCAAGTATCTTGATGTCAAGATATACCAGCATCGTAGGCCCAGCGCGCCACCTCCACCCGGTTGCGCGTGCTGGTCTTGGCCATGATCGCCCCGAGATGCGTCTTGACCGTGCTCATCCCCAGGTGCAGCTCGGCGGCGATCTCGGCGTTCGTCCGCCCGGCCGCGACCAGGCGCAGCACGTCGCGCTCGCGGTCGGTCAGCGGGTCCACCAGCACCGGCGGCCTCGCGGCCGGCTGCGCGAAGTGGGTCAGCAGCCGCACCGTGACCGACGGGTCGATCAGCGCGTCGCCCGCGGCCGCCACCCGGACCGCCTGCCCGAGGAGCTCGGGCCCTGCGTCCTTGAGCAGGAAGCCCCGTGCTCCGGCACCGAGGGCGGCATGCACGTACTCGTCCAGGTCGAAGGTGGTGATGACGACGACGGCCATCGGGTCCGCCACGTCCGGCCCGGCGAGCGCCCGGGTCGCCGCGACGCCGTCCGTGCCCGGCATGCGGATGTCCAGGAGACACACGTCCGGCCGGTGCGCGTGGGCCAGGCGCACCGCCTCGGCGCCGTCGGCCGCCTCGGCGACGACCGTGATCCCGTCCAGGGAGTCGAGGATCGTGCGCAGCCCGGTGCGCACGATCTCCTGGTCGTCGGCGAGCAGGACGCGGATCACCGCGGCAGCCTCGCGCGTCCGGCCGGCAGGGTCAGGTCGACGGTCCAGCCACCGGCCGGATCCGGTCCTGCGGTGCACGTGCCCCCCAGGGCGGCAGCGCGCTCGGCCATCCCGACCAGACCGAAACCGCCGTGGCCCGGGGCGGTCGCCGCGCCGTCGTCGTGCACCCGCATCCGCACGTCGTCGCCGTCGGCCTCGACCACGACGTCCACGCACGTCGCGCCGCGGGCATGACGGCGTGCGTTGGCCACGGACTCCTGGGCCACCCGGTACAGCGCTGTCCCGGTCGCGTCGTCGAGCGCGTCCATCGCGTCGACCCGGACGACGACGGCCGGGACGCCGTCGTCGGCAGCCAGCGTCGTCAGGTCGTCCATCCCGGGCGCGGGCTGCAGGGCCGGGCTGCCGTCGTCGCGCAACGCTCCGACCACGAACCGCATCTCGGCCAGCGCACGCCGGGCCTCCGTCTCGATCACTCCGAGCGACTCGATCGCCGTCTCCGGTGCCACCTGCCCGGCCTGGGCGCGTACGGCGATCGCCGAGACGTGGTGGGCGACGGTGTCGTGCAGGTCGCGGGCGATGCGCTCGCGCTCGCGCGCGCGAGCCTCCTCCAGCAGCCGGGCCCGTGCGGTGACACGCTGGCGCACCGTCTCGCCGATGCTCATCGCGAGCACCAGCACGACGGCGCCACCGATCGCGTCGCCGGGTCCGGACCAGCCGGTGACCACCGACACGGCCGCACCGGTGACCAGCAGGACGGTGCCGACGACGATCGCAGGGCCGGACCCCCACCGGTACAGCGCATAGGGGAGCAGGATGAGCGCCGCCTGCGTGATCATCCCGACGGTCTCGAGCCCGGCCGCGTGCTGGGTGATCTCCAGTGTGCTGCCGACGACCGTCCCCGCCGCGACGGCGGCCACCGGGTGCGTGCGCCGCCAGGGCAGCACGCACAGCACGGCCACCGTGACGGCGACGCTCGCGACGGGCCACGTGAGGTCGGTGCGCAGCACGCCCTCGAGGACCGCGCAGACGACCAGGACGGCGACGAGGGCCACGTCGGCCCGGCGCGGCGGGGGCGCGCCGGGTACGGACGGCCGGTTCCAGATCGCGCCGAGGGTGCGCTGCACGTGACGCATGCTAGCCGCGCACCCGGGCCCGGCGTCGGATGACGACCTCGGCGACGACGACGTTGATCGCCCAGCCCAGTCCCATCCCGACCGGTCGGGTCCAGTCGGGGATCTCGTCGAGCGCCAGGAGCGGTCCCTGGGTGAGCACCTGGGTCCCGGCGCCCATCGCGAGCGCGTAGGCGCGGGTCATCCAGGCGCCGTGCGCGACGTAGTCGTGCCGGGCGAGCGCCCGGACGGCCAGGGCGAGCTGGACGAGCATCGCGGCCCCGACGGCGTAGCGGATGACGACCAGCGCTCCGGCGTCGGCGGGCGGGAACTCGTACGCGGCCGTCATCCACAGGCCGCTCGCGGCCGACAGCGCCCCGGCCGGCACGAGCACCGCCCCGGCCCGACGGTGCCAGCCGACGTGCCGACGTCGGAGGTCACGGGAGAACTGGAGGGCGCCGAGGACCGCGTAGACCACGCTGGTCGCCACATGGATGACGATCGGCACGGGGTCGGTGACGAAGCGGGCGTTCTGCGGCGTGACGACCGACAGGTCGCCGAGCCGCATGGCACCACCGAGGATCGGCACGGCGGCGAGGACGAGCAGTCCCGCGACGGCGAGCCGGTTCAGGGGGAGCGAGGGTGCTGTGGTCCGGGCTGCGGTGGTGGTCATGGCTCCACGGTCCGACGACGGCACGTGCTCGCGGATCGGCCGTCCGGCCGGACCGGCTCCACCGATGGGCCGGACCGTCCGGCGGGGGGTCAGGGGACCAGCAGCACCTTGCCGGTGGTCGCCCGGCCCTCCAGCGCGCGGTGCGCCTCGGCGGCGTCGGTGAGCGCGTAGGTGGTTCCCACCCGCACGTCGAGGTCGCCGGACGCCGCGAGCCCCAGGACCTCGCCGGCCCGCCACTCGAGCTCGCCGCGGGTGGCGGTGTAGTGGGCCAGGGTGGGACGGGTCAGGAACAGCGAGCCGCCGGCGTTGAGGCGCTGCGGGTCGAACGGTGGTACCTGACCGGACGCACCGCCGAACAGCACCAGCATCCCGCGCGCCCGCAGCGAGGCGAGCGAGGCGTCGAACGTCGCCGCTCCCACGCCGTCGTACACCACGTGGACCCCGGCTCCGTCGGTGAGGTCGCGCACGACGGCGGGCAGCTCGGTGGTCAGGTCGTCCATCGCGGCGTAGTCGATCGTGTGCAGGGCGCCGGCGTCCCGCGAGAGCGCCGCCTTCTCGGGGGTGGAGACGGTGGTGACGACGCGTCCACCGCGGTGCGTCGCGAGCTGGGTGGCGAGCAGGCCGACACCGCCCGCGCCGGCGTGCAGCAGGACGTCGTGACCGAAACCGACCTCGAAGGTCGAGGCCACGAGGTAGTGGGCCGTCATGCCCTGCAGGGGCAGGGCGGCCGCGGTGACCAGGTCGAGACCGGCCGGGACGCGCACGGCACCTACGGCCCGCACGACGGCGAGCTCGGCGTAGGAGCCCGGTGCGTCGTGCCAGGCGACCTGGTCGCCGACCGCGAAGCCCGTCACGCCGTCGCCGGTCGCCTCGACGGTCCCGGCACCCTCGGTGCCCACCACGTGCGGGAACTCCATGGGGTAGACCCCCGCCCGCCGGTAGGTGTCGATGAAGTTCACGCCGGCCGCTGCGACGCGGACCAGCAGCTCTCCCGGCCCGGGCTCCGGGTCGGGGCGTTCGGAGTGCTCCAGGACCTCGGGACCGCCCGCGGTGCGGGCCACGACTGCGCGCATACCCCGAGCCTACGACCTGCCCGTAGTCTGTGGCCGTGACCGTGGAGATCCGCACCGCGACCGACGCCGACTGGCCGCTGATCTGGCCCCTCGTCGAGCGGGTCGTCCGTGCGGGGGAGACCTACGCCTACCCGCTCGACCTGACGTCCGAGCGGGCGCGCGAGCTGTGGCTGGAACGCCCGCCCGGTCGTACCGTCGTCGCCGTGGGCGTCGGCGGCGACGGCCGCGACGAGGTGCTGCTGGGTACCGCGAAGATGGGCCCGAACCGCCCGGGCCACGGTGACCATGTCGGTACGGCGTCCTTCATGGTCGACGAGGCCGCTCGAGGCAGGGGCGTCGGACGGGCGCTCGGGGAGCACGTGATCGCCTGGCACGCCGAGCAGGGATACCGCGGCATCCAGTTCAACGCCGTCGTCGAGTCGAACACGGCCGCGGTCAGGCTGTGGCGGTCGTTGGGCTTCGAGATCGTCGGCACCGTCCCGGAGGCGTTCCGCAGCCCCACCCACGGCTACGTGGGCCTGCACGTCATGTACCGCCACCTGGGGTGACCGCATCGCAGAATATGTTCGCTGATGGGCGCATACGTATGTACCATGGCCGTATGGTCAGCACATCGGACGCCCGGCTCCGCGTCGCCGTCGCCGGCGCCTCGGGGTACGCCGGCGGAGAGTTCCTGCGCCTCGCCGTGGCGCACCCCCACCTCGAGATCGGCACGCTCACCGCGCACTCCAACGCCGGCAGCCGACTCGGGGAGCTGCAGCCTCACCTGCGATCCCTGGCCGATCGCGTCCTCGAGCCCACGACCCCCGAGGCGCTCGCCGTGCACGACGTCGTCGTCCTCGGCCTCCCGCACGGCGCCTCCGGCGAGATCGCCGCGCAGCTGCCCGACGACGTCCTCGTCCTGGACCTCGGGGCCGACCACCGGCTCGCATCCACGGCGGACTGGGAGGCGTTCTACGGCTCCGAGCACGCCGGTACCTGGCCGTACGGGCTGCCGGAGCTCATCGTCAGCGACAGCTCGGGCTCGACGACGCAGCGCACCCGCCTCGCCGGAGCACGTCGCCTCGCGATGCCCGGGTGCAACGTGACCGCCGTCACCCTCGGGCTGCAGCCCGGGATCGCCGCCGGGCTGCTCGACCCGACCGACCTGGTCGCGGTCCTGGCCAACGGGTACTCCGGCGCCGGCAAGGCGCTCAAGCCGCACCTGCTCGCCGCCGAGGGACTGGGCTCGGCCGTGCCGTACGCCGTCGGGGGCACCCACCGGCACATCCCGGAGATCATCCAGAACCTGCGCACCGCGGGGGCGGCCGACGTCTCGATCAGCTTCACGCCCACGCTCGTCCCGATGGCCCGTGGCATCCTCGCGACCGCGACCGCACGTCTCGCCCCGGCGCACCGCGACGCCGACGCCGACGCCGTGCGCGCCGTGTGGGAGCGGGCCTACGCCGACGAGCCGTTCGTCGACCTGCTGCCCGCCGGGCAGTGGCCCTCGACGGCCTCGACGACGGGTGCGAACACGGCGCTCGTCCAGGTCGCGCTCGACGCGGCCGCCAGCCGGGTCGTCACCGTCACCGCGCTCGACAACCTCGCCAAGGGCACCGCCGGCCAGGCGGTCCAGGCCATGAACATCGCCCTCGACCTGCCGGAGTCGGCCGGTCTGCCCACCGAAGGAGTCGCACCGTGAGCGTCACCGCCGCACAAGGGTTCCGGGCGGCCGGGGTCACCGCCGGCCTCAAGGCCTCCGGCACCCCCGATCTCGCCCTCGTCGTCAACGACGGCCCCGAGCACACCGCCGCCGCCGTCTTCACCAGCAACCGGGTGGTCGGGGCACCCGTGATGTGGTCGCGCCAAGCCGTCAAGGACGGCGTCGCGCGCGCCGTCGTGCTCAACTCCGGCGGTGCCAACGTCTGCACCGGACCCGGCGGCTTCCAGGACGCGCACGCCACCGCCGAGACCGTCGCCGACGCGCTCGGGATCGGCGCCATCGACGTCCTGGTCGCGTCGACGGGCCTCATCGGCGTCCGGCTGGCCGCCGACAAGCTCCTCGCGGGCATCCCGGTCGCCGTCGGCTCCCTCGCCACCGACCCCGACGCCGGGCAGGCCGCGGCCACCGCGATCATGACCACCGACACCGTGCCGAAGACGGCGGTGCGCACCGTCGACACCCCGGCCGGGACGTACACCGTCGGCGGCATGGCCAAGGGGGCGGGCATGCTCGCCCCGGCCCTGGCGACCATGCTGTGCGTCGTCACCACCGACGCGGTCGTGGCGACCCCGGACGCGGACGCCGCCCTGCGGGCCGCGACCCGTGCCACCTTCGACCGGGTCGACTCCGACGGCGCCATGTCGACGTCGGACACCGTGGTGCTCATGGCGTCCGGTGCCTCCGGCGTCGCCGCGGACCTCGGGTCACTGACCGAGGCCGTCACCGCGGTCTGCGCGGACCTGGCGCGCCAGCTCGTGGCCGACGCGGAGGGTGCCTCGCACGACATCGCCATCACGGTCACGCACGCGACCACCGAGGACGCGGCGCTCGCCGTCGCGCGCGCCGTGAGCCGCTCCAACCTCGTAAAGGCCGCGGTCTTCGGCAACGACCCGAACTGGGGGCGCATCCTGTCGCAGGTCGGCACCGTGCCCGAGGACGTCGCCCCGTTCGACCCGGCGGCCCTGGACGTCAGCATCAACGGCGTCATGGTCTGCCGCGCCGGCGGAGCGCACGAGCCGCCGGAGAACGTCGACATGGCGGCCGACCGGGACGTGACGATCACCGTCGACCTGCACGCCGGTGACGCCGAGGTCACGTTGTGGACCAACGACCTGACCCACGCCTACGTCCACGAGAACAGCGCGTACTCCTCATGAGCACCTTCGACACCCGCACCGACCTGCGCCCCGACCAGAAGGCCGAGGTGCTCATCGAGGCGCTGCCCTGGCTCCAGGAGTTCGCCGGAGCGCTCGTCGTCGTCAAGTACGGCGGCAACGCCATGGTCGACGACGCCCTCAAGGCGGCGTTCGCCCAGGACATGGTCTTCCTGCGCCAGGTGGGCCTGCGTCCCGTCGTCGTCCACGGCGGCGGCCCGCAGATCTCCACGATGCTCGAGCGCGTGGGCATCGCCTCGGAGTTCCGCGGCGGGCTGCGGGTCACCACGCCCGAGGCGATGGACGTCGTGCGCATGGTCCTCACCGGCCAGGTCCAGCGCGACCTGGTGGGGCTGCTGAACGCCCACGCGCCGCGAGCCGTCGGGCTCTCCGGCGAGGACGCCGGGCTGTTCGGCGCCGTGCGCCGGCACGCCACGGTCGACGGCGAACCGGTGGACGTGGGCCTCGTCGGCGACGTCGTGCAGGTCAACCCGTCGGCCGTCCAGGACCTGCTCGACGCGGGCCGCATCCCGGTGGTCTCGACCGTCGCGCCCGACCTCGACGAACCCTCGCAGGTGCTCAACGTCAACGCCGACACCGCGGCGTCGGCGCTCGCGGTCGCGCTCGGCGCGAAGAAGCTCATCGTGCTCACCGACGTCGAGGGCCTCTACACGAGCTGGCCGGACCGCGACTCGTTGGTCGAGGAGATCACCGCGGGTGACCTGGCGACCCTGCTGCCGAGCCTGACCTCGGGCATGGTCCCGAAGATGGAGGCCTGCCTGCGGGCGGTCCAGGGCGGTGTCCCGCGCGCCTCCGTGATCGACGGGCGCCAGCCGCACTCGGTGCTGCTCGAGGTGTTCACCTCGCGGGGCAACGGCACGATGGTCGTCCCGGACCCTCGGCCTGGGAAGGTTGACGCATGACCGAGATCACCAGCACCGGCCGGGACCTGAGCACCCAGGGCTGGACCGAGGCGTACTCCCGCTCCGTGATGGACACCTTCGGACCGCCGCAGCGCATCCTCGTGCGCGGCGAGGGCCCGTACGTCTGGGACGCCGAGGGCACGCGGTACCTCGACCTGCTCGCCGGGATCGCCGTCAACGCGCTCGGGCACGCCCACCCGACGCTGACCGCGGCGGTGAGCGCCCAGCTCGGGACGCTCGGACACGTGTCGAACTTCTTCGGCACGCCGACGCAGATCACGCTGGCCGAGCGGCTCCTGCAGCTCGCCGAGGCGCCGGCCGGTTCGCGGGTCTTCTTCACGAGCTCCGGCACGGAGGCCAACGAGGCCGCCTTCAAGATGACACGGCGCACCGGGCGCACGCGGGTGCTGGCCCTCGAAGGAGGCTTCCACGGACGCAGCCTCGGGGCGTTGGCGCTGACCCACAAGCCCGCGTACCGCGAACCCTTCGAACCGCTGCCCGGTGGCGTCGAGCACCTGCCCTTCGGCGACACCGAGGCGCTCGAGGCCGCCTTCGCGCCCGACGCCGTCGCCGAGCACGGCGAGGTGGCCGCGCTCGTCGTCGAGCCGATCCAGGGCGAGGCCGGGGTGCGCGAGCTCCCGGCCGGGTACCTCGCGCTCGCGCGCCGGCTCACGCAGGACGCCGGGTCCCTGCTCGTGCTCGACGAGGTGCAGACCGGCATGGGCCGCACCGGTTCGTGGTTCGCCTTCCAGCAGCCGGAGATCGGCGGCGGCATCGTGCCCGACGTCGTCACTCTCGCCAAGGGCCTGGGCGGAGGATTCCCGGTCGGTGCCGTCCTGGCGTTCGGGGAGCGGGCCGCGACGCTGCTGGGCCGCGGCCAGCACGGCACCACGTTCGGCGGCAACCCGGTGGCCGCGGCCGCCGCGCTGGCCACCATCGGCGTGATCGAGCGTGACCGGTTGCTGGCCCACACCCGGACCGTCGGGAAGGTCCTGCGCCGCGCCGTCGTGGCGGCGGGCAACCCGCTGGTGAAGGACGTCCGAGGACGCGGCCTGCTCCTCGCCGTCGAGCTCACCCGTCCGGTGGCGGCGCAGGTCGCGGCCGCCGCGCTGGACGCCGGGTTCATCGTCAACGCCGTCGCCCCGGACGCCGTCCGGCTGGCGCCGCCCCTGGTGCTGACCATCGACCAGGCGCTCGACGCCGCGCGATTCTTCGCCGGCGTGAGCGTCGAGACCACTGCGCCCGAGAAGGACGACTGATGCCCCGCCACTTCCTGCGAGACGACGACCTGACGCCCGCCGAGCAGCACGAGGTGCTCGAGCTCGCCCTCGCGTTCCGTGAGGACCGCACCGTGCGCACGCCGCTGTCCGGACCGCAGGGCGTCGCGCTGCTGTTCGACAAGCCGACGCTGCGCACGCAGCTGTCCTTCGCCACCGGCGTCGCGGAGATGGGGGGATTCCCGACGGTGGTCGACGGCCGGCTCGCCCAGATCGGCGTGCGCGAGTCCGTCGCCGACGTCACCCGCGTGCTCGACCGCCAGGTGTCCGCGATCGTGTGGCGGACGTTCGGCCAGGACCGCCTCGAGGAGATGGCATCGGTCTCCCGGGTCCCGGTGATCAACGCGCTCACGGACGACTACCACCCGTGCCAGCTGCTCGCGGACCTCGTGACGATCGCCCAGCACCGGGGCGGTCTGAACGACCTGCCGGGTCAGCGGCTGGTCTACGTCGGCGACGCGGCCAACAACATGGCGGCGTCCTACCTGCTGGCCGGCGCGACCGCCGGGCTGCACGTGGTCGTCTGCGGCCCCCAGGGGTACCTGCCGACCGACGACGTCGTCGCCCGGGCCGGGAGGATCGCGGCCACGACGGGCGGCTCGGTCGCCGTCACCACCGACCCGCGTGCCGCCGTCGTCGGCGCCGACGTCGTCGTGACCGACACCTGGGTCTCCATGGGCGACGAGGAGTCGGCCGCGCAGCGGGTCACCGACCTGCTGCCGTACCAGGTCACGCCCGACCTCATGGCGGAGGCGAAGGACGACGCGATCTTCCTGCACTGCCTGCCCGCCTACCGGGGCAAGGAGGTCGCCGCCGAGGTCATCGACGGCCCGCGGTCCGTCGTCTGGGACGAGGCCGAGAACCGCCTGCACGCCCAGAAGGCGATCCTGACGTTCCTCCTGGAGCAGCGATGACCGCCTCCGGACCCGGGCCGCTGACCACCAAGGCGGCGCGGCACGCCCGCATCGTGGAGATCGTGCGCCGCACCGCGATCCACTCGCAGGCCGAGCTCGCCCGTGAGCTGGCTGACGAAGGCCTCTCCGTCACCCAGGGCACGCTCTCGCGCGACCTCATCGAGCTGAGGGCCGAGAAGGTGCGCAGCGACTCCGGCGCCCTGGTGTACGCGGTGCCCGGCGAGGGTGGGGACCGGAGCGTGCGGGCCGCCGGCGTCGGCGGGCACGACGACGGGTACCTCGCCGCCCGCCTGGCGCGGCTCTGCGCAGACCTGCTGGTCTCGGCCGAGGCCTCGGGCAACCAGGTGGTGCTGCGCACCCCACCGGGGGCCGCGAACTACCTGGCCTCCGCCATCGACCACTCCGTCTTCCCCGGGGTCCTCGGCTGCATCGCCGGGGACGACACGATCCTCGTGATCGCCCGGGACCCCGCGGGCGGCGACGAGCTCGCCGCCCGGTTCCTCGAGCTCACCGCGTCACCGGACGCCTGAGCCTGCCAGACTCGACACCCACCGCACAGCAAGGAAGAACACTCATGACTGAACGCGTCGTGCTCGCCTACTCCGGCGGCCTGGACACCTCCGTCGCGATCGGCTGGATCGCCGAGGCCACCGGTGCCGAGGTCGTCGCCGTCGCCGTCGACGTCGGCCAGGGCGGTGAGGACATGGAGATGATCCGTCAGCGTGCCCTCGACTGCGGTGCCGTCGAGGCGTACGTGGCCGACGCCCGCGACGAGTTCGCCGACGAGTACTGCATGCCTGCGCTCAAGGCCAACGGCCTCTACCTCGACCGGTACCCGCTGGTCTCGGCGATCTCGCGGCCGGTCATCGTCAAGCACATGGTCCGCGCCGCCCGGCAGTTCGGGGCGCAGACCGTGGCGCACGGTTGCACCGGCAAGGGCAACGACCAGGTGCGCTTCGAGGTGGCCACCACGTCCCTGGCGCCCGACCTGCGGACCATCGCCCCGGTCCGTGACCTCGCCCTGACGCGCGAGAAGGCGATCGACTACGCCGAGAAGCACGACCTGCCGATCGCCACGACGAAGAAGAACCCGTTCTCGATCGACCAGAACGTCTGGGGTCGCGCCGTGGAGACGGGCTTCCTCGAGGACATCTGGAACGAGCCCACCAAGGACGTCTACTCCTACACCGACGACCCGACCTTCCCACCCGTCGCGGACGAGGTCGTCATCACGTTCGCCGGCGGCGTCCCCGTCGCGCTGGACGGTGTGGCGGTCACCCCGCTGCAGGCCATCATGGAGATGAACCGCCGCGCCGGTGCGCAGGGCGTGGGCCGGATCGACATCGTCGAGGACCGGCTGGTGGGCATCAAGTCCCGCGAGGTCTACGAGGCGCCCGGCGCCATGGCCCTCATCGCGGCCCACCAGGAGCTCGAGAACGTCACCCTCGAGCGCGAGCAGGCACGCTTCAAGAAGGGCGTCGAGCAGCGCTGGACCGAGCTGGTCTACGACGGCATGTGGTTCAGCCCGCTGAAGAAGAACCTCGACGTGTTCGTCGAGGAGACCCAGAAGTACGTCTCCGGCGACATCCGGATGGTCATGCACGGGGGCCGCGCCACCGTGACGGGACGTCGCTCGGAGGCGGCGCTGTACGACTTCAACCTCGCCACCTACGACGAGGGCGACTCGTTCGACCAGTCGCACGCCAAGGGCTTCATCGAGATCTACGGCCTGGCCGCGAAGCAGGCCGCAGCCCGCGACGAGCGCTTCGGCAACGGCGTCGACTTCGGCACCGGGGACCTGTGAACCATGGCTGAGATCGAGAAGCCCTCCAGCGACGGCACCGACGGCACAGGTGGAGCCGTCGACGCCCCGGCGTCGGTGAGCCTGTGGGGCGGCCGGTTCACCGGCGGCCCCGCACCGGAGCTCCAAGCACTGTCGCAGTCCACGCACTTCGACTGGCGGCTCGCGGCCTACGACATCGCCGGCTCACGGGCGCACGCACGCGTGCTGCACCGCGCGGCCCTGCTCGACGACGACGAGCTGACCGGGATGCTCGACGCCCTGGACCGCCTCGAGGCCGACGTCGAGTCGGGCGTGTTCCTGCCCGAGCTCGGCGACGAGGACGTGCACACCGCCCTGGAGCGCGGTCTGATCGAGCGGGCGGGTGACGAGCTGGGTGGCAAGCTGCGGGCCGGCCGCTCTCGCAACGACCAGATCGCCACGCAGGTGCGGCTGTACCTGCGCCAGAACGCCAGGACGATCGCCCAGCAGGTCGTCACCGTGGCCGACGAGCTCATCGCGCAGGCCCAGGCTGCCGGTGAGGCCGTCATGCCGGGGCGCACGCACCTGCAGCACGCGCAGCCGGTGCTGCTGGCGCACCACCTGCTGGCGCACGTCTGGCCGTTGCTGCGGGACGTCGACCGGCTCATCGACTGGGACGTGCGCGCGGCCCGCTCCCCGTACGGCTCGGGGGCGCTCGCGGGCTCGTCGTTGGGGCTCGACCCTGCCGCCGTGGCCGCCGAGCTGGGTTTCGACGGTCCGGTCGAGAACTCGATCGACGGCACGGCGGCTCGCGACGTCGTCGCGGAGTTCGCCTTCGTCGCGGCGATGATCGGGGTGGACCTGTCGCGGCTCTCGGAGGAGATCATCGCGTGGAACACCAAGGAGTTCGGGTTCGTGCGGCTCGACGACGCGTGGTCGACCGGGTCGAGCATCATGCCCCAGAAGAAGAACCCGGACATCGCCGAGCTGGCGCGCGGCAAGTCCGGGCGTCTGATCGGTGACCTGACGGGTCTGATGGCCACGCTCAAGGGCCTTCCGCTCGCGTACAACCGCGACCTGCAGGAGGACAAGGAGCCGGTCTTCGACCAGGTGGACACGCTGACGGTGCTGCTGCCGGCGTTCGCGGGCATGGTGCGCACCCTGACGTTCGACACCGACCGGATGGCCGAGCTCGCCCCGCAGGGGTTCTCGCTGGCCACCGACGTCGCCGAGTGGCTGGTGCGTTCCGGCGTGCCGTTCCGGGTGGCGCACGAGGTCGCCGGGGCGTGCGTGCGGGTCTGCGAGGAGCGCGGCATCGAGCTCTGGGACCTCTCGGACGCCGACCTCGCGGCGATCTCGTCGCACCTCACCCCGGGGGTGCGCGAGGTGCTGACCGTCGAGGGTTCCGTCGCCTCTCGGGACGGTGTCGGCGGGACCGCTCCGCAGCGGGTGGCCGAGCAGCTCGAGGCTGCCAAGGAGCGAGCCACGGAGTACCGGTTCTGGGCCGAGGGCTGACCGATGAGCGTCGGTCCTGACGTGCTCGCCGCCGTCGTGCGGAGAGTGCGTGCGGCACCGCCGCGCCTGCCTGGGCCGGGGGTGCCGCCGCCGTGGCGGCGCACCCGGCTCGTGTGCGTGGACGGGCCCGCCGGGTCCGGCAAGACGACGCTCGCGACACAGCTCGCGGTCGAGCTGGACTGCCAGGTCGTGCACATGGACGACCTGTACGAAGGGTGGCAGGACGGGCCCGGCGGCGGTGCGGCCCGGCTGGGCGAGTGGGTGCTCGCTCCGCTCGCGAGCGGCCGACCGGGGGAGTACCGGCGGTACGACTGGATGACGGCAGCCCGGGCCGAGCGACACCTGGTGCCGCCGGCCCCCAGCCTGGTCGTCGAGGGTTGCGGCGCGGCCGCCCGGCAGGTGGACGCCTGGACCGCACTGCGGATCTGGGTGGAGGCCGCGGACGCCGAGAGGCTGCGACGCGGCCTGGCGCGGGACGGTGAGGCCGCGCGACCGCACTGGTTGCGGTGGATGGAGGACGAGGCGGCCCACTACGCTGCCGAGCAGACGCGCGAGCGCGCCGACGTCCGTCTGGACGGCTTCGGTCGGATCCGCGCGTCCCAGGAGGTCCGATGAGCGTCACGTCAGGGCAGGCGGGCGATGTCGCCGCCGACGCGTGGCGCGTCCCGGGCGCTTCCTGGTATGCGAGGTCGGTGCACGACGTCGCCCGTGACCTGCTCGGCGCCTACGTCGTCCGGCGGCACGGTGACGGGGACGTCGTGCTGCGCCTGACCGAGGTCGAGGCCTACGGGGGACCCGACGATCCGGCGTCGCACGCCTTCCGAGGTCCGTCGACCCGCAACCGGTCGATGTTCGGCCCGCCGGGCCGGCTCTACGTCTATCGACACCTGGGCCTGCACCACTGCGTGAACCTGGTGTGCGGATCCGTGGGTGACGCCGGTGCTGTCCTGCTGCGAGCGGGCGAGGTCGTCGAGGGCGCGCCGTTGGCGCGGTCTCGACGGGAGTCGGTCGGAGCGTGCGACTCGGACCGTCAGATCGCCCGCGGGCCGGCTCGTCTCGCGGTCGCGCTGGCGCTGGACCTGGACGACGACTCCGAGGACGCGACCGAGCCTGCCGGGGTGCTTTCCGTGCGTCTCCCGGTCGACCCGCTGCCCCGGACCGTCGCGACCGGTCCACGGGTGGGGGTCGGCGGGGACGGCGCGGACCCCGAGCGCTTCGGCTGGCGCTCGTGGTTGGTCGACGAGCCGACCGTGTCGGCCTACCGCCCGGTCGTCCGACGCTCGCGCTGACGCAGCCGGTCGGACTCGGGGGCGCCGGTCGTGGTCGGCGCGCCGCCAGGTCGTGCACCGACGGCCTCGAGCTCGCGCTCCTCACGGCCGTGCAGCGCCTGGCGCCACTGCGCGAACTCCCGGTCGGCCCGGATCTCGTGCGGGGCACGCGCGATCATCGCCACCACGACCAGGGCGAGGACCGAGACCGTGAGCACGACCACGAGCGGCCCGACGAGCTCCTGGGTCGTCAGGCCGTCGACGGGTGCAGTCGTGTGACCCGCGTGATCGGCCACGTCCATGGCGGCCATGCCGGTGTAGTGCATCCCGGAGACGGCGAGCGCCATCACGGCGGCCGCCAGGATGCCGCCCAGCGCGGACCGGACGGTGTACGTGAGCCACAGCCCTGCCGTCGCTGCGACCACACCGATCAGGACGGACAGGGCGACCAGGCCCCCGTCGTAGCGGATCGCGACCTCCGTGTGCATGGCGTGCATGCCGAGGTAGTGCATGCTCGCCACGCCGAGACCGGTGACGGTGCCACCGGTCAGGACGGCCGCAGGTCGTCCCGAACCTCGGTCGACGATGAAGAGGCCACCAGCGACGACGAGCACGGCGAGCCCCACGCTGGCGATCGTCAGGGGAAGGTCGTACCGGATCTCCATGCTCGAGACGGTGAACCCCAGCATGGCGACGAAGTGCATCACCCAGATGCCGATGCCTCCGATCGCCAGGGCACCCATCCAGAGCCAGAGGCGTCGGGCACGCCCGTCGTAGAGCCGGCTTCGCGCCGTGGCCGAGAGTCCGATGGCGCATCCGACGAAGGAGAGCCCGAAGGAGAGCACGGGGGTCAGGAGGCCGTAGGTGAAGTGGGATATCAAGGGTTCCTCGACGATGTAGGGCGCTAACATTCCCAGGCAAGGTAAGCCTCACTTCACTGATATGGCAACGTTTTTCACCCGCGGCGTCGTGCACACTAGGGAGGCGGCCCGCCCGGGCCCAGGACCCATCCGAAGGAGTACACCGTGATCGACGTTCTCGACGAGCTGCACTGGCGCGGCCTGGTGGCGCAGTCCACCGACGAGGCTGCGCTGCGAGAGGCACTCTCGAACGGGCCGATCGCGTACTACTGCGGCTTCGACCCGACGGCGCCGAGCCTGCACCACGGCCATCTGGTCCAGCTCATCGTGCTGAGTCACCTGCAGCGCGCCGGACACCGTGCGGTCGCACTGGTGGGTGGCGCGACAGGGATGATCGGCGACCCTCGCCAGTCGGGCGAGCGGGTGCTGAACACCAAGGAGACGGTCGCCGAGTGGACCGGACGGCTCCAGGCACAGATCTCTCGGTTCCTGGACTTCGAGGGCGACAACCCGGCGGTCATGGTCAACAACCTCGACTGGATCCAGGGGATGTCGGCGATCGACTTCCTGCGGGACGTGGGCAAGCACTACCGCCTGGGCACGATGCTCGCCAAGGACACCGTCGCGCGCCGTCTGCGGTCCGACGAGGGCATCAGCTTCACGGAGTTCAGCTACCAGATCCTGCAGGGCATCGACTTCCTGGAGCTGTTCCGCCGTCATGGCGTGACGCTGCAGACCGGAGGCAACGACCAGTGGGGGAACCTGCTCTCCGGGGTCGAGCTCGTGCGTCGGACCGAGGGTGAGGTCGTCCACGTGCTGACGACCCCGTTGATCACCAAGGCGGACGGGACCAAGTTCGGCAAGACCGAGGGCGGTGCGGTCTGGCTGGCGCCCGACATGATGAGTCCCTACGCCTTCTACCAGTACTGGCTGAACGCCGCGGACGCCGACGTCGTGAGCTGGCTGAAGATCTTCACCTTCCGATCGCGCGAGGAGATCGAGGATCTCGCCGTCGCGGTCCGTGAGCGTCCCGGTGCCCGCGAGGCGCAGCGCACGCTGGCCGCCGACGTGACCACGCTGGTCCACGGGCAGGAGGCGACGGACGCGGTCATCGCGGCGAGCCAGGCCCTCTTCGGTCGCGGTGAGCTCGCCGGGCTCGATGCCACGACCCTCGACGCTGCCACGGCCGAGCTTCCCCGCGTGGATGTCACGGTCGGTACCCCGGTGCTCGACGCCCTGGTCGACAGCGGTCTCGTGCCGTCGCGCGCCGCCGGCCGGCGAGCGATGGCGGACGGTGGCGCGTACGTCAACAACGTCAAGGTCGAGGCAGAGGACGCGGTGCTGCAGGCCCAGGACCTGCTCCACGGGCGCTTCGTCCTGCTGCGACGTGGCAAGAAGACGCTCGCGGTCGCCGTCGCCCAGTGACGATCCAGCCCCTGGCCTGCGGATTTGGCACCGCGGCCAGGGGCTGTGTAATGTTCTGGTTGTTCGCCCGACAGGGAGGCACGGACACCGAGGAGACGGCCTGAGGCCGGGTACCGGTGGCCGATCCCGAGGCGGACGACCTCGGACCTTCGGATCAGGTACAGTTGTGTGCCCGGTCAGTCGAGGGCCCGATGGGTCTCAGGATGTCCAGCGCAGCGCGGTGGACAGCGGAGATCGGATCGGGTAAGGTTGAAGGGTTGCCCCGGATGGGGCCGGAGCGGTTGTTCCGGTGCTGGATGGTGTGCGTCGGTTGTTTGAGAACTCAACAGTGTGCTTGATAGTCAATGCCAAATTTTGAACCTTTTTGGTTCCTTTGGACTGGATTGAACAGCTAGTCTGTTTGGTCTGGCCAGTATCGATTGGCGACTGGTGGCCCTTTGGGGGTCGTTGGTTGTTTTCTCTCTTTTACGGAGAGTTTGATCCTGGCTCAGGACGAACGCTGGCGGCGTGCTTAACACATGCAAGTCGAACG